>CP006913.1 GCA_000503875.1 candidate division SR1 bacterium RAAC1_SR1_1
TTAAACAATATTATTCTTTTTTTCATAATCATCTAATTTTGTAAATAATTTTGTATTAACCCTTCAATTTTCTATAACATATCTAAAATTTTCACCTGTTTTAAAAAAGCTTCATTTTCAAGGATTAATTAAATAATCAACATTATTTCTAATGTCAATTCTCGTTTGTTTATCAAAAGAGTTCCATTTTTCTTTCGGATATTTAATATTTATTATATTATCTGTAAAATTTATTAATGCTTTATTTTTTGCAGTAGACATATCTGAGGATATGGCATTGATATTTCCGCTATTGATTTTTTTTGTAGAAAAAACGATTTCTCAATCCTTATTATATTTTATATCATATCAAAAGTTTTTTAATTCATTTTCAAGATTCTTAATTAACTCTGTATTTAAAGATTCGTTAACTTTGTCGGTTTCAACTCTCGGTTCAACATCTTCGGTAACTTTGATATCGTCTCTTTTTGTAACATCTTCGGTAACTTTGATATCGTCTCTTTTTGTAACATCTTCGGTAACTTTGATATCATCTCTTTTTGTAACATCTTCGGTAACTTTGATATCATCTCTTTTTGTAACATCTTCGGTAGTCTTAGGAGTAATAACTTCAGGGGTAACAACTTCAGGAGTAATAGGTTGCGGTGTATTTTTTTCTTCTTTAATCTTGATAACATCTCCAGGGTAAATTAGACCACCATCTTGTTTGCGTAATTTTCATTTACTATCTTTTCATTCTTTAAATAAATCAAAATTTAAATCTTGGATTTGAGCTAAAGTTATTCATTTTTCTTTTGCTATTTTTGATAGAGTATCTCATGGTTTTACCGTACATGTTTCAAATTTATTTTCTACAGGTTTTTCTGTATTTTGCGTTACAAAAGGTTTTAGTAAAGCTTGTAGATTTTCTAAAGTTTGCTTATCTTGCTTTTGTTCTTCAGTTAATTCTCAAGTAAATCAGGTTAAGGCACTAGTTACGACAGTATTGAGAGAATTTAATTTATCTTTATTATCCTTTCAAAAATCAGTTAAAGCTTTGTTAAAAGCATCATCCAAAATATGAGATAAAGTATCTGCATTATCTTTATTTTGCAAATGCTCATTTATTTTTTGTAAAGTATTTCAAAAATTTTCTTGTTTCAATTCTTCTTGTTTTAATTCAAATTTTGGTGTTGCTGTTTCCGCCGTATTTCCGCCCATTTTAATATCTATAAAAAATAAAAATTACATAGTTTCCAATAATTTGTCTAAATCCGCCAAAGAAATTTTATCTTGTTCTTGTGAAACAGTTTCTGCTGATTTAACTTTTTCTAGGTACTCTTTGAGTCACGTAAGTTTTTTCTTTTCTTCTGATTCTTTAGCTTGTTCTAGAGACGTATCAATTGTTTTGATAATGATATCCAAAATGGCTTCATCGACCTCCATTTGATTTATGATTATAATCCATGCTCTAGCCAAATCCCAGGTATCTTTCAAAAGTTCAAGTGCCTTAAGTACATATGTTTTTTTGTCCATGTATCGAATAGTAAGTAAAACATACTAAGTATATCCCAAAAAGTGAATTTTGTCAAATTTTAACAAATTCGATAAATCAAATTTTAATCTCTTTTATAGTAGGTAAAAAAAGTGTGTAAAACCGCTATTTCCTGTTGATTTTTGTAATAATATGCGTAGATATTTAGTATAGAAATAGATGGTAAAATAAAAAATTTCACAATAAAATGTGAAATATAGAAGAGAGAGTCAAAGGTTTCTTTGATTCTAATACCATAGAAGTATATAATAGAGAAGAGGATTTTTATTCTTTTCAAAATATCCAAGGTTTACAGATATGAATGTAGGCCTTTTTTATATTTTCAAAATTCTCTTGAAATTTTATTTGAATTTTTTATAAATAGCACGTAAACAACTTTTGTGATATTTTTATTTTTTATATGTTTGAACAATGACAAATAAAGCGCAACTTACTCCTTTAGAAGATCATATTTTGATAGAAGCTATCGAAGAAGAAAACAAAACAAGATCAGGAATTCTTTTACCTGACAATAAGGAAAAACCAAGCAAATGAAGGGTTGTAGCCGTGGGTAATGGTAAAATTCTTGATAATGGAAATAGAGCCCCTATTGATGTAAAAGTCTGAGATATCGTTTATTTTACCAAATACGCACCAGATGAATTAGACGTAGATGGAACAAAATATTTAGTGATCAAACAATCTTCAATCTTAGCAAAGCAATAATACTTTATTATAATATCAATAAACAATGCCAAAAAACAATTACGAAAAAGAAGTAAAAGAACTTCAAGAAAGGCTAAAATTTGAAGATATTGCTGATGCATTGATAGCAGATGTAAAAGCAACTCTTCGTGATGAAAAGAAGAACGAAAATAGTAACGAAAAAGAATCAGATTAATTAAATTCTGAAATTTTAAATTTTAATTTTATCAACAATGGCAAAGACAATACATTATGGCGACGAAGCTCGCAAAAATATTTTCCAAGGAATCGAAATGGTTGCAAACGCGGTTAAAGTTACTATGGGACCAAAATGAAGAAATGTGATATTGGAAAAATCTTACGGTGCTCCGACTATAACAAATGATGGAGTAACGGTTGCCAAAGAAATTGATTTAGAAGATAAAGCACACAATATTGGTGCTTCTATGATCAAGGAAGCAGCTGAAAAAACCAATAAAGAAGCTGGAGATGGGACGACAACTACTGTTGTTCTTGCACACGCAATGGCAAAAGAAGGACTTAGATATATTAGATCTGGAGTAAATCCATTTGCACTCGGAAGAGGACTTCATAAGGCAGTTGCTAAACTGATTGAAGATCTTGCAGCAAAAGCAAAACCTATCAAAAATAAAGAAGAAATCAAACAAGTTGCAACTATTTCTGCTCAAGATGAAGAGGTAGGAAGCTTGATTGCTGAAGTGATGGAAGAAATTGGAAATGAAGGAACAATTACGGTTGAAGAAGGTAAATCAATCGGACTTACCAAAGAAATCAAAACAGGAATGCAATTTGACCAAGGATATAGTTCACCTTATTTTGTGACAGATCCTCAAAGAATGGAAGCAATTATTGAAAAGCCATATATTCTGGTTACGGACAAGAAAATATCATCTATCAAAGATATATTACAATTGTTGGAAGCGGTTGCTATGAGCGGTAAAAAAGATTTCGTGATTATTGCAGAAGATGTAGAAGGAGAGGCATTAGCTTCGCTTGTTCTCAATAAAATCAGAGGTATGCTCAATGTTTTGGCAATCAAGGCTCCAGGGTTTTGAGATCGTAAAAAAGAAATGCTCAAAGATATTGCTACTGTTACGGGTGCAACATTAATTACTGAAGAACTTGGACTCAAATTGGAAGAAGCTACAATTGATATGCTCGGTAAAGCAGATAAGGTAATTTCTAGCAAGGACAACACTATTATCGTAGACGGAAAAGGTGAACAAAAAGAAATCCAAGCAAGAGCTGATACTATTAGAGCACAATTAGAAAATACGACTTCAGAATACGACAAAGAAAAACTTGCCGAAAGATTAGCAAAACTAGTTGGCGGAGTTGCGGTGATTAAAGTTGGTGCCGCTACTGAAATGGAAATGAAGAATAAGAAATACAAAATCGAAGATGCACTCAATGCTACGAGAGCAGCAGTACAAGAAGGAATTGTTGCAGGTGGAGGAGTTGCTCTGCTCAAGGTTTCAAAGATTTTGGATACCCTCTCATTTGATGATGAAGATGAAAATATTGCGATAGAGATAGTAAAAAATGCTGTCCAATATCCTGTTATCCAGATCGCAAACAATGCTGGATATAAAGGAGATCGAGTGGTTGAAAAGATCAAAGAAGAAAAAGATTTTAACCATGGTTTTGATGCCAAAACCGGAGAGTTCAAGGATCTTTTCAAAGCCGGAATAATCGACCCTGCAAAAGTAATCAGAGTTGCTCTGGAAAACGCAGTTTCCACTGCAGCCATGTTCCTCACTACTGATGCAGTTATTGTAGATTCTCCAACAAAAGAAGCGCCACATGATCACGCCCCAGCTGGTATGTGAGGAATGGGTTGAATGGATATGTACTAGAAAATTTTATGATATAAAAAATCTCCCAATTGGGAGATTTTTTTGTTAAGATGTTTGTTGTGCTTCTTTTATTGCCCATGTTTTATTATTTAATCTGATTGTAAGTCATCATCATTTTTCAAAAGTTTTTAAATTTTCTTTGAAATCATTTATTATAATTTTTAATCAAGATAATTTCATATTATGACTATTAAATCTTCAGTTATATTGCATCGAGTTCATTCTAACATCACTTGTTAATAACATATAATCCATATTATCGTTTTCTACTCATTTTTCTCTATATAATTTAATACTTTCTTTTAAGTTATCATAATCTTTATTTAATTGTTTTCTTCAGTTTATTAGTTCATTAGAAAATAATTCTATATGTTTTTTAGTTGTTTCCATATAATCTTTTATCTGAGATTTATCTTCCTCTGTATATTTATTATTAATTTTAGGATCAGAAATGTTTTTTAAATTATTTTGTAAACCATCAACTTCTTTTTCTAATTTATCCATAAATTTAATATTATTTATTCCTATTTTTTCGTCTTTATCTAATGAGATTTCAAACTCTTCTATATTTTCATCTTTTTCAAGATCGGCTAATTTAGAATAGCTATTATTAGAATCTATTTGTTTTTTTGTAAATAAAATTTTCTTTTCGTTAATACTTACAATATGGTTTTTTCAATCGAAAGCAATTTCCTGATTAGCAACTAAATTCCCCGCATTATCAAAGTCTACTCTTATCTTTTGGTCTGCTTTTTGGAAAACGAGAGTTATTTTATCATTCTGAGAAAAATCAAATTTACCATTTCATACGGTTTCATTTCAAAGCATTAAGTTATCCTTGTAGCTAAGAAATTTTTCTATAACAACCGCTGAATCTGGTACAACAACTATTTTATTTTTAGTACTTCATTCCTGAGGAATTTCATAAACATTATATTCTTTATCTCCTCTTATAAGTCTAGGATTGGTATAATTTCAATCAAACAAAATAGATACATCATCATTTCAAACCTTTCATTTTGCAAGAACCTTGTCCCCTGATTTTTCTGTAGAAGTTAGTGTTATTAGACTATTATTATTTCCTGCTACATCATATTTAGTAGTAATTGCAGTCAATCTTTCTGTATTTTGCAAGACTTCAGGATTTGTGGTAATTTCTTCTGTGTGTTCTTGAACATCAGGAGTAGTAATAACAGTTGGTACTACATTAGTTGACGCTTCTGCAGTTGATACTTCAGTAGTAGTTACCTGAACAGTAGTAGTTACTTCGGCATCAGTAATTACTGGAATTTCTGGGGTTATGCTTATTGTTGTAGCAGTTGTTGTTCCTTCGAGTTTTTCCAATATTTTAGCAATAGTCAAAGGACCGGCCCAGCCATCTTGTGTTAAATCATTTTTGCTTTGAAAAGATTTTACCGCTTTTCGTGTATTGCTGTTTTTGTATTGTTCGGGATCTTTTGAGTCTCTATCGTTTTGATTCATATAAACTCCATCAATTATTCCTGGATTCAAATCTTCATTTCCAGCCGTTTTACTTAATTCTTTCAATGCAATTTGGAGACTCATCACTAATCCTGCTCATTGTTGTTTATAGGATTCTGCATATCCAAGATTTTTTGCTTTTGTTAAAACATCCTTCACATTTTCTAGGGTGAGGGTCTCTTCAAGCTTATTATCTTTTATAAGATCTTTCAAATTTATCAAATCTGATCTTGTATCTTTATATGCTTTTCCAACTTCTTCTTTTGCCCAATCTCTCATACTATCATGAATATCAATTTGCTTACTAGATAATGTTTCACTCATGGTTTTAAATTATATATTAAAATCCTATATAAATTATATTCCAAAAGCCCGAAAAAAGCAAATTTTCCCTATGATAAAAACACCCCTTTTTTGAGGTGTTTTTTATCTATATTTTCAAATATTATTATGCGGCAGGGGTTTGGGTTTCCTCTTGTTCTTCTTGTTCTTGTTTCATCTTAGCTTTTACTGCAAAAACAACAACAATACCAATAAATCCTACAACAAGAATTCACAAAACGATAAAGATAATTTTGAGCCAGTTTGTTGATTGTGTCCCTGTTTCCAAAGGAACATTATCTGGTACAGATTTGATATCTGTTGTACTACAAAGTGAACTTGGAATAGAATAAATATTCATAATAGTACAAATATTTGGAAGTACAATAGTATCCATATCAGTTTTATCTATTTGTGTATTTGTTGGTGTTGATCAATCCGGAGCAACATTTTTACTAATAACATTAATGATCTTTTGGAGAGATTCTTTTCTCTTGTCTTGTTGACTAATACCCAAAGAAGCATCACCTACAATAGTTTCAAATTCTTTAAATAAACCATCAACATCTATTGCTAGATTTGTAGGAAGAATAGAGAGAATATCTTGTTTTGCAATACCGTATTCTCCAAGTCATTCTGCTGCTGCAGTTGATCTATTAGAAAGTTCCAAAAATATTTTTTTGAGCATATCGTCTTGTTTTTCATCGAGTTTGATGGTGTTTCTTCCAAGATAATCTTTGAGTGAAACCACTGTCGAAAGAGTTGATGATTTGTCAGAAATATTATCTCTAAGTCCTTTCAACATATCTTTGAATACTTTATTCGTTCCTGTAAACCACTCTGGTCCACCAAGTTCTTTTATCAAAACAGTAATTTGATCATATACTTTTTTATCTTCTGCATTTAATGCAACTTCAAAATCAATAAATCAGATAGTGAAATCTTCAGAAACCAATTTTTTATTTCTATCTGAATAATAAAGTCTTCATATACTACTATCATATTTAGCTTCGTATTTTTGGAGATACAATTCATTACATTGAGAATCAGCATCATCCAAAGGATTACCATTACCATTACTATCTTCATTGACGTCTATATCTATATAACAAGGTCCAAGATTTTCGTTATGTTTGATATAAAAAAGAATAGTATTATCCAAATTATTACCTACAAAAAGTTCTATACCACTACTAGTAACTGTTGCTTCAGGAATAGATAAAAATTCATAATTTTTGGTGCTTGATCAAGTTTCTGTAGTTATGATTAGTCTTTTTTTTGCTTCATTAGCGTGTTGATCAGCTAAATCAATTGACGCAAAGTATTTTCCTGGTCCAGGATATATATAAGAAAATGCTGATCCTGTAGCTATTGCATTTGCATCAGTACAAGTTTTGGCATCTGGACAAATTCTTTTTTGTGCAATATCTCCAAGACTTACATCTCTAAATATAACAAAATTTCCCGCTACATCAAAAAGTAATCTTGGTTTTAAACCATTTCTGACGATAATATTTCCTCCATTAGAAACTCATCTGTATCATCTATAGAGTACAGAAGCTCTTGGTTTAAATCCACTAGTATCACTAGGTTTTGTATAAGCATATGTTACACGATCTTTTTTTGTTACTAGATCCCAAGTTCAATCTCCATCAAAATCATAATAAAGAGTTCTTTCTTTGACAAAATCTGGTCTGTCAGAAATCACTTTTGAAACAATATCAAAGGTAACTTCATCTCCAACTTCAACAGCAGAACTACTCATTCTAAGTGTTACCAAAGGTACATCTGGTCTAGATGAATCAGGTGGGAAAAAGACGATAGGTCAATTTCCGATAATATCTTGACTAGATTTTTTTCCCTCGTCGTTGTCGTACATCATTACACCAAAAGAGTATTCACCAGGAATTTTTGGCAATGAAAAGAATGCATATGGAATATCTCCTGGAGTAATTTTTGTTTCAATAAATCTTGTTGGATCATCTTTGAGATAATAATACCATTTATAGTATGATATAAATCAATCAGGATCTATAGAATTGGTCGCACTAACTTTTACAATCAATGGATCAAAATTGCTATTGAAAATATCTCTTACTTGATTTTCGTTGAATCCAACGCCAATTTCATTTCCATATTGAGGGAAAAAGAGAACGATATTGTCTAATTTTGGCAAAGAATTTACCACACGAAACCAAATTCTTGTTACATTATTTTTGCCAATAGAAGTATCTTCAGCAGTCAGATCAACATAGTTACAACCTAGTTCATCGAATTTGTAAGTGAACGTTGTTTGTTTGTAAATTTCCTTGTTCTTTGGTTGAAAATAAAATTGTAAATCTGATTTTTCTCCTTTTGTATTAACAGATATTAATGGATTAATTACTATTTCTTGATATCTATCGATTTGATAAGCGGGGTATTCTGCAATTCCTCAACTTACGGTAAGATCGGCTTCTTTGCAGGCTTCATTTTGGGTAAGGATAATATTTGTTTTATCATAAACTTCATAAGCAGCTATTGGATAATCTTTTTCTCCCACAAAAACCGTTTTGATAATTTCATTGTAAGTTTCATTTGCTCCACTTACCTTTAATTTTACAATATAAATACCAGTCTTTTTATAAAGGTGGGTAATGGTATCTGCTTGAATAGTTCTTTGATCACCATCAGCAAAATTCCAATCATAAGCAAATATTGGTTGGTTTGTTGTGACAGTAAATGTCATTGGATTTCCCCATGACATAGCAATAGGCGAAACAGAAATTTCTGGTCTAAGTATAGATTTTATTTCTATATCTTTTTCCAATTCTCCCATTTTTCCATACTGATCTTTTACAATAAGTTTATATTTAAATTTTCCAATACTGTTAAATTCTGCAACAATTTTTCCATTATTATCTTCGGTAGAAACAATGTTTACTTTGGCTGCCTCTGGGAAAATCCATTCATAACTCAATGTATCTATACCATTTGTTTTGTCTACATCAGAACTAATAGTTGCATCAATAAGAAATTTAGAAGGGTTGAGCCATTCACTTGATGGAGTAACAGTAAATTGAGGAATAGGGTCAGTTGATTCTACATATACTTGGATAGTATCAATATTGGTCTGCCCAAGATCGTCTTCGACAGTAAGTTTGATAGTATAGAAGCCAGGTTTTTTAAACTGTTGTTTAATATCTTTGCCTTGATACGTTTCTAATTTATTTCCGTTTTGATCAAAGATTTCCCAAGTATAAAGTTTTAATGAAGAAACAACAGAATAAGAAGGGCTTCCATCAAAAAGAAATACGGTTGATGTTGTTCCATCTTCTGGTTGTTGTTTGATTACCGCAACAGGATCCGATGCAATTAAATCAAATTTTTCTGAAGTAATATTGTTTTCATTATCAGTTACGCTCAATGAAACCTTATATTCTCATCTTCAAGGAAGAGAAACTCTAATTAAATCTGGTTTGTTTTCGCTAGTTTTGATATATTTAAATCAATCGCTTGAAGTGATTTGTCGAGTATGAGAAAGGATTTGTCTTCATCCCATAGCAATAGTAGAAGTAGCATCTAATACTACACCTTTTTCAGCTTCCAAGGTTCCAATCTTTACTTTACCATTTTTGTCCATTTTTTGTCAGTTAGCATGGACAGAAATAACTGCTGATTTTGGCGCAACATCAATAGATATTGTTTGATCTCCATCCAAAATTCCTTTTGCTTTATTGGAGCTTCTTACCGTAAGATGTACAATATAATTTCCTTCCTTTTCAAATGTATACGTAAGGACAGGACCATTTCCTATAATTTGATCAATACCATTGATATCTCTATAATACCAGAAAAAATTTCTTGAAGGAATTGTTTCATTTGATGGATCAGTACTTTCTCTTCAATCAAATGTTACAGTCAAAGGAGCAGCCCCCAATCTTGGTGACGCAGTAGCCTTGGGATAAGCAGTAAATTGTGTATTAATTTTTTTGAGCACATCAGTAAATGGTTTATAACAATTTGACATAAATGACGCAAAAAGAGATCTATAATTAGGGTCATTAGAAGAAATTGTTCCCAATTGATTTGCTAATAAAGAACATTGTTGATATGTTACTTTAAATGAATATTCCTGCGGTAATTTTGGAAAAAGAGCTGTAAAATGTTGATTAAGTTCTTTAAATTTATCTGGATGAATACTATTTCCAAGTTTTGTATACGCATCAATTTCCACGAAAATTCCTAGGGTTTTTTCCCAAGAAGTTTTGATTTCATAGTTAGCAATATATTCGTTGGGAACAGCTGCTTTTGTGGTTTCTTTAAGTGTCAAGAAGGAAATTCCGAG
Source organism: candidate division SR1 bacterium RAAC1_SR1_1 (assembly GCA_000503875.1). Taxonomy (GTDB): domain Bacteria; phylum Patescibacteriota; class Gracilibacteria; order Absconditabacterales; family Absconditicoccaceae; genus UBA5124. The sequence goes on from CP006913.1 coordinate 10,226, forward strand.
GAGAGAAAAGATTCCCACAAAGAGTATAATTCCAAGATGATGGCGATAGTTCTTCATATCTAGTTTTTGACGGTAAATAAATCTTAATTAAGTATATCTTTTTTCATCTATTTTTCAAAGAACAGAAGGCAATTCTGATTATTATTAATTGACATTTTGCTTATTTTTGTTGGGTTAGTGCTAAATACATATATTCAATCAAACTTAAACTTGAAAACAAGCTTCCATTTCCTACAATCCAAAAAGCCAATATTTTTATATTATGTAAAACTGTATACAATGGATATAGCTCCATATAAACAACAAATGCAAAAAGCAATTGAATACCTCGAAAAAGAGTTAAAATGACTACAAATGTGAAGAGCTTCAGCTTGATTAGTAGAAAATATTGAAGTAAATCTTAGTTATGGATGATCACTTAAAATTCCTCAAGTAGGACATGTTTCTATTATGGATGCTCAGACGATAAAAATCGAAACCCGAGACAAAGGTGAACTCAAAAATGTAGAAAAAGCTATCTATGATTCTAATTGTGGATTAACACCAAAAAATGAAGGAAGCTATATTATTATTAAAGTTCCTCCATTGACACAAGACAGAAGATTGGAAATTGTTAAACAAGTAAAAGCCTTATGAGAAGAGATTAAAGCTCGTATTAGACTTGTAAGACAAGATGCAATGAAAGATACCAAAAAACAATTTGATGATAAATTAATTGGTGAAGATGCTCACAAATTCAATGAAAAAGAAATCGATGCCTTGGTAAAAAGTATGAATGATAATATCGATTCTATAGTAAAAATTAAATCAGAAGATGTTATGAAAGTATAATCAAAAAACTCTTTTATTTTTAAAAACAAACAATGAATATTTTTTCGCTCTTATTTATGGAAATATTGTATCGTCCGATTTTCAATGTAATGGTTATCTTCTTGGCAATTTTTGGAGGAAATTTGGGTATAGCTATTATCTTGTTGACGGTTATTACAAGATTGGCAATGATCAAACAAACATCTATCGGAAACGATATGCAAAAAGGAATGGGCGATCTTCAACCAAAACTTCAAGAAATTCAAGAAAAGTACAAAGACGATCCAAAACAACTTTCAGCAGAAACGATGAAAGTTTTCAAAACTCATGGAAAATGACCACTTAAGGGATGTCTTATGATGCTTATTCAAATACCAGTTTTTATAGGACTTTATACTGTTATTAGAAAAATTTCCAACAACGATATTCCAGCAGAATGGCTATATAGTTTCATGCCATTTGGACAAAAATATCTAGATCCAGCAAATATCAATCATATGTTTTTGGGAATAGATTTATTGGCAACAAAAAATATTGCATTAACTATTATAGCAGCTGTTTTTACCTTTCTTCAAATGAAACTTACAACACTTGCAAAACCTATGACACCAAGTATTCCTGGTGCAAACGTACCAGATATGGGGAAAATGATGGGTTTTATGAATGTCTTTATGGTGTTTATGATAGGATCATTTGTATATGGAACTCAAGCTGGAGTTGGTCTTTACATCGCAACAACATCTATTTTTAGCGTAGCACAATATGCTATCCAATATAGAGCATTGCTCAAAGCAAAATTCTTAGAATGGAGAAGTAAAGGACAAAATGTGATAGTTGGAAAATAAATAATTAGATAAAAAAACCTCTGAGTGATCAGAGGTTTTTTTGATGAAAATATATTGTTATGAAGTAACAAGCGCTCAAGCTAGATTATTTGCTGTTTGTTGAGTTGTTTGTTGGACTGTTGTAGATGCCGGTTTATATATAGCAAGATCCAAACTATTAATAAATGTATTTAATGTATCTTTGTCTATAGTAGTGGATAGAATTTCAGATAAAGATTTTGTTTTTTCTAACCAAGATGTTCGACCATTAAGGTCAAGTAATTCATCATTAAGTTTAGTATTTTCTAATTTAGCTGTTGCTTTATCATTTTGTGCAGTATTTTTTTTACTATTAGCCAGTTTTAATTTTGAAGGATCTCAAGATCATTTTACCCCTGGTGTTGGTGAATATGCTGAAATTTCACTTTCTGCTTCATTAATATCCGTTTGAGCGTTAATTATTAAATTTTGTTGGTAAGCTTTTGATTTAGTATTTGTTTTATCTGTATCAAGTATATCTTTGATTTTTTCTTTAGCTATTGTTAAGAATCATTTTGTGCTATTATCGATAAGATCAATAATTTCAGATAATATTCTTTTTATATCAGCATCTTTTTTAATAGGATCTTTAAGAAGAGGTAGGAGTGATTCAAATTTGATTTTAATTTGGCTAATCATTCAATCTTTTGTTTGAATTTGGCTGAGTTTAGAGAAAAAATAATCTTGATTATTATCATTATTTTCTTCAATAGCTTTCGTTATTCTTTTTTGAATATTTGATTTTTCTTCTTCAATACCTTTTTGAAGATCTTGAAGTTGTTCTTTTAACTTTTTAATAATATTTTTACCTGCTTTGATTTCTGGACAATCTTCTTCTGGTTTATCAACCGGTAAAATTCTACCATCATCATCAAAGAGTTTGGGTCAGATATTTTTTAGATTGAGTACATTTTCTAGTCCTCCACTTGCCATCAAATCTTTCCATCGGTCTTCTTTTTGTCAAGCATCATAGAGAGCTCACAAGACATTTCTTTGACTAGCTACAGTATATTTATCTTGCATCCATTGTCATGAATCCGCCACAGTTTTACCAAAGAATTCGGTAATTGATCAAATTCCTCTAGTAAGCCATTGAAAAAGATATTTAGTTTTTTTCTCTTCTCATTCTTTTACAGGCAAAGCTTCTGTTCATACTTTATATCAGTTAGAAAGTACATCAGTAATAGCTGTTCTTTCTCCATCTTTTCCTGTTTTGATTCATTTACTCAAAGGATTCAAAAGCCATTGCATAGGTTTAGTGGCAATCATTCCAAGTTTAATAGGGTTCCAATTTGATTGTTTACCCATCCACTCATTTATCTTCTCTAGAGGAGTATTAATAATGTTTGCTCATTTTTGAACCGTCCAAGCGGCAGCGCCTACAGCTCATTTTACTGTGGTTTCCGTTGCTTTCAAAGCAAGATTGGTTGCAGGAGCAAATTTATCTCTCACTGCCTGTCTTCATTTTTCAGCACCAGCAACTTTTTTGAATATTTTTGAATATCGTTTTGGTTTTACTTCAAAAGGATCTTTTTCTTCATAAAATAATTTGTTATTTGCTTCATTTTGAAACATAATAGTCATAGCAATAATACTTGCATCATCAGCATGTTCTATTTGTCTATCAATCCAATTAAAGATTCCTCTTTGGTCTCATTTTAATGCGTGGCGAGCCCAATCTACAATAATTTTAGGATATGATCCTCTTCTAATTCTATCACTACTTCTCAAAGCGGGAACTCTTCTTCTTAGGATTGCAGCCAAGATACTTCTCATTTTATCAAAATGAAGCGCATTTCTATCAGCAGGATTTTCTCCTTCTACATGGTTATAGTTATCATCAGGACTATTAAAAAACAAGTTTGGAAATTTTGTAAAATAACTATTCATACGATCAAAATCAGCATCATCAGCAAAATCTCGGTCTCTACTAGCTGCACCACGTAATGCTACATTTCTATCATATACTTCAAAAATTTTATTTCTCATCATTCATCTTCGTGAGTTACAATCTTCTTCATATTTTTTCTTTTCGCCACCAAATGCTTCAGATTTTTTCTTAGTCAGAAGGCTATGTGCTCAATGAGTAAGTTCAAAGGTTACCCAAGAGAGAAACCAATGATCAAAATCATTTTCTATTCCTATTGCAGATATTACTTCAGTAAATTTTGTTGATCATTTAATTGTTTTTAGTAATTCCATAGGAGTTCAATGTTCAGTGTTTTTATCAAAATTTTCTTCTTTATTAAAGTCTACTATACGATCTTCAATTATTTTTCTAAGTTCCAATTTATCCATGACTTCTTCCAATTGTTTTTTCTGTTTAGGAGTAATCATAGATTTATCCGTATTTTTTGCTGTTTCATGCACCATCTGCAAAGTGTTAGTCAGATGTTTATATGCTTTATCTACAGATTTTAATTTTTCAATATGTCTTTCGAATCAATTAATCGTTTTCCCATTTTTATCTTTTTCTCCATTTCCAGAAAATTCTTTGAGAATATCATCAGGAATCACGACACCCATAGCAGAAAGCTGAGCTAGCACCTCATTAAGTTTAATGATTTTTTGAGCATCAGACTCAAAAGTAAAATGACTGCTTTCTGCCAATATATCAAATCATTGATCACTACAAAGTTTTTTTACTTTGTTTGCAAAAGTATTTAATTTAGCTCTTTCAGCTGTATCTAAATTACAAGAAAATCTATTTATAGCTGCATGACGAAGAATCCATGATTCAGTAAATTCTTGTTTAGTTAAGAGATTTTCTTCAACATCTTGAATAACTTCATCAAGTCTTTTTTTCAATGTTTCTTCGACGATTCCATGAGGATTTATATGAGGAAGAATTTTTTCATCAACAATAACATCATTTGGATTAGCTGGATAAAGTGTATGTGTATGTTCTATAGCAACAGCATAAGCAATTTTATCTTTGATACTCATTAATTGTCTAAGAGTTGTCCATTGATATCACAATGTTGAATTAAGTCCTCTTATTCTATTATCTAAAAAATTATCTATTTGATCTCTAAGATAAAAAGAGCCTTCTCCAGCTTCCAATAGAGAGAACATCTCATCCGATATTTTAGAAGACAGTGAATTGTTTGTATCCATTGCTTTTCTAGCTATGTTTTGAGATTGCTTTAGATAATCTTCTGCTTGTGTGCTTGTCATAATAGATAATATAAACAATAAAACGATTATTTTTTAAATGGTTTCTTTATTTTCTTCCATATCCATTCTGCGGGTTCCTTAACTAAATGTTTTCCTAGCCAGGTATGCTTCAATGGTCGATTAATAACATTTTTGGTAACTTTCCAAAGTTTAGATTCTGATTTTTCTTCTTGTTTATCTTCCTTCTTATCTTTTTTATTATGTTCTTCTTTTGTATTTGTCTTTACTATCTGTTCAATAATAGGATTTTTTTCTTTCTGTAGTTCTTGTTTTAATTCATCAATATGTTCGTTTTTGTTTTTCTCTTTCTCTTTCACATTTTCTTTCAGCCAATGATACAAGTTCTCGTTTTTTCCAAGTTCTAGATTTTCATCATCACCATCTTTCCCTCTTTTTAGGATAGATAAAGCGTCTTCTATCGTAGTACTTTCTTTAAAAATATCTGGCATATTATCTTTAAGTGTTTTGAGAACTCCTTGAGGTGTGAGGTCCACAAACGTTTCTACAAACTCTTTTTCCATCTTTTTTGTATCATTATAGGACAATGGTCCATTAGCTTTCAAAAATTCTTTCTTGGCTTCTTCTACCACTTCTTTTGTCTTTTCTCACTCTTTATTCTCTTCAACAACTTCAGAAACAACATCCTTTTTTTCAGGTGTCTCAACAATTTCTGGAGTGAGTGTTGTTGCTTCTTTTTTCATATTATTCGTTTGTAGAGGGAGGTAAATCGTTTTCTTCAGAGTCTTGATCGTTGATAATATAGTCAGTAATTGTTTCTGCTGTAGCTTCTTCCAATAATGTTGTATAGTTTTGAATCTTGTGAAAGAGGTATGCATCTAAGTCTTCTTCCTTTTCAAAATGTTGATTTTCAATATCTTGTTCACTCACAATGTTTTCTATTTTTGCAAAAAAAGTTTCTTCTAACAAAGTATCTAAAATATCTTTTTCAATATTTTCTAATGGCAAATATTCAGCTATTTTTTCATGAACAAATGTTTTTGCTTGAGATAATGTAGTTAACATATTTATTTATAATCTGGTAAAGAATTTTGTTTAATTAACTTGTTTTTGTGCTCTTCAAGGGCTTGTTGAATTTCTTTGTATAACGCCTTTTTGATAGCAGCATTCCATTTAGAATCACTAGAGTCTGTTTTTGTTTTATCTAACATTATTTTTAAATTTTTCACAATATCATCTTCTTTTCGTTTCCAGGCAAGAGTAACCCAGCCTCTTTTTAATTTTTGTCTTGTTCATAAAATTTTACTATTGGTAATTCCCATACTATAGATCAAAAGATTTTTAGGATAATTTTTTGAATCTTTTTTGAATGTATCAAATTTCTTTAGCATACTAGATCATCTTCTTCTTTCCAAACTAAAATATTCTTTAAGACTAGGCATATCTGTTAATATTTCATTGTTTGTTGTCTTTTCTTCTTTCAATAAAGATGTTAATCTATCTATTTCAGATTGTTTGCTATCTATTTGTTTTTTTGTTTCAGTATCAGGCGTTTTTGCTTTTTTGATTTCTTCAAGAATAAGATTATAGAGTTCTTCCTTTTCCTTTTTAGATAGTTTTTTCGTTTTTTTATCTTTGAAAAATTCATCCAATTTTTCTTTAGAAGTTTTTTCTGGGTCTGAATTATTTTTTTCTCTTCTTCTAATCTCGTTTTCTACTTCCTTACTTTCTTTTTGAGAAGCAGGATCTGTTTTGTCTCTTAGCTCAAAAGCTTTCTTATAAAGTTCTTCAGAAGAAAGAGATTCTAAAGTGTTTTGAACAACATTGCTATTACTATTAAGACCTGTCATTATAATAATTTTATACATCTAAAAGTCCTTAAGATAATTCTACCCGACAAAAAAAAATTGTCAATTTCCCCGAAGAAAAACTGACAATTAAGGTTGACATAATTTGCAAAAATTATATAATATATTAGTATGATTTACATACTATTGATTATCTTTTTTGTTTTCAAAGTATTAATTCTATATTTCATTTTTTTACCAATTCCCCAAATTGCCAAGACAAATAAACTTAATCCTACCAAAATAAATGTTGTTTGCATTCCAAAAATTTCTGAAAAAAATCAGAATCCAATACTTCCAAAAATACACGCTAACATTGCTACAAATTGTTGTACACCAGTTATTGTTCCTGTATCATTTATATGAGTTTGTTCCGAAATTAGACTTGAAATAACGGGTCTTATCATAGAAAGCCCAAGCGATATTCCAAAAGATATAATTAAAATACTTCAAAAAGATTCGTTGAATCCAAATGAAGCAAAAAGGAAAGATAAGAACAAAATAACTATGATAATGAAAAGCTTTTTGTCATAACGATCAAACCATCCATTAGTAAAAAAATTAGTTACATAGGGTAGTCTCATAAGTCAAAATACCAAAGCAATTTCAGATAGACTAAGATTGTTTTTGATAGCCACTAGAGGAATAAATAAGAATCAGATATATGCCATAATATTAAACAAAGCTTCAAATCCCAATGTATATATCATCGATTTTGAATATCATTTCACTGCAATATAAGCCCTTTTTAGTGGCGCAAAAGAAAAGACTTCTTTTATAAATTGATGAAGAAAACTTTCTTTGGAAAAAACTTCTTTAAGGTGTCTTTTTTGATGAATAACAATTTTTTTGTCAGTAAATAGAGAAAGTATACCAAAAATAATTACAAAGATATATACATAAGGAAGTTCTATTCGATTAATAATAACGGCACTAAGAATTGCTCCAATTAGATATGCGGCATTGATACTAGAAAAATAGAGACCTCGAGAATTTCCCGGAGAATGTTTTTTACTTTCTAAACGAATATAACTTTCATAGGTAGTAAACATAGTTGCACCAGCAAAACCATTTAACACAACAGCAATAATAAGTATAATTGGTTGATGAAAAATACCTGCAAATAAAAATAAGAATCCGGCAATAATATAAAATATTTTGCTCATAAACAATAATATTTTCATGTTTCCACGATCATTTAATTCTCATATAGAAAGAGACAAAATCATTTTGCTAAAAGGTAACAATGCTCAAATAATTGAAAGAAACAAAACATCATCAACGATACTTTTTAAATAGACAGAAAAATATGTATCAGCTCACAATCCCCAACCCAACATAAATAAAAACAATGAAAATGAAACAACTCTAATAGAAACAGGTATAGAAAAAAGATTTTTCTTAATAACAGAAAATAATCAGTTATGTATCTCCTGTTCGTTTGTTTGAAAAAGTTTATCTTTTGTTTCAAGAATTTTATCATTTACATTTATCAATACTTTTTTAATTTTTTGTTTCATATAAAATTTTCACGAATATAAAGTACGTTTCTAAAAGTATACTAAAAAATTTAATTCTGTCAAAAAATCATCGAAAATTTGCAAAATTTGTGTTTTGGTATAGAATTGAAATATACTTTATATAAAAAACAATGCGTTTATGGGCTGGTTAGATATATTTGGATGAGATGATACAGGGAAAAAAAACACTTGATCTGAGAAAGGTACTACTTCTCCTGTTGAAAAAAATAAAGATACACAAAAAAAGAAAGAAGAAATAGAAAAAGAACTAGAAAAAGAACTACAAAAACAAGCAAATATAAAAAAACAAGCAAACATACAAAAACACAGAGAATTAAATAAAGCTATAAATGAAGTATACAAGGGTACAAAAAAAATAGAAATCAAATCTATAAAAGAAATAGATCAATTAAATCCAGAAGAAAAAAGAGAACTTATTAAAGCAATAAAAGGGAAAAGAAATGAAATCATACAAGAACTTAGTTTTGAAGAGAAAAAAACTGTAATTGAGAAGATATCAAACAATTCATGATTATCTCCAGATGATAAACTCCAATTAGCTGATTTAGTCCTTTCTTTGACCGAAAAACAACAATGGATAAGGGATCTTCTAAAAGATAAAAATCTTTCAAAAGAGAATAGAAAAAGTAAAATAGAATGATTTTTTAAAGTATATGAATTAGTGAATTCTATGCCTCCTTATCAACGACAAAATGAATCAACAAGAAATCTTTTTGCAAAAAAAGCTGGGATAGTTGACTATAAAGAATTACGTGAACAAAACGAGAAAATAAGAGAATGGATATTAAAGGTTATGTTGGAAATAGGTGATTTATATACATCAGGAGCCGATGTTTTAGATAAAAATCATGATAATCGATTAAAGGAAATCATAGTGACTTCAGATAAACAATTAGCAATAGGAGATGCTTTAAGCGCTCTTTCAATCGGACAGAGAGAAAAAATAAATATGTTGACGAAAGAACAATTTCAAGATTTTATTAATGAATTAAATAATATAGGCTCTAAAAATGCACAAAAACTTGAAGAAAAGTTTTGAGTAGAGAAAGATGCACAGAATATCTTTTGATTAAATCTTGAAATGAGTGTTATTCAGAAAAAACTTGATAATATAAAAATCCAATTTGAATCAGCTTGATGAAATCCTGCAATCACAGACCAAGATCGTAAGATCTACTGTGATAAATTTCAAATGTCTTATCCAAAAACGGCAAAAGAAACATTAGCTATAGATGTTGGTATATTAGAAGAAAAAATCAACCAATCAGATATTGATCCAATAAAAAAAGAAGAATTAATAAAACAAGTAAATACAGTAAAAACAGATATCTATACTACGTATTCAAAATACAATCGTACAGAAGAATTAAAACAGATTCGATGACCTACGTACTATGCAAAAGTAGAACAACGTTATTTTCAACAACAAACACAAGTTGCTGAAAAATATCAAGAATGAAAAACAGGAAAAGATCTTCGTAAAATAGGTAAAAAGCTTAGTAGACAAAAAGAGTTTACAGATTTTTTCGATAAAAATAAAATAGAACATGATGATTTACAATGATCGTTTTCTCAAGAAGAATATGAGAATATTTTATTAAAAGAAAAATGAGATATAAAAGATGAAGACAAAGATAAAATTCAACAACAACAGGAAAAAGATTTATTAGATACCGCAAATACAAAAATAAAAGATCGTTTTGTTGAGAGGGTAACATATTTTTTATGAAGTGTTCTTGATATCCAAATGGATAAAGATGGTAAAGAAAATATACTCAAAGGACTTGATATTGATGAAAAGAATATCGATAAAAATGTAATTACTATTCAAGGAAAATATCAAAATAAAAAGTTAACATTTATATATAATATTCAGACGTGAGATCTATTTACAGGAAAGTGGTTGCATGGAGCAAAAAACAATCCTCAAATAAGTATAGGTCAAAAAATGGAAAAACTTAATACGGTTTCAGGACCAACTTTTTGAGAACATTTCAAGCAGGCAAAAACTATTTCTTATACTGATGCCATCCAAAAATCAGAATGAAATATTTCTACTTTTGAAAAAAATATAAACAATCAATTAATTATAAAATGTCCTTTACCAGAACAATCAGATGCTTTTAGGGAAGAAATGAAACTTAATAACCTAAAAAATATTGCAGCTCAAGAAATATTTGAAATGATGTGATTAGAAAATAGACAATGGCCTGTATCATGAATAGACGGTTCTCAATATCATATATTTCCATTGTTAGCAAGAAGTCTTGATACTTATACAAAAGATCAACTACTTCAAATAAGATCCATTATACAATGAATGAACGATTTTTATCGTAATCAAAAACAAGTAGATAATATAACTACAGAAAAAGCTTCTATAGATCCAAAATTAAATGAACTTGAAAAAGATACAAAAGATAACAGATATAAGCCATTAAAAAATATAACAAAAAAGCTCTTTTTACTTAGAGAGAAAGAACATATTAATTCAACATATATGGGAGAACAGTTTGCTTCATTTTTTGATTCTCTTCTATCTGATAGACCAGAATCTAGTGATGGACAAAAAATTATTGATCCAGAAAAATTATATACGTATTATGAAGATCTGCAGCAAACAGAAAACAAATCTATCAACAAAGAATATTTTGCAAATCTTCAGGAAAATATGTCTCAATATTTTGCAGAAACAGATCTTGATAAAAATTTACAAATAGCATAAAATTATTTTCTTCCATTGCTTTTTCACGACAAAAAACTACAACCAAATCGATTAATTTTTATGTAACACAAAAAGACTATGCAAATTTGACTTGTAGGTTCTACTAATGTCGGAAAATCAACGCTATTCAATAGATTGATTAGACAATTTAGAGCAATTGTAACCGATATTCCTGGAACAACGACTGATATATTATATCATACCACATCGATAGATGATCTTGGTGATGTAGTTTTTGCTGATAGCCCAGGACTTTTGGAATTTCACGATGAACGACCATTTATCAAAAAAATCATCGACGAATCTCATGTTATTTTATTTGTCATTGATGATACGGTAGGAATAACAGCCAAAGAACAACATATTTTTGAATATATACAACAAGCCAACAAAAAAAGTCAGACTATTTTGGTTATTAATAAGTTGGATAAAAAACGAAAGGAAGCCGAAACAGAGCTCGCATTATCTGAATATTATTCTTTAGGATTTCAAGATGTAGTTGGAATTAGTGCAAAGACAAAGAGAAATCTTTCCGAGTTACAATGAATTCTTATAAAGAAAAAGTACTTTCTAGAAAGTAGTAAAAAAATTGCAAGAGAAGATGCTTTTACGGATAAACAAAGAGTCTCTAGAGATAATGGAATCCCTATTGCAATCCTTGGAAAACCAAATGCAGGTAAATCAACATTACTAAATACACTAGTTGGAAAGCAACTTTCCAAAGTAGAAAATGTACCAGGAACAACTCGTGACTATGTAGTTTGATCCTTTAATGTGGGAAATGTTCCCTATACAATATATGATACTGCGGGGATCAAAAAACAAACATCTATGCACGTTATCGAAAAAATTGCTTATGAAAAAACGATGGATATGCTCGAATATGTGAGACCAGTCGTGATTTTTGTAATAGATGCTACCTTGGGTATTTCACATAGAGATATGACCTTATTGGAAGAAATAAATCGTTTAGCGTTACCTATTATTTTCGCATTAAATAAATCTGACCTCCTTTCCAAAAAAGATATGGAGGCAATACTTAAGACTACACAACGTATGATGGATTTTGCAAAATATATTCCTATTATGCCGATTTCTGCATTGACAGGAGCGGGGACAAAAGAGTTTTTTGCCTTCGTGCATGCTCTTCGTAAAGAATCAGAAAAAAGAATAGCTACGACAGCACTCAACAAAATTATTTCAGCAGAAATTTTTCAAAGACCACCAAGATTTTCTAAAAATAAGATTTGTAAAATAATGTATATGACACAGGTAGATATTAACGCGCCAACATTTTTGGTCTTTGTTAATTACAAGGCTAGAGTTAATTTTTCATTTAAAAAATGGATAGAAAATACGATTAGAAAACATTTCGGATTTGTTGGAGTTCCTCTCGTTATTAGATTCAAAGACCGCAAAGAAGGAAATGAAGATCGTCCAATGCCAGGTGAATCGATAGAAACGCTCGATAAGATCGAAGAATCAAGAGCAGAAGACCAAGAAAGAAAACAAAAGAGAATTTTAGTAAAGAGACAAATCAAAAAAGCAAAATAGTCTTATATATAATATTTTTTAATGATTATCCAACCATCTTATCAAACATATCTTGATGCAAAACAACTTCTTCTTCAAGGAGATCTTGTTGCTTTTCCTACGGAAACTGTTTATGGACTTGGTGCTAATGCTTTGGATAGATCTGCAGTCAGAAAAATTTTTGAAACCAAAGGCAGACCACAAAAAAATCCTATTATAGTCCATCTTTGATCTATTACTCAAATTTCCGAATATGCGGAAATAACTAGTCCTTTGGAAGAAAAAATAATCAATACACTTATGCCCGGACCGATAACAATTCTTCTCAAGAAAAAACCAAATGTACCAGATATTGTCACCGCAGGAAGCGATTTTGTCGGTATCAGAATTCCCAGCAATAAGGTGGCGCTGGATCTTTTACAGATTTCTGAGATACCTGTCGCTGCTCCCAGCGCCAACCTCTCAACGAAACCTAGTCCAACTTCCGCACAGATGGTCTTCGATAATTTCCATGAGGCGGTACCTATGATTATTGATGGCGGGGATTGTGAAGTGGGTATCGAATCAACGGTGGTTAAAGTCGAATGAAGCCGCGTTGTCATCACAAGACCCGGGTTTATTACGGTTGAAGACTTGCAATCGCTTTTCCCTTCCGATGTTCAAGTCGAATATGCTCAGCATATCTCAGAAATAACACCAGGAAATATGTTTAAGCATTATTCACCCAAATCCAACGTTACTCTTCTCAACAATACAAATCAGATTTCTTTCCCTTTATCGGATGAAAAAACAGCAATCCTTGTTACTCAAGAATGGATTGACGACCACAAAGACCGAGGTGACCAGTTCGTGGCGCAAGGTGGTATCGTGTATCTTCGATGAAGTAAATCCGCCTTGATTTCTTGCGCCAAGACCTTATTTTCTTGGTATCATCAAGCAGATAAAGATCATATTATCCATCTCCTCGTTGAGCCTCTCACAGAGACTGGACTCGGTTATGCAATCATGAATAGAGTCAAAAAATCTTGTGAGTAAAATCTAAAATAATAATTTATCTATAAGAAATTCTTATGAAAAAAATTCCAAGACATTTCCGATGGTTTCTCATACTTATGTTTGGGTTATTGATTGTAGATCTTGCTACGAAATATTTCTTTTTTGATAGGCAATTAGCCTCAAATATTTTTTTTATTCAACCAATGTTTAATTTAGGCATCTCTTGGTCAATGCAAGTTCCAGGATTTGTTTCCATATGTGTTGGGCGAATATCTTTGTTGTTATTTATTTTGATTTATCACAAAAAATATATTTCTTGGTGGATGGCTGCTTTATTGGTTGCGGGAACCTTGGGAAATATGATAGATAGAATATGGTTAGGGGGAGTGAGAGATTTTTTAACGGTTGGTGTCTGGTTTCCTATATTCAACATCGCAGATGTTCTTCTTAATGTATGAATCTTAGCCTATTTTCGAAAAGAATTTTTTACTTGAAAAAACAAACTAAAAGGATAAAATTACTTTCAGAATAAAATAAATGTTTTACATTCTTATGAAATATTATGAATTACCAAGGAATCGTTAAGTTTATCGGACAAAAGGAGTCAATCGCTGATGGTGTAGACAAACAAACAATCGTTTTGGAAGAAAACACAGACAGAGAATTTAAAGGAAGCCTCGCAGTAGATTTCTTCAGAGACAAGATCCAATTATTGGAAAATGTAAAAGTTGGAGATATGGTTACTGTTCATCTCAATACAAGATGTAATGAATCAAAAAACCAACCAGGAAGATATTTCAACAGTATTACTTGCTGGAGAATAGAATCAGGTGCTCAATCAGCTCCTGCTCAAGGATCAAATGATGATTTACCATTCTAAGTCCTTAAAATTTAATTATATAGTAGAGAACCTCTTTCGTAGAGGTTTTTTATTTTTGTAAAAAATGTTCCAAACAGAAAATTTTGTTTTTAGAAATTTGATGAGATTTATGAAGAATATCTACAAGAAATGGAGAGGGAACAAGATGCTTATCAATAGTAGAAAGTTTTCTTTTTAAAAGATTTAAAGATATAAATTTTCCTACAACAAAAATAGAAGTAGTTATAGCTCTTTGTTTTGCCATAGATAGGAAACTAAAGAATGTGAGAGGCGTTTTTATCTGTTGTTCATAAAGAAGTTTTTTGGGAAATGGGAAAAAATATCAAAAATCATGGTACATCATCCATCTTTCCTTAGCGAAAAAACCACCAACCCAAACGGACATTCGCCCCAATCGTCTCAATGTGCTATTATACCAAATAATATCTGGCTGCCATTTTTTACAAAATCTCCATAAACGAAAAGCATCAATAAAATTGAATGCTCCCCATCAGATTCCAAAAAGTTTTTTCACGGTTCATTTCCATCATTTTGGTAGTTCTCTTCATCGGATTTTTACTTCATATCCATGGCTTTCCAATAATTCCTTAACATCATGAATATAGGTTTCAATACCTCCTACTTTATTTATAAAGTCACTTACGAGCAGTATTTTTTTATGTTTACCAAGCAGAGGATAAATAGTAGTAATCCAATTCTCTTTACTATATTTTTCTAGAGAAATAGTTGGTTTAGTTGTTTTTTTCTTGGCCGTTAAAAGCTCTGATACACAATTGAATAATTTTTCATCAGTACAAATTCCTTCGTAATTTTCTAAATTATGATCTTCTTCTATAAAAGGTACCAAGCCTCATTTTTTATATCAGATAACCGGTAATCCTCGAGAAATAGCAGTCAATGCTGTCAATCAAAACGTTTCCAGAAATGTAGATGGCATCAAACAATATTCACAATTTTCTACGTATCTTTGGATTTCTGGTAATTTTTTCCATCCAAAAAAATGAATATTTTTGCTTTCATTAGCCAACTCCAAAAGCTCATTTTCATAACTTCCTGCACCAAAAATAAACAAAGAGAATGGTAATTCTCCATTGTGCAAAAACATACGAAGCATTCCCAAAATTGCATCGAATCCTTTTTCTTTTTCCAATCTTCCAAAATATAAGAATCCTTTCATAATTTGCGTAAAATTTATAAAGTTATTTTCCATAAAATTTTTTTATCATAACTCCTTAATCAAATAGTATCTATGATGATTTCTTTCGGTAATTTTGTTTTTATATATTCAATAGCTTCGTTTGCCTTTTGAGGAAGTGTATAATTACAAAGGTTTAAATGGTTTGCTATATGGTCTATCATGCCTTTGGTTTGTATATTTTTTTGTTTAATTGTTTTTATGCGTTTAACTAGTTCTTCTGTATCATCGACGTTCAATTGTTTTTGAATTAATACAAGCTTTTTTGCCAGTTCCTTTAGAGGTGTTTTTTCAAAAAACAAAGCAATTCGATGAGATCAATTTGGATATTTCTTTTGTAATTTTTTATCGTTTTTTACTCGATCTTGATATTCATTAACCAAGTTGCTACAAGACAATATAAATGGTTCACAAGATATTTTTTCTTTTCTAATTTTTTGTTGTAACAGATTAATTTCTTTCTTTTCTAATAATGTTTGAGTTAATGTAATGTGTATGTCATTTTCATTATTTTTGTTCTCATATCTAAATCAATTCATATACAAATAATTCTGAATTTCATTTAATATTTTCAAACTTTTATTTTCTGGTAGTGCTACAATTCGATAGACTTCTTTCATATTAATTTTTAATTATAAACAGGCAGAATTGTCTTTTTTCCATTCTTCAATTTTTTTCGTATGGCCGCTCAAAAGAATTTCTGGGACTTTATATCACTGTACTGTTTCTGGTCTAGTGTATTGAGGATATTCTAGGTTGTTCATATTTGTTTCCACACTATAACTTTCATTTTTCCAACTATCTTCTTCCTTGATGACGTTGGGGATTAATCTCACAATGCTTTCGGTCATAGTCATGGCAGGAATTTCACCACCAAGTGTTATAAATTTTCCCAAGGATACTTTTGCAAAATGATTTGGATATCTCTCTGTCATATATTGTTCAAAGCGAAAATCTATCCCTTCATATCTTGCACACACAAAAATTATATGTTTCATTTTCGCAAATGTATGAGCGTCTTTTTGGCAAAAGATATCTTTACTTGGAGAGAGAAAAACAATTCTTCGCCTTTTACATCTTTTACTCAGTTTATTTGTTTTGATAACCGATTCAACAGCATCAATTAATGGTTGCGCTTTCATTAATAATCCAGCTCATCATCCATAAATTTCATCATCAACTTGTTTATGTTTGTCTGGACAAAAATCTCTTGGATTTACACAAGAAAAGGAAAGTATCTTTTTTTTCTGCGCCTTGGCAATCAATGACGTTGCCAAAAAGCTTTCAAATATTTCTGGAAAAATTGATATATAAGTTATTTTCATAGAAAAATTTACAGTAAATTAAAGTCCTTTAGCAATATACTGAACAACTCTAATTATAGAATAAGAACACACAACGAGAAGCAACCCAATAAATGAATTTTTAAGTCCTGCTTTTGCTTTTGTTGGATCTTTGCCTGTTGCTCACGCAAATACAAACATTAATCCTGAAACAATAATAGCAATAGTTACAACCGTTCATATAAAGAAGGTAGCAGACAACAAAATGTCTTGAACAAATAATTCTGGAGAGCTATTATCAGCTATACTTTTTCTAATACCTAGAAATTCATAGATATTAAAACTACATTGCCCATTAAGAAGACATGTTTCATTCATTCTGATTCATTGAACCGCAGCGGCTCCTTTACTTGAAGACATATCACATTTCCAATCTATATAATCTCGTAATCATCCATTTTCTTTACATGTATCTACAAGTTTAACATCTTCATCAGTAATTTCTCTTTTTGTGGCTGTTTCAGTTTTTTTTGAGGCAGCTTCTTTCGCTGCAGAGCTACCCACAATTCATGGTATATTATCAAATGTTTCTCAACCATATTCATCTAAATTACCAGCGGCATTAATAAAAGAAAAATTATTTAATAACATTCCTCCCAAAATCAGAATTCCAAGTATTTTTTTCATATACATATATAAGGTAGAAAAATAAAATCAGATTCTTAAATTCGTTTTTTATACATATTTTATATTTTATTGCAAACAAAATCTTTTTCATTAGGTATATAAGGTATCTATTATTTATTATCTAGTATTATGTTCCTCCTCAAAGACAGACTTCGCCAAGTAATAGCGAAAAAACATCTTACCAAGAATATGACAGGGGTGATTGCAGTTAATGCAGTTAGAGATCATTTTTGATTTACCAAAAATTCTTTATTACTAGATGGATCATTGAGATTTGATATTCTTTTTATTAAGACAACGCAACAACACATCAAGATAAAAATTTTTCAAGAGAAACAGGACCTTCTAGCCAAAGTAAATGCATCACTTCAATCTGTTTGATACGATAAAACAATCAAAGATATCCGTACAAAATAAGAAAATTACATGCGTTTTATACTTTTTTTAAAAAAGCACTTGCATTTTTTGGCTATATTTGTATATAATGGTCCGCCGCGATATTTTTCGCAGTATAAAAAAACAGTTGAGGGCATATAGCTCAGTTGGTTAGAGCGCGTCTCTGATAAGGACGAGGTCGGTGGTTCGAGTCCACCTATGCCCACCAATTATTACGTTAAAGATTAGCCAGAGTAGCTCAGTGGTAGAGCAGAGGCCTGAAAAGCCTTGTGTCGGCAGTTCAATTCTGCCCTCTGGCACCACTTATTATCTCGGGGATTAGCTCAGATGGCTAGAGTGCCTGGTTTGGGACCAGGAGGTCGCGAGTTCGAGTCCCGCATCCCCGAAATGTCTACGTTTGTCTATTGCTGTGATGTTGCTAGTACAATGATCTGCTTGCAGATTAATTACCGGCGAACCACGTTTCGAAAACAATGATGTGCTCAAAATCAAGGAGCGATCATAGGTTACGAGACAGAACTTTTTTTTACAAAAAAGACTTGCAATACATAGACAAATCAGTAAACAGAGTCAGATTGAAAAGTATCTTATTTTAGTTTTTAAATAGATTGTTATGGCAAAATTACACGTAAATGTAGGAACAATTGGTCACGTAGATCATGGTAAAACTACATTAACAGCAGCTATTACTGCAGTTGCTGCTACAAAAGGTTGGGCAAAATACACTGCTTACGACCAGATTGATAATGCACCTGAAGAAAAAGCAAGAGGAATTACTATCAACACAAGACACGTAGAGTATGAAACTGAAACTAGACATTACGCTCATATTGACTGTCCAGGACATGCCGATTACGTTAAGAACATGATCGTTGGTGCTGCGCAAATGGATGGAGCTATTCTTGTTGTTGCTGGAACAGATGGTCCTATGCCTCAAACAAGAGAACACATTCTTTTGGCTAAACAAGTTAATGTACCAAAGGTTGTCGTATTTTTGAATAAATGTGATATGGTTGATGATCCTGATATGTTGGATCTAGTTGAAGAAGAAATTAGAGATTTGTTGAAAAAACAAGGATATGGATTGGATACACCAGTACCTATCATTAGAGGATCTGCTCTTAAAGCAGTTGAAAATGCATCTGATACTGAAGGAGCTGCAAAACCTATTTGGGATTTGTTAAATGCTCTTGATACTTATATTCCAGTTCCAGTAAGAGATAATGAAAAACCTTTCTTGATGCCAGTAGAAGATGTATTCTCTATTAAAGGTAGAGGAACTGTTTCTACAGGAAGAATTGAAAGAGGTATTGTAAAAATGAATGATGAAGTTGAAATTCTTGGATTAGGAGCTGAACCAAAGAAAACAGTTATTACTGGAGTAGAAATGTTCCACAAACAATTTGATACAGCTGAAGCTGGTATGAATGTTGGTCTTCTTCTTAGAGGTATCGACAAAGACCAAGTTGAAAGAGGTCAAGTTCTTTGTAAACCAGGAACAGTAAAAGCTCACAAAAAATTCGAAGCTGAAGTATACGTATTGAAAAAGGAAGAAGGAGGAAGACATACTCCATTTATGACAGGATACAGACCTCAGTTTTTCCTTAGAACAACTGATGTTACTGGAAATATTACATTAAAAGCAGGTATTGAAATGATTATGCCTGGTGATAATGCAAAAATAGATGTTGAACTTATCTATCCAGTTGCTATGGAAGATGGATTGAGATTTGCAATTAGAGAAGGAGGAAGAACAGTTGGAGCTGGAGTTGTTACAAAAATAGCTGATTAATTTGTTATTTAGTGCCTGGTTCCGCCGTGCGCGGAGCTAGGACCTAAGTATTAAGTTTTTTATTTACTTGTTTGTTGATATGTTAGAGAAACAAAAAGCAGTTAAGGCCAAAAAAGACACGAAGGCAAAATTGAGAATCAAATTGAAAAGTTATGATGCAAAGATGTTGGAGTCTTCTGTTTGAAAAGTTGTTGGTTTGCTTATTAAATCATGAGCAGAAATTAAAGGACCAATACCTTTGCCAAAAAAAAGAAAATTGTATACAGTTTTGAGAGCAAACTTTAAACATAAAGATTCTAGAGAACAATTTGAAAGAATTACTTATGCTAGAATGATAGATGTTGTAGAAACGGGTTCTAAAACTATGGAATATCTCCAAAATTTAGCAATACCTGTTGGTGTTATGGTTGATGTAAAGGTTTTCTAATCAAGATGTTTCTTTTTTAATTTAATGAATAATCGTACTAATGAATAAAGGAGGATTAGTGGTAAAAAAACAAGAAATGACCAGGGTTTGGGTAGAAGATAAATTTGTCCCAGTAACTATAGTAAAAGTTGTGCCACAAGAAATTGTAAGATATAAAACAGCTGAAAAAGATGGATATGCCGCAGTAGTTGTTGGTGTAGATAAAAAGGAAAAAGAAGCTAAAAAATGAAAAAAAATAGTTTACAAAGATACTATTGAATTCAAAATAGATTCTGATTATGAACAAAATAATCAGGTCGGTAAAGTTTTTGATGTAGATATGGTACAAGGAATTGAATCTGTTGATGTAATGGGAATATCAAAGGGTAAAGGATTTCAAGGTATGGTAAAAAGATGTAACATAAAAGGAATGCCTGCAACCCATGGTCATAAATTCACAAGAACTTGAGGTTCAAAAGGAAATAGAAAACCAAGAAGAACACTTAAAGGACATCCACATGCTGGACATATGTGAGTAGATCGCGTTACACTAAAAGATATTAAAATTCTTGATATCGTAAAAGCAAATGGCGAACAACTTATTGCTCTAAAATGATCATTACCAGGAGCATATAATGGACTATTAAAAATTACACTAAACTAATTATTACCCCAAATTAATTCTTAATTCTTAATTTATATAACATGGTATATTCTGTAGATATATATGATAAAAAATGAAAAGTTGTTTCGACTGTAGATCTTAACGAAGATATTTTTGCAGACGGAAATGTAAATGAATCTTTGATTCATGAATATGTTATTTTGCAAGCAAGTAATGCTCGTCATAATATTGCTTGTACAAAATGAAGATGAGAAATCGCATGATCTGGAAGAAAAATATTTAAGCAAAAAGGAACAGGAAACGCAAGGGCTGGAGATAGAAATTCCCCAGTAAGAAAATGAGGATGAGTTGCTTTTGGGCCTAGATGAGAAAGAAATTTTGAAAAGGCTATGAATAAAAAAGCAAGAAGAAATGCATTGATGGGTATTATTACCTTGAAAGCAAAGGATAAAGCTCTTTTGGGATTAAAAGATTTCGATCTTACTGAGCCAAAAACTAAAGATCTTCTTGATATAGTAAAAAATATTGGAATAGAAGGAAAGAAAGCATTATTTGTCTTGGGAAGTAAAAATCAAAATATTGAAAAATCCTTGAGAAATATTGCAAATGTAAAATACATTACCGTAGGATATCTCAATCCCTTGGATGTGATGTCTGCTAGTAAAGTAGTATTCTTTGAAACAGCTTTACAAGCAATTAATTCAAAATAGTTTATTTGATCTTACGAAAATAAGCATGGTATTCACGCAAAAATTACAACAAAGAGCTAAAAAGAACGTTGAGAATAAAATAGTAAAAAAATTCTCAATCTATGATGTTATTTTGGCTCCTATAGTAACAGAAAAAACCTACAAATTTCATGATACTGCAAACAAATATTGTTTTAAAGTGCACAAAGGTGCTAATAAAAACGATGTAAAAGCAGCTATCCAATATTTGTATAAGGTTACTCCTGAATCTGTTAACATCGTAAATGTTGTTTCTAAAAACAGAACTCAGAGAGGATTGGTTAGAAAAGCTTACAAAAAAGCTGTAATTACTTTGTCTAAAAAAGACAAAATAGAAATCGGATTATAAGATATATTTAGTTTTGATTAGTATTTCACGATGGCAATAAAAAAATACAAGCCGTATACCCCTTCTAGACGTTTTATGGTTGGATACGACTTTAGCGAAATCACCACTAATAAACCAGAAAAATCTTTGGTTACCTCTTTGTGAAGAACGGGAGGAAGAAACAATCAAGGAAGAGTAACTTCTAGATGGATGGGAGGATGACACAAAAGACTATACAGGATAGTTGATTTTAAGGGATATGATAAAATAGATATCCCAGCAAAAATTGCTTCTGTAGAGTATGATCCTTACAGAACAGCAAGAATAGTTCTTTTGAATTATGCTGATGGTGAAAAAAGATATGTATTAGCATGGAAAGGAGCTACTGTTGGTGAAGAAGTAATAACAGGAAAAAATTCTCCAATCAAAGCAGGAAATAGAAAACAACTCAAAGATATTCCAGAAGGAATGAATGTTTTTGCTCTTGAAGTAACGCCTTTTTCAAAAGGTAAGTTAATAAAGACAGCATGATCATACGCTAGTATTGTAGGTAGAGATGACCAACAAAAGAAAGTGTTTATTAAAATGCCTTCAGGAGAAGTAAGAAAATTTGATGAAAATTGTTGGGCAACTATTTGAGAAATAGGAAATGATCAACACCAAAATGTTGTTATAGGAAAAGCTGGAAGACAAAGATGGATGGGAAAAAAACCTCACGTTCTTGGAAAAAATATGAATCCAGTTGATCATCCGCATGGAGGTTGAGAATGACATTCACCTATCGGATCAAAGAGATGACCAAAATCATTTGCTTGAAAAAACGTTTCTGCTGGAATCAAAACTAGAAAAAGCAAGAAATGGTCTACGAGATTTATTGTATCTAAGAGAACAAAAAATTAATTATACATTTTAATTATTAGTTTATATCATGGTAAGATCACTCAAAAAAGGGTTTTATGTCAATCCAAAGATAGAAAAGAAAGTAAAGGACATGGTTACATCTTGAGATAAAAAGGTGATAAAAACATGGGATAGAGCATGTCAAATTACTCCAGATATGTTATGATTTACCTTTGCGGTTCATAACGGAAAGCAATTTGTAAGCGTCTACATCACAGAAGATATGATGGGCCACAGATTGGGGGAATTTGTTCCAACAAGAACATTTAGAGGACATCCATTTTAATGGATAATTGTTTTAAATCTAAACATGAGTAATAATGAGTAATAGTATGTCAGCTATATTGAAATATGCACTAGTTTCTCACCTCAAGATGGAACTAATAGCTAAATTAGTAAGAGGAAAAAAAATTCAAGAAGCTTTGGATACATTAGAATTTTTGCCAAAAAAAGCTGCAAAAACATTATACAAGGTTATTAAATCTGCAGCAGCTAATGCAGTAAAAAACGCTAATAAAGACGTAAATAGTTTATATATTGAAGCTATTGATGTTTGAGCTGGTCCGAAACTAAAGAGAATAAGATTCACATCAAGATCAAGAATTAGTCATTATGCTAAATACAGATCTTTTGTGAGAGTTGTTTTAAATAGTAAATAATCTTTGATATGTGACAAAAGGCAAATCCAGTTGGAATGAGAGTTGGTATCGTAAAGTCTTGGCCATGTGAATGGTTTGGAAAAACAAAGGCTATAGGATCTGATTTTTTCGTTGAAGACATAAAAATAAGAAGATTTATAGAAAAAACATTCCCTAGAACAGGAGTATCAAAGGTGGTTATTAGAAAAACAAATAAAGAAGGAGAAATAATTATATTCACTTCAAAAGTTGGTGTTTTAATGGGAAAACAAGGGACAAAAGTTAAAGAATTCGAAGATATGTTAAAAAAGACATTTAATAAAGATTTCAAGGTTGTTGTTAAAGAAGTAAAGAATCCAGAATTGTCTGCAAAAATTATGGCTGAATTTATAGCTGCTCAATTGGAAGCCAGAATGCCATATAGAAAGGTAGCCAAAAATGTACTTCAAAAAATTATAGAAAAAGGTGCTGCTGGTGCCAAAATTCAAATTGGAGGAAGACTTGGATGAACAGATATAGCAAGAACAGAAAAATTTATTAATGGAAGAGTTTCTTTGCAAACATTCAGATCAGATATAGATTACTGTCACTTACAAGCTATGACAAAATATGGAGTATTGTGAGTAAGAGTATGGATCCAAAAGTGAGTATTGAATACAAAGAATTCAGTTACTACAAAAAAAATAGCGTTATAAGTTTTATTTAATGTGGATGTATAAAAATGTTATTAACTCCAAAAAGATGGAAATATAGAAAACCAATCATCAAATCTTTGACAGGTAAAAGTGCAAGATGAACTACTGTTGCGTTTTGAGATTATGGATTAAAAGCAACAACAAGTGCATATATTTCCAATAAACAAATAGAATCTGCCAGAAAGGTTATTGTAAGATCTATTAAAAAGGTTGGTAAAATATGGATTAGGATATTTCCTGATACACCATTTACCAAAAAAGGATTGGAAATGCCGATGGGTACTGGAAAAGGAGATGTTGATATTTATACAGCACCAGTAAGAAAATGAAAAGTGTTGTTTGAAGTAAGTGGTTTGAATGCTGCAGAAGCACACGAAGTTCTTATAAAAGCATCAAAAAAACTTCCAGTAAAAGCAAGAGTTGTTGCAAAAGGAGAAATTAGATAATTTTATTTGTTTTATCGTTTGGTACAATGAAGTGAAAAGCATTGTTTATGAAAGAGTTGTCTTCAAAGTCAGTAAAGGAACTTGTAGATATGAGAAGAAAAATGAAAAAAGAACTTTTTGAGTTAAAATCTAAAAATGCAATGAGATGACTCAAAGAAACTCATAAAATTGGAGATACAAAAGTGAAGATAGCTAGAATAAATACTCTTTTATCTCTTAAGATTAAAGAAAACTATGGCAATAATATGAAATAAGAACATAAAAGAACTCATAGGAGAGGTAATAAGCGATAAAACAGATAAGACTTGTGTCGTATTAGTGAAGTCTGTAAAAATACATCCAATTTACAGAAAGAGATTTATCGTAAGAAAAAAATATTATGTTCATGATGAACAAAATATTGCAAAAATTGGAGAAAATGTAAAATTTAGAGAAATCAAGCCTATAAGTAAACTTAAAAAATGGGCTTTAGTAGAAATTATAAAATAAATCATTTATTTGTTTTTTAAAAAGCAATGTTAAAGACCGAATCAATTGTTGTTGTTGCTGATAATACAGGAGTAAAAAAGGCTAAAATAATTAGAATTTTGAAATCTTCTATGGCAAGAACAGCTACAATAGCAGACAGAGTTGTAGTTGCTGTGCAAGAAGTTGCATCAACTTCAACAATCAAAAAATGAGAAGTTTCTCAAGCAATGATCGTAAGAACGAGAAAAGAAATAGCAAGAAAAGATGGAACATATGTAAGATTTTGAGATAATGCAGTAATTCTTATGTCAAAAGATGCAAAATGAGAAATCAAGCCTATAGGAAAAAGAATTTTTTGACCTGTTGCAAAGGAATTAAGAGATTTGTGATATAGAAATATTACTAATATGGCCGAAGAAGTTGTGTAGTAATTATAGATTTATATCGGCTTTTACATTGTTATATTTATTGAATGAAAAAATTAAGATCTGGAGATCCTATCATAGTGATCGCAGGAAAATATAAAGGGAAAGTATCTTCTATAGAAAAAATAGATGAAGATAAGGTATGGGTAAAAGAAATAAATGAAGTAAAAAGAGCTATGAAAGGAAAGGGGTTTATCAAAAAACATCTTCCTATTCATATTTCAAATGTGATGTATTACGATGAAGCGACTAAAAAGCCTTCAAAAGTACAAATATCTACCACAAAAGAAGGGAAAAAAATAAGAAAAATAGCAAAGACAAACAAAGAAATTAAATAATTTTATTGTGTTTATTTAAACATACATGAGTGCACTACAACAGTTTAACAAGGAAATCGTTCCTGCTCTAAAAGAAAAATTATGAGTAAAGAACATACATTCAGTACCTAGAATAGAAAAAGTTGTCGTATCTGTAGGAATTTGATCATTGGCAACAAGAAAATCGGTTAAGGATTTTGATGAATTTGAAAAAAATCTCATTAAAATAACTGGTCAAAAACCAACCTTAATCAAATCAAGAAAATCAATCTCTAACTTCAAATTAAGAGAAGGTATGCCAGTTATGTACAAAGTTACCTTGAGAAGAGCAAGAGCTTATGATTTCTTGGCTAGATTTGTAAAAGTGGTTTTACCAAGACTTAGAGATTTCTCTGGATTATCTTCAAAATCATTTGATCAAAAGGGAAATATGAATATTGGATTAGTAAATTACAATATATTCCCAGAATTAAATGTTGATGATGTAAATACACCTATGGGACTTCAAATAACTATTGTTACTTCAACAACAAGTACAGAAAGATCAAAGGCGTTATTGCAAGAGTTATGATTATTATTCAAATAGTAAAACTTTAATTTATATTACGTATTCTAATGGCAAGAACTGCATTGAAAGTAAAGCAATGGAAAATGTTCGAAAAAAGGTTCGTCAAGGGCCAAGATTTGAAACAACCTACGAAATATTATAACAGATGTAGATTATGTGGAAGATCAAAATCATTTATCAGAGATTTTGGTATTTGCAGAGTCTGTTTGAGATCATATGCAAGAGAAGGATTAATTATGGGATTAAGAAAAGCGAGCTGGTAAAAATTTTTTATTTTGTGAATGTTGCAAGTAATGAGTTATGTTAATGCCCCTATTCATGATTTGTTAATTAGAATTAAAAATGCTTACATGGCAAGAAAACCTCTTGTAGAATGAGTATCTTTTTCTAATTTTAAACAACAAGTACTTGAATTATTAAAACAATATGGATTTATCAAAAATCTAGAAATTGTTGAAGAAGATGGAAAAAAATTTATTAATATCTATCTTAATCCAGTTAAAGATTCAATTAATGATATTCCGAATGTTAAATTTTACTCAAAACCTTCGAGAGCTTGGTATGTAAGATCAAAAGATATTCACACCGTAGCTGGATGAAAAGGAATTGGTATTATTTCTACAAGCCAAGGATTGATGGCTGCTCATGTTGCAAAACAGAAGAAAATAGGAGGAGAACTTATTGCAGAAATCTATTAATCAAAAAATAAAATCTGATGGAATATCTTCTATTTGGATATTCATTCGACGTTTTATTAGTAAATATACATTATGTCAAAAATTGGTAAGAAACCTATCATTATAAAAGATGGTGTTGAAGTAAAAATCAACAACAAAACAGTTGCTGTAAAAGGACCTAAAGGAGAATTGTCTTATACTTTGCTCGATGGCGTTAATGCTAAGGTAAATGAAGGATCTCTTGAGGTAAGCATAGATAATGATGAAAAGAGAAATCTTCGAGGATTAACAAGAACTCTTATTTCAAATATGATAGAAGGAGTAACAACAGGATATGAAAAGAAATTGTTGGTTATTGGAGTTGGATATGCTGCCAAAAAAGAAGGAAAAGGTATTCAATTATCTTTGGGACTTTCTCATAAAATAAACTTTGAAATACCAGCATCTATTCAATATGAAGTTGAACAAGATCAAAAAGGTAACTATGTAATTACTTTAAAGAGTATTGATAAACAATATCTTTGAGAAGTTGCATCAAAAATAAGAGATTTGAAAAAGCCAGAACCTTACAAAGGAAAAGGTATTAGATATTTTGATGAAGTAGTAAAACTCAAAGCTGGAAAAACAGCTAAGAAATAATCTTTAAATCCATATAGTATACAGTCATGCAAAATTTGAAACCAACAACAAAGGGGAAACTAGCTAGTTTCTTTAGAAGAAAAAATAAGGTAAATGCTATTATAAAATCTCAGCATCCTGATTTTAGAATTGTTGTAAATAGATCAAATAGATATATCAAAGCTCAATTATTGGACAAAACAGGAAATGTTATTGGCTTTGCTTGTGATAAAGGACTCAAATGAGAAACTAAATCGCAAACAGCTCACGCAGCATGATTGTTACTAGCAAAAACAATAAAAGATAAAAAAATCGAAAAAGTTGTTTTTGATAGAAATGGATACTTGTACCACGGAAGAGTAAAATCATTTGTGGAAGGGTTGAGAGAAGGTGGAGTAGTTTTGTAAATATCGTTTATTTATTATATAATCTATTGTGCTAATGAAAGGTGGGAATAAAGATAAGACAAAAAAAGAATTTGATGAGTTGTTGCTTGAAGTAAGAAGAGTAACGAGAGTTACGACATGATGAAGAAGAATGTCATTTAGAGCGACAGTACTTGTTGGAAATAAAAAAGGAAAAATCTGACTTTGAGTTTCAAAAGGAGCCGATGTTTCAATCGCAGTATCCAAAGCTTCTCGTGAAGCATACAAAAATATGTATATTGTTCCTCTTACAAAAGATAATACTGTTCCTTATATGACAAGTACAAAATATAAAGCATGTTTTGTAAAATTGTTACCAGCAAAAGCAGGTACCGGTCTTAAAGCAGGATCATCAGTAAGAGCTGTTTTGGAATTAGCAGGATATGAAAATATGTTATCAAAAATAGTATGATCAAATAATAAATTGAATAATGCTATAGCAACTATAAAAGCATTATCAAGTTATAAACACAGTGATTTCTTCTCAAATTTCTTGACTAAAAAAGGAGCAAAAACTGAAGAAGTAGTGGTAGAAGCTACAACAACAACACCAGCTGAAGTAGCAAAACCAGTTCATAAAGAAGAATCAAAAGAAGAAAAAAAAATAGGAGATACAAAGCCAGCTGTAAAAAAGCCAGCTCCAAAAAAGCCAGCTAAAAAATAAATTTTTTAATTATTGTGCTTATTACAAATGAAATTACATACGCTCAAAAGAAGTAAAGGAATTGTAGGAAAAGCTAAAAGACTTGGAAGAGGAAATGGTTCTGGAAAAGGAAACTATTCTTGAAAAGGTCTTAAAGGACAAAAAGCAAGAAGTGGTACAACAACAAGACCATTTTTTGAAGGAGGTCAAACTTCTATCGTTCAAAGAATTCCAAAAGCAAAAGGATTCAAGAGACATTTCAAATTAATAAAGGAAGTGGTAATTGTAAATCTTGGAAATCTAGATGCTGATATAAGAATCGTTGAAGGTATGGAAATTACAAAATCAACTTTAAAAGACTTGGGATATATCAAGAATGCTACAGCATATGTAAAATTACTTGGAAATGGAGATTGGACAAAGAAAGTAACATTTGTTGATATAGATACATACTCTAAATCAGCACAAGAAAAAATAGGAAATCCTTCTGCAAAAAAACCAGCTACAAAAAAAACAGCTGAAAAGATAGAAGAACCAAAATCAGAAAAAAAACCAGCTGCAAAAAAAACAGCTGAAAAGATAGAAGAACCAAAATCAGAAAAGAAACCAGTTGCAAAAAAGACAGTTGCTAAAGCTGAAAAACCAGCAGCAAAGAAACCAGCCGCAAAAAAACCAGCTGCAAAAAAAACATCAACAAAAAAAGACGCTAAGTAGTTTTTAATGAATTATGTTTTTAGCCATGCAGAAACTTATCAAAAAAATTCAAGATATTTTCGAAAATAAATCCCTCAAAAGAAAGATTCTATTTACATTGGGAATGTTGGCGTTGTATAGACTATTGGTCTTTATACCAGTTCCGTTTGTAGATATTACTGCATTGATGAGTAAAACTATTGATGCTACATGATCTGGACTTGGGTATTTTGTAATGCTTCTTTGATGAGCATTAGATAGCTTTTCTATCATTGCAATAGGACTTGCTCCTTATATCAATGCATCAATTATTATGCAACTTATGGGATCTGTGGTTCCAAAACTAGAAGAACTTACAGAACAAGGTGAAGCTGGGCAACAAAAAATCCAACAATATACAAGATATTTGACTTTACCATTGGCGTTTGCTCAAGGTATTGGAATGGTATATTTCATCAACTATATGTTGGGAGGAAATATTATAGCAACAACAATGCCAAACATACTACTTTCTGCATTTGTAATGACCGTAGGAGCTATGGGATTGATGTGGATTGGAGAACTTATTACTGAAAAAGGAATTGGAAACTGAGTTTCTATACTAATTTTTGCTTCAATCGTAGCAGGAATTACTCAACAAGTATACGGAGAAATATCTGGAGCAACAAATATATGGTGAGTTATCGTATTTATGCTAGTAATAGTTTTATGACTAGTATTGCTCTCTATATTTATTCTAAAATCAATAAAGGAAATTCCAATCATCTATTCTAGAAGAGGAAAAGTGCAAGAATCGTCATTTCTCCCTATTCCTATGAATCCAGTTGGAATGATACCTATTATCTTCTCTATCGCATTCGTTTCATTTCCATATCTTCTTTCTAAGTTGATCGTACAATTTCAACCAATGAATGAAAGACTTATGGCAATGGCAAATTGGATAGAAATAAATCTGAATATTTATACACAAAATCCTGCTCCATTAGCAATATTATTCTATTTCATACTTATAGTGGTATTCACATTCTTCTATACACTTATTGTATTTTCTCCTGATAAGATCAGTGATAATGTACAAAAGAGAGGTGGATTTATACCAGGAATTAGACCAGGAAAAGAAACAGCAAAATATATTAACGGAATTTTGATGCATTTGTGTCTTTGGGGAGGTATTGGATTAGCGTTAGTTGGTATCTACAGTTACATATGGACATATATTCCATTTGTTCAAGATATTATCCAAGCAATTGGATCTCTACCAATGGTAGTAACTGGATCTGGAGTAATCATTATCGTATGAGTAGTTCAAGATGTTATGAGTAAAGCCAAAACAGAAATGATGATGCAAAAATATGATAGTAGTGACCTAGATAAACTTTCACAAAATATCAATAAATTGTAGAACTTATTGCAATAATAAAAAAATCTGATACTCAATTACGAGATCAGATTTTTTTTGAAAAAGAATTTTATTTATTTCCTCTCTTAAACAACCAATATGAATATCCCATAGGAACGAGAACAACAATAATCATCGTGATAATAAAGGTAACGGCAATATATTTCAGAATAAATGCCTGTGCAAATAATACTAATCCACCAAGTACCCACAACCATCAACTCAATCTATGCGTTTTATTCCAAACAGTTTCATCAGCGATAGTTCGTGGCGTTTTGACTCCTACAAAGAAATTATGTTTTATTTTCCCCATATAATTTCCAAGTATAATGAAGAGAATTCCAAGTCATCCTAGCATAAGAGGGTTAATAGGATATTCAGGATGTAAGGTAACAAGCAGGCTAATTCAATATGCATATGCCATAAAACTAATAAGTACAAATTGCATAATTTCTCGAACAGTTCCAAATTTTTCATAATTAGCTTTCTTTGGGTCTATTTTTGGTAAGAATCGAAATAAAACGATCATAGCCAAACAAATTAGCGGTATACCCAAAACACCCCCTAATTTTGATCAATAGTCATCGACCTGACCTTGTAAGTTTCGGTGTCTTGGCATCTGTTCTGGAAGTTGATCATACACTGCTCGTCCTGTAAGGAGCATAGCGACAACTAGTCAAAGTTTAATTCCCAAAAAGGCGAAAGTTTTTTTACTTATCATTGCGTTTATGATAGAGAGATAAAAAGTAATTCATAACTTCTTCGAAGACACTAGTATTGAGCGAATAAAACACAAATTGTCCCTTTCTTTCATCGCTCACAAGATCTGCCTTTTTCAGTACAGAAAGGTGATGGGAGAGCGCTTCCTGCGTCACAGAGAAGTAGGTTTGAAGTTCTTTGACTGACATATCTTTGGTTTTCAAAAGCTCCAAAATCTGTCTTCTATTGGGATCAGATAATGCTTTAAACAGATTATTCATTGAACGTATAAAGATATAAACGTTTGTTTATATAATAAAAAAAAAGAGAAATGCAAGCAGATTAGAGATTGTTTTTCTTCTCCTTTTTCCTACACTCAACATCGCTTTTTACATAGTATGTGTTAGATATGAAATCACTTAACGGAATCAAAATAGAAAAAATAGGATATGGAGGGATCGGGCTGGCAAGAATGCCAGATGGCAAGAGAATCCTGATCAAGGGCTGAGCCCTCCCAGGCAACGTAGTTGATCTCAAAATCGTTAAACAAAAAAAAGACTACATCGAAGCTCATATTACAGAGATAGTAAGTTATGATCCTGCAATTATTGATGGACAAGTTTTTTGTCCTCATTTTTTCTCATCACTTGAAAAGAAAGAACTTACAGATCAGGAAAAGACAACTATCGGGTGTGGAGGATGTAAACGACAAATGATGAGTTATGCAAATCAATTAAATCTCAAACAAGCGATTATCGAAGATGCATTTACCAAAATAAAAAGACTTGTTCCAGAGTTAGTTATTCTCCCTATTCTTGCTTCACCACAAGAAAAAAATTATAGAAACAAAATTGAATTCAGCTTTGGAAAATATGTAGTGAAACAAGATGATAAATTAAATTTTTTATCAGATCGAAGCTTGGGATTTCACAAACAAGGAGAATTTAGCAAAATCGTAAATATTCACGAATGTGGATTGATTTCTGAAAAAGCAAATCAGCTATATGCATATATGAGAAATCTTTTACAATCATCAGAATTGCCAGTCTACGACCAGAAAACTCACAAAGGATTTTTGAGACATCTCGTTATCAGAGAAGGAATAAATACCCAACAAATATTAGTAAATCTCGTTGTTTCTGACCAATTTTTGGTTGCTGAAGATAAAAAAGCGCTTTGGGAGACATTACTACATCACCTGCAAACGGACGAATATCTCAAACAAACCGTTACAACATTAGTTGTTACTTATAATAACTGACTCGCGGATATTACTCGCAGTCCAGAAAGTGAAACCAAAATTATCACAGGAGAAGGCGTGATTTACGATAAACTTATCTTTCCACAACCTCAAGAAATCAATAAATCTGAATCATCTGAACAAACACATACGATCGACGTTAGCTTTAGAATTTCACCATTCTCTTTCTTTCAAACGAATACGCTAGGAGCTCAGGTGCTTTTCCAAGCAGCAGCAACTATGGTAGGATATACCAAAGGAACAATCTTAGATTTATATTGTGGAACAGGAAGTATTGGAATCAGTTTTCTCAAATTAGGAATGGGAGATAAATTGGTAGGAATAGAAATCGTAGAAGAGGCTATTGTCGATGCTCGACACAATGCCAAAATAAGTCTGGGGGATCAAGAGGTATTTTTCGCCGCTACTCCCGCAGAAAAAGCATTTACGACAGTACCAGAAATTACGCAGAAGCTTGCGGACCTATGACTAGTCGTCGTTGATCCTCCAAGAGATGGACTCCACAAAAACGTGATCACCACTTTAAGTGAACTCAAAAAAGAACATGACTTTAAACTGCTCTATATTTCATGTAATCCAGTAACGATGGCGAGAGATATCGAGCTTCTTTTGCAACAAGGTTTTGATCTTAAACAAATCCAACCTGTCGACATGTTCCCTCAAACCCATCATATTGAGACTATTGGGATATTGGGATAGATTAAGTTTGGAAAGAATCATAAACTATATTTGTTCTTTCGCAATAAAAAACAAATAAAATACATTCATCATTAAGGTTATATTATGTGTAAAATTACTATGTTATAACAATAAACAATATATAACCGTTCACTATTACATTTTTTTAACGGCAAAAAACACAAACAAATAGGCAACGCTGTGTTTTTTATGCCTAAAAATGTAAGTGTTCACTTGTTATATATTTATTTATTCCTTTTATTGCTCGATTAATAAGTATAGAATAAATGATAATTTATATGTAATTCATAAGATGGAAAGATACCAGCAAATTATGAACTTTATGAGAGAGATAGAAAAAATGAAATTAATAATCAGAATTTCAATTTTATCAGACCAAAAAACCCAGGAAGATGACACTCAACATAGTCGACATATGGCAATGATGTTAATGTGTTTAAAAGATGAAATGTGATTAGAATTTGATATGCTCAAAGCTATGAAAATGATCATGTTACAT
Organism: candidate division SR1 bacterium RAAC1_SR1_1; assembly: GCA_000503875.1. Taxonomy (GTDB): domain Bacteria; phylum Patescibacteriota; class Gracilibacteria; order Absconditabacterales; family Absconditicoccaceae; genus UBA5124. The sequence goes on from CP006913.1 coordinate 44,066, forward strand.
GATTTATGAGAGATATACGTCGGAGATTCATTTATTGCTTTTGATAAAGAAGCAAAAAAGCTGAAAGATCAAAGAGAAAAAGAATCGCTAGAAAAAGTTTTATCATTGTTGCCAGATGATCTAAGTAGTGAATTTAGAAATTTAACAGATGAATATATCAAACACGAAACTATTGAAGCAAAAATAGTAAAGGCAATAGATCAACTCCAATATAAAATACAATATCTTGTTAGTTGATGACTTTATAAATGAAAAAATGTAGACATTGAACGATCGGCTGAGAAAGATTATGAATATGGAAGACCTAGAGTTGAATTCAACGAATATCTTCACGATATGTTCAAAAAATTAGTCGCAGAAGCAAGACAGTATGATTAACCTTGAATTCTTTTTTAAAATCATTACACCCATCAAGCTTTTATTTGATAAACAAAAAAAGATGAGAAAATATCTTTTGATAGCAGGAATAGGATTATCTCTTGTTCTTGCATGATGTAGCAAAACAACTGCTCCAGTTGAAAATGATTCAACACCGAATACAGAAAGTTGAACACAAACCCAAGATTTATCTCTTAATAATCCAGAAATGTGTGCAAATGCAATTAAAGACCATTTAGCAAAAGCAGATCTTAAAGGAAAAGGAACAAAAACCGTTGAAAAAGGACATCAGATTGTTGTTCATTATGTAGGAAGATTGGATGAAGAAATAGTATTTGATACGAGTGTAGAAGATGTAGCCAAAGCGTGTGGAAAACATACGCCAGGAAGAAATTACAATGAAGGACTTGCCTTTACAGTAGGAGCTGGTCAGATGATAGCATGATTCGATAAAGGAGTAGAGGGTATGAAAATAGGACAAACTAAAACGGTAACAATTCCAGCAAAAGAAGCATACGGCGAATGGTCAAAAGATAATATTATTGAAGTGGAACGCACGCAATTACCAGCTTGAGAATATCAAAAAGGAATGAAACTTATGAGTGCAATGGGACAACCATTTACTGTCTATGAAATAAAAGAAAAAACTGTGGTTCTTGATGCAAATCATGAATTAGCAGGAAAAGATTTGATATTTGATATCACTCTCGTAGAAATTAAATAAATTTAAAAGATGATTGTAAAATCCCCAATGGATGATGACTGTTCGTTGGTGGATTTTTTTATAAAAATTTTAACATTATAATCACCAACAAGTCCAATACCTTGTATAGTGAAAAAACTATCAGCCACAGGCCTAGGAAATGAGAATTGATATTCCAAAAAAGGATAAATATCATCATTTTGGGTACGAAGAAGATTAACAATTCCCATTCATAATTTAAGTCAGGTTATAGATGGATTGCCATCTAAAATCGCATTAAAAGGACTATCTTTTACATCTTCAGCATTCAAAGAAAGAACATTATGCTCGGTAAGTATATTATAATAAACAAGTGGACTAAAATCATGGCCTCATCAAAAGTCTAGAAATCAAGTTTCATTAATAACTTTTTCTCTAATAGCAATATCCTGACTAGAGTCTACAATACCACCACTATAATAAAGAATTGACATGGTAGGAACTATAGAAAATGGGACTCAATTAAAGTTTCAATCGAGAATCCAGTTTACCATAATATCATCTGAAATTCAATCTTCATCGGTATCGCAAGTATCACAAAGAGATTCCTCAAACTGCGCTCTTACTTTTGGAGGAAGCCTAAGAATTCAACTAAAAGATCAGCCAGAAAAATAAGATACGGAAGATATTCATGTATAGTATAAATGAGTTCATGTAGTATTATCTACACTCAAAATAATTTTTTCAGAAGTATAATAAGGAAGTTTGTTATAGTTTTTACTGTCAGTACCACTGGTTAAAAGATAATCTACATTTCCCTGTCATGATCAAGGAATTCTTGTTGTTCTAGAAGAAATTGTCCAAGCAAATCAATTATTTGTAGCAGATAATAATCCAAAATTTCCCGTTAAAACATCGCTTTCTGGTCCAAAAGTAGTTCATTGCAAAAATCATCCAGATCATTCAAAGCCTGGTTGTTTATATTTTAAAATTAGATGAGCTCTTTCTACTCAAGCAAGTGCTCAATAATACGCACTATTGAAGTAAACAACATTTCCAATATTTTGCATAAATGGAGCAAAAACTGAGTAAATTGCACTCAGTATTCACATCATAATAGCCAATAATACAAGAATGAAAATGATAAACACTTTTTTTCATCAAAAGATAAAAACTAATTTTTATGAATTAATATTTTTTTATATTGCCCATATACCAATCAAAACATTGCCATAAACGGATAAACAATCATTCTATCAACAAAACTATGAAGTACAAGTCAACATATACCTAAGCCGAATATTCCCAATGATAAACTAAATAATACATATCCTAAATATCTTTGTTGCTTAGTTTCTTTTTCTTGAAAGCTCATACGCAATGATTTCCATCAAAGCCAAAGGAATCGCACATATAAGACCATCCAAGCTATAAATCAAAATATACCATATTCAATCCAAATTTGGAGAAATTGATTTTCTGGATTATATTCTTTTCCTTCTCATAAGTGATGAGATGCGGGTCATGCTGTCCCTGGTCATTCTCCAAACCATGGGTGATCCTTTATTTTTTCCAAGGCGATTTGTAGGTTTTTTATATGTCATGTATTGGAAAATTGCCTATTTATAATTTGATCTCTTCCAAGATACGTTACTCATCAAAAAATAACAATAATCGGAATACCCCCATATATCAAAGCCTTTTTCAGATCCTTTCTATATTCTATCAACAATAAAATTACTGTTTGGGTAATCCAGGCAATCCAGGCGGCTCTTGAAAATGTAGAAAGTACAGCTAATCCATAAAGACCTCATCCAAAAACAAAAGCTTTCCATCCTCTTCTTTTGATACACAAAACAAAGAACATCGGCCAAAAAGCGACCAAGAAAAATCATCGACTAATAGGTCTTTCAAACAGAAATTGGTTACGAACATATCCTTGATTATACTGTGAATAATAGGCTGCAGGTGGTGCAATGTTCATATCTCATTCGTAATTATATTGGTTATATCAAGCGAATTCTAATAATCTTGGAACGAAAAAAACAATAGCCCACCAAAATAAGCTTCATCGTAAAAGTCGTTTAATAACTTTACTATACCATCTTTCTAATGCATATTTTTGATCAAGAAATTCTCGAGAAAGTACCGAAAATACCAAAAAAATAACGAATCCAGTAATGCTATATCTAAGTGACATAACAGTCGCTCAAACTCAAGTTTGAGTTATTGCCAAACCGTTTAATATCGCAAGAAGTCCAAATCAAACAATAAAAACAACAAACCACTTGATAGAAAGATTGTTTAAAAGTTGTTTCCAAAAATGATGTTTTCGTGTTCGATATCCTATACCACCAACAAAAATCAGAATTATTATTTCTTTCCACATCCAAATAATAGACCGTATTGGTCAATTTCGTCAGATTTTAAAACCAATAAATGTTTGTAGAAAAAATTGTAACAACAACCCAATAAAAAATATTTTGATCAGAATAAGTAATATATTTTGTAGCCTCTCTTTGTTCATCACACAATGTCGAAAGAATAAAATATTAGTTAGCTATTTGATAAAAGATTGCAATCAATGTAATAGCAGCCAAAATTCACTGGAGCATCCAAGCTTTCATAACAATAGTTGCTTCAGAAATTCCTTTATGCTCTAGAAGATGATGAAGTGGCGCAGTAGCAAAAAGCTTTTTCTTACGATATTTTTTGGAAAGAATTTGTAAAAAACTTGATCCCGTATCTACTATAAAGAGTCCAAAAATAACTAAGAATGGAATAAAAATTCCCATTCTCATATTGAGAATATAGAGTAAACAAGAAAGTAATCATCCCAGTGCCAGTGCGCCACTATCTCCCATAAAAATTTTGGCGGGATTGATATTAAAAAACATAAACGCAATAAGCGAGGCAATTGTTATTCCGATAATCGTAGTTGCTAAATATGTCCCGTTAAAAAAGGTAACAACTGCCAATACGAACAAAATAATACTCATTAATCCTCATGCCAAACCATCTAGACCATCCGTTATATTTATAGCATTCACAATGCTTATTGTTATAAAAAACGTCAAAATAGGAAAAAAGATTCATAGGTTGATTTTGCCGGCAATAGGCCAAAGATTGACATAATCTACGCCAAGTTTAGCGTAAAACCATCGACTAATAAAACCAGCAAACAAAAACATTCCAATTAATTTTGCTTTTGCACTAAGTCATTTTATTTTTCATTTTCCTCTAATATTGAGAAAGTCATCAATAATTCAAATGAGTCCCATACTAAAAAATCCAAATAGCAAAATATATGTTTCAGATCTTGTAATAAGAGAGTATGTTGTTCGACCTTTTCGTTTAAGAAAAACTGATATTATCAGCATAATACCCATAATCAAAAGGAATAATCAGCCTCACATAGTAGGAGTACCTTCCTTGTGTTTATGCAGATTTGAAAAAATAGGAGAACCATCTCCTGTAACCGAAGCCTCGCGTATTTTTTGTCCAGCTTTGAATTTTTTCAAAAGATGAATATAGATAGGATAGAGTATAATTGCCAAAAAAAACGCTCCAAGTCAAAATAAAATAATCTGGTTAAGTTTAAGTAACATTACAAAAAATACGAGCTAAACAATAGAAGAGTATGGAATACGAGCAAGGATTCAAGAGTTTTTAAAACAACTTTCTTATTTTTTGCTTGTCTTGTTTTCTTGCTAAAAATCACTAAAAACGCTCTATTTATTCTTCATTCTTTCTTATGGATATAAAAGCATTTAAAGAAACCTTTGATCCAATACTCAAAGATTATGTAGATATTAAAACCAACCAAGCAAAAGCATTGCTCAATGATGAAAGATTAAATAGTTATATCGATTATATTCAGGATTTTTTATTTTCTGGAGGAAAAAGAATTAGACCATATGTGATGCGACTTACCTATAGATGATTTGGAGGAAAGTCTGATGAAGATGCAATGAAATTTGCAATTGTTTTTGAATTACTTCATAGTATGGCGTTGATTCATGATGATGTGATAGACCAAGCTGATAAGAGACATAATATTCCTAGTATGCACAAATATATAGCAACAAAACTTATTGATGAGAAATGACGTGTATGAGAGAGCCAAGCAATCTTGATCTGAGATCTTATTTTTTCACGAGTGTACGAGCTTAGTAATAAAGAACATAATTTTCCCTCAACGCTTCTCACCAAGGCAAGAGAAAATCTCCACAGTATGATAGAAGAAGTAATTTTGGGACAAATGATAGATGTAGATATGATGGCCCAGGAATCAGCTCCTTATGAACTTATAGAAAAAAAGAATTATTACAAAACTGCATCATATACGTTTATTAGGCCAATGTTAACTTGAGCAATTCTTGCTGATGCAGATCAAGAAAGCCAAAATTTAATTATTGATCTAGGAAAATATCTATGATTAGCATTTCAACTCAGAGATGATATGATGGATATAACGTTCTGAGATCCTACAAAATCTCCATTCTCAGATATCCAAGAAGGACAACAAACATATTTTACTAATTATATTTTTACTCATTGAACTGATCAACAAAAAAAGATACTCTATAATTCAATGGGAAAAAGGCTAAGTACTGATCAAATACAAGATTTACAAAAGATGTTTGAAGAAAGTTGAGCACTTATTCAATGAGAAAAATTATTGCAAGAATATTCAGAAAAATCTTCTACAATATTAGAAAAAATCTCATTCGAAAATACTTTAGCAAAAGAATGATTTATAATGCTGATCAAGAAGATTGCAAAGATTTAGAAAGTTTCTTATGTTTCTTATATGAAATAAGATAATGAAGTTTCAGAATAAATGTTATCCCAAATAAAACTCGTCCCAAGATAGAAAATACTGATATAAAGACAGTAGATTTTGCTGTAGTTTTGTTTTCTTGAATAGATTGAATAATGTCTGTCTTATCAAAAGGACAATTTATTTTTTTGCTAAGAGATGCTAAGGGATCAAAAGGAAATTGTAATGAAGATGCATTAGTTCCCAAAAAAGCAAGTGCTGCGCATTCTTCATCTGTTGCATAAATAGCTTTTGCCTTTCCAATCAAGTTTCTATACATCATTGGAGTAAGTGAGTTTTCAAAAACAATTCCGTTTTGAGTAATAAAATTAAATGTTTTTGTACTCATATTTGCTCATCCATAGTTTTGTTTATCGCTTGCAGAAATAGTAAGTTCAAGTTCTTTTCCAATAGGTAGCCATTTTTTTGGATAAAAAGAAAGCTGATCTTTCTCCCAAACAAGAGCAGAATCTCATCATGTATAACTTATCCCATCAAAATTTATTATTATAGAATTTGGATTGATTCCTTTGCCTATATCTTTTATTGAAAACACAAAATAACTATCTAATCCCAATGTTTGCTTAGTATTTTGAGGTTTTATTAGGGTGATAGTCGGAGGAACAATATCTGGTTCACACTCAGCAACTTTAGCAAAAGATAATTTTTGTTCTACAAAAACTAAGACTTCTTTGTTGTTTTGATCAATCACATATGATGGTTTACGAATAGCCAAAAGCGATCCGGATGCATATTCATTACTTTTAAAAGAAATAGTAAACAAAGTCGTAGTCTCTCATTGAGGAATTTGTTTGTTTAGTAGTGAAACAATAATTTTATCATATTCTATTTTGCTGTCCAAAATTCATTTGTAAGCCTCACTTGGTTTGATATCCAAAATCTCCAATTTTTCTGGTTCATAAGAAACTACAAAACGAAAACTTGAAACACTCTCTTTGCTGCTTGTTTTAATACTTACCGTAGCAGTATGCATACATCAAGCATGTAATTTATCCGCTGGTTCAAATCTATCATCTGCAAATTCTGGTTGAATAAAAATCTGAGCAGCATACGTAGAAGATCCCAAGAATAACAATCCTAATGCGAAAAGAGATTTTTTGATCATAGTAGGTATAAAGAAAAATAAATCAGACTATTTTTTGGTAGATTGTTTTTGACTATATTTTTTATATATCTTTTTTCAAATACTTTTAGTTGGTTTTTTTACTGGATTTTCTGCTCTAAAAACTTCACAAAGATTATAACAAAGTTCACTAAGGATATAGAGCTGATGTAAGGAAATAATATCAAAAAGAGAATCGCCCTCCTTCAGATTGGTAAAAGCAATAGTAATATCTAAGCCATATTCTTTGTTTCCTTTCCATTCTTTCCAATAATTAGCATAAGAGAATTTAAACGAAACAATAGGGTTCTTTGCGTAGACAAGAAAATCTCTCTGCTTAACAAACGCATCATTTTTGATTATAAGATCAGCGGTTGTTGTATGGCTAAGAATATTTCTAATTAATCTAATTATTTGTTCAAAGTCAAAATAATGTTCATATAATCTGGAAACAACAAATTTTTTAAATTTTTCATCGTTTTCTAAAAGCTCTCTCATAATTCCAAAAATACCTCTAAACGAGCTAATTTCGACCAAGTATCAGAAAATATTTCTTTGATCTGGTTTTTCGTGAATTTGTTTGAGCAACGCTTTAATCATAGATGATTTAATCCCAAAATGTGAGCGTTTCCCCGTGACAATTGCAATATCCAAAACTTCTTTAGAGAAATCTTTGCTTTGAATCAAAAATTCCAGGTACTTTCCAAGAGAAAGAAATCTGTAATAACTTTGGAGGAGCTGGAGTTGATTATTCATTGGGTAGTAAGTAGATAAATATCTTTCTAATCATCATCTTCCTCATCTTCTTCGTCAACTACTTCTTCCGTTTTTTTCTTATGTACTTTTTCAAATCATAGTTGTCCACAAGCCGATTTTACACTTCTTCCCATCGAATCTCTCACGGTTGTTGTTATTCCAAATTTCTCCAAAACTCTTTGAAATTCACGAATGGTTTCCATATCACTTTCTCCCAATTTAATGGCTGGATTTGTATTATAAGGAATCAAATTTACATGGGCCAATCTTCCACGGAGCAACTGGCAAAGTTGTTTCGCAAGTTCTGGTTTGTCGGTCACATCTTTGATCATAATATATTCATAGAAAATTCTATTATTAGTCGCTTTTACATATTCATCTATTGAACGCATCAAATCATTTAACTTGTAAGTTCTCGCAATAGGCATAATTTTTTCACGAAGATCTTGATTTGGTGCGTGAAGAGAGATCGCGAGTTTCACATCGATCATATCTGTTACCATTTTTTTGATTCCTGGAATTATTCCTGCAGTAGAGATCGTGATATGTCTTTTTGACAAAGAAAGTCTATCTTGTTGGAGCATTACTTGAATAGCATGTTTCATATTGTCGTAGTTCAAAAGCGGTTCTCCCATACCCATAAACACTACATTTCTCACGGCATGCAAAGTGTTATCATCTTTTTTACCAAACTTCTTTTTGATATAATTATTTGCATAAAGGACTTGTGAAATTATTTCATCTCGAGTTAAGTTTCTACTGAAGCCAAGTTTCCCAGTTACACAAAAAAGACAATTTACAGGACATCCCACTTGTGAAGAAATACACAAGGTGATTCTATTTATTTTTGGTGTATTGTTTTTGACATGTTTTGCAGGTTGTCGATGATAGATAATCACGGTCTCAATTAGGTGTCCATCATGAGTTGTAAATCAGATTTTAGTTGTCTGTTTATCTTCTTTAATAGCCGTTGCTTCAAGAGAAATAGGCACAAAGTGTTCAGCTAATTCAGCTCTCATTTCCTTTGAAATTGTAGTCATATCATCAAAATCAATATTCTGATTTTTGTATATTTCATAAAAAATCTGTTTAACTTTAAACGGTTGGACTTTCTTTTCTTTGGCATAATTTGCTATTGCTTCATCGTCGAATAATACGTGTTTCATAAATTGAAATATTTTTATAATTAAAAATTTTAAATAATGATATTATTAACTTGATTTCTATTGTTTTTCCAACAAAAAACTAGGGAAAATTATATATTTCTATTTGCTATTGACATTATATAAAAAATAGTTATAGTGGTGGTATGTATTTATCTGTTATATATAATTATGGCAACCAAAGATTTAAAAAAGATTGAACACGCACCAGAAAGACATGAGATAGCTGAAGATATAGTATCTATCAGAAATTTAAAATCTTTTACTCAAGAAAAAAGAGAGGTGCTTATCAAAGAACTTCTTGCTCAAAAAGAACTTACGCAAACACCAAGAGCGTATCCATTCCCGCAACATAAATGATATGCAGAAGTATGGAAATCTCTTACTCCAGATCAACAAAAAGAAATGAAAGACAATATCAGAGTGACTACTGACGGGAAAGTAGAAATGATTAAGATGAAAAAGAAATTTTCTGCGCTTACAGCTAAACATAACGGAAAAGATATCTTTGATGGAAGTCATGTAGATGGAAATTGAAATACAGGAATCAAAGGAGTAACGTATTTAACAGGTAAAGCAGCCGAAAAGGAAGCAAAAAATCAAAGAAAAAAACTATTAAAAGATAAATCAGAAATTGAACAATTTATTAGTTTCTTTCCTGGAGAAGGCACAAAAGAGAAAGTATTTAATTTTGTCAAGTTATTTGGCTTAGAAAAGGCTGGGTGTTGGCATCCTAATAATAAGGAATGGAACGGTGTCGGGTCTGTCGGCTATGTAAGGTTGTCTCGAGTAAATGGCAATGATAATGTATACGTACTCAAATGGTTTAATGATAATGTAAGTATAAATCGAGGCAATCAGGAATATCCGTCTCCTTTTCTTGCCTTTGAGGACTGCTAATTTTAAAACCATAAAGATCAGCTTTCATTAGCTGGTCTTTTTCTTTAATAAAATCAGATTTGCATTATCTTCCTAAATTTTTATAAGGAATACGTTTATATTACTATCTAGTAATGAAATTTTTTTGAATTGAAAAAAGAAATGTTTCCACGCGAAAACCACTTCAGGCAGTTAGTGTAGTTTTTTTTATCCTTTTGGCTGCTGCTTTTTCTTTGATTTTATTTTACCATAAAATTTCTCTCTTCCTTTTTGAAAAGGATAAAATAGATGTTTTCAAAGAAGATTTACAACAAATAGCTATTTATTTTCTTCCTATTGATAAACAAGTTGCCCACTTCTTGGTAACATTAGACCATATTATTCAAGGATATCTCGCAGGAGAAAATATTCTCATCACCCAAGAAAAAGAAATAGAGGAAACTCGAGAATATATGCAAAAAAACAAGAGTTATCTCAAAAAAATGTGATTTGCATGATATGAAAAAATTATAGATTTTGTAGCAGATTTACGAAAATATAAATCAGAATTTTTTGATTTGATGGGAAAAAATAAACCTTACAATTATCTCGTGATCTTACAAAATACAAATGAAAAGAGACCAAATGGATGATTCTTCTGATCATTTGCATTTATTACAATGGATAAGGGGCATATAAAAAATCTAGAAATTGTTGATTCGTATTATCCAGATTTCATTGCTTATCGTACGCGTATTATGGCGCCAGAATGGACTTCTGCATTTCTTCCTGATCGTAAGATAGGATTTATTGCAGGAAATAAATTTGGATTCACGGATATCGATGGGAAAAATCTCAAAGATCTCTATGAAAAAATGTTCAATGAAACCTACGAAATGCGAAAAGTGAAACAGACGATGGCACCAGATTTATACGAGAAATTGCTGAACAAATATATCAAATGAGTAATCTTCATTAGATCAGATACCATAGAAGAGATTATTCCTGGATTTAGAGAAAAGATCTGGGAATGGCAATTTCTCAACGCTTCTGTCGATCTTTTGAGAGGAGAAATTCGCGGAAACAAAAAAGAAATGTATATCCAAGAAGTGAAATCTTTTTTTGCAAAACATAGAACCGATATTATCAAAAATGTCGTAAATAATTTTGAAGAACTTACAAAAAAACAAGCAATTAATATCTGGCTGTCGAATGTAAGTACGGGGATGCAAGAAACTATTCAAAAAAACAATCTGATAAACACCTTCAAAACAGGGTTTATGTACGCTTGGGATACCAATACTTCTTTTGATAAGGTAGATGGTTTTGTCACCAAATATATCCAAATCAAAGACGCTAATAATGATACAGTCAAAGAAATGCGAGGAGATATCATCGATATTAATGATCTCTCAAAAGGTAAATATACCATGGGTATTTCTTATGAACTCAAAGTCCCTGATCAATATATTGCCTTTATCAAAGGATTAGAAAAAAAATACGATATCGAAATTACGGATAGAGAAAAATGAATATTAGCAATTCAATCTAGTGTTTTTGATGATCCAAAACGAGGAAAAGTTACCAAATGGCGAGAGACAAAATCTACTCTGTATGTACCCAAAAATATTGTTATCACCGATGTTGAAGGAGAAACTTTATATGACGAAAAATTTACAACACCATTTGCCAATGGATTGTTTTACCAGATATTAATCAATACAAATAATACCAAAAAATCTGTGAAAATAAATTTCGAAATGAAATAATTATTTACCAATAGTATTTTTTCTCATTTTAGTCCTTGTCCAACCTGACATCGGAGCAACAACCATTTCTGATCCACCAGAAGGTGTTCTAATATATCTATATCCATCAGGATCTAGTCTAAGTCTTGTTTCCCAGCAAATTTTTCTACCTCTCAAAAATCGGTGATAATCACGCCCCTTTGGATTTGTCCAAACTCCTACAGCACCAAGATCTTTCCCTTCTTCTAGGGTAAGTTTTCTTTTTGGATATTCAAATCTTTTCATTCCTTTGAGTCTATTTGCTTGTTTCGATTGTATCGCTTTTTTCTTAGCAATTCCTTGTTTATTTGTTCTAGCCATTTTTATAATGTTAAATTTAAATATTTAATTGTAGATTAGCAAGTTATTTATAATAAATATCTTATAATTATCAACCAATAATTTTTATCAACTCTTCAAATACTTTTTCAATCGGCTGATCACCGTTGATATGACGAACCAAGCCTTGTGCTTCTAATTTTGCTAAAGTAGGAATACAGAGTTCTTCATACCAAGCAAATCTGGTCTCTATTTTTTCAATCATTTGATCATCAGTTCTTTGATACAGGTCTTTAGACTGGCAAATAGGACATTGAGCAATATCATGAAGATGCTGATTCAATATAGCACCACATCATTTACAAAGCCATCTTGCTGTTAATCTTTTGATTCCTATTTCTTTGCTGATATCCAAAATCACCCAAAGAAATTCTTTATTATATGATTTCATAAGTTCTATAAATTGTTCGGTTTCTCCTGGTTTTCTTGGAAAACCATCAAGCAACATTCCCTTTCCTTCTTCCATGGAAAGGAGAAATAATTCAAACAATTTTACCATAAAAACATCAGGAACTGCGTTTCCATGATCGATCAACGATCCGATATAATCGCCAATTGTATTAGGTCTACTCTGTAATGTTCTCAACATTCCTCAAGCTTCAAAATATTTAATTTTATCTCAAAAATGCTGGAGGAGCAAGTTTGCTTGAGTTCCTTTTCCAGATCATTGAATTCCAGATAAGATAATATTTTTCATTCAAAAACGATACCATATAAAATCTATTTATTTCTGAGTCTCTCAAGTTCTTCTAACATCTGATAAATCAAAATACTTGCATAGGATCCGCTCGGCAAACTAAATTCAATCAACAGATCGTCATTTTGATATCTCACACGCGTTTCGCTTGGCATTACCCAAATTGGTCTTGGAATTCCAAAGATCTTATTTTTTTTATAACAAGCAAAGAATTCTGAATTAATTTTATATTTTTCCATAAATTTTTTCTGAATTACTCATGCTTTCGTAGTTGGTTTTGCAATCGCTACATCATCTCCGAAGACGGGTCACGTGATCTGTCCATCTTTAATAATTTCACCTTCAATCATCATTCTTCCTAGGGGTAATCTCTCTTTAAGATATTGGTTGAACAACCAACTGGCATATGCTTGAAGTTTGAATCTTGCTTCAAAATTATCTTTGATCGAGGTTTTCTTCTCTACGATTGCCTTCCCAATTTCCCAGTTTTTCCCATTGATTCCAAATCTCTGTGTTCCAAAGAAATTGGGAAATCCTTCTTCGAATAACTTCTCCACAATTTTTTGTGCACGTATTTTTGTCTGTTCTCCCAGTGCTTGTGTGGCTCTAAGTCTAATAGAGAAATGATTAGTGATATTATCGGTCATCTGGACAGGTTTGATATGATATGTTGTTTCAATGATTTTTGCTACACGAGAAAGCGTATTTAAGAATACTTCTTCACCTCCCATTTTTTTCAAGGCACTCTGATAGATGCTGATCCATTGTCTGGTGATTGCATCTTTATCTTTGAGTCCAGCAACTCATAAGGTAAGTCTAGATATATGCAATTCATTACATAGGAAGTTGATAATACCCATTGTTGTCATATTTTGTTTTTCAAAATAGACGAAAAAGGCATCTCCCGTTCAATCTAATTCAAAAGGCAAACGTTCTTCAACAATAAAATCATATGATTTTTGTTTAAAAAGAAAGAGTGGTTTTGCTTCTTCATAATTTGATGATTTTGTCATTGGAATGATGGTCATAAGGTGAAACTATTTTTGAATAATATTTATTTTAATTCTAGATTTAAGTTTTGTTACTGAAGTATACCACGGTGGTCTAACACTTATGGTTGCTGATGAAATTTCCGGATAGCCAAGAAGCAATAATTTGGCTTTTTCTTTATTTATTCCTACAATACTTGTTTTAATGGTATCCAAAATATTATTAATATCTTTTTGAAAATCATATCATTGAATAATAGTTAGTTTTGTTGGAATAATATATGCTCATAAAGCATCTTTTTTTATGGTAGAAAAGAAAACCACAGAAGATCTATCAATGGTAATAAGTTTAACTTTATCAGAAGGTCTTTGTTTGAGGTAAAGTTCAGTTTGCGTAAATAAATCAGATTGTTGAATATAAGCAAACGAAAGACGGGCAACAATAGATCCTTTGAGATAGGGCACTTTTTCTTGTGCTTTATTTTCAATAGAAGTAGAAAGAATTTCGATACCAATCAGATCATCAAAATGGAGAAAAATTTGTCCAGGCAAAGTAAAATTCTGATTTATAATATTTTGTTTTTGTTGTTTAATGGTTGAGATAAGTTTTCATGAAAGCGCTTCAATATCTTTTTGTGTTACAATACCTTCTGAAGTCATAGATCAACCAGAAAATTGAGCCGTTGCTACAGCATAAATATTTTTTAGAAAGAAACTTTCTTTGAGATTTTTAATATATAAAGTTGTATCTTTGGTAATATTACCTCTTGCTCCAATAACATTTCCTTCTTCATCCTGATCACTTGCAACAATTTCAACAATTTTATCAGAATGAGGGTCTAATTTGAACCAATCTTTTGATTTAAAAACAAGTCAGTCATCTGTTACAAATCTGGTTCATTTTAATAGATTATATTCTTTTTCTGTAGGGTTAAGAACTCTGATTGTTCATTGTGATGGACTTTGAATGTGCTTGATGTTTTTTACGCTGATTGATAACGTATATTTATAATCAATAAATCATGTTTGATAAGGAATAGCAAGATTTTTTGTTTGAAGAGCGAATTCTTTATCATTTGCAGGATAATAACGGAAATTATAAATTATATTTTCTGACTGATTAGCGGGATAGATATCAATAATAGTTCTTGGAAGAATCAGTGAATACAAAAAATACAAAATAATCAATGCAAAGGCTACCTCAAATCCGAAAATCATATAAAACATATAGTTTTTTTTGGTATATGCTTGGAGATGAAATTGTTTGATATTAAAAAAGAATAGATAAACGAGATGTAATATCTTCAATAATTTATGTTTTTCTTGATGAATAATAGGAAGTCCGATTTTTTCAAAAAATCTTTTTGAATTTTCTGTTTTGGTAATAAAAAATGCGTGAATATTTCTTTGTTGTAAAAGTTCTTGAATTTGTTTTCCCCACCATTCATTATCAAAAAAAGCATGCTCAGGATCTATGGAAATATGAACGGTTTTTCCATTGGGAAGCTTTTCGAGCGTTTTGAATATTTTATATAAACTGTGGTCTTTGAGAAAAAAAAGTTTCATTCGTCAGTACTATATCTTTTAAAGCTTTTGATTTTTTATATTTTGATTGTTAGTTTTCCAAAATTGGTTTTGGAGTATTTCGTTTTTTATGATAATAGAGACAAAGCATAATAACAAAGAATGAGAGATGTTGTTTGATATCAAGACTAATATTTCCCATAGAAATTACCATATATCTTGGATATTGTTGTATCATTAGAATGATATTGATCATGATCAGTAAATATGCTAATCATTGTAATCAAAACCCTCTCTTTTTCCAAATAATTCTTCTTATATGAACAGCAAGTGCAATTGCTAATGCTCCCAAAGAAAGGAACAATCCAATAGGATATACTGCATCAAATTTATTTCGTTGGCTTTCTGAATGAAGAGCTTTCATTCCCAAAAAGGAATCAGTAGTGTTTCCTATAAAATTATCTCCCAAAAGCAAGAAAATCCCCAAAGGAACAATACACAAAGTAAACGCATAAAAAAAGATATCTGCCCAGATTTTTTTATTTTCTACTGTTTTTATTTTTTTGAAAAAAGAGCAAAGTGCTATAACTAACCCCAATAAAATACCAGCAAAATGGAATTTATATCAATAAGGTCCAACAATAGAAATCAATTGTTCGATAGTTGTTGGTATTATTGCTTGATTGGAAAGCATAAATTGAACATATGAACCCAAAAAATACACTAAAGTAATTACTAGAGGAAGTCGATAGAAAAATCTCCAAAATCCCTGTAAATACCTTTTGCTTAGGTACCAAACAATGATAATAAACGTAAGAAAAGAAATAACAATACCAATTCCTGTCATGTAAATTTTCGCTCACCAGATGGTAAGATAGGGATACATACTATCAATTAACAATTAAAAGCTAACAGCTAAGCACCAAAAACTAACGTAAGAATTCAATAATTTTTGTTTCTCTAATTCCTGTGATTCTAATAATTCCAGGGTAATCAAGTTGGCTATCTATTTTTTCTCCAATAGTTTTGAGAAGTTTTTCAAGTTCGAGATCTGAAATTTCTTTTGGATTTACATACACCATAATTTCTCTACCAGCTTGCATGATATGTACTTTATCTATACCAGGAATTTCATTAATAAGTTTTTCGAGTTCTCCCATTTTTTCAATGAAGAGTTCTTTTGTATTAAATCTAGCTCCAGGTCTAGAAGCAGACATAGCGTCAGCAGCAGTAACGATCCAAGCATAAGGATTATCGATAGGAACATCGTAGTGATGTGCTTCTGCAGCATTAACAATAATTGGATCCATTCCAAATTTTCTAAGAACATCAGCTCCAATTTTTGCATGAGATTCACCTGTATTAGCGATAATTTTTCCAATATCATGAAGTAATCAAGCCTTTTTTGCAAGTAAGGTATCCAAACCAAATTCACTTGCGATAGCTTCACAGATTTTTGCTACTTCAACACTGTGTTGCCACAAGTTTTGACCATAACTAAATCTGAGATAATATTGACCAATCATTTTTACAATTTCAGGTTTCATCATAGGAATATTGAGTACAGTCAACGCTTCTTTTCCTTTTTCTGTATATAACATATCCAAATCACTAACTACTTGATTATATGTTTTTTCAATATAGAAAGGATTTATTTTCCCGTCTTTAACCAATCTTTCAAGTGTTGTTGCCGCAATATATCTTTTTTCACTATCAAAAGAAGATAGTCTAACTACAAGAGGAGTATCATCAACAATCAATTCCACACCAGTCATTTTTTCAAAATATGAAATATTCCTTCCTTCTCTTCCGATCAATTTTCCTTTGAAATCTTCGTTAGGAAGATCAACTGTTTTAGTAGTAAATTCACTTACCGAATCAACAGCAACCCTAGGAAGTGCCTTACTAATAATCATAGCTGCTTCTTTATCAGCTTCCTCTTTTTTGATATTTTTAAGTTTTTCAATAAAGGTCGTAAAATCATTTTGATATTCTTTTTCAATCTGATCCATCAATTGTTTTTTTGCTTCTTCTTTGCTAAGTTTTGCCATTTCAGCAAGCTTATTTACTTGTTCGTTAATTTTTTCTTCTAGATCTTTTTGTTTATCGTTGAGTTTTCCTTTTTCTTGCTCTAATTTTTCTAATTTTTCATCCATTTTTTCTTCTCTAGCAAGCAATCTATTCTGAATAACTTCCATTTTTTGTAATCTTTGGTCTTCGATTCTTTGTGCTTTTTCTTCAGCTTGTTCCATTAATTTTTCTACTTTTTTCTTTGCTTCTTCAACCATTTCTTCCTCTAATTCTTTAGCTTTATTCATTCTTTCTTTAAATTGGATTGCTTTTTGAGTAAGGGTTCTTTTATAACCATAAAATCCTGCTGCTCACCCAAATCCTAATGCAAGCAGGTATCCAAGAATAACAAATATGTTCATCGGTTTTTCAATATATTGAGATAAAAAAATCTATAGTAAAATGTCCCTAAAAAGGGCACGCAAATAAATATAGGATTTCAGTTGAGAAATGCAACGGGAAAATAATATTGTAGGAAATATTTAATTTAATTTTTCCAAGATTCATCATAATTCTAACAGTTTTTCTTCTTGCCGTCTATCAGTCATTAACTGGATTCCCATTGGTAACATTTCACCATTTTCTTCTATCATTCCTCATGGAATAGACATTGCTGGAATTCCTGCCATATTAGCCGGAATAGTGTACATATCTTCCAAATACATAGTCAATGGATCATTGATTTTTTCTCCGATTTTTCCTGGGAGAGTAGGCGTTGTAGGGGTTATGATTGCATCATACTGTTCGAAGATCTTTGAAAAATCGGCCTTGAGTTGTTCTCTTGCTTGCTGGGCTTTGAGATAATATCCCTCATAATTCGCAGAACTCAAAACAAAAGTTCCAAGCAAGATTCTTCTTTTGGTTTCTTCTCCAAATCCTTCAGATCTTATATGTTTATAATAATCAAGAATATCTGGATATTTGGTTGTGTCATCTTGAAGTCCAAATCTAATTCCATCAAATCTCGCTAGGTTGGTACTAACTTCAGCTGGCATCAAGGTATAATACATCGGAACTGCATATCCCATAATAGGCAAATCTATCTCTTCTATTTCCCATCAAAGCCCCTTAAGTTTTTTTATATATTCAAGAAATCTGGTTTTTATTCTCGGATCCAATCCTTCACCAAGTGCTTCTTTTGGCAACGCGAGTTTTGGTTTTTTTACGTCATTTTTATATGTCGGCTGTTGCCAAGTATCAGCTTCTGGGCAGCTTTGAGCATCGTGGGTATCGTAACCAGCAATCGCCTTCAACAAGATTCCAGCATCTTCAACAGTTTTGGTAATTACTCACACTTGATCCAAGCTAGAAGCCATAGATTGTACTCCATATCTAGAAACTCTTCCATAGGTAGGTTTCAATCCTACGATCCCACAAAATGATGCAGGTTGGCGGACGCTCCCTCCGGTATCAGTTCCCAGTGCTGCAATGCAGAGATCTGCAGCTACCGCTGCAGTGCTTCCGCCACTTGATCCTCCTGGTACACGGTTAATCCCGTGAGGGTTGATGGTTTTCCCAAAGTATGATGTCTCGGTACTAGAGCCCATCGCAAATTCATCCATGTTGGTCTTCCCGACCATCAACCCTCCGTTTTTCTCGAGGGTCTCAAAACAGGTCGCACTATAAGGACTAACAAAATCCTTCATCATCTTCGACCCACACGAACTAATATATCCCTTAGTCAAAATAATGTCTTTGAGTCCGATAGGGGCTCCATGCAAAGGTTTTGAAATCAAATCGTCGATATGTGAATTTACATAGTCTTCATGAAATCTAACAAAGGAAAAAGTCTGACTATTTTTTTCTTTGGCTTTATTTAGATAATGATTAATAACATTTTTGGCATCTAGAGTTCAGTCGTTAATTCAATCAATATATTGTTTCAAGGTAAGATTCATGATTTTTTCAAAAAATAAAAAATTATAAAAAAAGTGATCTTTCGATCACCTTTGTAGTTATTTTGCTAGTAAGTTTCAAGTTTATTTAAATAATTGGAAAAGAATGTTTGATGAAGAGCTTGTTGTTTTTATTGGAGTTGTAGTAGTTTTTGTTGTAGTGGTTTTGGTGATAGTAGTTTTTGTTGTTGGTTGAACTATTACTGGTTCTTGTATTTCAGGGTCCGTAACAATAATTTTCTTCTCTTCAATAATTTCAGAAACATCTCCCAAACTTTCTTCAGAGTCAGAAACAACATTATCTTTAACAGATTTTAATGATTCTACTGTTTCTTGAGTTGTTGTAACAAAATCTTCCTTGAGTTCATCAGCTCATTTTCTATCAATTAACCAATAAATTCCATAAGCAATTCATAAGATAATTACAATAAATAAGATTCTTTTCAAGAGAGTAGACATCTTTTTTTTAGTGAAAAAATAAATGTTATTTTCAATGATCATATAAATCAATTTCTATCATATTACCAATGTTTTCTTGGTGTGTTTCTTCTTGTTTTTTTACTATAAAAGAGAAGGTAAAAATACTTCATTTTCATAATTCACTTTTTACAGTAATATCTCCGCCCATATGTTGACTAATTTTTTTTGATAACGATAGTCCTATTCAAGTTCATCAGTATTCTCTAGTGCTTGAATTATCAACCTGTCTAAATCTTTCAAATATAATATCTTGTTTGTCTAATGGAATTCATATTCCCGTATCTTCAACTGTTATATAAATTTTTTGAATACCATCTATTTCTTCTATTTTTGGACAAGCGATCAAAATACATCATTCCTTCGTGAATTTTATAGCATTTCAGATAAGATTGTTAAGGACTTGTTGTATTTTTATTTCATCTCATAAAACAATATCATTTAAATTATAAATATCCTTGTCTATTATAATAGAAATATTAGAACTACTTTTGTTTATAGAATGATCTTGTAATTCGACGACATCAGTAATAATGCTTTTTATTGATATTGGTTTCTCAATTAAAGAGCTCATACCAGCTTCTAATTTAGCCATATCTAAAATATTGTTAATTAGTTTTAATAAATCATAACCAGCTTGATTTATTTTACTTAAGAATAATTTATTCTTTTCATTTGATTCTTGTCTCAAAAGAATATCGGAGAATCATATAATTCAATTTAAAGGAGTTCTTAGTTCATGGGACATATTTGCTAGAAAATCATCTTTTAATGTAGATGTTTCTTCTGCTTTTCTCGCAAGCTCTTCGGCCAATTGTTTTTGCTCTTCAAGAATAGTCTGTTGTTCAATAAGTGATGTAATATCTATAGCAACACCCATAATACGTTTTTGTCCATGTTCTACAATCGGCGTTTTTTTGAGTATTATAATATGTTCCCCATCTTCAAGTGGTAAAGAGATTATCTCTTCAAGAGTTTCTTGATCATCGTTTTCTTCAACAGTATCCAGAGAATTTTTATTTGAGGCTAATAAACGATTACGTATATCATCAGAAAGAAGAGGAAACAATTCTTCATCAGTTTTATCTAAGATTTCTTCACTTCTTTTTCCAATCATTCTAGCGAAACTCTCATTTACTCTTGTATAAGTATTATCATAACTCATTATATAGAATCAAATTCCAGGAATGTTTTTGAGTAATAGTTCAAGATTTTCTATGTTGAGTTCAAATTGTGTGGCCTGTTCTCTAGATTCTTTCAAACATTTTTTAAGATCATTATTGTTTTTTTGCAGATGTTTATTGATATAATATCCAACAGCCGCACTTATCCCAGCCAATCACATAGTCTCTAAAGGACGAAATCAACTACTTTCGATTCATTGAAATACTATATCAGCACCAGGAATAGAACAAAGCGCAAGGTATATTTTTGTTTGTGAAGAAAGTGAAATATTTTGTATTTTATTTATTTTTTTCTCAAGAAAAGTTGATCATTCAGCGTTATGTCTCATAATCTTCATCATATATAAAACTTTATCAATCAATAGAAGTTACTGATTAAAAAATTATTGTCAATCTTTTGTTGTTTATTTTTTATATACTTCAAGGGCTTTGGTAAATTCATCAGCACCTGGAGGGAGTTGTTGTCGTAGTTCTGGACTATATTCAATAAGTACAGAAGCTCAATTAAAAATCATATTTCTTCTTTGTGTCTTAATACTATTTTCTCCTCAACTTACATAAAACCATTTTGATAGCGTAGATCTTTTATTATTTACAAGATTTTCTATTCATCATCCAATAAGAACTCATTTAACATGAAGACCACCAGCATCACACCACTTTTTATTTAGGTCTTTATTTATGATAGAATCAGCAGAAAAATTACTTGCTACAAAGATTCCTTTTACTGTTTGTGGTTTAGTACATGTACTATTTGAACTTTCATTAAATGAAATTGTTCAGTTTTGGACAATAAACATACCGTTGACAGAAATATCTCCCTTGATTTCAAGATTTGCATCTTTTATAATCAGAGTGAAAGGTTTTGTTATATTTGTAGAGTTTTCTATAGTAATAGTAGTTCAATTACCTTTTCCATATAAGATATAAATATCCTTATTAGGTACTTTTTTCGCAGATGTTATTCAATCTCTTTCTAGGTTTTCTGGGTATTTTGTAGTAGATACAGCTAGTTTTTCCATTCTATAAACAAAATTTTCAATCATTGGATTGATTACACCAAATCCGGCATATTCGCTTTCAGACAATACCATTACACTAGCAAGATCAGTTTTGTTTACTAAAGGATCTCATTTTAACATTTCTTTAAAATTTTTGAGATCGATAGTTGTTGCTTTTGGTGTTATCCCAAAGGCACTCTTTTGTACAAGATATGGTTTGGTAATAGTGAAGTTAGTTTCACATGCATTTTGTAATTCTGTTTCTTCCCAATCACAACCATTCTCATCACAAGCACAATATTCATAAGTTACTTTATCCAAACGAATTTTATGTTCTCCCAAAATATTTTCATCAAAAATTCTAGATGAAGCGAGTGTGTCAAAATTTATATAATAGTTTCCAAAAGCATTTCTCCAATACTCAGGATAAAAATTTTTGAAAAGTAAATCTTTGTCAAGTTGTGTATCAGAACAATCAATATTATTAAATATTTCTTCAGAATCTTCTCCAGGTTGTTGTAATGAGAATCAACATTTCATAGTAGATTTTTTAATTTTATTCTCATTATCTTCATCACATTTTGAAGAAGAAATAATATTGCTTGTATCATAAATTCTCCACCAGAAAGGCATAATTTCATTGTTTTGGACAGAGATATTAGCATTTCCTATAGAAAGACAAGATCCAGCAGGTTCATCAAGAGTACATCCTCTTTTACAACCATTTCCTTCTCATCTAGTTTCCCCTCAATCACATTGTTCATATCATTCTCTTTCTCCATTTCCACAAATACCTACGAATCCTTCATCCAAAATAACATCATCGTCATCGCATTCAATTCAATTTATAGAACAGCTAATATTCATTTCATGTTCATCAAAATCATCTTCATCATATTTACATGTATATGTCATATGATCACCATTTTTACTATCTCCATCACCATTACCACAATCAATTTCAAGGGTAGCTTCAGAGTCCTCATTGTCTATAGAACATTCTACTTTTACTGTTCATTCTTCTTCATCAGCATCAAAAATAACAACATTAGATTCTAACCCTAATTCACAAGAAAGTACAGAACGTTTACAAGCTTCATTAGTATTATCATTTCCTACAGTACAAGAAATTCTTGATCTTTCAGCTTCATTAGTATTATCATAGCTACATGTTGTAGAGAAGAAACCAAAAGGATCGGCAAATCAAGTCCCAGAATCTCAATTACCACAATCAATAGTTACAGGAGTAAATGTATTGGTATATTGACCAAGACATCTTGCAATAACTCTTGTAGAGCTGCTATTTTCAGGAGTTATATGCAAATCAACACAACTAGGATCTTTTAATGTGATAACAGCGTCGCTACAATCACCAGTTACACCATTAATTACAACACAAGCTCTATTTGTTATACGTTTAGTGACTAAAGTACAAACATTTTGAATTTTTTCACAATCTTGATCTAGATTAGTAACTCCTTGTCCATCAAGTTCACATTCTTCATTTCTTGTTAATTCACCATCTCCACATACATAAGGTTCGTCTATAGTAAATGTTCTAGAAATTCAAGTATTATTGTAGGCTATTTCAATAGTAGGAGAAAGTGGAGTAAAATTTCTATAAGCAATACGTCCAGTAAGAGTAATTGATCCTTGTTGGTTAACTCAGATTGATAAGTTTTGATTATATGTTTCAAAAGTAAGTGCTCAAGGATTTCTTACTGTAATGGTTGTGTTAGCTGGTACATTACCATTGTTTACATAAGAAATAGTAAATTGAATTAAATCCCCAGAAACAGCTTGAAGAGGGGAATTCAATAACGGCTTTGTTCGATTAAAAGCAGAAATAGTAAAAGCAATATTATCATACGCAGCCACTGTTCATGTAATAAGAGAAATATCATTTCCTGTAGTTACTTGCGCTGAAGGAGTAGAAATACGAGCTTGACTAGAAAATTCTGTTCCAGCACTAAGAAATTGTCTGAGTGTTCAAGTTACTACAAGCATTCCCGTAGATCCTGCTGAAATTGATTTTCCTAGATTCCATTCTGTTTGAGTTGCTTCGATGCTAGATGGTAATGCAAAATTAACCATAGGATTCCAAGCAGATGCAAATCAACTATTTCCATAAGTTATAATATAAGTAACGGTATCTCCCATTTTAAATCCACTAAACGGCAACATAATATGATTAATATATACGTCAGCCAATCCTGGAAGGTCATTGGTAATTGCAAATTTATTGTTAGTAAGATCTAGATCTATCCCTGTAAAAGAAACTTCTCCAGAAAGACTAATACTCGTACCTTGCATAGGATAATCATTTAAAATCGAAGTATACGAAATAGTTTTTTCTTCGCCTCCAGCAAGCATTATTCCACTCAAAATAGTGGTTGTTTGTGAACTTTGATTTGCTGATGGATAGAGATTCAAAGTTATATTATTGGCTGTTTTTTCTCCTTTATTTGACAATTTAATATTGTAAGTAAGTGTTGTTCATTTATTTATAGTAACTAATTCATTAGTCAAATTTGCTTCTATAGCAACATCAGCACTTTTTACAAAGGTATAGCACAATCATGATAAGCTATTATTATTTCACGTAGATGTTTCATTACTTGCACCAATAGTTCAAGAAAAACAAAATCTGGTTCCTATTGGATAATTTTGGTTTACTAATCACGTAACAACCACAGTATTTATTGTTTCTGGCTCAAGGTCAGGAAGCGAAAATACAGTAGCAATTTGGTTAGTTCCACTAATAAGTGCAGTTAAAGAAACATTTTCGGCTCTTGCATTTCCTTTATTGGTATAGGTCATAGAATATCATAGTTCCTCTCCATTTGCCTCAGGTTCAGAGGAAATTTTTTGGAGATTTTCCAAGATAATATCTATTACAGTTGGTAATGTATATGAAGTAACAGCAATATTATCAGAAAAGATTAATTCACGACCAGCTTGGATACTTCCAGTAGTAGTAATTACAGATCCAGCAGGAGGTGTTGATAATAATGGTGCAGCAAGTTTATATGCTTTGCTTGCTCCTGGAGCCAATGATCACAAATCCCAAGAGTAAATTCATTTACTTACTTGTGAAGTAGTCAATTTGTCTTCCTGATAAGTGAGAATTGGTTCTCCCAAAAAATTTCCCAGAGCACTTGTAAGTTTTACAGCATCAGTACTTTCTTTAGATCCATTATTTGTTACAAGTATTTCATAAAGAGCTTGTTGTTGAGAAAATATTGGTTTAGGATCAATAATATTTTGTGTTATACTATAATTTGCGGTAGGAAGAATATAAGTAACGGGTTCATTTATACATGTAGAAGACCCAAAAGTTCTAAGACAAGCACTAGTTTCTATTCTATCAAATAATAAAGAAGAAGATACAATTTCTCCTGTTACAATAATGTTTTTTGTTTCCGATACATTAATAAAATATTTTGGATTAATAAATCCATTTTGTAAAGCAATCAATCCTCAATTACTCAATCAATCTGAAGTAAGTTCAAGTATTCTTATTCTAGGATTATTATATGCGGGTGGTAATCTTAATTCAAAATATTTTGGGATAAGATTGTTTTGTATAGTAAATTTGAAAGTAACAATGCTTCCAGAAACAGCAAAAGAAGAAACAACTCTATTTTTTATAAGCGTATTATTTGCTAAACACGTAGTATTATGAGGAATACGAAGAGAATTTTTTGTACAAGAACAAAATCCATCAGGATTATTACAAGATTGGTATTCCTGACAAATAAAATTTCCCTCTGCATTTTGTGTACAATCGGTATATTCTAAGTCCTGCGCAAAAATTACTCCAGAAGCCAAGAGTCCAATAAGTACAGTAATACTACCAAAGATTTGTTTTTTCATTCGTATATGAAATAGGTAAAGGTTTATTTGATGGTTCATTTAATTGTTATAGTTTTTTCTTCGAATCCTTGTAAACCACTTATTTCCCAAACAAGAACAGGACGTTCATTGATATTTCTTGGAGCAGGATCTGAGTTCAGAAACCTCAAAGAATCTGGCCAAAAATCCTTAATTATAAAAGGTCCAACAGCTGTTGATCATAGATTTCTATAAGTAATGCTATATTCAACTTCATCTCCAGGTCCATAACCAAACGTAGTAACTTTCTTTTCGATATCTATTCACGCCATTGATTGTACAATAGAAACGCTAGCACTTGTTGGTATTTGCTTATCTCCTCCAGCGTCTGTGTAATAAATTTTTCCTGTATTACTATATGTCTTTCCTGCACAACTTGGATTAGTACTTGCCTGTCCAGAAAAATTTATAATAAATGTTTGATTTGCTGGTAATCATCATAGAGGCCAATCTGTCAAAGTTCCATTTGAATTTGGTGTTACAGAAGGTGTTGATTGAGAACTTCCTGTTACAAAAGAGAAACAATCTGGCCACATATCTTGTACGCGAACATTGGTAATAGTACTCGTTGTACCATTATTAACTCTGATAGTAAAACCAACTGTTTGTCATAATTGAACACTACTTGGAGTAGCTGTTTTGGAAATAGTTACCTCACCGCCAACAGAACATAGTACTTGTTCGTTTGTATATCAATTAAGAGGTGTTCAGTTACTTATTGCTGACCAGAATGCATGATTTCGTCCGTCATTACAAGAATTAAATTTTGCGGTAATACGTATATATCCGTTTTGTCCTGCAGATAAGCTAAATCATGTATAGAGAACTACAAAATTTCAGCTTGCATTAGAACCAGTTTTGAAATAAGTAGGTCAAGTAACTCATACAATTTCACTAGAAATATATTCAAATCCACTTGGAAGAAAATAATCTTCAATAGCAATATTTTGTACTGTTTGTGTTGATGGGTTTGAGATATTTATTCTAAATTCAACAGTATCTCATGGGGTATGTAATTGAGAATTAACAAGAATTTTATCAACTACAAGACTTCCCGTTTCTGTCCCACTTCAAATTCCTGTACAATCAGTTTTACATTTTCCTGCTTGTCCATTTTGTGCTCAATCATCGCAGACTTCATTTGGTTTAATCGAATTTCCATGCCAAAGCAAAAATATTCATCATTGAGTTGTGATTCATCAATTTCCATCACTTGTTCCTGTTTGTTTATCAATCACACCATCACCACATCTTGCTACATAATAATTAGTACAAGATATTTTTTTGGTAATGCTTGGATTTATTATTACGTTTAATGTTCCATTATGAAGAGAAAGGTCATTAGCTCTTATATAATAATAATTTAATAAGACGCCATTTGCATTTTGGACAATAGATCTTTCGTTGTTAAATGTTACAAATTGTCCTGCAGCTTGATTTCTTGTTGTATTTGCAGATCATAATAAAGTGGCTCCAGTAGCGTCAACAGTCAATATATTAGAACTATCTGAATCTATGGTTGTAGATGGTACAAAATTGGAAACGTAAGGAAATTTAATATTACCAACAAAAGTAGATTGATTATATCCTCTTACGTACGTTTCTGTTTTATCAAAAACATAGCTTACAGGTCATTTTGGTTGACCAACACGAAGATATACAGGAGATCAACTATAAAAAGCTAGATCTTGGGTTATATCACAAGTTCAATTGTAAATAGTTGTTTCTCGGTTTAATGTTCTGTTTTCGTTTGAACTACTTGGAACATCACCAATTACATTACTAGCAAATGTTATGTTAGTTAATCAAACTATCATACTTATAATTAATATTGCTTTGTAATAATTTGTCTTTATCATGACAAGGGAAATAAGGGTAAAAGATGTTATTAGTTAATAAATACTTCGACAAATGCTTCAGTAAACGTTGGAAGACAAATACTACTACAGAAATGAAAACTTGGATCGTCTCCATTTATCATTCAGTCAGTATCATTTTCTGTGTCTCCATCATCACATTCTTCAAAACTCATATCATTTGTATCACCATTATAATAAGTTCCAGCTGGCTGTAAAGTTTCATCTCCACATTTCTCTTTTGATCAGCCAAATCAACTACATGTAGCATTACAGCATCCAAGCGTTCCATTTACACAAGCTGCGCCAGTTTCTGTATTGGAATCACATTTTTCTGCTGTAAAACCTGTATTTGTCCATACAACAAATCATTGAGCTGTTTGTATTCCTTGTTTTCCATTTGTACTATTTCATCATTCTTTATTCGGATCATCAATTACTTTGTCTCAACAAGTTGCCACATAAAAGTTCATACAAATAGTATTTTTAGGTGATGGATTAAATGCGCTGTTGATTTTATAGTTCCAAAGATGCACTCCATTGTTTTCATCAAACCATTTGTAAGAAGAGGTTGTCTGTGCTGTTTTGGAGCCTATTTGTTGTTTTGAAATTTGAGCATTTATTTGTGCACTTACTCAAGTTCTAGTCATTCATCCTGTAGTAGTATACATAGCAGCAAACTGTCTTGCAAATTTTACTTTACTTACTCCTTCTGGTTTTACATTTGAAATATACATAAAATTTGGAATAAGTTGGTTAGCTTCGGTTGCAGTAGGGGATGAAGATAGTACTCCATAAGGATTCCAAAGATATATTTTGCTAATATATGGCATATTTTCTGGTGTATCTGCAATAGGTACTCCAGCAGTTGTTGGATGATTATTGAGATATCGATCTGAAGATTCTCCATCTTTAACAAGGATTCCATATGATATACTTTGTCCAATATAATGTGCAAGATTTTTATTTTCCTGACATTGTTGAGAAAGTGTATCGCTTATATGTTGATCTACAGGATTATAAGCAAAAACACGAGAAAAACCGAAGGTTAAGCTCATGAGTATAACACTATATCACAATATATTTCTAGTCTTTCATATTAAATATTTCATAAAAGAATTTTGTTAGAAGATAATAATTTTTGTTATGGAATTATAATTATTTTTTCTTTTTCTTTCTCAAATCTTCATTTCATGTTCCTACACCTGTTCAGAAAGATTTAGTTCAGCTTAATGGAGCATTTCCATTTCATGGAATTAGTTCGTTAGTAATATCTCCTCATACAGGGATTTCTGTTCCTGTAAAGATAATATTTTCTGTATTTCCGTTCAAAAATTCTTGGAAAGCAGCCAGGTCATCTGGAATAAATATAGTTTGATTTCCATTTCCATCAATACGTGTATACGACAACCCATCTTCATTTAGCACAAATTGATCTTCTGGTTGTACCTCAAGTGTGATATCTTTTTCTTCTACAACTTCAGTAGTTACTTTATCTTCTTTTGGTTTTTGTTTTACAAAAGTAAAACTTACTTCTCTAGTGGCTTTTTGTGCCATATTTGCTCTATTAAGTGTTCCTGTGGTATTGGTTCGAAGTCAAACCATCGGTGGCATAACAGATATTGTTTCATCTATAGGCTTAGTATTTTTTTCTGTAATTTCAATATTTTCTGGTACAAATCCTATGGATTCATTTGCACATTCTTTGAGTAAATAGAATGTTCGATCTACGTTCAACTTAATAGTATATATTTTATTATTAATGTCAATAGTAACTTCATTCGGAATCTTATTGGATTTGTTATCTAATGTATATTCAAAAAGAGATTTTATTTTTGTTCGATTAAGTTTATCAAACAGATTTTGAGGAAGAGTAGGATTGGTCTTCAACATAGCATTGAGCGTATTCTTAAATATTTGTTGTTCTTGTATATTTTTTTCAAAGTTTGATAAAAACCAATCTCTAGGACGTGTGTCGTTTTCATTTATCTTGGACATATATGTTTTATTTGTTTTTAATACATTGGTATATCCTGGCAAAGTCATTGATCGATTTTTCGCTTCTTGGTTTGCTCCATTTCTATATCGTGCAGTATATCCAAATATTGGTGCATCTGTCGGTATATCGAAAGGAGTGTGCTTGTTATCAATAAATTGTTGTCTGAGAGCGTCAATACCGATTTCAGTTGGTACCTTTGAAGATGGACCACTAATTGTCTTTCGTCTATCACCACGTCATGTTAAAGTATTTACAATATCTCTATGATTATTAAATTTTCCATCATAATTATCTGCAAAAACACTCTTCACATGGTTTACGATTTGCGTTTTTTCCAAAGAAGTTCATGAAAAAAGTTTAGTTTTCAATGTTGTAATATCTGCGTTGATAGTATAATTTGGTATTTTTTCCAAAAGTTTTATCAAACTTATAGCTGTTTGATCTATATTTCTAGAACTAATTCCACTTGCCAAGAAATTTTCAAAATCCATATCCTTTGGATTATCAAGTTTTTTTAATTCAGATTTTATATTTGTTATAGACTGTTCAAATGACGTAGTAAGTCTATTGACTGCCTTTATCTCGTATTTACTAACAATATTTGCTTGTTCTTTATAGATAAGTGTATGTTCTCCATTTGTTGCGTCAGAAAGTGTTTTGGTATATGGAGAAACACTTCCATCTATAGTTACTGTTGTGCGCAAAGGAATATCTGTCAAATCTGCTATAGCGATATTGTTCTTATCATAGTAAGTAATTTTATTGTTTTGTACCACTACTTTTTCTATAGGAAATAATGAATATTTGTTTTTGAGCGTTGTAATTTTATTATTTAAAGATTTTTGAATATCAAGAGTCTGATCTGCCAATTCTTTATCTCATAACCAATCTTTTGGAACAGCTCTTCCAATCTTCAATTGAAGATCTTCTTTTTCTGTTTTCACATCACCAATATTGAGAACATGAATATTGTCTGTTCCTTGTTTTCTTTGCATATGACGAATTGCTATAGATACGGGAATTTGAATAGCTTTTTCATTGGTCCCTTCTTGAGTAACCTCTTTCAAATATCCTTTTAATGCAGGGTCTATATTGATATTAATATTTCCTTTTTGATACAATGCCTTTGGTAAGATAAAATATTTTCCATCAGAAGACAAAGAAATATTATACTTATTAATAAGTGTTGTTTCGCTATTTACAATTTTTTCTACCTTATCAATAGTTAATGCCTTATTGAGATAATCAACAGTACCTTGATGGTTTTCAATATTCTTAAATTCATTTCAAAATCCAGTAGTTTCAGCCATATTATTGCGTTGAATACTTTCTTGGGTATCTTTGAAATATAAGTTCTTGTATTTTGCTATTTGAACACAAACTGTTGGTATAGGGTAGTATCAAGCCAAAAATTGAACTCACAATGAAGCATTACTAAAATGCCAGCGATTGAGTCCCAAAATTTGTTCGTTAGTTCGATTAGTTACATAAAAGTCAGCAACTAATGATGAAAAATGACCAATATTTTCTTGAATACTTTTACGATCATTATCGGTAAATCCAAAATAAGTTAGAGCTGTATACATATTATTAGCTGCTTTTTCTATAGTTTCTATATCAGAATTTCCAAATTGTTTTTGAAGAATTCTTTTAAAAAGTTTGATACTATCAGATTTGCTTCCATCCAATTGATCATAATTTTTGATAAATTCTTGTATTATTGGTTTTACTCAACTTCTTATATATTCAGATTGTTCTTCGATTCCTCTCATTTTATCAACACCAAATCCAGCGGTAATTCAAATAGCAGGAATTATACCTCCAATAAGAGTAAGATTTGGTCCTAATGATACTTTTTTAGCAGAAGAAGCATCAAGGTTTTTCTTATTTTTATTGGTAATCCATTTTTCTGCTCAACCACCAATACTTGCAACAGGTATAAATCCATTTACAAGCCCCAAAGATGCTCCTGTATATATTGCTGTATTTTCGTCCAAATTAAAATTCTTGTTTCGCGCAAGATGTACACCAAGAACAGAAGGCGTATCACCTACAAAACCAGTTCCCACATTGATGCTAAGTCCTTGAAGAAGATTATCCAAAGAAACACGAACTCCCGCACCTAATCATTGTTGTTTTGCTTGAATCAACGGTGTTGCTATAGCTTGGAAAAGCCCTTCTTTGATGATAGGATCCACATCATATTGTTGTAACTGGTCATCAATATAGGCATGGATTGTTTTTTTATCTTGATCATTTAAATCATCGATCATTTCTGAATAATGTTTAAACGCATTATTTCATTGTGTCAAAAGAAGATCAGTATCAAGCGGTGATTCCAAAAGTACTGTTTGTATAAATTTAACAAATCCAGGATCTCTAAATTCGCCAATAAAACTATCAAGCTTTGTAGAATAATCAGCTTGGCTTCCAATTGTATTTAATATTTTTGCATAATTTTTGAAATTTTTTGTATTTGCATGACTTGTTGCAACATTAATCAGATTTGAGAGAACATTTTCTTCTCAAACTTCATCTATAGCAGTAGCATAATATGAACGTAATTGTAATCCTGTTCTTACCGCACCATCACCAAAATCAATTCTACCATCTCTATTGAGATCAGTAAGTATATTTACAAATTTGTTTTGTTTTTCTTCTAGAGTACCAACTTCTTTTGATGCTTCATAGGTATGTTTAGCATTGGCATATTGTTCGATATTTGTTCCAAGGCGGGTTGCATTGAAAAAATGGAGAAATGCTGCTTTTCCATCCGATAATTCATCTATTCCTATATCGCCTGATAGCACTTCATATAAATGATTTTTCTTGCCATCATTATCCATAGCTGGTTCTAATTGTTCTACAAGGAAAGTAATAAATTTAGCTTCTTCACCTCTACCTTTCATTACTTCATCTTCATATCATTCTGATCTACTTTCTTCTACTCTTTTCATATTACTTTCAATTACTTTATTTATATTTAGTTTTTCATTTCGTCTAGACAATTCTTTTGCTGCTTTTTTATCCAAAGATCTAGATGTTTTTTCAAGAATATCAAAAGCTTTTCCATGAGTATTTAATGTTCTTTGAAACATATTTCTATTTTCTTTTGCTAATCATGATTCTTTTCTAGATTTAGCATTATTAATTGTATTATAGATTTCTACAAAGGTAGTATTTGGATTTTTGATAAATTCCTCGGTGAAAAGTTTGATTACACGAGAAAAATATGGATAATCATTTGATGGTTTCATAGCGGTAGTAAATAGAACACCAAGTTTAGCTATATTTTCTTCTTCCCCTGATCGGTCAGCATCTGGTCATTGTTGAAAATATATTTTTTTAACCTCTTTGATGGCATCTCCAAATGAGTCTAATCAGATATCGGTAATTGTTTTTCTTAGTTCTTTTAGGAGTTTTTTTTCTGATCCTGTAGGTTTAAAGTTTTGATCAACGAGAAGTAAAGATGCTTCCTTTCCAGAAAGAATTTTTTTGAGAGCTCTTTTGTCTGGTGTATTTTCTGGTAGATCTCAGTCATCTTCATCTATATCAAGATAAGATTCTCCTTTATAAAGAATAACATCATTGATAGGGTTGTATATTTTTTCATTAGTTTTTTTGTCTGTGTAATATTGTTGAATATTTTTATCTAACGCATCAAACAAATTAGTATTGTTAGAATTATTTTCTACAAGTTTATCCTTGTTGTTTGTTTTATTATTTAAATCGTCATCCTTTTTTAGTCCAGCATTTATTCCTGCTCAATGATATCGACCGTATCACGCAAGATTACCGTCTGTGCTATTATTTGAATTAGAAACAGCACCAAGAACTTCATCTTTTAAATAGTTAAGTTCCAATTTGGAAAGATCTATAACGGTCTCTGTTTCAGCAGATATTGTTTCTCTAAAAGCTTCGAAAACTGTTTTAAAAGAGCCAATTGCATTTGATAAATCTAAATTGTGTTTATATTCTTCTATTTTTTGAGGATTTTGAATGTCTTGTAAAAATCATTTAAACAATGTTTCTATTGCAGATTTTTTTTCTTCCTTACTGCTTTGTCCATTTAAAATATCTTTTATAATGTCTTTTTTTTCTATCATATATGCATCAAAAAGCGTATCTGTTATCGTATCCAAAGATTTAATTTTATCAGAAATTTTAGCATCAAGGTTTTTATCCTTAAACTTTTCGTCAAAGTGAATATTATCGACGGATTGTCCTTTGTCCTTATCCCCGATAATCTTCTTTAACCAGTCAAGTTCCTGTCTAGTGTTGCCAGTTTCTCTTGAAGGGAGATATTCATTGGCTGAGTAAGTGGTTCCCATAATGCGTTGTATAAATAAATAGAATATACTAAATCGTAATTGAAACATTGCACATAAAACTTGTGCGGTATACAAATCTAATAATACTCTAAAACAAAAAAACAGCTAAAAAAACCCAAAAATTCTATAAAATGATAAACCATTTTTTAAAAAAAATTATACAATATCAAAAACAACAAACAAAAAAATACGAAAAACAATCTTGACTTTATTGTTTAGATTGTTATAAGAACAAAATCAGATTTTTATTTGTGTCAAAAAGTCATGGTGAAAAAAACTTTGGGAAAAAGTATCTTATTTGTTACGATGATAGGGCTTATTTTCTGATGAATAACCAAAGCTGATACAACAATCAAAACGTTTTTTGGTATGTCATGTGAGATTACAAGAATACCTGTTTCTTGAATCTCCGCAAAAACAATATTTGATCCAAGTCAGTATACAGATGAATTAGCGGCTCTTACTAAAAAATGATACAATAGAATTGATCTTATAAAAGAATTTGTTAATGGGGATCAAATGATCAAAGTATTGTTGGGAGAAAAATGTAATCTCCCTGTGTTGAGGATTAATCAAGAAGAATCCGTTAATGATATTTGAATTGATCATATTGAAAAAAGAGGAAACAGTTTATTAATGTATGGTGCCAAAGATTGATATGCAACATTGATTGCATGTGATTTAGCTACATTGAAATGAAATTCATACAAACCTTTTGACGCCGAGAAACAATCAGTTTCTATAATTTCAACTCCCACTGTAGATTCGACATCATCAACAACAATCCAACAATGAACAAAAGATTTCGATAGCAAAACATCGCAATTGTTACAAACACCGTTAGTGTTGGAAAAAAAGAATGTTCATCCTCAGGATGCTTTTCTTTTAATGAAGCAACCAGTATCAAAAATAATTACATTTTTTGGAGGGAACTGGAAGCGTGACAGAAAAATATTAGCTGAAACATTAAATATAGCAAATTATATATGAACAAAAGAACAAAATCTTCAGATTAGAAGCTATCTACTTTCTTATATAACTATTCAATTTGAGGCAATAGAAACTACGGAAATTGAGCTATCGGTACAAGAATACCAGTCAGCTCAACAAAAAGTTGTTTCTGATCTTGCCAAAATGCGAGGATATACACGAAAGTATGACAGGCGAGTTCTTTTTCAAGAAATAGGCGAAGATATTTCTTCGTATAAATGAACAAGAAATCAAAACATAAAAATAAGAAACTATTTATTAACAAAAACCAAAACTAAAAATTAAACTATATGTCAACATCAATCATTTATGATCAAGGGAGCTCAAAAGATATGATCCCTTTTGTTGGTCTTTTCGCTGATAAGGAAGAAGTACGCAAAAAACTTCTTGAAATATGTGAATTAGATTCTGCGCTGGATACTACTGCAAAAATTCCTGCAGTAAACAATCCAACATTTGTCTTTATTTCTGGAAATTCTAGATTTGAAGATTCAAAATATTTGAAGAAATTTTACAATGATCTTCTTGAATTAATCAAGGATCAATGGGTAAAGGCAGATCAAAATCTGATTTTGGTAGTGATATTGGAATATTTTAATTCAGGATCGGGTAAAACAATAGGAGATCTTTTTACTGAATTAAATAACTTTTTTGGAAACCGCTTCCATATAGTATGGTTAGCGGATGATGAGAATTATGTAGGCGCTGGAGAGGATTATAAAGAAATCTTAGAGAAAGAATCTTTTTTAATCGAAGAGGTTATTATAAAGCCAAAGAAAAAATAAGAGAATTTAAAAGGAAGTTGTATTAACTTCCTTTTTTTTTGTTTTTTTGAGCTATGAGATTATCTAGTATAGCATTTGCAACAGACATTTCTTTTTGAGCATCAAACATATCTTCTATTTGTTGTTCGTCTGTTAAATTTCCTTTGTTAGCAATATTTGACCTAAAGATTCTATTAGATAATCAAAACCAGGCATCAGCTTTCGGATAGTTATTTAGTTTTTTATAAAAACGTTTGTTTAATGTTTCTTCATTTTCTTTTGATGGTATAGTAGGTACAGCCATATCAAGTATAGGTATATAGATTCCTCTATTTGCTTCATCAGACATAGTAAATGCATCCATAACATCTTGATGAATGTTATTGAAATTTTCTAAATGTTCTATAGCAGATCTTCTCAAGAGAGATGCTAAATGTTGAAAAGATCTTTGTTGTTTTTCATTTAAACGAATATGAGATGATGGGGTATTATTAGGTAAATTCATGTGTTATAATAATTCTATAAAAATATATCTCTAGGTTTTGCTCAATCTTGTGGTCCAATGAGACCTCTTTCTTCCATTTGATCCATAATTCTCGCTGCACGAGCAAACCCTACTCAAAGTTTCCTTTGTAAAAGAGTTGCAGAGGCTTTCCTTGTTTCTGAAATCACTTGGATAGCTTGTTCTATAAGTTCATCATCATCTCAATTACCACCTCCAAAAAGATTATCTCATGTTTCAAATTTACTTTCTAGCATTTGGACGATTTCTGGGTTATAGATATCTTCTTCAGTAAGTCAACCCATGTATTTATTTTTGAGCGTTTGAACCACTTTTTCGATTTCTTCAGTAGAGACAAAAGGCGCTTGAATTCTAATTGGATGTTTAGTAGAAGGATCTATATAGAGCATATCTCCTTTTCAAAGTAATGTTTCTGCTCATTTTCTGCCCAAAATTGTTCTACTATCAATCTCAGAAACAACACCAAATGCCATTCTTGTAGGAATATTTGCTTTGATAAGCCCAGTAATAACATTTACTGAAGGTCTTTGCGTAGCTACAATCAGGTGAATTCACACAGCACGGGCTTTTTGGGCTATACGCGTGATACATGTTTCTACATCTTTTTTATTACCAGACATCATCATATCTGCCAATTCATCTATAACAAATACAATACGATACATTTTTTCTCCAATAATTTTACTATTATATTCATCAATATTTTTGACTCTTTTTTCTTTGAGAATTGAATATCTTTTCTCCATTTCATTAACCGACCACTTCAAAAGTTTCAATGCTTTTTCTGATTCAAATACAATAGGCGCCAATAGATAAGGTAGTCCTGAATATAATTCTAATTCAACTTGTTTAGGGTCAACCATCAGAAATTTTAATTCAGAAGGTGTATTTTGATACATAAGACTCAAAATAAAATCATTTACTCCAACTGATTTTCCAGATCATGTTGCTCCCGCAACAAGAAGATGTGGCATAGATTCCAATGTTTTGATAATAATGGAACCATCAATTGCTTTACCAAGCGTCAAATTTGTATCAGAACTTTTGGTTGCATCTTGAAATTCATTTGTGGAAAGAATATCTGCCACTTTTACCATAGATGGTTTTGGATTTGGAATTTGGATTCCCACGCAATCTGTTCATGGGATCGGTGCTATTATTCTAAGTGATTTAGATTTCAAAGAAAGAGCGATATCATTAGTTAGTCATTCAATAGTAGCTATCTTAATTCACGATTCTGGTTTAATTCTTATTTGGACTATAGATGGTCATATATCAAATCATTCAATCAGAATAGGCACATTAAATTCTAATAGTTTACTTTGTAAGGATTTTGCTTTTTCCATAAGGAATGCTTCATCAATGGCTATTTTTTGGTCTCCAGCTTCCAGAATATTTAGCATAAATGTTGGTTTCTCTCCAGAGAAACTAATCATAGGTCTTGGTTTTCTTTCTTTTTCTTGAAGTTTTTCGTCTATTTTTCTTTTGAGAAGAGTTGATACAAAAGAGCGAGATATATTTTGAGGAGTATATTCTTCTTCATCATCATCTTCGTCAATTTTTTGTTTTGGAATTTTTTTTGCAATGTCATGATCTTGCTGTCTAATTGGTTTGTTTGGTTTTAGCTCTTCTTTAATATTGATATTTATTCTTGGCAACGAGAAATTGAAGGCATACAAAAGCCGCCCCACCAAGAGAATTAATAAAATAATAATAAACACTTTAACCGCCAAAGCATTGCTTCCAAAGACAGTATCCAAAAGATAAATCAGTGGCCAGGAAATATATCATCAAAGTTTTTCGTACTGTGTAGAATCTCAATCTATGATAGGGAAATTCAAAACAGCGGAAATTAAAATCATTATAACAAGAAATTGTTTTATCAAGAGCTTAATAAGATGTCCTTTGGACAAAATCATTATTCCTACAAAAATACAAAGTCCAAAAAAAAGGAGTAATCCAATTTCACCAAATGGTATACTAGCGTATTCTTTTAAAAAAACAAAAAGAGGAGAGCTTTCTGCCAAATAAAATGAAAAAAAGAATATTCATCCCAACGCGATGAAAGAAACTCAGAGTTTATATTTGTTGAGAATTATGCTTTTGCTTTTTCTTCTTTTCCCCAAAACATCACAAAAAAAATAAAGAGTAATAGGTAATATGTATCTATTTTTTAAAAATTTTCAACATGAAATGTTATTCAGCGCTTTCTACCTCCTTAAGCTGTTGGCAAACTGACCTAAAAGTACATCAGATGCATTTTTTTCCACTACTGGTTCTCGTAAATGCGGTATGGTTTAGTGGTTGGTTTCTCTCGGCATCTTGTTCTACAAGGAATTGCTTTTGATATTCAACATCTTCCAAAATTTTTGTGATAATATTGTCTATATCTTCTTGTTGAATAGTTCCTGATTTTTCGTGCAATGATGGGAGATAAACTTCGTAAACATCGATATGACGATTTTCAATTTGAGTATTTTTTTGTTTTAATAAAATTTTGAGTGCATACATACGTAATTGATCA
Source organism: candidate division SR1 bacterium RAAC1_SR1_1 (assembly GCA_000503875.1). Lineage (GTDB taxonomy): Bacteria > Patescibacteriota > Gracilibacteria > Absconditabacterales > Absconditicoccaceae > UBA5124. Next base: position 82,692 of record CP006913.1, read on the forward strand.
GTAATTCCAGAGACATCTAGACTCTCTTTTCCTGATTTCCAATCTAAGATAAGGTAATTATTATCACCAAACATCAATCAAAAATCTGGACTTGCCAATATAGATATATTTTCGAGTCATGGAATATGGCGTACATCAACTTTCATCATTTCAAAATTCGGACGACGAGGATCTTCTATATAAATATGATGTCATTTACGAAATCGTTGTTCAATACGTTTGTGGTAATCACTTGCTATAAATGCTTCAAGATTGGCAACAATTTTTTGGATAACTGGAGCAAGAGCGCTATCGTCAATTTCTTTATAGAAATGTTCTGATAATCAAAATTCTACAAAATCTGTATAATCATTGGCTTTTGATATAGCAAATGTTTCTTCCATTCCTTTACTAACAAGATCAATAATAGCGTTTTTATTTGGAATAGGTCCATTATCTAGAATATGTTTTTTGAGTTCAAAAAGATACAAAGAAAGTATTTTATGGGTCATTTCTCACATCCACATATCCAAGCTTTTGAGCTTTCTAAGAATTTTAGTGGTTTTCCAAAGTTCAGGATATTTTCTTTTGAGTCCATCACTGTAATAGGTAAAAAAATATTTCTTTTGACAATATTCCAAAACCGTAATTCTAGTGTTTGACCAAGAAAGTGATGTCATGGCGATAGAGAGAAAGATAAATTATCATAAAGAATAGAAAATCTAGAGGCTTTTGCAAGGAAAAGTCAGAAATAAAAAAGTTTTTTTTACTTGAAAAAAAAACCAATTATCGTATACAATGTCAAATGTGACATTCGTCAGATTTTTTTATTTGCTTAGAAAAAACATATGTGCTTGTTTAAAAAGAAAAAAAAGTATGTATATTCCTTTGATGAAGCTAGAGGAATAGGAAAAGACATACTTGGTGGAAAAGGAGCAAATCTCGCTGAAATGGTATCTATGGGATTACCAATCCCTCAAGGATTTACAATCTCTACGGAAGCTTGTGATTTATACTACAAAAACAACAAAAGTAATTCTCAAGAAGTTTTGGCTGAAATAGAAGCAAAACTCCAAAAATTAGAAAAACAAACAGGTAAAAAACTTGGAGATTCTCAAGATCCTCTTTTGGTTTCTGTAAGATCTGGAGCAAAAGATTCTATGCCTGGAATGATGGATACTGTTTTGAATCTAGGACTTAACGATGAATCTGTTGAAGGACTTATCAAAAAAACAAACAATCCAAGATTTGCATGGGATAGTTATAGAAGATTTATCCAAATGTTCGGTGATGTGGTAATGGAAGTTCCTCACCACGATTTTGAACATGCATTGCAATCAGTTAAAACAGAAAAATGAGTAAAATTAGATACAGAACTTGACACAGAAGATCTTAAAAAAGTTGTGAAACTCTATAAAGAAGCTGTTCAAAAAGCTACAGGAAAAATGTTTCCAAATAGCGGAAGAGAACAATTGGAAATGTCTATTAACGCCGTTTTCGGTTCTTGGAATAATGACAGAGCTATTATTTATAGAAAATTAAATGATATCAAAGGATTGCTTGGAACTGCAGTAAATGTACAAGCAATGGTATTTGGAAATATGGGAGAAACTTCAGGTACGGGAGTATGTTTTACCAGAAATCCATCAACCGGAGAAAATAAATTTTACGGAGAATATTTGATGAATGCACAAGGTGAAGACGTAGTTGCAGGTATCAGAACGCCATTAGAAATCGCTGAACTTGATAAACAAATGCCAGATTGCTACAAAGAATTAGTAGAAATCTATCATGGGTTAGAAAAACATTACAAAGATATGCAAGATATGGAATTTACTATTCAAGAAGGTAAACTCTACATCCTTCAAACAAGAAATGGAAAAAGAACTGCTGCTGCAGCTGTTAAAATGGCTGTTGATATGGTAGCTGAAGGATTGATTGATGAAAAGACAGCAATCTTGAGAGTGAAACCAGAACAATTAGATGCTTTGCTTCACAAACAAATTGAAGCTAGTGGAAAGAAAACAGCAGATCTTTTGACAAAAGGACTTCCAGCATCACCAGGTGCTGCGGTTGGACAAATCGTTTTTACTGCTGAAGCTGCTCATGATCGAGCTGAAGAAGGTAAAAAAGTAGTTCTTGTAAGAACGGAAACATCACCAGAAGACATTCAAGGAATGCATGCATCTCAAGGTATCTTGACAGCTAGAGGAGGTATGACCTCTCATGCTGCTGTAGTTGCAAGAGGAATGGGAAAATGTTGTGTTGCTGGAGCAAGTGAAATTACAGTAGATGAAAAAGCCAAAACACTTATTATCAATGGAAAAACATATAATGAAGGAGATATGATGACTTTGGACGGTTCAACAGGAGAAGTTTTTGCTGGAGCACTCAAAGTAGTAGACCCTGAATTAAGTGGTGATTTCGGTACTTTGATGTCATGGGCAGACAAATATAGAACAATGGGAGTGAGAACAAATGCTGATACTCCACATGATGCTGAAGTTGCGAGAAAATTCGGTGCTGAAGGTATCGGACTTTGTAGAACAGAACACATGTTCTTCGCTGAAGATAGAATTAAAGCAGTTAGAGAAATGATCTTGTCTGATAATCTTGATGGAAGAAAGAAGGCGCTTGCAAAATTGCTTCCTTTCCAAAAAGAAGATTTCGTAGGATTATTTAGAGCTATGGAAGGTTTCCCAGTAACAATCAGATTTTTGGATCCTCCTTTGCATGAATTCTTGCCAACTGCAGAAGAAGATATCGTGGAACTTTCAAAAGAGATGAATGTTGATCTTAATAAGCTTAAGGAAAGAATTGATAGTCTTCATGAGTTCAACCCAATGCTTGGACACAGAGGATGTAGATTGGTTATTACCTATCCAGAAATTGGAGAAATGCAAACAGAAGCAGTGATTTCAGCTGCATGCGAACTTGCAAAAGAAGGTAAAAAAATAATTCCTGAAATAATGATTCCATTGGTTGGATTCAAACAAGAATTAGATTTTAATCTGAATATTGTTCATAGAGTCGCTAAAGAAACTATGGCTAAATACAATACAACGATCGAATACAAAGTAGGAACTATGATCGAAGTACCTAGAGGTGCAGTTACTGCTGATAAGATTGCTGAATCAGCTGAATTCTTCTCATTCGGAACAAATGACCTTACACAAATGAGTCTTGGTTTCTCAAGAGATGATGCAGGTAAATTTATCAAAGAATATGTAAACCAAAATATCTTCGAAAAGGATCCATTCCAAACATTGGATCAAGAAGGAGTAGGTGAACTAGTAAAGATGGCTGTAGAAAAAGGTAGAAAAACAAGACCAAACATCAAACTAGGAATCTGTGGTGAACATGGCGGAGATCCAGAGTCAGTTAAATTTTGTCATAGAATCGGATTGACGTATGTAAGTTGCTCTCCATTTAGAGTACCTATCGCAAGATTAGCAGCCGCACACGCAGCATTAAATAAATAATAAAATAACAAAAAAAAGACGCCCGTAAGGACGTCTTTTTTCTATAAAACTATTTTATTTATCAGCATCAATTACTTCTCCTTCAACAGTCCCATTTCCTTTTTCCAATTCTTCATTTGGATTTGGAGTAGTGGATGATGGAGTTGCCTGATATTTTTGAGCAAGAGTTTGGAACTCTTTTTCAATTCTTTCAATTTCTGCATCAAGTTCTTCTTTAGTTACATCTTCCTTATTTTTGATATCAATTCCATCAGCCATAAGTTTATTAATTGTTTCAACTTCTTCAGCTGGAATTTTGTCCTTTTGTTCATTTAACATATTTCCTATTTGATAGGTTAATGCTTCCAATCTATTTTTAGATTCAACAATTTCTCTTCTTTTTCTATCTTCTTCAGCAAATTTTTCTCCATCAGCTTTTGCCTTAGCAATTTCTTCATCAGAAATATTAGTTGATCATTGAATTTTTACTTCTTGAGATTTTCCTGTAGATTTTTCTTGAGCAGTTACATGGAGGATTCCATTTGCATCGATATCGAAGGTAACTTCAATTTGTGGTTGTCCTCTTCTCATAGAAGGAATTCCTTCAAGATTAAATGTTCAAAGTGATTTGTTATCTCTTGAAAATTGTCTTTCCCCTTGGGTTACATTTACAGTAACTGCATTTTGATTATCTGCAGCGGTAGTAAATATATTTTGTTTTTTAGCAGGAATAGTAGTATTTCTTGGAATCATAGCGTGAGCCAATCCACCTTCTACTTCCACACAAAGACTAAGTGGTGTTACATCTAAAAGTAAAATATCTGTTACATCTCCTTGGATAATTCCTCCTTGAATGGCAGCTCCTTGAGCAACTGATTCATCAGGATTTACTGTAGCTTTTGGTTCTTTACCAAATATTTCTTTTACAATTCTAGGTACAAAGGTCATTCTTGTAGATCCTCCAACCAAGATTACTTCACTTATTTCGCTTGTATTGAGTTTAGAATCCTGAAGAGCTTTTTTAACTGGTTCTTTACATCTTTCAATCAAATCTTTACAAATATTTTCCATTTGAGCTCTTGTTAAACTAACTTCCAAGTTTCTTGGTTGTCCATCAGTTCCTGTTGTGATAAATGGAATAGAAATGTCTACTCTTTCACTTGCAGAAAGTTGCTTCTTTGCTTTTTCAGCCTCATCTTTGATTCTTTGCATAGCCATAGCATTATCTTTGAGGTTGATACCTTCTTTCTTTCCAAATTCATCTATAATATATTGCATAATTCTTTGATCGAAATCAGCACCTCCAAGTTTCGTATCTCCAGATGTTGATAATACTTGGAATGTTCCTTCAGATCAGATTTCCAATACTGTTACATCAAATGTTCCTCCTCCAAGATCGAAAACAACAATCTTTTCATCTTTGTTTTTTCCTTCTCCATACGCCAAAGACGCAGCAGTAGGTTCATTGATAATTCTTTCTACTTTAAGTCCTGCGATTTCTCCAGCAGCTTTTGTAGCATTTCTTTGAGAATCATTGAAGTAAGCAGGAACCGTAATAACCGCTTGTGTTATTTTTTCTCCTAAAAATTTCTCAGCATCTTCTTTAATCTTTTGCAAAATAAAGGCTGAAATTTGTTCTGGTTTATATTCTTTTTTACCAACAACAATCAAAATTCCACCGTCAGCAGCTTCTTTTACATCAAAAGGAATATGTTTGATTTCCTTTTTCATTTCTGCATACGTTCTTCCAATAAATCTTTTTACTTCATAAATTACATTCTTTGGTTCTAAGATTGCTTTTCTTTTTGCTAAATCTCCAACCAATAACTCATCTCCTTTGATGTATACGATAGAAGGAGTTGTTCTATTTCCTTCAGCGTTGGCGATTACTTCTGATTTGCCTCCCATCATATAAGAGACACATGAGTTTGTAGTTCATAAGTCAATTCCAATTACTTTTGCCATAATAAAATATAATAAATAAAAAGGGTGTCACGAAAACATAACGCGTGCTATATTAATTATTTTTTTTGAAATTTCAAGTTTTTTGTCACTTTTTTGACTTGGGTGCTATATCTTTTATTATATTATAAAAAAACAGAGTATTAATAATTGACAAAACCACAATAAAATCTGACTTTAAAACCTAGATATACATATTTACAAAAATAGACTTGACTTTTGTGCTAAAATAAATAAATTATAAATCGAGGTAGTTAAATAAAAGTGTAAACTAAAAAAATTGACAAGATATGAAGAAACTAATGTATTTGGTTTCCACATTGATTATAATCAGTTTGGTAACCCCTGTTTTTGCACAGGTAGAAGCAACAGACACCACAGGATGGGCTACTGCAATTAATTGGTCTAACAATTCAAAAAGAGACCTAAAGAAGCAAGTTAGCAAAAAAATGAACGAAGAATTAAAGAAGTACGCTGAAAAGTGGACTAAAGAATTCCTTGATCAACCTAGGAAAACGGCCATTGAAAAAGTAGCAATTGATTTAAAAATCATTGCCGAACAATTCCATAAATTATATGCTGCAGCCTCAGCTGCATATATATTAGGAAAAAAGGGTTACTTCCAGAAGGAAGAAGTTGAGCCATTTCCTTTCGATCCTCGAGAAGAAGTTGATAAAGAAAATTATCTTATCGGCGAATTCTTATACGAAGAGAGAGAAGGTTTGCGCTATTATATTAGCCAAGGGAATAGAGGTCTTTCAAACTACCTCGATGCCCCATCTTACTTAGTGACGGGAAATCGTAAAGTCAAAGGTGGTCAACAGATCATCAATGAATACGCAGCCCAGATCGTAAGAAGGTGGGAAAATGCTTATTAGATTCTATTCCTTTTTTTTGAAGCCCGTCCATTATTTGGACGGGCTTTCTCGTATCTAAAATTTTTTCATTCCATCTTCATATCACATATCAAAAATAGTTTTCATTTTCTTTTTATTAGTACTCAAAACAGGAATATCTAAATCTCTATAAAATAAATTATCTACCAAATCAAATTTTTCACTATCTCTAGCTCTCATCAATATTTCATAACTCAATGAAAGATTATCAAGAATCGAAGCTGTTTTTTGATTTTCTATAAATTTATTGAGAAATATTCAAATAATATGATTAGATGGATGGTCTTTCTTTGCTAGGTCTACAGGAAAATTGTTGATAAGACCTCCATCCATCAGTGTATTTCATTCAAACGAAATTGGCGGAAAGACGCCCGGAATAGACATACTTCCAAGGAGAGGAATAATCAGATTGTCTTTTTTATAAAGTATATATTTACCCTTATTACAATCTGTCACTCCAATAGCCAAAGGAATTGTTAATTCTCAAAAACTTTTGGGTAAGTCTTCTACAAAGATTTTGTGTATAAAGTCATTTTTTAATAGGCTTTTTTTGGAAAGGAGATTTAGTGTTTTGAATCCAAAAAGTGATGTTTTAGAAAATCTTTCAAAGATCCAATCCGCAGAATATCCAGCACTTCGATAAGCGCCCAAAATGGCTCCTGCACTAACGCCATAGAGCATAGAAATATTTTTTTTCATACCACGTTCTTCTAGTGCTTTCAAAATTCCTAATGCATAAAATCATCTTACTCCGCCTCAAGAAATAACCAAGGTATAACGTTTTTTTCAAAATAATTTATGAAGAAGGTGCATCAAAAAAATTAGAATTTAAAGCATATGTTCTTGTTGCAAAATCCCAACCACACCAATCATAGCTGCATTATCAGTTGAATATATTTTTTTAGTAGGTTTAACCAAAGAAAAATTCAGATTTATATAATTTTTATGTTTAATTAATCCATTAGCATATTCCCAAAGTCTATCATTTGCAGAAACTCATCATGAAATCCCCAAAGTTTTTGCTCCATATTTAAGTCAGGCTCTCGCCAGTTTCTTTGCCAATACCTCAACAACAGATTCTTGAAATTCATAAGCAATCTCACAAATCAGATCTTCTGTCAGCGCTATATTTTGTTGTTCAAAATTTTTTAATAAGATGGAAACTTGGCTTTTCATTCACGAAAAACTAAAATCAAAGGATTCTTTCGCAAGAAAAATTCTTTTAAAACTAACGGCATTATCCAATATATCGCATTTGTTACATTCTACATATTCCAGAAGTTTTGTTTTATGCTTTTGAGCCATTTCTCCAATCCAAACTCATCCTGGGTAAGGACCGCCAAGCATCCTTGAAACCTTATCAAAACATTCACCAGCTGCATCGTCCAATGTTTTTCCTAGATGTTCTATGTGAAATTTATTTTGGTCCTCCGTGATAAAATATAAATCATTATGTCCACCACTTGCTGTGAGGACAACCATAGGAAATTCAATATCAGTTTTGTTTCTTTCCAAAAGTAAGGAAAAAATATGTCCATAAATATGGTTCACTTCGTATAAAGGTTTATTATATCGCTTGGCAAGAGTCGCTCCGACAGCTTTCCCTACCACGAGTGATCCAGGAAGTCCTGGGTGGGTAGTTACACTGATAGTATCCACATTCTCGATTTCTCCCCACCCAACTGCGTGTAACACTCACAATATTTTTTCGCTATGTAATCTCGAAGCAATTTCAGGCATTACTCAACCATATTTTTGATGATCAGGCACTTGAGAGTAAGCGAGGAGTTGGTCAACAGAAAAATGATCTCCATCAAAGGAAATTATCCCAATCGATGTATCGTCACAGCTTGTTTCTATTGCCAAGGTTTTGATCATGGTATTAATGTTTATATATTGAAACATATTAAGTTGATTTTTATTTATTCGCTCCGCTGGGATACTTTTTGCTACCAGGTCAAAAAGTAACCAAAAACCCCTCGTGAGCTGTTACATTTTCTTAACCTAAAAATGTAAACGCTCACCTATTTTAATAGTTTGTTTCTTACTTCCTAATTCCAACATGATCTACATATTTTTCTGCGATGATTTTAAATTCTTCGAGTTCTTCTTCATTAAACGGTTGTCCTCAGAAATTAGGATCCAAGGTATTCCCTCCGATATAGTTTTGTAAATAATAATGTTTTGCTCCTCTAATAAAATGCGCCATACTTTCGATATCATCAGCGGTATGCATACCTTTGATTACGGTTGTTCTATATTCATATTCTATATTTCCTTCCAATAACATCTGTAATAACTTTTGATAGCTCAAGAAAAATTCTGGTTTTTGTGGTAAACCAACAGCATCGTCATAACTATAAATAGCATGTTTGAGATCGATCGCAACATAATCCAAAATTCCATCCTGAATCATTCTTTTGACTATTTTATAATCTCTTCCGTTTGTATCGAGTTTTACTTTAAATCCCATAGATTTAATTCTTTTTGCAACATCATACAAATCTGTCTGCAATGTAGGTTCTCAACCACAAATACTAACTCCATCCAAAAATCATTTTCTGCTTTCCAAAAAATTGAAAAAAACTTCTTCAGGAATAAGGTCATTTTTGAAGAGCATCATTTTTTCTGGAAGCACACATTCTGGATTATGACAAAAATGACAACGAAAATTACATCATTGCGTAAAAATAACACAAGCTATGTGTCATGGATAGTCGACTAATGTTGATTTTTGGATTCAGGCTATATGCATAATTTCTTTGTAAGGATTGCTATGTTATCTTCAATCTAAAATCCTGTTTTTTTATATAGAGCTTGCTATGATTTTTATCCTTTCGATAGCTTTATCAATATTTCTCATTCCCTGTCCTACAGGATAGAAGGTAGGATATACCTTATATTTTATTCAATGTATTTCAAATTGTTCATAATCATTTTTTTGATAGTCAGAAACCTTGATATTTTTTCTCAGCAACAAAGAACTTACTTGATTCCCAAACGAAACAATATACGTAGGTTGAACCAAAGCAATTTCTTTTTCAATTGCTTCCAGATATGCTTTAAAAATATCATTGTGTAAGGGTCTTGCATCGATCTGAGTACACTTTGCAAGATTGGTCACATATATTTTATTCTGACGTAATTCTTGGTATACCTGCTGACAAAATTCGGTAGTCCATTCATTGGGTTTATAGCTTTGTATGGCGGTGAACGCTGGCTTGGAGATGGCACCTACGGCAAGAAACAATTTCCAGATATTCTTGGTTCCAAGCCAGGCTGCACGCAGTCATTTTCGATCTTTCTGTGCTGAAATATTTCTTCCTGTGGGATTCATAAAGAGAAAAAGAATATTTGGTTTTTTGATACACCCCGCTCCATACACAGGAGCAAGTGTTTTCTCTCCATATTTCATTTGAAGTGTATCAAAAAGAGGGAACAAATCAGGTAGTTGTAGAGCGTTCATAAAAAGAACAATCAAATAAAAAAAGCGAAGCAGAAGGGTTTGTTACCTTCTACTCCGCCTTCTGGAAATTAAATTATATAGTTACGCTGCACATGCACATCATACAAATTTTACTTCTTGATAGTTATTTACCAAATCATACGCGTTATTTGGTGTTGAAAATTGTCTAACAAATTCTGAATTAGCAGTTTTGCTTTCGTCGAAGTATTTGCGTGAATAGAATTCTGATTTTTTTCCTGTGTTATAATGGCTAACAGGTCTAAGATATCCCATTACTCTAGTATATACTTGGCATTGAGTTCTTTGAATTTCTTTTCCTTCTTTGTTGGTGAATGTTTGCATGATGGCGTATGTATAATAAAAATAAAAAGAGGTTTTATTGAACTTGTTTTTCTTTCAGAATTCTGAGTTTTTCAGGATCTGAAGTATGTTTTTGTCTGGTTTCCATATTAAATTCATCTCCTACATATCCAAGTTCTTTATCACATTTTGGACAATAATCATGTTCTCCTACAATATATCCATGTTTTGGACAAATAGAGAAAACAGGAGAAATAGTAATGTATGGAAGTTGATAATTTTCAATAACTTTTTTCACCAACATTTTGCATGCTTCTGCGTCTGATAATCTTTCTCCCATATATAAGTGGAGAACAGTTCATCACGTATATTTACATTGTAATTCATTTTGTAGTTCTAATGCTTCGAATGGATCATCTGTATATCATACAGGGATTTGTGTCGAATTCGTATAATAAGGTGCTTCATCGGTTCACGCTTGAATAATCTTAGGAAGTTGTTTTTTGTCTTCTCTAGCAAATCTGTACGTTGTACCTTCTGCTGGAGTAGCTTCAAGATTATAAAGATTTCCAGTTTCTTCTTGATATTCTTTGAGAACTTCTCTCATATAGTCTAAGACTTCGAGAGCAAGAATTTTTCCACCCTCTGTTGTCATATCTTCTTTTCCACCCGTAAAATTAAGTACTGCCTCATTCATTCCATTCAAACCAATAGTTGAGAAGTGGTTTCTGAAAGAATGAAGGTATCTTTTGGTATACGGATAGAATCCACTATCCAACCATTTTGTAATTTCTTTTCTTTTTAATTCAAGAGAAATTTTTGCTAAATCCATTAATCTTTTGACTTGTTTCTTAAATCATTCAAGATCATTTTTGAAATTATATCCAACTCTTGCTAAATTTAAGGTAACAACTCCAATTGATCATGTCATTTCAGAAGAACCAAAGAGACCACCTCATCTTTTTTCTAATTGAGTAAGATCAAGTTGTAATCTACAACACATAGATCTAACTGCTCAAGGCTTATATGCATTAGGATTTTCTACTTTAGTTAGCTTTCCATTTTCATCTTTAACGGTCTTAAATTGAGACCCTACAAAGTTTTGAAAATAAGGGATTCCGTATTTAGCAGTCATTTCAAACAAAAGATTGATATCTGGATCATCCCATGGAAAATCTTCTGTGATATTATATGTAGGAATAGGAAAGGTAAATACTGCACCAGTCCAATCTCCTTTAGTATAAATTTCAATCAATACTCTATTGAGAAGTTTCATTTCTTCTTCAAGTTCGCTGAATTTTTTTGGATAATATCCGTGTTCTATACCACCAAGCATCAAAGATTTCTCTTTAAGATCTTCAGGGCATTTCCAATCCAATGTAATATTGGTAAATGGAGTTTGTGTTCCCCAACGTGAAGGAACATTAAGACCAAAGATAAAATTCTGCATTTGTTGTGATACATATTTATGTACTTTGAAATCAACATGAGCTTTTCTTGCCTCTGGAGAATCAAATTGTACCTTAAGTTCATCAAGTTCTTCTTCTATACTAACTTTATATTTATGTACAAAAGGAGCAAGATATGTGTCAAATGATGAGAATGCTTGTGCACCGGCCCATTCATTTTGCAAGGTTCCCAAAAAGTTAATCATTTGGTTTACTGCAGATTGAAGATTGTTAGGTGGAGCAGATTGTACTCTGTTATCCAATCCATTAAATCCCTCTTCCAAAAGTTGTCTCAGTGACCATCCAGCACAATATCCAGAAAACATATCTAAATCGTGAATATGATAATCTCCATTTCTATGAGCACCTCAAACTTCTTCTGGATATACATGAGAAAGCCAATAATTGGCAACTACTTTCCCAGCAACATTAAGAATCAAACCCCCCAAAGAATATCCTTGATTTGAGTTTGCGTTCACTCTCCAATCAGTTTGTTGAAGATATTCGTCCATAGTTTTACCTACTTCTACTACCACTTTTCTAGCTTCTCTAGATTGTGCTCTTTTTTCGCGGTACAAGATATATGCTTTGGCAACCGTATCATGACCTTCTTTGATCAAAACTTGTTCAACAGCATCTTGAATCATTTCTACATCAGGAATTTCGTTTCCTGCTTTTGTAAGAACGGTTTCGATAATTTTGTCAGTGATGGTTTCTACATTACTATAGTCCGTTCCACCAACAGATTGAATAGAAAGTTTAATGGCATTTTCTATTTTGCTTCTATCAAAAGAAACGATAGCTCCATTACGTTTTTTTACTTTATAAATTGCCATCTTTCGAAAAATTTTGAGATAAAAATAAAAAACACTAGATATAGTAGTATTTATTTTGTTGTTGACCTATATATTGTGTTATAATATAAAAAATCAATGGAAACTTTATTCGAACAATTTTGGGTCCGATAGCTTTTAGTTAGCAGGATGCCAAAAAATCAAGGGCTTTTTTAACATTTTTTTGTCAATTTTGTGGGAAGATTGTTGGGGATAGTAATATAAAAAATTCAGATTTTTGTATTCTCTTGTATCTTTTTATTAAATTCCTATATAAAGCTTATTTTAAATGCTGATTTTTTCTATGAAAACATCACTCAAAACAGGAATGAGTTTCTGAGTAACCTCAGGTGTTATAACTACATTATGACTTTTGGTAGGACTTGCTTCATGAAGTGAAATGAGAGCGGTTGTGATAGCAGGTATTTTGACTATAGCAATTGCTGATTCTTTTTCTGATGCTCTCGGTATTCACATTTCCCAAGAATCTAATCCAAAAAATTCTCATAAGCAAGTTTGGGAATCCACTATTTCTACATTTTTTACTAAATTTCTTTTTGCCTGTACATTTATTCTTCCCGTTATCTTTTTTCCTTTGTTTTGGGCTGTAGTAGTTAGCTGTGTTTGGGGATTATTCGTGATTACGTTAGTGAGTTATAAAATAGCAGTTTCTCAAAATAAGAAACCACGACACAGTGTATTTGAACACGTTATGATAACTGTAGTAGTAATTGCGCTTACTTATATTACAGGGTTATGAATTAATAAACTTTTTGTTGCAAACTAATGATATTTTCTACAAAATCTTATAAATTCAATTGAAAATCCCTATAAAAAACTATATACATATGTTCAATACTATGGTTTATTTTCTAATAACATCGAATATGCTTTGACATATAGTTTCTTATCAAATGCTTAACCATGATGTTGTAGAAATAAAAATTCAATTACCACAGATAATTTCTTACAAACCAGGGCAATGGGCTTTGATTGATTATAAAGTTTCTGAGCAACCGCTTAAGAGGGCATACTCTATTGCTGAGTACAAGATTGTTGATCAGAACTGTGAAATTACATTGGCGATTAAATTACTTGAAGGTTCAAAAAGCTGATGATATCTCAAAATCGCCAAGCAATGAGACGATATAGAAGTCGTAGGAATTTTCTGACATTTTGTATTGCAAGACAACGAAAATCCAAAAGTATTTATCGGAACATGAACAGGATTGGTACCGTTGATAGCTATGGCAAACATGACCACGTCAGACAAAAAATTATATTTTTCAGTATCACATAAATCTGATCTTTTTTATATAGATCGTATACAAAACATCGCGAACCTTGAGTCACATATCCATGTTTCAAGAGAAGAAGTAGAAGGCTGCGAACCAGGAAGAATAGATCTCACAGCAGCATCTTTTCCCGAAAACACAGAATTCTATATCTGTTGAAATCCTGCAGTAGTTACCGCCTTCGCAGAAACGCTTCAATCTAGATGATATCAAAAAATTTATACAGAGAAATATTAGTTTAATTTTAACTCTTAGTCCTGAGAAAGGGTATGGATATCAAAAGCCTAGAAAATTATTTAAATTATAAACCGCATATAGGAAATCCACAGTTTATCGTGGATGAACTTATCGAAAAAGCAAAAGAATATCTTCCTGCAGAACAGCTTCCAAAAATTCAAAAAGCATATGAATATGCCAGGCAAGCACATGGATGACAACTAAGATTATCTTGAGAAGAGTATATAGTTCATCCACTCAAGGCAACTGTATTTCTTATGGAAATCAAACCCGATCTTCAGACAATTCAAGCAAGTATTTTGCATGATGTAATCGAAGACACTCCAATAACTGAAAAAGATATCAAAGAAAACTTTTGAGAAGAAGTTGCTACTCTTTGTGAAGGGATGGTAAAAGTCTCAAAAATTAAATATAAATGAGAGGATAGACATTTGGAAACAATCAAAAAAACATTTCTTGCAATGGCAACCGATTTGAGAGTAATTTTTATTAAGCTTTGTGATCGTATTCATAATATACAAACACTTCAATATCATCCAAATCCTTCAAAAATCCAGAAAATTGCCCAAGAAACTATGAAAATCTATGTGCCTATTGCCAAAAGATTATGATTATACTACTACCAATTATATTTGGAAAATTGATCATTTAAACATATTGATGAACCAGCATTCAATAAAATTTTTAATTATCTCAAAAAATATTTTTGAGGAGGAGAAAAATATACAAATAAAGGAATAGATTTGATTACTGATCTTCTTCAAAAAGAATGAGTAGAAGATTTTATAGTAAAAGGAAGAATAAAAAGTCCTTATAGAGTTCACGAAAAAATAGAAAAAAAATATCATACAGATGATCTTGGTGAAGTTATGGATCTTTTGGCATTTAGAGTAATTACCAAATCGGTCGCTGATTGTTATATGATTTTGGGAGTCGTACATAAGCATTTCACACCGTTGATCAAAAAGATCAAAGATTATATCGCTGTCCCAAAATCAAATGGTTATCAAAGTATTCATACAACAGTTTTAGGAATGTTTGCATTTCCTATAGAGATTCAAATCAGAACTCATGAAATGGATGAGGTAGCAGAATATTGAGTAGCTGCTCATTTTGCGTATAGCGAACACAATAAACCTATGGTGGTATCCCAACATCAAGGCGAATGGATCAAAAGACTTCAAGAAATTGTCCATAGTTACAAAGAATCTGACGATAAGGAAAAATTTAAAGATGAATTAAAAATAGAGGTATTGGATAAACGTATTTATTTGTATACACCAAAAGGAGATGTCATAGAATTGCCGCATGGAAGTTCTGTTTTGGATTTCGCATTCTTTATTCACTCTGATATCGGTTTGAGATTTAAAAATGCTATTGTTAATGGTCAGATAAAACCAATAAGTTATAGACCAAAAACAGGTGATATTATTAGTATAAATACCTTTAAAAATAAGTATTCTGCAAACAAACATCGATTTGATTTTCTTCATACTATGGGAGCAAAATCCAATCTCAATAAACATCTCAAAAACGAACAAAAGACAGATCTTATCAAAAAAGTTAGTACAGAATTAAATATTCATTTGGAAAAAAACAATCTTCCGAGATTAGACGCTGCCCAAGATAAAATATCAAAACTTTATTCAAAATCAGAATTAGAAAAGAAATTTATTGAAATTTTAGATAGAAAAACAAGCTATAGTCAGCTTATTAAATCAGCATATCCTAAAGAACGAGAGCAGCGAAACAAACAAACAAATCCAACATTTTTTCAATCACAACTTCAGCAGATTAAAGATGCTGCAATAGCAAGAATTCTAATTGATGGGGATCATCTTTCCAATTATAGTTTATGCAAAGAATGTAATCCTTCAATTCATGATAAAATTATTGCAAAATCTTGAAAAGATGGAATCAAAGTACATAAGGTTGAATGTAAATCGCTTAAAACAATTTCTTTTGAGAAACTTTTGGAAGCACACTGGGAATGACAAGAAATCAATAATTATGGAGTTTCTGTGGAATTAAAAATATTTAATAAATATTCAAATTTGCTTGAGGTAATGACTATTTTGGGAGATCTTCATATTGTAATTTTACAGGTATCTATCAAAAATAATGGTGATGGAACAAGTAGTATATTTTTGGAATCTGAATTCAAAAATCCTGCTCGTATAGCTTTCTTATTAAATAGCTTGAAAAAATACGATAATTCAATAAAGGTAAACAAAAGAAAAATATCATAATGGCTTTATTATTTTATTATAGTACATATGCTCGAAGAAGTAGGTGTAGTTATGGACAAATCAACATGGAGCTTTTCATGAATGCTTGCAACGCAAGGAATAAGTTTTTGGATAAATATTCTTATGTTGATTATTATTTTGTTCTGGGTATTGAGTATTATTTGGGTAGCCAAAGATATTATGGCAAGAAGCAATAGATTGTCTCTTCAGGTACTTTCTGTGTTTTTGGTGACATTTTTTTCTCCTATAGTGTGACTTCCTATATATCGAGTTATTAGACCGATAGGATTTATGCGCGATAGATTACCTTGGAGAGAAGCAGCAGTTATGAATTTAGTTGTTTGTTATAATTGTGGAACCTTAAATCCAAAAGAACATGAATGTTGTTTGGCCTGTGGAGAAGCGCTCAAGATAAAATGTAAGCAATGTGGAAAAGATTATCCTCATTCATACGGTTACTGTCATTTCTGTGGAGCACCTAATATTGATTAATTTAAATTCTCTTGTTTTTTAGTACAAAAAATCTAACTATAGAATAGTTTATTACCTATCAAGTGAAATATGATGCATCTTGGAACAACTACGACAACTACTACAAGCCAATAGATTGGTGGGAGTTTTGTATTGTTTCTTACATAATCCTACCAGAAATGGTGGGATATTTTTTTTAACTTTTCAGTATATACCAATGGCAAACGAAGATTCTTTATTACACAAACAACGCCACTCATTGGCGCATATTATGGTGCAAGCGCAACAAAGATTGCTTGATCCAGAATTGATTCTGGGAGTAGGGCCAGCTATTGATAATGGATTTTATCATGATTTTTTGTGGTCAGACAAGGCAGATCAGGAACTCATAAAAACTGAGGAATCTATTATGAAAACAACAATCAAAGAGATGCAAAAGATCGTAAAAGAAAATCAGGATTTTGTCTATTTGGAAATGCCTGCCAAAGATGCGCAAGAGATGCTTAAATTATTAGGACAACCATATACTCTTGAACTCTGTAATGACTTGATTGTATGATGAGAAACTGTGTTGGGTGTTTATATCAATACGGTTAATGCACAAGCTGTAGAAAGAATGCTTGCTCATACTAAGCCAGAATATCTTGCAAAATATAAAAATATCACAGAATGGTTTACAAAACATTATCCTGCGTCAATCGAATGAAAATTCGTAACTTTTGCAAATATGTGTAAATGACCTCATGTAGAGAATACAAAAGAAATCAATCCAGATTCTTTTACTCTAGAAAAATTAGCATGAGCATACCGAAAATGAGATTCAGATAATATTATGATGACGAGAATTTATGGATTAGTTTTTGAATCCAAAGATGAACTCAAGGCTTACCAAACTATGATGGAAGAAGCAAAAAAACGTGATCACAGAATACTCGGTGCAAAACTCAAAATATTCACGTTATCTCCATTAGTTTGAGCTGGTCTTCCACTTTTGCAACCAAATGGAATGCTTATTAGAAAAGAAGTAGAGGATTATCTCTGGGAACTTCACAAAGATAAAGGATATCAAAGAGTATGGACTCCGCATTTGGCTAAAGAAGATCTATATAAAACATCTGGTCATGCAGAAAAGTTTGGAGATGAATTATTTAGAGTACAAGGAAAGGAAGAAAAGTTTATTATGAAACCAATGAACTGTCCACATCATATGCAGATTTTTGCAGATAATCAATTCTCTTATCGTGATATGCCCGTAAGATATTTTGAACCAGCTACGGTTTATAGAGATGAAAAATCAGGGCAACTTTCAGGGTTAACAAGAGTAAGAGCTATTACGCAAGATGACGGACATTTATTCTGTCGTGCAAGCCAAATTGGAGAAGAAGTAGGATCAATTGTGAATATTATCAAAGAATTTTACTCAACATTGGGTATGATCAATGATTACCGAGTTAGACTTTCTATTAGAGGTCCAGAAGGAAAATATCTAGGATCAGATGAAGTTTGGGTACAAGCAGAAGAAGCATTGAGAAAAGCTTCAGAAGAAAATGAATTACCATTTAGAGTAGGAGTAGGTGAAGCTGCTTTCTATGGTCCAAAACTTGATTTTATGTTCAAGGATGCAATTGGAAGAGAATGGCAACTAGCAACTATTCAATGTGATTTCAATTTACCAGAAAGATTTGATTTGAGTTTCGTAAACGAGCAAGGAGAAAAAGAAAGACCAGTAGTTATCCATAGAGCAATCTCAGGATCATTAGAAAGATTTATGGGAGTTATGATAGAACATTTTTCTGGTGCATTCCCATTGTGGTTGGCTCCGGTACAAATCCAAATCGTTCCCGTTGCAGAAAAATTCAACGACTATGCATTTGATCTTAGATCACAAATATACAAAGCAGGACTTAGAATTCGCGTAGATGACGGTGATGATAGCTTCTCAAAGAAGATTAGAAATGCAGAACTTATGAAAGTGCCATATATGCTCATTGTAGGAGAAAAAGAAGAATCTGATAATTCAGTCAGCGTTAGAGTCTACAAAACCAAGGAACAATTGACGATGTCTGTTACTGATTTTATTGCTGAGAAAGTTAAGGAATATAAGGAAAGAAGTTTATAAGAAATAAAAAAAGGGAGGCGTTACGCCTCCCTTTTTGTTTAATTTTTTTTATTGGAAATATCCAATAAAATCAGGTTTCCTTGTTCCATTTCGTATAGACTCGAGAAATGCTTCAGCTTGTTGGGGTATCATATCTTGAGATACAATATTGTTGTCTTTGAGATATTTTTTCGATGATCTCTCTATTTGTTTTTGGACAACAAGCTTTTCAACATCTGATAAATTTTGATCTATTTTTTTACCAGAAATTTGTGCAAAACGGATCTTTCCTAATTTGACATTTTTTTGAGTATCGTCTAGATGAGTAAGTGTTAATGTAACACGACCATCAGCATCAATAGAGCCTTTTACTGTTTTTACTTTTAATGTATTCATATAGGTTTTTTTGTATTTTAGCTGAGTTTATATATTTTCTCTCTAAAAACAAGATATCTATTGCGTTTTAGTGCAAAATATGTATAGAGTTTCTTACAAATAAAACCAATACTAACCTAAAACATAAACTATATGACACTATTTGGAATCATCTTTTGGTCGCTTATTATAAGCGTAATTGTTGTCTATATCGTGTACGAATATAAACAAACACAAAAAAAGAAAAAAGCAGCAGAAGCTGAAAAACAAAAAAAGGAAGAGATAAATAAAATATTACTAACGTACAATAAACGTTACACCTCTCTCAAAAACGAATTAACAAAATTTGGTGAAAAAAAACAAACAGATAAGGCAAGGCAATTGCTCGATGATACTTATACAAAGTATTATAGAAAATTCGATCGTGATTCTATTTTATACGATATTAGTCGTTTAGAAAAAGAACTCATTGTTCTCGAAAACAGTTGTAAAGTTTACCGAGAAAAATCTCTTTTCAAACAAGAACAAGCGCTTATCTTTACTGCCTTATTAGAACAATTACAACAAGAAATTTCAATATGTGAACGATTGTCACTCTCTGAGGAACAAAGAAAAGTTTTATCTACTGTCAAAAATCGTTTAAAAGTAGACACAAATAAAGCTGATAAATACCCACAAGAAGCAATCCGAAGAACACAAAGTTCTTTAAGAAAGCTCCAACCATTAATAAAGTAATCTATGGAATCCCCGTAACCCGGGGATTTTTTTATATTGAGATTCTCTTAGCTTTTCATACTATACAAACAATTAATTCTGACTATTTCTTATGCCAAAACTGTTTTATAAAACAATAACTCAACAATCAACATACGAAATTCCAAAGATCAAGGGATCTAGATTTTTCGCTACATTATTTCCTATTGAAAGCAAGGAACAAGCAGAGGAATATCTTGTTCAGATAAAGAAGCAATATCACGATGCCACCCATAATTGTTCAGCGTACAAAGTAGGCGTGAATCTTCATTACGATCTCTTCGGTACAGCAATTATTGATCCCGCGTATAAGAAAGTAAACGATGATGGTGAGCCTGCAAACACCGCTGGCAAACCTATTCTCTCCGTCCTCGACGGTGCAGGTTTGCAAAACATTCTCTGTGTAGTTACCAGATATTTCGGTGGAACTCTCCTGGGAGTGGGAGGGCTCATTCAATCATATTCCCATACTGCCAAAGAATCTCTCTCCCACTCCCAGCTCGTGGACAAAGAGATCACCTCGCAAGTTTCACTTGCATACGATTATGACCAAGTTTCCCTTGTCCAACACCTTTTTTCCAAATATGATGCAAAAGTTATTAGTGATTCATACGACCAAAATATCAAACAAATCGTTGAAATAAATATCTGATTTATTAATGATTTCAAAAAAGAACTCAGTGAAAAGAGTAATGGGAAAATTAATATAAAATAATTTATAACAAAAAAGGTGAGCGTTTACATTTTTAGGTAAGAAAATACATGGAGTCGAATTTGTTTGTGTTTTCTACCGTTAAGAAAATGTAACAGCTCACGAGGGGTTTTGGTTACTTTTTGACCTGGAAGCAAAAAGTAACATTAAAAAAATGTTATAAATTATTGATCTACTTATCTATTCTTTCGCAATAACATGACGAATTTTCGTCATTACCAAGAAAATACTTCAACAAACAATAATAGCGGAAACCATAAAAATAGAGATATTATGATCCAAGAGGAATCCTCCGAGAAGCGGTCCTACAAACATAGACATAGATTGTACAGAGGACATTACTCCCATAAGTTGTCCTTTAGCATTTGGATCTGCGTGTTCCATAATTTCTGACGAATAGATAGGTTGAATAAGAGATTGAAGAGGAACTAATAATACAAAGAGAGAAATAAACCAAGGCAATGGATGTACAATAGACATCAAAATAAAAACAACCAATACACCGAAATTGAGAATATATAATAATTGTTTAAGTGAAAACTTTTTAAGCCAGAATCTTTTTAATAAGAAAACTTGATTAAGAACCATAATTATCCCAGTTCCAGCCATTAGGTATCAACTGAAAGATCCCGATACTCCGTATTCTTTTGTGAGATATAGCGAGAGAAGTGATTGGTAAAGTGCAAACCCAGTAAGGAGAATAAAAAATGAAACAATAAAGGAATTGACAACTGGTTTTCTGATATAGGTAATAATTTGTTTAATCGGATTATAAATTATTTTTTTGGTTACTTGATGGAGATTGGTTTCGCTATAGGCAAATATAATAACAAAAATTTCTATCAGAGAAAGCGCTGCCATAAACCAATACGGAACCATTACTCCAAAATGAAGTAAAGCCGCTCCTGTCAAAGGTCCAACGATAAATGCACTGCCAAATAAGGCACCAAGCATTCCCATATTTGCACTACGTTCTTGTTTTGTAGGAGAAATATCGGCTATGATAGCTTGCAAAACACTAATATTCCCACCAGTCAATCCGTTGATAATTCTTCCAATAAGAAAGAAAATAAAAACTGGACTAATAGCGATCATAAACGCAGAAAGAAACGATCCAATCACACAGACGATCAATACTTTTTTTCTTCCAATCACATCAGAAATTTGTCAAAGAATAGGTGCTGCCAAAAAAGCGGCTAAGGCATATCCAGTGATACCATACGAAATAAGATGTGCAGATACTCAGTAATGAGCAGCTAAATCAGGAAGAGTAGGAATAACAATTCCAATTCCCAAAATATCCAAAAATCAGACTAACAAAATAATAAATTTACTTTTATTTATATTTTTAGACATGTATACATTTCATTATCTATAAATTTGTTATTCGTATCTCAAAGCATCAATAGGTTTTAACTTAGCTGCTTTATATGCTGGGTAAATTCCAAATCCAATTCCCACTGCAGTAGCAAAACTAAATGCCATCAAAATAGATTGGATCGTAATAATTCCTTGTACTAAACTTTGAATAGCTCGAATAGTAATATAACTTAATCAGATTCCAATTAGTCCTCCCAAAATACATAAAGCTACTGATTCGCTAAGAAATTGAAAGATAATATCTCTAGTTTGTGCGCCTATTGCTTTACGGATTCCAATTTCTCTTGTCCTTTCAGTAACGGAAACAAGCATAATATTCATAACACCAATTCCACCTACTACAAGTGAGATCATAGCAATAGCACCCAAAAACATTTTCATAGTATTTGTGATTGAACTTATAGTATCAAGAGCATCAGCCTGATTAGATATGGTGAAATTTGCATCATCACTATTTGTTATTCCAAAATGTTCGAGCAAGACTTCTTCCATATTAGCTTTTACACTATCAATAACTTCTGTACTTGCTGCAGAAACACCTATACTAGAGAGATATTTTGTCCCAAACAACCTCCTCTGTGCTGAGGAAATCGGTACAAAAACTGTTGAATCAGCATTTCAGAAACTTTGTGTTCCTTTAGATTCCATTACACCAATTACGGTGAGCACATTTCTTCCAATATGAATATCTTTACCAATAGGATTTTCATTGCCAAATAATTCTGTAGCAGTGGTTGCTCATAAGACAGCAACTTTATCTATATTATCAACATTACTTTGAGTAATAAAAGATCACTTTTCAACAACACTATTACGTACTTCTAAATATCATGGAGTGACTCCATAAATACTTGCTTGCATATTATTTGAAAGATATACAATTTGTTGTCTATTGCTATATTCGGGTGAAACAGCTTTTATATTTGGTAACATCGCTATTAAATCTGATTCTTCCAATGTTAAAACATTTTGAGAGCTCATTCATCATGCAGATCATCTGACATTACTTTGTTGATCCCCACCCGGTGTTACGGTAAGAAGATTTGTACCCAATGCTTCTACATTAGAAAGAATACTTTGCTCTGCTCATTGTCCAACAGCGATCAAAACAACAACAGAAAAAATTCCTATAATAATTCATAAGCTACTGAGTCATGATCTAAGTTTATTTGATTTGAGTGCAGATACGGCATTCTTTATATAATCTCGAAGTGACATAGTGAATTATTAATTATAAATTGTTATCTATTTTTTTTCATTTTTTCAATCATTCCATCTTTGATATGAATAGTATGTTTTGCATATTCGGCAATCTCAGATGCATGAGTAATCAATACAACGGTTTTTCCTTCATTATTTAGTTCTGTAAAAATATCAAGAATATCCTTACCTGTTTTAGAATCCAAGGCTCATGTTGGTTCATCAGCTAAAATTAGTGTTGGTTCTGTAACAATAGCGCGAGCAATAGCTACTCTTTGCTGTTGTCAACCAGAGAGTTCATTCGGCATGCTTTGTAGTTTTTCCAGTAATCATACCTTTTTCAATGCATGTATAGCGCGTTGTTCTCTCTCTCCTTTATTAATTCCCTGGTATGCTAATGGAAGCATTACTTGATCAAGTACAGACATCCTAGGAATGAGATTATATCATTGAAAAA
Organism: candidate division SR1 bacterium RAAC1_SR1_1; assembly: GCA_000503875.1. GTDB lineage: Bacteria > Patescibacteriota > Gracilibacteria > Absconditabacterales > Absconditicoccaceae > UBA5124. The sequence goes on from CP006913.1 coordinate 106,264, forward strand.
CAAATCAGATTTTTTTTCAACGAACCTGTGCCTTTTCATTTTCCGTAAGGTTTTCTAACTTCTTTCCATCGAGAATATATTCTCCACTTGTATGAATATCTAACAATCAAATAATATTCATTAGTGTAGATTTTCCTGATCATGAAGGTCCCATAATGGCGAAAAAGTCCCCGTCATTGATAGTTAAATCTATTCAACATAATGCACGTGTGATTAAAATTTCTTCATTCATATAATCTTTGATTATTTTTTTGAGTTCTATCATTTGTACAACCAGAAATAAATATTAGTATATTTTAATTACGAGGGAATCATCAACCGCCTCATCAAACTCAAAGTCATCTCATTGATGACATTCCTTCTTGAGCTGGAAAATTTGTTCATGTTGATTTACTGTTTGATGATCAAGATACTGTCTTATATTCATCTAATAAAATAGTTTCTCATAAATTAAGTCAACTAGTAACTTCAGTATTGAATGTATCATGTATTCCTATTTCAATTGGTTTCATAGTAGAATTTCAGTTTTTTATAATTTGTACAACAGATCTTTGTCCTCTTGTTTGTATAGCAGTTGTTGGGATAATCATAACATTTTTTGCTTGTTCAGTAATAATTTCAATATTTACTGTCATACTATCATAAATCTTTTTTTCTCCTTTTTCCATATTGATAATAGCAGTATAAGAAACAACTCACGCACTTGTTGTTGGGGTCGGATCAATATTGGATATTTCTCATGTTACTGAATATCATGGATATGCATCAAAAGTAATATTAGCAATTTGTCATTTTTCAATTTTTACAATATCTACTTGATCAATTAACATATGTATTTCATAAAAATTTGGATTAGAAATAGTTATTCATTCTTCAGAGATAGTATTACTAGAAATATTGTCTCCAACTTTAAATGTAACCATATCTATACTTCAATCGAAAGGAGCCCTAATTTCATAATTTTCTTTTTGTTCTACGAGTTTAGAAAGAGAAATTTCTCATTGTTTAATATTGTTTTCTTGAAGAATTTTGTCTTCATAAGATAATCATTCAATCATTTCTTGTAACGTTTCTTTATATATCGCTACTTGTGTTTCATAGTTTTTTATTTCATTTTGTTTGTTTAAAATATCAATCTCACTAGATTTTATTGAGTTTATATTGTTGTTTGATGAAGAAATGTAAGAGAGTGCTTTTGTATTTCCATTGTTTATAGTAGAAACTCGACTATCTATTTGACTTTGATTTAATCCTCAACAAAGCGGAGTTGCTTTAGCTGCAATTAGTGCATGATCAAACATCGTAGATAAATCTGTTAATAAATCTTTGTTCGCATTCTGTAAATTTTGTAAAATTGTGGATGTTGTAGTTGATGAATTTTCTATATTTTGAATTGTCTTTTCTATTGTTATTAGTTTTGAAGAAGCTAGATTATAAGATGTTTCAGCACGGCCTTTTTCTAGAGGATCATTTTCGGATATACAATATGAAATATTATCATAAGCATAACTTCAAATACCAGAAAACCAAAAAATTTTATCAACAGAATCTAGCATGCCTTTTATATCAATAACCATAGTTTTTGAAGAGATCAAAAGTGATTGAATCCACATATCACTCGTTTGCAATGAATCTCATTGGTTTGTTGTCATATCTTGAAGATCCTTTTTTGCAATACTCAGTTTTAATAAAGAATCATTTATATTTTGTTGCGCTTTTAATAGATCTACTTCGGAATATTGATTCAAAACTTTCTGGTAACTTATTTTTGTACTCTGTAAACTAAGAGATTGTTGTGCTATATTTTTTTGTAAATCTCATTTATCTATTTCTGCAAGAAGTTGATTTTTTTTTACAATATCTCATTCTTTTACATAAAGCGCTTTAATAGTTCCTGCATAAGCGAAAGTCAAAGTTTGCTGATTAGTGATTTTGGTATCGCCCAATACTTTAACGGAGTTCTCAATAGATCAAGTGGTAACTATATATGTTTTTTGTGTTTTAATTTCGTTTGTTGATGATCAAGAAAAAGAATATATTAATATTCACAAGATTAAAACCAATCAGATTAAACTATACCACTTATGATATTCTAAAAAGGCCCAGATTTTATGTGCTTTGTGTAAAATTTCTTTTTTAAAATCCATCGTTTTATATAGTAAGTAAAAATTATTGTACGCATTATATTGATTGTGTGTAAGAATTATGTAAAAAAAGAAAAAGATTCTTACAAAGAACTTACATGAAATAAATATACTGCTTGCGTTTATTATTAACTAAGTATAAATGAAAGTATTTCTTTTGGAAGATAACGTTCCATTGGCAAAAAACATCCAAGAATATCTCAAACTCAAAGGAATAAAAGTAGATATTGATTTTGATGGAGAAAGGGGATTAGAAAAAATTCAGACTACTCATTACGATGCGCTTATTCTTGATATAAATCTTCCTCACAAAGATGGAATTACTATTTGTAAAGAACTTAGAACCGCAGGAAATACCTTACCTATTCTTATGCTTACTTCGAGAAACACTTCGAAAGACGTTATTGTCGGTTTGGATGCGGGAGCGGATGATTACCTGGGCAAGCCATTTGACATGGAAGAACTTATCTCCCGCATCCACGCACTCACGAGAAGAAATTCATGCAACAAAGAACAACTTGTTACCATAAAAAACGTGACCGTAAACGTACCGCAAAGGACAGTCGAAAGAAGTTGAAAACCAGTTCCTTTATCAACATTGGAATTTGATTTACTCAAATATTTGCTTCAAAATAGAGGAATTCCTGTGGATAGAAAAACATTATTTGAAGAGGTTCGAGGCGATTTTGATGATCATATGTTTTCGAGAAGTGTAGATGTCTATATAGGGTACCTACGCAAAAAACTCGGCAAAACATTTATAGAAACCAAAAAATGATTTGGATATCTGATTAAGTAATTTTACTCTGTAAAATTAAAAAATGCACATCACCAATCAAGAACAACTCAAGAGACAAAAAAGAAAACTGAGTATCTTATTTACTATTATTCTTTTTGCTGTTGTAACAGGTTTGCAAATTATTTTCTTGATGGGAAGATATATTGATTATTCCAATAGAGAAATTCAGAGTTTAGAAAATGAGGTATTTCCAAGACATAAACAGATGCAAAATATAATGACAGAAAATATGCCTCCAATGCCTATGTTTGGCAAAGAAGGGAGAGGACGAAGACTTAAATGAGGAAATGTTATCTTATATAATCATGCTCAAAATAATATAGTTGCCTCGTCTTTGTGAGATGAAGAACTTACAAATGAATTGGTGCAAGAGCTTTTGAAACAACCATCAAATCAATGAAGTCTTTTCTATAATAAAAGCAGATTTCTGTTTGTCAAAGATGAAATATTGTCAGGTAATCAATCATTTTTTTTGATGCCCGTACAAATGGGCATACCTGATATCGTTAGAGATATTTTGTTATTTATTTTGTTTTTTTGAGTGCTATCCATTTTGTTTTATCGTGTAATTTATTGGTTTGTGGGTAAGATATTTCTTCCTATTGAAGAAAATATCCAAGATATGGAACAATTTATTTTCAATGCAGGACATGAACTTAAAACGCCATTATCTGTTATTAAAAGTCATCTTCAACTCGCATTAGCCAAAAAGCAATATCAAAAGCCTATAGATGAAAGCGTTAAAGAAATTGATAAAATGAATACATTGCTTGATGCATTAGTGAATATTTCTGTTATTCATCAAGAAACACAAAAAGAAACTATCGATATTTCACAAGAAGTTGAATATATTATTTCTCAATATAATCAGCATGCAAAGAAAAATAAAATTATTGTAACTGTTGAAAACATTGATTCCTGTAACGTTATAGCAAATAGAGAACATCTTCACATGCTTGTTTCCAATCTTTTGTCCAATGCAATTAAATACAATAAACCAGGAGGGAAAATACATATAACTATTGCTTCATGAGAATTACATATAAAAGATACAGGAGTAGGTATTTCAGCAAAAGATACAGAAAAAGTTTTTGATAGATTTTATCAAGTAGGTAATGTAAGAAACCAAGAATGATTTGGAATAGGTCTTGCATTAGTAAAAAAAATTGTTGATATGTATGGATGGAAAATAGAACTTATAAGTAAAGAAAATATAGGTACAACCTTTATAATCAGATTTATATAAATTTTTACATCTCTCTTACATAGAATGATTATAATGAAGACGCAAAATTGATATTTGCGTTTTTATTTATTATATATTATCAATGAACAATAAACCACTTTTATTAGCAGGAAGTATTGCTTTATGAATTATTGCATTAACGCTTGTATTTATGGCAGGAAGAATGAGTGGAAACACTTGAAACTTCAACGATTTCAACGGAAGATGAGGTATGATGAGAGGTAATTTTGATGGAAAATGAAGTAATAGAGATTGAATGAGAGGACAAATGATGAACAGAGAAATGGAATTTATAAATGAATCCACGCTATCTGCAGAACAAAAAACACAATTAGATCAAATTAAAGAGTCTCAACAAGCAAAAATGCAAGAACTTATGCAATCTTTTCGTACAGGATCAGGTGTTTCAGAAACAGAAATTGATACCATTTGGAAAGCACATATGGCAGAAATTAGACCATTTGTTGCGCAAGATCAACTTGATGAATTTGATGCTTTTGTAGCAGAAGGTAAACCTCAGATGCCAAGAATGATGTGAGAAAAAGGAAGAGGAATGTGGTAAAATAGAAAATACAATAATTAAAAAAACCTGGGTTCATTCCAGGTTTTTTTGATATGTTCTTTAATAATTCTCGCATTTAACAATGAAGTATTCTTCTTCATGACCACAGCTTGGACAAGCTTTAGGTGGTTTCTTACCTTTGTGAGTATGACCACATTTGGTACAAATCCATTCAATTTCTTCTGATTTATTTCTTATTGTTTCGTTCTTTATTTGCGTATGTAATTTCTGATATCTTTCTGCATGATGCATTTCTGCATTCATAATAGCTTTAATTCTAACAGCTACTTCTGGGTATCATTCTTCCAGAGCAACTTTTGCAAACATCGGATATAATTGTTCAAATTCGTGAGTTTCTCCAGCTACTGCATAACCAAGATTTTCCAAAGTAGATCAAAGTTTTACAAAAACCTCTGTTTCTACAGCTTGGATTTCCATATCCAATCATTCTTTTTCTTTGATAGCCAAAAACATTTTCATAAACCGAGAAGCGTGCTCCTTTTCTTGTTCAGCTGTTTCTTCAAAGATAGTTGCAATCTGAAGATATCATTCTTTTCTCGCTTTGCTTGCAAACATGGTATAGCGATTTCTTGCTTGAGATTCACCTACAAATGCTTGTGCTAAATTAACTAATGTTTTTTTCATAATAAGTATAACTTAGTTCATAAAATATTTTATTTAAGGAACAATATTTAGTGTAGTATTTTGTTGTTCAAAATAATAGTTTGTCAAAAATCATTCAAATTCCTGTCCAATAGATTCTTTATAGAGAACGACAAAAACAAGAATAACTAAAAGAACAATAACTCTTTTTATAGTGTTGTTTCTCTGCGGTTTGTTCATCTAAAATCGAAAAGATAAAAAATATATCTCTATCAGTATAGATTTTAAAGGAAATTCCAAGTCAAAATAGAAAAAATAGTAAAAATCAAAAAATATTGACATTGACAATTAAATCATTATAAAAAGATCCCATACATCAAAGTATGGACCAAAAAAACCTAAAATATGACAAAGAAATTATCGACATTTAAAGAAGTTATGCAAAAAATGCATTACTGGGTTGATCTTTTTAAACAAGAACAAAGTGTTCGTCCTAGTAAAATAAGAGCTTCAAGGCTATTGTTTCTGTATACGAATGTAGCTGTTCTTTTGAAAGACGCAACGATTCTGGCTACTGATGGAGAGCATAAAATAGTAGAAGAAATTCAATCATTAATTCCATCACAGGAATCTTTGCTTGCATTATTCTTGATAATTGAAAAAAAATCTTCATTATCGAGCAAAGATTTGGGCCGGTTTTCTGTAGAAACAAGAACATTACTATTGCTTCTTCGAAATGAGGATAAGCTCAAAGAAAAAAAACAAATGTTTCAAGATAATCTTGAACAAATAATTGTTTTATTGCAACCGTTTGTATAACTAGGTATTTGTATTTTAAAAGCGCGAAGTTTTCTTCGCGCTTTTCTTGTTATTTTTCTTTTCTTCTTATCTTTAATTGTTTTTTTCTAATTTCAATCCACACGGCAATTTTTTAACCAAAAAGAGATAGTAATTAACCCCAAAAAATACCAATGCCATAATCAAAAAGATTCAGATTTTATTTATTCTATTGGCCTCCTGCATCAACATTAAGATCATCATAATCAATGAGAAGATCCATACAAACGCTCTAATTTCTTTTCTATTCCAGCCTAAGCCAAGAAGTCTATGGTGAAGGTGCGTATAATCACCTTTAAGCGGTGATTTTTTCATGACAAAAATTCTATAAAACCCTACCCAAATGGCATCAAAAATCACGAGAGATAATACTACAACAATTGTTCCTATCTTGGCACCTCCTGCGATCGAAAGATACGCCAAGCTAAATCCAAAAAACATAATTCCCACATCTCTCAGTAATGCCAAAGGTTTATACTCCACTATCGTGGACACCAAACTCAAGGCGAACAGCACCAAACTTAGGTTTTGTACCAAAGTCAGCGTCACCAGGTTCGCCTCCGTAAACACCGTAAAATGCTGAAATACTACATATTTAATCAACAAAAATATCGTCAAAAATCCTACACTAGAAACTCAACTTGCTTGCGCATAAATCCCATCAAACCAGTTGATTGCATTAATACACAAGATTGACCAGATAACAAAGAAAATAGCGAAAAACCATTGTGGCATCATCCATTTCCATGATCCAATAAGGATTTCTTGTCCTTGAAAACCTCCTATATACACCGCCAAAATTGCTCCCAAAATATGAGATAACAATCTTATCCATGACGGTAAAGAAAATTTAATTTTATCGATATATCTAAGTTCATCCAATAATTGTACAAGCACAATTGGGAAGCTTCCTATCATCAATCCCCAAAACAAATTATTTCCCAGATATTCTGGAAACAAGACCGCTACAATCCCAAAAAATCCCAGATACACGAAAACCCCTAAGATTGTTGGCACGGGCTTTCTTGTATTTTTAAGATCATTTCCTGGTTTATCCAAGACTCCTAATTTTCTAAATATCCACATTCATAGCAAACTTATCGCTATCGCACCTATCAATGAAAATAGTAAATTCATTAAATCTGAATATAAGATAAATATTTTTTGTAGTGTAGTGTTTTTGTGGTTGTTTTCCAATGTTTTTTTCCCATTTGCAAATTTTCTTCAAAACCATACACTATCATCGTTTATTCAATTACTTATCAACAACAAATGCAAGAATGACCGCAACATCAAGAAGAACTCAAAGTTTTTCTCGTAGATATAGTTACCAAAGATACTAAGCCAGAAATTCTCGCAGATAGAATGCGTGAATTGGAAAATCTCGTCAACACTTTTGGAGGAGTGGTGATTTTGCAGACTTATCAAAAAAAAGATCAGCCAGACAATAAAACCTACGTTGGAAAGGGAAAACTTGAAGAGATTATTGCAGATATGCAAAGATTAGGTGCTAATTTACTCGTTGTTGGAAATATCCTCAAACCAAGACAAGTATATGAAATTAGCGAACAACTTCGTCCTTTCAAAATGAAGATCCGAGATAGAGTAGACCTTATTCTCAAAATTTTTGATAAACACGCAGAAGGAGGAGAATCTGGATTACAAATCGAATTGGCCGCTATCAAACATATGGGGCCTAGAATTTTCGGTATGGGAATAGAACTTTGACGTCAAGGAGGTGGCGGAAGCGGCGCGATGCGCTGACTTGGTGAGACCAATACCGAGATTATGAACCGCCACCTCAAAGAGAGGCAACGGAAAATCGCAAAAAAACTCGAAGACTACGAACATATGAGAAAACTTCATCGTGATTCTAGAATCAGAAAATGACTTCCTACGGTAGGAATCGTAGGATATACCAATGCAGGAAAATCTACTTTGCTCAATGCACTTACCAAAAAGTGAGTACTTGCCGAGGATAAACTCTTCGCTACGCTCTGAACAAATGTCGGGAAATTATATATGATCACAGATCCAGAAACAGGTCGCGGCAAGGAAATCCTTATCAACGACACGATCTGATTTATCCGCGACCTTCCTCCAACTCTTATCAAAGCCTTTAAATCTACATTAGAAGATAGTATAGAATCTGATTTACTTTTGCACGTTATCGATGCTTCCGACACGTTTGTCCAAGAAAGAATCGACGTTGTTCACGAAATTCTCGCACATATCGGCGCAAAGCAATCCAGAATCTTAGTCTTCAATAAAATTGATGCCATATCCCCAGAGCGCCTTCTCCAGCTCCAAGAAACTTATAAAGACGAAATAACTGCTCGAATTTCAGCCAAAGATCAACAAGGATTAGAAGAACTCAAAAAGCTCTTGATAGAGAAATTAAATTTGATATAATCAAACTCGTAAAATAAAAAGAAAGGAAAAATATCATGGAAAAAGTAGTTACAATATTATTTAAAGGTGGAAAACTTTTTTTTGTGTATCTTCAAAAGGCTCTAGTAATAGCATTATCGATAATAGCGCTAGGTTGTCTTGTAATTGCATTTAGAAACTTTCAAGACTCTATTTATGGTCTTTTCTGCCTTGGTTTTGGTTCTATATTCGCACTAGGAGCTGTGTATATAGCAGAAATCAAATAATCTCATACTTGTATTTTAGTATGGGATTTTTTTTAAATGTCAATTCTTGTTTGGAATATTGATTATAATTTTTTTACAAAATACGAAATTTGTGTATAATAAAGTAACGATTTTTTAATTACTTTATTTTCATTATCATGAAAAATTTTCATCATTGGATACTTACCAGTATTGCTATAGCATGATTAGTAATTACTAGTACACTTTTTACCCAAGCCCAGCAAACAACGGAAGGCGAAATTCAATTAGAAATTCAGGCAGGAAATTCTTGTTGTGTATACTGAACTTCAGTAGTATTTTGAGGAAAGGATATTAGCTTCGGTATTACAGAATTTTCTGGAGATTTTTTGAGCTATAATGGAACAAATACATGGGGTTGTGTAGATATGTTATGAACAGAGACATGACGAGCAATGTATATACAAATGTCATGAGATATGGAAAATCAAAATGGAAATAAAATAAATTCAGGGAATGTAAAAATAAGTTTTGATGATACTACTTTAATCTGATGAGATTGTCAATATACAGTAAATGGTGGAATTGATGTATCATTAAATACAGGAGTAACTTTAGTAGAAAAAGCTGAAATTGCATGAAATTATGGAAAAATATGTGAATTAGGAACAACAAATGTCGAACTAAAAGTAGTAACAAATACATGACAAGCACCAGGAAATTACCAATGAACCTTAGTTATAGATTTACCAAGTTTTGCAAATGGTACCTGTGATGCAGAATTGATAGGAACATTCTATGATGCAGAAACAGATTGATTGGCTTATATAGGAAATATGTGATCAGTAGGAGTTACTTCTAATAGTTGATCATTCTCATACAAACCAGGAGAGCAAATAACATTCAAAGTATGAACAGTAACTTTAGGAAATCCAGTTATTCCATCAGCGAACGGAAGTGTATTTGTGACAGATTTATTTGGAGTAGCTAGGACAGAAATAACAGATCCTAATGTAATCGAAATAGGTAGATTATTGCAATGATTAGATACTGATAATAATCCAGAAAATGGAATCGTAATTGAATCAAGCATAGCATCACAATTTACAGAAAACAACAACGTAACAGCTTTGGATGTTAGCGCAAAACTTACTGCACTTAGTAAACCAATCAAAACAGCAAAACAAGTTGTGCAACATTTAGAAAAAACCGCAGAAGAAAAATTAAGTGAAGATGTAAATATTTGATACTCATCAGTTGAAATTATTCCTTGATGATCATATGAAGAACCCCAAATTGTTATAGATAGTTGAAATAATACGTATATTGCATGAACTTTTGAACATGAAAATGCTTTAGCTGGAATGGTTTCTTTTTGATCAATAGAATTATATAATAACTGACAAAGTCGTGATGGATATATAGGTAAAAAGAATGTAAGTGGAGATTGGATTTGGGTAAAAAAATATGGATCAGATAGTTCTGATAATCCCAATTCTGTAAAAATAGATGCTATGGGTAATATATATATATGATGAAGTGTGTGATGATCTTTTGGTTGAACGGGCGTTTTTGGGCAAATAGTATTGAGCGGAGTTGTTGCCAATGAGTTGTGATGGTATAAAGAGCACCCATTTGTTGCAAAGTTGGATAATGATGGGAATTGGTTGTGGGTAACTACAGGTTGATATGAAATATCTGCAATAGAAGTAGATCAAGTATGAAATAGTTATGTAGTAGGAAATTATTATTCAACATGAACTTTTTGATCGATAGTATTTCCAAGTGAATGAGAATATACTTCATCTCTTTTTATATGAAAAATAGATAGTAATGGGAATTGGTTGTGGGTAAAAAAAATGGATACAAGTGCAGGTATAAGAATAGATACTCAAGGAAATATATATGTAATATGATCTTTTTGATGATCAGGAACTTTTGGAACAACGATATTAACTAGTGTTGCGCATTCTACTTTTGTAGCAAAAATAAGCTCATCTGGAGATTGGCTACGAGCTACCCAATCCCAAACTTCAACAGATGTTAATTGTTCTTCTTCACTAAATTCATCAGCAATAGATCAACAATGAAATATTTATCTTCTGTGAACTTTATGATCTTATTGTGAAGACCCAATATATTTTGGAGATACTATGTTAACTGGAGATGTTGCTGGTTATACTAGTTTTATTGCAAAGATGGATAGTAATGGAAATCGAGTAACCGCAAAAAAATGAATAGGATGAGTAGGCTTGGCAATAGACAAAAATTGATTTATTTATACAACAGCATCATTCGATGGTTCTATTTCCCTTTGATCTGCTCAACTTACTAACAGATGGTCTTCTTTTTCATATAATGATATCGTAGGATATGTCGTGAAATTAAATCAGTCTCTTGAACCAGTTTCTGCTAATTTGTATGAATGAATGGGAGTTTCATCAATAGTTGCTGACAGTTCAGATGATGTTTATCTTATAGGAACTATGTCTGACGTTAATTTATCTCTATGAGATGCTGTTTTGACATGAGCTCGAAATTCAAGTCTCCTATATAAAATGCCATTTCGAGATAAAGAAAGTATTTTGTTTTATCAAACAACACCTCCTGAACGAGCTAATTAATTATGAATTAATTAATCAAAAAAAGCCTAGTCATCTTCGACTAGGTTTTTCTTTTACATCTTTTTTACATTATTCTTTTTTATTAATTTATCTGTAAACAATATCCCCTCCAAGTGGTCCATTTCGTGTTGAACAATAACCGCGTTGAAATCCTTCAGTTTCTTTTTTTGCTTATTTCATTTTATATCCAAATATTCTACAGTTAATGATTTATATCTTTTTACTTTTCCCAAAATATCAGGTAGAGAAATGCAAGCTTCTTCTCAAATAATAGTATCTTTAGAAAATTCTTTAATTTCAGGATTTATCATAATTGTTTCTGCCAAAAGAGCTTCTTTAGTTTTTTTCATATCTCGTTGAGTTGTTGCAATTATACGAATATTTTTCCCCACTTGAGGAGCGGCAAGACCAACACCATCATGTTTTCGCATCAATTTGATCAAATCTTGGCAAAATGTCTTTATTTCCGGTGTAATTTCATCAACAAATTCTGATTTTGATCTTAAGATAGGATTGCGATCTCAAGTTTGGATTATATATTTTTGCATGGCTTAATAATTTAGTACATAAAGTCTATTCAAACCTAGCCAATTCCTCTTATACGATTTTGTCCTTGAAAATCAATATTAAAAACATATAGTATACGTTTGTAAGTAGTTCAACCGGATCTATGTATGTAGGTTCCAACTGGAAAGATCGCTGCGGAGAGATGGCAGAGCGGTTGAACGCGACAGTCTTGAAAACTGTTGTCCGGGCAACTGGACCGTGGGTTCGAATCCCACTCTCTCCGCCATTTATATTACAACTTCGTATGACAAGTAAAAAAATTCCTACCGTTAAATTTTTGTTATCATTAGGTTTTATTTCTTTGTTTACCTTTGTAATTGCATCACCAGACCTTTTCCCAAAAGCAGAGCAACAAATTGTTGTTAGTTCAAGCTTTGTGTGATATAATGATGAAATCTCTTCAGATATTACTATAGATATGATTACTATAGATGAAGCAAGTGATGCTGAAGTTGGAGTTCTCCATTATGTGGTACAACCAGGTGATGTATTGAGTAAAATTGCTAGTACATTTGGTACTACAGTTTCTAAAATACAAAAAGTTAATAAATTAAGTTGACCAATTAAACCCGGTCAAAAGCTTATTATTGCAAATGAAGACGTAGGTTTCTTGTATACTATGCCAGAAACTATCAATATAAAAATATTTACCAATAAATATAATTTGAACACAGAAGAATTTATGTCATTAAACTATATCCAAGACGAATCAGAGATGTTATATGAAGAACAGGATGTCTTTGTTAATATGACAAATGAACAAGCATATGATAATGGTCTATTAGAAAGACCAAAACCAGTAGTTATTATAAAACCAAAAGTATCATATAAACCAGTAATTAATAAACCACAATGAAATAATTCAAGGACAACTTCTTCTTCATCAACAAGTACATCTAAGAAATCAAGTATAATTTCTCAATGGGTATACAAAAAAGATATAAAGAACTGATTCTATGCATGATATTGTACATGGTATGCAGCTATTATATCTCCAGAAATCTTCCCATATATAGAAGAAAATAAACAAGAAAGACCATTTTGAGGAAACGCAAATCAACGATGTGATAATGCAGATAAAGCTGGTTTAAGAGTAGTATGGAATTCTACAAAGAATCCTGTAAAACCTTGAGCAGGTGCATTGGTAGTGTATAAACAGGGTTGACCTAGTTATCGTTCTTATGGACACGTAGGTAAAGTTAAGGAAGTAGATTCTGACGCAGGAACATTTATTCTTACAGAAATGAATACAGCAGGTAAATTTATTGTAACTCAACGTAAGGATAGTATAGATAATGATAATATTAAATGTTATATTTATTCTAAATAATATAAGAAATATAGAAAAGCCTGAGCAAAAACTCGGGTTTTTCTTTTTCTTCAAGCAAATATTCTTCTCTTGAAAATCTGCTCTTTTTTCATACAGTAGTCGAACACATATCAATAGGTATGCCATTTTACTAATAGATAATAATAGTATGCAAGCAATAAATCACAATTACTTAAATTCCGGAGGTGTTAGATTTTCATCATCTAAATTTTCTTCTAATAAAATTTCTCATAATCTTCCAAAAAATTGGAAAAAGACTGGAGGGTTAATTATAGGATGAATACTTCTTATTTTTGTTTTTTGGTTCACCAAAAATGTTGTTCAAGGACTACCAGATATTTCAGATATCAATGATATGGTTTTTTCAGAATCTACTATTATCCAAGATAGAAATTGAAAAGAATTATATAAATTATACGAGGAAAATAGGGAATATGTTCCATTTTCTGGTATCTCTCAAAATATGATCAATGCCATCGTTGCGATGGAAGACCAACGTTATTGGGAGCATAGCGGACTTGATCCAATGGGTATATTAAGAGCATGAATAAATAATGTATTGCGCCCAGGCGGAGGTATGCAAGGAGCATCAACTATTTCTCAACAGCTTCTCAAAAATCTTTTGTTAAATAAAGATTTTAAAAGAGAATCATTTCAAGAAAAAGTTGTAAGAAAATTAAGAGAAATACTTCTCATAGGAAAATTAAATAACGTATTAGAAGATCAAATATACAAAGAACAACCATCGATAGGAAAAAATGAACTTCATAAAGAAATGAAAGATAAGGTTCTTGAATTATATCTGAATTATATTGCTTTTTGAAATAATTCTTTTGGAGTAGAAGCTGCCTCAAAGACCTATTTTAGTAAATCAGCAAAAGACTTGGATGTATTAGAAGCTTCTGTTCTTGCTTCAATACCAAAGAGTCCAACTATTTATAATCCATATAGAAATAGAGGAAAAAATATGGGATTGCTTTCTATTGTAGATCAAAATGGAGCACAAGCTGCAGCAACATGAACTCTTTTGGAACAAGTACTTGCCAAAATGGCTCAATGATTAGAAAGTGTAGAAATATCAAAAGATGGTGGCTTTACAAAATCATTGGAAGCTATCTCTTCATTTGTGATAACAGAATGAACAAACAACTATACTATAACATATACAATATGAAGAAAAGATTTTGCTTTGATGAGAATGTACGAAGATGATTATATTACTCAAAATGAATTAAAACAAGCATTTTTAGAATGATTAACATACGAACTTCGTAGTAATAAAGTAGAAATGTTAGCGCCACATTTTGTTCAATGGGTCATTGAAGAATTAGAAAAAAAATATGATAAAGATACTTTATTTAAGGGAGGTATTATTATCAAAACAACGCTTGATTTAGAACAACAAGTACTTGCAGAAACATCTCTTGCTAATAATTTAGCAGTTCTTCAAGAAAATGGAGCAAATAATTCATCTATGATTTATTTGGATTCAATAAATGGTGATGTATTAGCTTATGTAGGTTCTATTAATTACTTTGATGAAAAAATCCAAGGACAAAATGATATGGTAAGAAGACCAAGACAATCAGGGTCTGCTATTAAACCATTTATTTACGCGCTTGGTTTTCAGTTACTTCCTTTGACATTGGATACACCAATGTTTGATATTCCATTTAAAATAGGAAGAGATGAACCAAACAACGCTGATGGAAAATTTGAATGATTATTACCGCTTAAATATGCATTAGCACATAGTAGAAATATTCCAGCTACCAAAATGATTCTTGCATTATGATGAGAAACTGTAGCAAAACCATTTTTAAGTGATTTGTGATTGGTAGGGGTACAAGATTCTGTAGAATATTGATATACATTAGCATTGGGAGCTGCAGAAGTCACTATGTTGGATTTAGCTAATGCTTATGCTCATCTATCTACAAATCAACCAGCAGAAATAAATCCTATTTTAGAAATCAGATCAAGAGATGGTTCTTTAATTTATCAAAGAGAAGATAAAAAACAGGAAGAAGTTATTCCTTGAGGAATTAGATATCTATTATGGAATATTCTTTCAGAACCATCAAATAGATTGGCAGGATGGGTATCTAAATTTAATGTTAAATGATTATCATTGGCATTAAAGTCAGGAACATCTAATGTAAAAACGGATAAAGGAAATCGTCCAAGAGATGGTTGGATGGCTGTATATAATTGAAGTAAAGTTGCCTTATTTTGGGCAGGTAATGCAGATTGAACAGCCATGAATAGAAATGCTTATGGATGAACAATTCATGCAAATCCTATGAAAAGTTTTTTCACTTCACTTATGAAAAATAATTATATAACCAATGATGCAGTCAAATCTGTTGATGTAACAAGTGTTGATATTTCAAAGATATCAGGTAAATTAGCTAGTGAAAATACGCCGTCAGAGCTTGTTATAAGCTCATTGAGATATATTCACAGTCCTGCACTAGAATCAGATGCTGGAGTAAATGCATTTGAATACGATATCTTATGTAACGGTGCACAGAGTCCAACAACACCATTGGACAGCCTCAAAAAATGATATGCTATTCAACCAACAACACTTATTCCAAGTAAAATAGATTTAGCAGAAATAACTCAATGGCGAAAAATAGGATCAAGTTTTACAGGAATTGCACCAGAAGGATGATTTATTAGTTGAAATATAACATATAATTATCCAAATATATTTGTAGAAACACCAATCGATGTTTGTGAAGAAAGATGAAGTAAAGAAGATTTATCAATAGATGTTAATATTATTACTCCAGAGAAAAATAGAACAGTATCCAATAAGTTTGCATTATGGTATTCTATCAATGGTGATAGAGGTATAAAATCAGTTTTAATTTTTGCTGGAGAAGACCAAATAGCTCAATTTAGTTATAATGGAAAGAACAAAAATATTAATGAACAAAAATCTATCTCTTCATCATTATCTGCTGGTAAACATACTATAGAGGTAATTGCCATAGACGCTGAATGATATTCCAATAAAGAATCATTAGAATTAGAGATAGCTACTTCAGACAGTACGCCACCTATTATATTAGAGAGCAAAACAAATGTTCAACAATTAGAAAATGGAAAATATCAAATTAGTATAATATTAGAAGATAACTTATCCTTTATAGAAAACGGAAAAATATCAATACCAGATAAAACACTTCTAGAATTTAAATGACAAGCTGCGGTGTTTACTTTAGATGTATTAGTCCCAGTTACGGTTTTTGCAAAAGATGCTTACGGAAATATACTAGAAAAAACAATTACTTTACAATAAGATAATTAATAAAAAAACTGGCAGTTATATGCCAGTTTTTTTATATTGTTTTATTTAATAATATTCGAAGGATAATTTGCATTTAAAACAACAAATGGAGTAACAATAGCAGAAGAAGTTAGAGCTATTGGTGAATAACAATTTGTTCAATCACTTCATGTTCAACTAAGTTCACAAGACCACGTAAATATATTTTCCAAACTGATTCGTTCTTCAAAAGCGCCTGTTCCCAAAACATTATTTACTTGAGTTATTCTTCATTGACTCGGGGTTGTTGGAGTATTAAGGAATGCTAATTTTCCTAAAAGATGAACTTTGTTTTCTATTCCAAATGTTCCTAAAGCAGTATTGTTTCCAAGCAAAAGACCATTTATAACAAAGTTTCCTTTAATAAATATTCCAGAATTAGTAACGCTTGCTTCTGCTGGATATCCATCTTGATTAAAATTGGTTTTTGTTGCTACAGGATTTTTGATAAGTAGGTTTCCCCCATCAATAAAGATATCTAATGCAGGACTGTCCTTGCTCATAGTATTAAGTAAAGTAATGTTTCCATTTTTCACAATGATCGTTTTATCTTTATGAAGTGTATCGGAAAGGTTGATATCCAAATTATCCGTATTTTTATAACATAATACTTTTTCTTGATTATTAAGCGGTAGAGTTGTTGATGCACCTCCTTCGAGATAAGTTTTTCCTCTACAGAGAACCTCAGCATTCTTCTTTGCAAGGTTAATAACCGTTGCTGAGTTGATATCAGAATTGATGAGAATAGTTCTTTTTTCTAGATTTCCAAGAAGGGCTCTTTGTTCATAGATATTCGTCGCTTTTGTTAGAACAACGCTACCTTGAATAAGAATATTCCACATTGTATCTTTAGCTTGCGAGTCTCCTGTAAGATTAACAGATCGACTTCCAGAAGAAGAATCAATACTACTTCATGTAATAAGGAAAGAATTGCTAATGCTTCATGTAGTATTAAGGTAGTCCAATAAATTTTCACTTCAAGCGATAGCTCCACCTACAAATCAAATTCAACCAACACTATCCCATAAAAATCCCAAAGGAGTAACGTTGTTGAAATATTCGAATGTATGAGCAAATTCTGAAGTATAGTAGTTTTGTTGATAATTAAGCTTAGTTCCAGCTATTATATAAGAAACTGTTCCTCACCATGTATATTCAATAACTCAGAAGATCCCATATTGATCAGCACTAGAACCGCATGAAGTATATAATCATCCTGTAATTTGAAGATTTCCATATCCTTGTCATCAAGTTGAGTTAAGAAGATCTAAGGTTTCTTTATCCAATGGCCAAAGTCTCGCTCATCTTGCGGCATTATAATAAATCCCTCTAAGTTGTTTATAACATGATTTATTTGTCCCGTTGGCAGTAATGGTTTGTGGTGTAGAAAGAGATCTCATAGGTAACCAGAAAACTCCTCATCAAAAATCGTTTCAAGGAGAAGAAAAATGAATTTCAGAAAACTTTGATAATAATGATGTTTGATTAAGTCCTGTAAAGTTGAGCATTAGCCCATTAAGGATATTGTATAAGAAAATTCAAACAATTATAAAAAGTATTGTTCATCCTGTATTAGTTATAGAAAATTTTTTATATAACATCGAAGAAAAAAATAAATAAAAGGTATACCTATATATATAGTATATTCAAAAAAATATTTTTTGCAAATCAACCATAAATTCTGATTTTTACATTTATATATTTGTGTATATAATATGTCTAGACACTTTTGTCTACGTTTTTATTTCCATTTCATAAATTTTGCCATAAATAATATGGCTTAGTACCTGGGAAAAAAAGAAAAGTAAAAAAAAGTCAAAAAAGTCTTGAAATGGAAGATTAAATTACTATAACATCTCACGCAACACTTTTGGAAGAACAACTCTAGGTGTTGATGAAGCGGATACTTAACAATAATATCATATATTACATTTTTCAAAAAAACAATAAATCTATTTAAAAGCAATGAGAGGATGCCTTGGGTAGAAAAGAGGATGAAGGACGTAGTTGGTTGCGAAAAGTTCCGGTAAGGTGCCAACAGCCGTTTGGAGCCGGAAATGTCCGAATGGGAGAACCTGGTCCGTATAACGGATCGCCATATAGGCCAAAACCTGGTGAAGTGAAATATCTCAGTAGCCAGAGGAAAAGAAATCGTAAGAGATTCCCGTAGTAGTGACGAGCGAACTGGGAAGAGTCCAAACTCACATAGTGTAAGGTGCTAGCCGTTGCTATGATGAGGGTAGTAGGATTATTTAGGATTGACTAGTATCAATCCAGGGACACAATGTCTTTTTAAGAGAAGCATCTGAAAAGGTGTACCATAGAGGGTGAAAGTCCTGTATCTAAAAAGAAGGCATGGCCCAAATATCTCCTGAGTAATGTCGAACACGTGAAATTCGGCATGAAGTTGCCCAGACCACTGGGTAAGACTAAATACTTTTCTACACCGATAGTGAAGAGTACCGTGAGGGAAAGGTGAAAAGAACCCTGGAAAGGGAGTGAAATAGATTCTGAAACTCATTGCTTACAAGGGAGTGGGAGCTCGCAAGAGTGACCGCGTACCTATTGACGAATGGGTCAGCGAGTTGTTAGTAGTAGCGAGGTTAAGGCAGTTATAGCCGGAGCCGTAGGGAAACCGAGTCTGAATAGGGCGTTTAGTTGCTATTAATAAACCCGAAGCGTGACGAGCTACGCATGGGCAGGATGAAGAGTTGGGAAACTGGCTTGGAGGTCCGAACGGTTTGGTGCTGCAAAACCTTCCGATGACTTGTGCGTAGGAGTGAAAAGCTCATCGAGTTACGTGATAGCTGGTTCTCTCCGAAATGCATTTAGGTGCAGCCTGCAAATTAGATCTTATAGAGGTAGAGCTCTTACAAGGCTAGGGGTGTCGAAAGGCATTACCAAACCTTATTAAACTTCGAATGCTATAAGGAATTTTGTGGAGTGAGACTGTGGGGGCTAAGCTTCATAGTCGAAAGGGTAACAGCCCAGATTTCTGGTTAAGGTCCCTAAAGTATAGCTAAGTGGAAAAAGAGGTGTTTTTGCTTAAACATCCAGGAGGTTTGCTTAGAAGCAGCAATCCTTTAAAGAAAGCGTAACAGCTCACTGGACAAGCGAAAATGCGCTGAAGATGTAACGGGGCTAAGCTATATACCGAAACCGAAAGCCTTTTGATTTATCAAAAGACGGTAGGAGAGTGTTCTTTATTGGCTGAAGGTGTGGCGTAAGCCTAGCTGGACGATAAAGAAGTAAACATGCTGACATGAGTAACGACGCAAGACGAAAATTCTTGCTGCCGAAATCCTAAGGATTCCTACGCAACGTTCATCGTCGTAGGGTTAGGCGAGACCTAAGGCTTACTCGGAAACGAGGAGTCGATGGACTGCTGGTTAATATTCCAGCCCTTATATAAAGAGTGATGGGGTAACACATTGGGATGTGTGAGAGCGTGCTAAGGATGTGCGTTGAAAGAGTGACGTGTTTTGACTTCGGTCAAAAGGTGGAGATAGGCAAATCCGTTTCCATTATAAACAAGCTTGATCAGAAATGATTCCCTCGGGATGAATGATTCTCATAGTTTTGGTGTCAAGAAAAACCTCTAAACTTATCTTTATATAACTCGTACCCAGATCAGACACTTGTAGGATGGTAGAGAATACCAAGGCAATCGAGACAACTAATAATTAAGGAACTTGGCAAAAAAGCGGGCCTAAGTTTGCAATAAGCCCTGCCCTGCAGCAATGTAGGGTCGCAGCGAATGACGTGGGGGGGACTGTTTATCAAAAACACAGCTCTCTGCTAACTCGAAAGAGGATGTATAGAGGGTGATGCCTGTCCAATGCCAGAATGTCATGTTCTCTTGTGCAAGCTCGAGAATTAAGCACTGGTGAATGACGGCCGTAACTATGACGGTCCTAAGGTAGCGAAGTACCTTGTCGGGTAAGTTCCGACGCGCATGAATGGCATAACCATCCCCACACTGTCTTAATTTTAGACTCGGTGAAATTACATTCCCGGTAAAAATGCCGGGTAGTTGCAGTTAGACGGAAAGACCCTGTGAAGCTTTACTGTAGATTGATATTGGGGTGTAGCATTTGCTGCTCAGCATAAGTGGGAGGCTTTGAAGTTTGGTTTTTGGACCAGGTGGAGCCGACAGTGAGATACCACTCAATATATGTAGCATCTCTAATTCCGTTAACGCGGAAAACAGTGTCAGTTGGACAGTTTACCTGGGGCGGGTGCCTCCTAAAAAGTAACGGAGGCGTACAAAGGTTTGCTTGTCACGGATGGAAACCGTGGTGGAAGTGTATTCGCATAAGCAAGCTTAACTGTAAGACTAACAGGTCAAACAGATACGAAAGTAGGTGAAAGTGATCCGGATCTTCCATGTGGAAGGGGATCCGCTCAACGGATAAAAGTTACTCCGGGGATAACAGGCTAATGGAATCTAAGCGTTCATAGCGACGATTCCGTTTGGCACCTCGATGTCGACTCGTCGCATCCTGGGGCTGTAGAAGGTCCCAAGGGTTGGGCTGTTCGCCCATTAAAGCGGGACGCGAGTTGGGTTCAGAACGTCGTGAGACAGTTCGGTCCCTATCTACTGTAACCGCAAGCAACTTGAGAAACGCTGTCCCTAGTACGAGAGGACCGGGATGGACTAGCCTCTAGTTAACCAGTTGTCACGCCAGTGGCACGGCTGGATAGCCACGCTAGGAAAAGGTAACCACTGAAAGCATCTAAGTGGGAAACTTGTTTCAAGATGAGGTTGCTCTCTCTTCGGAGGTAAGATCTCCCGTAGACTACGGGTTTGATAGGCGCCATGTGAAAGTCCCGTAAGGGATTGAGCAAAGGTGTACTAATAGATCGAGAGGATTTATTGTTTTTTTTGAAAAATGTAATATGTGATGTTGTTGTATATAGTTTCTAGCAGATTCTATTGTATTCGAAGAGCGGTTTTATATACTAAAACCCGTCGATTTACTATAACGGTGGTGCTGACGCGGCTTGGGGAAATACCTGTTCCCATTCCGAACACAGAAGTTAAGTCCAAACCGGTCGATGATACTTGCACTGTTAGTGCTGGGAAAGTAGATTAGTGCCACCATTATAGTAGATGGAAGATCATTAATAGGTTTAAAAAGAAATAAAGTATGGCTTTTTTTGAAGAGTTTGACCCTGGCTCAGGATGAACGCTAGCGGAACGCCTAACACATGCAAGTCGAACGAGAGTTATTTTGTAGCAATACAAGATAATGAAAGTGGCAAACGAGCGAGTAACACGTACTTAACCTGCCCAGAAGTTGAGGCCAACTACAGAGATGTAGCTAATCCTCAATAGTATCTAAGTGATGAAATTAGCTTAGATTAAAGATTTATCGCTTTTGGAGGGGGGTGCGGCCTATCAGGTAGTTGGTGAGGTAATGGCTCACCAAGCCTATGACGGGTAGCCGGTCTGAGATGATGTCCGGCCGCGATGGGACTGAGATACGGCCCATACTCCTACGGGAGGCAGCAGTGGGGAATCTTGCACAATGGACGAAAGTCTGATGCAGCGATTCCGCGTGGAGGATGACGCATTACGGTGTGTAAACTCCTTTTCTGGTGGAAGACGAATGACGGTACACCAGGAATAAGGGACGGCTAACTACGTGCCAGCAGCCGCGGTAATACGTAGGTCCCAAGCGTTATCCGGATTTACTGGGCGTAAAGAGTCTGTAGCCTGATATATAAGTCTGTTTTCAAATACCTGGACTCAATCGAGGGAAGGGGATAGATACTGTATATCTAGAGATATTTGGGGGTTAGTGGAATTTCCGGTGGAGCGGTGAAATGCGTTGATATCGGAAAGAACGCCAAAAGCGAAAGCAGCTAACTACAATACATCTGACGGTGAGAGACGAAAGTTTGGGGAGCAAACGGGATTAGATACCCCGGTAGTCCAAACCTTAAATTATGCTTGCTAGGTGTTTAGATCTTTCGGGATCTGAGTGCCGTAATCTAACGAGTTAAGCAAGCCGCCTGGGTAGTATATTCGCAAGAATGAAACTCAAAGGGATAGGCGGGGGAACACACAAGCAGTGGATTGTCTAGATTAATTGGATACAAAGCCAAGAATCTTACCTAGGATTGACATGCAATGTGTCATATATGAAAGTATATTATCCGTAGCAATACGGAGCTTTGCACAGGTGGTGCATGGTCGTCGTCAGCTCGTGCCGCAAGGTGTCTAGTTAAGTCTAGTAACGAGCGCAACCCTCGTCCTTAGTTAGAATGTCTAAGGAGACTGCCTGGGTAACCAGGAGGAAGGAGAGGATGACGTCAGATCCTCATGCCCCTTACACCTAGGGCTTCATAGACAATACAATGGGTAGTAACAACGAGAAGCAATACCGCGAGGTGGAGCAAATCTTTAAACCTACCCCTAGTTCGGATTGTAGTCTGGAACTCGACTACATGAAGTTGGAATTGCTAGTAATGGCGGATCAGCTATGCCGCCGTGAATATGTCCCTGTTCCTTGCACTCACCGCCCGTCAAACCATGGGAGCTGAGGTTCTTTGAAGACTCGCTATGCGGGTTAAGGAGGAAATCAGTGACTGGGGTTAAGTCGTAACAAGGCATCCCTACGGGAACGTGGGGATAGACCACCACCCTAAACTATAAAATTTAGAGAACACTTAATTACCAACCCGCCATACTTTATTTCTTTCTGAACTTATTGATCAACATTCCTTTCTACTAGGAAAAGTCTCATCTTCACGATGGGATTTTTTGTTTTTAACTATTAATATAGTATAATGCATTTAGTAAACGATATATCTGCATTTGTAGATCAAAAAAAATGACTTATTAATATGGTTGTTGATATTCCAAAATGATCAAATAATAAGTACGAATACGATCATCATCTATGATGTTTCAAACTTGATCGTGTAATTCATCATTCGATGTATTATCCTTGTGATTATGGATTTATTCCACAGACGTTATCAGAAGATGGAGATCCTTGTGATATCTGTTTATTGGTTACTAATCCAACATTTACTTGATGTTTAATTAAGGCAAGACCAATCTGAATCTTATATACGATAGATAATGCTGGAAACGATCCAAAAATAATAGCTGTTCCTGCAGATGATATCGACCCAAGATGGAGTGAAGTTCATTGTATTGATGATTTAGGACATCATATGAAAGAGGAATTATTACTCTTATTTAAACAAATAAAAATATTGGAACATAATAAATATGATAAAATTGAAGTGATTTGATTTTGAAATGTTTTGGAAGCACAAGAAGAAATAATAATATCAGTACAAAGATTTAAAGATCAACAAAAAAAATAAATAAATAGGTCTCACCTTTATGGTGGGATTTTTTTATAAATAAAAAAGCTCCGGATATTCAGGAGCTTTTAAATAATTATTTACTGTGCAGATTCTGTTATAACCTGCGAAATAGTTTCAACACAACCGTATTGATTAATAACTTGGCAGCTATATACACCAGCACCAATACCTGTTAAAGATGATTCCATTCCATAGGTTTTCATTCCACTTGACCATGAATAAAAATCTCCAGGACTACCACTAATAGTAATTGAACCATCATTTTGACCACAGCCAGAAACATCTTTATGAGATACAAATGCTATTGGTAATGGATTAACGGTAACTTCAATACTATTTGTTATTCCAATAGCCATTCCACTTTTCATTTGAGCAACAACAATGTCTCCGTTTCTCAAATTATTTGTTGTATAGTTTTTTTGTGAATCTAAAGAGGTCACTATAATACCGTTCACTAAGAATTCTACTTCAGGAGCTGATCCTATCACACTAAAAGTAACATATTCTCCAGAACAAAAGGTATTATCATTATCAGAAGACACAAGCGTACCATAAGGAGCAGCAGGGTCACTTATTGTCTGTGAAACGATAGTAGAATCACCTAATTCATTAGTAATTACACACGTATAGGTACCGCTATACAAACCAGATGCTGTAGGTGTATATTGGACTGGAACAGTATTCCATGAATAACTTCCACCATCACCAGCTCCATTTGCAGTAATACTTCCATTATTGATACCGAAATCAGTTGGGTTTGTGAAAGATACTATAACTTGTGCGTTAGCACTACTGATTGCAAAAGCAATCACTATCAAAAAATTCACAATAGTTTTCATATTATTGATTTTTAGGTTTTTTTATTTTCTTTTGTTTGCAGATATATTATATATAAAAAAAGAAAAAAGTCAATAGTAGTTGTTTGTAAGAAAATTATAGATAGTATTTAATTAAAATTCAGATTTAAATTATCCTTCCTTTTTTACGTACAACAAATCGCTCTTAAATAAAAAGAAACTTAATAAAAAGAAAAGAAAAATAACCAAAGGGACGGTAACATATGATAGTTGATATTCTAATCCGATATTATATGTTCCATGTAAAGCGACTCATCCAACGATACTTATAAAAAGTGCTACTGGTCGAAGGATTTTTTGTTTCAGCGCGTAATATAATGCTCCGATAGTTGTAGTTGCTACGACATGCAGTAAGGCGCTAATTAATCATCTACCCACGATGAGACCAAGGATATTTCCTGATCAATCTGCCAATGAAAATAAATAAAAGAGATTTTCAATCAGACTAAATCCAAGTCCCAAGAGGACACAAAAGAAAATACCATTTTTGATTCCATGGGAACTGTCTCCAAGTAGGGTTGTGCTCGAGGTATATTTCATATATTCTTCAGCGTATGCAGTGATAATATAATATAAGATCAATGAATTGATTCAAAGCAGTATTCCTCCAAAGCTTATCATAAAAAAGAAAATAGCACCGCCCAAAAATACCTGGATAATAAATGATGCCCATTTACGAAATATCAATAATAGTATTCCCAAAATAGCAGCACAATATCATCAGAATATTAAAAATGATTTCAATGTTAGCTGTTCCATAATATTATATATTTTATAGGAAACCGAATGAGAAATGAGATATTTATATGAAAACAATCCACCCACCAAAATAATTCAGATTAAAAGTATTTTCCAAATATATTGTATTTTAAGTGAATGTTTGCCAAAAGCTTGATTTATAAGCCAAATCCATATATAAAGAATACATATACTTGCAAAAATAGTCCAAAAAATATGCATATAACTAACGATACAAAGCTAAATATTTTGCGGCTTGTTCCTGAATAAAAAGGCTAATCTCAGGGATATTTTCTTCTCAACAAATAACAAATAATTCTTGTGCGGTCGAACCTTTGCTCATAATGCATTTAATTCAACTCGGCGTAGGATAAGATATTTTAAATAATAATTCTGAACTTCATTTCTGCTGTCTATTGATTCTTCACGGGATAATCCTATGGATATGAGGATGTTTTTCAATCGTTAAAAGAAGCTTTTTGAACTCGGGTAAAATATGATGTTCGGTTTTTACTTTCTGAAAAGTTACCTTCATAGGTGTATGGGGAATAAAAGAATATTCTATCTATAAAAAATAGTTGAGCAAAAACAAGAAAAAGCCACCTTTGCAGATGACTTTCTATAATTGGGGTTAGTCTTAGAAATTTCTAAAAATATCTTGCAATCTTCTTCTTTCTTCCTCTTCTTCTTGTTTTGCTCTGAGTTCTTTTTCTGTATCTTTTAATTTGCTTTCAGTCAAGAAGATAAGTTTATTGATTTTTTCTATTACTTGAGATTTTTTCTTGGTATCTTTTATAAGATCAGATTCTTCAAATAACAAAACATCATCAAGAAATATTTCAAAAAGATGAGATTCTGGATTTAATCAAAGTTTTAATTCGTTGAATGTTGTTTCATCCTCTTCTTTATCTGTTTCAATTCTTTTTACATGAACTTCATTTTGTTCGTTTAATCCGAATTGATATAATACAGAAACTTTATCGTTGTTAGATCAAATAATTTCCAAAATTTCTCCATCTTTTAATCTAAGAAGTGAAGTAAGTTCTGAAACATTGTCCAATAAATTGGCAAATTTTTGTTGAATATCTGAAACTGGTTCTCCAAGTGGTTCTTCAATAGGTTCTTCTTCAACAACTACTGGTTCTCCAAGTGGTTCTTCTTCAACAACTACTGGTTCTCCAAGTGGTTCTTCAACAGGTTCTTCAATAGGTTTTTCTTCAATAATTACTGGTTCAGGGGTTGATTCAACAACGGGTGTTGGTTCAATAACAGTTTCTGTTGGAAAAACTATTTCAGGGATTTCTTCAACGGCATTTACTTGTTCAACAATAGGAGATTCTTGTGGAATAACATATCCATCAAATGGACTAGAAGGAGAAACTTCTGTTGCAGGTTCTTCCGTAGTTGTCTTTTCAACTTGTAAAGGTCAAAACATAGAAGGATCGTGAATTATTTCTTCTGGATTACCACCAAAAACGCCTCATCCTTGTTGTGTTGGAGGTGTTGGTTGTCCAGGTTGGAATTGTGTATCAGTCATTTTTACTAATTAGTGATTAAAGACTACTACTAGTATAATCAGAAGATTCTCTTTTGTCAAATTTTTAGAAACTTTATCAGATTTATTTGAAAATCATTTGTAATTAATGAGTAAACTGCTATATTCATGGTGCGTAATTGACTACGCATCATTTATTTTTTGTTTTTTTGGTTAATGGAAGAAAATTTTGTTATCAGTCAGACAAAACTATTTGTCGGAGGACTAGATTGGAGTATCAGAGGTAAAGACCTCAACGAAGAATTCTCTAAATTTGGTGAAGTAGTATTTGCTAGAGTAAATCTAGATAGAGAAAACAGAAACAGAAGTAAGGGATTTGGTTTCGTAGTATTTGCAAACCCAGAAGACGCTGCAAAAGCACAAGCTGAAATGAACAATAAAGAAGTAAAAGGAAGAGCTATTAGAGTAGATTTCGCAAAAGAAAATCCTGAAAAAATGAACAAAGAACATGCAAATGGAAACGAATCAGAAGCAATTGCTGAATAATTAAAATATAGTATTCATATATACAAAACATCTTTACACTAGTTGTAAGGGTGTTTTTTTTATGTCTTGAAAGTATAAGAAAAAAGAATATGATAAATCTACGACTAAAGGGTTAGTAACGGTTAAGAATCACTTCTTCGTCCTTTACTCTGGAGGCCGAGAAATCTCTAGTCCCAGACTAGAGTGAGCCATCCACCTTACGTATTGGAGAAAAACTTGATTGACTACGGCTCTTTGGTTTTTTTTGTTCAGAAAAATATTCCATGAAAAAAATAAACGAATCATTTATTTGTACTCATTGTGGCAAAGAAATTGCTCAAGCAGCCAAGACATGTAGAAATCACTGTCCCAGCTGTTTTTGTAGTATACACGTAGATGCTAATATTCCAGGGGACAGAGCAGCGGGTTGCGATTCAAAAATGTTTCCTGTTGATTATAAACTCCTTAATTCTGATTATAAAATTCTTTTTCAATGTGTGAAATGTGGCAAACAACATTGGAATAAAAGAGCTATTGATGACGAAATTACAGCTTTGCCAGAACTAATTAAAGCGTATAAAAGATTATTTAACTAAAAAAACTGATGAGAAGATCATCAGTTTTTTTAGTGATTATTTTTAATAAAGTCCTACAACATTTTGCTCTTCTATCTTGGTGATTTTTCCATTGTTTAAAGTTATCCAATAGGGGATTTTGTTAAATCGAGTATAGTCTTTTACGTCATCTTCAGTAAAAAATTCTAGAAAACAAGGTAATAAAATCTTCTTTAATTTTCTGATTTCTCCATCAACTAAATAGTTTACAAAATAGCTATATATTTCTACAGTATCAGTAAGCATAAAAGTTATTGTTTTTTTGCTTTCATTTTTGAAACAGATTTCAAGTCACTCACATTCTTCTTTGGGAAGAATTATAATTTCATCAAAAGAAATCTTAGCAATAGAATTATCTTTGAAAACATTAGTAATATATCCAATTTTTTTGAGAATAGTTGTGGGAGTAGGATTTATTTCTGTTGTAATTTCTTCTGTCTTATTTGTTGGTGAAATAGTGTCTTTTGGCTTAGAAATAGTTTCTTCTTGTATATTTTGATTTTCCGCTATTTCTTCATTGCTTCAACTCAAAGCAAGTTCTTCCTCTCATAAAAGTGAAATGGGCTCAAGTAAATTAAATTGGTCTTTTATCTCAGTAATCTCTTTTTTTAATTCCAAAATTTTTTCATTATTTTCATGTTGTTTATCAAGAATATTTCTTACAGGAAAACGCCACAAAATAATGAATCATGCAGTCAGGAAAAGAAGAGAAATAATTAAGATAATCCATCTTTTCATAAGCAAAGTTTACATATAAAACTATGGTTGCAAAACTTCTTCAGGTACTATAGTTACTTTCTTTATTTGTGAGAACTGCATAGCTGTTTTTTCGATAGAAATTCTTACTTGCTCAACAGCCGCAGATCATCCAAATGCAGTTCCTGGAACTCTTTCAATAGTGATGATTAAGTTACCATCATTATCCAAGGTAGTATTCACAAGAGCAAACGGGCTTTTTTCAAAAAGAAGATTCAATGTATCTTTTAAAATATCATCACTAGCTGGCATTACATATTTTTTGTATTCACTTCCGTCCAATGGAAAAATCCAGATATTTGTTTTCTTTGTTGTTCTCAAAGAAACGCTTACGGCATCAGGAGCATTACTATTTTGAATATCTAGTTTTTCATTGATGTCTTTGAGTTGTTGTTTGATATCATCAAGTTTTGTATTTACTTCGTCTGTGGGTACAGCTATTGCTCAACTAACAGTTTTGATTTCATCAGCTATTGGCAATACCTCAGTTGCAGTAGTACACGCACCAGAACTAACTTCTTGTTCAATAATATATCCCACAAAACGTTGTCCTAAGTCTTGATTAATCCATTTGAGATAACCAAAAAATCCACAGAATACAAGCAACCAAAAGATAGTAGTCCAAAAGAAAGTTTTCATCAGATTTTTTAAATGATATAAATAATTAACAATTTTATATTCTTTATTTTTTTAAAATCAAATCAAAATGAACAGGAATCGCTGCCTCAAAAGCTACAGGATTCTCACTAAAAAGATCCCAGAAACTGTATTTCCAACAATGCAAAAAGATATGTTTAAGTTTTACTTGTTCTAGAAGAAGTCTATTGATTCTTGGATGTCCATACAACATATCTCCAAGTACAGGGAACCCCGCATCGGCCAAATGCACTCTAATCTGATGCATTCTTCCTGTTTCGATATGTACTTTTACCAAAGAAATTGGTCATAGAATCGGATGTTGAAATATTTTTCGAACCTCACAATGGGTAGTTGATTCTTTTCCTTCTTCGTCTTCGATGTCACTTACTACAGTTTTGCCTCTTTGAAATTTAGTGCTAAATATTTTTTTGAGAGGTTTGTGCAGAGAAAGTTGTCTGGGAAAACGGCCTACAACTACGGCAAGATACTCTTTCTGGATTTCTCTTTTTCTGATAATCTCGTTGATATATTGCAGAGAATTATACGTTTTCCCAGCAATCAACACGCCAGAAGTTTCTTTGTCCAATCTATATCAAAACGAAGGATTGAAGGTCCCTCCTGTTGCGGGAATATACGCGCGAAGCAAGTCATGCATACTGCGTTGTTTGTGTTCATTGTCTGATGGATGAATGCTAATTCCTGTTGGTTTGTTGAAAACAAGCCAGTTATCATCTTCAAAAAGAATCAATGATTTTACATAATTCACATCGATAGGTAATGATTTTTTGACAGCTGGTTTTTTATCTGCATCTTTTCCTTCAAAAAAAGCATCGTCAATTTTGATAACATCTCTATTGCGAACTCTATAATCTTCTTTTGATTTTTTGCCATTTACCGTGATTTCTCTATTTCTAATTCCACGATAAATATCAGCAAGAGCAATTCCTGGCTGCATTTTAAAATATTTTCTCAAAAATCTATCAAATCTTTGATCGTGATTGGAACTATCTATAACAATTTCTTTCATATTTTATTTCAAAAAATAAATTCAGATTTGGATTTTGGTAAGATTGTTTTTATTGTTTTCCTTGTTTTTTACAATGGAGAATTGTTTTTCATTTTGGGACTTGATTTTATTATTGTATAATTTATAGTATTTTCGATATAAGCTATTTTGGTATTTTATTTACTAATTATAATCTATGAAAAAAATTTCTTTGCTAGTAATTCTTACTTTTTCTTTTTTACTTGTAGGATGTGGGCGTGAAAAAATTGATAATCAAGAAATCGCAAATCAAGAGGAAGCTAGCGTAAAAACAGAAAATGATTTTAGTATGTCAGATTGTATGAAATGATGTGAACTGATGCAAAATAAAGACGCAGATAAAGATCAAATATTTAAAAATTGTTCAGCTTTATGTGAAGCAGGTAAGGCGATAGATAATAATGATGCAAGTGGATGTGAAAAATCAGAAGGAATGATGAAAGATGCTTGTTATTCTAGTGTTGCTTATGAAAAAGCAAAACCAGATCTCTGTAAAAAAATTAATGATGTAGCACTTCAATTTGGCTGTTATGCTAGTATTGCAGAAAAAACAAAAAATCCAGATGTTTGTGATGATATCAAAGATAGTATGTGGAATGAATCTTGTATGCAAGCAGCAAAAGCTGAATAATTTATACTATTACAAGTTCTTTGAGAAGCATTTTATTGTGATTATCCCGTAATTTTCTTAGTTTTTGATCTACGCAAATTTTCTTTTGTAAGAATCATTGTTTTTGATTTTCTTGATAATTATTTTTGTCTGTATTAAAAAGCAGAAGAGCATATTGTAAATTTTTTTGTACTTCCTCTATTTTTTTTATACGATAATTTCTTCTAGAAATATCTTTTATTTCTTTTTCTGTTTCTACAGCAAGAATATCAGCTAATCCTAGATAAAAACTAGATTCTGGAAGATGATTTGTTTCTTTTGCAAGAAGAGTTATAGGGTCTATTTGATACATAAAATCGCAAAAACAAAGAATAAATAAAATGTACTATAAATATAAAAGAATAAAAGTCAATCAATAAACGGTGTGGAGAGTAATCTAAAATATTTATATAAAGAGACCTTTCTTTTCCTTGAAATTTAGTATTAAATCATTACAACATCTTTCGCTCAATAAAAATATGGCGGCTGTAGCTCAGCTGGTTAGAGCGCTTGCCTGTGACGCAGGATGTCGCGAGTTCGAATCTCGTCAGCCGCCCCATTAAGATTCGCATTATGCGAATTTTTTTATTTTTTCTTTTTATCCTATGTTGGATACCTATAGAGATCAAATAGATATTATTGATAATCAAATTCTTGGTTTATTAG
This sequence comes from candidate division SR1 bacterium RAAC1_SR1_1, assembly GCA_000503875.1. GTDB lineage: Bacteria > Patescibacteriota > Gracilibacteria > Absconditabacterales > Absconditicoccaceae > UBA5124. Next base: position 138,259 of record CP006913.1, read on the forward strand.
CAGAAAGAGCTCAAATAGTCCAAAAAATCTGAATATATAAACAAGAAAATAATCTTCCCATTCATCAGCCAGAAAGACGAGGAATACTTCTTCAAAATCGCAAAAAAAATGCAGAGCTTTTGTGACTTTCGTCAGACTTTATCAAAGATCTTCGAAATCGCATTCATCAAGAATCTTTATCAATTCAACAAAAAAATGGATAAATATGACAAGGCATTAGAATATGAAATATTTATCAAAAAGGAATACGGTTTTGCCGATGAAACAATCAAAAAAGCAAAAATAATTTTTGATGTTGGAGGACATATATGATTGTTTAGTCAGTATTGTTTATTACTCAATCCATGATGTGAAATTCATTACTTTGAACCAATTCCCAAGCTTTATCAACAAGCTCAAGAAAGATTAAAAAATCAGAATGTTATTTTGAATAATGTTGGAATAGCATCGAAAACTCGTGCAGAAACGATCTATTTCAATTCGGAAAAAACCATGCAAACAAGTGTATATAATCAGACATTTCTCAATCCTAAATGAACAGGAATACTCGTAGATATGCAAAATATCGAGGAATATAGCGTGCAGCAAAACATTGAACGCATCGACCTTTTGAAGCTAGACGTCGAATGAATGGAGTACGAGATTTTGGAAGCATTGTCCGATGAATTTTTACAAAAAATTCAAGCACTGCTGCTCGAATTTCATCTATTCACTCCTGAAATGGAGAAGAAATTGGATATAATAAAAAAGAAATTATCAAAATTTTTTACTATTCAGTATATTCCTAATTCTCATAATCCTCTTGTGTGATATTTGTTGTTTTTGAATTCTCTTTAGGTTGGGGATTCTTATTTGGCATAGTAACTTTTACTTCAACTTTTCTAATTCAATTGAGTCAGGTAATATGTTTTTGAAAAATATCTTTAGTATCAAGTTCTGGATATCAATTTTTTAATAGTTTAACTATTGTAAAAACTCAGTTTCAACCACCACCAACTTCAGAGATTTTTCAATTGAGTACTTGATCATTAAATGCATTCTTTATCGTTTTTAAATCATTTGTAGAGGTTTTATCTGTTTTTTCTTGAAGATGTTCAATATTTTCTTTTTTTGTATAATTTGTTGTTTCAAAAAAAAGAGAGTCTTTTTTTTCATAAAATCTAAAAGTAGCTTCATGTTCTTGAGCGATTTCTCAATGTTTATGCATGTTATCCAATAATTCAATCACAATAGACATAATAATTTTTTTCCTTCTCATTTGTATAATATTTTCTCATCAAAGTCTTTCAAAGATCTCTTTATATGCAAGAGTCGTCTTATTATAAACATCTTTTTTGTCAGTAAAAAGAAGCTCATAAATCATATCATTTGCATCTAAGGCAATATCTTTTGATCTTGATAAGGATCCTTTAGGAAAAGGATTAGATGAGTTAAAATCTTTATTCATAGAAAAATATATATCTAAAGATTATTACCCCAAAAGATATAAAAAAAAATATAAAAAGCAAGTTAAAATAACAAAAAAACACACATTAATTACTGTTGAAAATAAATAACCAAACATTAATATGAAATCCGCCTGCTTATTAGTAGAGAAGGATTTTAACTTTTTATTAAATATACTATGTATACAATTCAAACTGTTTTTGCACGTGAAGTCTTGGATTCAAGAGGGAATCCAACAATTGAAGTTGAACTTACTTTGGCATCAGGACATATGGGAAGAGCTATTGTTCCATCAGGAGCTTCAACAGGAATTCATGAAGCATTGGAACTTAGAGATGGAGACGCTACTAGATACCTAGGGAAAGGAGTTCTTAAAGCAGTAGAAAATGTAAATACAACTATTAAAACAGCTATTGTAGGAAAATCATTTGAGATGGTAAGAGAACTAGATCAAGTAATGATAGCACTCGATGGGACAAAAAACAAAACAGTTCTTGGCGCTAATGCAATTTTGGGTGTTTCTATGGCATTTGTAAATGCAGCTGCTCAAGCAAATGGAAAAGGATTATTTCAATATATCAACAAAGGAGAAGGACACACGCTTCCTTATCCAATGATGAATATTTTAAATGGAGGTTCTCACGCTGATAATAATGTAGATGTACAAGAATTTATGATCGTCCCTGTCGGAGCAAAAAATATTCGCGAAGCAGTGAGAATGGGAGCAGAAGTATTTCACACACTCAAAAAGATTTTGAAAGGAAAAGGTATGTCTACTTCTGTAGGTGATGAAGGAGGATATGCACCAAACTTGGCTTCTAATGAAGAAGCTTTGCAAGTAATTATGCAAGCTATTGCGCAAGCAGGATTTACTACGGATCAAATTAAAATAGCATTAGATCCAGCATCTTCTGAATTTTTTAAAGATGGAAAATACGTACTTGCAGGCGAAAACAAATCATTAACTTCTGCAGAAATGGTAGATTTTTATGCTGATTGGGTAGAAAGATATCCAATTATTTCTATTGAAGATGGTATGGCAGAAGATGATTTTGAAGGATGGAGACTTATGAACGAAAAATTGGGAAATAAAATCATGATCGTTGGTGATGATCTGTTTGTAACCAATATAGAAAGACTTCAAATGGGAATAGAACAAAAATTAGCTAATGCTATCTTGATTAAGTTAAATCAGATTGGTTCTGTTTCAGAAACTATTGATTGTATTCGTATGGCTTATGATAACGGTATGAGAGCGGTAATTTCTCATAGATCAGGAGAGACAGAAGATACATTTATTGCAGATCTAGCGGTAGCAATGAACACTGGATTTATCAAAACAGGATCTGCTTCAAGAACAGATAGAATCGCGAAGTACAATCAATTGATGAGAATTGAAGAAAAATTGGGAGATAGTGCTAAGTATGGAAAATAATTAGAAAAAACAAAAAACAAGAAACCTAGTGTATGCTAGGTTTTTTTTGTTTGGTAAAATTTGACAAATTTTCTCATTCCAGGTATAATAAGAGTGGCTTTACAAATAATAACCACAAAATATAATGGAAAATAGAGAAAATAATAGACAAAATGTTCCACAAAAAGAAATAGAGATAGTAGGTGCTCATGCAAAAGAAATTATTGAGAGAAAAATTGTAGATAACCGTGAAGTTAATAAATGGATGGATGCCCTATGTATGGACGAAGAGATTTGTAAAAAAATATTATGAGAATATGTCTATTTAGAATGTAAGGACTCTCTTAATGTATCGAAAGAAATATTAGATTGTACTAATGATCAAGCTGTTTTGGTATTGCCAGAATTTCAGGAATTTCTAAAAAAATATACAATAGATAAACAAAAGCAAAAAGAACTGTTACTGCGTGAAGAGGAAATAAATAAGAAAAAAGGACAATTAAAAAATATGGATCTTCCAGAATCTATAAAGGAAGAAAAAAGCTATTTAGATAGTGTAAAAACGACGATTCGCGAAATACTAAGTGAAAAGGATGAAAAAATGCTCGGTATGAGTAAAACTTTTTTAGATGTCGCAAAAAAATATATTTCTAACGAAGAAGAAAGAAAACAAAAGTTAAACAAAATATATGACTTCATTCTTACTTATGGAGAATCATCTTTTACAAAAAAGAAATATAAAGCTAATGAATCTAGTACAGATTTTTACAAAAGAATTGGTGTGGATTATATGATGAATGAGGTAAGAAATATTATTCAAGAAACTGAAAAAAAAGTACAAAGCAAAATAAAAAAACGAAAAGAAAAACAATGAGAAAAAATAGATATAATTGAAAAAAGAGACGCTGAGATAATTGATTATACGCAAGAAGCTTTACAAGTATTTCGTGATAATATATATAACAATTTATCAATAAAATCAAAATTTTATTTACCAGAAGATCAACAAGAAATATGAAGAATCCAAACATATTTCAAAAACAATATGTTAGAATCAATAGATTCTTTGAATACAGAAATGATAGTGAAAGATATATGAATTCAAGAAAATGTTATTGAAAAATTAGATGATAAGGTAAAAATGCACGTTAACGATTATGCAGAAATAACAAATAGAAAACATAAATTTGAGAAAAGATTTTTAGATAAAGACTGGAATCCAAGAGAATATCTATTTGATCGTTTAATAGAATATATAGGAAAGAATATTTTAAAATATGAGATTCAAGAAGTTATAAATACATCAGAAAAATATAGAGGAACAACATTTGATATATACAAAACAGATTGTTTAGATGATAGCTTTGCCTACGCAGATTATGTTGTTTTGTATAAATTTAAAAATGAAAAAAGCGAAAGAATAGCTCTTATTGATTTGTTTGTATCAGACAAAGAATTATCTACAGAAATCGATGATAAAAAAGAATTGTCTACAGAAACTAATGATGAAAAAACAAAAATAGAAGCGTGATCTTACGCTGCAAAATTGGAAAAAGCAAAAGAACCTAAAATTCCTTATTCATTTTATTCTCGATTATTTTCTAAGATTCCACAAAAAAGTTATAAAATGAAGTCATTAACAAGATATGTAGAAAAACAATCACCATGAGTTGTATACGAATTATTGAAAGAAATTCCAAAAAAATGAAACATTAATATTGAAAAAACATTAAAAGAACAGATGACAAAAAGAAATTTATGTCTAATAATGAAAAATAAAAATAAAATTTCATCCAAAAATATTCTTCAAGAAATAGATAAAAATGCCGCATAATCTATTGACATAATATAACTAATAATTATAATGACAAAAATATAAAAAAGGAAGGTAAATATGAGCAGTGAGCGTAAAAAAATGCCGATACCATTAAAAAAATCACAGGAAGATATTCTTCCCAAATCTATTTGTGTCGGCAAAAAGAAGAAAGAAAAGAATAAAAAAAAGTAATTTGAAGCTCCCTATTTTAGGGAGCTTTTTTCAAAAATATTCTTATTGTCTTTAACAAGTAATTATGCATACATAATATGTTTACACTAAACCAACTTAGAATTCTGTAATTACTTAAATTAGTTTTAGTATACTCTCTTACATCCCAAAGTCCTCTTTAGAGGGCAAAGCAACAGGGAACAGATTCTTTGGTGTGTTCGAGTATAATTTTTGCTTATCTATGGAAATTATCTACAAACCTATCAGACACGCTTATGCAAAAATCACCAAAGAAGGAAATCTACAACTCTGTATTCCTTCTCGTTTACGCGATAATCAAAAATTCAAAGAGCAACTTTTGGAGAAAGGTGAGAAGCTACTTCTTCGTTACAATAAAAAAAACCATATTCAATCGGTTACTGATGAATATGTGTTACTGTTTGGCGAGCAGGTCCCTTTGCAAGAGGTAACTTCTTCACCAAAGAAGCTCGCCACAGAACTTAAACATATTTTGTATGACTATGCAAAACCGTTGTTTGACGAATATAGCGAAAAATTAAAGACTCCATACAATGAGCTTAAGATTAGAAAGGTAACAGCAAAATGGGGAAGTTGTACGAGCGACCAAAGGATGATGTTGAATACAAATCTCGTTCATTTGCCAACCAGATTGATTCAATATGTTATTATCCACGAAGCTTGTCATCTCAAAATCAAAAACCATAGCCCGCGTTTTCGAAATCTAGTTGAAATTTATTGTCCAAACTATAAACTCCTTAGAAAAGAACTCAGAAGTTTTATTCTCAAATAATGTGCCCATGTATAACCCGTATGATTTTTATTTTAAAAAAGCAAAACAAGTCTGATATAAAGCACGTAGTGCATTTAAATTGGATGAAATTCAAGACAAATTCCATCTGTTTGATAAAACCACGAAACACATCATTGATATTGGCTGTGCGCCATGAAGCCGACTACAGTATGCCATTTCTCAGTCACAAAAACATCAAGTAAAAGATTATAAAATAGTCTGATTTGATATCAAAGTAGTTACGCTCAATCTTCCCGGGTTAGTTACTTATCAACAAGACGTTACGGATCAAGTAAAAGTGAGAGAGCTTCTGGGGGAGCAGGGAATCACCCAGGTAGACCTTATCCAATCAGACATGGCCCCCAATACTACAGGTATCAAAGACTTAGACGCAATGAGATCTATGGGATTGATCCAAGATACGCTATGGATGTATAAAGAAATACTTAAACCTGAAGGAAAGTTTGTGATCAAAGTATTTATGTGACCATGATTCCAGGAATTTGTGGCTGATCTGAAAGCTCATTTTGGATGAAACCATATCAAAATATTTAAGCCCAAAGCCTGCAGATCAGAATCAAAGGAAACGTATATTGTTAAAATATAGGAGTGGATTATTTATAAAACAAACGAAAAACCCCGCTTTACAGCAGGGTTTTTTCTATATGAGTTTTTGTTTGTCTAAGGAAGATTTATTTCATCAAGTTTTGAATTTCTGTATCAAATTTTTCAAATGGATATGCTCAATTTATTATAACATATTTTCCTGTTTGTTTATCGAGAATTACATTTCCAGGAGTTCCATTGATTCCAAATATTGTACGAGCTTCTTCTAAGATACCATCAATCTTTGATTTGAATTCTTGATTGTTTACACAAGAAGTAAATTTTGAAGAATTAAGTCCAATTTCTTTTGCGAGAGCAAGTACATTATTGTCATCAAAACTTTCTTGTAGAAAAGCCTTGTCTAAGTATTTGTAGAAAGCATCACTTCCTCCAACTTTACCAGCACATTCAATAGCTTCAGCACCTTTAAATGCTGTAGGATGAAGTTGTACTAATGGCATATTTTTGAAGATAAGCGCTACATCATTTGGATATTTTTCCGCAACTTTTTGTAATGTTTGATCATTGTGATGTCTTTTACAGAAAGGACAAAGTATATCAGAATATTCGAATATTACGAATCTAGCATCTTTGTTTCCTTTTATCAAAGTGTCTTTTAGGATAGCATCCATAGTTGCTTGATCAAGAGTAGTTCCCGTAGTAGCTCCATCAGTAGTTTCGCTAGTAGCAGCGCCTCCTTCCATAGATCAAAGAACTTGAGCTAATGTTTGTGCTTGTTGGCTTTTGAATGATTCGCTAGTATACAGTTTTTCTATCATAGCGAAATTTTCTGATCCTCCAGCTTTAAGTGTTTCTACCCATAATGCATCTCTCTTAAAAAATGCTATATATACAGCAAGAATAAGATTAATAACCAAAAGAGATACACCAATAGTCTTTAGAGAATTTGTATTTAATATGTGTTTATTCATTGTTTGTGTATATGAAAAGATAAAGTAATTATTTAACTCAAAGTGATTCTAAACCTTGTTGTATTCAATCTTTTTGTTGAGCAACATATGATGGATGTTGGTATAATTGTTGCACAAGAGTAAAATTTTCTGATCAACCAGATTTCATTATTTCCAATGAAACAGCATCTTTTTTGAAAAAGGAGATATACAATAAAAAGATAGCGTTTAATGCAAGAATAATAACGAGAATAGTATCAAAATGTTTAGTGATTTTCATAGAAATAGGGGATAGAAAAATAAATTAATTATTGTTGTGGTTGTGCTTGTTGAACTTGTTCCATTTGTTCAGGAGTCAATTGAACATTTTCTGCTGAAGGTGTAGCTTGTTGTGGTTGAGACAATATTTGAAGTGCTTGTTCTAATTGTTGTCTTTGTTGCATTTTGTATCCTTCAGTTTGGAATACTTGTTTTAATAATCCATAATTTTCTGATCCACCAGCTCTTAATGCTTCCATTTTTGTTTGATTAATGAGAACAAGAGCCAATAATACAGTATTTACTACCATAAGAATAAGCATAAAAACTTTTCTAACTTTGATATTGTTGCAGCAAGGTGTTGAACAACAAGATTCTGAAGAAGAAATCTTTCTTGTTTCTACAGTGATTGTTGGTTTTGCAATTACTTTTGCAGGAGCTTTTGTAATAGGTTTTTTAACTACCATGATAATAAATAATAAAATGTAAAATAAACTACCAATCAAAATATAAATTTACGGAGGAAAAACAAGTTAATACACAATTAGAAAAGCATTTTGGATTGACTTTAAAACGATAATGTTTATAATAAAATATCAAATAAAAACAAAAAAAACCAAAAAAATAAAAACGTATGAAGAAATTTATTTTGTTTTTGGTAATACTTATTACAATAGGTATTCCAAGTAGAGGTCAGTTTAAAAAGCTAGGACTTCTTCAAAATTATGGATCGCTTGTAGATGGTTTAGAACCAATGAAGCCATTGCCAGCTAAAGAAAAAGCATTTTATATGCCATGGATGGATACTGTCGTTTCTATTCATAGAGAGTTAGCTGCCTTTCTTGAGGTCGATTTTCCTTTGGATACCACAATGGTAATAGTTGATAAAGACAAAAAAATATCAAAGGAAGATTTAGAACTTATTGCAAGAATTAGTCTTATAAAAGACTTTCCAAAAAAAGAAATTGCTTGGAAAGGCTGGAAAGAAAAAGAAAAAAACAAAAGAGCTGCTTACGAAAAACAAAGATTATCCTTGATAAAAAGTACATTTGAAAAAGCAAATGCAGATTCAAATCTTACTATGATGGGATCAACCTTGGAATTGATGGTCTTTTATTATCAAAATAGATCTTTGTTATCTACAAAAAAAGCTTATGAAGAATATGGGGAAGAATTTGTTTTGATGAGAGCTCAATTTGATAAAAGGTTAAAGAACTGCTTGGAAAAAAATTCCTGTTCATATCAAGATGTTAGTAATATGTTTGGTATAGCAGTTAATGCTTGGCCAAACACAAATCTAGCGTATGATGTTTTACAAGGATGGTATGGACAACAATTATCGTACCTTTTTCGTGGCAATGATCCTTTGCAAGAAATCACTTTTGTTGCTACCACCGAATGTTTTCTTTCTCTTCTTTATTTGTATAATATTGAAGGACGAAAAGGATCACCCGAATTAGTAAGAGCATATGAAAATCTTATGAAATTAAATTATCCTTCATGGGAAAAACAGATTGTAAAAACTAATATCAAAAGGTATCTAAAAGAAGAGATGGATGTACACCCTTCTCAATAGAAATTATAAGAAATTAGATTAAGGAGCCAGCATTATTTGCTAGGCTCTTTTTTTGTATGAAAAACATATCAAATAATAACTCCAAAAAAGGTAAAAAAAGTATAATTTACCATACTATCTTCAAATACATGCAAGAAAATTCACATTATAAGCAAAGCAATCCAGCCTATTGCAAAAGCACGGATATATGAGCCAAAAAGTTCTCCATGAAACATTTTTTTGATTTTTTTTCGACATACAATATACCATCACACAAAAATCAAAAAGCCAATTATTCAGATATCAATCAATAATTGGATGAAATAATTTTCGGGAAGAATATTTCCGTTGTGATGAATTGCTGGTCAAGAACTTCATAAACCATATCAAAGTGGTTTAGATAACACATATCAAATACTAGAAAATTTCGCTGTTATATGAGCCAAAGTCGAAGATTCTTTGAGAAAACTTAACCCAAAAATTCCAATGATACCAATACCAATAATAGCTATGCTTATTTTCCAATGACGTTTCCATCGATGAATATTCATCAGAAATAGGACTACAATTGTCCCCAAAAGAGCGCTCCTAGATAGTGTTAAAACAATAGCTCCAAATCGCAAAAAATAAACAAACAAAGAAATCAGATTTTGTTTCTTGATAAATATATCTTTCCACGAATTCAAAGAAAATTTAAAATAGCTTATAATCAAAGGTAAAAACACTACCAAAAAATATCCATAATTATTGGGTCCCGCAAAAATTCATTGCCATCTGAGAGTCCCTCAAAATCCAGTCAAATAATAAATTGGAGGATGTACTCAAAAGAAGAAATCATTGAGTGGACCATATCCTAACCAAAAGAAAAAATCAGGAAAAATAAGTTTTGCTCATTGCCAAAAAAATCAAATAACGACAACACTTACCAATGTCCAAACAAAAAAACGAAGGAAACCATAAACTTTTTCGTCGCGTTCAAGGGTATGTTGTTTTGTATCTGGTTTGGCAAACACATGACCTAGAAACGTAGCACTAAGAAACAAAAAAATGTAATGAAAACCATATTTAAATCATACGAACATATCATAGATTGTCTTTTCTTGAATATACGAAAAAAATACAGAAATCCCCAAAAGAGTGAAGAAAAGATATCGGAGTTGTTTTCGTTGTCTTCGATATGATTTGAACGTAGAAAGTGAAGTGAAAAAATAGCCAATCAATAGGACCATCCAAAGTCAATCCCTTGCTAATGCTGGGATTTGTGGAAAATTTCCTTGAAAAATCCCAAATCATAGGACGGTAACAAGGACATGATACAACAAAAACAAAAGCAAAAATCCACGAAGAATGACAAGCATTATCGATGATTACGAGATAATTACGCCGAAAAAGATAGTCAAAACGTATTGAAAATCAACTCGTAATAGCTACAAATTACATCAGAATTTTTATGTTTTTGTAAAAGCTATGATTAGTGTAATTATCCAGGGAAGAGGAGATAATATGATAAACGTGAAACGCAGTATTTCTTGTTTTATCAAACAAACACATAAGGACAAAGAATTAATTCTGGTTATTGATCAGCTATTTACTCAAGAATCATATGACGCTCGAATAAACGAAGTATTTGATTGAAATCTCAATATTTTTAAGACGCATAATATTCATATATTTTCCAATCTAAATGCTGAGTTTATTCACAATAATGTCTGCTCAATGAGAAATTTTTGAGCACAACAGGCAAAATGAGAATATATTTTGTTTATGGATGATGACGAGGATATACATGCAGATTATTTAACCAAAAATTTGGAATATCGAACAAAATATAAAAAAGTTTTGGGTAAGGATTTTGTGCTCACACCAACACTTATGTACAGGCATACAGGAGATATCCAAAATCAAGGATTTTCCCATTTTAACTACTGGTTGTCCAGGCCTATCGGATGTGTTCTGGGGCAAAGAGAGTGGGCAGAGATCCAGATGTACTCCTGAAATTCCCTGTTTGCCCCAGCATTCATCTTCCAACAAAACAAGATGGACGAACGTTTTGATTTTATTTACGAAGATCTGGCATATAGTTATGCCCTCCATAAAGCATGATATCCAATACTCGTAACCAAAAATATCAAAGTGTATCATATGGAGAGAGATAAAACAAAACTTGACCATGCATGGGTTGGAAACATATATCAGGCACATAGAAAATCCAAACATAGAATCTTATTTGTCCGCAAGTTTGCAACTTTTTGGCAGAAATTTCAGTTTTTTCTCCTATGATTTCGAGGCCAACCCATCCGACTTACATTAAAAGTCTTATTCAATAGACCCCAAAATATGTTTTCTATTATCAAACACATCTGGAAAGGAACTATTGACGGATTAAGGGGATAGTTATTTGATTGCAATTGGACAAGAAATCTCTATACTCGAAGCGATAGATTAGAATTTTATTCTCCCTTAGAAAGCAATGGAAAAAGTACTCTTAGTCATCCTTGATGGATTTTGAATAAACACGAAAACTCCAGAAGAAAATGCAATTATACAAGCAAAAACACCAACGTTCCATGCTTTGTTTTCTGATTTACATACCAAACTAGATGCTTCAGGAAGAGCTGTTGGTTTACCAGATGGACAGATGTGAAATTCCGAAGTAGGGCATATGACTATAGGAACAGGTAGAATTATTAAACAAAATTTAGTAGCCATCGAAGATATGATCGATGATGGAAGTTTTGGTAAATTACCTAGTTTTTTAAATGGAATAGAGCACTGTAAAAAGAATAAATCAAATCTTCATATTCTTCAATTATTTGGTTCGGGTGGTGTACATGCTATGGATTCTCACCTCAAAAAAATATTACCATTAATTCCCAAAGATATCAATGTTTATCTACATCTTTTTGCTGATGGAAGGGATTTGGAACCAAAGTCTGCCGCAGCTTATATGCAAGAATTTGAAACATATTTAGAACAATTTCCCAATGTAGTTATTGCTTCTTTGTCAGGGAGATATTACGGAATGGATAGAGATAATAATCGAGAAAGAGTTCAAAAATCATATGATGAAATTATGTTTGGTCAATTACAAACGAATGATTTACCAAGCGAATATATAGCAAAATCTTACGAAAAAGAATTAACAGATGAATTTTTGATTCCCGTAAGTTTTATGGATGGAGAACAAATAGAGGATGGAGACGCTATATTCTTTTTGAATTTCAGGTCAGATAGAGCGAGACAAATGACGCAAGCATTGGTTGCTTCAATGAATCCAGAAAAGACAAAAAATTATATTGATCGTAATTCCAAATTTATGACCAAATCAATTAGAAATATTTATTTGGCTACAATGACAAAATATTATAAAGAATATGACGGAAATGTTTTTGTAAAGGCATTTGATATCAAAAATACTTTGGGTGAAGTAGTATCTAGTAATGAAAAAAAGCAACTCCATGTTGCAGAAACAGAAAAGTTTGCCCATGTTACCAAATTTTTTAACGGAGACAAACAAATTGTTTATAATGGAGAAAAAGATATTTTGGTTCCTTCCCATAAAGTAGCTACTTATGATTTAGATCCAGAAATGTCAGCACAAGAAATTTATGATCAACTTATTGAAAATATAAAATCATATGACTTTACCATAGTAAATTTCGCCAATTGAGATATGGTAGGGCACACAGGTATACTTCCAGCAGCAGAGCAAGCAGTTAAAAAATTAGATACAATCACCAAAAATTTAATAGATTTCTGTAAAAAAAATACAATCCATCTTTTGATCACTGCGGATCATGGAAATTGTGAAGAAATGTGAACATTAGAAATTCCAAAAACTGCTCATACAACAAATTTGGTTCCTTTTTGGTATATTATCAACGGTAAAACTCAAAAAACAAAAGCAACAGGTGGCTTATCTGATATAGCTCCTACAGTACTAAAACTTATGAATATTGCTATTCCAAAAGATATGACAGGAAAATCTTTAGCATAATTTTTACTTCTTTCTTATACTATATGAAAAGAGAAGGGTATATTTCTCGGGATGAATATTTTATGGGAGTAGCTTTATTGTCTTCTTATCGTAGCAAAGATCCAGCAAAGCAAGTAGGTGCTTGTATTGTTAACGACAAAAAAAGAATTATAGGAATAGGATATAATTGATTTCCTCAAGGATGCTCAGATGAAGAATATCCACGACACAAAGGAGAAGATTTTTTGGACAATAAACATGCATACGTAGTTCATGCAGAAGCTAATGCTATCCTAAATAGTAGTGGAAATAATATTTATGGCTCAACAATATATGTTCTTTTATTCCCATGTCATGAATGTGCAAAACTGATTATTCAATCAGGAATCAAAAAAGTAGTCTATCTTTCTGATGAAAAAGCAGAAAGACACGATACGTTAGCAGCAAAAAGAATGTTTAAAAGTGCTGGCGTTGAAACAGAAGGCTTTATACCTACAAATAAAGAACTTATACTTAAATTTTAGATAGATTTTGTCACAAAGGTCAAGATAGCTCGTATACAATAATAGAGAATATCTTTTATTCGTTATGGTTTTCCATGAAACATATGGTCCTCACAATAAACAATTATTCAGACGCCATTCCGTTATTTGGAGATTTTGCCGTAGCATGATTTGTCTATATAAACCCCTCGCAATAAGAGCGCTTATATAAAAAAACAGATGCTACGGAAAGAAAGCCCGTAGCATTTTTAGTATATACTAAACAGAAAAAATTATGGAGAAGAAAACACAAGTAAATCCAAAGAGAGTATTGAAGTATTTTCGACAGAAATATATGACAGAAAAGAAATTTTTCTTTCCACTCATTCTCTTGAGAACGGCATTAACTTTTGTCTGATTGTTGCCAGCAATTTATTTTAAAGAAATAATTAATGCGTTATCTTCTTTTACAGGAGGTGATAAACAGCAAATTTTTGCCGTAGCGATTGGATTGTTATTAACGATTTTTTGGATTAAGTTAATTAATGTCGCTGTTTACAGAATATCAGATTTTATGATCATCAATATGTCAGTAAATATTATGAAAAAAATTTATTTAGAATGTTTCGACTATGTTCATAATCATTCTTTTAGGTTCTTTGCAAATAATTTTACTGGTTCACTTATCAAAAAAATCAATAAATTTGTAGGAGCTTACGATAATATAACAGATACGTTGACGTTTGAAGTTAGTCCAATCCTTTTAAATCTGATTTTTATTTTGGTTATTATTGGGCTCCAAGATCGAAGACTATCATTGGTTATGTTCGTTTGGTTTGTTATTTTTACCCTCATTCAATATTTCTTATATAAATGGAATTATCCATATGAAATAAGAGCAAATGAACAAGATTCTAAGATTTCATGAGCATTGTCAGATACCATTACCAATAATTTTAATATTAAAGTATTTGGTTCACTTAGAAGAGAATATGCTACTTTTAAGGGAGAAATCACAACTTGGTCAAAATTACAAAAAGCAAGACGATATAGGGGTATGGTGATCTGGTCAACAACTGGAGTGCTTATGGTATTTATAGAATTTATTGTCTTTTATATGGCACTAACATCATGGTCAACAGACCTTATAACGATGGGATTCTTCGTGTTGTTGCAAATGTATTTACTCAAACTAATGGACCAATTATGGGTATTGGGAAATATATTTAGACATTTATACAGATGATTTAGTGAATCAGCTGAAATGTTAGAAATCTTAAATGAACAGCATGAAGTGCAGGATTCTCCAAACGCAAAATCGTTAAAACTTCATCAAGGAGTGATTGTATTCGATAAAGTATCTTTTGCGTATGAAGGGGAATCAGCAGTTTTCTCGAATCTAAGTTTTAGAATTAAACCAGGTGAAAAAGTAGCCTTCGTTGGAGAATCCTGAGCAGGGAAAACAAGTATCATCAAATTGTTATTCAGATTTTTTGATATCCAGGAAGGAAAAATCAGTATAGATGATCAAGATATTAGTACAGTGACACAAGAAAGCTTGAGAAATAATATTTCATTAGTACCTCAAGACCCTATCTTATTTCATAGATCAATTAGAGATAATATCTCATATGGAAATCCTCATGCTAGCGAAGAAGAAATCATTGCAGCTGCAAAGATGGCGAGATGTCACGTCTTCATTTCTAAACTTAATGAAGGGTATAATACGCTTGTAGGAGAAAGAGGAATCAAATTATCTGGTGGAGAGAGACAAAGAGTTGCTATCGCAAGAGCTATCTTGGAAAACAAAAGTATCTTAGCCTTGGATGAAGCGACTTCAGCACTCGATTCAGAATCAGAAAAACTTATTCAAGAAGCAATGGATGAAGTAATGAAAAGTAAAACAGTTATCGTAATTGCACATAGACTGTCGACCGTTATGAAAATGGATAGAATTATCGTCATGGATAAAGGAACTATCGTTGAAGATGGTAGTCATGGAGAACTTGTTGCAAAGAAAAACGGTATCTACAAAAAACTCCGAGACATCCAAAGTGGAGGATTCGTAGAATAAGAGAAATTATTAGGAGAAGAAAAAGCTGCGTACGCAGCTTTTTCTTCTAATCTTTCATTTTACATTTACTAATTTCAAAGTTTAATAATTCAATTTCTTGTTTTATTTTGGAGATTTCATCTTTTTTTTGTTGGATTATACTATTGTCAGCTCCACTTGTATTAAGCTCTTGAACAAGATGTTTCAAATGTTGCATATATTCTTCTTTTTCTTGAAGTTGTTTTTGTAACAACAAGATGCCAGAAATACTAGGTTTGGACATAGCTTTTATTCCTATGGAAATATCAATAATGTCTTCTTTTTTGTAACCACAAGGGACTTCTTCATGATGAACAAGGTAAATAACATCTTCTGCATGTAATGTTTTTTTAAATAAGGATTCATTGCTTCTGGCAAATTTTATAAAATCTTGATTGGACCTGATAAACAATCATACTACATCATGTTTTTTAAGTCCTAATCAGATTTTCATAGTTGAAAATCTATCTATAATTTCCATAAATAATGAGATAGAATAATTCTTTTGTATACTTGCAAAAGCTTTCAAAAATCAATTACTATCAATGTTTTTTTCAAATCAGAAAATATTTCATAATTCGTTGGTAAGTATTGGAAGATAAGGATGAAGAAAAGATACAATAGTTTCTACAATACATAAACAAATATTACTAGAATGTTCAGATGGCGCAGATTTTATAAGTTCCAAATATTTTGAAGAAAAATCTTGATGAATAAAATCAAAAACATTATGTACAAAAGTGCCTATTTGTTTTGGTGATTGTAGTTGTTGATACTCTTCTACAAGCTTAGTTAATTTAGAAATAATTCGTCAATCAAAAGCACTAAATGTTGATATATTTTTTTCCAAGTTTTGTTGGATCTTTTTGTAGTTTATTGCCTTTGATCAATCAAAAAATGTTGTTTTAATATATCTACACGCATTCCAAAATTTGGAAATTGATTGATCCCATTCAGTAAAAATTTGTGAATCATATGTCTTTTCACTATCAGCTAAGGAAAGCAAACTTACTCTGATACAATCAGGATGATATGATTTTGTGATAGAAAGCTCGGCAACAGGTAAATTATTAGAATCTTTTTCGTTTTTTAGAGAAGGCAAAACATGAATAGCTTCCAAAAAAGAATGGCCTAAATTATATTGAGCAAATAAAATATTTTTGATAGCTATTTTTAATGCATCTTGTTTGCTACAAAAAGTAAGAAGTTGGTTAATATCAGTTTTTTCTGCTTCTTGTAAAAGCATAGCTATTGTTGAAAAGTCATAACTGATGACTTGTTGATATTGCTGGATATCTTTCATATCCGGATCAAATTTTTCAAAAGCAAAATGATATTTTTCATGTGCTCATTTTTCTAAACAAAAAGCATCATCTAAAATATCCAAAAGTTGGCTTACATTCTTTTCTAATGATTTCTCTTTATCAAGATTTTGAATAGCTTTTTCTAATACATCGAATTCTTTTTTTGTTTGAGGATATATTATTCCAATAAGAGAAAATAACTGAGTAAACGATACTTGATCATGTGTATCGAAAATCATTGTTATAAATTCTTCTGCAGAAAATGTTGGTGGAAGTAGGTGATTAGAAATACAATGAAGAATAAATAATCATAGTGCTAATCCTTGTTTAATTCAAACTGTTTTGTATGCCTCTTGTAATCGATTAGCATCCAAAATAAAAGTTCACTTCGTATTTGATCGTAAAGGAACAGGTACTCATGTTTTTTGATGAGCAGAAGCAATTCGATAAGAATTATCAATATAATCACGAGTAATTCCTGTTGAAGAAATAATTGCTTGATTAAAAAATGATTCTATAGCCTCATCAGGGATTTTTACAAAAAATCCTTTCCAACTACGAAATATAAGATGTTCTTTGCTTTGTTGACAAACAGGTATTGTTCCTGTAAAGGATTCTGTATTGGTAAGATTTCCTATATCAGATAAGCTTTGTATAATATTAGAAAAAAATTCTTCAACAGATTTTTTTGCAAATAATCCAGCATTTTCTGTGAAATATCAATCTTTATCAATAGCATATGTATCAATTGGTAAGTTATGATCTTTGGCGATAGCCAATCATAATTTATCATGACCAGGAGTAACTCTATAAACACCACCATATCTAGTAAAATCAGCTCTTTCATCGATAATAATAGGAATTGTTTTGTTGATAATAGGAATAATGGCTTCTTGTCCTTTCAATTGTTTTGCCTTTTTATGTTGTGGATGAATAGCTATAGCAACATCCCCAAAAATAGTTTCAGGAGATTCTGTCATAACATCTAAAGAATGGTTTTTTGTACTAACAAAATATTTAATAGTATAACGATTCTTTTTATTTGAAATATGCTCTACTAGATCAGAAGCAACAGGTGTTTGATGTTTTGGGCTTCGATATACAAGAAAACGATCTTCAAAAAGAGTCCCTTTGCGTAAGTGTTCTGCAAAAAATTGTTGAAGCGAAAAAGCAAAAGCAAAATCTTGCGGTATTTGTAAGCCAGGAATTAAATTAGAAAGTCAGAATTGTTTTAATTGTTTTTTTAAAAAAGAAAGAGAAGTATGGCTTTTTTCCTTGGTATCATGTAATGGATCCGGTAGGAAAAATCCTCACGAAAGAGGTTCTCCATAACGAATAGTATGAATAGTATCTAGCAAAAATAATCTAAATATTTGTTGGATATCAAAAGCATTTGTATATTGCTCGGGAAGAAAAAAGAAAGGATGGTGTTGAGAAGAAAGTGATGAGTAAGAATCTATTTTTGTTTGTTTATATTGTTTTGGAAAATCACTCATACGCAGAGAAGATTGAAATAAAATGCAGGGATTATTTATTTAAGAAAGAGAGCCTATATCAACTATAAAGAAATATTCCAATAAAAATAAAGAGAAGAAAACTTTCAACTGGTCCTGTTTGAACTTTTCTAATGTCTTGCATAACCAACGCTTTTCCATCTTTACAAATGGCTTGTACTGCGTAGTATGCATATTTTTCTTGTTTTGCAGTTTTATTAAATGGATATTCAAATCTGGTTTCATTTACTTCTGCAACTTTTTGCATTTTTGTAATATCTGAAGTTTCTCGTTCAGATCTATAAATAATATATTTTTCTACATTTTGAACTTCACTTCGAGTGAGATAATGACGATCTCAGATAGTAGAGTCAGTAACAGTAATTCCTTGTACTGTACATAAGCTTTCAGATATATCACCAACGGTTGCCTGTATAATATCAGAAGGAGATCCCAAAGCTTCTCAATTAGCATCCAATGGAATAATCTTGAAATAATACGTTTGGCCTATGGTAAGATCTTCTAGAACGATTTCTTTTTTGGTAACAATTGCTGATTCATTTAAATTATCTTCTTGAGTTCCAAAAGTAACATTGTATTTTATAGGATCTGTTCCTTCAACTTCCCATGTAAGTGTTAATTTATTTTTGTAAACAGAATCTCAAAATATTCTGACCTTACCTATTTTTGTTCATTTTTCTACAATCAATTTGCTGATATTGGTATATTCTTGTTTTTGTCAGGCAACCAAAAGATCAAGTGATACATCTATTTTTCCTTCTGTATCAATCAACATTTCTTTGCTAAATATTCCGGCAGAAACAAGGTCCATAGGGGCGGATCTTCAATTGCTCAATTTGATTGTTGCTGAAGTAACAGTATCACTCGTAGAAATTCTAAAAGTAACCTTGGTACCAGCTTTTATCGTATTTCCTGGTAATACTTGAATACTATTAAATGTTCCATCAGTAAACGGACTATAGGTGAAAGGGATGATATCAGATTCACCCAAAATAACATTGTTGATGTCCAGGATTTTTGCTTGTAAAGAGTTGCTTCATTTTTGAAGACCTGTTAGATAAGCAGTAAACCCACCAACAGAAGAAGTTATTCCTTGATAAACCAATTGGCTATTGAGATAAATTTCTAAAGGAGAATTTGGTAAATCAGAACTTCCTCAAATAACTTCAAGAACTTCTGTTTTTTCTGTACTATCTTTGATAGGGGAATTAATTGTTACTTTTTTTATAGAAATATCTGAATTGGTAGAACCAACAAGAACTGTCTTTTCTCATTTGATAGAATCGTCTGTAATATCAGAAGCGACTACAGTAAATGTACCAGCTTTCTTGATAATAAGTCATTTAGAAAATGTTTTTATTCCTTGATCTTGAGGAACAAAGGTATAAAGACCTTCACTAGGCACAACGTAATCAGTAGTATCTAAGCTTCCTTCAACATCAATAAAAACATCTCCTTCATAATCTTTAACAAGATCTCCGTTTGACAAAACAGCTTTGATAGTAACATCAACAGGGACATTAAGATCAAAAGAACTTGGTTCTACTTGAATTACAAAAGCTGCTGGTTGTTGTTGTGCAGCCGCAAATCCTGCAAAGAAAATAAATGAAGCAACAAATATAATGCGTTTAAATATGTTTCACATACGTACGAAAGTACTAGGTAAAGAGATCTATTTACTATGTTCTGTAGGTAAAGAAAGATTTCCTATAGAAAGATTCTGTTTGATAGTATCATCAATATAGTATCCTTCTTCAAGTAAAATATCTTGGATTTTACCAACAAATGGAATAAGTAACACGCTTTGTTCCGAATCAAACTCGGGACAATCAAGAATGATACTTGTAGTCTCTTGATTTGCATCAAGAATAGTAAACTCACATTGTCCCGAAAAGGTAGAACCATCCAAATGAATTGACGTATTGTGAGCCAAAATAAGGGTAATAGGCATTTTTTGTATAGATGGAGCAAAGAAGATATCTAAAAGTCATTCACTTTGCTTGTAAGCAATATCTCGTTTGTTTTTTTGAATCAAAGAAAGTTCACCAGCATTTAGCACGCTAGCCTGAAGAAAATTTGGGTTTTTAATCAAAAAAATTATTGCCAAAGAAAATAATCCTGCCAACATAAAAATACTAATATTGCGAAAGAATCTTTTAATGATTCTCATTGTCAATAATGAACTATAATAAAAACAGAAAAAATATAGGAATATAAAACAAAAAATCAAATCAAAAATTTGACAAAGAGCATATTTTTGAGTATAATTAAGCAAAGAAAATTTTAATATGTATTATATTATTATGAAAAAAATATTTGCAGCTTTCTTATTTTGCTTGATCTCTCTAGTAAACTTGAGTGTTTTTGCTGAACAACAAAGTCGATGATGATATGGAAATGATCCACTTGAAGTGCTTGATAGAGTTGTTGGAGAAGCAAACAAAGATGTTCAATTTCAGGAAACTGCTTTGGATAATATAACTGACAAAGAAGGTAGTTTTCAGGCTCAATATAAAATATCTAATACGCTTGATTACTTGAGAATAAATATAGCACCTTATCTGCAATGGGCAGTATATATTTGACTTGTTGTCGCAGTAATTTTGATCGTTTATAATGGATTTTTGATGGTTACTCATACAATCAACAAGGAAGGAGATTTTGGTAAAGTAAAAGCAAGAATTTGATATATTGCTGTTGGTGTTTTGTTGCTGACATGATTTTATGCAATCATCAAATTGGTTGTAGGTTTGATAAATTCTATATTTTGATCAGGTCCTTCAGGGGATACTGGGTTTTAGGTAATAATAGTATATAAATGATTAAGAAAATAAGTAAAGCAGTAATTATGATGATAACATTGCTAGGTATCGGTATGTGAGCAATGCATGCAGTAGCACCATCATTTGATGATAATTTTGCTAATTATCTCACTGATAAAACTCCTGATCAATACGGAAGAGTAGAAACGGTATTTAGTTTTTCAAATTGTATTGATAGAAATCAAAGTATTATGGAGAATGTAAGAAATCTTTTCTATCCAAGTACTTTCAAAAGTGACAATCAATGTTCTTTAACAACAGGAGGATTGCTTTGGGATATGCTTAGAGTAATTACTTTTGCATTGATATTTGTCTTTATTGTAGTAGCAGGAATGAAATTTATTATGAATGGAACATCCTGAGATGAAGCAAAAAAATGAGCAATGAGTCTTGTCTATATTGCATATGGAGCATTTCTTGTTTTTGGCGCAATTTGGATTTTGTGATACGTCCTCAATATAGAAAACGTGAAATGATCAACAGATCTCGTAAATAGTGTACAGAATAATTTATTTCTCCAAATTTTAAGTTTTTTCAAAGTATTGGCCTTTTTCCTAGCTATTATTATGATGGTAGTATCATGATTTAAGATGATGGCTGCTATGGACAAAGAAGATAAAGTCAAAGCAGGAAAGCAATGAGCAATAAATGTAATTGTCGCATTGGTGTTTATCAAAATTGTAGATTATATTTTTTATATTGCACAAGCATCTGATTTCGCACAAAAAGCATCAACCTTGGTTTTGGATGTAGCCAAAATTCTTTGATGGATTCTTGGTATTTCATTTGTATTGGGGCTATTTTACGCAGGATATCAAATGTTCCTCTCTGGTGGAGATGAAAAAGCAATCAAAAAGACACAATCAATTCTGATCAATATCGTTATCGTTTCTCTTGTTCTTTTCTTATTCTTACTCTTGGTGTACCAAATTTTCAATGAATTTGTAGGATAATTTAATTTGGTGTATAATAAAAAATTCCCCGTAATCCACGAGGAGTTTTTTTAAATTATTTTTTTATTTCATTACTTTTTCCATTATTTTTTTCCAATCAATATTTTTTTCCAAAAGCTTTAATGCTTGGTCGCGATCGAAGGCGAGGGTTTCTTCTCCTACCTGATCAACGGGAACCTTGATGAGAATTCTTGGAATCTGGAATTTCTGAGCAACATAGTCGATCGCGAAGCTTTCCATGTCGACAACATAGTTTTCTTCGTTTAATATTTTCTCAAAAACTGGCGTTTCACTACAAAAACAACTGCTTACAGGAGCGAGGAGCTGAGGAATTGGCACGATGCTTTCTTTTCCTGTACTGGCATTGACAATACGGGCAACTTGTACTAATTTTTCTTTATTTCAAACATAGCCACACACTCCTACATTCAAAATGAGATCCGGAATTTCTTCTTTATGACTCAAGAGATAATTTGTTAATGAAAACATCGTTTCGTAATTTCCTATTCCTGTCGTGAAAAAACTAACTGAAAGTCAAACAATATTCAGATTTTTTATATTATTTTTAATTATTTTCGTTTCTCCTCACGTAGCGGCACATACTAGAATTTTCATAGATAATACGTTGAATAGGTAAATACCCTTATATATCTATTTAAAGTTGCAATTTCAAGTTAACTGCTTATATTCTAAAAAATATTTTACTTCATATTTAATGCCCATGGAAAAACAATACACCCAAAAGCGTTATGTAAGTTATGAAGAACTCCAAAAGAAATGTGTTTTACTGGCTGAAAAAATTGAAAAGAGCGGTTTTTCTCCCAATATGATAGTATCTATCACCAGAGGATGATTGCTTTCTGCATATTTCCTTGCAGATTTGCTAGGAGTAAAGAGTATTGAGACCATTAATATTACTACTCATGATGGAACTGTTTCATGAGAAATTAGAGATGCGACGAAAATTCCCAAAGATTTCACCGAATTCAATGCTTTGATTGTAGATGATTTGATTGATAGCGGGAAAACCATGAAATATATTCTTGATCAATATACGTTCAATCCTTTGGAAACCAAAATAGCAACTATTTATTGTAAATCAAAAGCAACATTCAAACCAGATTTTTTTGTAGAAGAAATCCCTGCAGAAGAACGAATTGTTTTTCCATACGAAAGATAATTTTACTTTAAAATAGCAATATTATGAGCAAAATCGTATCAATTGATGGTATGACCTGGATGCATTTTCATCATCCATCCAAAGAAGAAATCAAAGAAATAGTAGAAACCTATGATGTCCATGAATTAATTGAGGAGGATATCGCAGATAAAACAACTCAGGATAAAATAGATGTATATGATGATGCTATTTTTCTTGTGCTTCATTTTCCCAAATATGATAAAAAAAATGGAAAATATATGTCCAATGAATTTAATATTATTTTGGGGAAAAAATTTATCGTTTCGGTGACCAAATATCACACCAATCATATAGAGAGTATTAGAGAGGAATATAATCAAGATCTTCGTGAGGATGAGGATAGAGATGAACATGAATTCAAAATATCTCCGTATTATATTCTCTACAAAATTATAGATGTAATGTATGATAAAGTGCTTTTGGCCTTGCATAAATTCAATCTTGATCTCAATGAATTGGAAGAAAATGTTTTTGACGAGGAGGGTTCTAGTAAGGATTTATTGGAAAGAATGTTGCTCAAAAAACGCAATATAGTTTTTCTCAAGCATCTTATTTTGCCACAAGCAGATATTTTACAAGAGATTCAAAAAGCAACGATGAATTTCTATGAAGGAGATTTGGATGTATATTTCGAAGATCTTCAATATAAAACAGATAAAATTCTGGCCAATATTAGTGTTGCAATGGAAAATGCCGAATCGCTTTCCATGATGTACAATACACTCGCAAATATTAAAACAAACTCAATAATCTCATTACTTACTATCTTGACAGTAATTATATGAATGATGACAATGATAACTGGACTTTATGGGATGAATGTTCAGCTTCCCGGACAAAATGTTACGAGTACATTTTTTATTATCTTGGGAACTATGCTTATTGTTAGTGGATGAATGTATATTTTATTTAAAAAGAAAAAGTGGATTTAATTTTTTTAAAGAAAAAAGCTGCCGAATTCGGCAGCTTTTTTAGTAAGTGACTAAATTGTTTAACCCATAGTTACATACATTCTCTAAAAAGGATTTGAGACATTTGTTCTTGTATTTCTTGAGCTTTTATGCCAGCAACTTCGGCAAAGTCTTCACCACTACTCGCATGAATAATTCCACGAGAACTATTTACAAGAAGTCCACATTGATCGTTTAGACCATAAATACATACATCATCTAAACTTCCTCCTTGTTCTCCAACACCGGGAACTAACAGAAAATGGTCTGGAACTATTTCCCTGATTGGTTGGAAATATTCAGCTTTTGTTGCTCCGACCACGAACATCGAATTATCTGGAGTGGCACCCCATTCATTTACAGCTTTTTTTAGCATATGTTGGTAAACAGGAAGTGTTGTCTCTTCGATATGAAGTGTCTGTAAATCAGTAGATCCATCATTGCTTGTGAGAGCAAGTATAACAGACCACTTATCCTTGTATGTCAAAAATGGTCCGACAGAATCAATCCCCATATATGGGGCAATTGTCATTCCATCAGCTCCAAGCTTTTCAAAGAATGCTTTTGCATACATTTTGGAAGTGTTTTTGATATCACCTCTTTTTGCATCAGCAATAATTAAAATTTCGGGATAATGGCTCTTAATATAATTTACAGTACATTCCAATTGTACCCAGCCGGAACTTCCAAACATTTCATAAAAAGCTAAGTTTGGCTTGTATGCAATCGCATATTTTGCCGTAGCATCAATGATTTGTTTGTTAAATTCCAACAGTGGATATTCAATATTCTCCTCCAAAATGTGTTTAGGTATTTTGGTGATATCAGGGTCAAGTCCTACACAAAGAAATGATTCTTTCTTCATTATCTGATCAAATAATCGTTCTTTATTCATGGTTTTTATTTTTTGTTGATGGATACTTTTAATAATAATTCTGCAAAGTCCCGTACACCAAGGATAGAAGCAAGTTTACCATTGGTTTCTTTGTTGTAAAGTTCAAAGATCCCGATGCCACGTTCACGTTTTTTTTCGTTTTTGATTAATTCAAAAATAGGTTCTGGATGTTTAATAATTTTTTCACATCCCCATTTCAAAGGATCTTCCCAATACTTTATCAATTCCTGGTACATTGACTGGGAGATAAATCCATTATTCATAAGATACTGCCAAGAGTCGTTATCCAAGTCGACAATAGCATGTCTTTCAATACCAAGTTCTTCAAGAACCTTAACGCCGTTTTCCATACGATCTACATAAAAAAGCGCTTGTTTAATAGTACCACCAGCTTCTTGGATCATTTTTTGCCACTTACGAATTGAACTTCCTTCATTGTTTAAATCGCCAATGTGGAGAATTTTTTTGTCTTTCAAATCAAAAGTACCAAATGAAGTTTTACCATCTTTATATAGCATTTTAATGTCCTTCCCCAAATGATTCTGAATAGGGAATGCAAAAGGCCAGTCTCTACTTTCTCCTGCAGATATAATATCAATATCCATTTCTTGGTTATTAATATATTCAATCATTGCATTGATAGCGCTTTGTGAAGCACTGGCATTAGAAAACACAGCCATAGATTGTACGTAATAGGGACCAATCTGATTAGATGTATAATCAAACCAAGGTTTGTTTTTCTGTTCAGTGAATTCAAACCCATTACAACTAACTAATAATTTTAGTTGCTCTTTTTTTAATTTTGGAAAATACCTCATACTTTTTATTTTTATTAGTTTGTATTTTTATTTGAAATGTAAATACTATTTATATATTTAGATATAAAAATCAAGTCTATCAAAAATGATTAAAAATCTGACTTTTGTTTTGCATTCTCCTTATAAAACACTATATTCCTCACTGAGGAGTTTTTTTATTGAAGGACTTAGAGACTTAGCAAAGTGAGTAGTTTATATTACCTGCTTTTCTAAGTTACTAGTTTCTTCTCCAAAATTTCTTTTGCCACAAGGCAATTTTATATTTTCTTTATAAAAATATGTCAATAAAAAGAAAAGAGGTGAAAGTGATCGCTAAATCTTTTGATCGAGCAGGAAAATCGCTTTCATTTGAGACAGGAAAATTAGCGGTACAAGCTGATTGTTCTCTCAAAATCGATTTAGGAGACAATCAATTGTTATGTTCTACGGTTATGGAAAAGAATCCAAGATCTGATATGGATTTTTTGCCATTGATGATTGATTTTAGAGATAGTTATTCTGCAGTAGGAAGACTTGGTGGTGCAGCATACAGAAGAAGAGAATGAAGACCTTCTGATCAAGCAGTTCTTTACTCAAGACTTGTAGATAGAGCACTTAGACCAATGTTTCCAAAGGGGATGATCAATGATGTAATTATCACTATTTCTCCACTTGGAGTAGCTCAAGATATAGATCTTGGTGTAATGTCTATTGTAGGATCTTCATTATCAATTATGGTAGCAGGAATTCCTTTTGATGGTCCAGTAGGAGCGGCTCAAGTAGGATATATTGATGGTCAATATATCATCAATCCAACAAAAGAACAATTAAAAACGTCACTTCTCAATCTTCTCGTTTCAGGTAAAAAAGGATCAATCAATATGATCGAATGTGAAGGAAACGAAATACCAGAAGAAATTCTTAAACAAGCATTTGTTGAAGGACAAAAAGCAATTGACGAATCTTGTGATGCACAAGCAGCGTATCTTAAATTATGTACGGTTGAACCTAAAAAAATAGTATATAACAAACCATCAGACGAAGTTATCGCCTATGTTTCAAATATTCTTACTGCTGATAAACTTTCAGCTATGACAGGAAACGCAAAAGTAGGATTCAACGAATTATTTAGCAAATATGAAAAAGAAGCTATCGAAATAGCAAAAGAAAATATTGAAAATAACGATCTCGAAGATTTCACAGAAAGTAAGGTAAAGATGGCAGTCTTTTACGTTATCAAACATTTCCTTCGCCATCGTACATTAGAGACAGGAAAGAGAATTGACGATAGAGATATCAAAGAAATTAGAACACTATATTGTGAAGTAGGATTGTTTCCAAGAACTCATGGAACTGGTTTGTTCCGAAGAGGGGATACGCAAGTACTAAGTACCGTTACTCTAGGAGGTCCTGGAGAATACCTTATTATCGATGATATGGAAAATGATTATGTGAAACAAAGATATATGCATCATTACAATTTCCCTCCATTTTCAGTGGGAGATGCAAAAGCTATTAGAGGAACAGGTCGTAGAGAAATTGGACATGGAAGATTAGCAGAAAAAGCTATCGAACCTATGCTTCCAGCAAAAGAAGACTTCCCATACACTATCAGAGTTGTTTCTGATTGTCTAGGATCAGGAGGTTCTACATCAATGGGATCAGTTTGTGGATCAACACTTTCATTAATGGATGCTGGAGTACCTTTGAAAAAACCAGTTGCAGGAATTGCAATGGGATTGATGACAGAACATGAAGAAGACGGAACAATCACTAAACATATGGTGCTTAATGATCTTATGGCAACAGAAGATTTTATGGGAGATATGGATTTCAAAGTAGCAGGAACAAAAGAAGGAGTAACAGCTATCCAACTTGATACCAAACTCAAGGGAATTACTATGGATATCGTTCATGAAACTATCACAAGAGCATGCGAAGGATACAAAGAAATTATGGATTTTATGCTTGAAACTATCCCTGCACCAAGAACTGCAGTTGGTACCTATGCACCAAAGATCTTCACGATGAAAATTAGCCCAGATAAGATCAAAGAAGTGATCGGAAAATGAGGTGATGTGATCAACAAGATTATCGAAGTTTCTGGTTGAGTAAAAATCGATCTTTCAGATGATGGAATGTGTTTTATCACGCATCAAGATCAATTAGCTATCGACAAGGCAGTTGAGATGATCAAAGAAATCATTACTGATCTTGAAATTGGACAAACGTTTGACGCAAAAATCACAAGAGTAGAGGAATATGGTATTTTCGTTCAACTTCCAAAGAAGAAGATGGGACTTTGTCATGTCTCTCAACTTGGACAAAAATTCACCCCTCCATTGACGAATCATTTCAAAATAGGAACAACTCTTAAAGTTACTATCACATGAATCGATCCTACAGGTAAGATTTGATGTAAAATAACAGCTTAAATACCAAGAAAGGTGATCTCCGGATCATCTTTTTTTAAAATTTCAAAATTTGACAATAATACAATTCTGACTATACTTATTATGTGTTTTATATTATAAATATTTCACCATGGCATTCGATTTCGATGGGTTTAGATTAGATAAGATTATTAATCCAAATGCTCATTGTACACATATTGTATTTATATCAGTTGATAACCCAGATATTCATACCAAAACCTTGATATTATTTGATAATCAAATTAAATATATGCAAGTCAATGAACATCAAAATTTTATTAGAGTAAAAATTTTTATGAAATCTGACGATACGCCAATTGCTATAGATTTTGAAGAAAATCAGAAAGAATTATATGAATTGTTTTTGAAGTCAGTAACTAATAAATAAAAATTTTAACAGTTAATAGTTGTCTATGAACCTCACCAATATCCAACACATCGCCGATGATATCAAAACAATCACTATTCAAGGTGCAACAAATATTGCCAAGGAAGCGTGTAAAATAATGGAACAAGAACTTCGTTCTCAGACATTTTCTAATATCGAAGAAATGAAGAACTTCGTAGAAGCGGCAACAGAGATGCTCATTGCTGCCAGAGAAACAGAACCATTGCTTCGCAATGGGATGAAATATGCGAAGTCTAAGCTCCAGCAATGAGCATCACAGGCAGAAATTGCTGATGCATTTGCTGAATATCTTGGACGAGTAGTTCGTGAGGAAGAAGTTAGACCAACAATTGCTGCAGAACTTATCAATGATGGCGAAAATATTGTAACCCATTGTCATTCTGGATCCGTGGTCAAAGTATTGACGACAGCACGAGGTCAAGGCAAGAAAATTCACGTCTACAACACTGAAACAAGGCCTTTGTACCAGGGAAGAAAAACATCTGCGGACCTTTTGAAAGCTGGGGTGCCAGATACGATGATTACTGATGATGCGGCCCCATTTTTCGTCGATAACGAATACGATAATCATATTCACGTTCACAAAGTTTTCTTGGGATCTGACTGTATTAGACCAAATGGAAACACCATGAATAAAGTCTGAAGTTTTGCGATAGGACTTTCGGCTTGGCATTCTGGAGTTCCCTTATATATCGTAGGAAGTTTGCTTAAGGTTGATCCAACAAATACCATCGGTATCGAGGCAAGATCAGGGAAAGAACTCTGGGCGGATGCTCCAGCAGACTTAGATATCCTGAATTACGCATTCGACTTGGTACCAGCAAAATGTATTACCTGAATTATCACCGAATTTGGCGTCATCCGCCCCGAAAACCTCTTATCAGAAATCAAAAAGAGATATCCGTGGATGCTAGAATAAATAGTACTTATTATTTAGGATTGGTTTATAATATGAACAATAAAGAAGACAAACAAAAGAAACTATCATCACAAAATTAAGATCATATGTAGTCAAAGCAGGAATGTAATTACTATGAGATCTTAAACTAAACGAGGATACTGCCTTGATGAGAGATGAATTTTGTTTGTCTTTTATTGTGAATAATTTTTTGATTCTTAGAATATTGATCTAAGTTTTTTTAATCAAAAAAAACCTCTCACATTCGTAAGAGGCTTTGTTATTTTAAATTATTTTTTACTAACTGCGTCCTTAATTCCTTCTATCGCTTTCATAATCTCAATAGGGATCATCCAAACTGTTGTATTGGATTGATCAGAACTAATATCGTTGATAGATTGAAGTGTTCTCAGATGTAATGCTCCAGGTGCTTGTGAAAGCATATCAGCAGCTTTTTTGAGGTTTTCTGATGAAGCAAGCTCTCCTTCGGAGGTGATAATTTTTGCTCTTTTTTCTCTTTCTGCTTCTGCTTGCTTCCCGATCATTCTTTTGAGATCATCAGGAATATTAATATCTTTGAGTTCTACAGACAAGACATCAACTCACCAAGAGTCTGATTTTTCATCGACAATTTCTTTGATTTTGTGGCTAGCTTCCTCTCTTTTTGCCAAGAGCTCGTCAAGTTCAAATTGTCCTACGATATTTCTCATAGTTGTTTGAGCGAATTGGGTCATCGCATAATCAAGATATCTTACATTGATAACAGATCTATCTACCTGATCTTCTTTGATTTTATAATAAATTACCGCATTGATGATGCAAGAAATATTGTCTTTGGTCATGGCTTCTTGACTAGGCACATCAACAGCTTTTTCTCTGATATCAACTTCTTGTGACGTTTGCACAATTGGCCAAATAAATCTAAATCATGGTTTTAAAATTCCTACATATTTTCATCGCGTAAAAACAACTCTTCTTTCATATTGTTTCACAACTCTAATTCATGAAAAAAGATATCCAACAATAATAGCAATCAATCGAAATCATGTCATGATATATATTTTATAAAATAAAAAATTCAGATTCTTATTGTATGCCAAAATTGTAATAAAAAAAGCCCCATATTCAAGGGCTTCGATTGTTATTGTAAGTAAGTTCTCTTATTTTGATTATGTTCTTCTAAGCTTGTTGCATAATGAATTATTCATTGATTATCATGCAGATAGAAGAAATATTCTGTTTGAGTTGGTTGAAGCGTTGCCATAATACTTTCAACGGTAGGATTGCTTACCGGAGTTGGTGGTAATCATCTAACAGCTCTTGTATTGTAAGGATTTGTTTTATCTGCAACATTGCGAGCAATAAAATTTGGCGTACAGTCACTATATGGGACTTCAAAAAAATAACATAAACTGATGTCAGCGCCAACCAGTGTTCCCAACTGTAATCTTTTCATTAAGATTCCAGCAACCGTTGGTCTATTTTTGTTGCTTCTTTCTTCTTTTTCTACGATACTCGCAAGAATAATTGATGAATACCAATCCATTCCTTGTGGAGGAGTAATGGTACTAGCTTTTTCCCAAACTCTCTTTTTGAAGGTTTCTAATTGAAGGTAAACTAATTGATCAATAACATCTTTTTCTGTATCAACTTTGTAGGTATCAGGGTAGAGGAATCCTTCTAAGCTTTTGATCTTTAGATTTTGAAGAAACGCGTATCTTGTCTGATATTTGCTAATTAATGCAATATCAGATACAAAAGCAACATACGCTCCAGAAGTGATTAATCCTTTGCTCATAAGTGAGTTATCAATATCATAAATAGACCATCATTCCAAAACTTTGATCGTATGATAAGCCACACGAGGTCCCTCAAGAATAGTAGTTATAAATGTTTTTGGCGAATAAGATCAACTAAAGATATAACTTCCCATAGGTAATTTGGAAAAATCCACATCATTATTTCTTACATATCGTTTGATTTGCATTTTTTGCTTCCAAGAAAAGTCCGTAAGGAATGTCTGAAAAGTGTCTCCTTCTTTGATAGTTATTGTTTTTTGATAAGAAAATTTATTTGAAAAGAGAAATATATATCCCAAAAGAATTATAATAAGTAAGATAATCCATCTTCAGATTTTTGGTTTTTTGTTTGTTTGCATAGGGTATAGATAATGAGTAAAATTTTTCAGAATAAATTAATCATCATATCCTTGTTCATCTAGAGTCATACCAACAATAGCTTCTTCTGGAGCTAGATCTATAGCAGCTTGAGGATCTCTATTGATATAAACATACATTGGCATAATCATAGGAACTCTACCAATAATTTTGGTAATAAATTCACCTAAATCTTCTTTGATAACCCTCAAGTTATCTTTGATATCCATACGTCTTTTGATGTTTTCATTGTATTTTGCTCTGGCAAATTCTACAATTTGCGTATGAATAGTTTTTACTTCAGAAGAGTAAACAAATCATCTAGATTCAATCTGAATATTTCAGATAAGTTCTCTTGTTTTGGTGTCAATTTTGAAAATCAACGAAACAACTCCACTTTCTGCCATAATTCCACGAGCTTTGATAACATATTCTCCAGATAAATGTCCTTTTCCTTTTCCATCTACAAGAATTTTATCAAGTTTAAGTCTTTCATTTGAAACAAGGACAACATCATCATACATTTCTATGATATTTCCATTAAGGTTTGGCATAAGAATTTTTTCGTTAGGCATTCCCATATCAAGAGCTATTTTTTTGTGAGCATATCTTTCTGCTGCTGGCATATAGAATGGCAAGAAAAAATTTGGTCTCAATAAACTTAAGAAAAGTTTATGATCTTCCATATATCCATGTCAACTAGCATGTACATCTATTTCATCATTTGTTATAAGATTAACATCTCTTACAACCAAATCATTGATCATATGACCCACAGCTGATTCATTTCCTGGAATAGTAGAAGCAGACATCAATATGGTATCATCTTTTCTCAATTGAAGAACATTGTGTTCTCCTTTCGCCATTCTTGTTAATGCTGCAAATTCTTCTCCTTGAGCACCTGTAGAAAGAATAAGTACTCTATCATCAGGAAGAGTATCAATTTCGCTACTCAATTTACGAATAAATCAAGCTGGAACAGTAATATATCATAATTGCTGACAAATTTCTACATTGTTGATCATAGATCTTCCTGAAAGAAAAATAACTTTGTTATACCTAATAGCACTGTTGATAATTTGAATAATTCTTCATACATTAGATGCAAAGGTAGCAATAATCATTCTTGTTTTTGTGTTTTTGATAATATCGTCCAAATGTTTTCCAATTACTTTTTCGGAAATAGACCATCCTGGTCTGTCTGCTCCAAGACTATCTCCAATGTATAATTTTACTCATTCAGTTCCAATTCTAGCAAGTTTTGCCAAATCAGCTGGTTTATCAATAGCAGGCGTATGGTCAATTTTGAAATCAGATGAATTGAAAATAACTCCTTTTGGTGTTTGAATAGAAATAGATAATGTTTCTGGAATATTGTGGTTTACTCTTACAAATTCCAAAGAAAAACATCCTATTTTGAGCAAATCAACATCAGGATCTATAATTTTATATTTAATTTTTGCAGCTTCTTTTGGGTCATCAAAAGTTTTTTTGAGGATTCCTAAAGTAAGTGGGGTAGTATAAATCATAGGATAATCTAAGTCAGGAAGAATATCTCTAAGTGCTCAGATATGATCTAAGTGACCGTGGGTCAAAACAATCCCTCTTAATTTTGCTTTGTTTTTTTTGATATAAGAAATATCTGGAATAATATAATCTGCACCCAATTCAGATTCCGCAGCGAATTCCATTCCTGCATCGATAATTATAAGGTCTTTATCATATTCTATAAAAAGGCATTGTCCAACTTGTTCTAATCCGAGCAAACTTCATATTCTTACTGGTTTTTCACCTTTCTTAATAAGTTTTTTGGGATCATCTATAAGTGTTGTGTTTTCTTGAGGCTTTGTGTGGCGTAAAAAAGCTTCAGAAGTTAATCTTTCTCTTTGAGGACCTCTTGGTGCTGGTCTTCTTGGGGGTACTCCACGAGGATTTGTTGATACTCCACGAGGATTTGTTGATACCACACGAGGAGTAGTTGGTACTCCACTAGGAATACTTGGTACGTTTGGTTTTGGATTGTTTTTTTTGTTGAAATCAATACTAAGATTTCATTGCATAACTTGATTCATGTTGTTGTAAATACATAAAATATAAAATTTATTTGTTTCTATTTCCAATGAACGATTTGTTATTGAAACTCAGACAAAATGCAGAAATGAGGAGAGTCCCTATAATAAGTAGGCAGACAGAAGAATTTCTTAAAGAGCAGCTTCTGAAATATAAACCTCGTCATTGTATAGAAATAGGAAGTGCTATATGATATAGTACAATCTTTGTTGCAGCCCTAATGCAAGCTTGGAACGGCCAAGTAACTTCATTTGAAGTGGCTTATCCAGCTTATTTGGAAGCGTTAATGCATATCAAAGAGGCGAACCTCCACAATATTACATTATATCCATTTGATATTGTCACTAGCGATGTAAGAAAATTTGTACCAAAAAAATGAGATTTTTTCTTTGTTGATTGACAAAAAAGTCAGTATTGAGTATATTTACAGGAGATAGAAAATATAAAAGAAGAAAATAGTCTGATTATTATTGATGATGTCATCAAATTTCATAATAAGTTAGATTGATTATACGAATATCTTTCCAAAAAGCAAATTAATTATCAAATCCTTCCAATGGAGGAAGGAGATGGTATTATGATAATTAAGCACTAGGTGCTGGAATAATTTCTCCACCCAATTTAATTTTTTCTCCTTCAACTTCGAGTTGTTCTAGTTTTGCCAAAACAGAGTCATCAGTATAAATCCATTCTTGAGCTACTGCAAAATCAGTTGTGTTTTCCAAAACATCTGGGGATTGTAAAACAGCTATTCTTTTATTATTATAAGAAATAAGATAATTTAAGAGATTGTTTTTTCCCAAGAAACATTGAATAGTGGTTTCTTCAATATCATATTCTCCAGGGTAATCTACAAGCGCATAATCAAGTTTTTGATAACGCATATCTTCCCCAATTGTTGTAGCAAGATTGATATATTTATTATTACCTTCACTTGCTCCCAAAAGGAGTTTGTTATCTAAAAGAAATCCATCATTTACTGCCTTAATAGTTGTCATAATATGTTAATATAAAAGAATAAAGATTTTATCACATAGAAAATTTAAAATTTTCTATTCGACTACGCTGGATATAAAACGATGTCGTAGTCCTTAGCGTAGTCTAAGGGTAAACTTCTTTGGGAAGTTTCTGCGTCTTATTTTATCCGAAAAAGTTTGGATTGATAAGTTGTAAGATAACTCCAGATGCTCCGAGAAGCGCTAATGCAGAAATAACATTACCTATTATTTTTCTTCATTTTTGAGCTCATTCTTCAGTTCATCAAGATGCAGAAATCATAACTCCACCAATCAAAATTCATACAAAACTAATCAAAAGAATAATAGAAACAAGTAATCTACTTAATCCTCACATAAGCACTGGGAAAGCTGTATTTTCATCAACAACAAGTCCAACACTAGGTTGAGTAGTAGAAGCTTTCTTATAAACAATACATTGTCAAATAAAAGGGACATTTGTATTGAGTAATATTCCTTCGCAACAAACAGTATCTTTTAGTTCAATATCGTAATAGGTTTTTTTACAGCATTTGCCTTGAGAATTCAGAAGTCATCAGGGACATGGTTCTTCATCTTTGTTTTTATTATCTTCACCCGTAATTTCACTTGAACTAGATGCACTTCAGTCTTTTGGATCAGTTGAGGCAGCAAGTGTTCCAGTTTGTGCGACACCTTTTTCTTGACCATCAACAGCACCAGTTGTAATTGTACATTTACCATTTTCCCATTTGTTAGTGGTGCATTCGCAGATATGACATTGTAGTCATTTTGGACACCCTCATACAGTAGATAAAGTACTTTTTGTATTATCTTTATTGCAATAGGTTTGCAGTCTTTGGCTACTTTCTGGATATTCACAGGTATAGAAATGTGATCAATGTGTAGCAGGTATTGTTTCTTGGGTTCTACAATCAACTCAATCAACTCAAAAGGTAATTCATCATCACAACAAAAAACTTATTCACAAAAACAAAACTAAACTATAGAATATATTTTTATACATATGTTTTTTTGAAATTAAATTATCCAAAAAAGTTTGGATTGATAAGACGAAGGATAACTCCAGATGCCCCTAAAAGAGCCAAAGCTACAATAACTTTTCCGATAAGCGCTTTTCCTTTGGATGCTCAACTATCATCACCACCAGAAGCAGAGATCATTACTCAACCAGCTAATATGCCTACAAATCCCATCAAAATAATCACGGTAACCAATATTTTAGTAAGTCCTCACATAAGTATAGGAAAAGCAGTTCTTTCAGTAACTTTACTTTCATTTGCATCGTTAGATCAATCATCTGTAGATCATTTAGATAGTTCTATACAATTTCCTATAAAAGGTACATTGGTATTGAGTTGGATTCCACAACAGACTCATGTATCTGTACAAGGAACACATCATTTTTTTTCAACTGCTTTAGTTCAATCTGGACAGATCAATCATTTAAATCAAGTGTCTGCTGTTTCTAAATTTTTGTCCTCTGTAGTATATGTCTTTGGTCAGTATTTTGTATTATCAACATTTGTTGCAGTATTTTGATAAATATTCGTACTTGGCGGAGTAAGCGTAATTTCAGCAGCTGGATTTTGTGCTAATGTAATATTTCCAAGCATCAAAAATCCTATACCCATTATTCAAACAATTTTTTTCATCGAAGAAAAATTCATTATAAGAAGTTAATTATAAAGTATTAATTATTTCATTTACCAAGCTTCCATCAATTTCTCCTTTATATGTTGCCATAAGAGCTTTCATAACTTGTCATCTTCCTGTTTTGATATCAGTAATACCTAATTCTGCGATAGTTTTTTTGATAGCTTCTTCGGTTTTTTCTCTCGATAAAGTCTGAGGAAGATAGAATTCTAATATTGTTTTTTTCTGCTTTTCTTCTTCTAATTCCTGTGCTTTGTCTGCTTTTTCCAAAAAACTGATACTTTCATTGAGTGCTTTTACTTCTTTTTTGATAATTTGAATAATATCAGCATCTTCAGGGTCTTTTTGAAGTTCTATTTTTTTGTTTTTGATCTGAGCAAGTGCATAGTTGAGAATTATTTTCTTTATTTCGTTCTTGTCTCTCATTGCTTGTTTTCGATCTTCAGTAATTTGAGAAAGTAAGGTCATAACTAGAAATTGTCAGAAAATAAATTTGCAAATTTAACGCTTTCAGTCCGTCATAATCAAATACTATAAAGGATTGAAAACATTAAAAACTTACCGAGGAAGGGACTCGAACCCTCAAGCCTTACGGCATACGCACCTCAAGCGTAC
Source organism: candidate division SR1 bacterium RAAC1_SR1_1 (assembly GCA_000503875.1). Lineage (GTDB taxonomy): Bacteria > Patescibacteriota > Gracilibacteria > Absconditabacterales > Absconditicoccaceae > UBA5124. The sequence continues at coordinate 175,467 of CP006913.1, forward strand.
ATGTATACCATTCCACCACCTCGGCACAATGTAAATTGATACTAATCTTCACCAAAGAATCAAGAGAAAAGGAAATTATTACTCATAAATAAAATTTATAAAACTTTAGTTAAAACTTTTTGCATTTTTATAATTTTCTTTTGATAAGGGTATACTTTGGTTTTTGTGCCAAGAAATGATGCAATCAAAAAAAGATGTAATCTCGTACTAATAACAATTTCAGCTCATTTCACGACATCAAGAAATGTTGTAAAATCACGTTCCCAATCCAATAATTCAAGGTGGGTATTGTATTTCAAAAGGTCATAATATTTTCCATCATTATATTCTATATTTTTTCCTTTACTCACAGGAACATAGTAAATATGAAATCCTTTTTTTACGTACTGTTGAATATCATTTATAATATTTTCCAAAAATTTTTCTCCATTTTTATTTACGTTGACAATAATATATTTCGCTTTTCCTATTTTGCTTTTCTCTTTTTTCCACTCCCACGCAAAATATGCCGTATCCATAAAGAATTCGACATCTTTATATCAATATATTTTCAATGCGTCAACCGTTTCGAAGTCTCTTGCATAAATATGCGTTGTTTTTTGAAGAAGATAATTAAATAATTTTATATTCAGATTTTTGTTTGGTATTTGTATTCATCCCATAAGATAAATATCGACTTTCACGAGAGTTTTTTTCATCAATATTGGTAATAAGGAGACGAGTCGGTATCGATAAGAATTAGGATTTTCCTCCGTGAGAATTTCTCAGCCACCAACAATTACACTATGAATCTTTCTATATTCCCAGATTTCACTCCATCATTGTTTCCAGATATAACGTAGTAATGACCTTACTCCCTTGGGGATTTCTGTGAGAAAAGTGATATCTGAAATATCCACAAATTGCTTGAGAAATCCCCTCAGCCACTTGGGATCATATGCTTGTATCCATATTTTTTTGCCTTGTTGTTGAAGAAGTTTGATTGTCCCTGCCAAAATTAACTCGTCTCCTAAATTTTTGTAGGATCGGTTCCCAATAATCAATACGTTCGTTCATTGGATATTCAGATTATTATTTGTTTTCATATAGAGAAAAAGGGGCTAAATTGCCCCTAGTATAGTAGTTATTTCTTTTGTTTCAATGGATTTTTATTGTTGAGGTGTTGTTGTTTGATGAATTGTTCTCCATCGATTGTTTAGATATGATTCTAGAAGAAGTTTATTTGATCTTTCATCAAATTTCTCACTATTTTTTGTTAAACCATCTTCAGAGAAAACTCTAATTGTCTTTTCTTTTCCATAGAATTCTAGGGCTCATAAGTAGGTTGTGTCAAAAGCATCATCACCGATATCTCCATTTGTTTCTTTGTCGATAGTAACCGATTTTGCTTTGTTGATAGCATTTGTTACTTTAAATAATTCTTCATAAGTCTCAAAAGACAGAGATAATCAAGTTATTTTTTTTGAAGTAAGATCAATAGGTGTTGATTGTTCATATGTCTTCAAAGAAACATTTCCTTTTTCATCTTTTTCAAATTTAATATTTTTTTCTTCAGAAGGATGCTCTTTATAAAAAGCTTTGAATCCATCTATGATTTTTTTTCTAGTATCAGAATTTGTAAAGTTTTCTATAACAGGAAAGAATCATTCTGCTTTATCTTGCATTAACCAAAGATTATTGAGATATTCTATATAAAGTTGTTTGTTGCTTGTTTCAGTTAATTTAGGAGAAACAGTTCTCAAACCACCTCGCCACAATCCATCAGAAACAGCTGCCACATCTGGTCTTCGATTTCGTATAGATTTATCATCAAATATTATATCATCATTAGCAATTTTTTGACCAAAAGGATCTATTATTTTTTGTGATTGTATGTTTTCAAATGTGCTTCTAATTTTGTTGGTTAGATTTGCTGTTTTAAACATATCTTCAAAGTTACCAAAATCTATATTTAGACCAGCAACTTGATTTTTATTGAAATCAATAGGCGTTGTTTTTCTATAACTGTTTACGTTCAATGTATTTCCAGCAGCAACTAATTCAACTCAAATAGTTTTGATGCTAGGATATTTTTGGTAAAATTCTTTATAATCTTTTTTGATTTTTTCTTTTGCTGCTTCAGAAAGATCGAGTTTGTTTATTTCATCTATATCTTTTTGTAATTTTTCTTGATCTATAATATTTGCATCAATTTCTTCTTCAACTTCTTCTGTTGTGTCTAATGCAGCACTTCAAGTAGCGACAGTAGGAATTACAAATGATTCGTTACTATTTGTTCATCCTTTTCGATGTTTCTGATTATTTAAATAATTAACATAGGCATCTTTGCTTGCATCACCTGCAAGTTGTTGAGATATTTTTTCTAATCCATCATTAGAAATCATAGTCACATCTTGATTCCATACTTTATATCGTTCAGTATTATCAAAAGTTATTCTGCTACCTACTCCAGCTATTCACTTTTCAATATAGAAAGGTTTATCTGTTTTTATAGGTGTAAGATTTCTAGTTAAGTTCTTTATTCTGTTTGTTAAATTAGCTACACGAAGAAGTTCCTTAGTCATAGGAAATGTCATGGCAGATCCATTTTGATTTACAAGTCCAGGAATTGATTTATTCCCAAGATCCAATGGAGTAGATTCATTGTGTGTAGTCAAAACAAGTTTTCCATTTTGTTTTTCTAGATTAATATCTGCTTTTGAATCCATATAGAATTGATAAACAGCTTCATGAAGTTGCTTTTTTTCATCTTCAGTGACATCTGTAAGCGCATCAATTTGGGTATCTAGTTTTGTTTTTATTTCAGGAGCAATATCTACTGCTTTTTCAAATACACCTAGTGATTCTAATTCGGCTAATGTAGGAGAACCTGTTTTTACAAAAGATACAATTCTATCGTCCACTTCTTTGTTGGTTTGATCATATCAATTGTCTATCATATGTTTGTTAATAAGTAGTGCTCTTTGAATAACATCATTAGCTAGTTTATCAAATTTTTCTTTTTCATTTTTTGGATCACTTAATGTTGCTCGATCTAGACCGACACCTTTCAAAGCAAAATCTACAATGCCTTTTTCATCTTCTTTTCCTATGTTTTCCAAAAATTCTTTTCTCATTTTTGCTTGATTGATTTCATCAGCTGTTTTTCCTGTTGGATTTTGAATAATATTCTTATAATTAATCATTTGTGCTTCTCGAATATCTGGTTTAATTCTCATTTTTCAATCGCTTCATAATTGAAGCATATCTTTCATTTTTCCGTATGTTTCTTGTCCAAAAAGAAGTGATGCTCAACTTACAGATTGTGCAAGTTGTTCTATTCAAGGTGATTGAGCACCATTTTCTTTATTATTATCTCCTTTAATCCATCCAAGTATTTTATTAAAAGTAGTTGCTCATTCTCATCCTTTAAACAAATCTTGAGGTCTTCCAGCTGTAAAAAGAAGAAGTCATGCAGCTCCTCATAACCATCACCAATTGCTAGCATCTTTATAGCCATCTTTTTTAAACATTATATTCCATGTACTTTTAATGGCTTTCCATCAAAGAAATATTCCTCCAGCAAGAAGTGCAACATTCCCAAAAGATTTATAAAAATTTTGACCTCTCTCCGTGGTATTTTGAATTCATTTTGATGCATTATCAAGATAAGAAAATAGTCATTTTTCTGTATTTTGATCAATATTTTCATTTACTGAATCGTTATTAGTACCTGTTACTGTTTTTTCTTTATTATCTGCATCTCCTGCGATATTAACATTTCCTCATTGATCAACACCTGCAGGATTTGTGATAACAATATTTTTTGCTAAATAAGGATGTTCGTTTTGTAAGTTCTTAAGAAGAGTAGTAGTGTATTCGTATGCTTCTTTGTTTTTTGGTGTATAAGGATATTTAGTAGGATCTTTTTTGTTATTTACAATATCTTCAAGATATTTTTGAAAATCTGCCAAATCTTCTGCGCGCATTTGTTCTAAAGTCGCGTTTCCAGTTATTGCATCAACCTTGGCTTGTCTTTTATTGTAGCTTTTTATTGCGTTTAAATAATCTTTAGCATCTTTTTGACTAAATTTAGTTGCATCTATGTTGTATGCTGGAGTAATATCAGCTGTTCAGCTTCTTAAAGCTTCATCTTGTGATTCAAAGAGAGGAACGTTATCACTAAGTTTATCTAATTGTTGAGAGATATTCTTTAATTTATTTTCGATAAGAGGATCAGAAATATCTAATTCTCTCATTTTCTTTTCAACATTTCTTAGATCTTTAAGGCGTCTTTCTGATTCATCTTTATGTATTTCTCGATATCTTCTTTCTTGTTTAGATCTGGCATATTTTGCAGTAAGTCGAAATTGTTCTCTTCTTCCACTATCTTTTTGATCATCAAAAAACTTTTTGAGTTCGTTAATTCTTCGATTGATAACAGTTGGGTTTGTTGTTCTTTCATGATGAGCTAAGATCTCATTACGCAAAGCCTTTATTTCGTTTGAAGTACCACGAGTAATAATAAGTTGATCTTTTTCTAATCCTGATAAACGAACAGCAATATTCTCATCTACCTGTTTTTGTTGTTCAAGAAAACTTAATATAAATTTCTCTACATCATAACCATTTGCTAGCGCAAATTTTGTTTCTTGTTTGTTGTTGCCCAAAAGAGTAAAGATGTAGCTATCTCAATTTTTTTGTATTTTAATATCTTTGAGATCTTTTACATTATTTTCATTTAGGGTTAGCAAAAACTGGGCCTCATTGTTTATAAAACTCAATGGGGCAGTGTCTTTTACCTCTGAGATCTGGATTGTCTTACTATCCATTGTGTAATCGATAAATAAAAGTTTCATTACCAAGTATATTCCAAAAAACTTTTCAATCAAAAAAAATCCACCTTTTATATAAAATGGATTTGACAATTTATTTTTAAATGATTTAATATGTTTTAGCTATAAAGTTCGTTTTTTACCTGTAAAATAAATTTTTCACGCTGCTCTTCATCCAAAGATGGAATATCGTATAGTTTATAATGATTTATGACAGCTATCAAAAAGTCCATAAGAAGTGACGCATCCAAAGGGATATTGTCATGATATTTGATAGATAATTTTTTGATATAATTGATATATCATGTTAAATTCATGGGTTCCTTGGTAAGTAGTTCTTCAAAAACTCAAGAAATTCAGATTTTTTTTGCTTCTTGTATATAAAAAGGAAAAAAGAATCAGATTACTACCAATGTATTTATTTTTTTTCTCAAATATGTTGTCCCTGTGGAAGGGTGTTTTGTTTTGAAAAAAAGTTCATATAAAAGTGTTATAAGTTTTTCATCTTTTATATTATTTATAAGAAAAGTAAGAAAACTTGCCAATTTAGCATTAGCTTGTTTATCTTGCTGTATTTGTTGATGAACTTGTTTTGCCTGTTTTGATTCTTCCTGGATTCTTCTAGTAGCTTCTTCGGTTACTTTGTTGATATCTTCTCTAGGTGCTCATCCAATATCTAGTCCTTCTCAAAGGTTTCAAAATTCATTCGCCATGTTTCCTTTCCTATAAAATAAAATGGCTATAATTATATATGTACCAATAGTTAAATTAGCTTGAAATTCAACACCAATTAAGTATATGATAAAACACTGCTATTTTTTTGTTGCAAAAAAAATCAAGGTGAGGTGGATGAGTGGCCGAAATCAACTCACTGCTAACGAGTCAGACGAGTAATCGTCTCGCGGGTTCGACTCCCGCCCTCACCGAGTTGTGTAAACATACAATTAGACATGGCACCGCAAACGAAGTGCGTCCAGCTCCGCAGGATAGCTCAGTGATTAAGAGAGCATCTGTTGAGTTACGGGAGATAAATAACCTCCCAAACTTATTATTATAGACATGGCACCGCAAACGAAGTGCGTCCAGCTCCGCAGGATAGCTCAGTGATTAAGAGAGCATCTGTTGAGTTACGGGAGATAACCTCCCAAACTTATTATTATAGACATGGCACCGTAGCTCAGTTGGTTAGAGCGCGCCTCTCATAAGGGCGAGGTCGGCGGTTCGAATCTGCTCGGTGCTAAATTACCTAGAATGCCTGTCGCTGACCGAGCCCTTAGTGGTAAACGGCGGCAAAGTCCTATGCGAAATGAAATGAAGTCATAGGATTCGAATCTGCTCGGTGATGAAATTGAATGTGGTCATCTCATCATTCAAACATAAGTTTTATTTATTTTAATTTGTGAAATTATGGCAAAGAAAAAAGGAGGAAGAATCATTGTTGCTATGCAATGCAAAGAATGTGGTGCTACAAACTATCAAACAATGATTAACAAAACAGCTACTCCAAAATTGGAACTTAAAAAGTACTGTAAAAAAGACAAAAAGCACACAACTCATGCATCAAGAGAAAAACTTAAGTAATTTTTTCTAACAAACAATTTTATACTTAACACTATTTCATGTTAAAAATCAGATTATCAAGACAAGGAAGAAAAGGGAGACCTTTCTATAGAGTTGTTCTTACAGAACACACAAAGCCAGTAAAATCTTCTTTTAAAGAAGTTTTTGGATGGTTTGATCCTCTAGCTCACAAGATGGAAGTAAATGTAGAAATGATAAAATCTTGGATTGCAAAAGGAGCACAATTATCAGAAAGAGTAGCTAAAATTTTGTTTGCAGAAACAAAAGACGCTATTTTTCAAAAATTCTTCATAGAAAGGACAAGAACAGCAAAAACAAAGAAAGAAGTTAAATAATTTGTGATTTGCTAATAATTATACCGTATCAGCTTTTACTTAATAACTAAAAAAAGGTGGTAGACGCATATAGTTATACTAGTTTAGAAGGTGTAATACTAACGGTTTTCGCTATTGTTGTAATAGTCGTTTTGGCTGGATGTTTGTATGCATTTTTTCGTGCAATTTTCTTTTTTATCTTTAGTTGATGAAAAGAAGAACAAAAGAAAAAATGATGGAATTCTATTAGATTTATGGTTATAGGTGTTATCCTTTGTATAGGATTATTAATTAGTTTCCCTTACGTAATCAAATCAATGAATGTAGAACTTTCAGAAGAATATTCTACCAAACAAGTGTTCAATAAAGCATGAGAATTGTTTAAAAAAATATTTGAAGTAGGATCAATGGTCAAAGACGCTCAAAAGGAAAATGAATTTCGTGGACAGCTCTATTACGATATTAATAGTGAAACACCAAATGGAGAATGATATGATTTATAAGATACCAAGAAGCCTTCTTCACTAAGAAGGTTTTTTTATCATAAAGATAACAGTTGAAATAACATTGAAAAACATTATACAGAAAAAAACTATTTTTATACTTTACGCATATATTATGTATAAAAAAGATCTCAAACATCAGGTAATGCTGCTTTTACAAAAGTTTACAAGATTCACTAAACAACAAAAATCTTTTGTATTATATTTGTTTGGACTGACATTTTTATTAATTTTCTTCCCTATTATTAAAGTAGCTCCTGTTTCTTGACAAGAATATGGAATCTGGATTTTAAATGGGTCATTTTTTACAACAATGATTATATTGTTGGCAAGTTTAGGATTCCTTTTGGGATGGAATATGAGTTTTAGATTTAAAACTATGGTTATAAATTCTTTAGGATTTAAAGATAATGATTCTCTTATTAATTTTGCATTTATTGCAGTGATAACTACTATTTTCTTTTCTATAGGAAATACAGTTTCTGTAGTAAATAATGTGACAGCAACAATATCTCTTTCCAAAATTTATTATTTTACTTGGTTATATTTGTTGGCAGGTCTTATATTTATGTTGATTACTATAGTCAAAAAAGCAAAAGAAAATTCATGAAAAACCAAAATAATTAACGTTGTTGATGAACAAACATTGAAAGAAATCAGTAATAGAAAGTCTTTGAAATGATTGTTTGATCACGATGGAACTGATAATGATGAAGAATAATATTTATCTCTTATAGTATAATAGAATGGTATTTGTAAACGAAACATGTATTGGATGTGGTGTATGTGAAAGTATTGCTGAATGAATATTTAAAGTAGAGGATGGTATGTCTCACGTAATTAAACAACCAGAAAATGAAGCAGAAAACGCAGCAACAAAAGATGCAATAGGAGCTTGTCCTGTTAATGCAATTCAAGAAGGAGCACCAATTATAGAAATTGCTTCATCAGAAAAGATGGCGGCATAGATTAATTTAATAAGAAATTCCCAATTCCAAAGAGTATCCCCATGGATACTTTTTTTGTTTGTCCCAAAGAACGGCTTTTACGGTATCATCATTGGTAAGATCACTATCAACATCTACAAAAGGACAAGGACATTGTAAGCAAGGTGGGGTTGTTACAAACAAACAATCTTTCATATCTTGAGGACAATTTAAACATGTTTCTCCAGCATCTTGTCATCCATTTCCGCAATTAGGTCATCATCATGGAATAATTGGTCAATCTATATCAGTAATATCTCCTAATCATGGTTGACCTGCAGGAGACCAGTTATTATCACAATATATTTCCAATCACAATTCAGGGCATCCATCATAATCAGTAATTCCATTTCGTGATTCTGGAATAAGAGGACAAAGATCTTCCTTATCTGGAAAACTATCACCATCAGTATCTATAATAGGAGCAAGTCGATCAATAGAGTCTTTATCAAAAGCTGTTTCCATTGCATCACCAATACCATTTTTATTTTGATCTCATTGATTGGGGTTGGGCATATATGGAGCATTATCTAATGTACAAATTCCTTTGAAATGTATTTTGAGAAGATCGGTATTGATCAGCGTTTGATTTGGACTTTTCGTAATAGTTGTTAGATAACTACAGTTTTTTGGAACATTTGGATTTATTGTTCCCAAGAGATTATTAATTCCATCGCCATCAATATCCATATCACAGATATCAGGTATACTATCTTTATCCATATCACAAACAAAATCTAAGAGTGTTCCATCTAATTTTGATTGAAGACAGAAATCTTGTCCGCCTACAGCTAAAGTTGCTTGCGCAGAAAGCTGAGTACATTGATCCAAAGAAAGATTTGTTTGAGGATAATACACTCATGGATTCTTATAGATATGTTTATTTTCTAGAGGAAAAACGATACGATTGGAAAGAGGAAATATAGTGGAATTGTTATCACCAGCAACAATATTTGCAAAAATAAGATCGGCAAAAGAATCTCCCAAAGGAAGTATTTTAAAAGTAAATGTTTGAAAAGTAGTTAATTCCAACGAAGAAGGAAGAAGTTGAATTGCATATGAAGAAAACAAATTATTTGATCCTACAAAAAGAGTAATCATATTTTGAAGTCTAGTTCCATCATCAAGAAAAATAGTTTGAAGAACAACTTTTTTCCCCACAGATTGATAACTATAACGAGTTGTTGTTAGTGTTGTTTCTATCGTTTCTCAGTCACCGAAATCCCATATAATACGAGAAACAGAAGAAGGAAGAAAATTAGATAATTTTGTTTCAAAAACAACTTCTTCATATTTTTCTGGAAGCAATGTTGAAGGCAATAACATGCTTCAATATGCAGTATCTCATACACCAAATGAAAACAAAGTAGCTGCTACAATTTCTCATTTACGAATTGCTTTTATACTAATTGGATATGTTCCTGCTGTAATAAATTTCTTTTTGAGAACTGGCTTTTCTGTAGTAGCTGTTGCGCTTCAAAAAGTTCGTTCATAAGAATCGTGGTTACCCAATGCAGACAAAGAAAAAGATCATTCTCCTCAAACTGGAGCAATCAACGAAGTATTTAATGCATATAATCATTGTTTTTCATTGGTATCTCTTCAAACAATAATAGTAGTTTTTGCATAAGCATCATTGGTTCATTTTCCTTTGGCAAAAAGGCGAATAGTATAAAGTCATGGACTGAAATAAGTATGAGAAATGCTAGATCATGATCCAATAGATCAATCACCGAAATCCCATTTAAGATCTGTTACTGGTCATTTACTTAATGCACCAAATGTGATGGTTTTTGGTACGGAACCTTCCATTTTCTGGATAGCAATACTCAAAGATAAGTTCGCAGATAATTGTTCGCATGCATCACCAACTCAATTTCAATTAGTATCGGCTTGATCTTTATTGACAATAAATAAACAATTATCGATAGTAGGAGTCCAAAGCGCAACATTAACATTTCAGTTATCATCTAATATACCTATCGGATTTTTGATACCTTCATTATCAACGTCATCATCACAAACATCACCTATTTTATCTTTATCATAATCTCTTTGTTGAGGATTGTAGCCAGTTGGACAGCTATCTTGAGCATTATCAATTCCATCACAATCATAATCGTTATTGAAAGAACATCCAATCAAACTATTAATTCTAGAAAGAATTTCTACAGCCAATTTTCCGTCAATTAATGTTCCTATATTATATTTTACAGCATCATCTAGGGAAATCATTTGTTGTCTATAGAGCACATTAAGTTCTGCAACAGGCCAATATCCTTCCTTAATTTTTTCAAAAGGAATCATACCACATTCCTTGAGATTAAACATACAATATTTGAGATAAATATTTAATTCATTTGCATCCTGGAGACTGCATATTTGTTTACCGCATTCTTTAGATCTTTTTTCAATTATTTTGATATCATCTTCACTAAGATTTTTATAAGCGTAACTTCGAGAATTTAAATCATCTACCCATGCCTCCACAGTATTCCAATTAAGTGAATAAATTGGATACAAATATTTGGCTATCATATTGATAATTACTTGCAAAAATTCAGCTTTGGTAGTATTTCTTGTTCCACAAAATTCACCCGCACAGACAGGACTGGTTTCCAAGGGATAACCTCTCATATACGTTCTATCCCCAACGTATGCTACACAATAATAATAACTTTTTTTATTGTACGAAGCCTGTCTATATAAAATATCATCAAAATCCCTTCCAGGCTCTGCAGTAAATTTTTGCCAAAAAAGATTAGTATATCTATTGAGATAATCATTATTTGGAACGATACAATCTTTACATTCTACAGCATTCAATAATCTAGTTAGCTCATAACGGTTAATTCCTGTATTGGAAAGTATAGAATTAATAGGAATATTCATGTTTAGAAGCTGCTCTACAAAACCAGAAAAATCTGCACGGGCTTGTGTTCCTGCATATAATCACAAAAAAGCAACTATACCATAGATAAATATTCTGATTTTTTTCATGATTTAAGTATACGTTTTTCGGTAGGATTTGTCAAATAAAAGTAAGCTATTTTAGCCGAAATATACTCCATTGATGCTAGTATAATATCTTTTGGTATTTTAATAGTTAATTAATATTGATTTATTTGTATAAAAGTATATAGTATGACAAAAGAAAACTAATGTCAAATAAAACAAATAAAACTAATGTCAAATAAAACAAATAAAACCATGGAACTTATTAATCTGGACATAAAGAGATGTCTTATTCACGAATTAGGAACAGAACTCTTTGATTGTATTGTGGGACTTCCTATTGAGGTTAGGTCAGACACAAACCAAAGAACCGGTATTCAGGTTGTAGCAAGGGAAACCAAAACAAGAAATTTAGTAATGGTATCAGTATATAATCCATCTGAAGCCGCCCATTTCTTTGCTATTGAAAAAACAGTAAGGACAGAAACGTATTATTCACAAACATCACAAGAGAGTGCAAATCCAAGTGAAATGAAGTTTGCTGGTAATGTATCTTTCGTGGATAGTTTCGGCCGTGTCATCCATGTATCTACTTCCGGTTTAAAAGCTGAAGAAGATACCTTTGTTTCGATAGTGATACTCGCCAGAATTCTTGAAGTATCCGTGAATGATGTAATCCAAAACATTAAAAAAGAGGCGGAGGTGGAAAATACAGAGCGGAATATAGATGATATTTTACCATCCCAATTTTTTGATCCAAACCATTATCTCTATGCCTTGTTAAAAGAATATAGATAATATTATAGAAAAGAAACATCTTGCGTATATGCAGATGTTTTTTAAAATTTGGAAATTACATAGCATTTTATTGGAAAATGTGTATATGTTGGGAAGCTAAAATTTATACTCTATATTTTTCAATGCATAAATTAATAAACCCCAATTATCACGAAATATTAAATGTATATACCAAAGAAAGGCCAGCATTTCTCTTGCCATTTCTCGAATCAAAAACAATGCAGAGATTATCAGATATATCACAGGCATGTGGAACAGATTATTGTAAATTTTATAATTATAAATTTAAACAGTCTCGTTTAGATCATAGTCTTTGAGTTGCCCTAATTATTTGGCATTTTACCAAGGATCAAACACAGACCCTAGCAGGACTATTTCACGATGTTTCCCATTCTGTTTTTTCTCATGTAGGAGATTATCTGATGTGAGATACAGAAAATCAAGAATCATCAGAACAACACACAACAAAATTATTGTCCGAAGATGAAGTTATTATGAGAGAATTAGAAAAATTATGAATAGCATTGGAAGACGTAGACGATTATACAAAATATACTATTGCAGATAATCCATGACCGAAATTATCAGCAGATAGACTAGAGTATACATTAAGTATAGCAATTACACTGTCAACAAAATCTATTGAAGAAATAACAGAAATGTATAATGATCTTCGTGTTCTTACCAATGAAAAAGGCGAAGAAGAAATCGGATTTTGAACAAAAGATATCGCAGAGAAATTCGCAATACTATCAATCGCGAATGATGAAGGATGTTATTCATGTTATGATAGTGTTGTCGCTCAAAATTTTTTATCAGAAATTCTTCGTTATATGCTGGTGCATAAGATAATTTCTCCTATGCAGTTATATACTCGAACAGAGTCTGAATTAATTGACAAGATTAACCAAAGTAATGATGCTAAGTTACTAGATATGTGGAACTATTTTACACAGATGTCTCAATATAAAATCTATAGATATAAACCAACAACAGACCAATATTTTGTAAGTTCGAAAGTGAAAAGAAGATTTATAGATCCTTTGGTTTGGCTACCAAATTGAAACAAAAGAGTATCAGAACTATCAGAAATATTTGTAGATATGAGAGACTATCATCTCAAGAGAAGAGAAGAACGAATCAGAATAAATTATAAATTAGCATAGTATTTATCATCAATCATCTTGCATGAAATCCTATCCAAATCTTAAACAATATATGCAACCACATAAGGATCAACCCTATCCTGCTTTTCTCGAACATTTGCTCGGGAAGATGGATGAACATATCAAACAAAAAGGGAAAATTCTTTTGCTTACTTTGACCAAGAAATCTTCTGAAGAAGTAACTAATTTTCTGGTTTCAAAAGGATACAAAGCATTTTATCTCCATAGTGAGATTGATACTTTTACGCGTTGGGAGATCATCAAGAAACTGAAAAGCGGAGTCATAGATATTATCGTAGGAGTTAATCTCCTAAGAGAAGGTATTGATCTCCCCGAAGTCTCGCTTATCGCGATCCTAGACGCTGATAAAGAGGGGTTTCTGAGATCGACAACGTCGTTGATCCAGATTATCTGACGTGCAGCCAGAAACCCCCTCAGCGAAGTTATCTTATACGCTGACAAATTTACCGAAAGCATCGTAAAGTCCTTGTGGGAAACCTATCGTCGTCGTAAAATTCAGCACGAACACAACGTGCTCAACAATATCACCCCACAAAAAGCATCATCCAATGTCAAAGAACTTGAATCCGTAAAAACAGATGAAGATCTCACTCAAACATTTTCTGCAGATATGTTCAAAAAGAGAAAACTCAAACGTATGACCAAAAAAGAGAAAGAAATAATTCTCAAAGATCTTAAAGTCCAACTAGACGAAGCAATCAAAGCGTGGGAGTTTGAAAAAGCTGCCGTGATAAGAGATCAGATTAAAGAAATTGATGAAGGATAATTTTTTTACAATAGAAAAAGGCTGGAAATCCAGCCTTGTTAGTTTATTGTTTTTTTTCCAACTTTTTAAGTTGGTCTACATCTCTTCCGGAAAGCCTAAAGACAAGAATAAATTCTGATTTATCGTTGTCCTTTAAATGACCTTCCAAAGATACAATATTCTTAGAACGATAGCAATTTGTTACGACTCCTTCCAAAGGAGTAGTTTGACCATCAGCGTCGATAAATAAAGTCAATTGTTCTGTATCTGCTTTAATGTAGATCCCATATTGTTGTATAACATTTAATTGATTATACGATGGACTAATTTTTTTTGTTAATATGGAAACATCGTCTAAATTGGTAAAAGCAGGGTTGTTTGTTGTTTGCGCACATGATGCATTTGTAATTATTACAAAAAACATCAAAATCATAGCTGTTCTCATCTTTTGTTTGATTTATGTTTGCATATTTATTATAAACAAAAAAATAGAAAAGTCAATAGTAATTTTATTTATAAATTAGTCACTTTTTACCAACACAAGAAACATCTTTTCTTTTTTCTCAACCACCATTTAGACTGCCTAGTTAGAAACCTTGCGTCATCCTTATTTTTTAACAATTCTTTTACTGTTTCTTCCAAGAAAATGGTATTTTGACTTCCTTTTAAAACCAAGAGAGGAGCGTTATCTTCAAATTCTTTATTTGCAAGCATTTTTTTGAGAATAGATGAAGTCTCCAAACAGTTTGAAAATCTATACATTTTACTTGGTTCATATCATATTTTATTGAGTTCGTCAGCCATCACGGAAGTCATCTGTTCTCATATCAAGAAAATACGATCAGCGACTTGGCTAACATAAGCAGCTAATAATCTATGTTCACGTTCGGTAAAATCCCCAAGTTCTCTCATATCTCACAGTACCAACCACAATGGACGCTCTTTATAAAGCTCTTGTTTGAGTGACCACACCGTAGAAATAATACTTTTCATACTCAAAGGCGATGCATTGTAAGTCGAATCAAAAAGAATGGTGTTTTGAATTCCAGGAAACACAGAAAATCTTCCCGGCTGCAAGATATAATTTAACGAAAGATTGCTTGCGAAATCTTTTTTATGATAATTCTCCATTGATTTAAAGAATTTTTTACTTGCTTTATATCAAACAATATCTGCAATCGCTAGCGCTACTCAAATATATCCATAATTAGATTTTCCAAAAAGATTGGTAGTTATGGTATGTTTTTTTTCTTTTATCCATAGATTAAATTCTGAATTTGGAATTTCGTTTGTTTTTTCAAAGACAATATTATCGAAATAAATATCAGATTTTGTTTTATGTCCTTCTGTTTGATAGGTAAAGGTATCGATATCAATATGTTTTGCCAATTGCATAGCATAGTTATCATTGAAATTTAAGAAAGCAATTTCTTTGGTATTTTTGATCATTTTAACTTCTTCATGAGCGATAGCTGCAGGATCTCCAAATTGCTCACTATGCACAGCATCAATAGCAGTAAAGACACCAATATCAGGTTTGGCGATACTTACCAAAAATTCCATTTCTTTGGGACGATCGATTCCATATTCCAAGACAATAATATCATACGGCTTTTTCCCAAACAAAAGTTTCCAAGAAGTTTTAATCAATACCCAAAGGAAAATAATTGGGTTTGGTGACCAGGATTCAATTTCAAAAATACTGAGAGATAAGCCTAATTCTCCGTTGAAATTTTTGCTAGATGTCGAGATTTTCAGTGTAGGAAAAAAATGCTGAAGTGTCTGAGTAATAATCATACGACATGATGTTTTACCTACACTTCAATTGATTCCTATAATATATGGATTATGCTTTTTGAGATAACGGCGAGCCAATCATCAAAGAAGTTGATAATAGAGAAAAAGGATCTTTTGTTTCATGAATTAATCGAAGTCTTTTTCAAATAAAAGAGTAATAATAGCAGCAATAGGTACTGCAAGAAGTACACCAACCAATCCCATAATCATACCTCATAAGATCATGGAAATAAAGATAACAACTGTATTTATTCCAAGTGTTTTATTCATAAGTAAGGGAACCATAACATTATTTTCGATAGTATTAATCAAGAATGTAATTCAAAATAACAATGCTCATCCCCAGAATCAAACACCCATTAATCAAGCCAGGATAACTGGGATACTTCCAACAATAGGACCTATATAAGGAATAATATCCAGCAATCCAAAAATCAATGATACGGACACTTTATTGGGAATGCTTATTCCAAAAAGCTCCAAAATCCAAAGAGAAACATATAAAGCAATAGCCATATATAAAGAAAGTAATAATCTTGATTTTAACCAGATTCCAAGTTTTTTATAAATTTTTTCGAGTTTAATATATATGTATTTGTATTTTCTTTCACCGCCTAAACTAGCAATAAATTTCATCACAGAAACTTTTTCTATAGAGAAGAGAACTGAAAGGGTAATAACGATCAAACTTTTGGTCAAAAACGTTGCAAATCAAGTTACAAAATTTACTGCAAAATTTCCAATCATTTGTGCGTAGCTTGACCACATATTAGATAATTCAACCAAACTTGTTTGTAATTTGGTTTGTATATTAGTAATAAGTGCGGGATCAGAAAAATTATGGAAAATTTCTTTCTCAACATAGTGAGAGAGGAGTCCACTTGATCTCAATACTTCAACCAATCCCTTATCTTGCAAAGCTAATTGAAAAGCATTCATTTTTATCAAGAAAAGATTGATAATTTCAGTCATTTGATTTGCTACAAACGGAACAATCAATACAACTCCAGAAAGTAAGAAAACAGCAAGAAGAAAATATGCAATAGTAATAGAAATTCCTCTAGTAGCCTTCCAACGTTGGAAAATATCAATAACTGCTTCCATAGCAATAGAAACGATATATGCTGTTAGGATAAGATACAATACATCAAGCGATTTAAATAAAATAAATCACAAGAAAACCATAAGCATCCCAACAAACCAAAATTTGATAAAGTGTCTGTTGGTAATCATCATGTCTTTTTTTTCTTTTTTTTCTTCTTCTTGAAGAGATTGGATTTGCTTTTCCAATTTTTTGATTTCATCAAGTTGTTGCTTATCAGCTGGAGAAATCTTGCTTAAAAAGTTTTTTCCATGGTCTATTAGATTGCCGAAGAGTTTCATAAATGCTTAGATAAAGCGGTAAAACTTTGAGTGAAATAGTTTTGTATACGGAGAATAATATTTTTTTTCTCCATCTTTTCAAATTCTTTTTGCAAAAGAGGAAGCTTATTCTTATTGAGGGTAATAAAGATTTTCTGATGTTTTGCAAGAAGTCATTTCTTTGTTAATGTTTCAGCTTGCTTGATAACAGCTCTTTTTAGTACGTTTCTAGCGGTTGCATTTTTGTCGTATTTTATTGAAACATGGAAAGAAATCTGATTATAATTACGATTTGAATATTGATTGATAAAAAAGAAACCAAAGAATCAATACGAGAAATAAGTTTTTTTCTTGGTAAGAAAGAGAACGTCTTTGGTATTTAATCTTTGATATTTTGGAAACATACGTGATAAATAAGGTAAATGTTATATAAGACTAGAATCATTAATTTTATCTAATCTTTCTTTATTGAATGACTTATCTTTTTGTTCGAAAATGGTTTGTGTTTGATCGCCACCTTTAGCTCTTTTCATAGTTGTTTTTAATGGGTCAACCTTATCATAATTTGCTTGAAATTTTCTTGGAGAATCAAAAAAAAGATTCCTAACCAGCTTTGCAACAAAAGCAATCAATCCTAATTCTGACATTTTGAAAAAAGCCACAAAAACGAAAATCAAAAGGACAAGAACAGCTAATAATGCTCAGATAGCTTTCCCTCCTGATTTGGAAAAGGTGTTGAAAATAGCCATTGCTGCCGCTACACCAACTCCCACAACAAAAAGTTGTACAATAGATAGCGTGATAGGACCAATTTGAAAGGTCATACCAGCAAGCATTCCTTTTTGAATATTTTTTGGAAAAACAACTTTCATAATATAAATAGAATATAAACTAGTAGCTATCGACTAAGCTATCAAACAATAGTGTAGTGTTATTTCAGAAAAATACAAATTTTCCAACAACCATTTTATTTAAAAAGTTATACAATATTGACTATACTGATTTTTTTGGACATTGGTACTTGAATATATTCGCTGGGGTTGACAATTCTGGGGGAATATATAAATTCCAAAGATATGATTTTTTAAGCAAACAATATTTATTACTTACACATCTTCGATGGAAAAAGTGATTATCATAGGATCAGGACCTGCAGGTCATACCGCTGCAATCTATGCGGCGAGGGCGAATATGCAGCCACTGATGTTCGAAGGCTTTATGGCAGGAGGTATCGCCGCCGGAGGACAACTTACTACCACTACCGTTATCGAGAATTTTCCAGGATTCCCTACGGGAATAGACGGAAACGAATTGATGATAAATATGAGACAACAATCAATAAACTCTGGTACGAGAATCGAAACCATGACCGTTGATAAAATTGATCTGAATTCTTCTCCTTTCAAAGTAGAAGCAGGATGACAAATATACGAAGCTAAATCATTGATTATAGCTACTTGAGCTATCGCTCAACGTATGGGAATTCCCGGTGAAGACAAATATTGGCAAAAAGGAATCTCAGCATGCGCGGTATGCGACGGCGCCTTGCCATTATTCCGCAACAAACCATTGATCGTAATCGGAGGAGGTGACTCAGCAATCGAAGAAGCAAATCATCTTACTCACTTTGCATCAAAAGTTATTATACTTGTTAGAAGAGATCAATTTAGAGCTTCGCAAGCGATGCAAAAAAGAGCATTAGAAAATCCCAAAATAGAAATTATGCGAAATACTGAGGCTCTGGAAGCCGTAGGAGAAAATTTGCTTACGGGAGTTAAAGTAAAAAACAATACAACCAACCAAGAATCATTGATTGAAGCAGCTGGACTCTTTTATGCCATCGGGCACAAACCCAATACCGCATTCTTAGAAGGACAAGTTGCTACAGATGATATGGGATATATCGTTACGTCGCCAGGTACCACCCAAACCTCTGTGCCCGGAGTTTTCGCCGCAGGAGATGTGCAAGACAAAAAATATCGTCAAGCAATTACCTCTGCTGGTACGGGATGTATGGCAGCTTTGGAAGCTGAGAAACGAATATCTGAACACAACTAAAAAAAGTCTTTTATTATTAATTATTATAAAAATGAGTGTACTTCATATCGAAAGCACAGAACAATTTAAAACACAAGTATTAGAATCTGATACATTATCAGTTATTGATTTCCGAGCAGAATGGTGTGGACCATGTAGAATGCTAGGACCTATTATGGAAGAACTTGCAGTTGATAATGCAGGTAAAGCCGTACAAATTGTAAAAATCAATGTAGACGAACAACCAGCATTAGCAGGTTCATTTGGTGTTTCTTCTATTCCAGCTGTTTTCTTTGTAAAAGGAGGAAAAGTAGTTGATGCAATGGTAGGAGCTATGCCAAAAAATATGTTTCAAGCAAAAATTGATCAACACGCAGGTGCTGCAGAACAAAAAGCTGCAGCTTAATCAAAAAATATAAAGAAGAAACGTTGCCTAATGCAGCGTTTTTTTAATAAACAAAAAAGACGACACTGGTTTCAGCATCGTCTTTAACATAATTTTTAATCATTGAGCTCTTCCATCTTTTTGACTGTCATTACCAATATTTTGGGACCTCGGGGAGCCAGTACACAGGTATCAATACTCACCATAAGATAATACTCTTCTTCATAGCTTTCAAGACCATACCGATAAAAAGCTTCATCATTTTGTGCAACGAAATATTCTTTCTCGCCCAATTTGATTTTGTATTCAGCTTTTTCGATAGCTTCCTCATTAAATTGCTCAAAGAGGTATCTGTAGGTTGGCTCCAGAATGATAATTTTTTTGTCAAAATCAATATTATCGATTAATTTCTGAAGTTCATGATCTTTTTTTTCTTTCCAACTTTTACAGGAAGAAAGTAAAAGCAAAGAAAGAAAAAGTATTATCACTATACGAGTACTTTGTTTCATATTTTAGATCTCCTTTATTTAGTTTGTGTTTTATTTTTCTAAAGAATATATATTAGGAAGAATAAGTCAATAAAAATAGCAATGATATTGATTTTGTGGTAAAAATAGATAAAACAACAAAAAGATTTATCTTTTTCTAAGGTTTCATGCCAATTAATACACCTTCGAATGGATCAGATTTTCCTCACAAATATCACAAAGTTGCCAATGGTGAACCTATTCGCCAAGTTTTGGATAAGCCACAAGAAGATAAAATTGTTGACAATCAAGCGCAAAGACAAGAAACTTTGATCGCTAGCAAAAAAATCAAAAAGATGGAAGGACTTCCAGAAAATCTCAAAGCGAACCAAAATACCAACGAATTATATAAAATTCTTCAGATTGCCTGTTCTGACCCTAGATATTTTTTTGTAGATAATGGAAGGTTAATTTTTGATAAACAATCAGCGGAACATAATCATAAAATCTATAAAGAACTTGTAGATGACGTAGTAATTGTACCCTCAACACTCCCCGAATCATTTATTCAACAGTTCGGTATTGATCATATAGATGATAATGCTCAAAACATCAAAAATATTTTTAAATGAGCAAAACCTTTGCATTATGTAGATGAAACCAAAGGAAAATACACCAACAGAGTATTGTTTTATCAAGGAAAAATAATTATTTTTAGAACAATCAAAACAATGCTTTCCTACGATGATCCTAATACGGTTGGTGAAAAAAGGAAATATGATACCAACAAATATTTCAATACGTATTGAAGTTTATACGACGCAATTAGAAGTCAAGAATACATAATGGAAAACCAAGATCAGAGTGCTAACGAATTTAAAGAAATTCAAGAAAAAATAATAGAACTTATTGTAGAAATTAAAATAGATATCAAAAATGGTGAAATACTCAGAAAACTTGACAATATCAAAGAGGAAATAAAAAACGCAAAATCTCACCATATTGTTGCAGCACAAATTCATAATATGACTAATATCATATGAAGACATTCCGAAAGAGAAAAACGATATCTTATATGAGCAAAAAATAAATTTTCCAAAAGAATTGCAGAAATCAAACAATATGTGGCAATGATAGATATTCAAACCAATGAAATGAACAATATTCGTCATGAACTAGAATATCTCTTGGAAATGTTGGATATGGGAATGAATATTAATGTTGCATTTGATGGATCCAAAAACGAACAAATCTTGCGAGTGTTTCAAAGATTTTTTGAGGCAGTCAAAAAATTAGATTATATCCCAGATCCCTTTGCCAAATTTTTTCATCAAATTTTTACGAGTTTAGGAAAATCATTGGATGATATAAAAAAGGTTCCTGTGGAAGAATTTGTCTCAAAAGCATTGATGTTATTTGCATTACAAAGAATAGGAAAAAATATTATGAATATAGAACATGCAATTAAATTAGGTAAAAAAACATACCAAGATATCAATATTAAAGAGGAATTAGATAGTATCAAAAGAATAGCCGAATATCCGCAAATTCAAGAAAAATATGATGCAGTATTATTTACAATACAAGAAGAAATAGATGATTTAGAGCTCTTGATGAAACAGCCAGAAAATCAGGAAGATAAAATTCAAAAAAGTTGGGATCTGCTAAAGGAGATATCAACAACTATTTTATTCTAGAGATTTTTCGAAATTATTTCTGACCTCACACGCCTTTCTTTTTTCTTCATCACACCCAGAACAAAGAATTTCCAAAAGGCATTTGCTACAATTTTCTTTGAAATGAAAATGGTGTCATCTGGTATCTATAATACCAAGATTTTCATTAAAACGTAATCATTTTTCACAGACAACATCTTGTTTGTGGTCCATAGGTTTACGATCAATGATAAATTATCGAATAGAGTATAGAGAATTGCAAAATAATAGCAATTATACTATTTTTTGACAAACTATACCATTTTTTCCAAAATTTACACGGTAAATCAAAAGAGAATCTATTATATTTTTGAGTTTTTCCATTTTTTCAGTAAAATGTAGATACTAAGCTTTTATTTTATAACTTAGTATATTATGGATATTGTTCAAAAAGATCCTTTTAAACCATTAAGAGCCAAAGAATCTTATTTTATGAAAAAATTTGCTGATTATCCACAAATAACAGCAAAAGATATTATGATAAAACCTATTTTTCTTTATGAAGATGATGATATTGAAACTATTTTAGGGAAACTTAAGGCAGAAGATATTAATTATTGTATTGTTGTAGATAAAGAAAATAAATTTCTATGAGAAATAAAAGATGAAGATATTATCAAAATTATAGCTCATTCTTCAGTAAATGAGCCACTAGTTGAAATCCTAGATATATGATATAAAAGAAGTATTAATTATACCTCTACAAAAGATTATCTTAAAAAATATGACAATATCGTGCAAGAGGATACCCGTTTGTTTGATATTATGAAAATAATTGATAAAAAATGATATCATTATATCCCTGTTATAAACATTGAGAAAAAGGTCGTAGGATTGATTACGCCAAGTAGTATTCTTCGTTTTATTGTTAAAAGATAATTTATTCAATAATTATAGGTATGATAACCAATATATTTGTTTTAGCAGTTTCAATATTTTTGATTATAAAATGAGCTATGCTCTCTACAAAATATGCAGTAAAATTTGCAGAAAATTTTCAAGTATCAAAATTTCTTGTAGGATTAATTATTGTGGCGGTTATTTCTATTTTACCAGAAACATTTATTTCTATTAATTCAGTTCTTAGCGGTGTTCCAGAATTGTGATTAGGAACACTATTTGGTTCTAATGTTGCTGATCTTACCTTAGCGTTTGGAATTATTGTTCTCTTTTCAGGAAGAAAAAATATAAAAATAGAAAATAAAATATTAAAAAGTAATGCGATCTTCCCGTTCTTTTTGTTGTTACCGATTATTTTATGATTGGATGGTCATTATGGACGATTAGAATGATTGGGTCTTATTTTGATTGGTGTTTTCTTTTATTATTATGCATTTAAAAATGGAGTAAATGAGGCTCCAGCAATAAGAGAAAAAGGGAATCGCCTCACTAACTTTTTATGTTTGATAGGAAGTATTTCGTTATTGCTTGTTGGAGCTCATTTCGCAGTTGATTCAGGTGTACAAATAGCAACAACATTAGGATTTAGTCCAGTATTGATATGAATTTTGGTGATAGGATTGGGAACAGTAATTCCAGAGCTTCTTTTTGCTTTTCAAGCGGTGAAAAAATATGATGATTCTTTGGCTGTAGGAGATATTTTGGGAACGGTCCTTGCTGATGCAACCATAGTTGTAGGAATTATAGCAATTATTAAGCCATTCTATTTTCCTTGGAAAATTATCGGTATAACGTGAGCGTTTATGATGATGGCAGCATTTATTACTTCGTATCTTATGCATACAGGGAAAACGCTAACCAAAAGAGAGGGCGTCTTTCTTATTCTGTATTGGCTAACCTTTGTTATTACTGAGTATTTCGTAAATACCTAATTTATCTTTTTAAAAAAGAAACGATGATAAAAAATCTCAAAAAAAGACTTATTCAATTAAGAAAATCAGATTCTAATCTGAATATGATTGTTATTGTAATTGCTGTTGTAATGATTTGGAGAGGGGTTCGATGAATTTTGGATACGTTCTTATTTCCAAATTATCCTCTAGTAAGCTATATTGTTTCCTTGGGATTGGGAATAGTGATTTTGTTGCTTGATAATCAGAAATTAGATGAACTCTCTCATCATTAATAGATTCTTTACTACATTATTCTACTACTAAATGAATTGGTACCAATTATCTCTTTCATCTTTGTATAAAGAGCTTAAGACAACTTCTCATGGATTATCTTCCAAAGAAGCGCTTTTGAGATTGGAGACCCATGGAAAAAATATGATCAAGGAAAAAGAAAATAATCCTGCGTGGAAAATATTTTTGAGTCAATTTACTTCGGCATTGGTACTTATTTTGTTGGCTGCTACTGTTGTTTCTGCTATTATTGGAGAAATAACTGATGCAAGTATTATTTTGGCGGTAGTTGTCCTCAATGCTGTTTTTGGATTTATTCAAGAATACAAAGCGGATAAAGCTATAGAATCGCTCAAAAAAATGGCAGGTCTCAAATCAAAAGTCCTGAGAGATGGAAAAGAACATCTTATTGATTCGTCAGAATTAACTATTTGAGATATAATTCTCCTAGATACGGGAGATAAAATTCCTGCAGACGCCAGAATTATCGAAGCAGTAAACTTGGAAATCCAAGAATCTATCCTTACCGGAGAATCACTCTCGGTAGCAAAACATACGCAAGTGCTTGAAAAAGTAGGCGCACTTTGAGATATCAAAAATATGGTCTTTAGTGGAACAATTGTAACAAAAGGAAGGGGTAAAGCAGTTGTTTGTGCTATCGGTATGGATACGGAAATAGGAAAAATTGCAGAAATGATGCAGGAAACTCCAGACAAAAAGACCAATCTCGAAAAAAAACTCAATGGATTAAGCAAAGGACTTGGAATTGCAACTGTCTTTATTTGTATTATTATTTTTCTCACGTATTTTTTTGTTAGAGATATTGAAATTCATGAAGCATTTTTGATTGCGGTAGCCTTGGCTGTTGCTGCAATTCCAGAAGGATTACCTGCTGTTGTTACGATTTCACTCTGACTTGGAGTCAAAAGATTCGTCAAAAAAAATGTCTTGGTAAGGAGGCTTTCCTCGGTAGAAACACTTTGATCGGTAAATGTCATCTGCACAGACAAAACGGGAACGCTTACCAAAAACGAAATGACGGTAACCAAGTTATTTGTAAATAATCATATTGTTGATGTTACGTGAACAGGATACAAAATTGAAGGAGATTTTTCTCACAATCCAGATGATTTTATGACTTTGTTGGAAATTGGAATATTATGTAATAATTCTAAATTGGAAGGAGAAATGATTATCTGAGATCCTACCGAAGGAGCGCTCATTGTAAGTGCTTTAAAAGGAGGTATAGATCATCAAAATCTTTTGAAAACACATGAATGGAATGGAGAAAACCCATTTGATAGCGAAAGAAAAATGATGAGTGCTTTGTATATGCGTCAAAATCAGCAAATTATTTTTACCAAAGGAGCAATAGAAAATCTGCTTCCAAAGTGTAATCAAATACTCATCAATGGAAAATTAGAACCATTGGATCATAAAGAAAAAGAAAAAATATTACATATCGCAGGAGAATTTTCTGCACAAGCACTCAGAGTTCTTTGATTTGCCTATGGTTATGGAAATGAAGAACAACAGCTAATTTTTGTAGGACTGCAAGCAATGATTGATCCACCAAGAGATGAAGTCAAAGACGCAATGCAAAGATGTGCAACAGCAGGAATTAGAGTAATTATGATTACCGGAGATAACTTGATTACTGCCAAAGCAATAGCAACAGAACTATGAATCAAAGGAGAGGCAATGACCGGTGAGGAATTTGAAAAAGCTCCAAACAAAGAGCAACTTCTCCAATCTATAGGAATCTTTGCAAGAGTAAATCCAGCACATAAACAGACTATCGTCAAAATATTACAATCTCAAGGAAATGTCGTAGCGATGACCGGAGATGGAGTAAATGATGCTCCAGCATTGAAAATGGCTGATATCGGAATAGGAATGGGAATCACGGGAACCGATGTCACCAAAGAAGCCGCAGATATGATTTTGATTGATGATAATTTCACTTCAATCGTAAACGCAGTCCAAGAAGGAAGAGGAATCTATGACAATATCCAAAAATTTGTAAATTATCTCTTGGCAAGTAATATTGGAGAAATTCTTATTCTTTTTGTTGCGAGTTTGGCAGGACTTCCTTTGCCACTTTTGGCAATACACTTGCTCTGGATTAATTTAGTTACCGATGGACTACCAGCCATAGCGCTCGGCATAGATCCTGTTAATCCTGATGTTATGAAGCACCATCCAAGAAAATCATCAGAGTCTATCGTTTCGCAAAAAATGATGATCAATATCGCTATCCTATCTTCTATTATGACAATTGCAGCGTTATTCCTATTTTTCAGACATCATGATACTGATATTGTCCAAGCAAGAAGTGGCGTTTTTGTTCTCCTTGTGTTTATTGAACTTATCAAAATACAAATAATCAGATCACAATATGGATTGGGTATTCTTTCAAATAAACGATTGTTGTTGGCGGTAAGTGTTTCCATGGCTTTGGTATTGGCTGTGGTGTATATCCCAGGAGTTAATACCTTGTTTGAACTAACACCATTATCTATGGATATTTGGATGGATATAGGAGTTGCAATATGAGTATTGATAATCGTTTGAATAGTATTGAGTAAATTTATGAGAAAAATAAGCAGATAGTGATGAAATTTGACAAATAACAATAATTGGAATACAATAATATATATCAGATTTATTTTTGTTGAAAAGATATGAGAAAAGCAAAATTAAAAAGTGTAGGAGAAATCCCAGGAAGCATCGTGTATACTTGAGATAAAATGACTGCCGAATCTATTGTGCAGATGATTGAATACAACGAAAAAGAATATACAGAAACAGCTATTTCTGATTTTCATCAATGCATCGAAAAACACAAAGGTAACGTAAAATGGATCGATTTCATCGGAGTAGATCAAACAAATGATCTTAGTGAAATAGGTGCTTTGTTTAATATCCATGCTCTGACATTGGAAGATATTGCAAATATTAAACAACGTCCAAAATATGAAGATATGGAAGACTATCTTTTTTTGACACTCAAAATGTTTTGTTATATCCATGAAGAAAAGCGTTTGAAAGAAGAACAAATAAGCTTTGTATTGGGCAAAAATTACGTGATTTCTTTTCAAGAAAATGAAGATAGCGATGATTTTGAAAATATAAAAGACCGCATCCGCAAAGGAAAAGGAAGAATTAGAAAAATGAACGCTGATTATTTGATGTATTCTATTGTGGATACTATTATTGATAATTATTTCGTTGTCTTGGAACATATCGAAGATGAGGTAGAGGAATTGCAAGATGAATTGATGAAAGATCCAAATCCCAAAACATTGCATAAGATCCAGAATCTAAAACAGAATCTTATTATTTTGCGTAAATCTATCTGGCCCGTAAGAGAAATTTTGGGCGCATTGGAAAGAACAGAATCTGATTTAATTGACGATAGACTTCAAGCATATCTTAGAGACGCTTACGATCATACTGTGCAAATTATCGATACCATAGAAACGTTTAGAGATATTATTGCTGGGTCACTAGATATCTATCTTTCTAGTCTTAGTAATAAGATGAATCAAGTGATGAAAGTATTGACGGTAATTAGTACGATTTTTATTCCCCTTACCTTTATAGTAGGAGTTTATGGAATGAATTTCAAATATATGCCAGAACTTACTATGAAACGAACCTATCCAGCACTTTGGATTATTATGATAAGCATCGCTGGATGAATGCTTCGATTCTTTAGAAAAAAGAAATGGATGTAATTTTTAAATTCTATAAAAAATAATATATCACCGTTCGCTGTTACATTTTTTTAACGGTAGAAAACACAAACAAATTCGACTCCATGTATTTTCTTACCTAAAAATGTAAACGCTCACTTGTGATATATTATTTTTTATCACTTATATATAGTTCTCTTGATAAATAAACAAACCTTCCGTGTTGGTTTCAGCTGGAAAGCATAACGTTGACTAAGCAATCCACGGCCAAACAAACGTGGCGGACTTGTTTGGCCTAGACCTTTTTGGATACTTTTTGGGGCAATGCTAAAAAGTATCCCCAGCGGAGCGAAAAAATAAATGATTAAAAAGAATATAGCGATCGAAATATAAACGCTCACCTTTTTTCTTACCTAAAAATGTAAACGCTCACCTTTTTTCATCAAAACTATCTAAAATAACCCAAAAAATATCTGTTTGATAACCAACACCTATCAATCCCAAATATAAAATACAAAAAGTACATATACTCTGAATATGTTTCCAAGATAGCAAGATCTGATTTTAGTCAGATTTTGTTTTTTATTTGAAAATTTCGATTTCGGGGTATAATTTAAATACACAAAGAAAACAATTTTTATTCTTCTACAAAATATTCTCATGGAAAATTCTATTAATTTCTCAAGCAATGCAGTTAGATCAATTTCAAAACTTATGGACAAAGTTTGAGCTACCTGTGATCAACTTATCGGAGCATTGGAAGTTTCTAAAGATGGAGTATCTTCATACGGGGTAAGAATTACTGATAATGCTATGAGTACAGAATTTGTAGATAGAGTAGTAGGATATCTATTATTACTCAAAAAACATATGTTTGATTTAAGAAAAAATGTTCGCACTCATATGAACTTTCAAGAACAACATCAAGTAGCTCATATTGTAGAACATCTTCTTGAAACCCAAGATAAATTAAAAGCAAAAATGATAGAAAGCAATTACTTCAATAATACGTATGGATACTTAGTAAATGATATCTTTGAAATGATGGATGCTGTGGTAAGAAAGTTACCCGTTAAATAAGGTCATGTGTACAAACATATAGGTGCCTCATTCCAAAAAAAATCTTCCTGTATATCTTGGAGATTTTTTTTAACAAAAAAAACAGGTTGAGAAAACTCAACCTGCTCTAGAATTTCAATTTAATGAAGATCCACAGTAAAACATTTTTCCTCTTCTTAAATCTATGATTTCTCTTAGAGGCAATCTTCCTTGACGGAAAATGTAATCATATATATAAGAGAGCTTATTGAGGAAACGTTGTCTGAAGCTTTCAGCATCTGGGCCTTTATACAAAAATACTTTCCCAGAATCTAAATTAACCAAAACAACGATTTTTTGAGTCTGCATCAAGTCTTTTATTTTTTGTTGGACTTCTGCAGAGTTTTGACAAGGAGTTGGATTGTTTAAGATAACATGTTCTTCCTCCATAATCATTTGAGGAGACAAAAAATCTTTTTCAACCTTTAGTTTTTCGATTTGTTCCACGGAACACTCAGTTCCGCTAAATAATAAATAATTTTTCATAGATTCCAATTTTTAGGGTTTTTTGGTAAGCTTAGTTTACATATTTAAATGACAAAGTCAAGTCAAGCGAGCTATCAAACAAAAATATCTTGAAAAATTTATAACTAAATATACCATATTGATCGATTTTTTTATTTTTAATTATTCTTTGATGGCGAAACCAATTCCTAGTATTGGGCTTATGGTCCCTGATATTCTTTTACCAAAAGCTTCTGTTGATCTCAAAAAACGAGCAGTGGTAGCATGTGATCAATACACCTCTCAACCAGAATATCGACAAGAAGTAGCAAATTTCGTAGGACAAGATCCATCTACGTTATCTATTATTTATCCAGAAGTATATCTCGAAGAAGAGAACAAAGCAGAAAGAATTGAAGCAATCAAACAAGCTATGAATACCTATCTTACCCAAGGAATCCTCGAAAACCAAGGAGAATGTTTGCTCCTTATCGATAGAAAAACATCTCATGCAGACTCGAGAAAAGGACTTATCCTCGCACTAGATCTCGAAGCATATGATTATAGTAAAACGTCTCAAACACTTATCAGAGCTACAGAATGAACGATCGTAGATAGACTTCCTCCAAGAATCCAAGTCAGAAAAGACGCAACAATCGAATCACCACATATTATGGTACTTATCGATGACGAAAGCAAAACCGTTATCGAACCACTTTTCACAAACAAAGCCAATTATACCAAAGTGTATGAAACCGATTTAATGATGAATGGATGACATATTAGTGGATACAAAATCAATGATCCACAAAGCATCGAAAATATCGTTGCTGCACTTACAAAACTCGCAGATCCTGTTGGTTTCCAACAAAGATACCAAGTTGGTCCAGATAAATGAGTATTGCTTTTCGCAATGGGAGATGGAAACCATTCACTCGCTACAGCAAAAGCTATCCGAGAAGAGAAAAAACAATCACTTACACCAGAACAAAAAGCCGATCATCCAGCAAGATTTGCACTTATTGAACTCGTAAATGTGCATGATGATGGATTGACGTTCGAACCGATTCACAGAGTGCTTTTCAATATCAACCCAGAAAACCTTCTCAACGATATGAAAGCGTATTTCTCACCATTGGGAACTGAGGTAACTATAGAAACATTTGCTAGCAAAGAGCAAAGAACAGCACAACTCAAAAAGTCTGATCTTACAACACAATACTTCACCTTCGTATATCAAGGAACTTACGGACAAATTGCTCTTCATCATCCAAAACTCAATCTAGAAGTAGGAAATCTCCAAGCATTTTTGGATGACTACCTCAAACTTCATCAAGAAGCAAAAATAGATTATGTGCATGGAGAAGACGTAACCGAAAAACTCGGAATGCAAGCAAACAATATGGGATTCCTTTTGCCTATTATGGACAAAAAAGACTTCTTCAAAACCGTAGTCGTAGACGGAGCACTTCCAAGAAAAACCTTCTCTATGGGAGAAGCTGAAGAAAAAAGATTTTACCTAGAATGCAGAAAAATAATATAGGAAAAAAGCCAGCTGGAATCAGCTGGCTTTTTCATCAATTAGTTTAAGACAGGATCAACCTCAATCTGTGGTGGACAGTCACTTATATCTTCAATACTTTCCAAACAGGGTTCACACTCATCATATACCCAAGCATAAAGGCAAAAGAATGGAGGAAGAAGAAGTTTTTTTACAACTTCCTTATCCGGTCCCTTGTAGATAAATGCTTTGTCTTTCTCAAGGCTAACTAGAATAGCAACCGAATTTGATTTTAATTGCGAAAGAATGAATTGATTTGCATCTCGATATCCCTCAATTAAAAGCGGTATTCTGACAGTTAATCCTAGCTCTTGAACAACAAAAAGTTGTTTCATAGAAGTGATCAATTCCTTTATTTCTTCTTTGATACAGGCATCTGTGCATTTACTGCTACAGGTATTGCATCCTAAGATAATTTTTTCATCTAACTCTGGGCCTTTCCCGGCTAGTAGTACTAAAAATTTATCATTCATGTTTTAGGTTTTTTTTGTTTTTCTCGTATTTTATAAATATTTCCTACAAAAAGTCAATAATTGTTGTTTTTGGAAAGCAAATACTTATATTTAATTCAGAATTTATCTTTTTTAGAAAAGGAAAAATGCTAACAGACCAGCGAAAACAATTGTTAGATGATGAGTATTTAATAGCAAGAAATGCAACGGATTATACAAGAGAAGAAATTAATGAAGAAGAAGCTTATCAGAATATAAAAGATTTTATAAAAAAACATATTCATCAAGTCTTGGTAGGCAAACTCGAGGAAGATATTTGGCTAACCGAAAAAGAAATAAAAAAACTTCCTTATCGAGTAGGTCATTTTCTCCGTTATAGTGAATATAGAGGAATAAAATATTATGTTCTCAAAAAAAATGATTTAAAATATATCTCTATAGGTGTTTTTTGATCAACAGGAGCGAGGACAAACGAATATTATTTTGATAAACTTATTACCGATCCAGATATCCAACCTATCGTCCAAACAACTACTTTCCAACTTTCAGAGGTCTTGGGTAACCATGGAAAACGAATTAAATGGAAACAAGGAATGCAAAAGAAATGGAGAAGATTGACGAGATAAGAAAACCCGCCTACAATTAGGCGGGGCTTTTTTAATTTGCACACGTAGTAATTTTGGGAAGATTCTCCAAATCTCGTAGATCTCCCAAATGAAGAATTTCAAGAGATAACCCCGTATATCGAAAGTTATATAACACCAAGAAATTAGGTATATATAATTCTTGAATACGAGTAGGATCCGGTCCTCGGTAGAGATATCCTTTTTTGGTAACAATATTTACCAAGATAAGTACTTTAATACTTTCATCAGGGAGAAGTTCTTGAATAAGTTCGTTTGCGTCTTCAAGACAAGCAAACAAAACAGGGAAATCAAGAGCCATTTTTTCTTGTTCGATAAACATGTATTTCCCGATAGCAAATCCCATTGAAAAGATAATATGAGGAATGCATTCTGATGGTTCTTCACAATGCTTACAATTTTCTTTAATATATTCCTCAATATTTCCTGACTGCTTAAATACGTGTTGAATTTCGACTACTTCCTCATTGAGAGGCTGTTGTCCGACAAATACGACAAATGGAGTCTCCATATTATTTAGATTTTAGTTTTTTTCTATTTACAGTGATGTTTTTATCTATTTTATAGATAAAGTCAATATCTGTTGATTTCAAGAAGTAAATACCTATAGTCGCCAGACAAATAACAAAAATATGGAATTAGATAAATTAAAAAATGGAATACTAGTGGTTACCGATATCCCAAACCACGTATTTGACGGCATAAAAGGAATTATATTGGATATTGATTTACGCAACGGCGTAGTGGATATGAGTATCGATGATGATAGATACAAAGAAATTACCTCTTTGAAGGTTCACTATACTAAACTAAAAGAACGAAAATCTCCGTGAATTACACGGGGATTTTTCTATAGTGAAAAGCTTGAAATATATCATAAGAAGAGTAAGCTAAACTAAAAATTTAATTCATTACTTCAATGCGATGGATATTAAAGAGCTGCAAAAACTTATTTTAGCTTTTAGAGATGCTAGAGATCGAAAACAATTTCATAATCCAAAAGATCTCGCGACCGCTATTGCAATTGAAGCTGGAGAATTACAAGAAAAATTTCTTTGGAAGTCACAAGAAAAATCATACGAAATAGGAAAAAATGATCCAGAAGTTAGCGAAGAAGTCGCAGATATTCTAAATTTTCTATTACTTTTCGCAGAAGAATGCAATATAGACCTAATCAAGGTTTCTTTGGATAAATTAGAAAAAAATAATAAAAAATACGATGCGGAGAAAGCAAAAGGAAGGAGTGATAAATATAATAAACTTTAATTTTCTTAAACTTTCATGTCAACAATAATTACTGAACATCCATTTAATAAAAGTTATGCAGATAGTTTTACTTTTAACGAACGAAACTATAATTGGCCTGTCGTGTATATTTTAAAATGACAAGAATATATTTATATTTGAGAAACATCTAATATATTTAAAAGAACTCACGACCATTTAAAAAATGAAGAAAAAGTAATACGTTTGAATAATATGTTTGTTCTTTATGATATAGAATATAATAAATCTGCTACATTAGATATTGAATCTCAATTAATTCAATATATTTCTGCTGAAAATTCATTTAAATTACAAAATAAAAATGATGGTTTAAAGGATCATCACTATTACGATCGTGAAAAATATATTGCTAAGTTTGAAGAAATTTGGAAAGAACTTATAAAGGAAAAAATAGTAAAAAAAGATCTAAACGAAATAAAAAACAGTGATTTGTTTAAATATTCTCCATATAAAGCTTTAAATACAGATCAATATGAAATTGTATCAGATATTTATGAGCAGATTAAATTATGAAATAATTGAACATATATAATTAAATGAGAACCTTGAACTTGAAAGAGTGTTGTCGCTAGTTATTTGATTAAATACTTAAAGTGAAAAGAAGAAACAAAAAATTTGAAAATCTGACTTGTTGTTCCAATGGCTTCGCTAAGATCTACTTTTAAAAAGGTATTTAAAAACATAGATTGATTAAAATCTTCAATGGTTATTTGACCAAATGATTTAGCAAAAAATTATAATGTAAATAACAAAGTTCCATATGATATAATAATAGTAGATGAATCTCATAGATTACAAAAGAGAAAAAATATTACTAATTATAAAGCATATGATGATGTTAATTCAAAGTTGGGATTGTCAAAAGATTCTACACAACTTGATTGGGTTTTGAACTTATCTAAAATTCAAATATTATTGTACGATAGCAATCAATCAATTAAGCCAGCAGATGTTAATCAGAATGATTTTGCCAAAATAGAAAGTGCAAAATCATATGAATTAAAAAGCCAAATGAGAGTGAAGTGATGAAATGAATATTTAGATTTTGTTACCAATTTATTTGATTGATGAAGAACTGAATTTGATAAAATCAAAAACTATGATTTTAAGATATATGATAATTTCAGTGAATTTAGAAGTGATATTATGTGAAAAGACAAAGAATTTTGATTATCTAGAATTGTTGCAGGATATGCACGACCTCGAAGATCAAAAGACAATCCTAATGAATACGATATAGAAATTGATTGAATAAAAATATTTCGAAATTCAACAAATATTGATTGGCCCAATTCCCCAAATGCTTTGAATGAAGTATGATGTATCCATACTGTGCAGTGATATGATTTGAATTATGTATGAGTTATTTTATGAGAAGAATTATCTTATGATAAGAATACATGAAAATTTATAATCAAGAAAGAAAACTATCACGATAGTAAATGAAAAATTTGAATTGATGATGAATATGAACTGGAGAGATATATAATAAATATTTATAAAACATTACTTACCCGCTGAATATTATGAACATATGTATATATAGTTGATAAAGATTTGAGAGAATATTTTAAAGGGAAAATTTAGAAGTAATTTTTTATTTCATCATAGAAACACATGCGTTATCTCATTATGTTGCTTATGCTTTTTACATTTCTTTTCGGGTCAGTAAGTTTTGCTCATCCTGGTAGAACAGCGTCAGATGGATGTCATTATTGTAGAACTAATTGTGATTCTTGGTGAGTGGCTTGGAATCAAAGACATTGTCATTGAGGTTCAACAACGCCTAGCTATACACCTCCGCCTGTTTATCAACCAACGCCAACTGAGAAATGTCAATCGTCATACTGATCAAACTCCTATTATAATTCTACTTCTAACTCTTGTGATTGTAACTATTGATATGAGCTAAACTCAGCTAAAACCTATTGTGTAATAGAAAAGACTAAAACACCAACAGAGGAATGTAAAGAAACATATTGATCAAACTCCTATTATGATACCACATCTGATGTTTGTAAGTGTGTATCTTGATATGAGCTAAACTCAACCAAAACTTCTTGTGTAATAGAAAAGGAATGTAAAGAAATATATTGATCAAACTCCTATTATGATAGTACATCTAATGCTTGTGAGTGTATATATAGATATGAACGAGATTCAGCTAAAAAAGATTGCATTAAATCGAAGATAATTGAAGAAAAAGCTAAGACACCTACTGAAAAGTGTCAAGATAAATATTGATTAAACTCTTATTGATTAGAGAGCACTGATTGATTAGATGATTGTTATTGTAAGAATTGATATCAATGGTCTTTAAATAATACTAGTTGTGTTCTTAAAAAGAAGAAAACACGATGGAATTATATAAAAGATTTTTTTAATTAAACATTTATAAAACATTACTTACTCGCTGAATATTATGAACATATGTATATATAGTTGATAAAGATTTGAGAGAATATTTTAAAGGAAAAATCCAGAAGTAAAATTTTAATATATTATAAATGAATAATGAGTCTAAAACGGAAATTAACCCTGTCTTGATGTTTAACATTATTTAGTACAATAGCATTAAGCGTGTGAGCTACTTATTTCTCCTGAATTGATAAGTATTATCGACTTTTTATTTTATGAATTGTTTTTTGAACTGTTCAGATCTTGTTAAGTATTTTTCATAAAACAATAGAAGAAGAGTGGTATGAACAAGAAAAAAATAATCATGCTGCAGTTAGAAGAAAAGAATGATATATGTCCGAACTAGAAGGAGCTTGCTTATATTGAGCAACAGAAGCAATAAAAAAATGAGATTTAGATGAAGCAAAAAAACTGAGCGATTTAAAGAATAGCTTTTTAAAATAAATCTTTTATAAATATTATTGAAATTATAATGAAAATAAGATATTTAGAAAAATTTGAAAAATCTTTTGAAAATATATTTGGTAAAAATATAGAGATTTTGAATAAAATTGAAAAGTTATGAGCAGAATATTTATTGTCTGTATCGAAACTTATAGATAAGAACAAACAAATATATATGTGTACATTAATTCCATGAACTAGATTGTTTTTTTATAAAAAAGAACATAGTATCATTTTATTAGACATTATTTCTATAGACAAGGATAAAAAAATAGATTTTTTAGAAAAGAATGTGGTTAAAGAAACAAAAAGAAAAAAAATAAATAGAATAATAATGTTTATTTTATTTGTTTTGTTAATAATAGTTATAATAGAGGGATCAAACCAACTTTCCGAAGTATATAAACAAAATGCAATAATCAAGAATGATTTATGATTAGTAGATTGACAACTTAGCAATGAAGAGAAAAATATAATTACCGATAATGGTTTTTTTACATGAAATAATTATTCTAATTATACATGATCTATGTTTATAAGAGATGATAATACATGTGATTTATTATATTCATGAGATTATAAAGAACTTATAATACGAGAAAATTTTAATACGCCTTCATTAGAAACATTGAGATCTACAGATTGATATCTTTCATATTCTAAAGAATTTGAAATTCCTAAGTGAATAGAAAAAGCTTGGTTATGTATAGAATCAGATTTTAATGAAATAGGAAATTCTAAAAAGAATTATGCAACAACATATTTTTTTATTGGTAAAAGAGAGTATGGTTGACATATAAATGTTTCATACAGCGATGAATATAATACTCTTTATGGCGATTGAAGATTTCGACCAAAGTCTTCGTCTAGACAGCCAAAATGACCAAAAATATATTTTGAGAGTCTTGATAACATAAAAGTTTATAACAGTACTATTTGAAATCATACTTCGTTGTGAAATGTATATGTAAATCCAATAGAAATGTTGAAAGATGGATGAAAAAAACGTATAGGATGATTTGTTGATAGTATGTATCAATGATGAGTAATTAAAGTTTTTAAGATATTTTATAAATAATTTTTTATTTTCTAGAATATATCAAATGACTGATTTATGGTTATGAGCTAGTCAAAATTGAAATTTATTACGAACTATTATAAAGAGTAATTATGAATCGATTTTAATTATATTCGTAATTATATTTATTTTCTGGTATATAAAAGAAAATATCAAAGCACGGATTCGATGAGAGAAAGCAAAAGATGTTATTGAATGGTATATGACCAATAAAAAACAATCAGAGATAAATGATAAAGATATTAATTTATAGTCTTTAATTAAAAAAATTCCACCCCACTTACCATTGAAATCCCTCAACCAATATTTACAAAAACACTATCTTTTATTTTCTGTTCTCAATGAGCATGGTAGTTACAAAAAACAAGAAGTCTCCAGCAAAAGCAAAGGCTGCGACTCTCAAAATCGAAGCATCTTGTGATAGTGAACAACTCTCTCAAGCAGTTGGTTCTTGCAAAAAAATGAAGTGTGGTACTCCAAAATGAAGCTGTATTTATATTATGGGACTTATCGGTGCAGCTATTTATTTCATCGGAAATGCTGTAGGATTTCGAGGCGGGGTAATAGCCTTCCTCAAAGCTATCGTTTGGCCAGTATTTTTGGTAAAATGATTATTGGCATACATAGCAATGTAATTTTCACTTCACTATATTCTCATACAATCCAGAAGCAATTCTGGATTTTTTTGTTGCAAATTGTCTTGGCAAAAAATTTCTGATATATATAACCTAGCTACTTTATTTAACAGATATTCCTATGTTCAACATATCATCATTTCTCTCCGATATCAGATCAACATTGAAATCCCTCTCAGATCCCAAAACGAGAGATTCTTTCCATCGTTTCTTCAAAGAACCAGTCACTGCCTATGGAGTCAAAAGTGCCCTCGTAGAAAAACTCGCCAAAGAGAAGTGGAAAGAGATCAAAGAGTTAGATAAGAAAACAATTTTCTGATTATGTGAAGAACTATTTAAATCTGACTATTGTGAAGAAGCCTTCGTTGCCTGTAACCGAACCTATGCGTTGAGGAAACAGTACCAACCAGAAGATTTTCAGACTTTTTATAATTGGATAGAAAAATATATAAATAACCGAGCGAAATGTGATACCTTCTGTAACCATACCATGGGAGCGTTTATCGAGATGTATCCACAATATATTAAAGAAATAAAAAAATGGACGAAGTCATCCAATAGATGGGTAAAAAGGGCATCTGCTGTTAGCTTTATTGTACCAGCGAGAAGAGGAATGTTCTTGGCGGAGCTTTTCCAGATCGCTGATGATTTATTGCTGGATTTGGACGATATGGTCCAAAAGGGATACGGATGGATGCTCAAGGTAGCCAGCCAAGCTCACCAACAAGAAGTTTTTGAGTATGTCATGAAACATAAAGTAGTTATGCCCAGGACAGCCCTGAGATATGCGATAGAAAAAATGGATAAAGAATTGAAGGTCGAAGCGATGAAAAAATAACGAAAAACAGCCTGGCAAAAAACCAGGCTGTTTTAGTAAGAAGAAAGATGTCGTCGTTATTTCTTCTTTTGTGATTCCATGAGTTGCTTTAATTCGCTTTCGCTCATGTTATTAAGTTTATCTTTGAAATCCTCAAGATTTTTATGACTCTGTAAGGAGTCTCTTCTCTGAACATTCTGATTATATACAGATTGCTCATTTGAAGACATTTGGAGATGCAAGGTCAAATTTTTGAAATACTTAGCAATTACAGAGGCTTGTTTTGAATCAATATACTTGATCTCAACAAGATCACCTTCTTTGGTAAGCGCTAATTCTGATTGAAGGGTAGAAGTCACCATCACGGAGAAAGAAAATTCATTAAAATACAAATAATACTGCTTTCCTGTGGCGGAGATATCCCATCCAATTCTCGCTACTTTACCTTGGAAAGATATATCTTGTTGGGTAACTTCTGTAGAAATCTGCCCACCAATATTCATCAATAGTTTTTGGAATTCAATCAGTGCTTCTTGTGGAGTAGCTCCCAAAGCAACCTTACGATTTTCTGTTTTTACAATAGCAAGGCCTTGATAGGTACCATTTGATCCAATAACAGGAACTAAAGCAGCTAATGTGCCATACACATTTTCATAAATAATCTGATTGCTTGCATGCCATTTTTTGTATTTTACTTCAGCATTAACCGCATCGATAATATCTTGTTCTGTGCCACCACCAGAAGTAGTGTAGTATAAGAATTTACCAGTGCGAGCATCACAATACATCAGACCAGCCATTGCTTCGTCATCATTATTATCCGAAGTAATGGGAACTACAAATACACATCGACCATCGATTGAATAGTTTATGGTTGGAGTTTCGCCTTCAACAATATTAACATGATACCAATTAGCGTTCCACCATCCATCTTTGTATTTACCCCAATTATCGATATAATTGTTAACGATCTCAGCGGGGATGATTCTGTCGATCCATGCATATTTAGCATCTGAGTTGGCTTTCTCGATCGAGACAAATTCGTCTTCGCCAGTTTCTGGGTTGAAAAGGATAACTCCTTCTACTACAAGTCCACCATATCCAATAGTTGGTTTACAAGCGGCAATTACCCAGAAAATGTTTCCATTATCATCTTCTTCAAAAGCCCAATCTTCAAATATAAAATTACGATACTTCCGATAAAGTTTTCTCTCAAGATTATCTCCAAAAAAAGCCTCTGGAGTATATTTCATTTTCTTGTGAGTAACAAGGATCGGTTTTGCATTAGGATCAGTTGCGCTAATCTTTACATAGCCTGGTACTCCATCAGTACTTGTCCAAACTCTCCAGTTTTTAAAATCAAGAGGAATAAGATAAAAGTAATTGTCTCTGATTTTTTGAAGAGTGGTATATTTGGTAGCCAAAGGAAATTGACTTCCCAATGTATTTCCATCTTCAGTAATAGATGTTTTAGCTAAATAAATAGCAACTGAATCAGGAACAAGACGAAGGTGAGTAGGATCCAAAGGTTGGATTTCTTGAGACCAATGTTTTTGATTTTTGGTATCAAATTTGCCAATCAATGATGCATAATCATCAGTATTACCAAACATTGGGGAACTACCTATTGCAGTAAAAATTATTACAACAAGAAGCACACCAGGAAACCAAGCAGCATGAGTTATTTCATCTGACATAACTCCGGCTACAAAAGCAGCGACAATCCACCAGATACATAAAAGACCTGAGTAGAAACCTAGTAAAGGCCAAGCTGTAGATGGTAACCCAATATAAAGAATCAGCCATCCAAAAAGAGTAAAGAGAATAGCCATAATAATATAAGCAGCGCCTTTATCTTCTTTCTTTGTATCAGATATAAAGACAGGCAAGCCCCCAACGAGGGCAATCAACAATGCGATTGAAAAGTACATAGTTTTAGATTTTTAGGTTATTTTGTTTGTTGTAATGCTTGATTAAATTTCTCGTTGTCGAGAATTGTTTCCATTGGCATTTCCTTGACGGTTTTTGCTAATTCTCTGATCTTATCAGGAGAGAGTGTAAGATACATATTAGTCATTCTCGTGATGATAAATTCTGTTTTTTCATCCGAATAGCCTTCTCTCTTGAAATAATCAATAGTTGCAAACAGACCAAATTTACAATCTTTCCTGTTTTGCTTATAGATAATAAGTGTCAAAACAGCAACGCAAATTGCTAGCGTTATTATTACGGATTGAAGAAATATCTTTTCCATGATAAAATAGTTTTTAATGACGACATCAATAAATAATATACATATTTAAATAGAAAAGTCAATAGGAAGTGAAAAATTGATATATTATTGATATTTAATATGAAAGTGTAATTATTTGGATTAAGAAGAAATAATAGGTATACTAAATTTAACAACAGTTCATTTTCCAGGTTCACTTCGGTCTATCCATATTTTTCATCAATGTCTTTCTACAAATTCTTTACACAGCAAGAGTCAAATTCATGTTCAACTTTCGTTGCCTGTTCATTTTCTAGACTCCGTTTTGTCTATTTTAAATAAATTTTCTTTTTGCTCTAAATTCATTCCTATTCCATTATCTGCGATAGAAACTAAGAAAGCGTTTTCTGTATTTTTAAATGCGACACGAATTTCTCATCATCTTCCACTGCCTCAGGTAAATTTAATAGCAT
Organism: candidate division SR1 bacterium RAAC1_SR1_1; assembly: GCA_000503875.1. Classification (GTDB taxonomy): domain Bacteria; phylum Patescibacteriota; class Gracilibacteria; order Absconditabacterales; family Absconditicoccaceae; genus UBA5124. Next base: position 216,458 of record CP006913.1, read on the forward strand.
TGGAAACTAGATTTCTTATGACGGTAGCTACCATCTGTTTATCAGCATATATAACGGTATCATCCGGTATATTGTTTTTGATAAAAATATTTTTTATAGCGGCTACTTCATGGAGTAACTTTATTTGTTCTAGTGTTTCAGTTTTGAAATCGAAGTTTTCTGGTTTAAATTTTACTGAAGATTGTGCTCTTGCTCGTTCCAATAAGGATATTAAGAGATTGTAAGATTTATTTGCTGAGTCGTTTATAATTCAAATATTTTCTTCAATTTCTTCCATGGTAAATTCTTTAAGATTGTTTTTTAATATATCAAGAAATCCCAAAATAGCACTAAAAGGTGATTTTAAATCATGAGCAATGATAGAGAAAAACTTGTCTTTGGCTATATTAGCCTCTTGGAGTTTTTTTTCCAATTCCATATGTTTGGAAATATCAAAAGCCATTCCTATAATTTCCTTTACACGTCCTGTTTCATCAAAACTAGGCGTGAAATTAACATCGAAATGAATAGATCATACCGTCAAAACGCCGTGTCGTTCTTTACCTTCTGCTGCTAATTGAATTCATTGCATAATAACTTCATTATCTCCATAATGATTCCAAACATAATCACCTACGACTTGGTCTTTTTCAAGCCCCAATGTTTTCAATCCTTTTCCTTTGGAAAATGTAAATTTCATTGTAGAAGGATTTATCCCAAAAAAGACAGCATTCCCTTTTTCGATTAAGGTTTCAAATCTTCTGCTGTTTCTTTTATATTTAAGGGTATTCATTTCTATTTCAACTTTCTCAAAGGCATGATACTTAGTTATGAAACTCATAATATCATCATCTTTGATTGTGGCGAGAATAAGGTCTTCTATATGTAAACAACTGAGAATAGCTTCTTTAGTCGGTCCCATTATATTTTTTTCATGCTCCATCAAAAAATCTCTCAGGGTGTTTTTGTTGCAGCCATCAATAAAAATTCTGAAATTGTCTTTGTTGGTATTCAATGACATTGAATAGGGTTTTCCCCCAAAATAAAGTCAGAGAGATGTAGTAATATTGTATTCTATATACAGAACAGACAAGCAATGTCAACACAATCTATTGACATTTATTATAAAATAAATATTGTCTATTTTTAAAAATATGAACATATACTTCTTATGACCTTATCAGAATCTTTAGATAATAAAAATATACCAAGTCCTGGCCAAGGACTTCGTTTTGTCAAAAACGAAGAAGGTGTTCGAGAATTTACATCAGTAGATATTCCTCAAGATATAGATAAAGAGCCAGAAAGAGGAATTGTCTTGGTAGGGCATATAGGCATCGGACATATGGAAAAACTCAAAACAGAGATGCTCCATGTCTTACAACAACACGATGAGATCAAAGGGCCTATCGTTGTTATAGCAGGAGAATCTGCTTCATGATTGGAAAATCTATGACTCCAGTTATCTGAAGAACAAATGAAAGAACTAGGGAAAACGAGAGAATTTCTCATTACCAAAAGAGATGAGATTGTAGATACCTTTATTTTCCCAAAAACGAAACTCCCTGATTTCAAACAAAGGCAAACATTTCATCACAATCAGTCGCCAAAAACCCAGTACAAAAAAGGGATGTGATACCAAAGAACAAAACAAAGAAGAAAATAAATTGCTATTGCTAAGCAAATAAATAGAAGAGGAGAAAACAAAAAACAATAACGAGTATGAAAAAGCATAAAATTCTCTTTATGGGATGGGATCCTTTGGAAAACAATCCTTCTTTACAGAAAGAATTAGAGGGTTTGCCTGATACCTTTGCCGTTATTTCTACAAAATCAGAAGTGGAAGCTATTCGTGAATTGTCTATTGCAAAACGATCCAAGAAGAAACCAATACTAGCAATCGTTTTTAGAAGAAAATTTCTTGTTTTAAACAACCACATGGCTCGTGTTATTACAAGATCTGCAGAAGGTTATGATGACAAAAGAATTTCAATTTGTGTGATTAATCTAATAAACGACGCTCATGACGAAGAAGCTAAGTATTGTGGTATGTGCATACATCATGACATGAAACCACATTTTGTACAAAAAGGGGATTGGGAAAAGGTATTCGAAATTTTAACGAATACGTTATGTAATTAAAAAGTGGGGGATTTATTCTTCTGCTTTTTTTTTATTTCTGACTCCAAACAACTTTTTTGTCTCCATTGATTTCTTTGAATTCAGATGCTTTTACTCTAATCTTATCTCAGATATTATAGTATTTTTTCCAGTCAACTCCATCAGGAGCGACGATGAAATTCTTGTGAAGTAATCCTTCAACTCCTTTGACTGTGACAAACATTCCATAGTTATAACTTAGTTTTACATATCCATCATACGATTCACCTAGTTTGATATGAGAAATATCAAAGGCTCATTCACCGGCTTGTGGGGCAGGGGAGCTGATTACTGAAGTTGGTTTCGCTACTATATTGTTTTCTGGGGCTTTTGGTTCTTGTTGAGCAAGGAAGGCTTCCAATTTAGTTGTATTTGGACAAAATTTAAGCGAAGCTTTAAATTTCTCGACATTTCCAGCAAGTCCAAGCATAGTATCAAATTGTTGCAAGACATGTTCTTTACTTCCAATCCAGATAGCCAGAGGAATAGTATTTTCTATCGTCATTGTTTGATGTTGATACATATCCACGGAGATATCAAGTTTTTTTCCTCCATCCAATGGTACATGAGTTCCTGCCTTGTATTTGAGATTTGCTTGATCATCCAATCATTTTGGTTTAGTCCACCAAATAGTTTTGTGGCTATTACTATCGGTATCAAACAAGATAGCATCTGGCTCTACGCCGTCGATAGCATACTCCGTGAACATATGAAGATGTTGTTGAACAAACATATCCTGAAGATTTTCAGCCTCTTCTGATGAAATTCCAAGTGATTCTAATTTTGCTTTTTCTGCTACTTTTTCTTGAACAGAGAAAGTCTTGTTACTCCATGCTTGCATAAGTTTTTCTAGTTGTCCTCTGGACATAGCGTATCTTTGTCTTGATTGTTTTCTTACTTTGTCGATAGTTTCTAGTGATCCTTCTGCTTTGATTGGCGGTAATGTCTTCATACTAAACGGATCAGAAGAAATTCCATCAATCATAAGTCTCGTATAGGCGGTATATTTCGGCAAAGAAATCAAATCATTGACCTCAGCCATATTTTTAAATTGACTCGTCATTTGCGATGCATCATCGGATCAAATTGTCATACATACGGTTGTTCCTACGTTACCAAAGATAGCATCTTTGATTTCAGGCATCAACTGAGAAATATATTGGTTAGCAACGATCAACGCAAGTTTATATTTTCTGGCTTCCGAAAGGATAGTAGTAAATGATTCTGATGCGAAATTTTGAAACTCATCAATATAGAGATAAAATTCTCTTCTCAAATGAGCAGGAATATCGGCTCTTGACATGGCATCAATTTGAAATTTTGTCACCAAAAGCGAACCAATCATATTTGCATTATCTTCTCCGATTCTCCCTTTAGACAAATTTACCAAGATAATTTTTCCTTCATCCATTGCCTTTCTCAAGTTCAATTTGGTTCTTGGTTGTCCAAAGATATTTCTCACGAGTTTTGAAGACAAAAATTGTCCAACTTTATTGGTAATAGGACCTGCTGCTTCTTCTCTTTGCTTATCATTTCGTTTATTAAATTCATTATTCCAGAACTTCAATACCACGCTATCTTTTACACAAGAAACGACTTCTTCACGGAAATTTTTGTCGGTTAGCATTCTCAAAATATGCATCAAGGTAGCATTTGGATAATCAACAAGTGACAATACGATATTTCTCAAAATATATTCAAGTCTTGGTCATCGGCTATTTCCAAACAATTTTTTAAACGTTGAAACAACTCCAGATGCCACGAGATTTCTCTCTTCTTCGGTATCAGCTTGCAACAAGTTGAATCCAATAGGAAAATCCGAATCCGCTACATCAAACAAAATCACGTCATTGATTCTATGGCTAGGAATATATTCAAGCACGGTATCAACCAATTCTCCATGCGGATCGAGCAAACAAAGCCCATTTCCCGCTTGCATATCACTGGCAATCAAGTTGGAAATCAAGGTAGATTTTCCGGTACCTGTCTTTCCCATAATATACATATGTCTAAATTTGTCTTCTTTTCTAATTCCAAAGGTGATATTATCTCCTCTATAATCAGTTGTTCCTAGAATAGTAAGATCTTTGTCCGCATTTGGTGTATTGTAGCTTGTAGGGAGATTGGTTGGGTAAGGAAGCTTTCTATACAAGGTATATTCCAATCCTTTCGTGAAATTTGCTACGGTAGGAAGATGAAAGAAATTTACGGATTGATCGTAGGTCATAGCAATTTTTTTTGCTTTTTTTATAACTTTGATTTTTCCTCATTCGAAAAAGGTCGCAAAAGCAGATTTAATGTTGGCTTTGGTTGTTTCCAAAAGATATTTATCTTTGCTTTTTATGTGATATCACATAGTCATAAACAAGTCTGGCTTTTTTTCTTTTTTCTCGTCTTTCCCATCTTCGCCTTCCTTAGATTTCGGTGTTCGGAATCGTTTAATCACGTCATTAATAACTGCCAAGAAATTCTTTTTTACTTTAAATGTATAAGTAAATACGATATCTAAACTAGAATCTGCATCTATAGTATTGTAAAGAGAAAGAATCGTAGTCATTGGATCCATGTAGGTCCCATCTCTTACGAAATCATCTTTGGAAAGTACAGGAGCAGAATCTTTTCCTATAATATATTCTTGATGTGCATACAATTGAGGCGTTTCCACTTCCAAAAGATCAGAAGTAGGAAAACTTGCATAAAATGCACTTTGAAAAAATTGCTTGAAATCTTTTGGAAGTCAAACAAAAAATTTAATAGAGCGACTGTTCCCTCTAATTAAGAAAGTAAGCTGTTTTTTTTTGAGACTAATAAGATTCTTACTTACAGTTTCCCAGTGGTTTATTCCACGATCGTTATCTTTGAATGGTTTTATCTGAAAAAAGACAGTGTTCCCCAAAGTTGGAGATTTTGGCGTGGAGGAGATTCAACCACTTACCCCAGCAAGCAAATTGCCGAGTTTTTGAGCAGATTCTAGCATATATTATTTTTTTGTTTGTAAAAGTATTGAGAGAAATACTCCAATACTGATAGTGATTATATATAATTTACAAAAAAATGCAAGTAAATTAACTCGTTTTAAATCTTGTAATTTGATATACAAAGGTTATCACAAACGTAGTAGTTTTTTTTAACTTTCTATTTTTTTTGATAATGAACTTACCTTGTGGTAACGAGTATGATCCTAAAAAATCAGTTTGGTGCAAAAGATTAGCCGAAAAAAACTTTGATATGAATGAATTTCGTTGTGATGACTATACGAAATGTATGGGGATGATTGAGGATGCAATTTGTAATTGTCTATCTCAAAAACCAATGCATATTGTGAAAACAAAGAAATCAATCCAAGAAGAATTAGTAAAAGAATTCGAGTTGCAGCCACAGAAAGAATTTTCCGAGGCAGTATAAATATAAAAACACAGAATTTCATATACATTAAAATTATCGTCTTTTTTTTGCATAATAATAAAATCTGGATATACTTGTAAAAAGTATATTTTTATTTTAAAAACAAAAACACAATGTCAGAAACAAACATCTTCCATGCCAAAACAAAATTAATCGACATCCAGGATGGAGAAGAACTTATCGTTCTTATCAATGAGCAAAATGCTTGGGAACACGGTATTAGTCCTTTGGATAAGGTAGTACTCAGATACAAAGATCAAGAACTTGTACTCAATGCAAATCTTACCAATAAACTCGTAAAACCAAATGAAATAGGTCTCTACAAAGACGTATCTCAAAAATATAAAATACCAGGTGATGCAACCGTAAGTGTGCATTTTACCCAAACCAATGGGAAAGCTATTGAGGCACTCAAAAAAGCAATCAATGGAAAAAAATTAAACTACAAAGAAACCTATTCGATTATGAAAGATATCGCAGATAATCGTTTTACCGATACCCTGATTACCTATTATTCAGCAGTAGGATTTTTCAAAAAAGCAAGTGACCATGAACTCTATGAAATGGCAAAAGCTATGGCAGAGACAGGTGAAATGTTGCATTTTGATGGAGTAGTTGCTGATAAGCATTGTATGGGAGGAGTTCCAGGAAATGAGACAACGATGATTATGATTCCATTGCTTGCATCTCTTGGTATCAAAATGCCAAAAACTTTTTCCAAAGCCATCACTTCGCCAGCAGCGACAGGGGAATGTGTAAATGTCCTTATGGATATCTCTTTCTCCAAAAAAGAAATCGAAAATTTAGTGAAGACTCAAAATTCATGTTTGGTACGAGGTGGAGGGCTTAGTCTTGCGCCAGCAGACGAAAAACTCATCAAAGTTGCATATCCACTTTCTATGCAATCATACTCAAGAACAGTTGTTTCTATTATGGCCAAGAAATATGCAATGGGAATTAACCATTCATTGATTGATATTCCTATGGGACCAACAGCCAAAGTACCTGATATGAAAACAGCAAAACGACTCAAGAAAAAATATGAATATGTAGGTAAAAAACTTGGTATGAAAGTTCATGTAGAAATCACAGATGCTATGCAACCAATTGGTGCTGGTATCGGAGCTACGCTTCAAGTAAGAGAAGTGCTTAGAGTCTTACAACAACACGAACTTAGACCTATGGATCTCCAAAACAAAGCAGTTTTTCTTGCTTCCAAAATTATCGAACTCGTAGGGATGGCCAAAGGTAAAAAAGCGTATGAAATGGCATATCAACAACTTAAATCAGGTAAAGCATGGAAAAAAATGCAAGAAATTATCAAAGCACAAAGAGGAAAAAACCCAAATATCAAATCAGAAGATCTCAAACTCGCAAAATTCAAGAAGGAAGTGAAAGCCGAAAAAGCAGGAACGGTAAAAGTTATTGATATGAAACTTATCAATCTGACAACAAGAGCATTAGGAGCCCCTATTGACGATCAAGGAGGTCTCTATCTTTGCAAGAAGCTTGGAGACAAAGTCAAGAAAAACGACATCATCTATGTTATGTACGCCAATCAAGAAAGCAAAATCGACATGGCACTAGAAAACCTAAAAGGGAAAAAAATGTATGAAATAAAGTAAATCTTTACCCAATATATATCCATGCCTCAAATTATCACCACCTTATGACCAGCAATTACTTCACCAGAAATCTTAAAGGACCTCTATACCCAATGAGTCCGTATCTTAAGAGCCAATTTTACGCATGAAACAAGCGAATCCATAGTAGTTAAACTAGCGATCATTCATGAGGTAGAACAAGAAATTGGTGGTAAATTTTCTTTGATGATGGATATCGAAGGACCAAGTATCAGAACAGGAAAACTTGATCGACCAACACCCTATAAAAAAGGAGAAAAATTTAAATTAATGGTCGTGGAAAAAATATTGGAAAACAATGATTTGTTTTGTGATTTTCCAGGTATTATCGATAATGTGAAAGTAGGGGATATCGTAAGAATTGAATCAGGATTGTTTGATACCATCGTTCGTGAAATAGGATCGGAATATATATTATTGGAAGCCCTCAATGATTTTACCATGACATCCAAAAGACATATTAATCTCCCAGGTCTTCATATTGATATGCCAACTATTACGGACAAAGACAAACAAGATATTGCATATGCTCTAGAAGCGAAATTTGATTATATAGCTATTAGCTTTTGTAGAAGCGCTGCGGATATCCAAGAAGTCAGAAATTTAACAAACAATCAGATCAAACTTATCGCTAAGATAGAAAACCAAGAAGGACTCGACCATCTCGATGAAATTATCGATGCAAGTGATATGGTGATGGTAGCAAGGGGAGATTTATGAACAGAATTACCTCTAGAAAAGCTTCCAGAAGTCCAGATGGATATCGTAAAAAAATGTAAATTCAAACATACGCCCGTCATTATAGCCACCCAGATGCTCAGCTCCATGGTGACCAGTCCTGCGCCTACTAGAGCAGAAGTATCCGACATATTCCTCGCAACCCTCGAAGGCGCAGACTATTTGATGCTTTCTGAAGAAACCACGATTGGACTTCATCCTGTGGAAGCCGTAAAGATGATGAACAAAGTAATCGCCGAAGTCCAAAATGGCCGATAAAAATTTGACAGAAAGGGTATTTTAGAATATACTTATATAACGTAATTTATTTTTTTACTATCACCAATGAAACAACTTATCAAAAAAGTAATGTCAAAGACAAAATCATTTAGCCTTGTAGACTACAGTGTCCTCAAAGCATGTGTTTTCTTTTTTGGACTTTGGATTGCAACAGTTATTCCTGTTATGACAGAAGTAAATCCATGGATTTATGGTACAGTTTGGGCTGTTTTATATATTTATTTAATCTGGAAAATTATTAAAAAAGATTAAGAAAATATATTTTCAATAAAAAAAAGCCGCAATTGCGGCTTTTTCTTATATATATTTTTTTTAGTGATGATGATGACCACCGCAGCATGCTCCATCTTTTTTGTTCTCACAGTCATCGTCTCCACCGCAACATCCCTCTTCTTTATGGGCGTGATGATGTCCATGTTGTGCTTCAGTTTGTTTTTGCATATAAGCTAATGAATCAAAAAACCCACCAACCATTGCTTCCATGATTTGATCGTTAGAAAGTTTTTGGGTTGGGTAAATAATGTGTAATTCTGCTAATAATCTATTAAATTCAGCAAGTGTTTTGTCTGATACTTCAATATGCGCCATTTTTTTTATATTATAAATTAAAATGATTTTGCAAATCTCAAATCTCCATTGGTAAAATATCTAATATCTTTGATTCCATATCTTACCGCTGCCAATCTACTCAATCACATACCAAAAGCGAAACCTGAATATTCTTTTGGATCAACTCCTGCTGTTTCCAAAACCTTAGGGTGAATCATACCAGCTCACAAGACTTCCATCCATTTTGACATAGTCTTTTCTCCCGTTTTTGGATCAGTAATTTCATATCTTGCGTCAATTTCGAAACCTGGTTCTACAAACGGAAAATATGCTGGTCTCATTCTTGTTTCTACGTCCTTTTTCAAAATAGCAGAAAGCAATTTTTCTATCATATGCTTGGCATGAGCGATAGTTATCCCTTTATCAACAACAATTCCTTCAAGCTGGTAAAACATCGTATCGTGCGTTGCATCCATATTTTCATACCTATATACTTTGCCTGGAACAACTGCTTTCAAAGGAACTCCATATTTTTTGATCATAAAATTTTGCATTGCAGAGGTTTGTGTCCTCAAGATAAGTGGTTCTCCGCGAGGATCAGTTTCTTTGAGGTAAATAGTATCTTGCATTTCTGTTGCGGGATGAGTGAGAGGTATATTTACGGATTCAAAATTTTCAAATTTAGTAACAGCGTCAGTTCCATATTCAATGATAAATCCCATTGATTTACATACGTCTTCAGCTTCTCTTCTTACTTCTGCCAATAGTGAGCGATGACCTATAGTATAAGAAGACTTTTCCAAAGAAGAATCTACCAAATCTTTCTGAAGCGCTTCATTTATTTGTCCTATACTCAATTCTTGCACCTTAATATCATAGCTTTCCGTAAGAATAGCTTTTGCCTCAGACAATACTTTTCCTGCTTCTTTCTTTTCTTCAGGACTCAATGCTGCCATTTCCTTGAAAGCCAAGGTAAGTGTTCCTTGTTTTCCCAAATATTTTTGGAAAAAATCTTCAAGTTGTTCCAATGTTTTTATGATTTCAATTTCTTTCAAAGGCTGCTTATAATCGAACATTTTGTATGATAATAATGTAAAGTTTATAATTTTAACGTAATGAACTGAGTAATAAAAAAGATAAAATAAGACGCCAAAACTTCCCTAGAAGTTTAACGTCGATTTATATGCAGATTAGAATTTCTAATCTGTCAAACAAAAGAAGGAAATCATCACCAAATCAACATAATCCGTAGCCAAAGCAGTAATTTGATTTTACTTGGATACTAAACTTAGCAAAGATATTGCCTTGATGATTGATGATTTTGTTTGCTTTTTATTACGAAAGAATTCAATAACTTTCGACTTTGTTGCTTTAAATATGCTAAACAATTTATAGATTCTGATTTCTCTTTCAATGGAAAATTATAAAACATAAAAAGATGGGTTATTAAAATAAGAATATTACGTGGTAAACAAGAAAAAAATAAAAAGGCATCTATTTTTGAGATATTTTTGCATTCTTGTCAACCTTTAAAATCTATATTTTACACTATTTTTTTGCAGAATTCTCTTTTAGGGGTAAACTTAAGTAATAACAAAAACATATTTTAAACTATAAAACAAAAGAATGCATATCGACAATCTCATTGAAATGAGAAATCTTACCTGGGGATATCCAGAAAGTGCAATATTATTATTTAATCACTATAATTTTTCTCTCAAAAAGGGGGAGTTTTGTGTGATTATGGGAAAATCAGGAACAGGGAAATCCACCTTGGCAAGAATTCTTACGGGAGAAAAATCAGTAGGAGAAAAGATGGTGTACCATAAACATGAAGATATATCCAAATATTCAGATGAAGAAATGCAAACATATAGAAGAAAAATGGGAATTATATTTCAGGATTATAAATTGATTGAATATATGACTGTTAAAGAGAATATTATCTATCCATTAGTGTTATACGGAGTAGGTGAGTCTATTATAGATGCTAAATACCAGAAACTCCAACAGAAATACAATATTAGTCATTTAGAAGATTTGCCGGTAAAATTCTTGAGTGCTTGAGAAAAACAAAAAGTAGCGCTTGCGAGAGCATTGATCCACGATCCAGAATTTATTATTGCAGATGAACCAACAGGAAATCTTGATTGGGAACATACCCAAACTATATGAGATCTTTTGATCCAATCAAATCAAAATGGAAACACCATCTTATTGATTACCCATGATATCCATTTAGTAAATTATCTCAAAGAAAAACATCCAATCAGATTGGAAATGCTTGGTTAGATTGCGTGTAATGTTCTTTTATACTTTTTCGTTGTTTACTACTCATGACAAAGAAATATACTATGTTAGATACGATAATTGAAGAGCTTAGTGTTTTGGATATTGCATGATATCTCAAAGAGGAGATTGAATCTTTGTTTAAAAACCTTCATTATTATAAATTACAAAATATTCATCAAAATATTGATGCACTCAAGGAGTACTTACATTTTCTTGATCATCATAGCACACAACAAATTCATGCTTTGGAATATATAGAAAATGCTGAAATACCTGAAGGGGATCATGATATCTTGTATTATGTTTCACAGAAAGGATTGGAACTAGTGGGATCACAAAAAATTCGTCAAAAGATTTGGGAAGATCATTATAGTCTTTCTTATATTATGCAAGCAGTGAAATGATTTCTTTTGTTGACAGCCGATGAGTTTTGTAATGCCTCTCCTACAAGGATGTCTATCAATAGAATGTTACGAAAAAAACAATTAGTTACTACAAAATAAATATTGTCTTGTAATGATACTAGATTTCATTATATTCAACAATAGATAATGAGCTTCAGATCGTTTTTTCGGATTTACCTTTATTTAGGTTTGAGGTTACATACGTTTACAAATAGTTAATTATTTTTCTTGCTCATTATCCCCCTCGGCTTTTCCGAGGGGATTTTTTTTAAAATGATTTTTCTCAAAAAAGGGCTTGATTTTTATTCGTATTTTGTTAAAAGTACCCCGTAAACCAAAGACCGTAGGCAGTTAATTCTAACAAGAAACATAAGTTCCTACCGAGGATATTCATAAAAATCAAGGAAGTATATACTTTCTTTTCTATGTAATAATCTCGATCTTGGTGATCGATTTTTTTAGTTTTAGAAGCATGTGTAAATGGCTATTACCAAAGACAAGAAAAAAGAGCTTTTGAAGCAGTATGTTGAAAGCCTTAAAAACGCAGGAAGCACGTACGTTATTAAACAAAACGCGATACCTGTAGACGTTTCAACAAAAGTAAGAAAAGAAATGAAATTGGCCGATGCTAAATTTAATGTAGTGAGAAAGAGAATATTTCTCAAAGCAGTTGAAGAAGCTGGTTTAGAAAAGATTGATTTGGCATTATTGCAATGAGCTACAGTAGCTATATTTGCAAAAGAAGAAGACTTTGCTCCTCTCAAAATTATCAGCAAGTTTGGTAAAGGATTTGAGAAAGCTTGAGAAAAATCATCATTTGATTTTCTTGGTGGATGGAGTGAAAAACAATGGAAAGATGGTGCATATGTAGCTGAACTAGCAAACATCCCATCAAAAGAAGAACTTCTTTCCAAATTTATGTACTTGTTGAAGTATCCAGTGCAATCATTTGCATGCGTACTTGATCAGGTTGCAAAAAAATAAGCATAGCTTCTGCTTGCTTAATATCTATGTATTAGATTATTCTTTATTTATATTATTATACTATAAGAATGGAATTGACAACAAACGCACAAAAAGTATTGGATCTTATATCAGAAATGAATCCAGTAGAATTAAATGGACTTGTAAAAGCTATTGAAGAAAAATTTGGAGTTAGCGCTGCTGCTATGGTAGTTGCTGGTGGAGCTGCTACTGCTGATGCTGGAGCTGCTGCTGCTTCTGATTCTGTTAATGTTGAATTGACAGATGCAGGACAACAAAAAATTGCTGTTATTAAAGTAGTAAAAGAAGCTTTGAATTTAGGATTAAAAGAAGCTAAAGACTTAGTTGAAAAAGCGCCAGTTATTGTAAAAGAAAATGTTAAACAAGATGAAGCTGATGCATTGAAAGCTAAATTAGAAGAAGCTGGAGCTACTGTTTCTTTTAAATAGTTTTTCCTATTTGCTAAGTATTTCTTTATTTATTACGCAATTTTAGAGTATGAGCATAACTACAAAAGAAGTCGTTGATGCACAACTTCACATTGGTACATTAAAAAGTGAAGCACATCCTAAAACGTCAAAGTTTTGGGCTGATGTTGTTAATGGAGTGGTCGTTGTGAGTCCAGATGCAATAGTAAGCCAATTAGAAGCTGCTAAAGAAAAAATTCAAAAAGCAAAACAACAAGGAAAAGAAGTACTTGTAGTTTCAGAAAAGAAAATGTATGCAGAAGAATTGGAAGCATTGGGAACTAAATATGGAGTTAGTTATTTGAATTACAAAGTTCCTGGTGGATTTTTGACAAATTTTGATACATTGAAAAAAAGAATAGAATCAATGAATTCTATGGAACGCTTTTTGGAAACAGATACATATAATTCTTTAACAAAGAAAGAACAACTTGTATACAAAAGAAAGCTTGCTAGAGTATTCAAAATTTACAAATGAGTTAAAAATCTATCAAAAAAACCTGATTTGGTTGTAGTTTTGGATGGTTTAATGATGGAAAATTTTGTAAATGAAGTGGAAAAGCAAAAGGAAGTAGAGTCTATTCTCATTTGTGGAACAAATTTTCCAAGATGGTGGAAAGAAGATAGTTTGATTATTGCAAATATCAATAGTCATAAAAGTGTAGATTATATACTAACAAATATCTTATCTTAATCATTTGCTTATGGATCAACAAAATCAATTAGAAATACCGGCAATACCTGTTGGTATTCAATCTTCACAAGAACAATACGTCCCAAGCAGTGTCGAAAAGAAAAAAGCACTGATGATGTATTTTCTTTTTGGTATAATTATCGTTATCTCCAATAAGAAGGTCAATGATTTTGAATTTTTCCATGTAAAACAAGCGATGTGACGATGGATGGTGTTTATTTTAAGTATATTAGTCTCTACTATTATCTTATTTATTCCTCTGATTAAAGTAGTAGGAATACTTTGGTTATTGATAGTAATGGGGATATTTATTTTCCTTGCAAAACAAGCATGGGACGGTAAATATTATCAAGATGTAACTAAATATAGTTTAGGTATATTTCCTTCATTATGAACATGGCTATTTTGATTGTTTGGTATTAGTTTCAATGATATGGAGCTTAATCAATCAATACAAAATCAACCGCCTCAAAGCCAACCGTCTCAACCAATACAAGACCAAAATAATCAAAATAAATCTTAATTGTTAATTTTTAATTATTAACTATTATGTATGGCAATAGATATGACACTTCTCAAAAAATTGAGAGATGCTACCTTTGCTCCATTAGGAGACTGTAAACAAGCTCTTGAAGAAGCAAATGGAGATTTCGATCAAGCTCAAGAAATTTTGAGAAAAAAAGGAATATTAAAAGCTGGTAAAAAAGCAGAAAGAGAAACTAACGAAGGTAATGTGAAACTTATCCAAAAAGATGGATGGTTAGCGGGGATTAAACTTCTTTGTGAAACAGATTTCGTAGCAAAAAACGAAACATTTGCAGAATTGATTGATCTTTTGTTAGAAAAAATCATTGCTCATAAATCTGAAGTAACAAGTTTGGAAACAATAGATGCTGGATTATTAGAATCATTACAAACAATAATTGCAGAGTTTATTGGAAAAATTTGAGAAAACGTTCAAATTGGAGCTGTTATCTTAAACAATAAAACTGCATATGTATATAATCATCCAGGAAATAAAGTTGCTTCTATTATCTATTACGAAGGTACAGATAATGGAATAGCTAAAGAACTTGCGTTACAAGTTGCTGCAATGAATCCAACATATCTTTCTTTTGATGATATTTCTACTCAAGAAAAAGAAGAATTGTTGACACAATATCGTGAAGAAATGGCTACAAGTGGAAAACCAGCAAATATTATTGACCAAATAATAGAAGGTAAATTAAGAAAAACATTGGGAGAATCTGTTTTGCTAGAACAAGAATACATTAGAGATGGAGGAAAAAAGGTAAAAGATCTTATCTCAGGTGATTTTGTAGTAAAATGATTCGTTAGGTTATCTATTTAGATTACATATTTTTATTTCTAGTATTATGTACCATGAAAAATTATGAACTTGTCTTGTTGTTGAATCCATCTGTTCAAGAAAAAGAACAAAAGGAATTTCTTGCAAGTTTGGAAAAAGAAATACAAAAGAATATCGTTGAAAAAGACGATATAGGATTGTTGACTTTGGCTCATGACTTGTGAGAAAAGAAATGAAACAACAAATTTTATTTTGTGTCATATTATCTCAATGCAGATACAGATATTTCACAAAAAATAAATCAATTTCTTTTGTATAACAAAATAGTATACAGATATTCTTTGTATTCTATGAACAAAACAGAAACACCTCTTTCTTTTCAACAAACACAACAAGAAATGCAAAAAGTTATTGATGGACGAGTAGAAAAGAAGAAAGGAAACAAAATGACGTTTTTTACTAAACCAGAAAATGAAAAATACGTTTCTTGGAAATCATTACCTATGCTCAAAAAATATATGACGAGGTTTGGTGATATTAAACCAAGAAAATATACAGGAAACCCAGTAGGTGTTCAAAAAAACTTGAGAAAAGTTATTATAAGAACAAGAGAAATGGGGCTTCTTGAATACGTAAAATAAGCTCATAGTTTATAGTAAATAACTTTATATTTTTATATGTAATTATGGCGAGTAAATTAAGAAGGGTTAGAAAATATTCCCGAAGAAAAAGACTCACTAAACACGGGTTTAGAGAAAGACTTCAAACAAAAAATGGTAAAAAGTTGTTAGCTAGAAGAAGAGCTAAAGGAAGAAAAAGCTTAACAGTTCAAAGAAAGAAATAATTTTCGTCGAAAAAGAAATTCTACGTGAACCTAGACGATGTACAAGAAAAGAAATGAATGCACTCTTGTTTATTTTCTTAATGAAAAATAAAACCAATGGCTGTAAAAAAAACTGTAAAAAAATCAGTAAGTTCTCCAAAAAAGGGAGCAAAAGTAAAAGTTTCAGAAAACAACAACAAGAAGCCAGCAAAAATTTCTAAAGTCGTTTCTCCAGAAAAGGTTGAGAAAAAGCCGAATGTTTCATCTTCAAAAGTGATCGAAAAATCTAATTTACTCAATAAATTAGATATTTTTCGTGATTGCGAAATAAAAGATGGAAGAATTTTTCTTAAAAAGGGAAATACTTTTGCGGATTTTCCAGATATTTTGGCTTTGCAAAAAATGGGATATGATACATTTATCAATAAATATCTAGAAAGATTGTTTAATACAATCAATCCAGTATGGGATATTGCTTGAGAAAAAATGTATGTAACTATTTCTGATATAAAAGTATCAGAACCTATTGATGATGTTAAAACTTGTAAGAAAAAAGAATTAACATATGGAGGAATTATTACGGGAAAAGTAAAATTAGTTGATTCTATCAACAAAAAAACTTTGTTTACCAAACGTGCAAACATAGGAATTTTACCATTGATGACAAATTCAGCTTCTTATATTATTAATGGAGTTGAAAAAGTAATTATTTCTCAAATTATTAGATCGTATGGTATCTTTTTTTCACAAAAAGATTTTAAATATGGATTCAAAGTAATTCCAGAAAATGGACCATGGTTAGAAGTAAATACAGAGAAATCTGGAGTAGTGGTTGCAAGAATAAATAAATCAAGAAAATTTCCTATAACATCATTACTAAGAGTATTAGGAGCTGAATCTGAAGATGAAATTAGATCATATTTCAAAGATTGTTTCGATGAAGAAGATTTTAATCATCTAGAAATTACACTTAAAAAAGATTCTACAACAGATGCCTTGTCTGCAGCTGAATTAATTTATAATAAAGTAAGACCAGGAGAACTTATTGATCCAATGAGTGCCTTGGATTACATCAAAAATCAATTTCTAAATACAGAAAGAATTTTTGTAGGAAGAATTGCAAGACGTAAAATCAACGCAAAACTTTCTTTAAATAAGCCATTAGATGGAGATGTTGCAAATGTATTTGATAAGGATGATTTAATTGCTTCAATGAAGTATTTGTTTAATCTTTCAAATTACAAAAAGTGATTTTACGTAGATGATTCTGATCATCTTTCAAACAAACGTATTAGAACGATGGGAGAAATCCTTTTCGCTCATCTACAACCAGTAATGAGAAAATTTGTTAAGAGTATTAAAGGAAAATTAAGTATTTTGAATTCAGAAAATGCAATCAAAATTACTGACTTAGTAAATTTCAAAATTATAGATAATGCAGTAAAAAGCTTTTTCGCAACATCTCAACTTTCTCAGTTTTTGGATCAAATTAATCCACTCGCCGAAGTTGAACACAAGAGAAGAATTACTGCCCTTGGACCTGGCGGACTCAAAAGAGAAACTGCAAAGTTCGAAGTTCGTGATGTTCATCCGTCTCACTATGGAAGAATATGTCCTATCGAAACACCTGAAGGACAAAATATTGGACTAGTTATCTATCAATCCCTTTATGCTAGAGTAAATGAAGAAGGATTTTTGGAAACACCAGCATTAAAAATCCACCGTGAAGCTTTACCAAAAAAAGAATCATTGATCAATAGAATTGCTCATCGTGATATTTTTGAGCTTGATGCAAAAGGAAAACCAACGAAAAAAATTATTGTAAAAGAAGATAGTTATATTGATGATAAAACAGCATTGATTATTGAAAAACAATATGGAAAATTAGGAAAATCTGTAGCAGTAAAACCATATTTTACTGAAGAAGTACAATATATTTCGCCTGAATTAGATGAAAAATGTTGTATTGCTGATGCAACAACACCAATTGATGCTTACAACAATATTAGTGAACCTCGTATTGCAGCAAGGCAATTCAATGAAATGGGAATGTTCCATGTAAATGATATTACGCATGTTGATGTAAATCCATCACAAATTTTCTCACCAAATACGTCATTGATTCCATTTGTAAATCATAATGATGCGGTGCGTGCGGCAGTAGCAACTAACCAACAAAGACAAGCATTGCCTCTTCTTAGAAGTGAAGCTCCTTTGGTAGGAACTGGTTTGGAAAAAGATATTATCCAAATGACTCATGCAGTTATCAAAGCTGAAGATACAGGAGAAGTAATTTATGTAGATGGAAAAAGAATCAAGATCAAATACAAAAGCTGAGTAAAAGAATATAATCTTCAAGTATTTGTAAGATCCAATCAAAAAACATGTATCAACCAATTCCCTAAAGTAATTTTAGGACAAAAGGTAGTTGCAGGTGATTTATTGGCAGAAGGACCATGTTCAGTAGATGGAGAAATGGCTTTAGGAAAAAACCTAAGAGTTGCCTTTATGCCATGGAAATGATACAACTATGAAGATGCGATTGTTATTTCACAAAGATTAGTAAAAGATGATGAATTAACATCAATTCAAATTGAAGAACATGAAATTGAAGTTGCTGATACAAAGCTTGGACCTGAGCAAACAACAAATGATATTCCAGGAGTTTCTATGTCAAAACTTAGAAATCTTGATGAAGATGGAATTATTAGAATTGGTTCAAGAGTAAAATGAGGAGATATCCTTATTGGTAAAATCACTCCAAAATCAGAAGGAGAATTAACGCCTGAAGAAAAACTTATTCAAGCAATTTTCTGAGATAAATCAAAAAATGTAAAAGATACTTCATTATATATGCCTTCAGGAAGTGAAGGAAAAGTTATTGATGTGGTTATCTTGGATGCCAAAAAATGAGATAATTTAATGGCTGGAGTAAGAAAAAAGATCAAAGTATATGTAGCTACTACAAGAAAAATTGAAGTCTGAGATAAATTGGCAGGAAAACATGGAAACAAAGGTATTATTGCCATTGTAGTTCCAGAAGAAGATATGCCATATACAGAAGACGGAAAACCAGTAGATATCGTACTTAATTCTCTATGAGTAATTTCTCGTATGAACATAGGACAGTTATACGAATCTCAACTTGGATTTTTGGCTAACTATCTTGGAGTAAAATTTGCGGTTCCTACATTTTCAAGATTTGGAACTGAAGATCTAAGAAAATTAGCAAAATCAGTTGGATTTGATGACTTGAAAATGACATTATACAACGGAGAAAATGGAGAAGCATACGCAGAAAAAGTAACTATTGGATATATGCATATTCTCAAATTGGTACATATGGTTGAAGATAAAATTCATGCAAGATCAGTTGGTCCTTACTCATTGATTACGCAACAACCACTTTGAGGAAAATCAAGACAAGGAGGTCAAAGATTTGGAGAAATGGAAGTGTGGTCATTGGAAGCATATTCTGCAGTATATACACTTCAAGAAATGCTTACCGTGAAATCTGATGATGTACTTTGAAGAAATAAATTATATGAATCTATTATTAAATGACAGAAGCCAAAAATTTGATGATTACCAGAATCATTTAACTTTGTTACATATCTATTTAAAGGACTTTGACAAAATGTTGAACCATTGACAGCAGAAGAATTAGAAACTATTCAGCAAGAAAGAATTAAAAAAATATTGGATTTATGATTGTCTGGATTGATGGATGATTCTCTTGTAGTAGGGCAGTCAACAAATGATGATAGTGCACAAGAAAAAGAAGAAATCATAGATAATGTAATCAAAGAAATGGAAGATTTTGGAGATTTGGAATAGTGGTTTAGAACATTAGGTATATTTTTCGATAAGTATCCTAATGTTCTCCATTCTATAAAATATCATTTTAATTTTTTTTAAACAAAGCATGAACCAAAATAAATTTGATGGTTTGATTGTAAAGTTGGCTTCAATGGAAGATATTGAAAAATGGTCTCATGGAGTAGTAGATAATCCAGATACAGTAAATTATAGAACAGGAAAACCAAAACAAAGTGGATTGTTTTGTGAATCTATTTTCGGACCAGTAAAAAATTATGAATGTAGTTGTGGAAAATATAAATGAGTAAGATATAAGGGAATCGTATGTGAAAGATGTGGAGTAGAAGTAACTACTTCAAGAGTAAGAAGATCAAGAATGGGACACATCGAATTAGCAGTTCCTGTTATTCATATTTGGTATAAAGCAAGTCCTTTGTGAGGTATCAACCAATTACTTAATCTTTCTGCAAATGAAATTGATAAGATATTGTCGTTTGTAAAATATGTTCTTATCAAGGAAATTACACAAGAAAATAAAGATAAAATAAAACTAAGATTAGAATCTGACTACAAAACAAAAGTAGTAGAATTGGAAGGTTTATACAAAGATGAACTAACAAATAACCAAGATAAGAAAAAAGTAAAAGATATCGAGAAGCTCTACAAAGAGAATATGGAATCTTTAGAAAAAGAATTTCTAAGAATTAAATCTATTGTTGCTGATCTTGGGTTTGGTTCAACAATTATGGAAAGTGATTATAGAGCAATTTTCTCTTCAATGACTGAATTAGCTGCTTTCCAATCTGGACCAGAATCTATTTTGAAAATGCTTCAAACAATAGATGTAGAAAAAGAAATTAAAGCTAAAGTAAAAATCTACAGAGAATTAAAATCTGAAGATCAAAGAAAAAAAACAATAGCTTTGATTAAATTATTAATCAACTTGCATATTTCTGGAGTAAAACCAGAAAATATGGTAATTAGAAAGCTCCCAGTAATTCCACCGGATTTGAGACCAGTAGTACAACTTGAAGGAGGAAGATTTGCATCATCAGATGTAAACCTTTTCTACAGACGTGTACTGATGAGAAATATCAGATTGAAAAAAATGATCCAAGTAGGAATGCCTGATGTTGTAAAGAAAAATGAAATCAGATTATTACAGGAATCAGTAAATAACCTTTTGGTAGGAGAAAAGAACAGCGCTGCAGGTGCAGGAGCTGGTATCAAAGTATTCAAATCATTGTCAGATATGCTTTCTGGTAAAGAAGGAATTTTCAGAAAAAATCTTCTTGGAAAGAGAGTTGATTACTCAGGAAGATCAATTATTACTGTTGGTCCTACCTTGAGTTTGAATGAATGTGGATTGCCGATTTATATCGCAGTAAAAATGTTTACTCCGTTTATTATCGGAAAACTTATCGAAAAGAAAATCGCCTATACACCAAAACAAGCAGAAAAAATGATCAAAGAAGAATCACCTGTTGCTTTGACGTTTTTGGAAGAAGTAATCAAAGATAAATATGTGCTCCTTAACCGTGCGCCAACTCTTCACAGACTTTCTATGGAAGCCTTCAAGATCAAGTTGATGCCTGGTAAAACAATAAGAATTCATCCGCTAGTATGTCCTGCCTTTAATGCCGATTTCGATGGAGATCAGATGGCGGTTCATCTTCCAATTTCTGATGAAGCACAAAAAGAAGCAAGAGAACTTATCGCTGCAGACAAAAATATTTTGAAGCCAGGTTCTGGAGATCCGACTATTACTCACTCTCAAGATATGGTACTTGGAATCTATTATCTTACAGATTTTTATGATACAAGATACCCACAAAATTCTACAGAAGCAGAATGGTCAAAAAGCAATCCGGTTTGCGGAATATTCTCTAGTATCGAAAAGGTATTAGAAATGTATCACAATGGAAATCTTCATATCAAAGATAAAATAATTCTGGTTTATAATAACGAACCTATTGAAACAACAGTGGGAAGAGTAATATTAAACAACGTTCTTCCTGAAAAAATTAAATTTATGAATGTAAAACAAAAATCAAAAGATTTGAAAAAAATTCTCAGTAGAATCTTTGATGAATATGATATGCCAACAACAGTACAAGTTGCCGATGCTATCAAAAACCTTGGATTTCAATATTCAACTATTGCTGCCACATCAATTAATGTATTGGATATGACAGTTCCAAAGGGGAAAGAAGATGAATTAAAAAATGGAGACGAATTAACAAATGAAGTATATAAATATTATTACAAAGGGTTCTTTTCTGATGATGAAAAACACAGAAGTATCATCAAGATCCGAACAGAAGTAAAAACGAGAGTAGAAAAATCTTTGAAAGATATCACGGGACCAGGACAAGATTTGTACACAATGATTGATTCTGGAGCAAGATGATCTCAAACACATATGACGCAGATTTCAGGTATGAAGGGACTTGTAGTTAATCCAAAAGGAGAAATTATTGAACTTCCTATCAAAAATTCATACGTTGAATGATTGAGACCAATTGAATACTTTATTTCTGCCCATGCAGGAAGAAAAGGAAAAGCTGATACAGCGTTGAGAACTGCTGATTCAGGATACCTCACAAGAAAACTTTGTGATTCAGCTCAAGAAGTAATTGTAAGAGAAAAAACATGTGGAACAGATAAATCATTGATTTTATCTAAATCAGAATATGATGCAATTGGTGAAGATTTTTACCGTGCATTGTATGGTAGAGTAGTTGCCGAAGACGTTCAAGATGAAAACGGAAATATCCTCTTATCTGCTGGAGAATTGTTGATCAAAGATCGCGTAACATTGATTGAAACACTTGGTATTGGAGAAATAAAAATCAGAACACCATTAGTATGTAGTACTATCAGTGGAGTGTGTCAAGAATGTTATGGAATGGACTTATCAACAAGAAAAATAGTAGAAATTTGAGTTCCAGTTGGTATTATTGCTGCGCAATCTATTGGAGAACCAACAACGCAGTTGACAATGGATACCTTCCATACAGGTTGAGTAGCTTCAGGATCTGGAGATATGACACAAGGTGTGGATAGAATTAAACAATTATTTGAAGTAAGATCGCCAAGTTTACCTGCGATTGTTGCTCCATTTGATGGAAAAGTTTCTTTGTATGAACACAATAAATTAAAATATATTAGAGTACTTTCAGATTACCAAAAGAAAACATACGTAGTAAAAGCAGATTACGAAGTAACTGTTAAGAAAGGTATGGAATTATTGAAATGAGAAGTATATGCGGTAAAAGGAAAGAGTAAACTTAAAATTCAAGAAGAAGGGAAAATTTTGGAAATCAAGAAAGATCATATTGTTCTTGGTGTTCAAGAATCATACAGCAAAGCACTTCATGGATTATCACCAAAAGTAAAAGAATGAGAAGAAGTATATAAAGGAAATGTCCTTACCCTATGAACATTGGATATTAGAGAATACAAAGAAATTGTTGGAGATCTCTTAGCTCAAAAATATATTATTAGAGAGACAAAGAAAGTATATGCATCTCAAGGACAAGATCTTAACGATAAACATATTGAAGTAATTGTTAAACAGTTATTCTCTAAAGTATTTATCGAAGATTCTGGAGATAGTAGTCTTATTCCTGGTACCCATGTTAAATACGAACAATTTATTCGTATCAACAAAGATTTGGAATTACAAGGAAAAGTTCCTGCAAAAGGAAGAAGATTAGCATTGGGATTAACAAATATTGCAAAAGAATCAGATTCATGGCTATCATCTGCATCATTCCAAGAAACAATTAGAGTGATGGTGGGTGCCTCATTGAGAGGAGCTATCGACACGCTTTCTGATTTGAAATCTAATGTTATTATCGGTAGATTATTGCCAGTAGGTGAGGTTTACAGAAGATCACAAGGATTAGAAGAATAAAATCTCTTGAAATACACTCGTAAATAAATAAAAGTAAAAACTGTCAATTTTTAATTTGTTTTTGAATAGTATGGCACACAAAAAAGCTGGTTGATCATCCGAAAACCTAAGAGACTCGAATCCAAAATATAGAGGAGTCAAAGTATTTGGAGGACAAACCATATCAGCAGGAAACATCATAATTAGACAAAAAGGATCTAAATATGAGTGTGGAAAAAACACTTATGCTGGAAAGGATTTTTCTATTCATGCAGCCGTAGATGGGACTGTCTCTTTTTCTAAGAAAAATTTTGAAAGATTCGATGGAAGAAGATATCTCAAAACAGTTGTAAATGTAGAGTAATTTTAATTTTATTAGTAATTGTAAAAGATGACTATCGGTCCAAAGAAAAAAATATCCAAAACAGCTAGTCGTACAAGACACGCAACGTGGGAAACGATCAATCTTAAAAGAATGACAGCAACCTACCAAGTGGGAAAATGTTCAAACTGTGGAGCAAGAAAACTCGCTCACAGAGTTTGTCCTGTATGTGGATATTACAAAGGGAAACAAGTAATTACTATCAAAGCAAAAGGTGGAGAAAAAGTAATTGATGCCTAAATTGTTTAAGAAAGTACATATATCAACAATTAATTCTTAACTACTAATAATCACCTTGTATGAATATAAGAAAAAGAATTAATGCAAGAAAAGTGGCGCTGTCATATATTTATCAGCACTGCTTTTTTTGAAATCTCTTACATCACAAGTCCGCAATTGATGAATCTTTATTCATCGATAATATTTTCCAAACACAAACAGAAAAGTTTGCAAAAGAAAAGGATGATTTTCTAGAAAAAATTGAAATATATCATCAATTCCCATTTGAAGAGCATGTGGAAGAATTTGTGGAAACATTCTTTGATGAGTGGACAAAGGAAGATATCGATTTTGATTATTTACTCAAGGTTGTTCCAGCAACATTTACCTTAGAGTCTGAACTTAGAGAAGAAGTAAATAAATATGCACAAACATTTTCTTATGACGACATGGATGTTATTGATAGAGGATTGTTCTTGTTGGGATACGCAGAATGGAAAGTATTACAAACCCCAAAAGAAGTAATTATCAATGAACTCATAGAATTAGCAAAAAGATATTCAGATGAAGGAGCTCCAAGGCTTCTCAACGGTATTATGCATAAAATTATAATGAACTAAAGCTTACCGCAAGGTAAGTTTTTTTGTTTGCAATAATCTTGCTTTTTACTATACTCAAAGACACATTTTTAGTGAAGAAAGCGAATGATGATAATAGGAAATCAAGAAGCAAGAAATCGTCTTCAAACTTACTTAGAGCAGCATGCTGTTGCAAGCTCTGGGCAAGTGAGTTTTTTCCTGTTATATGGGCCTGCCAATATTGGCAAAGCTGCTATCGCACTCGAGCTTGCCCAGTCATATCTATGAATATATGCTCAATGATGACTTTTACATATCAAAGATATGTCAGCAATTCTCGGTAAAAAACATTCAATAAAAATCGCAGAAAAATCTGAAACAGAGGAATATAAAACATTATATGAAGAGCACCACTACCAAGATTTATGAGTCAGAGAAATAAATAATTGGCTACAGCAATCAGCCTTCGGTTGATCAAAAATTCTTCTTATAGAAAATATTGAAAGAATGACTTCTGAAGCAACCAATGCTTTTCTCAAAGCTTGTGAAGAACCACTTCCAAATAGAGTTATTATCGCTACGACTTCCAATAAATCAAAAATATTGGAAACTATCCTTTCAAGAGCTATTTCGATTCCATTTTCTCCCTTATCAGAACAAGAAATGGAACAATATATCAAAGAAAAAAATATCCAGATACATTCTCCTGAGGTCAAGGAATTGCTTATTATGATGGCAATGGGTAAGCCAGGAACATTAGAAAATTTCGCAGAGCAACTTGCCAAGGACGAAGAGCGACAAAACGATATTCAAAAACTGATAAAAATACTTCCTTATCCATGAAAAATCGTAGAAAAATACAAAATCTTTGAAAAATTTAAAGAACAAGGAATTCTGGAACAGTTCTTAGACGGTTGGATTGCTTATTGTACACATCATCATATTAGTCACACCACCAACCGACTCAAAGTTAAAAGACTTTTCCAAGGAAATATATCAAAAGAAAACGTTATATTGTACGGCTTATTAGGATAATATATTTATATATTAATTATCTCATAATGAATAATACAGTAATATATGAAAATTCTTTTAGAACGGATAATTTAATTGTATACGGAAATTCTGAAGAACTGAAAAAAATATTGTTAGAATTAGAAAAATTGATGTATTGATATAATTATGAAATCAACTTAGGTTTTGTAAAATTACCCGAGTGTTCTACGATAGCTCTTTGTAAAGATAAGCTAGAAACTATCTTTGTAGCTCAAAATCCGCATAAAGTATGGAGTAATACTGAAGGAAAATATGATTTAGAAGAAGAAAACAAAGAAATAATTCCAGCTTCAATATGAGAATTTTGGAAAAAATTTGATAACGGATTCAACGATAGAGGAGAATTTAAACAAGGAGAAAGACCATCAGTTAATGAAACAGAAGAAAGAGATTGATTGTTACTTAGTGAAGAAAACGAAAAAAAATTATATCAATTGGTAGATCAGTATAAAACAATTGTCTCTTCTTTTATCTCTCCAGCATCAGAAGTTTATCATTATTTAGGATACAATACTATTCCTTGATATGAAACTCGACGAGGATATAGAATGATAATTGTTAATAAAGATAGAGATAGTATATTTATTTATTGATCATGATCAGATTAGAAATCTTTTATAAAAAAGTTGTTTTATTATGAAAAAAATATTCTTTTTATTAATAGCAAGTATATGCATATCACCAGCATTCGCAAGCGAATGGAATTTACCTGGTATTGAAATTATTTCTCGTAAAGATCGATGAGCTGATGAATCAATCAGATATACCAAAATGTCCTATGCAGAACGTAAAGCACGATTAAAATCCAAAACAGAAGAGGAAATGAAAACATTGGAAGAGACAGATTTTGATGAATTTTTTGAAAAACAAAAAGCAGAATATGAACAAACAATGAGAAATGATTATTTACAATCAAATTTTCCAGAAGAACAAAAAGTTAATGATGTGGTTTATCAACTGGGAAAGAATTATCTCAAATGGCCACAAAGTTATCATTATGAAAAAAATAAAATTATAGTCCATCATACAGCTGGCGATACTTCATCATTTACTGGAAAAGAAAGTGTAATAGCATATCTAAAAGATGTTTATAAATTTCATACTATTACGAGAGGTTGGTGAGATATTGGTTATAATTTTTTGATTGATTCATACGGAAATATTTATGAAGGAAGAGCTGGTGGTGATAATGTTATTTGAGCACATACTAATTGGAATAATACCCCAAGTGTAGGAATTTCTTTGATGGGAAATTTTGATATTCAAAAACCAACTCAAGAACAAATCAAAAGTTTGATTTCTCTGATTACTGCATTGAGTAAAAAATACAATATAGATCCTACTGCAAAAGCTGAATATCATAAAGTACTTACAGATATTCCTTATATGAAATCAGTTGAAGCTGGAACCGTTGCAGGTCATAGAGATGCAGGAGTAACATCTTGTCCAGGGAAAAATTTATATTCACTTCTTCCTGAAATAAAAACAATGGTAGTGAATACTATGGCAAAAGGAGTTTTGGTTAGTTCTTCTGAAATAATGAAGAGTATTCCAACGGCAAAAACCAGCAAAACAGCCACAAAAAATACAGCAAAAGGATTGGATAATTTAAAAAAACGACAAGCAGCATATGATAAAATTTCACTAGCTCTTCAAAATACCTATATCAAAAAACATGGTACAAAAAAAGCAACAGTTTCTTCCAATAAAATTGCTTTTAAAATAAATAAAGATGAAGCTAAAAAATTATTGGATTCTGATATTTCCGTGTTATTATATGAATTATCAACAGCATTTATGCAACGGGATATTTCTTGTTCATCTACTTGTTTTTTTGTTACTCCATCATGAACTTACAAAGGAACTTCAGCCAATATAGAAGTAGCCGAAGGTGGTTTACTTTTGCAGGTGGGATGAGAAAAATATACGGAGGAATCTATTAAAATTCAAGCAAAAGGAAACGATCTTATCGAAATAAAAAATTATCCAAGAGTTTCTTATTTTAAAATACCTTGGAATACTTTTTATGGAAGTCTAACTTTTGAAAAATGACAACTTAAAAATCTCAAAACAGGAAAATTTGAAAAACAATATACTATAGTTAATACCTTATCTTTCCATAAATATCTCAAAGGAATTGTAGAAACAAATGATTCTGAAGATGCTGAAAAAATCAAAACAATGAATTTGATTTCAAAAGGATATGCATTATTTTATAAAAACTCGAAAAACAAACATCCATCAATTCCTGATGGTGCAAAATATACTGCTATAGATAGTCCAGAAATGTTTCAAAAATATGTAGGAGCTGGAGTAGAAAAAACATTAAAGACAGTACCTGCATTAGTAGATGAACAAAAAACTGAAGTCATTTTTTATGATAATTATCTTCCTATTTTACCATATTTTAATTGTTCACCAGGATTTACTCGATCAGCAAAAGATAAACGAGGATGGTCAGATACGCCATATCTAGTATCGAGAATTGATATGGAAAAATGTACTGATTTTAATGGACATGGAGTATGACTCAGTGGAAAAGGAGCTCAATATTTTGCTAAACAAGGATGGACATATAAAGAGATTTTAGAATACTACTATCCAGGAATACAAATTTTAACATTGTAATATGTAAGGAGGCGTTGTTTATGCGGCGTCTTTTTATGTATATAGAACTGCCAATAAAAAGTTTTTATTATTAATAGATAATATTATGAATTCGGTACTCTCTAAGCTGTTTATATGATCAAAACGTGAAGCGTTTGAAAATATTATGCATGCTTATCATCGTAAGGGATATGCAATAGTACATTATTTATATTTTGCAAATATTACAGGAAAAAAACTTTTTGATAATTATACTGTTTCGTTTGAAAAGGAGCAATTCAAAGAAGCATTAAAAGATGATTATAAAATTCTTTCAAAAGCTGTTATTTCTACAGCATATAAGCAAGCCTTATTGGATGGGGATCTAGTTCTTCCTGATTGAATAGCATTACAAATCTTTTATCGAATGGCTTGGAAATTAAAAAAGCTAACAACCAAAAGACCTCGATTGGAAAATTTAAATGGAACAGATTTTACTATAGAATTTTTAGATTGGCTTTATGCTTCTGCAAATCCTGATAGTGTGCAATTAGTACTTTATGGAACTTATCCAGGTATTTTAGAAAAAACAAAAAGTTTTCTTACCGAGAAAGGATATTATATTGCATATTCACAAGATTGATATACTAACTTTGATTGGGATCAACTTGATGAAATTATGAAAAAAAACAAAAGAAAACATACTATTCTTATTATAGCAAGAACAACTCCAGAATATCCTATCCAAGAAATTTGGTCATGGAGTAATAAAGAAAAAATTAAACAACGTAAATTAATTGTTTTTACTCAATGAGGAACTTTTGATTTTTGGGCAGGTATTCAAAAGAGAGCACCAAGGCTATGGAGAACTTATAAGTTAGAATGGTTATGGAGGTTAATTACCAATCCCAAAAGGAATTATAAAAAAGTTCTTGATTCAATTCTTATTATAAAGTACATTTTCTCTTATTTACTATTGAAAAACAAATAAATTTTTGTACAACCACGATAAGAGATTTTCTTGTGGTTTTTTCGTTGTTTTAATAGTAAACTTTTCTTACATATGCATGTTCTAGAAGAAAAGAAAATATATCAAGATACAGAAAGGTATATTGATACCCAACAACATTTACGTGATGGTATTCAATTTTCTTTGGTAGTAGAATTTCAATCAGAAAAATTTGTAGAATATCAAAAAGATTTGCTTCAAGAATTTGTGGCAGATTTTGTAGATGGAATCACAGACACTGAAGAGCATGATAATGATGCAGTGAGAGCAAAATGTGAAACAGCACTTCAGGAATTAAATACAAAACTCAAAGCTTTTGCAGATAAAGTTCGTGATATAGAATATTTTCCTATCAAAGGATATATGCAAATTATTCTTGGGACTACACTTATTTCTTCTATGATAGGAAATGCAACGGTTATGATTTTAAGAGATCGTAAAATTTATTATACGTTAACAAACTCTACAAAAGTAAAAGGAAAAATAGATTTGTTTTCTGAATTTATTGAAGGAGATTTAGAAAGTGGCGATGAGGTTATCTATATAGGAACAAGAATAACAGATGTTTTGGATGCATATGATGTAAAAGATATCGAACAAATCCTTCAATCAGAAGAATGAAGTATTATTGGATTTATGGATGAAGTATTAACATCAAGAATAGAAAAAGAAAATTTGGGATTTTTGATGGGATATACAATTCAATGAATGACAAGGAAATCACATATGAGCAAAAAAATATCACTAGATAATTTAACATCTAAATTTTGATTTATTCAAGAATGGAAAGAAAAGTTTTTCAAAAATAAATATCAAGTAACTGTTGGTATACTCAGTCTATTTATAGCATTTATGCTCTATAGCTTAGTTACCCAATTGCTCAAAAAACCACAAGGAGAAATATATATAAATCCTCAAGGAGTTACCGTTGATCTTACTATAGATGATATCAAAAAAGATATCGTATTGTTCAAATCTATGGATCCAACAGGTGATGAAAAAGCAATGAAATACCAGGAAATAGTTAATAAAATTACTATTTTAGAAAAAAGAGGAAGATGGATAGAAGATCTTCAACAATTACAAAAAATTCTCAAAGCTGATTATTATAAAGGATTCAATATCATAACAGTAAATAATCTTTCTCAATTTGACGATCCAGTATTGGGAAGAAAAACAACATTGATGTCGTTCAATACAAGTGAAAAGTCTACACTCTGAGAATTAAGCAAAATAGAATATGCAAAAGATATTCTTATCGCATGATCAAAAGCAGCGTTGTTAGGTGTGGTCAACGAAAATAGTAGGGGATCATTAGTAAGTTATAATATTGATGATACAATAGAAAATTGTAGTTTAAATCTTTTGAGAAATGGGTTCTATTGTTATACTACAAACGGTAAAATTTACGTAATAGCTAGATCAGGAATAGAGTCAGTTACTACTGCAGATCCAGATGGATTTCCTATGTCAATATGAGGTATTGGAACGTATGGAAAATCAAATATGTATGTTTTTGCCAAAAATGTTACTAATTTAGCAGATAGTACATTGGTAGTAAGATACCGCAATACATTATGATCTCAATCAATATACCAACAAGGACAAAAATATATGATGACTCCAGATGTAGCTACATGATTAAATTTTGGATCAGGATTTTCAACATTCACTATTGATGTAAATTTTCTATGATGGTCTCAGTGAAAGCTATATCAATTTCGAAGAAATCCAGCAACATCATTTAATCTAGCTTATCGTGAAATTAAATTGTTGGGTGGTGATACAAAAACTATGAAATTATCTGATGATGTAAAAATCGTTACACCTTCAAATTCAAGATATGTATATTTGTTTGATAGAGTTAACCAAACATTTATGGTATACGAATCTCGTCCACTCAAAACAAATGATCAATATGCAACAAGTTATAATCTTTATTATTTGTTTAGTTTCGCTTTTGATCTAGGAAATAATAAAGTAGTAGATGTTACTATTCCAGATGAATTGTGAAATAGACCAGAATTATATGTATTGACTCAAGCTGGTATCAATAAAATTCAACTTCATGAATTTGTTGATAGTATCAAAAACAATAACGTATTGAAACAAGTTAATTAATATATTGATTTCTTCAAGAAGAGTGTCTCCGGGCACTCTTTTTTTATTGCTTGACTTGTAAAATCAATACAAATTATTATATATACGCCAAGAAAAAATCAGACTCTTTTATTTTATGTGAATTATTTTTGTATGAAAACAATATCTTCACAAGAACTTAGAAATCTACGAAATACATTTTGGGAATCTAAACAACACAAATATCTTAGCGAAGTTTCTCTTATTGCGGATAAGGAAAGTACAGCGATGTTTAATGTGGCGGGGATGCAACAATTGATTCCATATCTTATGGGTAAACCTCATGATCTAGGAAAGAGAGTATTTAATATTCAAAGATGTATTAGAACTGTTGATATAGATGAAGTAGGGGATGCTTCGCACCTGACATTTTTTGAAATGATGGGAAATCGATCACTCGGAGATTATTTCAAAAAAGAAGCAGTAGAACGAAGCCGAGAGTTTTTGACGAGCAAAGATTATTTAGCGATAGATCCAAAAAAGCTTGCAGTAACCGTATTTCAAGGAGATGAACATACACCAAAAGATGAAGAGACAGCGTCATATTGGAAGAATGTAGGTATGACCGAAGATAAAATTTCATATTTACCAGCAAAACATAATCGATGGAGCCCAGGACCAGTTTGACCATGTGGCCCAGATACAGAAATATTTTATCGAGTAGGTGCGGGAGATTTGCCCCCTGTAGGAAGCAATGTAGAAAACGATGAAGATAACTGGATGGAAATTTGGAATAATGTATTTATGGAATTTTATCGTGATGAATCAGGTACGCTTACCAAATTGAAACAACAAAACGTAGATACCGGAATGGGATTTGAAAGAATGTGTAAAACATTGCAAAACAAAGAAACAGTTTACGAAAGTGATTTGTTTCAACCAATTATTGATGCTATTGCGATTTATACAAAACTTGCTTACAAAGATTATCAAAGAAGAATGAGAATTGTGGCGGATCATCTTAGAACTGCAATAGTTCTTATCAATGATGGAGGTTTTCCATCCAATGTAGGAGCTGGATATGTACTTAGAATGATTATTAGAAGAATGTATTATAATTTGATTTTGCTCAACGATTCGGTTAGTGATGGCTATGAATCATTATTTGACGAAATTATTGCTTTTGTAGGAACTCAACGCAAACTTACAAATTCTTCTGCGATTTTCAAAGTGATCAAAGATGAACTCGCTCAATTCAAAAAAACGATAGCAAACGGAAATAAATTATTGCAACAGATGATAGATAAACATCCAGCTCAACTAGCAGGTAAAGATATATTTATGCTCTACGATACCTATGGATTCCCTGTTGAGCTTACCAGAGAAATTGCCAGTGAAAAAGGAATCAAACTTGACGAAACCGGCTTCCAGAAATCACTAGAAGAAGCTCGCGAGAAATCTCGTCAATGAACCAAAGAGATGTTTAAGAAAGGAACTGATTGGTCAAAATATTTAGATGGAGTAAAACCAACCAAATTTATTGGTTATGATCAAACAAATTCAGAGTCTCAGAAACTTATCAAAGATTTTGAGGTAGACGGACAAAGAGTTTTAATCTTTGATCAAACGCCTTTCTATGCAGAATCCTGAGGTCAAACCTGAGACAAAGGAAAAATTATTTTAGATGATGGAACTGAAGTAGAAGTAATTGATGTAAAAAAATATGAAGGAGTGTTTTTGCACTTGGTGAAATAATTTATTGAAAAGAATATATTTTAATCTATAAGCCCGCTGTGAAGCGCGGCTTTTTTATTAAATAGTTTTATATTTAATACTAATTATATCATAAAATAATCACTTGTAAATAATATTTTTAAGGATATGATTAACTCATAACGACGTGTTCTTTTTAATAAATAACCAATATGATCATGAAATTCTTTTCTAAATTTTCAATTTTTGGCTTGTTGGTTGTTTTTACTTTCTTTAGTTTTAGATTTGTCTCGGCCGCAACGACCCCATCTTTTGGTATGGCTGCGAGTTATGGTGTCCTTTCAAGTACGTACACCAATACATCAGTAACAACCATTAATGGAGACGTAGGATTTACTACTGCACCAGCGGTTGCTCCATTGGGTATACATCCAAATTATTGAGTAGCTGCTCCCTATCCTCAAGCAGGTATAGATCAAGCTACTGCTTTAGTAGCATTATCAGCGCCTGCTCAACCATGTACATTTACATTTCCAGCTGGGGCAATAAATCTTGCTACAGATGTTACTCACGGAACCATTTGAATATATGAACCTGGTGTATATTGTAGTTTGGGTGCAATGACAGTTGGTTGACCAATTAATCTCGACGGTGCAGGAACATATATTTTCAGATCATTTCCAGCCGCACTTAACACGACAGTAGGTTCAGTTATTTCATTGAGCAACGGTGCATCAGCTTGTGATGTTTTTTGGATTTCAACAAATACAACACTTGCTGCAACCACAACATTTGTAGGAACAGTTATAGATAATTCTTTTATCACTGTGGGTGCAAATACTACGTGGTTGGGAAGAGCTTTATCATTTGGTTGAACAGTTACTACAGATACAGACACCATTACTGTACCAAATTGTGCCCCAGCTACCTTACATATTGTCAAACAAGTAATAAACGATAATGGAGGACTAGCAATTGCAAACGCATTCAATCTTCATGTTAGACGTGCAGGAATTGATGTTGTGGGAAGTCCAGCATTGGGAGCTGGATTACCAGGAACTTCATATACATTAAATCCAGGAACCTATGTAATAAGTGAAGATGCAAATCCAGCTTATGCACAAAGTTTTGCATGAGATTGTAATATATGAGGAAGTATTACGCTTGCTCCAGGTGATGATAGAACATGTACAGTAACTAATAATGATATAGCAACACCATCAGGTGGTGGAGGATGATGAGTAACATTTCCAATAGATACTTGTCCAAATTGAGATGATTCGCCAAGTTACTATGATTGAATATGTGTTTTATCTCCAACGATAGTCCATTCTTGAGTTGTTGTTCCTTTAATTGGTATTACAAAAGTACCAAGTCCATTAGCTTTACCAGCATGATCAGGTTCAGTTATTTACAATTATACTGTTTGGAATGTAGGAGGAAAAATAGCACTAACTAATATTACTTTAAAAGACGATAAATGTACTTCAATAAAATTTATTTCAGGTGATACAAATAATAATAAAAAAATTGATATAAACGAAAAATGGAAATATACATGTACAACAAACCTTTTGAAAACTACTACAAATACAGCAATTGCAAAAGGATATAGCGATGATAGTTATAATCAAGTATCTGTTGCTACCGCAATCGCAACAGTTGTTGTTGGCGCAGATTTACCAGCACCACTTATTGATATTGTAAAAATACCTAGTCGTTTAACTCCATTTCCATTTGGAGGGGGAGATGTTGATTATACATATATTGTAACGAATCCAGGTATTGTTTATATAAGTGATGTTACGGTTACCGATAATAAATGTAATCCAGTTTCTATTATTTGAGGAGATAACAATCGTAATCATCTTCTTGATGTTGATGAAACATGGACATACACGTGCAAAACAAAAGTTTCTGTTTCAACAAGAAATATCGCTACAGCAAAGGGTATTGCAAATTGATTTGCGGCTGTAGATTATGCTTTTGCTGACGTACTTGTTTTTGTTCCTGGATTTCCAAAAACATGAGCAACAATTTATCAAAATCATACATTTAGAAATATATTAATAGTGTTTGGTATTCTATTAATTTCGACAGGATTTATGGTGATATCTAAAAGACGTAATATTCAATCAAACGATTTATCAAAATAGTAATACGATGAAACAAAAAATCTGATCAAGATATATATTGTTTTTCTTTAGTACTATGGGGTTTTTCTTACTTTCAATAATAGTTTCTTTTTGGGATTTTGACAATGATGAAATACAAAATGAATCTAAAGAATTTCCAATAGTACAACAAATTCCAAAGGAAGTACCAGAAATTTTGGTAAGAAATCCAAATGAAATTCGTTTGGAAATTCCCAGTATCTACGTTGATGCTGCTGTTATATCTGTTGGATTGACAAAAGATGGCATAATGGATTCTCCAAATAATGGAGATGATGTTTGATTATTTACATTAGGGAAACGTCCTGGTGAAAATTGAACCGCTGTTATAGCTGGGCATTATTGAATATGGAAAGATGGAACGATATCTGTTTTTCATGATATTAATACATTAAAAAAATGAGATAAACTTCATATAGGAGACGGAAAATGATGAAGCGTATCTTTTGTTGTTCGTGAAAGTAAAATATATGACCCAAATGAAGGTGTTTCAGAAGTATTCTTATCAAATGATGGGAAATCACACCTCAACCTTATTACTTGTATCTTAGATAAAAAAACAAAACAATATTCTAAGCGTTTAGTCGTATTTACTGACAAAATATAATCTATTTTGTTTCTTCCAAAATTATTCTTTTTGAGAATCCTCATCTTTTTTCATATTTTTCAATTCTGATTTTTTCTATTTCTTCTTTTGAAATTCAATGAAAATCTCCTATTGCATAGACAACTTCCAAAATATCAGCTAGTTCTTCAGCCACATTGGTTCAAGAAAAGAGCTCTTTTCCTTCTTCATAAAATTTATTTTCTAATCTTTGTTTATATTCCTGATCACCAGCAATATGAGTGATAGCTTGCTCTCAATTACTTTCAATAATTGCTGGAATATTGTCTCTAACGAGTTTATCGTGGTGCATAAGGGAAAAAATAAAGTAAAACAATCAATTATTCTAAAGCTTTGAGTAAATCTTCTTTTTTATCATCTCGATTGTTTTCTAAAATTTTAGGGACTGGTATTTTATCTAATCATAAATCTTCTTCATAAAGATAATGTTTGAAATTTTCTGCATTTATACATCCAGTAATATTTTGTCGCATCCACAATTCTTCACTTCATTGTCAAAATCAGATTTTTCCTTCTTCTTTTTGTCAAAATTCTTTAAACTGTTCTATGAGTTTATTTTGTGTGTCTTTTGATCGTCATAATGCATTGCCTTTACTTTCTACTTGATGAGTAAAATTTTCTAAAGTAAGACTGTAAATTGAAATATGTTGTAAATATTCAGGACGAAAAATTTCTGGTAAATCAAAATTAAATTCAAATCCATAAAAAATATAAGGCAAAACCCATTCTATTATAGTAAAAGCTTTTTCTGTATCTAATTTTTTGATGTTTTTATTTAAGGCAGCTATTACTCAGTCTTGAAGTCTTTTTAAATCGATCTTACTAGATGTTGCACTATAAAAAGCAATCAGCATAGCTTCATTATTTCGATTCCAACCGCCAACTAAATCAGCAAGAATTGCGTCTATGTTAAGAGAGTTATCTTCATTAACATATTTTTTTGCAGATTCCTGATAATTGTTTTTAACTGTTTCTATATACTTACCTCGTTCTTGTTCTTCCCAAGTTAATCCTTTTTTACATACATTATTAATCGTTGTTATAATATTTGTTGTATCGATATTTACTTCTATGCTGTGAGCATTTTCTATTTCTTCAAGTAAAGATTTAAGCTCAATGTAGAAATCTTTTTCATATACTTCAGAATTTTTATTTCAAAGAAAGTACATCTCTTCAAATTGTTTAATTAATTTAATTAAAGATGATTTAAGTATATATTTTAATTCTGATTTTGGTACTTCTGACAAAAAAGAAATAATTTCATCTATATATTTAAGATAAGAAAATCTTTTATTGATTGTAGATAAACGTGAGAAAATGAATTTATCTAGATCAAAATTTCCATCATCATTGACTATATTATTTCGGTTAATTGCTTTTGGATAATGTGCTCTACATTTTTGATCAAATATCTTATTCCAATTTATTTGTCTTCCTAGTTTTCCATAAGGGAAAATTTCTTTTTGATCAAAAATAATTTCTTTTTTTTCTAAAGGTGAAGGAAAATTATTCATAAGAAAAAATGTTAAGAATAAATCAATATTCTTATATATAAATATATAAAAAAGT
This sequence comes from candidate division SR1 bacterium RAAC1_SR1_1, assembly GCA_000503875.1. GTDB lineage: Bacteria > Patescibacteriota > Gracilibacteria > Absconditabacterales > Absconditicoccaceae > UBA5124. The sequence goes on from CP006913.1 coordinate 253,891, forward strand.
CAATAGATGTTATTGATAAAAATTATTCAGCTTCTCCATTTCCTGCGCTTGGATTTGGATCGTAAGGATTTGGACATTCACCATCAAGATTTGCTTGTGCATTACAAAGTGTTCCATCAATTCTTTTACACATAGGGGTATCAGTTCCAACTCCTTCTACTTCACCACCAGTAATTGCACAATATATTTCTGCGTCATTTTCATATCCAGTAACTTTCATTCCTCCAATAGGACAATCCCCACGTAAGAAAGCCCATTCTTCACATTGACGATTATCTTCAAAAAGACAAACGCCATATTCGCCCTTTTTATTTTTTCTTGTTTCTAGTATTCCTCATTTTTCAAGACAATTTGTTGAAGCTGGATTTGCTATACCAGTTTGTTCTTGTAGGGGTGTGTTTTTAATTTCGAAATTAAACCAATCGGTTTTTGTATTAACAAATTTTAAACTGGCTAATACAATAATGGTAATAATTACTGTCCAGAAAGTTTTTTTCATAAACATGTGTTTAGAAAATAAAGGATTAGGTGCTCTTCTTCAGTATTTTTATTTTTCTTATTCCAAAAAACAATGATACTAAAATAATTATTTTTATTAGATAATGTCAGTGTATATCAACGATATCTTTCGTCATAGGAGTTATATTTCCTACGAGAAAATGTACGATAACTGCGATAGGTAATGTTAAAAAAACTCGATTTAATCTTGGAACAATAATTCTTATTTTTTTAAATAGTCTGGATAACAATGGAGCTAGCAAGTACATTCATCCAAAGGCAACAACAAGATCAAAAATAGCATATCCACCAACGCGAAATTGTCTAAGAAATTCTATTACATTCATATGATATATTTCAAAGTAAATATATAACTCTTCTATAATCATCCCCAAAAGCAATACAAGAAATATATTCAAAATAAAAAAAACGCTCAAATAATGAGCGTTAAATATAATGAATGAGATCTATTTTACCTAGTGTTGAATTTGGCTCCTACGTAGTATATAACCAATGAGAAGTCCAAATAAAATAAGTAAGGAATAGATAACGATAGGAACGATGCTAGGAAAATATTGACTAATAAATATCCCAGTAAATAAGGCAGAACCTATAAATATTACATTATTGGTTTTTTTGTTTTTCTTTCTCCAGAATAATCCAAAGAGAAATGCAACAATATAACAGATAGGTGTTTCCCAAGCGGTTTTTGGTATACCAATAGGGATAGAAACACTATCTTCTTCTATTTTATCGTTTTTCTTTATAAGATAAAACGATGTAGCATATCCCTGTTTTTTAAATCCCCATTTGTCATAAGAATGATCAGAGCATTCCTTAAGTTGGCTACTACCTTTATTCCAGGCCTCTACAACATTTTTACCATTATGTTTGCTAAATAATTCTTCAGATATTTCTATTTTCTCGATTTTTTTAACTAAGAAAATACCTTCATCTGTTTTTAGCACACCAAATTCTTCTTTATCCTGTGCAAATAAAGTACAAGATAAGATAAGCATAAAGCTAATTGTTAATAGTGTTTTCATCTTTATATATATTTTGGTTATTTTTTTTGTTTTTATTAATATAATTTATTATATCAATTAAGACTTTAAAGTCAATATAATTACAAAAAATGCGATATAAAAATTCTCTTGCATTTGCTCAAATATTTTCTATATATGGGAATATTCCCATTTATAATTAATTATAGTCAATGACGCCATGTTCAGAAAAGGGGAGGAAGAAGAAGATTAGATGCATCGACTTCGCTCCTGATGCCTGTGTCTTCCTCCCCACTGGATGCTGTGGCACCAACGGAGAAATTACGCTTGCTAAGGATGAAGTCGAGACACTGAGACTCAAAAATATAGAGGGATTAGATATTGTAGCTGGTGGTGAAAAAATGCAAATCTCGAAATCTACCTTCGCAAGAATTTATGAAAGTTGTGTAGATAAAATTGCCGACGCGATTGTCCATGGGAAAAGAATTGTGTTAGAAAAGTAACTTGACCATTAAAAGTATAATCAGAATTATTTTAATTTATTATCAAAAAAGCCCATGAAATACCTCATATGAGCCAATTTTAAAATGTACAAAAGTCATAAAGATTTACAGGAATATTTTGATCAGTTTGTAAATAATTATGCCTGTTTTGTAAATATTGACCTGATGATTGCACCAATGACCGTGTGTTTGGGAACCGCTTCAGAAATGACCAAAGACAGTTGCGTGCATCTTGGGGCTCAGAATATGCATTACGAAGATCAGGGGGCATATACCGGAGAAACTTCGCCATTGATTCTTAAGGAACTTGGTGCTGAGTACGTGATTATCGGACATTCAGAAAGAAGACAATATTTCGGCGAAACCAACCAGATGATCAATAAAAAGCTCAAATCAGCTTTGCAACACGGTATTAGACCAATTCTTTGTATCGGAGAAAACCTCGAGCAAAAAGAACTTGGTATCAGCAAAGAAACCTTGAAAATCCAATTACGCGAGGCATTACAGGGAATTGATACTCTTGATCAGATAGATGTTGCCTACGAACCTGTGCGAGCAATCGGAACTGGGAAAAGCGCGACTCCAGAAGAGGTCCAAGATATTCATGAGTATATTAGATCAGTTCTTGGAAACGAAAAAAGCAGAATTATCTATGGCGGAAGTGTAAATGACACCAACGCAGACATCTTGATCGCTCAACCTGCAGTCAACGGCTTCCTTATCGGCTCTGCCAGCCTCGATCCTCAAAAATTCCTAAAGATCTTGGATGTGGTATCTAAGAAAAATAAATAAACCAAATCTATCAAGGTCGATAGCACAGCGAAGTATTGTAAACCTTAAGTGAAAATGGAAGACTATGTTGTTAGCCATAGGGAGCCCTGGGACTGTTGGTGGGTGTTTGGCTTGTCTTATTGGGAGTGATATGGAAAAATATCTGATGAGAGCGCTGCTAGCGACTAGACCTTTTTGGTTACTTTTTGGGGCAATGCTAAAAAGTAACATAGAAAAATTAATTTTAACTTATTACTATAATCTACAATGATAACTTCAACAAACCCATACACGCAAGAAACTACAAAAACCTATGAACAAATGTCCCGAGACGAGGTAGAATCCAAAATCAACCAAGCCCACCAAGCATTCTGAAAACGGAAAAAAACATCTTTCGCAGAAAGAAAAACATATATGAATAATTTTGCAAAATTAATGCAAGACCAATTCGAAGACCTAGCAAAACTAGATACCCAAGAAATGGGAATGCTTTATAAAGATGCAAAAGGAGACGTGACAAAATCAGCTTCTAATATCGGTTATTTTGCAGAAAATGCAGAAAAAATTCTCGCACCAAAACCATTTGATCAAGATGGTCTCAAAGGAGAAATTGTTTATCAACCCAAAGGAGTTATTTTCTCTGTGATGCCATGGAATTATCCATTTAATCAAGTCTTGAGAAGCGCAATTCCAAATATTATGGCAGGGAATGTCGTATTGATGAAACACGCATCCAATGTCCCTCAAGTTGCCGAAAAAATCGAACAATTGTTTGCACAAGCAGGCTTTCCGAAGGGTGTATATACCAACCTTTTTCTTCCTCACGAATTTACCGAAAAAATTATCGCTCATCCTTTGGTAATTGGAGCAAATGTTACTGGTTCTGATGCTGTGGGGAGACAGATTGGTTCGCTAGCTGGAAAATACCTCAAACCTTCTGTGCTTGAACTTGGAGGAAACGATCCCTTTATTGTTTTAGAAACAAACGATCTTGATGCTATTGTTAAACAAGCAATTAAAGGCAGATTTTCAAACTATGGTCAGAAGTGTAATTCATCGAAAAGATTTATAGTCATCGAATCGATGTACGACGCGTTTTGCGAGAAATTTACTGCAGCAGTTAACGAGTTCACCATAGGTGACCCGATGAATGAGGCAACAGATATCGGACCGTTGGCAAAAGCTTCCGCTGTCAAAGATATCGATGCCCAGGTACAAGCAAGTATCCAGCAATGAGCCATCCTTTTGACAGGCGGAAAACCTTGATCAACCTTCGGACCAAATTTCTACTTGCCAACGGTCCTCAAAGATGTGGTTCCTGGTATGAAAGTCTTCGACGAAGAAGTCTTCGGTCCTGTTGCTCCTATAAGCAAAGCCAAAGATATTGAAGAAATTATTCACCTAGCAAACCAAAGTATCTATGGGCTTTGATGTTCAATTTTCTGAGATAACAAAGAAGACAAAGAATATATTGCACAACAGGTAGAAGTTAGTAATGCATTTATTGATAAAGTAGTGACAAGCTATGCCTTCCTTCCTTACGGAGGAATCAAAAATACCGGATATGGAAAAGAATTATCAGAACACGGACTGAAGGTATTTATGAATGAAAAAGTGATTGTAAAGTAGAATTGATTTTTATTGAGATTTTTGTATATAAGAAAAGTAAAATAAAAACTAGATAAAATGAATAAACAGGTATTATTAACATTAGATCAAGACGGTATATACGTCGGAGATTGTGAGTTAGATAGAAGCTTTTTCTTTGATCTCAAAGAAGCTGGATTTATCCAACGAGCTTCTTCCTTTGAAGATTTACCAGAAAAAATTTCTGCGCAATTCTCTGTGGAAGATGAAGAACTTATTCAAGACAAAATCGTCGTTAATATTTTTACAAACAACCCTGTTCCAGAAAAATGGGGAAGAACCGCAAAATATCTCAATAGAGATCTTATCGGGACTTGGGATGGTAAAGATGTTATAGAATGTAACTTCCAATTGGATTTGGAGTATGTAAGCATTGTTGAAAAAGGTGTATCGATTACGATAGATATTCCCTTATAAAAATTAATTCCTGGTGTTTTTGCCAGGGATTTTTTTAAATATTTTTTATTGATATTATTGACAAAATAAATATAATGTACAAAATAAAACTTAAAACCTAAAACATAAAACATATGAAAAACAAAGATGTTATTTCCTTCTTTTTAGGATGGGATGATGTTGAAAAGAGATACGCTGAAGGTATTTGTATTGAAACCTCTTCTCTTAAATATCTTATTGAAAAAGGCAAATTATTTGCGAAAAATCTTGAAGATTTGCCAAAAGTCATGGAAGGAGAAGCTATTGTTATTCCTGAGGGAATAATAGAAGGAAAAGTTATGGTATGTATTTTTACAGAAACACCTATTCCCCAAAAATGGCTATCATCAAGAGATCTTTTTGATGCAAATAAAGCTCTAATGAATCCCGAAATTCTCGAAAACCCAGAAAGAAAAAATATAGAATTTTCTTTTGAGCTTCGAGAAGAAGAGGTAGAGGTTTTAGAAGAAAAAGTAGTGGTGATTGTATTCTAAAAAAGCCACTAAAATAGAGAATCCCTAGTTATATTAGGGATTTTTTTTAAACGAAATTATTTTAAAAATATAATAGTATTATTTTAAATTTAGTACTAGTATTTTCAAAATACAAAAGAATATTATTATGTGATAGAAATAAGATCAACGTTTGAATTAAAAAAGAGAAAATAATATTTGAAAAGTAAACTTTAAAACCAGAATCTTTTTGATTCAACTTTTTTTGTTAAAAGAATTAAAACCTCTTGAAAATAACTAACGAATCACTATCCATAATCAGATTCTAAATTTTTTAAATGTTTTAACTTTTATTAGTATGGCTGAAGAGAGAAAACCATTGAGTATGGTGAGAAACATCGGTATCATGGCACACATTGATGCAGGAAAAACTACCACTACAGAAAGAGTATTGTTTTATACAGGTAAAAAGCACAAAATAGGTGAAGTACATGAAGGTGCTGCTGAAATGGACTGGATGGAACAAGAAAAAGAGAGAGGTATTACTATTACTTCTGCAACAACAGCATGTTTTTGGGATGGACATCATATCAATATTATCGATACTCCAGGACACGTTGATTTTACGGTTGAAGTAGAGAGATCTCTTAGAGTTCTTGATGGAGCCGTTGCTTTGCTTGATGGATCACAAGGAGTTGAACCACAAACAGAAACAGTTTGGAGACAAGCTGATAAATACGGTGTACCAAGACTTATCTATGTAAACAAGATGGACAAACTTGGTGCTGATTTTTATATGTCTGTTGATTCTATTAAATCAAGAATTACAGATAAAGGTGTAGTTATGCAATTACCAGTATGACAAGCTGACGAATTCAAGGCAATTATAGATCTTATGAAAATGAAGATGTATACTTTCACTTGAGATCATGGAATTATGGTTAATGAACATGAAATTCCTGCTGATATGCAAGCAAAATGTGAAGAATATAGAGAAGCTATGATTGATAAAGTATCTATGTTTGATGATGAATTAGCAGAAAAGTTCCTTGGAGGAGAAGAAATCTCTATAGAACTTATCAAAAGAGCTATTAGAAAAGGAGTTGTTACCAACCAATTGTATCCAATTATGTGTGGATCATCACTTGGAAATAAAGGAACTCAATTAATGCTTGATGCAGTAGTTGATTATCTTCCTTGTCCACTTGATAGAGGTTCTATGAAAGGACATGACGTTGATGATGATGATAAAATACTTGAAAGAAAACCATCTGATGATGAATCAATTTCTGCAATTGCATTCAAAATCCTTACCGATCCATTTGTGGGTACTTTGACGTACGTAAGAGTATATTCTGGAGTTATTCATTCTGGAGATTTTCTATTAAATCCAGTTACTGGACAAAAAGAAAGAGTAGGAAGGCTTTTGCTTATGCATGCCAACAAAAGAGAAGAAATATCTGAAGTTCATGCAGGACATATCTGTGCGTTCTTGGGACTTAAAGATACAAGAACAGGAAATACACTTTGTGATATGAACAAACCAATTATTCTAGAAAAAATGACATTTCCAGAACCAGTTATTGATATTGCTATTGAACCAAAATCAAAAGCAGATCAAGAAAGAATGGGACTTGGACTTAGCAAATTAGCTTACGAAGATCCTTCATTCAAATATTATACTGATCCAGAAAGTAATCAAACAATTATTGCTGGAATGGGAGAGTTGCATTTGGAAATTATCGTAGATAGACTTAGAAGAGAACATAAAGTAGAAGTAACAACTGGAAAACCTCAAGTAGCATATAGAGAAACTATTACTAAATCTGCTGAAGGAGAAGGATTATTCAAGAAACAATCTGGAGGTAGAGGTCAATATGGACACGTACTTTTGAGACTTGAAAGAGTTGAAGAAAAAGATTACGAGTTTAAAGATGAAGTTACAGGAGGTAGAATTCCTAAAGAATTTATCCCAGCTATTGATAAGGGAGCAAAGGAAAGTGTTGCTCAAGGTATCTTAGCAGGATTCCCTATCATCAACGTAAGAGTATGTCCATATGACGGATCTTATCATGATGTAGATTCATCAGAAATTGCCTTTAAGGTTGCTACCTACAAAGCGATGAAAGATGCATTTATGAAAGCTGGACCAGTAATTCTTGAACCAATTATGGATGTTGAAGTAGTTACTCCAGAAGATTATGTTGGAACAGTGATGGGTGATCTAAGCGCAAGAAGAGGTATGATTCAAGGACAAGATAAGAGAGGAAACGGAGCAGTAGTTAGAGCAAAAGTTCCTTTGTCAGAGATGTTCGGATATACAACAGATTTGAGATCAAATACACAAGGAAGAGCTGCATCTTCAATGCAATTCGCAAGTTACGAAAAAGTGCCTGAAGCGGTTGCAAAAAAGATTATTGATGAAAGAGCTGGAAAAATCAAAAAAATTGACGAAGACTAAAATATTTAATTTCATTTCAAAAGAAGCCCTGCATACTATTTGCAGGGTTTTTCTGTCATAAAAAAAGGATTTGTCAACTTAAAAAAAGAAATCTGACTTAATTTTTTTGTATTTTCTTGTTTTGAGAATATACTTGTAATGAAGGATTTACTTCAAATAATTACGTATGAAAAACAATTTAAAGCACCATTTCCAACAACATATTTTGTATAATCATGTATTTCACCTAGTATTAGGTGTGCTTTTTGGAATTTGACTTATTCTTCGTGTACTTCAAGGAAGCGCGCAAGAGACAAACTCGTTTTTCCCATTTAATTCATTTATTATACAACATAACAACTCAACAAATATTCATTTTCAATATGGAGGAAATAATTTAACATGAATTTTGGCCTGGTCATGATTGATAACATTGGCAACGCCAGAAACAATTTATCTTACAGGAACATCATCTAGCGCAACATGTTCAAAACAATTAGAATGATTATATTATAATGCAATTAGATGATCAAAGCTTTGGCCTTTAGATCAAAATAGTCTTCAAAAATTAAAAGAACTCGATGGTTCTTATAGTAATATGGTTGTTGTAGGATGATTATATACCAATTGTACAGGAACAAATATACAAAGCAATTTTGTGATTGGACAAGTAACGCATACTAACTTAGGATTGAAATACGAATTGTTTGCAGGAATGCGTTATAATCTTACTGACAACAATATGAATATAACACAAGATTTATATTGAGGAACATTGACCTTTCAAGATAATAAATTTCAAGGAAGAATTTTTGATATATATGGTGGTGGAATAGGTGATTTATCAAATCAAACGCTTCCTGGGACTATTTCTTTGTGAGGATTCTCAGGTGCTGTATTTTTTCCAGGAATTAGTAGCGTGCTTAATGCAGAGCCAAAAAAATTATATACATCAAATACCTTTAGTGTAGCAGGGCTTACATGAAGAACATTAATTTCTATTTCAAGTGGAGCATTACTCTATATTAACGGTTCTTGAGTAGGGACAACAGGAATGATAAATAATAATGATCCATTAAAAATAGAAATGTTTGCTAGTGATGAATATGATAAAACAATAAATTCATCTATACAAATTGGTTCTTTATCATGATTTTTTACAATAACCACAAAACCTAAACAACCTGATGTATGTATACTCAGTACAGAAGAGAAAAAGAGTATTACTGAAGTATTTTCAGGATTGATAGCACAATACGGGGAAACAGCTAAGTTAAATACACTTATGGGTACTATGGAAAGTATGATTAAAGATATGCAAGATTTTAATTATGATTGTAATTTAGCATATTTAAAAACATTGGTAGAAAATTATTTGAAAGATAAAGAAGGAGATACAGATACTATGCATATTGCACCGAACTGTAAAAAATATACGGTTGTTTATAATGAAGAAAAGAAAGGATATACTTCATCAAATTTGAAGGTTAAGCAGTATTTTGCAACACGTGAAAGTTTAATTAGATTTATTGATAGTAAAAATCCAGGTGATTGCCATGTAGTCGCTTATGATAGTGATAATGAAGAATATAAGGAATTAGACGATAATATGTATATAGCACCAAATGGAAAAGTTTATGAAATTGGTGAAACAGCTGGAATATTTAGTTCTCCAACCATGGCTAACAAAAAAGAATTTTCTTCTAAAGATGCTCTCTTATATTATATTGATAGAAATAATCCTGTAATCGAAGTATGGGATCATGAAGTAGATACGGATCGAGAACCAATAATTTATGCAGCAACAAATAGTAAAGAATACAAAATCTACAAAACCGACAAATGATTTATGTCGTATAAACTGGTAAAAATAAAATATTTTTCAACGCAAGAAGAAATTATTGCTTATATTGAGAAGAACAACAAAAAATAACTATTATTCTTTTGCCATGGTCTCTTGAAGAAGTCTAGTTTGATTTTCAAGGACCATTTTTTCCATAATATCATCAAGATCTCCTGTCAAGACAACAGGTATGTTTGACCAAGATTCGTGAATACGATGATCAGTTATTCTATCTTGAGGAAAGTTATATGTTCTGATTTTTTCTGATCTATCTCCTGTTCCAATCTGGTTTCATCTCAATGTTTTTTCTTTTTCCATTTTTTTATCTAATTCAATCTGATATAATCTGGATTTCAATACAGAAAACGCTTTTTCTTTATTTTGTAGTTGGGATTTGCTATCTCCAATATTTACAATCAATCAACTTGGGTTATGATGAATTCTAACTCCTGTTTGATTCTTATTGGCATTTTGTCATCCAGCAGAAGAAGCTGCATATGTTTCCATTTGAATATCTTTTGGATCAATAACGATATCTACGTCTTCTGCTTCAGGCATAATAGCAACGGTTACGGTCGAAGTATGAACCCTTCCTTGTGATTCTGTAGCAGGAATTCTTTGAACTCTATGAACTCCACTTTCAAATTTCATAAGAGAGTAGACTTTATTACCAGAAATTTTTACAGTAACATCTTTAATTCATCAAATATCAGAAAGTTGTTCATCTACAATTTCTGTTTTCCAACCTTTTCTTGTTGCATATCAAAGGTACATTTTCAAAAGTTCTGTAGCGAAAAGTCCAGCTTCATCACCTCAAGCTGCAGGTCTAATTTCTAAATAAATATCTTTATCATCATTTGGATCCGTCGGCAAAAGAGCAATCTTGATACGTTTATCAAGGTCTTCAAGCTGAATTTCAGCGTTTTCTAATTCTTCTTGAGCCATAGCTAGCATATCTTCATCTGTCTCATTTGTAAGTATATCTTTGGCCTCAGTTACTTGGCCAGCATATTTTCTATAAGAAACAGCAAGATCATATACTTCTTTCAGGTTTGAAAGTTCTTTGTTGATAGCAATATATGATTTCATGTCATTCATAGCAGCAGGATCCATAGCTTGTTCCTGTAGTTGAAGATATTTTTTTTCTATAGTTTGTAATTTATTTAACATGGTAATAAGTGAAAATTTAAAACATTGTTATTAACTAATAGATTTCTCTTTTTTGTTTTTCGCTCCGCTGGGGATATTTTTAATGTTACTTTTTGCTCCCAGGTCAAAAAGTAACCAAAAACCCCTCGTGAGCTGTTACATTTTCTTAACGGTAGAAAACACAAACAAATTCGACTCCATATTTTCTTACCTAAAAATGTAAACGCTCACCTATTTTATTAGTGTAGATTACTTCGCTGCGCTATCGCCTTCTAGTAGATATTTTGATCTTTGTATCGTTAATAAAAAACTTGTCACAATATCATAAATAAGACATTAAAAATAGCTACGCTAACTGTAGAAAGAAAATTTCAAATTATACCACTTCCTGGTCAGATAATCAAAATTAAAAAGAAAATAGATATGTACATAGTATATTTTTCTACAAATTCACCTACTTCCCAAGAAATCATTTTTACCAATCTAAACCCATCAAGTGGGGGAATAGGAAGTAAATTGAAAACCGCTAGACCAATATTGATAAAAGAAAAAGAAAGCCAAAATGAAAAATAAATATCTGTTGGATTGAGTATAGCTTGAAGTCAAAGTCAGCTTATTTTTGATGAAATAATGAGCAAAAGAATACCAAAAACTGCTAATAATAAATTGGTAGCTGGTCCAGCAAGAGCAACCATTAATTCACCTAAATGAGGCTTTTTATAATACATAGGATTTATTTGCACTGGTTTTCCCCATCCAAAATGAATCAAAAAAATCATTAGAAATCCTATCGGATCTATATGTTTCAAGGGATTCGGAGTTAATCTTCATTGCAATTTTGGTGTTGGATCTCAAAGTCTATGAGAAACATAGGCATGTGCATATTCATGTAGCCCAATAGAAACAGCAAGAATTATTGCTAATTGAAGTATTTGAATAATATCTATCATATATACAAAATAAGGAACAAAAAATTATTCAACAAGAACATCTGATCAAGTATCAGAAAGGACATCATCATTAGGTGTTTCAATAGAAGGAAGCTCGTTGGATAAACCAAGTGCATTTTTAATAAAAAGAGAAAAATTTATATAATTCCAGATTTTTTTTCAATCGATATGAACAGTATTTACCAATTTAAGATTTTTATAAACAAGTTCTCTTCGGTTATAATCATATAATTCTAATCATTCATTTCCTGTTCAAAAAAGTTTTTCAGCAACATTTATTTTTACCTGCATAGGTACAAATGCTTTACCCAAAACGACAAAAGGCATATCTTTGGCATAAATATTATTTACTTCATTAAGAACTCTTTGAGAAGATTTGTCTGTATATTGCTGAAGAAGTGAGATTAATTTTGTATTTTGATATTGAGATGGGTTTTTCATTGCGCTATCAGTTGCAAAAAGTTTTGTAATATCCTTTTTGAGTCCCATATCTATTGTATTTATCATAATATCATAATCACCCAAGACCAATCTTCATTCTAATTCTTGCAATGATTTGATAGGTTCAAAAGTAAAGTAATTACCAATATCAAATTTAGTAAAAATCGATTGAAGATTTAGAACAATGGCTTGATATAATGGTTCATCATAATAGAGAACAGAGAGTGGTTCTATAGTTCAAGTAAACGTAGCTTTTGGTTCGGTAACATTATAAACATCTACTGTTGCAAGAGTTATTTTTTTATTATTTTTCCATCATAAAATAATATATTTATTAAGTCCTGTTCAAAAACTTTTTAAACTAGTTCCTAATATAAATTCTGCTTTTTTGTTTTTTGACGAATAAGAACTTGCTGAAATAAGTTTTTGTCCATATTGCATTGCAATTCTATCATAAGCCGTATCAAAAAATACAGCTAATCCTGTTTTACTTGGTTCTGTCTCCGTATAAAATACAAATTTTTTGTTTTCTCATTTGATAGTTATATCCCTAGGTAGTGGTTCTATTCAACTATCAATGAGATCTTTTTTAACTACAGCATCTTGATCATAACTTGTATTTAGATATTCTTTAATATTTGTTCCCGTAGAAAGAAAAACATCAAACAATCCATCAGTATTTTTGAGTAAATATTTGTTATATCCAGTACTATAAAAATTACGTTTAATAAGTCATCATAAAGCTCTTCTTGTTCTTACACGAAGCTTATCAGAATTGGTATTAAAAAAAACAGTAATAATCTTATTGGTAAAAAGATTGTGTTGTTCATATCAAGGAAATGTTTTATCTCATAGATAAACATCTACGATAGAGCTTTTTTTCTCATCAATAACTGAATTAAATGCGTCAAAAGAAAGGTGATTTTTGATTTGATAAAAGTTTAGACTAGTGTCTGTACAATTTACCAGATTAAAAATAAGGCTATATTGATCACTTGTTTGAGAAACAATATTAGCACAATTAGTATAAATAGGCTGTACTGCAAACAATTCCCTATAACTTTGGAAATCAAAATCTTTGAGAATATGTAACGGAAGAATATATTGTGTAAAGAACAGTTTGTTGTCTATTGATGTTGTAGGAAAGACAACTTTAAAAGAAGAGTCTGATTCTTTTGTTATTTTTACATCTTTATAAGGAGTTAATGTCCTAATTCATCGCTTATTTTTGATAATAATGTCTTGATAAGTAAACAAGATATCATCAAGTGAAAGAGGAGTGCCATCAGACCAAATAGTTCAAGGATGGACAGTTATGGTATAGGTTTTATTATCTTTAGTATTTACATTACACAAATCTTCTTTGAATTGCATTCATTCAGAAACAATAGAATATTTAAGACAACTATTAAATAACAACCCTTGATAAAAAGAACTTTGTCCATCAGTACGAAGATATGGTAGGTAAGAAGTGCTGTCAAAAATTCATTCAACAAAAGTTCCTCATTTAGAATTTGTTTTATTGGAAGAAAACCAAACATATTTATACAAGATAAAAATGCTGCTGATAATCCACAAAATTAAAGTTACAAAAAAAATATATCTCAAAAATCTTTTGATATAATGTTTATCAAGAGTAATCATAAAAATTACTTACTATAAGGTAAAAGTAATGATGAAACGACAAAAACAATACCAGAAATAGTAGCTATTTTTTTTACTTTCCCTTCAAGGGATTTTTTGCTACCATATTCATTTCCACCAGCCATTCCTCCTATTCCTAGTCCAATACCTCCTTTTGGAGACATTAAAAGAGCAGCTCCAATAAAAGCAATTCCTGAAAGAATCATAATAATAATTAACAACGTGCGCATAAAATAATATTCAAAAAAATAAAAAAACGTATGCACTATAACATACGTTTTTTCTAGGTAAAATCAATTGAAAATATTAGTTGATAATCAAGAAGTTGGTAACAATATATCCGGTTCCTATAACTATAATTCCAATGAAGATATATAATAAACTATTTTTGATTTTTTTCATAGCATCTGGACTATCTGGTTTGAGTAATAATTGGAATGCTTGAACTAAAACCATAATGAGAATTACCAATGCAGCCAATCCCATTGCCCAGTTAATAATTTCATACAAGATAGGTAGATTTTTGTTTGCCAAAAGTCCAGATCCAATTTCTCATAGGTTACTAACTGCTTTTACTACGTCTTGCTGTTTTCCATAAATAAACTCAATAACTTGTTTTGCTCAAATAATAATAAACATACCAAGTACATTCCAAGCAATAATAGTTCCTGCTTTTTTCTTGGCATCTTCATCAGTTCCAAAGACAAATGTTAATGCACGAGAGGCCAATAAAACAAATAATACGCCAAGTGCTAAATAAATAGCCAATTTAATAAAAGGGAATGCAATTTTTTCATATATTTTTTGTGCTATTTCATATCATTGTAATTCTCCATAACCTATATTTCCAGTAAGAAAAATATCATTATAAAGTGTTGTTGAAATAAATTTTGCACTCATAATAACGATAATTCCCAATACTCAATAAACAATATAATTAGTACCTTCACTAATAGCTTTTTCATCACTAGAAAATAAAATTTTATAGAACCCCAAAAGAGAAATCAGAATTCCAATAGTTATAATAAGAGGAACTAATACATCCATAATTTTTTTTAGTAAAAAATCTTTTACTGCATCTGCACCAGGTGTAGCACTTACATCACTTAAAATTTCTGGTGCATCAAGATTGTTTTTGATACTATCAATTGCTCTATTCATTGCGATATCAAATCTTTCTGCTTTGATGATAGCTACTGTTCATAATCGAGTGTTATTACTAACAACAGTTTCTTGATCTCGTTTCTTTAATTCACACGAAACTTTTTTGTCACCCAAAGATTGAGTAAATATATCTTTTAGAATTACAGTTTGTTTGAGTGATGTTCCAGGATTAAGAGTAAATTGGACTAGTTTTTTAGATTGATAAATAACGAGTTTTTGTCCGTTATCCATATGCCAATAACAAGTTAATAATCCAGCGGGAACATTTGCTTTATTTACAAGATTAGTTCCTCGATTTTTTATAAGAACATCAAGGGATGGACTAGAATATTGTGCAAAACTAAGTAATCATCAAGGGAATTTTACTTCAAGTCTAAGGTCAACCCCAGTGACAAGTCATCAAGTAACCTTACATCCTAAATATTTAAACACATTTCGATTGCCAACAATTGCTCAATTATTACAAGAAAGTGTAGTAGAACTTTGAGCACAAGTTTTTGGAAACAATACTTCTTGTGCAGAATATGCAGTAATTCCAGAACCGTGAAGGATCGGAACACCTCCTATATTACAATCAGCAGGAAGTCAGTCTAAACAAGTATCATATGGATATTGATTAAAATCACCAATAAATGTTCCATTGGTACAAGAAAACATAGATCATATGTTTACACATTTTTTTGGATAGATACTAGTCATAGTAGAATAATAAATTTTTGACCATCAATGAGGATAATCTGTATTATTTACTGTACATATTTTAAATCAAAGATCGGTACATCATTCATATATTGCATCTGGATTTCCTCATTCCCATATTCCATCTGTACAAGTTAGAATAACCTTTATTTGTTCACATGTTTGGGTATTTGTTGACGTTGTAGATGTGTAACCAACCAAAGAATTTCTATTGGCTACAAATTGTTCTAGCCAAGGATGAATACATTCATTATCTCTTCTTTCGCGACAAGTTTCATAAGGATAATCATCGATATCATAACTATTTGGACTTATAAATTCTCAATTTTTACATTGAAAATTTGATAATGTTTCTATACATGTTTTATCATATGTAGATACATCTATTTTATAAAATCCTGTATAATCCAAATGATTAACAAAATTTCATGAAGGGGTTTCACAAGGTTCTGTTTCTTGTGCAAATGTAATAAAAGAAAATGTAGATAAGACTACGGTTAATAAAATGGAGTACATAAAGCGTTTCATTATGATTTTTTTGAAGTAAAAGGTTTGATAATGGTAGTAATAAGAAGTACAAGTTCTCTCATTAATGGCAATGCAGGACTACGTCCCCATATCCAAAGCATAACACTATATCTTACCAAAACAAGAAGTACAGTAAGAATAGCTAGTCATGAAATATGTCAGAGGTCTACTTGCCAAAGAAGGATAATAATACAAATCAATAATAATCAATATTGTCGCTGAATGCTTCCAAATTTTTTGATATCATAGAGATATTGATATTCGTTTTTTATATTTTCAACTAAGAGTTTCCAATATGGACGATTGTAATTTCCGTGAAAAAGAAACACAATACTTCACCATACATATCACCAAATTTCTTCTGGATTTTTGTAAAATAAAGAAGAAACAAATTCTGATATAGATTTGGGTATAATATCGATATTTCCAAGTAAAGTTACTATTCTTACGAGTATTACTATTCCTATAAATACAGCAAAAAATGGTGTTGGAGCAAGACATGATATACCAAATAAGATCCATAGAATAAGAGATTCTTTTATTAAGATATCAGGTGTATCAAAACTATGTTTCATATATCGAAGATAAACAGAATATCCAGGTAAATATGCTAAAAAAGAATGTGCTTTATCAAGATTAGTATATTCAGTGAATTCACTTTTGTTCGACAATGATGTTTTCTTTATTATTTTGATTTCTGTTATTGCTCAAATACATCCAATACCCAAAAGAGCAACCAAAATACCAACAATAACTTGATAAATTATAGTAAGAATATCTATTGTATAAAAATAAGAAAACAGACCACTCAATAATGCTAATCCTACCAAAATAAGATTGATCCATCCCAAAGAAATATATCCTTGAACAAAAAGACGATCTTGTTCGTTTAATTCGAGACTGTCTCCCTTAAGTAAATGGGTAATAAACGGAGAAAAAAACATCAAAGAAGCCAGACTTAATTGAATTTTTAATGATTGATTATTTGCTTTTTCCTCAATATTCATAAGATATATATATTCTAAGTGCTAAAAGCTAAGAGCTATTTTACATCAGTAGTAATAAATTCTTTCTCTGTTGGAGAAGCCAATACTTTGACCCCTACGTGCTGTTGCCCCGCAAAAATGAGCCCTTCTCCAACTCCACAAGATACCAACCTTCTTTGCTCTGCCTCAGAGAGTCCAAGCAGATCATTGAGCGCTTTGATAGAAGTGGTAGATTGTTTAAGCAATATTTGAAGAGACGAGTTAGAAAGAATAGGTTTTCCATACTTACTTCTTACGAAGTCTTCAATATCTTGAGAGATGGTAGTAATTCCAAGTCCATATTTTCTGGCTCTTTTGATAAGTCCAAATAAGAATTCTGCAGAAGTTTCATGTTGAAGCATAATCCAGGCTTCATCACAGATAAGTAATCTTTTCTTTTTCTGTGATCTTACTTTGGTCCAGATAAAGTTCAAAACGTTAAACATCGCAGGTGTTTTTAATACTTCTTCAAGATCTCTAATACTAAAAACGGTCATTGCATTGTTGATATCTACGTTAGTATAGTTATTGAAAAGTTTTCCAAAGGTTCCAGTAACATATTTACTAAGTTTAAGCGCTATTTTTTCTCCACCATCCATACCATCCAAAACATTCATCAAATCTTCCATCAATGGTGGTTGTTTGCCTTCATATGACATAGCTTCCAAAGAAAATCCTTTTAAGCTATAGGTACTTTGAATTGCTTTATCCAGAAGAGCTTCTTCTTCAGTACTTAAATCTCCAATCAATAATTTCACTAATCCAATAAGTGCCATAATCTGACTTCTCAAAAGATCTCCTTTCCCGTAATCAACATCACTAATTTGTGGAGGAATATCAAATGGATTAATAAATTGTTGTGAACTTGTAGCAATATTTACATAGGTACCACCTACTTTTTGAGCAAGCGTTTTGTATTCATTTTCAGGATCGATAATGATAATATCAATTCCATTGAGCAAATATCTAAGTACTTCAAGTTTAACAGTAAATGATTTTCCGGCTCCAGATGTCGCTAGTACACAACTGTTCATATTTGGAAGTTTGGAATTGAATCTATCGAAAATCACTAATCATCCTGTATGTTGATTAACTCCATATAGGATTCCTGTTTCACTAATCATATCATTGGAAATAAAGGGAAAACTTCCCGCCAATGACGAAGTAACACTACTTCTCGTAATCCCTAGATCATCGATACACAAAGGAAGTGTACTGGTAAATCCTTCATCCATTCTTTGAGTAGCATTTTTCATTCTGATTCCATATCAAGAAATTTTTTGTTCAAGTTTCTTACCTTCTTCCTTGAGTTTATCTTCACTTTCTTCGTAAACATTCATATAATATCCTGTTTCAAAATATCTTTCTTCACGAGTTGTTAACTTTTCTCTAATCATTTCTACATCCTTGTATTGTTGTTCAACTTCAGTATCCAACGTGATTCCTTTTGACATAGCATCTTTAATTTCTGCTTTAAGTTGAGTTGCTCTAGTTTTGAGCATAGATTGGATTGCGGCATCATCTTCTGGATAAATAAACCAGCTCATATCCCATTTTGCATGAAAACTCAAAATATCTCTTGTCCATAGAGCATCTATGTATGAAGGATAACTTTGAACATAATAACTTTTTCCCAAAAGCCCAGAAGTATTGAAATGATTTGGCTTATGTTCCCAAAATGAAGGTGCTATGTGTGATTTATAATCATTGATGACAGAAATATATTGTTTTTCTACTTCAACGATATATTGTCTAAGTTTGCTAGTAAGCTTGCTATCGCTATATTGATCATCAGGTAATTCCAAAAGATATTTGATTTGTTCTTTGAGATCTTTGTCTTTGATCATACTATTTTCTGGTATAACAGCTCATGGAGTACCATCTTTCTTTGGGGTTGCAGCACTAGGAAAAAGTGTTCAGAACAAACTATCAAAAATTCATCAAACACCTCCAGTTTTTTTTGGAGCATCTATTTGAAGAATATAGTTTGGCTTTCCTCAATTGGGAAGCTGTTGGCTATAATTAGTATCAAAAATAACGTCTTGAATAGTATTCATAGTAGTACAAAAGGATATATAAAAGTACTCCTTTTAAGTATATCCAAAAACACAAAAGAACAAAACTGTTGAGGCTTTTCTTATAACTTTGGTTTGACTTTGTTGTGTATTTATATATAAAATAGGAAACCTAAAAAAAACAATATATGAACGTATACGTAATTGAAGGTGGAATACCTATTTCACCACTATGTTGGAAACCAGCAACAGCTTCATGTTTAGATCTTCATTATTCAGATATCAAAGAAAATGAACTTCTCAAGCTTGGAAGGATCGTTGTAGAGTCAACAGAAAAAAAAGTGAAGTTTTTTAAAGTTATTGATGGGAAAATAAAAAGTTTTCTCATAGAAAAGGTGTTCTTTTCAGCCGAAAGTTGTATTGAATGCTATATTAGCAAAGCTTTGGAAAACTATGGAAAAATTGATTGTGTTACCGTTCCTGTTCGTATTCCGGAACAGGCAGCCGCTATGTCCTAATTACTAACTATTATTGCCCAGATCACCGTTTTCGGTAGGTCTGGGATTTTTTTTATACAATACTATCAGCTTTCCAATCTACTTTAAAATTTTTTCCGGTGAGATTGAGCTTGGTAAAAACTATATCCATAAAATTTTTCAAATCTTTGCCTTTGAGGATAATATTATATCTATATTTCCCAAAAATTTTATAAATCAATGGAGGCGTAGAATAAATTTCCAAATCATGAAATTGATATTTTTCTTTGAGGTAGAGGAGTTCCTTGTGGAGTTTATCTACCTTGGTGAACACCTTTTCCTCTACCTCGTTTTTGTAAAGAAGGACACAGAGGTCAGCGAATGGTGGATAATTATGGGCTTTTCTAAATTCATTTTCTTCTTTCCAAAAACCCTCTTCATCGAGTTTACAGGCTTGACGAATACTATATTGTTCAGGATTAAACGTTTGTACGACAAACTGAGCGTTGTCATGATGCAAAAACGTGTGATAAAGCAGATTAAAATTCTTCTCTCCAACATTATAATCAGGGATATTTAGTCCCATATCGGCATTAAAAAATACCACGAGATCAAGTGGATATGATGGAATAGCTGTACTGAGAAGCGATGTTCCAATCAAAATAGGATATTCTCATTTATACTGATGAAGCTCTTCCATAATTTTCTTGATCTTATTTGTGGAATTAGCTTTTTCTGATTCAATAATCAACGATTTGGCTCCAAATTCTTGTTGCAAATATTCAGCAACTTTTTGAGTTCCCATCCCGTATCATTTAATATTGTGTCCATGACAGTGAGCACAACTCTCCTGCACATTATATTGGGCCTTGCAAATATGACAGAGTCAAATCTGATCTCCGCTTTCCAGTTTATGATAACTGATGCTGACAGAACATTTCGTACACTGTGGTACAAATCAGCAATCGCGACAGATCATCCCACTAGAAAATCATTTCTTATCCACAATGATCCCGATTCTTTTGCCTTGTCTCAGATATTTTCCAATTCCTCTTTGCGCCAAAGTCGAGAAAAAATGCTCAACTTCTTGAGTCATATCTACGAGGAAAATATTTTTTTCCTTATCATTGATCGTATGAGAGAATTGTTCGTAGTTCATAGAATGTATCCTAAGAATTTCTTAGGAGTTTTCAATAAAATAAGACGCCGAAATTTCCCAAGAAATTTAACGTCGTTTTTATCCAGCTTAGCTGAATAGGAATTTTTGAAATTCCTATATGATAAAGAAAAACGCTCAGAGATACAGAGAGCGTTTTAATAGATGCGTACTTTTAGATCAGTCTTAATGTAAAATTTTGTTCCATCGGTTTATACGGCAGGGCATTGCATGTTTTTGTTGTTTCTTCCCAGGTCTGTATAGTTTGTCTAGGAATAACAACAGGAATTCTTAACTCATTGTTGTTGAGGAGAACATAATAATCTTCTCCTTTTAAAATCAAAAAGGTATTACCAATATTGTCGATGCCAAATATGGTGTTTTCAACCATAAATGTTTTGGTTTCCAATATCTCTCGTAAGTCTTTAATAAGATAAGAAGTTAATACTCTTAGTTCGGCATTCTTACAAAAGAATCTGATTTTCTTCTGTTTTTTTGTTATTTGATTAATGTGATTTTTATCACCACAAATAGTTACGACGAATAATTCGTCTTTTAATTTTAGGGTTACTTTTTTTGTTTCCATAATTTTAGGGTTTTTTAGTTTTTTTTGTTTTACGTCGAATAGTTTATAGAAAAGTTAAGAAAAATGTCAAATACATTATCTGAAATAAAAGATACACTCGTCAGCGCCATTAAAAAGCTTCTTCTTTCTCCATTCTTTGGGAATTTGTTGTTCGCATTCCTTGTATGACGTGATAAATCAGCCTCCTATGCTATTTTGGATATGACTGATCAAATGGGTATAAATTTGTCCTAAGTCAATTCCTGTAAGTCTTTTTCCATACGGCGGATTGGAAACGATGGTAAGTTTTTCAAGGTCATAAGGAAGGAGGGGACTTAGAATATCATATTGGCTAAAAGTTATAGTATCAGCAACACCAGCTTTTTCTGCGTTAGCTGTAGCTATTGCGAGCATTTTTTCATCACTATCAGAGCCATAAATCTGGTATGTTTTGGTGGTAAATTGTTTTTTTGTCGCTTCATTTTTTATCTCATCGAACATTGCCATATCAATGGTTTTCCACTGTTGGAAGGCAAAACTTCTCCCAAGTCCTGGTGCGATATTTCTCGCAAGCAGGGCAGCTTCTATTGCCAGGGTTCACGAGCCGCAAAACGGATCCCAAAAGGGATTCCCAAATTTCCAGGTGCTCAGAACCACCAGTGCGGCTGCTAGATTTTCTTTCAAGGGCGCATCACCCGTCTGGATTCTATATCCTCTCTGATGCAAAGGAGCTCATGAACTATTGATAAATATTGAGGCACGATTATCGATAATCATCACAAAAATATCTAAGGTCTCTTTTTTAGGGTCCATAGGCCAGGTTCCTGTGGGTGAAATTTGTTTATAGACGGCTTTATTGGTTATAGCCTGGATCGTTCTAGTACTTTCAAGTTTTGATCATTTGCTATGTACGGTTACTACAATATTTTGTCCTTCATTGACATAGTTTTTCCAATCCACAGTTTGCACCAAAGCAAACAATGCATCAAAATCAAAACATGGTCAAAAAGCAGCCTCCAAATAGACTTTATTTGCAATTCTGCTCCAAAGGTTTATACGCATCATATCGCGAAATTCTCCATCGACATAGACTCAAGTTTCAAATCCATGATGAGGCGTAAGCCCAAGATATTGGAGTTCATTATTTACTAATTTACTCAGTCCAAAGGGACAACTTACAAGGAAACGCATAATGTAGTCAAAAGGTATAAAGTCATAAAATCATGTATGCTGATTTGGTTGTTCTTTTCAATATTAGAATCATATAAAAATAGAGATTGACTTTTTATATTAAATATGTATAATAAAAAAACAAAAATATAATGAATAATAATATGGAAAATCAAGAAAACAAAATAAAACAGGGAATCTATGATTCTCTATTGGAAAAAAAGGAAGGTGTGATAAGAGGTAAACGTATTAATTATGTTATGGTTGGGGTTGTTATACTAGTAGCTATTGATGCTGTATTATTAAGCTTATCATTACTGTTTCTTGGTATTTTGTGTCTCATTTTAATTTCATTTATTATCTTTTTTATTAATCGTGTTCCTTTGGGCAAAATCTCCGAACCAACCCAAGAAGAAATTAAGTTGGGAGCTAAAAATGTTTTGGAAGTTCGTGTGAAAGAACTTCAAGAACGCAAAAGATTAATTTCTGAATGTGAAGCAGAGATTGAGGCTTTGAAAAAACTTATAAATTAGAATTTTGGATTAAGCCATTGTTGTAACGCAACGATGGCTTTTGTTTTATTGAAAAATCATTACATTTCCCTATACACTCTATACAATTTACTGCTATTTCTTTTTTATGCCACGTAGAAAACTTGTCAGATTCCAAGATAATACCAAAGATTCCCTTGTTATCCAACCAGGAAAATCAGAGTTTGAAACCGTTAGAAAAAATTGGTCGACATTTTTTTGAAATAAAAATCCTCTAGTACTTGAATTAGCCTGTGGAAAAGGGGAGTACACGGTTGGGCTAGCCCCTCATTTTCCTGACAGAAATTTCGTCGGTGTAGATATCAAAGGAAACAGACTTCGATACGGAGCCCAAGAAGCCAAAGATCTTTGACTGAAGAATGTAGGTTTTATACGCTGAATTATTCAGAATATTCATGAGTTCTTTGATCCTCATACCATAGAAGAAATTTGGATTATTCATCCAGATCCAAGACCAAGAAATTCAGATACTCGCAGAAGATTAACCTGTCCACGTTTTTTGATGATGTATGAAAAATTGCTTGTTCCATGAGGCTTGCTCAAACTCAAAACAGATGATGTTGATTTATTTACTTATTCTGTAGAAACGCTCAAAAACGAATGACGAACTATTCTGGACCAAACAGATGATCTCTATAACGACAGTTTATTAGCGGATCATTTCGATATCAAAACGCATTATGAACAAAAATTTCATCAGCAATGAAGAACTATTCATTATCTCAAAGCAATAAAAAACAGCTTGACTTTTAATAGCCAAAACAGTATATATTAGCAGTCGCCATAATTCTAGTTTTTTTTTCAATAATAGTTACTTTGTTCATAGGCGAAAATTTTAGGGTAAAAAGGAGGGTTGTTTTAACCCTCCTTTTTTTGAAATAAAAAAACCACAGATATGTGGCTTTTTTCTTATTGTGTGTAGTAAAAATTATTTATGTGCAGCTATTACCTCATCAATACTTCCTTTATACATAAAGTGTTCTTCTCCAATATGATCTAGTTCTCCATTGAGGATTTTTTCAAATCATGCTATTGTATTTTCTAAGGTAACATATGCTCACTTCATACCAGTAAATTGTTCTGCGACGAAAAATGGTTGAGAAAAAAATTTCTCTATTTTTCTAGCTCTCGCAACAGTAAGTTTATCTTCAACAGAAAGTTCTTCCATACCAAGAATCGCAATGATATCTTGGAGTTCCTTATATTTTTGCAAAACTCTTTGGATTTCTTTAGCAATATGGTAATGTTTTTTACCAACCGTGTCTGGTGTCAAAATGCTTGAAGTACTATCCAAAGGATCTACGGCAGGATAAATTCCTTTTTCTGCGATAGATCTACTGAGTACGATAGTGGAGTCCAAGTGAGTAAACGTAGTTGCTGGAGCAGGATCTGTTAAGTCATCCGCTGGCACATATACCGCTTGTACAGACGTGATTGATCCATGTTCAGTTGACGTGATTCTTTCTTGTAAGATACCCATTTCACTAGAAAGAGTAGGTTGATATCCTACCGCAGAAGGTATTCTTCAGAGTAATGCTGAAACTTCTGATCAAGCCTGTGTAAATCTAAATATATTATCAATAAACACTAATACGTCTTTTTTCTCCACATCTCTAAAGTATTCCGCCATAGTCAATCCCGTCAAAGCAACTCTTGCTCTAGGACCAGGTGTTTCATTCATTTGTCCGTATACCATTGCAGTCTTATCTAATACTCCAGAATCTTTCATTTCATGGTACAAATCATTTCCTTCTCTTGTTCTTTCCCCAACTCCACAGACTACAGATACTCCGCTATGTTCCGTTGCTATATTATGAATCAATTCCATCATCACGACGGTTTTTCCAACTCCTGCACCACCAAATAATCCTACTTTTCCTCCTTTCAAAATCGGCGCCAAAAGGTCGATAACCTTGATACCTGTTTCCAAAATTTCAGCTTTGATAGCAAGTTCAGTAAACGTAGGCGGTTTCCTATGGATAGCCCATTTTTCCTTAGTTTTTATCTGCTTTGTTCCATCTATCGTATCTCCCAATACATTAAAAATATGTCCTAAAACTTCAGGTCCAACAGGGACACTAATAGGACTTCCTGTAGCAGTTACGGTATCTCATCTCTTGAGTCCATCGGTAGCATTCATGGCAATTCCTTTTACAATACCATCTTCCAATAATTGCAAAACTTCAATAACAATCTGATCTCCATTGCTATTTGGCACATCTACAACGAGGGCATCATAAATATTGGGAATATCCTTTTCAAATTGAATTTCTACAACTACTCATTTAATACTGATGATTGTTCCTTTCATGGGAAGTAAGTAATAAATTAAATATTTTTTTATAGTGATCAACTAACAATTTCTGATTATAATTGTTCTGATTAATATGTTTGCGCACCTCACCATTCAATTGCTGAGAATCATGTTCTTGTGAATGATTGTAATTTTTGTTCTGGTATAGAAATAGGTTTATCTAGTCATTTGAATACCATAAATATTCTTTGTATACTATCTGGTTTTGGTATTATTGTTAGTTGAGCTTGGTCTGTATAGTCTTTTCCAGCGAATCTAATTGCAGCATATGGATGCTGATTCATAAGTGGTAATCGATATACAATAAATTCATTATATTCATTAGGTGTTAAACCTAAATATGTAAGTTTTTCTTTGAGAAATGATGTATAGTTCTTTTTTTCAATAACAAATCATTCATTTATACTCCATGGTTTCATTTTTTTTGCTTCCCAAAATATATATGAATATTTATTATCATCAGCTTTATTTATTAGTTCTCCATCTGGATTTGCAATTACATTTCGTGTATTGTTTTCTCAAATTTCAGGATATGTTGTGGAAAAAATTCATTTAAGATTTATTTTTACACTTACTGCTGTAGGTTTTGTTGGATAGAGATATATTACAGGTTTTTCACCATAACCATCAGCTGTTTCGAATGTCGATAATAATGAACTACTTATAGATTTGATTTTTCAATCAACAATTTGTTTTGTTATTCAATATGTTTCATTATGTACCATATCTCATAAATATGATGTAATAATTACTCCAAAATAGTATGTGTTATTTCATTTGTATGTATATTTATATTTCACTTCTCATCTTTCTGTTCATATCCAATTCCAGTATCCTGAATATGTTTTTGAATATCGGTTTGCATCTCTTTTTGATCCTGTTGTTAAAGAGAGAGCATAATCATATTTTTTATCATTAACTGCTCAATAATATTCATTTATTAGATCAATATTTTTGATATGATTAATTACTTCTTGATCACTTAATTTCATATCTTGTAGAACTTTATTCATAAGCTCTGTATTTCCAAAAACACTATTATCATTATTATAATAATGATTTTTATAATCCCATACATTATAATAATAAATAGAAATTAATCTGGCTACATTTTTACTAACTCATCAGAAAAAGTTATTATAGTCTATACATCCTGCACCATCACATTCCAAGTTGGTATCAATTGTTGGTTTTGTATCTGTTTCTGCAGGAACAGACTTACTTTCCATAGTTTCTGTTGTATTTATTCCTTCAAGGGGTATTGAAGTAATTGCTGGTATACCTACTAATTCTGGAGAATTATTTATTGCTGTATTATCAATTATTGGTTGTTTTTCTTGTACAGAACATCCAGTTAGAACTAACAATGGTATTATAGCAAATAAAATCTTTTTCATTTGAGCAGATTAATAAATTAAATATTTTTTTATAGTGATCAACTAACAATTTCTGATATTTCTTGGGTAATTTTTTGTTGACGAGTTTTATTATACACGGTCTGTAATCCACTTACGATTTCACCACAATTATCTTTGGCATTTTTCATAGCGAGCATTCTTGAAGCTTGTTCTGATGTCTTATTATTCAATACCGCGTAATAAACGATATGATGCACAATATCTTCAATTAATGATTTTGCATATGTTTTTGGATCTGGTTCTAGTAATAGATTGTTATTTGGTACCAAAGCAATATTATCTAACTTTTTATCTATATTTTCCAAGAACGCATCGAAACTTTCTTGATCAAGTGGATAGAGTTTAAATCTCAAAGGCACCTGCATTACTACATTCTTGAAGTAGTTGAAATAGATTTTGATCTTGGCATAACGATTTTCTTTGATTGCTTGTTTGATATAGACGAAGACGCTATTCAAATCATTTTCTACAAAGTTGTCTTTGATATGACAGGTTCCTACGACATTCCATCCTGCTCCCACAAAAAAATCTAATCATTTTTTTCCGATAACAAAGATATCTACGTTTTCTTTTGCTTCTTTGATAGTTCCATATTTCTCTTGAAGATGCTTAATAAGTTTGCTATTGAGTGATCCACATAATCATTTATCCGTAGTTACCAAAATAATCAATCTTCTTCCAAAACTATTCTTTGTATCTTTGTTTGTTTGGTTATTTTCATCGAAAATATCTATATGATCTTTGATGGCATATAAAACCCCCAAAAACTGCTTCATAAACCCTCTAAAATTGAGTGTTCTCTGTTTTAGTTTTTGTAATTTAACGGTAGAAACTATCTCCAAAGCCTTAATGATCTTTTGAAGATTATGTACTGATTTTATTTTGGTCTTGATAAGCTTCGTATTAGCCATGTCTCATCTTTTTTAGATGTAAATCAGCGGTAATTTTTTGTAATGACAAATAGGACTTTTCGATACTATCTATATCTCCTTGGAGTTTAATTTCTTTGATATCTCTTTCTAATTGTTCTTTCATTTTTTCTAGTTCTTGTATATCAGATATAGGATTTGCAGTTGCTCCCGAGACAAAAACAATAAGATTCTCACCATCTACATAAAGAGATCAGTTGCCTATTGATAGATGAATTTCATCCTCTTTAAACAAAAAATCCGTACCTTCTATAAAAGTATTTCCTTGTTTATCTTTTGGTAAGAAACTCAAAATTCCTGGTTTCACGATACTTCCCAAAGGAATATGATTTGGTAATACGGTAATTACTCCAGCTTCCGTAGGGATGGTCGTTTTTATTACCTCTCAGTGGAAAATTGTTTCTTGCGGTGAAATTAAAGTTAGCTGCATGTAGTATATATAAAACTAAAATCTATTTCACTTCTATTTCTTCCACAACAATTGTAATTAATTCTTTGATTCACAATTCTATTTCGTCATCTAAAGATTGCTTCTTGATAATATTCTGATTTAATTTTTTGTGGGTTGTATCTAGTTTATTATATAAGTTTTTTTCAAATTCCAATATTTTATCCAACGGCAAGGTATCCATATATCAGTTGATACCAGCATATACTAATACTACTTGCTTATTGAATGGAATAGGGGAGTTATTGCTTTGTTTAAGCATTTCTACAAGCCTCTTTCCTTTTTCGATTTTATTTTGAGTTGAAATGTCTAGGTCTGAAGCGAATTGTGCGAAACTAGCCAACTCTCTAAAGGTTGCTAATTCTAGTCTAAGTTTACCAGCAATTTTTTTCATGATTTTGGTCTGGGCAGATCATCCTACACGAGAAACAGAGAGTCCTACATTGATTGCAGGTCTGATTCATGAGTTGAAAAGATCAGTTTCTAAGAATATTTGTCCGTCTGTGATAGAAATTACATTGGTTGGAATATATGCGGAAACGTCAGAATCCAAAGTTTCAATAATAGGGAGAGCGGTCAAACTTCCTCCACCATGTTCATCGCTAAGTCTTGCAGCTCTTTCCAAAAGTTTGGAATGCAAGTAAAATACATCACCAGGATAGGCTTCTCTTCCAGGAGGTCTTCTCAAAAGGAGGGAAACTTCTCTATAAGCAACGGCATGTTTCGTCAAATCATCATAGATGATCAACGCATCTTTTCCATGTTCCATAAAATATTCTCCTAAAGCACATCCTACGTAGGGAGCAATATATTGCAATACGGATGGTGCATTAGCCGGAGCATTAACAACGATGGTGTAATCCATAGCTCATTTCTCTTTGAGCATTTCTACGATTCTTCTTACTTTACTATCTTTTTGCCCAATCGCAACATAGATACAGATCACATCTTTTCCTTTTTGGTGGATGATAGTATCCGTTGCAATAGTGGTTTTACCTGTTTGTCTATTTCAGATAATCAATTCTCTCTGTCCTCTTCCAATTGGCACCATGGTATCAATTGCTTTAATACCAGTTTCCAAAGGTGTATTTACTGATTTTCTAGCAATAACTCCAGGAGCAATTTTTTCAACGGGAGAAAATGCTGTTGGCGTGATTTTACCTTCATCATCTATAGGATTACCCAAGGCATCCAAGACTCTACCCAAATATTCTTCTCCTACTCAGACGTCCAAGACTTTTCCCATAGCTTTTACTACACTTCCTTGTCAGAGACCTTCTTGGCTTCCCAATACGAGAATTCCGACAGTATCTGGAGAAAGATCGAGCACAAGCCCCTTAACTCCATTTTCAAATTCTACAATTTCAGAAAACATCGCATTGTCCAAACCAATCACGGTTGCGACACCATCTTTCAATTCTAGGATTTCTCCTTTTTTGGAAAACTGTTGTTTGAGGTCTTTACCATCCAAGTCTTTTTCAATTTTTTTGAGAATATCCGATACGAGATCCATAGGTAATTAAGATAATGATATAAATTTACTATAATATTATTTCAATAAAATATCTAAATCTGAATCTAAATTTCTTTTGTATTGATAACCATTTCCTTTGATTGTTATCCCTAAGTGGAAACACTCATCATTTTGCAAACTATATGCTTTAAATTCTTTTTTGAGCACAGCATCTACTTTACTATGAATATCTTTTTGAGCAGAGAGAGGAGCTTGTACGGTAAATTGTATTTCTTTTTCTTGCTTTTGGAGTTCTTTGATCAAGATGTTCAAATGTTTTTTACTCCAAAACCCATATTTCCCCAAAAATGCAATAAAATCTCGCAATCCCTGATCATTAGTTTTGATACTATTTTTGTAGTCCGAAAGAAATATATTTCTATTATATTTTTTTACCAAGATATTCGCTATTTTTACATATTCAACAAAATGAGCGTCCTTTTGAAGACTTGGCAAATATTCTTGTATAAATGTTTTAAATGAGAGATTTGACATGAGGGATATTATTTTTTTAAATCACTAATCAATGTATCCAGGTATTTATCTTGCAACTTTTCATCGCTTCACAAAATCTTTTTAACAAGCATTTTACTAGTTCTTTTTAAAGAATCAGTCCAATTATTGGTTAGTGATTCTTCAAGCTTTTTAGCTTCTTTCTCTGCTTGTAAAAGAATAGCTTTTGCTTTTTGTTCTCATTCTTTTAAAATAGTTTTACTATGTTCTTTGGCAAGAGTTTCTCCTTCATAAAGAATAGATTCAGAGTGTTTTTTTGCATGAGAGATGATATCTTCAGCTTCTATTTTTGCTTTATCCAAAATCTCTAGGTATTCAACATCAGCATTTTTTAATTTTTTTACCAAATTTCTTCTTTCTTCGATGGAAGTAGATATAGTATCTCATAAAAATCTTTTAAAGATCCAAAAAAGCAATAGAAAATTGAAAATCTGAGCGATTACGGTAAACAAATCTAATCCTATTGATTCTAGAAATGACATAATTTTTTCATAAAACAAAGATAAAATTTATCAAAGTATCTTAAAAGCAACGATAAGTGCATAAATAGCTGATGATTCAACTAAGGCAACAAACAATACCATAAATGTCATTATTTTATTCTTTGCTTCAGGATTTCTTTGTAGGGCATCAATAGCGGCAGCAACAACCCATCATTCTCATAATGATACAGGAAGTCCAGCAATACCCATTACAAGTCCTGCAGAAAGAGCACTTGCTACACTGATAGCAGATCCTAGATCAATAATTTTGAACGCAATAATCAATCCATAGATGGCTGCAGATTCAACTAAGGCAATACCCAAAACAGTAAATACCATAAGTGATCAACTAAGTTCTGGATTTTTTCCAAGAGCTTCAACTGATTTTTTGGATACAACTGCGTGTCCTAAAGAAACTCAGATAGCACATAGTCATAGTGCAATAGCTGCTCATAATACATGTAGTTCCATAATTCTATAATTATTATATAAAAGATATTACTCTTGTACTATCTTAACAAAGATAGCGGTAAGAAGGGATATTACAAATGCTTGAACGACAGCAACCAATAGTCATTGAACGAGAAGAATTATTGGCAGAAGGAATGGGAAATCTACTTTTGCTATAAGTTGTGATAATCAATTTGTACCAGCCACTAACATTCACAAAAGAATAGTTCATGCTAACATATTTCCCCATAATCTATGTGAGAGAGAAATAAGCTTTGCTAGATTTCCAATAATATCCAATATTCAAATAAACAATGATATGATTATGTCGAAAAGTTTTACAACAACCTTCATAGGATAGTAAACAAACGGATTCATAGTTCATTTTTCTACGTCAATAATTTTTTTACCCGTTATAGGAATATATTCATGAACAAAATGAATGAATCAATGTTTCTTTGCTTGCATAAAAAGTACAAATACAACAGAGAATATTGCTAATGCAACGTCAAAGTTTTTATCACTAGTAGGTATTGTTATATAATGTTCTAGTGTAGGTCGAGCTAATGCAAATGAATCAACAAACAATCCCATGAAATTTGAAATGAATACAACAAAAAACAAACTGACTATGGTTGATTTTACTCGTTTCTTTTCATGTTCTCATAAAATTTCTTCAAAAACTTTATATATTTCTTCATAGAGAAGTTCAAAAATAATACTGATTTTACTTTTTTTCTTAAAATGAAATAATGCGATAAAAATACCTATAATAAAAATTTCTGCCAGTACTCAAATGTAGCTTGACCTTATAATAAAATCAAATCAGAAGATATGTAACGTAGGTAATATATGTTCCATTTAAAAACGTATTCATAAAAATAGGCTCAAAGTATATATTATTTTCTATCTTTATTTCAAGGCTTTTCATCTATTTTCTATCAATTTTTAGAAAAAACTAGTTTTTACTTTATTTTTCATTATTATCAAAAAGTTATATTTTAATTTCAATACAATATCATGGATAAAAAAAATATATTAATTCTCGCAATAATTGTTATCAATATTCCTTTTTTTATAGGAGTGATGATGCTTATTGAGAAAGCTTTTGATAAAAGCAGAGAATCACAAAATAATTCTATAAAAATTGAAACAGGATCAAATCATACCGGTTTATTTTCGTCTTTTTCGTGAGAAATATTACCATAATTTATATGTCTTATGATATTATGAAAACGATTTTTCGATTTAGACAAGACCTGAGAATACAAGATAACCATTGACTAACTGTGGCTTTCAAGAATAGCGACCAGATTTTACCTATTTTTATTATAGATACAAAATTACTTCAAGAATTTCAATGATTACAAGATCCAAGACTTGGCTTTATCAAAGATGCTCTTCTCAATTTACAACAACAATTACAAACAATCAATCTGAATCTTTTAGTTATGGTTGGCAATCCACAAGAGCTTATCCCTTCGCTTGTACGTGAGCATTCCATTGGGCAAGTTTATACAAATAAATCATATGATACCTACGGAATAGGGAGAGATTTAAGAGTGCGTCTGGCGCTCAGAGAAATGGGCGTGCACATGCACGTGGAAAATGATTATTTGCTGGTAGCGCCAGAAGTCTTGAAACCGTATCAGATCTTTTCTCCCTATTCCAAAGCTTGGGAAAAGGTTGTTATCTCAGACACCTACCAGTTACCTCGCGACAAAGTCGCCCTCCTTTTCCCAAGTCGCGACATTGCTCAACTCACTCAAAAATCACTTGATCAACTACCATCTTCTCATCCTTATCGAAAATTTCAAGATCCACTAAAAATACTCAAAAAGTTTGATTTCAAAAATTACGATGAAAAGAGAAATATGCTAGGAGCTGGCGGGACCAGTAAAATTTCTCCATATCTCAGATTCGGCGTTATCTCCTCCCGCCAGCTCTATCACTTCGCACATCAAGCAAACAATCAAACCTTTATCAAAGAACTGGCGCGAAGAGAATTTCGATATCAACTTTCTTATCATTTTCCAGAAGTATTAGTACAATCCTTCCAGGCAAAAAGAAGAGGTATTCCGCGAGACAACGACAACAAACTCTTCGAGGCTTTTTGCCAAGGGAAAACCTGATATCCAATTATAGATGCCGCGATAACTCAACTCAAAACAGAAAACCGAATGCACGGCCGCGCCAGAATGATAGTCGCATCATTTCTAACTAAAGATCTCCTTATCGATCGAAAGCGATGAGAAGAATTTTTCAAAAAGCACTTGCTAGATTATGACCAAATAGTTAACATCGGAAACCGACAGCGATCAGCTTCAGTTGGCGCAGACCCAAGACCACTGAGAATCTTTAGTCCGATTCTTCAAGCTCAAAGATTTGATCCTGAGGCAAAATATATCAAAAAATATCTCCCAGAACTCAAAAATATCCCAGCAGAGCAGTTGCACGATCCACTCACATATTCATTGAAATATATTAAACCAATCATCGATCACAGACTAGCTACCAAAAGAGCCAAATCTGTTTATGATCAAGCCAAAAGTGAATATTATGAAGAAAATTATTAAGATATTGACATTTAATAGATAATATTTATAATTACAAAAATTATTTATATTATTGATTTTTTGTATGCAAAAAATTTTGCTTCAGAATTCTTATTTCAATATTTTGGAAATGCTTGATCAACAGCCATGATCAGAGCAAATGCTCAATGCATTAATCCAATTAGAATCAGATATTAAAGCTGGAATTTTTGATATATTACAAAATTACCAAAAGCAAAACAAAGAAATGGAAAATACAAAAACATACCAAGCAATACATGGAACAGTACTTGCATTAAGAAATACGTTGGAAGCTAGAATTATGCAAATAGCAACTGGCGATAAAGTAAGTATTCATGATTTATTGAATCAATGTATTATCAATCTCAATAAAATATTGGAAAATCAAGAAAATATTGAAGATATATTAAAAAATATGAAAATTTATTTTAGAAAAGTAGAAGAAACTATTCTTCCGCCAGATGAACAACAAGTTCAGACAGGTTCTTGAAATTGATGATTTGAAAAGAAAGAATGATGTAATAAATTTGGTTCATTAATAACATTGCTTAGAAAAAATGAAATATATACAGATGATTTGTTTGTGATTACTTGAGTAAATCAATTAAATCAAATGAGAGAAGAAACATATCTTTATATTCACATCCCAAGAATAAATAAAACAATTCTGATTAATAATGGTTATGGAGAAAAAACATTCATTTATGATGGCTATATAGAAGTAGAATATTTTTTGAATACTACAAAAAAATGAATCAAACAAAATGAAAATATTGTTAGCGTGAATTTTGACTATGAAGACAGTGCAAATTGGGAAACTAAGATGAGATATTATTTGTTTGAAAAAGGAAAAGAAAATAAAGATGGATGATCGGTTTGAAAAAAAGTAAATATAAAAGATTTTTTAAGAGTGCCAGAATGATGGTATACGAATAAATCATTGGCTACTAATTTGAGCGTTGCACCAAATACAATAAAAAATATAGTTAAACTATATAGAGAAACAAATCCAGAATATTTAAAAAAATATTTAGATAATCACAGTAATCTACGAGAATATTATGCGCCAGAATTGTGTAAAATTATAGAAGAAGAAATAAAAAATAGGTGAGAAGAATCTCCAGAATGATGGTTTACAAATAATGCTTTAGCTGAAAAATTGGAAAAAAACAAAGATGCTATAAAAAAAATAGCAAAAAAATATATCGTAACAAATCCTGAACGATTCAAGGAATATATAAATAAATTATGAAGAATAAGAGAATATTATCATCCAGAATTGTGTAAAATTATAGAAGAAGAAATAGAAAATAGATGAGAAAAAGCTCCAGAGTGATGGAAAAACAATAATAAATTAGCTAGTGATTTATGAGTAGATTTTGATAGTGTGAAAAAAATAGCTGAAAGTTATAGATGAAATAGTCTAGATTGGTTTGTATATTACTTAGATAATATAAACAACTTACGCGAATACTATGCACCAGAGTTATGTAAGATTGTAGAAGAAGAAATAGAAATAAAAAATAGATGAGAAAAAGCTCCAGAGTGATGGAAAAACAATAATAAATTAAGATTAGAATTGACGGAATCTTTTTATGTAGTAAAAGATATTGCAAATAAATATAGAGAAACAAATCTATTGTGGTTTAAACAATATCTAGATAATCATAATAATTTACGAGAATATTATCATCCAGAGTTATGTGAGATAATAAGAAAGGAAGCGAAGAATAGAGGAGAAAAGTCACCAAAGTGATGGGAAACAAATAAATGATTAGCCGACAAAATAGGAACATCAGAACAATCTATAAAATTGGTAATAGAAAAATATAGAGAAAAAAACACAGAACGATTTAAAGAATATTTAGATAAAAATAATAGATTACGAGAACATTATCATCCAGAATTATGTAAAATAGTAAAAAAAGAAATAGAAAATAGATGAGAAAAATCACCAAAATGACGAAACACAAATAAATGATTAGCAAAAGAAATTGGTGTAGATCCCCTTACTATAAAAGGACGTACCGAGAAATATAGAGAAACAAATCCAGAACGATTTAAGGACTATTTAGATAAGATGAATAGAAAGACAATTCATTATAGTCCAGAATTCTGTGAAATAATTAAAAAAGAACTCCAAAAATAATCAGATTTTAAAAAATATAATGAAAATGGTTTCCGAATTAGTATAGTGACATATGATGTTTCATTTTATGTCGCAGTTTTCCTTATGCAATACCTCAAAGTAACCAATCTTACCAAATCATATACGGACAAATCACTAGTTGATCATGTTGATTTTACGATTACCAAAAATCAGAAGATTGCTTTGATTGCCAAAAATGGAGCGGGGAAAACAACCTTGCTCAAATTATTGATGAAGGAAATCGATCTGACGGATGGGGAAATAGATTGGAGAGAAGATATAAAAATCTGATATTTATGACAAGAGTATAAACTCGACAAACACGTAACGGTTCGTGATTTTCTTTTTGATTTTGATACCAATGCGAATCGGGAACAAGAAGTTGAACTCAATATTAGTGTGGATAAATTGAGAATCAAATCGTATCTTGGACAAACGATGGATACGTTATCATGAGGGGAAGCAAAGCGTGTGATGTTGGCGAAGGTGTTGGCGGGAAATCCTTCAATGTTGGTACTAGATGAGCCAACGAATCATCTTGATCTCGATATGATTGAATGGTTAGAACGATATCTCAAGAAACATCATATTACCTTGTTTATGGTGACCCATGATAGATATTTTCTGGAAAGAGTATGTACCGATATTTGGGAGTTGGAAAGAGGAAAAATACATCAATATACAGGAAATTATTCTTATTTTTTGGAGAAAAAAGCTATTCGCGAAGAAAACGAAAAAATAGAGATGCACAAACTTCACCAGTTGTTCAAAAAAGAGCTTGCCTGGATTCGTAGAGCTCCGCAGGGGAGACAAACCAAAGCCACCTTTAGAGAAAAAAGATTCTCCGATATCGAAGAAAAATTTGATACCAAGAGAGATGTTCGTTTTTCGGAAAGCGCAAAATTAGAACTCGGTGTAGAAGAAAGACGCTTATGAGGCAAAATATTGCATATCAAAAATATACAAAAATCTTTCGACACCAAAAAAATAGTCAATGATTTTTCTCACGAATGTAGACACGGTGAACGTATAGGAATTATCGGAAAAAACGGAGTCGGAAAATCAACATTTATAAATATGATTATGGGCCAAGAAACCTTGGACAAAGGAACTATTGAAGCAGGGGAGTCTGTGGTTTTTGGATATTACGAACAAAAACAAATCGATTTTCCAACAGACAAAAGACTTATAGACATTGTTCCCGATCCAAAACTTCTCGAAAAATTTCTTTTTTTCCCCAAGCAACAACATCAATTTGCTCATAGCTTAAGCGGTGGAGAAAAAAGAAGATTATATATGCTAGCTATCCTGCAAAAGAACCCAAACTTTTTAATTATGGATGAGCCAACCAACGATTTGGACTTAATAACTTTGGGAGTGTTAGAAGATTTTCTTTCCAATTACAAAGGCTGCTTGATCGTGGTTTCTCATGATAGATTTTTTATGGATAAAATTGTGGACCATATCTTCGTCTTCGAAGGCGAGGGCGTAATCAATGACTTCCGATGAACCTATTCCCAGTACAAATCCGCCCAAGAAGAAAAGCTCAAAAAAGGCAAAAAAGAAAATAAACCGCTAGCAAAACAAGTTGAAGCCCCACTTTCCGACAAACCAAAGAAACTTTCGTATATGGAACAACGTGAACTTGATCAGTTGAGTAAAGATATTCAAACATTAGAAAAGAGAAAAGATGAAATTCAGATTCTATTTAATGATCCAAATTGCCCTTTTGATGATATTAAGAAACTTGGAATCGAACTCAGTACCTTGATTAAACACCTCGAAATTAAAGAAGGAAGATGGTTTGAATTAATAGAAAGAGCTTGATAGAGAAAATAAAAGCATCTTGTTATCATTTATCCAATCTGTAAAAACTATTATAAATTGATCAATAAAAAGAATAAATAAAAAAGAAAATCATCAACAACTAAACGTTAAATTCATAAAAGATATTGTTTTGATGATAGATGAATTTTGTTTGTTTTTTATTGTAAAATAACTTAGTTTGTTTATTTTTTATTGCGAAATAATAATATTATAAATCATGATTATAACCTCAGCCGAATTTATAAAAAGTGCCTCCAAACTTTCAGAATGTCCTCCCGCAGAGTATCCAGAATTTGCCTTGGTGGGAAGATCTAATGTAGGAAAATCTTCACTTATAAATATGATTACCCAACGTAAACAGTTAGCAAAGTCTTCAGTAACTCCTGGTAAAACCCAATTGCTGAATTATTTTCTCATTAATAAAACTCGATTTCTCGTTGATCTTCCCGGATATGGATATGCAAAATATAGCAAAAGCCAAAGAATCGATTGGATGGATACGATGCAAGAATTTCTTACCCAAAGAGAATCATTGAAAACAATTTTCGTCCTTATTGACGGTTCGATTGAACCCCAATCTATCGACTTTGAATTTATGCAAGTCCTAAAAGAAGAACAGATTCCTTTTGAAATTGTTGTGACCAAAACAGATAAAGTAAACCAAAAAGATTTACATAAACATACTACTGCATTGCAAAAACTTTATACAGATCGTTTCGGTCATCCACCAGTGTTGCTTATGACTTCAAGTAGCAAAGGAAGAGGAAAAGATAAACTATTAGATAAAATAGCAACATTTTTGGAATAACAAAAAAAGACCCTAGAATAAATTCTAAGGCCCTTGGACTTTATATAGAGCAAGGACATATGTTGATAAACTAATGAAATACAATACAAGGAATAAAATACCCAAAGGTAAAATACATCAAGTAAAATATAACAAAGCAAGAAGGCACAAGTCCTATGTTGATCTGACGCTATTTTTACTATAATGCAAAGCTGGTTTTATCCAACACTACATTTTACAAAGCAGACAGTTTAATCTTTAATCTTTTGTCTGATATCTCTTTTGCAAGAAATACAATATTTGTAAGAGAACAGAAATTCTCAAAAGCCTGAATAAACAGAAATATCGCTATACAGATATACGCTATGTCCAGATTCAAACCAACATCTTATTGCTAAGACATCAATCAAAATAAGAAGATAGATATACGCCATACATGATATAAAAACAGATGCAGGTCAATTTGTTCTATAATAAAGATCCTCACCATCAGATAATAAGGTTTTAACGCCCTTCATCTTTTGATGACAATATAAGTATATAGGAAAATGTTTGTTTTGTCAAATTTTTAATAACTTTTTTTAGATACAAGTAAATACGGGTATTAATCTATAAATCAAAGTGTTTACTTGATTTTTTTTAATGAATATATAATCTTATTTTCATATTTTTATTTTTTTGAAAGAGAATATGATATTTGCAATAATTCTGCTTATTTTAGGATTGCTTTTGCTTGGTTTTTGAGCTAATTATCTGATTACTTCTAGTGTGAGAATCGCAAAACATTTTCATGTTTCTAGTTTGCTTATTGGATTAACTATTATAGCGATAGGAACTTCGGCACCAGAATTATTTCTTTCTGGATTGGCTGCAATTCAATGAAATTGAGCACTTTCAGTAGGAAATGTAATAGGATCAAATATATTTAATCTGGGGTTTATTCTTGGTCTTAGTGCTATTATTATGCCAATATTCATCAAGAAAAAAATTATCTATAGAGATGGTTTGGTTTTACTTATTATTACTGCAGCTGTTCTTGCAATGCTATGGGATCAACACGTTGCTCGGCGAGAAGGAGCAATTTTACTTGCAGGATTAGTCTGATATAATGGATATCTTCGAATCAAAAAAGATGCACCAACAGATGAAGAAGTTGAAATATCAAAACCAAAACTCAAAAATTTAGCATATGTTGCACTTGGATTAGTAGCTCTTGCATCTGTTCATGCAACAACTATCGATGGTAATTTTACTGTATCATTTGGTATGTCCTTATATTCTGGAATATTTCTGGGGATATTAGGATTATCATTTCTCGTAGCAATTTTCAAAAAAGATATTCCAGAATTTCATGATATTGGAAATGGAACTTTGATGAATATTATTAAGTTGATAGCAAGTCTTGGTATATTAGTGTTGGCTTCAGAATTAGTAGTGAGTGCTGCTGTATATATTGCACAGACTTTTTGAATTTCAGAACGAGCAATAGGTGCAACGATAGTTGCTGCAGGAACCAGTTTGCCAGAAGTAGCTGCAACAGTAGCAGCTATTCTCAAGAAAAATTATGATATGGGAGTAGGAAATGTCATAGGGTCAGATATTTTCAATATTTTATGAATTATAGGAATAAGTTCAGTTATAGCACCATTAAATCTTACTTCAAAATGTGTTGTTTTGACTCAGTGTGATACATGATTTTGGCAGTTGTTATTTAGAGATAATATATTTTCTGTATTGATTTTATTTTTAACTTTGGGAATAACATTTCTTTTTATGAGAACAGGTTGGAAATTATCAAAAAGAGAATGAATTATATTATTTGTTTTTGCATTACTCAGAATGATTTTTGAAATTAATCCTAATTTTTTTACTAAATGGTTTGGTGGCTAATATTATTATTTCAAAGTATTTACAAATAGCCTAGTTTCTTTATCGTTTTTCATTCTTGTGATTCCATAGAGAATTGCATTTCTTCTTCTTTGTAATACATAAGAACGAAGATGATTTTGATAATATCTAGGATTTGGTAACAAAGCAGCTAATAATGATGCCTGATAATTTGTTAATTTTTTTGCGCTAGTATGAAAATACTGCTTTGCTGCAGCATCAATACCATAAATTCAATTTCAAAATTCTATACTATTAAGGTATATTTCCATAATTCTTTCTTTGGTCCACATAGATTCGATAAGAAGCGTAAAATATACTTCAAATCATTTTCTAAAAATATCACGACCAGGCCAGAGAAATACATTTTTGGCGGTTTGTTGACTAATAGTACTTCCACCAATAAGAGATCACTCATGAGAAAAATTATATTTTATAGCCTTTTGAATTGCTTCGATATCAAATCAAAAATGATCTACAAATTTATTGTCCTCGGCGGCAATAACAGCATAGATAACAGAAGAAGAAATATCTTCGATAGGTACTCGATTATGTTTTCGTAGAGGTGATTCTCGATGAAATATATTGTTTACACTTCTAATAGTCATTAATGGAGTGAAAAACGGACGGGCAAAAGCATAATATCATGTCAAAAAAATACTGGCACCAAAAAAGACAAGTAATCAACGTTTATAATGTTGAAGAAAGAATATTTTTCAGTGACTAAAATAATTATGCAGTCTTGAGAAAAGAATTTTGCAATCAAATATCATTTTCCTCAAAGTCATTTGATAAAACACCGTATATATGATGAGTATAGCGATCGAGACATGCGTTTCTAAACGTAGGATGACAATGTTCTTTGCAGTCTTTTGCTTCAGAAATTGGTTTTAAGCAATATGTTGTTTGTTCTTGATAAGAAGACTTAGAAATCATGATTTTTTGAAAATATAATAAATAAAACAAGCCAATATCTATATAATCAATTTATTTTTTCAATAGATTCTTAATCTGTTGATATAAATGATGAAATATATAAAAGAGAAAAGGTTTATTTTTTGTTATAGATATGAAAAAAAATCAATATATAAACTGAGAATTAAATAATTCAAAGTTATATCACAAATATTATTGGCAAAAAAGTTTAAAAAATTGAATACCTCGTTCATCATTAATTAAAGATACTTTTGATCAAGTATCTTATCCTATTGAAGCGGGAATTTTTGATATAGCCAAAGAAACCATCTTTGAAATTTTGGATGCATATAGTCAGGTTGTTCCTTATGATACAAAAAAATATGAAAATGTGATGGATTCTATTCTCAATACAGCAAAAGACAGCTCGTGTATTGTTCTTTTCAATCACGATAATTTTGCTACAATGAGTATTTTCATTAGAGAACTATATAAACACGCAAATAAAATAAATAAAGATGAATCGAATAAAAATATAGATTTAAAACAGAATCTCCATACTATTGTATGACCAACAATTACTACACAAGCTCAGGTTCGTTCATTAAAAGCTATTTCAAATATTTTGAAAACGGTTCCTTCTAGAGATGATATTCCTGGTATGGAAACCAGCTTAAAAAGTATTAAATCCAGTTTTATAAAACAACTTATTACTACTACAAAACTTCCAAATCAAATTATTTTGATGGCTCCAACAGGTACAAGAGATGTATTATATCGAAATAGTGATGGAACAATTAATTCTATTCTCTTCCAAAATGATGATGGAATTACCAATACAGCAAGAATGGTGAAAAGCTTAGCAGAGTCTTGAACAAGAGTAATTCTTGTCGGTACAAATTGAGTATGACTCAAGAGACCTGGAGCAAAACATCTGAAAGAAACAGATAATAATCGAACTCCTGCTGATGTCTATATAGATGTTCAGGAATTAAGTCCTGAAGAATCGCTTTCCCTTATAGAAGAAAAAAAACTTATGTCTACGATAGCATGACTTGTTAGAGATCATAAAGGAAATCCTATAGCCAAAGCTATAGATCCTATCGAATTTGATATTTATAAATGATTACCGCAACAAATAGATATCGAAAAGGACAAATATAAAAATTATTATTTCAAAGATTCTCTCCATAAAAGAATTGTTAGAAAATTATATACATTGTTGAGATAAACTCTTCCTTGCTATTTTACTCCGAAATCGTAGCATAAACAAACGCAATTGTTGCGTATATTTTATTAGTTACAATTACATGAATGTTATTTAGTGAATGTTGATTAAAACCAGGTTTGTTAAAATCTTTGGCTGCTATGGGATATACCCAAGCTACACCAATCCAAGAGAAAGTAATGAAAATAGCGCTCACATGAGCAAATATTGTATGACAATCTCAAACAGGAACAGGAAAAACTGCGGCCTTTTTGCTTCCTATTCTCAATAAAATAGATACCAATAGAAAATCAGTGCAAGTATTAATTCTTGCTCCAACTAGAGAATTAGTAGTCCAAATTTGAGAAGAAATCAGAAATCTGACAAAATTTTACGGAGTGAGTTTTGCTTGTCTTTACGGAGGAGCAAGTCCTAACGTTCAAAAAGAAAAACTCAGAAGAAGCCCTGCAATTGTTATTGCAACTCCAGGAAGATTAATGGATTTTATGAATCAAAAAGTGATAGATGTGAGAACGGTTGATTATTTTATTCTCGACGAAGTTGATAGAATGTTGGATATGGGATTTGTCCGCGATATCAAAAAAATTCGAGCTCAACTTCCATCAGTAAAGCAGACACTTACTTTTTCTGCTACTATGAACAATGATATGAAGACTATTATCAAAGATCATATTTCTACCTACGAATTTATCAAAATAGGAGAGGAAGTGACGGTTGATAAAATTCATCACAGATATATTCCCATCGAACACGAGCAAAAGCTTTTCAACGTGATTAAACTTATCGAAGCTCATCCAGATGATAGAATTATTATTTTTACGCATACCAAAAGAAATACAAAAACTATTCATCAAATTTTAATCTGAGATGGTTTCAACGCAGGATTGTTAAATGGGGATATGGCTCAAGGAAAAAGACAGTCAACCCTCAACGATTTTAAAATAAACAAAACACAAATACTGGTTACAACAGATGTTGCTGCCAGAGGACTAAATATGGAAAATGTAGGATTGGTTATCAACTTCGATGTGCCTGCTGATGCTAAGAGTTATATTCATAGAATTGGAAGAACAGGAAGAGCAGGAGCAGAAGGAAAAGCTATTATGTTAGTTTCTCCGCTTGAAAGACCTTTACTTCAAGATATAGAAAAAGTTCACAAAATCAGAATACAACAATCCGAACATATTGCACAAATAGATAGACAAGGATGATATGGAAATCTTCGTCTTGATAGATCAACTGACAAAAAAGGTGGGAAGAAAATGATGCCCAGAAAGCGCCTAAGTCCTACCCAAAAATATGGAAAGCTTCCCACATTCGAAGATCAAAAACCTATAAAAACAGAAAATAATTTTCGCAGCAATCCAAACCATAAAAAACACGAACGTAGTTTATGAGCTCCCAACAGAGGAGTAGATTGATATAAATGATCAAAACCGGATAGCAGACCAGAAGGAAGATCATTTGGAGCGAGACCAGATAACAGAGGACCACGCCCAGATAGCAGATGACCACGCCCAGAAGGGAAATCATATGGAGCGAGACCAGACAGCAGACCATCAACAGGATGATATAAATGATCAAAACCAGATAGCAGATGACCAAGACCAGAAGGGAAATCATACGGAGCAAGACCAGATAGTAGACCATCAACAGGATGATATAAA
The DNA here is from genome assembly GCA_000503875.1 of candidate division SR1 bacterium RAAC1_SR1_1. Lineage (GTDB taxonomy): Bacteria > Patescibacteriota > Gracilibacteria > Absconditabacterales > Absconditicoccaceae > UBA5124. The sequence continues at coordinate 298,120 of CP006913.1, forward strand.
TGATCAAAACCGGATAGCAGAGGACCACGCCCAGAAGGGAAATCATATGGAGCAAGACCAGATAGCAGAGGACCAAGATCAGAAGAAAAATCATACGGGGCAAAGCCACAGTGATCATTTAGAGGTGCAGGAAAACCAAGACACAGATAACAAAAAAGACGGATTACTCCGTCTTTTTTTTATTTAACTAATTTTCCCAAATCAATTGTTTCTAAATAATCTAATTGATGTACAAATCCTTCGTCATGACTGACCATAATCATTGCTCCTTGATATTTATTCAAAGACTCTGCAATCACAGGAAGGTGACGGAAATTTATATGGTTCGTTGGTTCATCAAGAATGAGAAGATGCGGTTTTTGAAGTACAAATCTTGCATAGCAGAGGAGTCCTTTCTGTCCTTCAGAAAGAGATCCAATAGTGTTTTTAAGTAAACCTCCTGTCAGCAAGAATTGAGAGGCAACACGATAAATATCTTGATCTGTTGTATCTCCAGCAACTTCGCGAAGATCATCCCATACGATTTTTTCCATATCCAAAGCATTAAAATCTTGACTATAATATCACACCTTTACATCATTATGAATCATTGCATCATGATCATGTGCATTTACAAGCTTCTTAAGAAGTGTTGATTTTCCGATACCATTAGGCCCAGAAAGAATATATCTTTGATTTTTTTTGATAACAAGCGGTAGTTTATGAGTCACAACTTCATGTGATGAATTCATTAATCCAACTTTATGTATTGATACAATAGGTCCTACATAATTTTCAAATGGAATAACGAAGGGAGTAATAGTCTTATCATCTTTTCTTACTTCTACAATATTCTCTTCAGCATCTTCTACTTCGTCTCTCATTTTACTTGCTAATTTACGCATTTTACCTCATTTATTCGAAAAGAAATTTATTTTTTCTTTGGCATCAGCAATCTTTTTTTCGGCTCTCGCATTCTGCATTTGTTCTTTTTCAATTTGCGCAGCGATTTGTTCTACAACATCATAGTAATCTCCCCAATATTGTTCAACCTGGCAACGAGCTTTATTGAGATATAACACACCATCAGTAAAGAGATTGAGAAAATCTGCATCATGGCTAATTACCACAACGGTTTTATCGTACTCCATCAAAAAACTAATCAGATCACCAATACCATTTCTATCAAGATTATTTGTTGGTTCATCAAGAAGAAGAATATCTGGACGTTGAATCATTGCATATGCCAAAAGCAATCTAGCTTGTTGTCCACCAGAAAATTCTTTGATTGGTTTGTTTGTTGGTGCATTAAAATTAACAGCCTTCAATACTTCAGTTATCTTTCTATCTATTTGATAATCTTTCTCTTCAAAGGCAGTTTCAAAAAATTCTTTAATCGTAAGATCTAATTGCTCTCTAGGAATTACTTGTCTTGCAATAGCGATAGTATTTCCACTAACAATATTGATTTTTCCAGCTTGTGGTTTGAGTTCTCAAGTAATCATTTTGAATATTGTTGATTTTCCAGCTCCATTTTGTCCCATAATTGTTATCTTGGTATTTTGGCGAAGCGAAAAACTACTCTCTATCAAAATAGGGTGTTTCCCATCATTATAAGCAAAAGACACGTCATCAAAACGAAGAATAACTGGATTATTTTGATTGTTTGACATGGTATTCTAAAAAAAATATAAATCAAATTCTACTCTAATTTTCCTGATTTTTGAGCAACCTTTCTTGCATTGTCGGTAAGGTATATTTTTCTAATTCTGATATTTTTTGGAGTAATTTCCACATATTCATCTTGTCCAATATAGGCAAGACAATCTTCTAAGGTCATAGGTACAATGGGTTCTAATCTCATTGCTTCATCATTTCCACTTTCTCTTACATTTGTTTGTTGTTTATTCTTTGTAAGATTAACACTCATATCACCAGGTTTTGCACTTTCACCAACAACCATTCCTTCATACATTTCTGAAGCTGGTTGGATAAAAATTACCCCTCTTTCTTGAAGCTTCCAAATACTATATTTCATACATTTACCCGTTTCTTGACTAATCATTGATCCTGTTGTTCTTCTAGGAATATCTCCTTTATGAGCAGTATAATGAGAGAAAGAACTATACATAATTCATTCTCCTTTGGTAAGAAGTACAAACTTAGATCTAAATCCAAGTAATCATCTTGTTGGTACATCAAATTGAAGCGTAGTTAGTCCATGATGAGTCATCATATCGGTCATTTGTCCTTTTCTTTTGGCAAGAAGATCGATAATAGTTCAAGACATTGCTTCATTAACACTGATAACTACGTGTTCAATTGGTTCCATTTTTTGTCCGTCTTCCATCTTGAATATTACTTGAGGAGCAGAAACTTGAAGTTCAAATCCTTCTCTTCTCATAGTTTCAATCAAAACAGACAGATGAAGTTCTCATCTTCCTGCAACAGTAAATCTATTTCCTCATTTATCAAAATCGATTTCTAGTCCTACATTTGTTTGAAGTTCTTTTTGAAGTCTTTCCATAATATTTCTAGAAGTTACCATTTTCCCTTCACGTCATGCAAAAGGTGAATCATTAACTAGAAAATCCATTTTTAATGTTGGTGCATCTACTTTGATATGAGGAAATGGTTCGCATCATTCGACACCAATTGTTTCTCCTACATAGATATTAGCCAATCATGCAATAGTTGCAATATCTCAACATTGAGCAGTTTGTGTTTCTACTCTTGAAAGTCCAAGGGTAGTATAAAGTTTTGAAATTCTTCCTTTTCTTTTGTTACCTGCATTATCAAATACGACAACATCTTGTCCTGTACGAACAGTTCATTCATAAATTCTTCAAATACCAAGTCTACCTACAAAATCATCATAACCTAAATTAGCAACTTGCATACGAAATGGTTTGTCAGAATAATCTGGTGCTTCAGGAACAACTTTTTCTATAAGTTCGAACAAAGGAAAAATATTTCACGTTTTTCTAGCTTCTTCAAGATCTTTGAGTTCGTTGAATGCATATCCACCTTTTGCACTACAGTAAATAACAGGAAAATCCATTTGTTCATCAGTAGCTCATAGGGTGAAAAACAATTCAAAAAGCTGATCTACTACCCAATTAGGTCTAGCAGTATCTTTATCAATTTTATTGATAACAACGATTGGATTAATACCAAGTTCCAATGACTTTTTGAGTACAAATTTAGTTTGTGGCATAGGTCATTCATAGGCATCAACGATCAAAAGTACGCTATCAACCATTTTGAGAGCTCTTTCTACTTCACTTCCAAAATCTGCATGTCCTGGAGTATCTATAATATTAATAGTATTTCCATTGTAATGCACAGACGTATTTTTGGAATAAATAGTAATACCTCTTTCTTTTTCTTGGTCATTACTATCCATAATTAAAGTCTGATCTTCCATTTGTTTCATGGTTCCTGACTGAGTAAGGAATGCATCAACCAAGGTTGTTTTACCATGATCTACATGGGCAATAATTGCTATATTTCTAATAGCCATAATAATAGTCTATTGAATAAAAAAAACCGCACAAATGCGGATCTATATAAATAATCTGCGTTTTTTTGATAATATACTTAGTGCGAGTATAAGGAATTGTAGAACAAAAGCAATAGTGATTCAAAAGCAATAGTATTTCATAAATATTACCAAAAATCTTTGGATATTACCTTGATTAAAAATCAGAATTATATACAACAATTACCGAAAGTTTTATTTTTTATAGATACGAAATGTATCGTACGCATACGTGTTGACAACTTACTTGAAAAAATGCATGAGAGGCTATTGTCCTTTCAGGATGGGTAAATAAAGTAAGAAATTTAGGAGGAATGACCTTTATCGATCTTCGTGATAGATATGGGATAACTCAAGTAACCTATGATCCAAGCAGACATACGTTTCCTTTGCCAGATCTCAAATCTGAATATGTTGTAAAAATTTCAGGAACCGTGGTTGCTAGACCAGATTCTATGATAAACAAAGATATGCCCACTGGCGAAATTGAAATTTCGCCAACAGCTATAGAAGTTTTATCTGACTGTAAAGAACTTCCTTTTCCTGTTGATCACGAAGCTCCTGTAGGTGAAGATATTAGATTGGAATATCGTTATCTCGATCTCAGAAGACAAACGATGAAAGAAAATATTATAGCAAGACACAAAATATTTACCGAAACTATTAAATTTTTTGACGAAGAAAATTTTCTTCATATAGAGACGCCAGCATTTGTCAAAAACACACCAGAATGATCGAGAGAATTCGTGGTTCCTGCAAGATTTGAACCAGGAAAATTTTTCGTACTTCCTCAATCTCCTCAACAACAAAAGCAAATGCTTATGGTTGCAGGGATGGATAAGTATGTACAAATAGCAAGATGTTTTCGTGATGAAGATCCTAGAGGAGACCGTCAACCAGAATTTACGCAAGTAGATTTTGAAATGTCATTTGTAGAGCAACAAGATGTTTTGGATATCACCGAAAAATATTTCCTTGCAGTTTCAAAAAATATTTTTCCTCACAAAACTATTGTTCAAGAAAAATTTCCTATTTATACATGGGAACAGATGATGAATGACTATGGATCAGATAAACCAGAATTGAGAACTAAGGAATTTACCTTCAAAGATCTGACTGACCGAGCAAAAAAAACAGATTTTAGTTTGTTTCAACAGGCTGCTGTAGTCAAAGCAATAGCCTTACCAAAAGCATTAAGTAGATCAGAAGCAGATAAATATGAAACATTTGTCAAACAATATGGCTCAAAAGGACTTGCTTGGCTTTCTATGACAAGTGAAGGTCTCAAAGGGACCGTGGCGAAATTTATCACTCCAGAAGTACTTGCTGAATTGCCAGGTAAATGAGAAGGAGAATGGACATTGTTATTCCAGATAGGAGAACGAGAAGATGTAGTAAAATATCTTGGTATGCTTAGGACAAAACTTCTCCAAGATTTCAATGTGCTCAAAGGGAAAGAGAACGAAGTAAGTTTTGCTTTTGTAGTAGATTTTCCATTGTTTGAACTAGGAAATGACGGTTCTTTGGGAGCTGTACATCACCCATTTACGAAGCCAAAAGACGAAGATATTCCTTTTGTAAAAGCATTAGGAAAAAAACTCCGCGAATGAGGAAATATGACTGACGAAGAAAAGACAAAACTTTTGGCAATCAAAGCTGACTGTTATGATCTGATTTTCAATGGAAACGAAGCAGGTGGAGGAAGTATTAGAATCTATGACAAAGAACTTCAACACGCAATTTTTTCACTTTTGGGACTGAGTGATAAACAAATTCAAGAAAGATTCTGACATTTACTTAAATGTTTTGAATACGGAGTACCGCCTCATTGAGGATGTGCATTCGGTTTGGATAGAATGGTTATGTTATACCAAAATATGGAAAATATTCGTGAAGTAATTGCCTTTCCAAAGAATCAAAAATATCGTGATCTTATGATCGACGCTCCTGGTCAAATCGATGAAAATTTATTGAAGGAACTAGGATTAGCAGTGATTAAAAAAGAATAAAAAATATTTCTCTCTACCAAAAAGACCTCCCAAAATAGGAGGTCTTTCTTTATTCTTTTGGTTTCTTTTTCCATACCGTATGATTCAACGGGGCAAAGATCCCAATACTTAAATATGTTTCGGAGAAGGCATAATTGGTGCCTACCTCAATAAATGCTGATGGACTAAATCCACCGTTGGAAATAGTATGTTCCCAGCCAATTCCTAGATAACCTTCTTTATCCTTGATATTTTTTGCCAAACAAAGATATACATCTTGATTATCTTTGTACATCCATCCATGGAAAGTAGTTACCGAACCATTGAAGTTATAGGCAAGAGCGTGATATCTTTTAGCGGTACTGAAGTTAATATGTGCGAGTAGGGTAGTTGAAACCTCGAAATTTTTCATATCGAAGTTAACGGTTCCAGCTGCAGGGATAAAGCTCATACCAAGATCAAGCTGTTGACTTTTTACTTGAAAGGTCAGGGCCACAAAAAAGGCCACAAAAAAGGTGATTTTTCTTTTCATATATTTGTTTTATTTTTAATTACAATAGATATTTAGACAAAAAAGTCAAGCATAAACAATATATAGATATTTTATATTTACAGCTACTTATTTTCAATATTATTTTAACTTGACATAAACCATCTTTTGTTTATGTTTTGCACACAGGTTTTTTTTCTGTCAATTTAGATTTTATAAGTATCATCTAGTATTATGACAAATATCAATAAAATTAATTCAGAAAATAGTTTAGAAAACAATTTACCTTGATTAAAAATAGGAAAATTTTCTTCAGAATTACCTATTGTCCAATGAGGAATGGGAGTAGGAATATCAACACATCGTCTTGCTTGAGAAGTAGCTTTGAATGGTGGAATAGGTACCTTATCTTCTGCGGGATTAGCAAATATTGCTTTATACAAAGATGAATATATCAAGGCTGTTAAGGATGCTCATACAAAAGATCCTGTTGTATTAACCAAAATTTTTCAGGAACAAACAAATAAAGCAATCAAACAAGAAATAGCAAAAGCAAAAGAAATAGCACAAGGGAAATGACCTATTTTTATAAATATTATGGCTGCTGTAAATGGTTTCAAAGGACAAGTATTGGCTGCTTGTGAATGATGAGTAGATGGAATAGTATGTGGAGCATGATTACCATTAAACTTACCAGAAATCACTAAGGAGTATCCAGATATTGCCCTTATCCCTATATTGTCCAATTTAAGATGAGTTAGAATATTGATAAATAGATGGCAAAAGTATAATAAAATTCCTGACGCTATTGTTTTGGAAGATCCTTCAACTGCATGATGACATTTATGAGCAAAAGATATAAATGCAATAAATAATCCAGATGTTTTATTAGAAAATTCAATTAGAGAGGTTAAAAAGTATCTTGAAGAATCTGGATACAATATACCAATTATTGCTGCGTGAGGAATTGTAAATAAAGAAGATATTCTCAAAATGCTAAAATTATGAGCTTCATGAGTTCAATTATGAACTAGATTTCTTGCAAGTGAAGAAAGTTGAGCAAACGATGAATTTAAACAAGCTATTGTGGAGAGTACACAAGATAATATAAAAACATATGTATCTAATGCATACCTGCCTGCCAGAGCATTAGACAGTAGTCCTATTTTTGCTACTATGGAAAATGTAGATGTACATACGAGAATATGTCTCAAAAATTGTTTAGAATTTTGTGGATATAGAGACGCTAGTCCTGTAACTGCTCAGATGTGTATATTGAGAGAATTAATTAGTAGTACAAAGCCATGATCAAAAAAATGATTGAGATTTGTTGGTACTTCAGCAGCAAGAATCCACGAAATTCTTTCTGTAAAGGATATAATGGAAGGACTTAAAAAGTAAAGATGCAGACCAATAGATAATTCCCTTGCTTATTGCTCCATAGAATGTATAATAAGCACCGAACATTAGTTCAATTTTTATTATTTTTAAATTACAATGACTACAGGTACAGTAAAATTTTTCAATGAAGCAAAATGATTTGGTTTTATTAAAGATGACAATAGTGATGAAGAATCATTTGTTCATATATCTTCATTAAATGGTATGACTATCAAAGAAGGTGATGCAGTAAAATATGATATCACTCCATCTGAAAAAAGAGAAGGAAAAACAGATGCAAAAAATGTAGAACTAATCTAATTTTACATATCTAGATTTCGAAAAATCATCATGGCAGAAATGCAGGGTGATTTTTTTATTTAGTTTCAGCTTGTATTATTTAGTATTGAAATATATAGTAATCAAAAACTTATGAATATAATTTAGTTATATAAAAAATAAAATGCGATTCGTTTATATAGTGAGATGTATTGATGGTTCTTTGTATACAGGGATAAGTACCGACGTAGAACAAAGAGTAAATAATCATAATACGGCTAAAACCTGAGCAAAATATACCAAAAGCAGGCGTCCTGTTACATTGATTCGGCACAAAAAAGTTCGCAATAGAAACGAAGCATCCAAGCTAGAATTGCAGATCAAAAAAATGCCAAAACAAAAAAAAGAGGAGCTAGTACTAAAGGCTCCTAAGCGTAAACAATAAGTATTATTTCCTTTTTTTGAGAAATTCTGTTCTCAGGTATACTCCTTTGATTTCAACTAATTCTGGATCATCAGTGAGGCGAATTTTTTTGATTGCTTCTCCTTTCTTAAAAACCTGTGAACTTCCTTTTACGGCCAGATCTTTGATAGGTTGTACAGTGTCTCCTGCTTGTAAGATATTTCCATTACAATCTTTTGTTTCCATGGTATAGATGATAGAATAAATACTGAGATATATGCTTATCTACCTAGAAGAAGAAATCAAGACATATTTTTAGATGTATTGACATTATTGTACGATTGTATATAAATAAGAAATAGGATTTTATCAACTATATGCTAGAAAGATGGATGAAGCAAATACATTTGGAAATACGTTTGAGAAAGCCTTAGAATATGCGCTAGTTAAGCATAAGGGGCAGTATAGAAAATTTTCAAACATTCCCTATCTTTGGCATCCCATAAGTGTGGCGAAAAATGTTGAACAAAATAAAACTTCAAAAAATTTGGAGTTACTTCTCACAGCAGCTATATTGCATGATACGGTAGAGGATTGTGAAGAAGTTACTATTGAAGAAATTGCAAAAATATTTGGATATAAAGTTGCCGCGTTAGTAGATGAATTAACATCAGATAAAGATCAGATTGAAATTATGGGAAAGACCGAATATTTGAAACAGAAAATGGAAAAGATGTCATCATATGCCTTAGTTTTGAAATTATCTGATCGTCTAGATAATATAATAGATATTGCCCAAAGGCCAAAAGAATTTCAGGAAAAATACACCAAAGAAACCATAGAAATTATAAAGCATCTGGAATCATGTTGAAGAAAATTAAGTGAAACCCACAAGAAATTAATCCTCAAGATAAAAACATCTTTTTTCAATCAAAAACTAGTAAAAGATGTAGTAACATTGGAGATGATGTAAATGGTTTTTAATAATTAAAATGACTTCTAATTATTATCAGTATAATAAAAAGTTCCAACCAAAATGGTGGAACTTTTTGATAATAGAAAAGTAAATTAGAATATTTCATCAGGATCTATTCCTGTGACATATTTTACAAATCCCCAAAGACCGCCAATGCAGATCCAATAAATAAGAACAAATTCATCTTCTTTATCAAGCAACGTAGCAAATTTTGGTGTAGTTGCAATTACGAAAATACACGCAGCAACAATGCCAATCATAAAGAGCATAAACAAATTAAGTCCAATAATGTTAAGTTTTGCATCTTTTTTATTCCTTTTTTTCCCGTTCACAAGGAAAAGAATAATGAAAAACAGGAATAATGATAAGCAAGTAAATCCAATTGTCCAAGGGTTTAGTCTTGCAAAATTAATGGTGTTTTCGATCATGATAGTATATTTTAGGTTTCTGTTTTTTTTAATACAAGCATTATATATATTAGATAATAAAAGTCAATCTTAATTAGTCATATAAGAAGAAGATTTTTGAATAAAAATATCTTCTGTCTATACTTATTTTATGACAGATAAACGCCAATCTATAAATGAATTACTTAATCATCAGTTTCAAGAATTAGGGGCTAATTTATCTGATTGAGAAAAACGGACTTTAAATAGTATCTATCAGCAAATCTCTGGTAATTTATTTGTTTCTCTAGAAGGGAGAAAAGGAGTGAAAAAAGATAAAGTCACAGAGATTCTTTCTACTGCACTTTGTGATGCTTTGAAAGAGAGGAGTGAGGTAGGTTTAGTGAAGAAAATACAAAACGTTAAGGAAAAAACAAAAAAAGTACTAATGCATGAAATACTTTCGAATGGAAAAGTAAATAGAAGCTGGATGAAAACAGCCACTTTTGATCAAGTAAAACAATATATCAAAGATCAGGGATGGTATGGTAAAGGTACATGATGGATGTCAAAAACAGAAGAGGGACTTCAATCTTGAGCTGGAGCTTTTTATCGATCAATTACTAAGGTTGACCGATATAAGAAATTGAAAAAAAAAAGGAAAGTAGATCTTTTCTGATTTAATGATGGTAAAAACAATGATCGAGGTTGGATGAAAACAGCCACTTTTGATAAAGTAAAGCAATATATTATAGATCAGGAATGGTATGGTAAAGGTACGGGATGGATAGTAAAACAAAAAAAAGGGAATACTTTTTATAGAATGCTATCTGTAATTTCTCGATATAAAGATCTAACAAAAGAACAAAAAATAAATTTATTTTGATTTGATGATGGTAAAAACAATGATCGGGGTTGGATGAAAACAGCCACTTTTGATCAAGCAAAACAATATATCAAAGATCAGGGATGGTATGGTAAAGGTGTGGGATGAATAAAAGAGTATTCATTAGGGAATACTTTTTATAGAATGCTATCTGTAATTTCTCGATATAAAGATCTAACAAAAGAACAAAAAATAGATCTTTTTTGATTTGATAATTGAGATGAGAATCGGGGTTGGATGAAAACAGCCACTTTTGATCAAGTAAAACAATATATCAAAGATCAGGGATGGTACGGTAAAGGGGTTTTATGGATAAGTGTTTATTGAAGTGGTTTTTATAATAAACTTAAGAATTTTAATCGGTATGAATTATTAACAAAGGAACAAAAGATAGATTTATTCTGATTTAATGCCTGATATGAAGATCGAAACTGGATGAAAACCGCGACTTTTGATCAAGTAAAACAATATATAAAGAATCAGTGATGGTCAGGAAAGTGACCTGGTCGGATGCAAACAGAAGAAGGTGAAAAATTATGAGCAAATAAATTTTATAGTAAATTAGTAACATTTAATCGATATAGCAAATTAAATAAAGAACAAAAAATAGATCTTTTTTGATTTGATAATTGATATGAGGATCGAAGTTGGATGAAAACCGCAACATTTAAAGAAATCAAACAATATATAAAGAAACAATGATGGTATGAAAAAGGAGCTTGATGGATAGGCGCACAAGAATTAGGAAATTCATTTTGTGGAAGGCTATTTATTCTTCCACGATATATAATATTAACAAAAGAACAAAAAATAGATTTATTTTGATTTGATGATGGTAAAAATCATGATTGGGGTTGGATGAAAACCGCGACTTTTGATCAAGTAAAGCAGTATATTGTAGATCAATGATGGTATGGTAAAGGTACGGGATGAATAATAGAGTATTCATTAGGGAATACATTTTATGGAAAATTATCTATTCTTCCACGATATAACAAATTAACAAAAGAACAAAAAATAGATCTTTTTTGATTTGATAGTTGATATGAGAATTGGAATCGAATGAATACAGCAACCTTTAATGAGGTAAAACAATATATAAAAGATCAATGATGGTATGGTAAAGGTTTTAACTGGATAGCAGAAAAACGATGATGATTTAATCAAAAACTTATTAGACTCAAACGATATAAAAAATTAACAAAAGAACAAAAGATAGATCTTTTCTGAAAAACAAAGATATCATACATGATAAAATGAGAAATATGTTATTTCGATTCTTATCCCGAAAGAAAAATAGCAGTAATTTTCAATAAATTATGAATTGTACCTCAATGGAAAGAATGAGAAAATCTCCATGTATATACTAATGGACAAAGGAAACATAGTATAGATTTTAAGATTGGAAATCTTTTTTTTGAATATCATCCAGTACATCGAAGTAAAGAAAAAAAATGATGAAGTTTCGAAAATGACGCTAAAGGCAAAAACGACAATATAACTAATCCTTTATATAGGCATATAGATTTACATGTATTTGATTTGCGTGGATCAAAGTTTAATGAAAAAAAATGAACATTTATTGAATATAAAAATTGATTCCTGTTAGAATTATATCATCTTATAAAAAACATACCGCAATTAATACAAAGGATTCCTCTAGATAAAAGATATATTATGCTTAGTGAAGATAATTTTAAGGTGTTCTATAATCAAGTTGTGAATGAATTGGTAAATTATGATACCAAATCAAAGAATGATAAAGAATTACCAGATTATCAAAAGGCAGCATAAAAAAATATTGTTTTCTGAAAAATTATAATTTCTTAATCATAGTTAGTATCGTTACATCTTCTTCTCTATAGGAGTCTTTTATCTCGAATCCATGTTTCTTGTAAAAATTTCTTGTGAAAAGATATCCAGGATAATCTGGATGTTCATCTAGCGTGAGTAGTTCGATTTTTTTGATTCATTGTTCGCTCAATAACGCTTCTGTTTGCTTCATTAACACGCTTCCTATTCATTGATGACGATAAGAGGGAAGAACACCCATCCAATATATTTTTGCTTTAGATTTACTTATGTTTTCAAACGTTATAAATCAGACTATTATATCTTTATCTTTGGCTACAAATCACGTTAGGGTTAGTATTTTCTCTTCCGCAAACTCAATAGTTTCAGGAGAAAAATAATCAGAAAGAATCTGCATTATATCAATAATGATTGTTTTATCCTTAGATTGCATAGGTAATACTTGTATATTTTCCATATATCGTATTAAAATAATAAATCGACACAGGTATTGTAAGTATTATTCATATAAAATCTAGAATAAAAAAATCACGACCTTCATCGTGATTTTTATTATCTCAGAAATTTTTATGTCCATCATTTGGAGATGACGGGATTCGAACCCGTGTCTAAAAGGCATAACTAATAATTTCTACCACTATATGTTATCTATAGGCCTATAATTTTTCGAGTTATGAGTACAGGCGAGTTTTAGCCGATAGACAGGCGAACATTTCGTCCTCACAACATAATGGTTTCCTTCTTGGTCGACCTGGTACATAGAAGGAGTCTGTATCCAGGATGGTACATTCAAGAAACGCGCTTACGCAGCGTATGCAGGAACGAGAGCGAAAGCTCTAGCAAGTGTTTTGTTTGCACTTTTTTTCGATCCGTAATTTACCTCTAGAATCATCGAGGAGTGGCTATCATTAATTATGAAGTCCCTTTATCAAATCCAGAGACATCCCCATAAAATTATTATATAGATTTTCTTGGAAAAAACAATCAAAAACATTTTTTATCCTTTGAATATACGTATAAATTGGCTATAGGTTACATGTTTATTCTATTATTTGTCCTATATGCAAGATATGTATCATCGAAAAATATTTAGAATTCTATGAACCTTTGTTTTGCTCTTGGCTCTTTTCTTAGGAATTCCTATGCTTATTTATGCAATGGTGTATGGATTTAGATCGTTTGAATTATTCCATATGATAGGGTATTCAGGATCTTCATTGATGATGGATTTGTTTATGAATATGATTCCTATCATTATGTATTCTACTGTTGGATTGATGTGAATATGATTATTGATAGTTGCTATTTTTTTTCAAAAAAAACGAGCGTATAAATTGTTATTAACAATAGTTTGGATTTTCTGCTTTGGTTCTCTTTTGTTCGTAGTAGTCAAAACATATGCATATATTCCCAAGTTTATTATGAGTGTAATAGCATGAAGTGTTTTAGTCATAGGAGGGTTTATTTCGTGGTTCTCTTGCTTTTGGGGATATAAACAAAAGAAACTTTTGCCTTCTCTAGTTCCATTATTTACCCGAGGAGTTGCGGTTTTGATTGCATATGTGCTCTTATCAGTATTTCCTGATCCAGAAATAATGGTAGATTATACCAATTTTGTTGGTGGAGTAGAGGCTGTAATGTATGCTCCATGGATGATAGATAGTAAAGAATTCGTTTTTGCTGGATGATTTTTAGTATTGTTGTGGATTTCTCGTCTAATGATAGGATCCGTTTTATCTTATCAAGAAGTCTTACAAAATCGTAAATATAACCGAAAATATTTTGGATTATTGGTATTGGGTATAAGTATTGTTTTGTCTATTATCGCTTACATAAAAAAAGATCTTTTTATTGCACCAAACTATGATAAAACTCAGTATCAAGATATATTAACCAAAAAATGATATCAAGAGCATATTGCTACATGAGATAATATATACTATCGTCAAAATCAATGGTTACTTGGTCATACATGATTTTTGGATAAAATAAATCAGAATCCTTATATTGTCCAAAATTATTTTTCACAGACAGGATTGGTTCAAAGCGGGTTTATTGAATTTTGGAAAGAATTTTCTGGAGATTTTCATAAGGAATTTTCTAATATAGCTTTGGTATCTTCTGGTACATATGCAATGATTCGTACAGATGCTTCTTTGTTTGAAATTATGGGTTTTCCAGAAGAAAAACTCAGAGAAAGAACAACTATAGTGAATGCTGTTGCTACCCAGTTATGTAGGATGAATCAATGCGAAGAATGATTTGATTATCGAAAAAATTGGTTCGTGTTCGTAAATAAAAGACTTGAGAGCGGAGCAGGAATTATTTGATCCCTTATTTCTATAGTAACTGTCCAGAAATCTCTTTCTGGTGCACAAGAAATGCTTCCATATCTTTCATTTCAGCAAAAACAAGAGTTGCAGTCATTGTTAATTCCTTATGATACATGATATTTATATCATAATATGATTGTTCAAGAATATTTTTTTGTCCATGAAATAGGAATAGAAAATAGTAAAAGATTTATGCAAGAACAAAATGTAGCTGCTCCAAAATTTCTTTTGGATTTGGAATATACTAATTATCTCATTAAAAAACATTTTATGGAAGCCCTTTCTAGACAGCAAAACGAAGATATGTTTGATTATGAAACGAATCAAAAACTCTCTTATAATATACTAGGAAACTATATTCTCAATGCATTATTGCCAAGAGTTTCTCATGTATACAACCGTTTTGAAAACTTGGAAAATCAAAGATTGAGACTTTATGAAATGATTCAAAAATAAAGAAACCATTTTAATTTATTTTTTAATATAGTAGAATTAAATATTTTTTTAAATTGATTTTTTTAGATAAAAAAGTATAAAAAAAGCTCAACAAAAAAACAAAAAATATGGATGACACTATAACTCAAACTAAAAGGGTAGTTATTGTATCAATAGCTAATGAAACAATTTTGGAAATGGAATATTTTATACATAGAGTTGACTCAAAAGAAAGTCCTCTTGTGTATGCAAATCCGCCAGATATTGAACATTTTGTGTATGAATTACAAATCCTTCAAATTAAGGGAAAGCAAGGAAATGTAATTGAACCCAAATATTGTGCAGAAATTTTTGAGTTACAAAAGACACTCGATAATAAAACGTATGTTTTATATAACAAAACTCCAATATATAACAGTATTGATGTTCGAGTATTGGTGAGTGTCTATTCTTTATGTTTGGCTGCTAACGTACAAACAGGGGAAATTATTTTAGGAAATTTTGATTTAAATGAGGTAAGGTGCATGTTGATTTCAAAATATCATTTTGATATTTTGAAAAAGAATTAATAAAAAACCCAGCGAATTTGCTGGGTTTTTTTGCTACTCAACTTGTCCCATTCTTGGGAAAAAACTGTATATGATATTATAAAATGAGCTTACTACCTTATCTAAACCTTTCTCTTGTCCAACCATTTTTTCCGTCAGAATTCCTTCTAGCGTAAACATTTGTTGTTCTACTTGTTTTCCAAGTTTTTGAAAAAGGTCGAAATCTTCATCAGGGTTTTCGTTGATATCTCTAAAAGCCCAAAAAAGCTCTTCTTGTGTCTCGAAAAATCTCTGGAAAAGTTGTCCTCACTTAGTTTTACTTAATCCAGCAACTCTTTCTCTTATATAGGTATCAATAATCTGATTTATTTCATCTTCTTTAGCCTTATCTATTCACGTAAAAATTGGACCAAAGACGGGATGTTTTTGGAGATCTGATAGAAAAGGAATACATTGTTTTTGTTCCTCTAAATTTTTAACAATAGTCAAAATTTGTTCTTGTTCAGCCTGATTCATCTAAATCTCAGTAATAATAAAAATACCCCAAAGAGGCATCTAACAACGAAATGATAGGATTTCGAAGAAGAAAATCAATCTGATTTAATAAAAAAATCCCCGAAATGCAGAGGATTTATTTAATAAGATGTTTACAATCTCTCGGATCATTATCGTGTCTAAGAGATGCATCAATCATTTTTTGTTCTTCAATAACTTTATTTATACGTTTCTTTGCTTTAGAAGAACTGAAATCGTAAGCAATAAAAGTTAGATTCTCTACGACTGTTTTTTTTGTTTCCATAATTGAATTTTATGTTTTGTTAATTATATCTTTTTTTTACGATAATTCCATATCAATTCATTCCAAGAAGACTCAGCCATTATAAGTATCTTTTTTTATTTTTCCAACCAAAGAAACATTGTTTGATGTGATGTTAGCTGCATCTTCACCCTTTCCCCAAAAAAGAGAAGTGATCTTTTCTTCGCCATGCGTAGCATGGATTTTGAGATGTCATTTACCGTTACTTCCCACTTTTTCTACTTTGTTTACACGAGTATTTTCGAGTAAAAAAGTTGGTTCTTCATTTCATTCTCCAAAAGGAGCGAGTTTATCAATTTTGGAAAGTGATGTAATATCTCGTTCATGTTGATATAATTTAGTATCTATGGTAATTTCTTTTTTGAGATCTTTTTCTGCGATATGCTTTTCACAGTAATCATTGAAATGAGCAACCAGTTCATCCAGATGATCTAAGTTAACAGATAATCCTCCTGCTCATCTATGCCCTCCAAATCTTAGAAGAAGATGACCAGCAGATTTAATCATAGTAATAATATCAAAATAATCTGGTCCTCTTAAACTAGCAACTGCACTATGTTTTTCACGATCAATTTTCATGATCATAGATGGTTTATTATATTTTTCTGTAAGCCTTCAAGAGACTATCCCTACAATTCCTTCATGAAACTCTTCACTATAAGCAACAAGAAATTTGTTTTCCAAATTTATAGCTTGTTCAGCGAGTTTAAACATTTGTTCTTGAAGGGCTCTTCTATCTGTGTTTATTTGTTCTAGATTTTCCAAGTAAGGGATTTGTTTTTCTCCAGAATAGAGGAGTGAATAGAGGCTATCATAAGGAGATGTCATTCTTCCTCCTGCATTTATTCTTGGTCCAATTACGTAGCCTATATGATAGGTATCAATAGGTTGTTTGATGTTGAGATATGTCAAAAACCCTCTGAGTGATGAAGGAATTTTACTTGATTGATTATTGAGTATTTCCAAACCTCTTTTTACGATAATTCTATTTTCATTAACTAAAGGAACAACGTCGGCAACAGTCCCAATAGCAACAACAGGTAAGAAATAATTAAAAATCTGATTTTTTTTATCTTGATTGAATGTACTTCTTGTAAGTAATGCACAAATAAGTTTAAATGCTACACCAACTCATGCCAATCATTTAAATGGATATTTAGGAGAGACTTGAGGATTGACAACAGCTATAGCTTCGGGAATACTTTCCAAGTCTTGATGATGATCTGTGATAATAAGATCGATTCCAATTTTTTTCGCATAAAGAGCTTCTTCAAGCGAAGCAATTCCATTATCAACGGTAACGATAAGATCAATCCCTTTGGATTTCATCATATCAAGATGTTGTTTTTTGATTCCATATCATTCTTTGATTCTATCAGGATATTGGATGCTAACATTTTTGTAATCCAAATATTTGGTAATAAATTTATATAAAATATAGCTGGAAGTAACCCCATCAACATCATAATCTCCGAAAATCATAATTTTTTGTTTTTGCTTAACAGCAAAAATTATCCTTTCTACAGCTGCTTCCATATCATTGAGCAAAAAAGGATCTATCCAATAATCTTGAAGTCTTGCTTCCAAAAAAGCATCAATATCTTCGGTAATGTTTCTAATCTTGAGAAGCCTAGTAAGGAGTTCTTCGCTTGGATTATCATAAAGTACTTTGTAGTTCATGTCTAGTATTTTCTATAAATGAGTAATTTCTTTTTCAACAAATCATTGTAAGTTTTTTATTATCAATTACAACCAAAAACGGTTGCTATTTTATTGTTTTTTGGTATAAGGCTATCACTAAAAAAAACCAAAAATTATAAATGTATGAAAAAAGAATCTTTTATTAAATTTGCACTACTTCTTTTGTTAGTAGTAGTATTCTGGTTGATGCAGTGGAAATTAATTCCATTTATAAACCTCTATCAAATTACTTTTATTCTTGGAATTACTGGTCTTTGGTTTCTTATAAAGCCAATAATTCTGAAAAAACAAGAAGTAATACTCAACAAAATCACAGTAATTTCTATCTTTGCAATTATTATCTTGTATGAAGTTATACCATTTCTTGTGGTACAATATTCAAAAATTATTCTTGAAGATATATTGGTGTGTGCTTTTGTTTTAGAAATGATTTTTCTTTTTGTTGTGACGATTATTATAATTATAGAGCTATCTGATATCGATAATACGGGAAATCCTAGATGGACAAAAGTATCTCGAAAAGAGCTAGCCTGTACAGTAATCACAACAGTTTCATTTACTACAACAATATTGTTTAGTATATATACATATCACAGTAATCTTATCTATGATATGATGCCATTTACAGATATCGTTGCAGTATTCTTTGTTATTGTTGGTATCTTTACTTCTAGAAAGAAGTAAAAAAGTAATGGTCTCGTGATTTCACGAGACCTTTTTTTGAAAAATAAATTTCAATATTGTCAATGCCAAAAGTAGCCAAGTCCATCAGATTTTTGTCTTTAAAATAAAATTATATATAATAGAAATGTTTTATATTATACGTTGAAGTTCAGATATGCACTATCTTACGGTAGATCATTTAGCAAATGCAACACATACTACAAGAAATAAACACAAAGTGTTTGGTTTTTTGCGTGAAATAAAATTGTTATTGATATTTGGTGCTATTGCTTTTGTTGGAGTTACGATATTTACCAATGCTCAATTGTTTTTGGCAAGTGTAGAGAGCATATTTTCTCCAAAATCAGAATCATCTGTAGAAGCTATCAGACAAGTAATGGAACAAAACAATACAATTTCATCAATTATTGATTATCAACAACAAAAAGAGCAAGAAATTGATCAGCTTACAGAAAAGTATCAAACAGAAAATGGTAAAATAGCGATTCCGCTTGCCCAAGATATGGAAGAATTATTGGCAGAACAGGTGAAATGATATGATTTTTCATTCAATACTTTGCCGCCTACCAATAGACTAATTATTCCAAGATTTAATGTAGATGATCCTATTATCATTAGTAAATATACTAATATGAAGGAATTTATTTACAAAAATTACAATGAAGAACTCAAAGAATGAGTAGTAAAATACCCAACAACTCCAGAACCAGGTCAATCAGGAAACACATTAATCTTTGGGCATACAAGTCAAGAACGATGGAAAGAAAATCCATATGGAATGGCATTTGCTCATATTGCACAGATTGATATGGGAGATATTCTCCAAGTTGTATGGGAAGGACAATTATATGAATATAAAGTAGTTGATATTCAAGTAAAATATCCACAACATGTAAATGAAGCATATATGGAATATGCAAATCTTCCCAAAAATTATCTTACGTTGATGTGATGTTATCCAATAGGAACATCGAAACAAAGAATTTTAGTAATAGCAGAACAAATACAATCAGAAGAAAAATAGTCTTAGTCCTCTTGAAGTTTCCCCAAGTATCTCTATATACAGGGAAACTTTTTATTTAATAATAAATTTCTTATGAAAAAGGTACTAGCAGTTATTGGTATTATTTTGCCTTTTATATTCGGACTTTTGTGGATAATAAGTTCTGTATTGATACTAGAGATGACAGGTGAACCAACAAGTACGATAATTTCATTGTCATATCTCAAAGTAATATCAATGATATGAACAATTGTTTGATTTATAACTTTAATTGTCGGTGTTGTTTATCTTGGAAGAGAAAAATGACTTACTCACAAAGAAATTATGAGTCAATCACGAAAATTAACGAAGAAAAATGTTTGGAAATATATGTTGGGTGTTGTTTTGGTGTTTTTCTTACAAATACTTCAACAAGAAATATCAGAGCCTAATCAGCCAATGACCTTAGCTATCGCTATATTGACAATTCTTTTGGGAATTGCTTATCTTCGAGTAGATTTTTGATTAAAAGGACTTAGTTTGTCTCTTGTCGAAGACAAAATAATAAAATCATTGGATATTTTTGTTAGCGCTGAAAAATTTGTTAAATATTTTGTCGCTTATATAATCATTGTAGTATTTTCATTAATCTGAATTATTTTATTTATCGTTCCAGGTGTTTTTGTTGCATTGAGATTAAATATGGTTCCTTACCTTATTCTATCAAAAAATCTTGGTCCATGGGAAGCTATCAAACAATCACGAAAATTAACTAAATGAAAAGTATCCAATCTTTTTGCTTTAAACGTATTGCTTGGGTTTATTAATATTCTTTGATTTGTTGCACTAATTGTTTGATTATTTTGGACATTACCATTATTCTATATAGCAAACGCTGTGTTTTACAAAAAATTACTTTCATTCAAAAAATAATTCTGAATTTCCTTTCAACGATCCACTGCTTCGTCAGTGGATTTTTTTAAATTTCATTTAATAAATCAGTTATGATCGTGTTGGAAACATCCATTCCTTGGTCAGTCAACAACAATCTATCATCAACATCATAAAGCAATCCTTCATCTTTATAGGATTCAATAAGTTCTTTGTGATTTGGTACCAAGAGAGGAATATATTTTTCAAGATTAGTTACTCCCGTATCAGTTCTAAGTCCCAAGAAAAAAGATTCAATTAAGATATCTTTTTGGGTCATAAATGAGGTTTTGCTCGGATCTATATAATTACCCTTGAAATATTCTACAAGGTTTGAGGTATTGGTCCAACGAACAGCTTTGGTTGCTGTATCTAATTTTCATAAGCTATCAAAACTATCTAATCCATCTACCTTCATAAACGATGAAGCACTAGGTCAAAATCCTATATAATTTTGCATCGTTCGATAGACTCTATTGTGGATACTACTTACTCCAGGTTTGGA
This sequence comes from candidate division SR1 bacterium RAAC1_SR1_1, assembly GCA_000503875.1. GTDB lineage: Bacteria > Patescibacteriota > Gracilibacteria > Absconditabacterales > Absconditicoccaceae > UBA5124. Next base: position 319,175 of record CP006913.1, read on the forward strand.
GAAATTAGAAGATTCATATCTTTGATATCCGGCGTCTAAAATAATATCTTTGAGATAAGCAAATTCTGTAAAAATATCGTCATCACTCCCATAGTAAGTTCCAGAAATTGCTTGATCAGGAGTTTTACTTTTCCACGTAGAACCAGGAAATAATTCCAGAGTATAAAGTGAAAAACTATCTGCGAATTGACTCTTGGCGAAACGGTCAAAAAAATCTATTTTCCCCGGATCCCAAAGTTGGGCTTCGCCCTTCCTCGTTTCGCCAAACTTTCCAAAGGCGATAAAATCAAAATTAAATACCATATTTTCTTGTTTAATTTCTCTTAGTCCTCTGATAAAATCAGTCAATCATGCAAAAGTAACAGGTCTTCCTACATCTTGTAAAATTTGATTATCAAAAGTTTGGATACCAAAACTAAATCTCAATCTTGGTCGTTTTTTAAAATGCGTATTAAAATATTGAATCAGATTATAAATTTCTTCAGTAGGGTAGGGATTGAGCTCAATATTAAGCTCCATAACTTGGCTCGTATCAAAATGTTGTCCAAGAAAATCCACGATTCCTGTGAGTTGTTCTGGACTCAATACATTTGGCGTACCACCGCCAAGATAAATCGTGCTAATCTGTTTATCGACAATATGTGGTGCAGTAATAGAGATTTCTTGATACAATGCTTTGAGATAATCATCCACCATTTTCTCCTTGATTTCTGGATTTAGAAAAAAACTATAAAATGAGCAATAGGGGCATTTTTGTGCACAAAAAGGAATATGAAGATATATTGAGATCACAACAAAAAATCAGAAGATAAATATTGTTATATAACTAACGAATATCGTAAGGTTTGCAATCCTTTTTTATCTCGATTTTGGTGTTGACAATATAGAGAAAAATAATAGAAAAGAAGAGATAAATAAAACCTAAAAAAAACCAAAACTATGGAAAATAAAAATATGAAGGTGCCCATAGGGATACCTATAAGTCAAATAAATATAGGAGAACGTCTTTATATTTCAATTAATGATATTCTCTTAGAACAAAAAGATACAGAACAAGGTTTTGAAGTCTGGCTATATATAGGAAAAACAGCATTGCTTCGTCGGCTTACGAGTGATTTAGGAGATCTTCCTATAGAAAGGAAAGGCCCAGGGATGACGAGTGGTGATTTTTTTATAGACTTTTCCGACATCGGACCAAGAATAGATCTTTATACAAAAGATACTATTGAACTAAGTTATTACCTCTCTCCAGTAAAAATTGAATATGCATATGAGGATATTGATGATGGGGAAGGTGATGAAATACAAAAAACTCCTAGTCAAAAACCAGGTGAAGATCTATCTTTAAGTATGGATCTTCTTCAACAAGAGATCAAAGGTATGTCTATAGAAGAACTTTATAAAATGGAGGCTTCATACAAAGACTACGTAGATGAAATTCGCAATTCGGAGAATGGGGTGGAAAGAAAGTTCTATATGTGGTTATTTGATCAGTTGTGGGTAATGACAGAAAATCAAAGGAGAATTTTGGAAAAAAGATTAGCCAAGCCACTAGAAGAATTGACTCCAGCTGAACTCGATCAAAGACTTTCAGAAGCTACATTGAGAGAGGATTATGATACTTGTTCTCGAATTAGAGATTTGAAACAAACGTATAATGAGAGAATGGAAAAAAAAGATAGTGAAACAGGGTGATTATATCACCCTTTTTTTTGTTATATTGACATTAGTAAGTAAATAATTATAAGGGAAAAATAAAAAACTAAAAATAAAAATATATGAAAAAACTATTATGCATCACGGTTTTTTTCTTTTCATATATATGGGTCTTTGCCCAGACTATGAAAGATAGTGCTTTTGTCTCCGAAGATAATATCCTAGGTTCCAATCAGGTACAGAAAAATCCTGAACTTCAAATAGAAGTTGGAAATATCGTTGTATACATATCTGAGGGTACTTTTGCTCAGCAAATACAAGATGTTGCCAAGAGAACAGTAACTCCTCCGTATAGTATGACATTTGATTTAGATTTTTTTGATAAAGCAATTGTAATTTTAGAACAATTATCCAAAGAAAAAAAGGAAGCAAGTTCAGAAATAACAATGCTCAAAATATGGAGAAATCATCTTTCTTTTGACGGTAATAAATTATTAAAAGAGGAATACCAACGTTTTTTTCGGCAAACAGAGGAAGATTATGGAATCCCTATTGAATTAATTATTTCGACAGAACAATATGAATTACTATGGCTTGGAAAAGTACAAATACAGCTATTGAAAGAATCATATGGTTCTGGTAAAAAAAGGGTAGAAATACCTCAAAATTCATATTTTATGATTGCAATGAAACAACCCCTGAATTAGGGGTTGTTTTCTGTTGTTTCTTCACTTTTCTTTTTGATTCGTTTTCCAAGGTTAAAATAAATATATCTTGTAATAAAGAATAAAATTATACCTCAAATAGTATATCAAGCAATTTGTTGTCGTCAATGCAAAAATGATGTTAATTGTTTCAGGCTAATACTTCCCAGATATCCTATGCTAAGATAAATAGTTTTTACAAATAAAGAAATAATAAACGAATAAAAAAGAAACCATGTAATAGAAAATTTTCTTGCTCAAGCAAAAATAAGGGAAGGAGCTGAAAGATAAGGAGTAAATTTAGCAATAAGAAAGTAAATGAACGGAGTTTTATTCAAAGCTTTTGTTAAAAAATGTTTATCTTGGGAAAAATAAGGGATTTTTTTGAGAAAAGGAAGTTTATTGGAAAATCTTCCTATGCTATACAAAATAATATCTCCTATAATATCTCCCAAAAAAGCTATTATAGCAACATATTCTATACGAAGGCCTCATTGAGCAGCAACTCCTGCGCTAACAAATGAAGTGATAGGTCATTCAACAGTAGTGAGGATAAGGAGATATATATAAATATGTTGTTTTAAAATGTTTAAAATCATGTAATATTGTTTTTAATAAACACAAGAATCTGAAGGCACTTAACCTTTATAAAAATATTTATTTTTTACTATATTTTTTAGTCTTACTATACTTCTCGATATTATATGGATTGAAAAGAAATACATGTTTCAAAAAGTTGACTGTTCATTGATATCCCAAAATATCTTTGTACATAAAAAAATCTCTCTTCCAACCATTCCAAAATCACCATTTTTCAGGTTTAAAAGAATTGTTTCCAGAAAAGGGATATCGAACAACTATTTTTTTATGATTTTGCATATAAGTGTTTATGGCAACTTCCAATTGATATCTTTCAAATTTTTCTTTGAAAATAGTACGTAAATCATCTGCTCTCAACATTCTTTGTCACGACAAAATCAATTCTCTATAAAGGAGTTTTATATATCGTTTAGCATGGATACGTCTCAAAATTCCCATATCAATTTCAGGATTGTTATACAAACTTTCTATCAAAGAAGTTACTTCATTGATTTTTATATTTGTTAAATCTGCATCAAAAAGGAAGACATATTCGGTAGTAACTGTTTTAAGTCCTTCTGCAACGGCATGAGACTTTCCTTTATTTTTGTTATAAGAAACAAGTGAAATATCCTTGTCTTTATTGTTCTTTATAAATGTTTCTACAACGCTTGGACTTGAATCATGAGATCAATCATTAACTACCACAATTTTATCAAAAAGATCTATCTGAATAAGTTTTTCTAGAACTCACAAAATTCATATTTCCTCATTATAGAAGGGGATAATACACGTACAGGTTTTTTTCATTAATTACCAAAAATCAATTCTAAAATCTAAATATATTAGGTACTTATCATTAATTATTTCTGCTCCGTTATACAGATGTCTTTTGATAAAACAAGAGATCTATCTATGACAACTATCCTTTGACAAAAAATGGAATACCACAAAGAATTACCGTAATAATTATCATATAGGTAATATTATAGACAAAATAGGGAAATCCCATCAAGAGAATTCAACAAATTAAGGAAATTATTTTACCCGTTTTTTTTCCATAGATAAAATAGGCAAATCCTATCGTACTAATAATAAATGAAGCGATTAATGTTTCTCCAGAAAACATTCCAGAAGAGGCAAGCCCTTGGGCTGCTGTCGCAAGAGTGCCAGATCAAATTCATGCTGAAGTAAGAAGTGAAGGTACGTCCATAAATAATCCACGAGATAAAAAATTACTTTGTCGCAGGGGCTTTTTTAAGTGAGATTAGTACAAGCTCACTTTGGGTTCCAATTCTAATAGGAGCTCACCAGGTACCAATACCTTGAGAAACGAAAGCCGTCATCCCATTTTCACGATAGGTTCAATAGCTATAATCATTTAATAGAGGAATGATCAATGAAAACGGAAAAAATTGCCCATTATGGGTATGTCCAGCAAGTTCTAAATCAATAGGATATCCCGCTAATTTACTCAACTTTTGAGGCTGATGAGAAATCAAGATGGTATATGCTTGGTCGCTAGCTATATTACTTTCATCCAAAATCTCAAAAAGTTTTTTACTATTTCGATAGCTTTTATCATCAATTCCTACAACCTGGATTCCATCTATATCGACGCTTTGATTTCTCAGGACTTTAATCTTGGTTTTTTCGAAAATTTGCAAAACCGCATCGCTATCTCCCATATTATCATGATTTCCTAGTGTTGCATACACTGGCATTTTCAGTTGATTAAACGGCAAAAATGCCTCTACATAGCTAGCTTTTGCGGTATTCATCAAATCACCACCAAGTATTACAAAGTCTGGTTTGATTTTTTGGATACGATCAACTATTTTTTGGATATATCAACGATTACGGACAGACTCCACATGCAAATCACTAATAAAGACTATGTTATGATCTTTTTTTAAGGCAGGATTTGAAAGAGAAAGTGGCGTAGTTCTTATCGTTACTCCATAATATATTCCAGAACCTACCCAAAGGACGGACAAGATTATCATAACTATTGGCGGTATTTTATGCCAAAAAGAGATAAGATCTCTTGCTATCAAGAGAGGACTGATCACCCAAAGTGCGTAAATAATCCAGAGCAAGACAGCTCAAAGTATCTCAGTACTTTTTCAAAAAAACATATTCATCGAAAAACTCGTTGCCACAATTCCCAGCAATCCGAGGGAGAGGAGGAGAAGCATTCTCGGTTTCAGATGCACCCCGAAACTCACTCCTCCTCTCCAAACGATCATCAGGAAAATCCCTCGCATAACGAAAAGCGCTATACTAATAAACAAGATACGAGAAAAGGGATTGCTACCGTGCATTATCTATGCAAAAAAAATAAATATATCTGTTACTTATAAAAATTAGCTATTCTTGTGCAAGCTTGATATTATTTTCTCTATCAAAATTTGCTTTTAAAAAATTTTATCCATATAATCGAGATCTATTTATTTTTTTTAAACAAAATGGAACAATTAACCCATAAGAATCACCTAAAGAAAGTAGTAAGAACACCAATTATTGTTTCAGGCAACCAAGAAGCGCTTTCTGATGTATTAGAATATGCTCATAAAAAAGCGAAGAAACGTGATATATATGCTGTAAAAGAAGGCAATGCGCTTAATCATACGCATATGTTATCCTACAAAGAACTCAAAGAAATGTTAGCAGAACCAGAAGAAAGAATTGACGCCCCACAAGAAAATATTGAAAAGAGTGAAGATCAGACTATTGATGTCTCTTCGAAAAAAGAAAATAAAAATTCAATGAGCTCAAAACTTAATGTTGTGAAAAGAATTAAAGATTGGAAAGAAGATATTGAAGAATCATTCAAAGAATCTTTGACGGATATGCTTGATGCAAAGATTATCACAAAAGAGCAAAAAGAAGAAGTAGAAGAATCATTAAAATCTCCTGAAGTAATGGAATCAATCAGGACCTGGATATCAGTTTTTGGATTTTCTACCTTGTATATAGGAGTAAATACCGTAACTGTTACGCCGTTAGCAGGACTTCTTTGAGGTGCTGGGATGTGAGCTATCGCATATTTGCTTCTTTATCTTCTTAAAAGATTTTTAGTAAGCGGTATCGTTAGTACCGTAGGAAAAAATCTCGAAAGAAAAAATTATATTTCTAATATGTCGATCATTCCTGTCTTAGGAGAACAAATAACATTGATAGAACTATATAGAAAATTTCCTCTGGCTGCACAACTTTTTTATGCATCTATGAGAACCAAGAAATTGAGAAAGGAGTATAATGAACATGATGATTCAACAGGAAAGACAAATCATCAAAAGGAAATTTTGAGAGAAAAGTGGGAGAAAAAAGTACGAAAAAATGCAGACTGGATCAAAAGAAAGAGTGATGGACTCGTAAAATTTGAAACAAGTATCGGAAAATTCTTCATTAAATTAAAGGATAATGTCGTAAGCGTTTTCGCAGAATAAGAAAGTGATAATGAGTGGTTCTTTTAGAATCACTCATTTTTTGTATAACAAAAAAAATCCCAATCACTTGGAATCCTTAATGGAGCGGATGACGGGACTCGAACCCGCAACAGTCTGCTTGGAAGGCAGAAACTCTAGCCAATTGAGTTACATCCGCATTGAATAGTGCGAGGACCAATATATGTATTTATCTCGCAATTTCAAGCCTATTTTTGTAATGGTGGGCCTAGCTGGACTTGAACCAGCGACCCAGCGGTTATGAGCCGCTTGCTCTAACCAACTGAGCTATAGACCCAAATACAAAAACAAGTTCGTATATAATAAATTAGACAAAAAATGCAAGACTTTTTAGTGTAAAAAGACTTCAGAGAAATCTATAAGTATCTTAATATCTGCCAAAAGTTCTTCTTTATAAATATTTAATTTTTTAAGTGTTTTTTCATTTATTTTTTCTATTTTTATAATCATGGATTTGAGTATAGTAAGTTGCTCTGGTTGTGTATATTTTTTGATATTATCAGCAAGTAATTTTATAAGAATAGCATTATTGCTTTTCATTCTTAAAGAATTGCTATAATCAAGTTGATATCAATATACTATTAAAGCAGCCATTTCCTCCCTTGTAAGATATGTATTTGCATCCTGAAAAGTATCAGTAATGATTTCTATATTCTTTGGGTCTTTATTAACTAGTTTTAAACTATGAATCAAAAGTCTAATAGCATCCAATTTTGTAATAGGTTTCTCTGGATTAATATATATTTTATTGTTATCAAATTTTTCTATAGGAATCAATAAATCGTGTACATATGCCTTAATTATATATGGAGCATACCAAGCATTTTTGGAAACATCTGAATATATATTTTGAATATTAAATGTATTATTATGAAGATCTACACTACTTCCCAAAAAATGACTTTTAACAAGTACTTTTATAAATTCAGAATAACTTGTTGTCTCTTTATTTCCAAAAAATCTTTTTTTTCATAGTTGTTTTCATTGAATAATACAATAATTAAGCAATGTTTCTACTTGTTGTTTATAAGTACTATTATTATCATCAAAAGAGATATTGCGATAATCTGTATCCATATACTGACACTGTTCTATCTGTTGTTTTTGGTTTTGATTAATAGTAGATAATATAAAGTCTGACGTTGTTTCTATCTCTTTTAAATCAATAAGAGCAGCGGGCATACCAAATGTTTTTTCCAATGCTTTTTGTTGAAGTAATAATTTTGGACTTAAAATCAAAGAAGCTGATTCTATTTGACAGGTAATTGCACATCCATCACCATCGTTTTTATTACTATCATCACATTCTTCCATATATTCTAATTTTCAATTTCAACAAATACCAGGTTGTTCTGCTTGACAGGTAGCTGTACATCCATCTCAATTTCGTTTATTACCATCATCACATTGTTCTCCCTGTTCGGTAATTTTGTTTCCACAAATAGGTATAGAAGAAGCGCCTCATCAACCTCATCATCAACTAGGAGATAAAACGATAATCTCTCCAATTTTCTTGCTAGCAGAAAAAGAAAGAGAACTATTTTCCAATTGGGTTCCTGCGGTATTTCGTTGTACTGGTTGTATTTGATTTGGTAAATTTGATCACCAGCTACTACTAGAAGCGACAAAATTATCTCAGAAAGGTTTTACTCATCTTCGTGTTCCTGTGGCTGTAGAAGTATCTATAAGATAATTTGTTCAATCATGAGGATTGAAAATTTCATTCTCCGTAGTAATCAATCAGGTTGTCATATTTCAATTCTGCCATCAAATAGTTCAGAGTAGGGGATCAGTAGAAAGTCAGAGTTTTAATCATACTGGTAATGATATATCAAATTGAATTAGTCCATATCAGGTACTACTTGCAACGATGGTATTTCATATATTATTAAATAGTTTAATACTGTTAAAATAGCTTCCTAAAACAGTTCTAATACCATTTAAATTATTATTATATGCTGTAGAATTATTAAATACATTTTGTATTCCTGCTTGAACTAAAAATCCATATGATGTATTGTTAAAAGAAATGCTATTATTTATTATATTTCTATATCACCCATTAATAAAAATTCAATTCTGACTATTATTAAACGTGATAATATTATTTAGTACGTTATTATTGGAATTGGTGAGTAATGAAATTCACATACTATTTCAAAATATTTTAGTATCTTTTATAATGGTATTGATTGTAGTTGTAAGCAAAATTCATCTATTACTTCAGTATATAGTGGTATTTGATATTGTATTACTATTAGTATTAGAAAAAGAAAGTGCATCAGCCGCATTTCCGTTAATAATCAGATTTTTGATGATATTGTAGTTACTTGAAATAGTTATTACTGTAGTTCAATTTCCATTTATAACAGTTCAATCAGTTCCTACCAACGCAGTACAGGGTTGAGTTAGAGAAATTCCGGCAAGGTTATAGGTACCTGCTTCAAAATCATATGTAGTATTTCCCGTCCAGAAAGTAGGAATAGTAGAGGGGGTTACTACTATATGATTGCTTTCTGCAACATTACAAGTATCGCTATATCATAACCATATTGAAGTATTTTCTGTAGAAAAATTCTGGGCAAATGTAATAGAAAAGCTCCCCAAAAAGAACAATATTCCCAAAATAATTTTCTGTTTTTGTTTCATAGAAATCCATCTAATGGATAAAGTATTATATGTATATATGAGAAAGCTTAAACTTTTCAACTAAAAATAAAAACAGACTCAACAAAAACGAAGAGTCTGTTTATAATGCGAAATCATTAGCAATGTGGTATATTCCACCAGTTTGAGGCGGAGTACATGGAGGAGGGCATGGTCCTGAAAATCCATTACAATCTATGCTTCCTGAAATGAGATTAAATATATTTGATACGATAATATCACTATCTAAAATAACATTTCCAGAAGGTTTATTAATTGTGAGATCATAAAATGGCCAATCAACATAATTATCTATTTCTATATGCTGATCAGTACTTCCATTAAAAATAATATTGGCGTTGTTATCCCAAATTATCCAAGGATTGCCTATATAAAGATCCCCAGATATAGATAACGTTTTTCCTGCAGGAAAAGTAATTAAATATCCATAAATAGGATCTATTGATAAGTGATGGATACTTGTTGAAATATCCAATAAGCATCCCTGAAGGGGATCTGCAGCAGTAAAATAAACATCATCAGTTGGTCCAGGAATGCTTCCTTCTAACCAGTTAGCTGGATTACTCCAGTTAGTTGATACTGCTCCAGTCCAAGTACGAACAGCCGCAATACTAGTATTATGAAAAAACATCATGCCGATAACCATCGACAGGATGATTATCAGATTTAGTTTTTTCATTTTTTTGTTTTAGTTTTTATTATTATGAAACATTATAAGAATTAGTCAAGTATTTTCAATTGAAAATTTTCATAAAAATTGACGCAAGAAAAAAACTGAATACACTTAGACAAAGGCACATTTTATTTATTATCTCAAAAAATGAAACAGCATTTTCAAAACATTCATTATCATGTCAAAAAGGCACATGAACATATTAAAAAACATACAAAGAAAGCACATGAACATCTCAAAAGACATGGGAAATGGTATATATATGGTCATATTTTGGCTGCTTCTGCTATTTTAAGTATTTTTTTGAATAGCAATAGTAAGTCTGATGCATCTTTTGATAACACTTTGTGTACACAAGATTTTTCTTCAATGAATATGACTTTGGAATATGATTATACTGAAGCCAAAAAAAACGTTATGCTTAAAGGAATAAGTTTTGATAAAATTATTTTTCCTGAACTTATTTTGGTAAACAAAGTAAAACAAATTAAACCAGTACCAAATAAAAATGAACTTAGTACAGATCGTGGTGATTTAGCATCATATATTAATCCAAACAAAGAAGATCCCACAGAAGAAGAAATAGCAGATTATTTGAGTAATAATAATCTAAATAATTTAATTGATGGAGAAGGTCGAGGAGAAGTTATTTTGGATGTAGAACTTGAAAAAATTGTTTATGATAACACCAAAAAAGGAGATGTAATAGGTGAATTATTGATTTTTGAAAGAGGAATGAATGCAGATATGTATATTCAATCAGTTGATTCTCTTTGATGAAAAGAACTTTGAAAAAAAATATTTCTCAATAGAAAAGATTTGATTTATGCTGGATTTGATGTTGATACGGTAGAAATTGGTACTCCTCAAAAAATGGGATATTGGAAAGTTGATCTAGAAAAATTAGGTGTTTGAGCTATTAAATTTTTGAGAATATCATCAGAACCAAAAAATAGTGGTCCAGATTTTAAGATCATTTGATTAAATACTAAAAAATGTAAACAAAAACAATTAGAACCATTGGAAGTAACTGCTCTTTGTTCTGTTTCGCCAGAAAATACAAGATTTTGGAAAATAACTAATCCAAACGATGAAAAAGTAGAATTTACACGGGATATCTATAGATCAACGCAAGGATGAATAAATTCTATGGAAGCAAAAACTGATATTATGATTCAAGCTTCTCCAACAGAAATTTCAACAGTATTGAGAGTATATTTAAATGGAATTCTTCAAGACATTATTCCAAGTAGTGAAGAAAAATGTCCAATAATTCAACCAGAAATACCATTGGAATTAGAACCAATCTGTTCTTCAGATCCAGAAAGTCATAGAGTATGGAAAGTAAAGAACAATAACGCACAACAAGTAGAATTTAAATGGAATATACCACAGACTACATCATGTAAAGGAAATAAAATTCTTTTATGTCATGTGCCTCCCGGAAATCCAACAAATGAACATGAAATATGTATTGCTAAACCAGCGGTTGCTGCGCATTTGGCAAAGGGATCGTATGAAGGATTATGTCAAAATTCTATAAATCAATCAAATATTATTGTATGATGAGAAACATCAGTTGTATTTACAACACCAGTTATTGATAATCCAGAAATGTTAAGCATTTCTATTGATAATATTGAACAGGATGCTTCACTTAGTACAACAGATCTTTGTCCAAAACAACCAGTTAATGATTATACTATTTCAGTTACAACAGACAAACAAGAAATTTTTCCATGAGAAGAATTAGTTTATACTATTCAATACGATAACATTGGACCAGAGCTTATGCAATCATGAACAATAGAACTCGGTTTTGATGAGAATTTTGAATATATGCCAAATGAAAATTCTGAAATAATTATTTCAAATAACAAAATTATTTTACCAACAATGTTAGGAAATAGTTCAAACAAAATAGAAATTAAATGAAAAATGAAAGTAAATATTAATACTGATTCAGAATCTTTATTTAAAGCAATTATTTCGGCGGATCGTGACATAAACAAAGATAATAATATAGTAACGACCACAACAAAAATAAAAAATTTAGAACCACTCGAGTTAAGTTCTTTGTGTTCAGATAATCCATCTGCAGTGAGAGCTTGGAGAATTCAAAATCCGAATCCAATAGATGTTCCAGTTGATATTTATGTGCAAGATGAATTCTCTGCATCAGTAATTGCAAAAGCAAACGAGCACACCTATGTAAAAACAAATACTTTTAGTACTGTAGATTGAATAAATATTGTATCATTACGATATAATGGACAAAAACAAATAGAAAATTCTAGTGAAAATGTTTCTTGTCCAAAACCTATTTCTGATTTAGCCGTAGAAAATGTAAATGTAGAAATGGTTTCAGAAGATATGTTTGTAGCACAAATTACTTTTGCAAATCTAGGTCCAAATTTATCTAGTGATATTTTAATTGATGTTGCTGTATCTGATGCTATGTTTGTTGTAGAAAATTCAATTCAACCAGAACTACAGGAAACATTGAACGTAATGGAAATAGATGAAACCTATATATTGTCTATTACGTGAGCATTGATCTCATGAGAAGCACAAATCGCAGTTACAATAAACGGTCAAACAATTGATCCAAATGTATATAACAATAATTCACAATCAACTATTTCTAGTAGTAATTATGTAGTGCCAGAAGAACCTATCAATGAAGAAGAAAATCAAGAACATGACGCTCCTACTGAAGAACCAGAAAATATTCAATGATATGAACTCGGTGAACAAGTAGATCTTGATCAACAAATTAAAGAGGATGAATATACAGAAGATATGATTGGTTTAGGCTGTCATTATACAGACGAAGAATATGAAAAAATAAAATTCCAAGATGTTATAAATCATCGATCAAAACCATATGTAGAGCTTTTACGTATTAATTGTATTGTGAAAGGAAGAGAAGTAAATACTTTTGTTACTGATGACTATATAAAAAGAGGAGAAGCAATTAAAGTAGCTATTAAATTATGGTGAATAGATAACGATTGGAAAGTTAAATCTGATAAATATATATACCTTGGAGATACTCCTATGGCTGATGTAAATAATGCTCATTGGTCAGCTCAATACGTTGATAAGGCATATCAAATAGGTTTATTAGATTCATTATATAAAGAAACAATATCCAAAAAGATTTTTCCAAATCAAAATATTACAAGAGGGGAATCAGTGGAATTATTGGTAAAAACCTACTTATTGTTAGAAAAGACTTCATTAGAAGAAAGTGAAATTCTTATAGAGGCTATTTTTGAAGATGTTGATGATAAATCAAGTTATGCTCCATATATAAAATATGCTTATGAAAAATGATTTTTACAAGGAGTTTTGGAATCAGGTAAAACAAAATTTCTTCCAAATCAATCTATTTCAAGAAGTGAATTCGCAAAAATTGCTGCATTAATTTTTAAAGATTATTTACCAGTGTTCCTTATCAAATAATATATAAGAAAAATTCTATACATATAAAGTATGGGATTTTTTTTATTATAAAAAAAAAGAACACGAAGTTCTAGTTTTTTAAATGGTGGGTGATATAGGACTCGAACCTATGACCCTCTGCTTGTAAGGCAGATGCTCTAGCCAACTGAGCTAATCACCCAAATAATGGCGGTCTTACGGGGAATTGAACCCCGGTTGCAGGATTGAAAGTCCCGTGTCCTAACCACTAGACGATAAGACCATGCAAATGGCGGAATGGAAGGGACTCGAACCCTCGACCTCCTGCGTGACAGGCAGGCGTTCTAACCAGCTGAACTACCACTCCGTATAATGTAATAATTTTTTACTCCTAATTAAGATGGTTAGTCTCCAAAAAGATGTATCTGTTCAAGCGTTCCTTGTCCTGAAGGATGAAGGATAACCAGCTGAACTACCACTCCGTGTAATGTAATAATTTTTTACTCCGTATTAATGGAGCCAACTATCGGACTTGAACCGATGACCCACCGCTTACAAGGCGGTAGCTCTACCGCTGAGCTAAGTTGGCATCAAAGAAGCCTTAGGCTCCTTATTTATTTCGTTTTTTGAGCAACATTAAACATTTTTGCTACTCTAGATTTTCTTCTTGCTGCGGTTTGTTTTTTTAAAACTCCAACTTTACAAGCTTTATCTATGTATTTATAAAGGTTTTGTACTTCTGTTTCAGCAACAACAACACCTTTAGTTAAATTTTTCATAAATTTTTTGATAGCCATTTTCATTCTCAACTTAAAATCATAATTTCTTTGTTGAAGTTTAAGTGATCTTGAAAGCGCTTTTTTTGCTGATTTAGTAACTGGCATAGAGGGACAATAATAATTAAAATACAAATTATAATACTCCGAGGGTGGGACTCGAACCCACGACCCAGTGGTTAACAGCCACTTGCTCTACCAACTGAGCTACCGCGGACTAGCTGGATACAAAAAAATCCAAATTTTAGCGAACGACTTTATAGGAATTCAAATTCATTTTTCAATAGATTCTGTATTATTTTATATACCGGGGACAGGACTCGAACCTGCACACCGTAGGGCACTTGGTTCTAAGCCAAGCATGTCTACCATTCCATCACCCCGGCATCTAATACTCAGGAGATAGGACTCGAACCTATAACCACCTGATTCAGAGTCAGGTGCTCTACCAATTAAGCTACCCCTGAACACCAAGATTATTTATTTTTAGTTTATTATAATTTTTGCGGAGGATGGAGTCGAACCACCTGTCTTCGGGTTATGAGCCCAACGAGATACCGTTTCTCTACCCCGCAATATTTTCCCTGGGGAACTAGGATTCGAACCTAGACTGACGGAGTCAAAGTCCGCTGTCCTACCGTTAGACGATTCCCCAATGCAATCTCAAAAAATACATATCCAAACGGATCGTGATGCCTGTATAGAGATTTTGTTTTCTATTTCAAGCTCTTTTTTAAAGAAAAATATAAAAAAGCTAGATAATATGCATCTAGCTCAATAAAAATGTCCTAAAAATTATTGTTGAATTGGAGCAACTGGTTGTTGGATTGGAGCAACTGGTTGTTGAATTGGGGCAACTGGTTGTTGAATTGGGGCAACTGGTTGTTGAATTGGGGCAACTGGTTGTTGAATTGGAGCAACTGGTTGTTGAATTGGAGCAACTGGTTGTTGGATTGGAGCAACTGGTTGTTGGATTGGAGCAGCATTAGCTTGATAATTTTGTGATAGGAATTGTTGTGTATCAAGTGGAGCTGTTGGTTTTTCAGCAACATAATTTTGAGCACCTTCCAAAACAGTTGATGTTCCTGTTTGTACTATTTGGTTAGCTTGATTTCCTATTGCATCAAGAGTATTACCTATTTTATTAAAAAAATTTGCTCAAGGCATATTCTGTACTTGTGGTTGTTGAATTTGTACTCAACCTTGTATTGGTTGTTGTTGAGAAACAACTGGTGTAGCTGGTACTGGTGCTGCAATTTTGGCAATAAAATCAACAATTCATTTTAATATTTTATCAAAAACTCAATCTTCTTGAACAACAGGTTGAATTTGTTGTTGAGGAATTTGTTGAGGCATATTTTGAATTGGAGCAACAGGTTGTTGAATTACCCCATTAGCTTGTTGATTTTGGATTTGCATAGGATCCATAATAGATGCGTTATACTATAAAATATTCTATTTACACAGTATATTGTAATCGTTTCTGTAAAAAAAGCAAATTTTTACACAAGAAAATACATATAATCTTTATAAAAAAACTTGTTTTTTTATGGAAATGATATATAGTATCAATAAATATTCTATCGGATCTTAATTATTAGTGCTTATATACTCATTTTTAAATGATTAAAAAATAAAAGTGGAACAATTGCAATATCAATGATCTTGAGAAAGAATAGATAGTTTTTTATCTAAACATTTTTCATTATCGAGAAATTTTTTTCAACATATTCTCAAAAGATGATGAGTTTTAGTAAATAGTAAACACGCAAAAAAATCGCTTCAATTACAATTAAATGATACGATAGAAATAGATAATTTTCAAAGATTTCTAGATGATCAAGCGATGGAAGAAGCGCCAAAGATAGAAATACCTATTATATATGAAGAAACAGATTTTCTTGTTATTAATAAGCCAAAAGGGGTTCTTTCTCATCCAAGAACAATTTGGGAATTACATGAACCATCAGTTTCTGGTTTTCTTTACCATAAATATAAATGATTACCAAGTATTGGAAATTTCATTAGAGCAGGGATTCTCCATAGATTAGACAAACAAACCGACGGATTAATGATTGTTGCCAAGACAGAAAAAGGATTGGCACATTTCAAAAAATTATTTCAAGAAAAATCAGAAAGCCAAGAACAATCAGATAAAGAGGCTGTTCATCTCAAAAAATTTTATCGTGCAACTTGTGAGATTACGTCAAAGGGAAAACAATTTTTACAAAAAATAGAAAATAATCTGCCTTTTACTATCGAATCGCTCGTTGTTCCCAAACTTCCTCATAGCATATCTAAGATAGGTATCACAAAAATTCTCAAGTATACGATTACTCCAGATCAAAAAAGAGTAACAATAAATTTAGAAATTCTTACCTGAAGAACACATCAGATTAGATATCATTTGTCTCAAGCAGGATTGCCAATAGTCGGGGATTATCTCTATGGAACAGATACCTGAGAAAATATGCAGCTAACTGCATGGAAACTGATATTTGAAGATGTAGAAGGAAAAATAAAAACTTTTGAAATATAAAATAGTCGCCGAGACTTCCTTTATCCCATTCGCAGTAATGGGGAAAAGAAGTCTAACGACGATTTTTATCGCTATAATATAAAACAACTATTATGTTGAAATTCCTATAAGATAAAAAAAGCCACACTATTAGCATGGCTCTTAATATTATTTTTCCTGTGTTTTATCATGCTTTTTTATGTTATATCTTATGATATATTTCTCAAAGATATTAGGAACCTTTATCATGATAGCGGTCTCTTCGGTATTACCAAAGAGCTCATTGAAAATAGTTCCAAAACATTGCATACCAATAGACAAACGACCATAAAGAGCAATAAGTATAGATGCATTAAACCTTTTTGCCAACATACTAAAATCCTCTTCAAAGTTATCTGTAAAAGTAACATCTACAGAAAGGTCACCATATGGACGAATAAGTCCATATTCACCTTTGGGCTTAATCAAAGAACTATTCTTTGATGGAAAGTATCTATCGAAAAAATGATAAATAGGATCTAAATTACCCAATTGAGGATAAAGGGTAACTTTCCCAATAAGAAATGTTACTGGATTGGTCCAAGATATAGATCCTGAATTTTTTTTATTTATCCAGAATCCTAATCCATCAAATAAAGCTTCCAAAGCAAATGACCTCTGATAATCTGGTTGAACAAATGCCCGTCCGAATTCAGCAGTATAAGGGAGATATTTTTCCACAAACCTTTTGCTTAAATGAAAATAGCTTGTTAATGGAGAAAATGATTCCTTATTGATTGCCGAATTACGAAGTTTTAACAATGTTTGGATTCGATATCCACCAGCAATTTCATGTTTTTTTGGATCCCAAATAACCAATTGTTCGAAATATTTATCGAATTCATCAATATCAGTAGATTTACCAGTTCCTGCCTTTATGTGCCTAAAAGAAATCTCTCTCAGTCGTCCAATTTCCTTCATAACAGAAGGGCATTGTTCAGGCGTTACAACATAAATTTCAAAACCACCACGATTTGACGTTTTCAGTAGAAATTCTTCTCTTAATTCTGCTCTGAGAAGATGTCTGGGTTGCGGATCGATAATTTTTTCTTCATTCATATGTTTTTCTTTTTAGTTTTTTTTCTTTTTATTTAGCGGAAAAAATATATCCAATTGATATAAAATGTCAACAGAGAAAATATGTAGGTACTACTTAGAAAAATCTTTATTTAACGTGAGAAGTTGCTGTTTTTGTTCATGAGAAAGGTGTGGATTTTTGAGTGTTTGCTGGATAAGCGATTTAATTGTTTGTCCAAGGGTTTGTTTAATAAGTTGGATTTTCTTCTCTTCTGTTTTGAGGTCAAATTCTTTTTCCCATCGAAGTTGATGCTGATTGAGTGAGGTAATAATTTCCTGGTCTTTGGTTTCAAGCAGAGGAGTGAGTGGATTATTATCTAAAGTGAGAAAAAATTCTTTGAGAGCCAAAAGCATAGACCAAAGAGTAGGTGTTTCCTGATGTTGTTCAAAAAAATCCTGATAAAACAAAGCCGCAAAAAGAAGCTCTCTAGAAGGCTGATAAAGAGTGCTTTGTTGTTGCTTTTGTCTGCCATGAGTTTTCCCTTCATTTTGAGAATATTGTTTATATTGAGATCGAGTAAATTCAAAAGGAGAATGAAGAGTATCGCTTATAAGTTGGATATAATGTTGCTGTAAGGAAATATTATTGATTTTTTGAACAAGACCAAATAAGATATTGAGGATTTTCTGCTTGTCGATAGGTGATGTGATATCATATTGTGTTCTGATATAGGAAAAGACTGCAGAAAATCCATCTTCTGCTTCCTGCAGAATCTGGGCAAAATGCTCTTTACCCGAAGGGGAGTTCGCAAGATCATCTGCATCTTTATATGGTTTAGGGAGGATAAGTTGTTTGGGAAAAAGATCTTGCTGATAAGCAAGGGAAAGTGCTCTCTGAGTTGCATTTTGCCCAGCCGAATCACCGTCAAACAGGAAGTACACGGTATCAGTATATCTTTTCAAAATCTTGATATGTTCTTCGGTTAATGAAGTTCCAGAGGTTGCCACCGCAACAGGAAATCCCAGTCTATGCAAAGCAATAACATCCATTTGTCATTCTACCACAATAAGATAGCCGAACTGACTAATGTGTTGTTTCGCCCAATTGAGTCCGTATAAAATTTTTGATTTTTCAAATGCTGGATGCTCAGAACTATTGAGATATTTAGGGGTATCGTTGGGATCTAATACTCTTGCACTAAATCCAATAATATTGTTCATCGTATCAAAAATAGGAAAGGTAATTCTTTTTTTGAAAAAGGTATAAAAATCTGAATTTTTACTCGGTTTAATCAATGATGATTGAATAAGATCATTATCACTAAATCATTTGCCTTTGAGAAAATTCCATAAATCATAGGAACTATCTGGTGCAAATCAAACACCGAAGTGGTGAATAGTTTCTGTATCTAATTTTCTTTTTTCTTGTAAATAGGTTTTTGCTTCTGATGATTTTTCCAAAGCATCAACAAAAAATTGTTGAGCTAACTTATGTATTCTTTTGATTTTTTCTTTTTCATCAGCATAATGGTCCAATTTTTTACTATCAACATCATATTTGGTGATATCTATATTAGCATCTTTCGCCAAGAGTTTTATCACATCCCAAAAATCTATTTTTTCATATTCTTGGACAAAGGTAAAAACATTTCCTCCTTTACCACATCCAAAACATTTGAAGATCTGTTTCTGTGGAGAAACCATAAATGATGCAGTTTTCTCGTTATGAAAAGGGCAGCAACCAGAGTAGTTGCTTCCAGCTCTTTTGAGTGAAACATGCCTTGAAATAACATCTACAATATCGACGCTACTCAAAATATCATCAGTAAGTTTGGACACAGGAATAATTTAATGATAAATGCTTCAATAACTTTTCTTATATAAAGTTTTCCTCCTTCAATTCAAATTCAATTCAAATTAAAAAAATTGAGTATGAACGAGCATACCCAATTTCTTACAAAATTTTATAATTATTCTTTTTTAACGAAATATCCAGTTACGAAAAGGATACCTACGATAATCAATAAAAGCCCCCAAATCATGTTTTTCAACACATAAAGACCCCAGATCAAAGCGATAATTCCCAAAATAGTGTAGATTTTTTCTTCAGTAGAAGATTTTTCCCACCAATTTCAAATTCCAGAAGCAATTACTTTTCCTTCTGCTTTTACAAATTTTGCTTCTTCATTAAATTGCTTTTTTACTTCGTCAAACTTTTTTTCAGCAGTCTTAACAACAGTTTTTACTGCTGGTTTTTTTGCTGCAGTTGGTTTTTTTGTAATTTTTTTTGCTGGCATACCATATAATTAATAATTAAAAATACAATACTGAATTACTGACTTTTGTATACAATTTTAATCTATTTGCAACTCTATTTTTTGGAGAGGTTGTTTTGTTGCTATTTTATTCTTTGATCTAATAAATAAACCCAAGGAAATAATTCTTCTAACCTTAGCAATTTCTTCAAGCAATGTCTTGTTTATATAGTGATGTGACCAAAGTGGTAAGTGAGTTAAATGAATAGATTCTATAGATTGTTTTCCTACAAATTGTTGTAATTGCAAAAATAAATGTTCACTAATAAATGGTGCAAATGAAGCACAAAGTTTGATATAATGAAGAAGTACGGTATATAATGTTGCATATGCTGCATATTTATCTCAATCCATTCCTGATGCCCAGAATCTTCTTCTCGATCTTCTAATATACCAATTATTGAGTTTATCGATAAATCCAAGAGCTGCTTTTGCTCCAAGATCAAGTTGATATCCATCCATTGCTTGTTCTAATTCTTGAGCAGTATCATGAAGGGCAGCTAAAATCCATTTATCGAGTTCATTATTGATGGTATAGGTAGGAATAGATATACTTTCTAGATGTTTAAGATGTAATTTTTCTGATGTTGCATATGCTGTTTGCCAAAGGGTATCAATATAGGTTTCATGTGAAATTAAGAGAATATTTTTTCCAGAATATTGTTGTTTGATTTCTTCATAAAAATTCAAAATTCATTCATTATCACCAAGTCTTTCATCAACAATTAATTTTATGTCTTTTGTTCTATAGGTAGTCATTGTTTTCTTGATACTTTCAGCAGTCTGTTGTGCTCTTGTCAAGGATGAACAAACAATTACGTCAGCATCTATTCTCAAAATCTGTTCAATGAAATTTGCCTGATGTAAACTAGATTCTCATTGGGTAGTGAGTTTTCCATCGTCACCAGCATCCGCTTGTGCATGTCTCATTACATAAAGATTTGGCGTTGTATACAAAAAATTATCTACTTTTGCATAGGTTTCAAAAAATTTATAAGCATTTGTTAATGCACTAGTGAAATCTTTATATACTTGATCAACTCCTTTTTCACTAAATCTCACGGGTTCTGCCTTTACCGCAGGGGAGGAAAGGAGATACATTCTATATGCATCAGAACCATATTTTTCGAAAAGTGTTTGCGGCTCTGGATAATTTTTGAGTTTCTTGGACATTTTCTTACCATCTTCGGCAAGTACCATACCATTAATAATCACATTATTGAAAGAATTTTGTTTCATAACAGCATTTCCTACGACATGCATAGTTCTAAACCAACCTCTTGTTTGGTCAAGTCCTTCGATAATAAAGTCCGCAGGATAAATAAATTGTTTTGCTCCTTTTGTAGAATACGTTTGATTTCCTAAATAATTAGCTTGCCCAAATGGCATAGCTCCTGATTCAAACCAACAATCCATAACTTCCAAAATTCTTTTATAGACGTTTCCTTCAATAGTAAACCGATAATTGTCTACATATGGTTTGTGTAAATCTACCTGCTTATTATAAGTATTATCCCAATAATGAATTCCAAATTCTGCATTTTCCAACAAAAGTTCTTTTCTATGTGAATGATAATCTTTTTGAGCAAAAGAATTTCTACACATTGCCATAGTATCATTGTGGGCAACATAAAGAAGAGTTGCACTTGGGTATTTTGTATTCCAATCAGCAACACAAGTTTTGGTCCTTTCTAACATCAAAGAAACGGTTTCTCATTCATTGGATATTGGTTGTGTTCGGTCATATCGATTCAACGTGTCGCAGCTACAAAATTTATCTTGAATATCAGGAGAAAGATGATCAGTAATACGATAATCAATAAAAATATTATTTCAAAGATCAAAAATAGTCTGATTTTTTTTGTCATGGATATAATCCATTATTTTTCATTCACTCCATAATTTCTGGTAATGTTCAATTTGTTTGTAATACTTGTTTTTTATTTCTTCTACAAGTTTTTTATCATATAATTCTAGCAATGTTGGCTCAATAGTTAAAAGAGCTCTCTGCAGCGGAGAAAGAACGATAACAAGATTGTTTTTGTCCGTTGTATATTTTACCAGTTGCTTAGGTAATGCCTGTGCCTGTTTGTTTCCTTCTTCAGAGAGAACTGGTTTTCCGAAGCTATCGCAGAGTTTCTTTTCGTTGTAATCTGTTTTGCCATGTCTAAGAAAGATATTTCTGGTAATATTCTTAGATCATGTTAATGTGTTAATATATAATTCATCCAAAGTTCATATAACAATCTTTTCTTCTAAATTATTTTCGTTTTCCCAAACAGGAATTGGAGATCATCGATATCTATTTCTTGCAAGGTTCCAATCTGGAGCAGAAGAAAGAACATCAGAAAATCTATTTTTGATAGTTTCTGGTACAAATCCAATGTGATCTGCATTAGGTACGGTAGTTTTGGTAAGTTCTGGTTCTTTGATAAACCAGCTTGTAAGAGCTTTACAAATCAATGGTGTATCACATCTTCGACAATGAGGATAAGAGTGACTATATGATTTTTGAAGAACTAATTTTCCTTCTAATTTAAGTCTAGCGATAATGTCTTTGTTGGCATCATAAACTCTGATTCATTGATATTCTGGTACTTGATCCGTAAATTCCGCATAATCATTGAGTGGTAAGAAAAGCCAATTTTTGGCATCTTCTCTTGGCAGAAAAGCAGCGACTGCTTCAAAATCTTCTATACCAAAACTTGGTGCAATATGCACAATTCCAGTTCCATCTTCTGTGCTTACAAAATCAGCTGCTATAACTTTACAAAATTGATCTCTGTAATTATCAGGAAGTGCTTTTTTGATATACGGAAGAATTGGTTCATAAGAAAGTCAGATTATATGTTCTCATTTGAAAATATTTACTATCAAATATTCTTCTGGAGATTTATAATATTGTTTGAGTAGAGCTTGTGCAATAATATAATATTCTTTGCTATTTTTATCAAACACCATAACATATTCTATATGTTTTCCTACAGCTAAGAAGCTATTTCCTGGTAAAGTCCATGGAGTAGTAGTCCATGCAAGAACATTAACTGTTGCATCTCAATCTGCTTGTAATGTAGATATTTCTTGTGCTATTTTGTTATGATATACATACAAATCATAAAATTGATGAGTGATTTCATATTCATCATCTATAACTGTTTCCTCGATTTTTACAGCAAAACCAAGTGAATTATCAGATTCTATAATTTCTGCCCAAACGCTATGAGTATGTTTTTCTGGTTCAAGATTTTTTGGTTCACCAGTATATTCTACATCTATGATATTTAGATTAAATAACCCATGAGGCATAATTTCTTTGAAACTTCCAAGGTTATTGATTTTTGTTACATCAATACCCATCTCTTCTTTTAATTCTTTGCTGACTGTTTTTTCTAAGCTATCGCCAGTATTAATTTTTCCACCAGGGAAAACATATTTTTGTGCTTTTTTGTGATATAACATAAAAAATTTATTATCTTTTTTGAGTACACAATCCACAACTTGTATAAACCCATCATGAGTTGATTCATATTCAGAAGAAGGTGTTTTGTTTATGGCAAATTTGATAGTGATCGCAGGATCTTGTTTATCTTGATATCCTTCATTTACTTCAGAATTAGAAAGCGATGTTGCACAGCTAGGGCAGTACCATTGTACTTTAAATCATTTATATACAAGATTCTGATCATACATATTTTTAAATGACCAAAGCACGGATTCCATAAAATCAAGGTCCATAGTGTAGTATGCATGATCCATATCTGCCCATCTTCCTATACTATCTACAAATATTCTCCATTCATCACTAGTAGAACTTACGTATTTTCTACATTCTTCTATAAATTTTTCCATTCAGATTTTTTGTTCGATATCTTTTTTTCCATCGATTCCCAAAAATTTTTCAACCGCTTTTTCCACAGGAAGCCCATGACAATCTCGTCATCGTTCTCTGTTTACCTTATATCATTTCATAGTTTTGTATCTCAAAATTGTGTCTTTCATAGAAGACGCAAGGCCATGTCAAAAATGAGGTGTTCCTGATGCAAATGGAGGACCATCATACGTACGTGATTGAAACATGTCAGATCTTTGATCCAATGTTTTTTGAAAAATAGTATTGGTTTTCCAATATTCTGTAATTTTGGTAAGAAGTTCTTTTTGATCCATAATAAAATATATTTATAGTTTAAATAGAATAGTCTATGAAGCTAAAATATTTATTACCCAATAAATGGAATTTTAACGCCCCAAAATCTTATTAAATCTTTGAAAATAATGTATATACCAAGTCCCATCAAAAGGACAAAGAAAAATAAATTAATAAATCATTCTATAGTAAAATATTTTTCAGGTTGTAATTTTCAAATCCATTGAATAATAACACTCAATAATCTTCCTCCATCCAGTGCAGGAATAGGTAAAATATTGAATATAGCCAATGCCAAAGAAATAAGGCCAGCAAATGCTAGAAATTGTTTCCATCCACCAGATTCTAATAACATATCTCCAAATTTAACAGCTCCAACAGGTCAACTAAGTTTATTTAATGCTCAGTTAATTTTTGTTTTATCAAAAGAAAAAAGATTTTTTCCCAGACTACCAAGTGCATGGAAAGTAAGCTGAGTTTGTGCTTTAATTTCTTTTAGAGCAATACCCATTGCAGGGACAAAAGGAAATTTAATAAGCGTTCATTCTAAATCAGCAAGACTTTTTTCATCAAATCCAGAATACATAAAGGCAATTCCCAAAAGACAACTTTCTGATTCACAAATTCATTTTACTTCACGAGAAACGCCGTTTCTTGTATAATAAAGAGAAATATCTCATCCAATATTATCTTTGAGTACTTGTTCTATATTCCAAGCATTGATGCTAACAGTATTTATACTTTTTATAATATCACCAGATTGGATTCCTAGTTGTTCTCCAAGCCCACCTGAAACGACTTCAAATACTTTTACAGGAACATTTTCTATAGTTTTTTTATTTGCTTCACTAATAAATCCTTTTTGATAAAGAAAACTTTTTGTAGGCATTAAATAACTTTCAATAGGCGTAGTTGTCATATTCTCTGAAACTAGAGAAATAGGCTTTGTACCAGCAGTAAAAACAAAAGTAAAAATAATCCATGCTGCCAAAAAATTTGCTGCAACTCATGCCACAAGGATAAGAAATTTCCCACCTATGTTGGCTTTGATAAAACTATCTTTTGCATTAAATTCTTCTTCGTGTTTTGGATCTTCACCTTTTAGTCTAACAAATCATCATAAAGGAATCAGATTTAATGTATATTCTGTCCCCGTTTTATCTGTTCGTAATTTAAATATCTTTGGAGGAATACCAATTCCAAATTCCAATACTTTTACTCCGCTTTTTTTTGCAGCAATAAAATGTCAAAGTTCATGGATCAATACCAATCCCATAAACATCAAAATTCCTATAATCAATCCCATATCAAAATGTTTAAAAATAAAACGTTTCAAGAATACAAAAAAGCCTGTTCAAATCAATAGATATATTGAATATATTATATCATAAAAAAGATAAAAAACAATAGATATACCTAGATATAAGCACTTTATTTTGGAAGAACAACTATTTGTGGTTATAATAGAGAAAGCAAATTTAATTATATAAAATATAGCTATGAAAAAACATTGATTATTATTGTTCGTTCTTAGTGCAATTAGTTTGATAGCATGATTCAGTCATATACAAGCACAACAAACAACTAATTGAGAAATCAGATTAGAAATCAATGCATGAAATTCTTGTTGTATCTATGGTACATGAATCACATTTTGAAATAAAGATGTAAGCTTTTGAATAACTGAATTTTCTGGTGATTTTCTTAATTATTTTGGGGATAATGCTCGAAGCTGTAAAGACATGCAAGGAACGGAAACAGGATGGGCAATGTCCATTAGTATGTCTGGTTCATTAGTAAATGAAAAATGAAACATAATCCCTGCTCAAAATGTAAAAATAAGCTTTAGTCCAACAGTACAAAAAGCAGGAAATTGTATTCCGTACATAGGATGATGAAATGATATTCCCTTAAGTTGAACAATTCCTTTAGTTCAAAAAAATGGAAACATTCCCGAAAATTATGGAAAAATCTGTGTATTAGAAACAACAGGAGTGAATTTGAAAGTGATAACAAATACTGGTCAGTCACCATGAAATTACGTAGGAACGTTAGTGATAGATCTTCCAAATTTTATTTCCAATCAATGTGAAATTGGAGATTTACTAGAAGGAACATTACTTGATGCTGAAACAGATGGAGTTTCGTATCTCTCTTATCCATCATGAATATTTGGAGTAACGCAAAGCTGAGGAAAATTTAATTATAGAGAGGGTGATATTGTTTCGTTTAAACTTGCAAATATAGAACTTGGAAGTGTAGCCCCTAGAAACGATAAAAAGGTTTTTGTGCCAGAATTATTAAATCTCCCAAGAACTGCATTTAATGAAGAAAGATCTATTAAAATATCTCAACTTCTTCAGTCGCTAGATAATGATAATAATCCTGATAATGGAATTATTATAACGCCAGAAGTCATCAACGCAATTACACAAACAGGAAGTATTGAAAATATTAATATAAATACGGTAGTTACAAGTGTAGGAAAAACTGTAAGAAATACAGTAGATGTTCAAGAACATCTTGGTGGAACATTGAAAGAACAATTTATGATAGGAGTATCATTAGTTAAAGATATTAAAATATGAACAAGTTGATCTGATCTTACATGAGTAATGATTTTTGATAATAAAATGTATTTTGTCTCTGATGATGGAATTCATGGAAAAGAACTTTGGGTAAGTGATGGAACAAATTTATGAACGTATATGCTCAAAGATATCTGGCCAGGAACAATGGGTTCTTTTCCAGATAAGTTTTTATTGGGAAGTGGTCAATTATTTTTTGTTGCAACTGATGGAGAATATGGAAGAGAATTGCGAAGTACAGATGGAACTGAAGAAGGAACTCAAATGATTATAGATATTGTCATAAATGGAAATACATCAAGTCCTGGTAATTTTACGATTATGAATAATAAAGTGTATTTTGCAGCAACAGATGGAATAAAATGACAAGAATTATGGACTAGTGATGGAACAATAAATGGAACATATATGATTAAAGATATCTATTCTGGTGGAAATGGTTCATCACCTTCATTTTTAGTGGAAATGCAATGAAAATTATATTTTTCGGCTTCTAGTCTTTCGGGATCACAGCAATTATGGGTCAGCGATGGAACAGAAAATTGAACTTATGTAGTTAAGCCATGAGTAAATATATGAGTTCAAGTTCTTACTGTTGCTGAAAATAAAATATTTTTTCTATGAAACATCTCTCCGTATGGACAAGAGCTTTGGGTAAGCGATGGAACAGAAAGTTGAACATATATGGTCAAAGATATTTATCCTTGAACAAATAATTCATCTATAAGTTATATAAATCCCCAATTAGATAAAATATATTTTCAGGCAAATAACGGAATAAATTGATCAGAATTGCGAATAAGTGATGGAACAGAAAGTTGAACATATATGGTAAAAGATATTTATCTTGGTACGTGAACATCTTATATTTATAATAGCATGATTTTATGATCAGGTAAGGTGTATTTTAAAGCAACAGATGGTGTTCATGGATATGAACCATGGGTAAGTGATGGAACAGAAAGTTGAACGTATATGCCAACAGATTTCATGCCACATTGAAGAAATTGAAGTCCGAGTAACTTAAATTATTGCAATAATAAATTATCTATGAGAGCTACAGAATGAAGTAGTATTAGATTTTTAGCATATGATTTAGTTAACGAAACAAAAGTAAATTTATGAGCTACAAGTATTGCAGCAGCTTGTTTAAATACAACTTTATTTTTATCATTATATAATTGATCATATGGAGTAGAATTATACAAGACAGATTGAACTGTTTGAGGAACAGTTATGGTTAAAGATATAAATCCAGGGACGAATAACTGAGATCCCAATAATTTAACAGTAGTTTGAGATAAACTTTATTTTGTAGCAAACAGTTCTTGATACTGAGTAGAATTACGAGTAAGTGATGGAACAAATATAGGAACATATATGGTCAAAGATATTTATTCTGGAACAACAAGTAGTAGTCCATATAATTTTATAGGATTTTGAGATAAAATTTATTTTTTAGCAACTACTTCATGATATGGATATGAATTGCGAGTAAGTGATGGAACTAATGGAGGAACATATATGATGAAAGATATCTATTCTGGAAATACTACTTCATCAATAAGTAATCTTATAGTATATTCAGGAAAACTTTATTTTAGTGCAAATAATTGAATTAATTGAGCTGAGTTACGAGTAAGTGATGGAACAGAAACATGAACATATATGGTAAAAGATATTTATTCTGGTAATAATAATTCTAGTCCAAGCAACTTTATTATTTACTTAGATAAATTATATTTTAGAGCAGATAATAATACAAATTGAGTAGAATTATGGACAAGTGATGGAACAGAAAGCGGTACGTATATGGTAAAAGATATTTATTCTGGAAGTAGTGATTCATATCCTGCTAATTTAACTATTTTTTGAGATAAAATTTATTTTTGAGCACAAAGTTCATGAAGTTGATATGATTTATGGACAAGTAATGGTACAGAAACTGGAACATACATAGTTTATAATAGTTTGTCGCCAAATTATATAACGGTATTTTGAAATAAATTGTATTTTTCAGCCTATAATTCATTATATTGACAAGAACTATGGACTAGTGATGGAACAGAAATTTGAACGTATATGGTCAAAGATATTTATACGTGAACAAATAATTCAGTACCATGATCATTTACATCAGCATGAGATGAATTATTTTTCTCTGCTAATGATTGAATACATGGACAAGAATTACGAGTTACAGATGGAACAGAGTGATGAACACATTTATTTGATGATATTAGTCCTGATGGAAATTATTTAGACTTTACCTTACTTGGAATACAAGAAGATAAAATATATTTAAGAGCAAGTTTTTTGACACAAACATGAATGGAATTATATATTTCACAAGATGAATTTCAGTCCATGTCTTTGGTTAAAGATATATATGTATGACGAAACGCTAATTCAAGTCCAAGTAATTTTATAATTAATTGAGGTAAAGTATATTTTACTGCATATGCTGCTGGATATTGAATAGAATTGTGGGAAACAGATTGAACAGAAAATGGAACTCAATTAGTCAAAGATATAAACCCATGAGCAGCAAGTTCAAATCCATATACTTTGATACCAAAATGAGATAATATTTTCTTTAAGGCAACGACATCTACTAACTGACAGGAACTTCGAATGACAGATTGAACAGAATGATGAACCAAATTAGTCAAAGATATATATCCGGGTACAACAAGTTCAAGCATTGATTATCTTGTTGCAAATGATGATGCTCTTTATTTTTTTAGGGCAGACAACGGCCTTGATTGATTAGAACTGTGGACTAGTGATGGAACAACTAATGGGACAACTCTAGTTAAAGATATATATATAGATTGATTAACATCTACTCCAACACCAGAAGTTTTTATAAATAATAAATTATATTTTTCAGCTGCCGATAATAGATGACGTGAATTACGAACAAGTGATGGAACAAGTTGAGGTACTTCCTTATTGAAAGATATAAATACAAGTGCTGGTTTAAATAGTAATCCATATAATTTTACAAAGTTATGAAATATTACATATTTTGCAGCTTGAGATGGAATAAATTGAACAGAGTTACGAAGAAGTGATGGTACAGTTTGATGAACGTATATAGTTAAAGATATTTATGTCTGAGCAAATTATTCATCAACACCAAATAATTTAACAGTTATGGATGATAAAATATATTTTGCAGCAAATAGCTCTTGATATTGAGTAGAATTATGGATTACCGACGGAACAAATGGATGAACACAAATAATAAAAGATATTTATTCATGAGCTAGTTCTTCATCACCTGTTAATTTAAGGGTTGCATGAGATAAAATATATTTTGCTGCAAATAATAATTATGGACAAGAATTGCGAGTAAGTGATGGAACAGCAAATGGTACTCAAATGATAAAAGATATCTACTCAGGAGCTAATAGTTCAAATCCACAAATACTTACAGTTATGGATGATAAAGTATATTTTAGAGCCAATAATTATTATAGTTGATCGGAGCTCCGAGTAACAGATGGAACCATATCTGGAACTGTTTTAGTAAAAGATATAGATCCAAGACTCTATTACTCTTCTACTCCAAGTATTTTAACTTCAATCGGAAATAAACTTTATTTCTCAGCAATCAATCAACTCAATGGAAACGAGCTTCGAGTAACAGATGGTATAATTAATGGAACGGGAACCTATCTTGTAAAAGATCTTTGGAGTGGTTCACAAAATTCAAATCCTTCAAATATTGTTTCGTTAAATAATATTCTTTATTTCACTGCTCAAGATCAACTCAATTGATTAGAACTTCGAAGATTTGTAGAAGATTAATAAGAAATTAATAAATAAAAAAATAATCCCAGTGGAATATCTGGGATTTTTTATTGCTATTTTTTCGAAAAAACTTAGAGTAATCCAAAACATAATATTTTATACCTTTTGACGAAACAATGTACGATTCACATACACATCTCAATAGCGAAGTTATGTATCCAGAGCGACAACATTATATGGATTTTTTTGTTCAAGCGTGAGGAAAATGATTGGTAAATTCTGGAGCCAGTGAATTTTATAATGAAAAGGGGATCGAAATAGCAAAAGAATCTTTACAAAAATATCCAAATCTTCGAGTTAAAGCTACGCTTTGACGGCATCCTTTGGAATGTGTAGAAAATATTATTACCCAAGAAAATTATCTTCAGAAAGTACAAGACCTCAAACAGCAATACCTCGCTAACAAAGAACATATTGTAGCCATAGGGGAAATTTGAATAGATGTTCATTTTCCGAATGGGCAAGAGACTTTGGGGCTTCAGAAAGAACTCTTTGCACTTCAGTGCGACCTTGCCCAAGAACTCAATCTTCCCATTGTAGTCCATTCGAGAGATGAATTCAATCAAACAATAGATATTTTACAACATTATAAAAATCAGATTATTTATTTTCATTGTTGGGGATACGGACCAGAAGAATATCGCAGATTAAACGATATGTTTCCAAATTTATTTGTTGGATTTTGTGGAAATGTGACCTATAAAAATGCACAAGCACTGAGAGATACATTGGCTATCGTAGATAGAAATCAACTTGTCCTAGAAACAGATGCGCCCTACCTTGCTCCGCAGGTAGTCAGATGAGAAACTAATCATCCTGCATATGTTGTATATATCTATGATTTTGTTTCGCAGCAGCTTCAAATCTCCAGAAATATACTTGATAAACAAATAGAGAAGAATATATTTACATTATATAAAAAATAATTTTATATACTTTCGTCTTATGTATGGAAATTGAAAAAGACGGTAAATATTTTAGGAATAAATATTCTGAAATAAATAATCAATTGGATATGGATATTTGTCATGAAGAGATTCTTCACACAATTAGACTTTATAATGAGTCAATTTTTGCAATATTAAATGAAGAAGATATTTCACAAGACGTCACTCAAAAGAAAATTATCCACTATCAAAACAAAAAAACAGAGGCTATGGTTATTTACAACGAAGCAAGAAGACAAGAAGAAATTTATTGGTATGAACGTAAAATATTTCAGGCTAGTACACTGGTAGAAATAAATGAATTAAGAGAAAAATTAGAACAACAAAAAATAGATGCACAAGAGGATTGTTTATTTCTTACTGATCAAGAAAAAGAAAATCTTTTTGAACAAATGAATGAAAAAGCAGAAACAATAGATCGAAACAAATCATCATCTTGAATGAGAAAGAAAAAAATTTTTTCTAAAAAGATAGACGAAATCATCACAAAAAACAAACACGAAATTATCTCAAAAAATAGACTTGCCAGCTAAAAAGCTATACTCCAACTCTAAAATAAATTTCTTTATCAACTAATTCTCTTTTTGTTCCCCATTTGAGTGCAGAAATTTGTTTCATAATAGCTACTTTTTCTGGGGTATTAGTTACAGGATCATTATATGGTATTTTACAAGAAATACTAAATGGTTTTGATGTTGTTCCATTTACACAAAGCTTCATTGCTCATTTAAAAATTTCAGAATTCATAAGATCTGCTTTGGAAAAATCTGGAGCAAATACATTTTCCAATACTTCAGCATCATTTGGTCATATTTTAAATGTAAGAAGTGAACCAACGTTACCCAAAATAGTTTTGGAAAGGTCCAATTCTCATCAGAGTCCTTTTTGTTTTAACTGATCCATATATTGATGTGCCATAGTAAGTCACAATCTATATTTTCTAGATTCAGATAATATACTTTCAAATGATTGAGATACATAATTCTGGAATTCATCCACATACAAGAAAAATGGTACTCTTTCTTTTGGTTCCATAGAAGCTCTTTTAAGTGTTGCCTGCTTGATTTGCATAGCAATCATTTTTCCAATCAATTTACTATTTTCTTCACCAACCAAACCTTTTGCCAATTTACAAAGAATAATTTTCTTTTGTTGCATAGCTTCACCAAAATTAAATGCTGATTTTGGTTGTCCAATAATATTTCTTACATAGGTACTGGTTGTAAAAGGACCAAATTTTGCTTGGATAAACGGGATAATTTCTGCTTTTTCTCTATCACCCATTTTTTTATACGTCTTGTTCCACCAAGCAGCAATTACTGGGTTTGTTACATTTCTTATTTTACTTTCTGCATAGGCATCATCAGTAAAGAGTCTCATTATATCTACCAAAGTTCATCATTCAGGTTGTTCCATAAGCAAAAAACATGCATTACGGAAGTAATCCTGGATTCTTGGACCAAAGATTTCTTCTCCATACATACTTACAAACATTTCAATCAAATCATTTGTTACCACATCTCTTTCATCTTCAGTTTCAGTTCCATCCAAAGGATTGAATGCAAGAGGGTATTCGGTATTGGATAAATCAAAATAGATTAGATCATCAATTCTTTCTTTTGGGAATCTATCCATCACAAAATCACATAATTCTCCATGAGGATCAAGAATACAAAATCCATTTCCAGCTTTCATATCTTCTACTGCTTGAGTTATTAATAAGGTTGATTTACCAGTACCTGTTTGTCCAATAATATAAAGATGTCTAAATCTATCTTCTTGAGTAAATCTAATTTCTTTCTTTGTTCAAAGATAGGTATTCCACCCGAGTAATATTCATTTATCTGGCAAATTATCAGGTGCAGATACAATTTTATAATTTTGGAAACTAAACCTTGGATTTCTATTAAACTTTGGATGTGGAAAATGGAGTATAGAAGAAAGTTCTTTGATATTTAAAATATGATGTTTTCCAAAAGAAATCATTTGATTTCGTAAAGAATCTTCACTATCAAATAATCTTTGAGTAAACGACTTAGCAAAAGTTACAATATCTTTTGTATGTTTAAATTTGAATCCATTGAGTCCTGTATAGGTATATTGGAAAAATGATTTTGCCAAATCATCAATAATTTTTTTGGGTCTATGGGGATCTGGAGAAGTAGCTAACGCCCTAATTTTTACATGGAAGATTTCATCATTTAATTTTTTATCCAAATCTCCAAGCTGATTCTGAGAGAAACTATAATTTTTTTCTTCTTTATCTTCTTTCTTTTCATCCATTTTGAAAAACCCAAAGAAGTTACTTAAAAATCATTTTTTAGATTTTTTTGCTTTATCTGTTTGTTCTCTAAGATATTTAAAAAGACTCTCATGAAGCGGTTGTATCAATAATTGAAGAGACAATTTTTCATCTACAAATACTTTAGAATAAGCAGATAAAATACTATCCATAGGATCTGCCTCAAATGATTCATAGGTTCTAATAGGGAAAATATTATCCTTGGTAAGAGTAAATTCTCCTCAATCCATATATTTACCTGTTTCCAAAAGTTTAGGTTGTTCTATAGGCTCCACAACAGCTCCAGGATAGAAACTTCCAATTGCTTTTTCAAGTGTTTCCAAATAGTCCAAAGGAACAGCTATAATAAATTTAATTACTTCTTTTTCTATAAAAATTTCCATAGCAACATAATTGTTACCTAGATGTGTGTTTTTCCAGCTATCATCAAAAAGAGCATAAAGATTTTTGTAAATCTGACTCATAACTTCAAGATTTTGTTTCATACTTCAAATACTATCTCCAGAATCTCATTCTGATGTTTTAACTATATTTTTTGATATTTTTACTTGAAGAAATCTTAATTTTTTTGTCTGAGATTTTCTATGTTGATAAGCTAATTGTACTAAGAAATAATGATAAAGAAAAAATCATCCTATCGAAAGGGCTATAACAAGTATGATAGCAAGTATGATGATATTTTGGAAATCCATCAACAAAGAATTAATATAAAACTTGTATCAAGTATAAACAAAATGCAAAAAAAAACAAATTTTTACCCTTATTTTTTAGTAAAAAAGCTAATCTTCATTTTGTTTCTCTTCATCTTTTCTGTTTTTGAGATATCCTGTCAAATATATCATAATTTCTCTTTTGGTGTTTCTTGTTTTTATATCATTTAATACCCAATCAAAAGCTTGTTTCAAAAGAATTCAAATTAATTTTGATGGTTGAATATGGAATTGTTTCATAAGCATATCTCCATCCACAGCAAGTTCTTTGATAGTAAATTGACCTTCTTCATCATTTATTTGCTTAAGTAATTTTCTCAAAACATTCACTTCTTGAAGATCATTATTATTTTGGAGAGGATTGTATTGACCGCGTCTATCAGCAATAGTAATATCCAAAATATTTTCAACTTGATGATAGCCAGCTTCTGACAAAAATTTTCTAAGTTTTTTCTTGCACTGATCATCGCTTTCTCCATCAAGAATTTCTTCTGGTTTATGATGATTGGCAACGTATCGAGCAATTTGATCAATTTCTTTGCTAGAAAATCCAAGAGAAATAAAGTCTTTTTTAACCAATTCTGGTCATCATTTTCTATGATTCAATGGTCAAGAAAGAATACCTCTAATTTCTTCTTTACTTAAATTATCTTTGTAAGCTGAAAATTGAGCAACTTTCCCTACATCATGATAGAGCATTGCCAATCTTACCAGATAATTATTATTTATTTTTTGAAGTTCATAAAGGGTAAGAAGTGTGTGGGTATATACGTCAAAAGGGTGAAATCTTACCGGTTGATGAATGTATTTTGTTGCATAAACAGCAGGAAAGATAATTTGTAATAAATGAGATTCATCAAGTAAAGCAACAAATCCAAAAGGATCTCCTTTACTAAATATTTTGATAATTTCATCTTTAATTCTTTCTTTGGCAACATGTTCGAGCAAATGATGATTGGTTTTTAATGCATTTCGTGTTGCTTTGTCAAAGTCAAACAATGTTGTATCTGATTTTTTTTGTTTAAGTTGATGATTGAGAACATTTACAAATCTGAGTCCTCTTAATAATCTAAGTGCATCTTCTTGGAATCTATGATCAGGGTCACCGACAGCACGAAGTTTCTTTTCGAAAAGATCTTGGATTCCCTTATTGGGATCTATAATAAAATACATAAATTCTGATTCATTTCCCAATTTATATTTTTCAATAACAGAAGCTAATTTTTCTTTGTGATATATACCATCTTCAAAGAGGGTAGTGATAATATTAGTATCTTGAATTATTAATAAATTATGACTAGAGATACCAATTATTCAATTGTTCTTGAGTCATTTTAGTAATTCTTTTTCTTCAATTGCTCAGGAATTTTTGTCCTCCGATTTTTTATGGGTACTATCAGCAAAAAAATAGAGTGAATTGATGGTGAAATCTCTCCTTTTTGCATCAAGAAGAATATCATTACTTCGATGTATTTCTTCAGGATGACGAAAATCTTCGTAGCCTCATTCGGTACGAAGAGGGGTTATTTCATATTGAATATTGGTTTTACCTTTTTTGATAAAGGTAATAGTCCCAAATTTTTCTGTCATAAAATGAGAAAGTCCTATTTTGTTGCTATGATTATAGATATGTATTGGATCTCAACCAAGAGTAACATCAATATCGTTAGGACGTTGTTCTATTGTTAATAATAGATTTCTTACACATCAACCAACAAGAAAAACAGCAGTTTTGCTCTTAAGTCTTTTTTGGATAAAAGCATGCTGCTTAGCCAAATATAATATATTGGGAAAAGAAAACATAAATACGTACAAAAATATAAACGCATCAAGTATAGCAAAACAAAGCTCCTTTTCAAGAAAAGAAAAAGCTATGCATTATTTTGCATAGCTTCTTTAGGAAATCCGACGAAGCAAATATAATTTGCTTCTTTAGAGCCAAAGAAAATCTTTAATTTTTCAAAGTCTTCTTCTGCAATACCTCGAGGTATGCCCATATAATTTTCAAATTCCTCGAAAGGAATTGGGCATGTTTTTGAAGAGAGGTTTTCTAAAGATAGATTAATATCTTTACAATCTTTTTCATCGAAACTATGCGAAGAAATGAAAATTTGTTTTCTTAAGTCCGTTTTGTGAGGCCAATTCATCTTTTTAGTTTTTAGTTTTTTTTGCCCGGTGGGTATAATCTTTTTACGATAAATGTCAACCTAAAAAAAGCAAAAAAATATAATCTAGTTTTATCTTGAAATCCCAATCTATTTACCTATAGTAATATCCGCATAAAAACGGGTGAGTAGCTCAATTGGTTAGAGCAGGTCCCTCTTAAGGACAAGGTTCAGGGTTCGATTCCCTGCTCGCCTAAATGTAAAACAAAAACCTGGAACGAATTCCAGATTTTTTTTATTATTTGTAATGAATTAATTCTAACTCTCCTTTTTCATTTTCTACCACCGCAGTACAAGAGGCAATCCAATCTCCGGTATTAAAATATTCCATTGTATGATTTTTGACATGATCAGGCATATGATAATGTCATATAATAATTCCATCACATTCTTTTTCTTTTGCCAATGCAAAAGCTCTTCTATGAAGAGTTTTTTTCGGGAAAAAATGCCTTTTAAATCGCATTTTAGATCTTTCAGAAAAAGGGACATAATGTTCTTTTGCAATATCTTTGTTAAATCTTTTTTCCAAAAGATATAATAGACTATAAAAGAAGTTAGTTATTCTACCAACCGTATCATTTACAAAATCAAATTTATCTCCATGACAAAGATAATATTTTTTATTAGTAGCTGTCGTATATACCAAATCTTTTACAATGCTAATATTATGAACATGAACATTGTGAAGATGTTTCATAAATCCATCATGATTTCCTTTGATATATGTTACATGGACTCAGCTTTCTATTAATTTAATAATATAATTTACAAATCTGGTTTCTTTTTCTGTTCGGGCTCAAAAAGTATTTAATTGCCAAAAATCGATAGCATCACCATTGAATATAATTCTTTCCATTGTACAATTTTCCAGAAACTGGAGAAGTTTATTTGAAAGGTTATTTGGTTTACCTAAGTGAATATCTGATAAAATAACTGTTTTATAACGTTTTTTCATAAAGAAATAAGAGAAGATAAATTACCTATAATAATATATGAAAAGATAGAAAAAAGCAAATAATAGTGATTTTTTAAAAACCAGCTTGAATATCTTTTATAAAAATGTAAAGTGCTTATGTCAAAATAAAAAAGAAAGAGAATTGACAAAAATAAATATAAACCTTAAAAAAAATCCTATGAATGAAAAAAAGATTTTTGTGTTGGATACCAATGTTATCCTTCATGATAAAAAGTGTATTTTCAATTTCAAAGAGCATGATATTGTAATTCCAACCATTGTCCTTGAAGAATTAGATAAGTTCAAAAAAGGAAATGAAGAACTGAATCATCATGCGAGAGAATTTAGTCGTATTATGGATAAATTTCGTAAGAAAAAAGAAGTAAAACCAGGTGAAGAAAACAAATTAATTGCTGCTTTACCAAATGGTGGCGTTTCTTTAGGCCCTGATAAAGGATTGATCCAAGTAAAAAGCACTGGAATTATTCCAGAAGAGGTGAAGTCCATTTATTTTGAAGACACTCCTGATAACAGAATTCTAGGATTAGTATTAAAACTATCACAGGATGAGACGGTAAAAAGACAAGTCATTCTAATAACTAAAGATATAAATCTGCGAATAAAAGCAGATGTTATAGGCTTAGAGGCTGAAGATTATAAAAATGACAAGGTTTCGTTTGAAGGATATCTGGGTAGAGCAACAGTGAAATATCCAGCAAAGAAAATTACGGATATCTTCAAAACCAATCAACAAGATGTTGACCCTAGTCTGATTAAATTTTATCCAGATGGAATTCCAGAAAATATGTATTTTATCTTGGACGGAAAGAGTAACTCTGCTTTAGCAAGATATTCTGAAAAAAAATTGATCTGTGTTGAAAAACAAAACGTTTTTGGGATCAAACCAAGAAATTCAGAACAAACATTTTCTGTTGATGCATTACGTCTTGAACAGGTTAAATTGGTCTGTTTGTCAGGCAAAGCAGGAACGGGAAAAACATTGCTTGCGATCGCTGCCGGATTGGATTGTCTCAAAAATCAAATGTGTGATCAGATTATTATAGCTGCAGCAACGGTTCCACTGGGTAATAAAGAGATTGGATTTTTGCCTGGAGATGCTCAGGAAAAAGTATCTCCGTATATGCAAGGGCTATTCGATAACCTGGCATTTATTAAGAGACAAATGAGTCTTAAAGACAGAGAATGGGTCGAAAGTGCACAAAAAGATGGAAGAATTTTAATACAACCTTTGGCTTCTATTCGGGGTCGTAGTTTAAATGACACCTTCTTTATTATTGATGAGTCTCAAAATCTCAACCCTCACGAAGCGAAAACCATTGTAACTCGTGCGGGTCAAAACACAAAAGTTGTGTTTTGCGGTGATGTGACGCAAATTGATTCACCCTATTTAGATGCATATTCAAACGGATTGTCTCATGTTGTTGCAAAAATGACAGGGCAGCCAATGTTTGCACATATCGCATTGGAAAAAGGGGAACGAAGTCCGCTCGCTGAATTAGCAGCAACGCTTCTCTAATCAGTAAGTATATATAGGAAAGGCTAGTTTATCTAGCCTTTTTTATTTAAAGTAAAAAAATAGGTACATTTTTGTAAAAACCATATTGAAAAAAAATATTTAAAGTATATAATGCAATTACCCTAAACAAAAACTAAAAGAAAGGAGGATTTTTTTGAATTGCCCTAATAACAAAAAAAACTAAAAAACTAAAAAAAATTTATGGATAAAAATCTAGAAGATCCGGGATATATCTCGTTAACTGAAGGAATGCGTTTGGCTGGTTACGTGCCTGAGCATAATCCTATTGACTATCAAGAGGTTTGGGAATTTTTCGAACGAATAAGTAAAATAAACTTAGAAGTAAGAGACCCAAAACTTCAAAAATTATTTACAATTATTGATCAACAAAAGGAACAAGAACAATCTTTCGATGAACAAGAATACCTTAAAATATTGCTTTCTGTGGTTATGGATTTAGATTTAGAAAACCATGAAACAATAATTAAAGAAATAGCAGTGTTTCACGAAAGAGATGTAGATGAAGATGAGAAAGATATGTTTGTAAATATGCTGATAAGTAGTGTTGAAGCGAAAAAAGAACATTATCTTTCTAAACTTAACGTTGTTCCAGTTACAGAAGCATCAAAACCTTCTGTTGAAGAAACAGAAGTTGTTAAGCCAATCAAAAGAAAAAGATTAAAAATTGTTCAAGAACAGGTATTTATATTACATAATAAAAAAGAGACACCCACTCCTGTTACAAAAAACAATCGTAATAGGAAAAGTTCTGTTTCTTCAAGACAAAAAGTTATCTCTGTTTTGGAGAAAAGTCAAAGTTTCTTAATATATCAGGAAGCATTCCCTTTACCAAAGGGGATAAAACGTATTCGTATCAAAGAAAATTTTGATAAAATACTTCAATTTATTGAGGAATATATAACAAAGAAAAATCTTCCCGTACGAATAATTGTTGAAAAGGACAGAGCAAAAGTTCTTTTCAAAGATATTAAAAAGACTAGAATGCGGCACAAAACTCAAATTCGAGTGAAAGCTGCATAAAAGACAAAAACAGGTAGTGATTCCACTACCTGTTTTTAGATTGTAAAATACATGCAAATCATTATACTCAAAAAACAAAAATAAACTAAAATCAAAAAAAACCTAAAAATGGGAGAAAACGAAATTAAACAGAAAATGGAAAGCAACACTTCCTTTCTGAATGAAACAAAAGCTCTTGCAATTAGTACCGAAGATGCAAAAGAGATTCATGAGTTAATGAATCTCGAAGACCTTATTCATGGTATTAATATCCGAAGAGATTTAAAAAACAAAACAAGGTTTGGTACGTTGTCACCTTCGTTAATCAAAAACTCTTTTTTAACTGAAGATGATTTTATGTATCTATTTGAAGTATTACAAGGTAGATACGAAATGTCTTCATGTGCATACAAAGACTATGTTAAGGCACAAATAAATGAACTTTGTGTCGAAGCTATCAAGAGAGAATTTATTAGCGTAAGGGCAATGGTATTTGCCAAACACCCCGCTATTAGAAATTTAAAGGCGGTTAGGGAATTAATGTAAACATTTTCTAAAAGAGCTATCTGAAACCCAGGTTGCTCTTTTTCGTTATAAAAAAAGATGACATCGCTGCCATCTTTTATATATATTTTCAAATAGATTATTCTGCTTTTTCTTCTTTAGCTGGTTTCTTTTCTTCTTTTTCTTCTTCAACACGAACAATTACGTCTTTTTTGATTTCTTTATACAAAAATGGTACAGTAAAATCACCTAATGCGTTGATTTTTTTCTTTAGTTTGAAAAAGTGAGAATCAACTTCCATTCCATAAATATCATGAATAGCTTTTGCGATATCTTCTTCATTTACTTTCGCATACAAAGTATGATCTTTATTTGTTTTTCTTGTGATAAGTATTCCATTATCATTTTGGATTTTCATAAACAAATCATCGAAACCTGCAGCTTTCTTTTTTCTTTGTTCTTCAGCAGCAGCCATTTTTTGTCCATAGTTATTTTTATTGATTGCGTCAGCCAAAACTGCCATATTTTTTGGTAACAAAACATTTTTTGCGAAAATTGGTCTTACTTTTACAACTTCATATTTTTCTCATAAATGCTTATCTGCTTGTAGAAGTATCACTTCAATAGTCTTGTTTTCAACCTTTCTTTTTGCCATATTAAAAAATTACGAATCTAAAACGAAGCCAAGTATATATAAAAATTTAGGATGGAATTGCAACTCTTTTTTTATAAAGTAAAAAAACAACAGACTTTCGACTTTACGATTTTATAGACTACTTTATGAAACTAAAAATATATATCGATGAGGCGGGGAGGGGACCGCTGGCATGACCTTTATATGTGGGAGCAGTTCTTCCCCGCCAGAGGTTTACCAAAAACCACTATAAGGACTCTAAAATTCTCTCCGAGCGTCAAAGAGAAGCTCTTTTTCAAAAGATACAACAAACAGAATCCAAAAATCAGATTTTGTATGGTTATGGTACTGCTTCATCACGCGAAATTGATCTTCATGGCATGACGAAAGCATTGCAATTTGGCGTACTTAGAGCAGTACAGATGATTTTGCAAAAGGTATATCAGGCAGAAATTATAGGACAACTAGGAAAATCGCTTTGTTCCTGTGATGCTATGCAGGGAATAGTCCTGCAAAATCTTTTTCTAGAACAAGAAAATACTCTGGAGGCCATGGCCCAGATTGCAGATATTTTTAGATGACTAGGTCTCGAACTAGAACTCAGTATTGACGGAAATAGAACCTTCGGCGTCGACCAGACACTCAAATGCCCCGTAATCACCATTATCCACGGCGACGCCCTCATCCCCGAGATTTCCATGGCCTCCATCATAGCAAAAGTCCTGAGGGACCATGTAATGATAGAACTGGGTA
Organism: candidate division SR1 bacterium RAAC1_SR1_1; assembly: GCA_000503875.1. Classification (GTDB taxonomy): domain Bacteria; phylum Patescibacteriota; class Gracilibacteria; order Absconditabacterales; family Absconditicoccaceae; genus UBA5124. The sequence continues at coordinate 361,093 of CP006913.1, forward strand.
AAGACTATCCTCAATATAATTTTGCTCAGCATAAATGATACGGTACCCAAGAGCATAGGGATCTTATCGCTCAACATGGCCCCTCAGATATCCATAGGAAACTTTTTTTGAAAGAATATTTCCCCGAATTTAAGAAAAAGCCAAAAAAGCCAAAACAATCAAAAAAAGTTTCTCGTCCACCTCGCAAAAAGAAACCTCTGGCTGAGAAACTTTTCTAAATTAATAATTTATTTTATAAATCTTATAACTTTACGAATTGAACAATAAAAGGAACAAACAAAACAAGAAAACATCAATAAATCAATATTATTTGTAGTCAAAGCAGGAATTTAATCATCATAGGACTTCAAAACTAATCTAAGATATTGCTTTGATGGTTGATGCATTTTGTTTGTCTTTTATTGCGAGAAAACTTTACAACTTTTAACTCAATGAATTGAGTAATAAAAAGGATAAATGAATTTTATTTGTCTTTTATTGTGATTATAATTATTCAACTTTCAATATATTTTTGATTTCTTCCAAAGGATCAATACTTACCTCTAATTTGGAAACAAGGTAGCTAACCATAGTCTTTATTTTAACTTGTTTTTTACCAAGCATATTTAATTGTAAAACAACTTTAGTGAGAACACCTTTTTTCTTACTAGCATCAGTTCCAAATTTTTCTTCTAATTTTTTGAGGAAATCAGCTGCTAAGGTATCTAATGTAGCTTTTTGAGCATCAGTAAGTTCTGTAGTGGGTTTATCTTTTTTAATTTCTTCTTTATAGGTGTTTTCAGTAGAAGTTATCGTAATCTTTTTAACTTCTTTTGAACAATATCTATGATAGCCATCAGATGCTTTTGTAATAGCACATATTCTATATCGAGTTGTTCATTTTTTTGGATCTTTATCTGTATATCAAGTAAATCCAGGATAGGCAGTATAAGTTATATATTCACTTTTATCTTCTCTATATATAGGATTCTCTGTATTTTGTGATCTCATAACTTTCCAATAAACGAAAGAATGCTCAGTTGGAACAGAAAATGGAGCCCAGATCATAGCAACAGTATTGTTTTCTAACGTTGCTTGAAAATTCATTTCTTTGTATTCAGGGCTAAGTCGAGATTCACTAGATTGGTAGGTAGCAAAAGATACTCCAATAGATACTATTGCAAAAATAAATGTTAGAATTTTTTTCATATTTTGTTGGGTAAATAATAAAAAATTACTATATCTATAAAATATAGTTTATTGATACAATTTCAAGAGCTAAAAAAAATGAGAAGCCTAGGCCTCTCATCAAAAAATCTGTAATTATTTATATGTATTTGGTAATCCAATCTTATATAAGGTAATTAATTGTTTTTTTTGTAATCCAATTACGCTCTAGAAACATTTCCAGCCATTGGACCTTTTTGTCCTTCAACAACTTCGTAATTTACATGATCATTTTCTTGTGGAAGTTGACCTTCTGGATAAGAAGATTTGTCTAATCCAGTAACGTGAACGAACAAATCAGCTGAACCATCATCTGGAGTGATAAATCCGAAACCTTTTGTTACGTTGAAGAATTTAATTGTTCCTGTACTCATTAAAAAATAGGTAATAATAATAAAAAGCTAGAATTCATTAGAATTCTGGAGATGAGTATATAATAAAGGAAAAGAAATGCAAGGGTATTTATAATATTTTTTATGCTCTCAATGTTCCTCCTGCTTTTTCAGCAGCGGTAATTGCTTTCTTCATAATTTCATTAATTTGCTCAGTAGTGAGATTTCCATCTCCCATAATCTTTATTTTGAGTGAAACTGATTTTTTGCCTTCACCTATATTTTTCCCTTCATAAGCGTCAAATACTTCTAGACTACCGATTTCTTTGATGTCTTTGATAGCTTTCAAAATAGATTCAAAAGAACTACTCGCATCTACAACAAAACATAAATCTCTCCAAACAATTTGATCTTGTAATGTTTCGTATCAATTAGATATTGTTGTTCATTGTTCTTTGATAGCTATTAATGTAGGCAATGATAAAGAAAGATAACATAATCCAGCAGTTTCAGGTATTTTATGATCTTTGAGAATTAACGGATGTAAGGAAGCTATACAGCCAATTACCGTTGTTCCTAAAAGAATATCAGATTGTTTTTTTGGATGAAATATTTGATGAGTAGTTGTTTGAAATGAAATTTTTTCTGAGATTCACAAACGTTGCATCAATGGTTCTAATAAACTTTTTACCACCAAAAATGAGTCTTTTTCCCAATTATTTAAAGATTTTTCATAGACTAAAGCTCCAAGTTCAAATGATTCATGAACAAAAGATGTCGCATATGTTTTGCTATCTTTTGATTTTTTTTCTAAATCTTTGTGCCATACATTTCCTATATCAAAAATACGAAAACTATCAAAAAATTTACTATTTTTGGACGCATATCCAACTAGATTGTATATCATACTATCCCTCAAATAAGGTGTTTCTATATGAACAGGGTTTTGTAAACTATAACATTTTTCTCCTGTAGATCCAAATTGTTTCAAAAGTTTTTCACTAGTCCAAGGATATGTTTCTGTTTGATCAAAATGAAAATCTTGTACAAAAATATCTTCTAAATTTCTTACAAGACCAACAAGAGGAATATATGGTGTATATTGAACATCACTCAAAACAGGTAATCCAGCCACTTGTTCATATCAATAAATTCTGATAATTTCCTCAGTAATATCTTCTTGAATATTGAGATCATCAGGGGATCTTCGAATAGGACAGGTAACACTTGTACCGCTAAGACCAAATCAAAGTCATTCCAAAACTTGTTTTGCAGCTGTAGCAAACTTTTTTTCTTTTTTACCAAAAATACTTTGTTCTATATGATCCAAATCAATAGTAACTATCTTATTTCTTGGCTCTTTGAGATCTGTTTTGACATAAGAAGAGATTCCTCAAATTTCAAAAGTTCATAGGTCTTTACTATAATATTTTAGTTCATCCAAGAATAATAACAAACAATACATAGACCACCAAGGATTAATATTTTTTTCATATCTAAGTTCTGCATCGGTTCTAAGAGCCAATCTTGTACCAGTTTTTCTCACTGCTACAGGATCGAAATTAGCTATTTCAACAAGAATGTTTTTTGTGTTTTCAGATATTCAACTATCCAATCCACCAACAACTCCAGCTAATGCAAGAATCTTCTTTTTGTCCGTAATCACGATATCAGTTGATTTTAATATATGTTTAGTTTCGAAAAGATCTACAAATTCTTCTCCATCCTTAGCATTTCTAATTATTATATCGCCTTCTACTTTATCAGCATCAAAAAAGTGAATAGGTTGCCCAGTCAAAAGCATAAAAAGATTAGAAAAATCTACCCAATTATTTCTTGGATTGGCTCCCATATCAAGGAGTTGTAACCTAGTGAAAAAAGATAATGGCTCGATTTTTATAGTATTGATTTCCAAGAGGGTATAGCTATTGAGACCAGGTGCTTCTCAGATTACCTTTCTCTTGGCTGGTGTTGCATGAGTAAATGTTTCCAAAATATTGGTATTCTGAAATTGTTTTATCCATTCAATAACCTTATTGAAACTCACATTTCATGATTCGTGATACATAGCATTTAACTCCACAGCAGCACCAAAATGTCCTGTTAAATCAGGTCTATTAGTCAATCCTTTATTGTCTACCTCAAATACATAACTATTTAACCAAGGAAATTTTTGTGCAAGGGGAGTCCCCAAATCCTTATCGCTAATATCGTCCAAATCAACTAGTAAATCCCATATGCTATGTAATTCTTGATCTTCATTAATTTCCAATTCTTCTTTTGAACAAATCATTCAATTGGACTCGATACCTCTCATTTTTCTTTTTTCAATAGTAATTCCTAATTTAGGAAAAACAGTTCAAGGCAATGAAACTGGGACATAAATACCAGCTCTTACATTACTTCATCCACAAATAATTTGATATTCTCATTTATCTCCACAATCTACTATACAAACATTTAATTTATCTGCATCAGGGTGCTTTTCACAAGATTTTACATATCAAACAACAACCAAATCTGAAATTTTTCTTTCGATAATTTCTTCAATTTCGCAAGTCTTGACTATTAATTTTTGGGCTATATTTTCTGGCGTATCATTAACGGAAATATATTTTTTGAGTAATGACGAATGGTATTTCATTTATTGAATTTATAATGTAAAATAATTTCAAGTTTATTAGTTTAGAATTTGATAATTCTATGGATTGAGCAATATACTAAACCAACTTAGAATTCTGTAATTACTTTTATTAGTTTTAGTATACTCTCTCTCATCACAAAGCAACTCCTTGAAGATTCTTTGGGTGGTCGAGTATAAAAAGAACAAATAAAAAAAGAAAACATCAATAAATCAATAAAATTTGGAGTCAAAGCAGGAATTGAGGTATTATAAGACATCAAAACTAATCAAAAATATTGCTTTGATGGTTGATGTATTTTATTTGTTTTTTATTGTGAAACAATTCTCGCTTGATTCTGAGAATAATATGTACATTTTTCGACTTCATTCACAAGAGAAATTTTCAATAAAAGCTGTCAGTATAAAAATTCTTGCAATTATTGGAACAATATATACAACAAAAATTGCATATTTTTTATTATAAATGATATCTTTTATATGAACGATCAAATCAAAGATTTACAACAAAAGCTTCTTAATGCTTCCAAAAAAGTATTACTTGCGCCAAAAATTGTACTTAGTATACCAAAGAATGTTTTGGAAATGGGAATTGATGTTTTGGAAGTTTCTATGGATATGTTGGAACACCCATGAAAAGTAACGGAAATACCAAAACATTTGTTTAATTTGCCTTCCCGTGTTTTGGAAAAGCTTATAAAAGCATATCTCATCGTAAATGCTGACTTACATCAACCTTCTTTTGCTAATCAAAAGAAAATACTCTTTGATCTTATAAGAAAAGCAAAAAAGACCTCATTTTGAGAGGAATACCATTTTGAAACTATAAAAACTATCAAGGATTTTCAAAAACAAATTCCTATATTTCATTATAAAGATTTTGAACCATGGATTTTGCGTATGGTAAAATGAGAACTTGATGTCAGTTACCCGGGGAAAATAGATCGATTTGCTACGTCATCAGGTACAACTTGATGAACCGCAAAATATATCCCGATTACAAAAGAAAATTTAAAGACCTCTCATTTTAGAGGAGGAATAGAATCATTGAGTTTATATATTAAAAACAATCCTAAAAGTAAATTTTTTCAAGGAAAAGGCTTGGTTATCGGCTGAGGTTTTATCAAAAACCCCTTTACTGGAGAAGATAATGTTGGATTTATTTCCGCTATTTTACAAAAAGAATCCCCTTGGATAGGACAGACATTTAAAACACCAGGGCCAGATATATCTTATATGGAAGATCGAGAAGAAAAAGTCAAAAAAACAATAGCATTAGCAGAAACACAAAATGTAACATCTATTAGTGGACAACCATCATGGATGTCTAACTTTTTATATAGAGTATTGGAAGCAACAGGTAAAAAAAATATTTTGGAAGTTTGGCCAAATTTAGAATTCTTTTTTTGGTGAGGAATGGCAATCCATTTATACAAAAAACAATTAGAAGCGTTGATACCAAGTAAAACCATGAAATATTACCAGATTTATAATGCGTCTGAATGATATTTTGCATCCCAAGATACAAATGATACCGATGATATGTTGCTGTTTACTGACCATGGTGTATTTTACGAATTTATCCCTCTTCAAGAATATGGAAAAGAAAATCCTACTGTCCTTACTTTGGACCAAGTAGAAGTAGATAAAGAATATGTTATTCTGATTACCAACACGTCTGGATTGCGAAGATATATATTGGGTGATACAATAAAGTTTACGACACTCAATCCTTGGAGAATAAAAATTACCGGAAGAACGAAATATTATATTGATGTAGTAGGTGAGTGTGTAACTTCTGATTATAGTGATAGAGCATTGGTAGCGGCTTGTAATAAGACGCAGGTTCATGCAACAGACTATATGGTTGCGCCGATTATGTATGAATGAGGTGAGGTGAGAGGTGCGTATGAGTGGATTATAGAATGCGACCAAGTACCAGAAAATCAGCAAGAATTTGCAACAATCCTCGATAAAGAACTTTGTGATGTAAACTCGTATTATTACGATGAGAGATATGATACTAAGGTGCTCGGTGAGCCAACAGTTCATCTGGTGCCAAAATGAACATTCTACCTCTGGCTCAAATCAAAGAATAAACTTGGTTGACAACATAAAATTCCGAAATTAGCAAATGATAGAAAAAATATAGATGAAGTCCTAAAAATAATATGATAAATAGGCACAAAAATCTATAATTTTATCTTATAGAAATATTTATGCTGATATATTTTCGAGTATTTTTCTTATGTCTATTGGTTGGTATTACTTATGTTTTTATTATTCGAAAAATTCTAAAACGATCAACAAAAGCTATTATACCAAGTCCATTTACTATTTGAGAAGATTTTTGGCGTGAACGAAAAAAATTTGGAATTGTATATCTTGCTGGTGATATCGTAAAATTTGTTATAGAAATGTTTATTTTATGAACAGGAAATGCTGTAGTCATGAGATTAGTTTCAATTATGCTGACATTTTCCACTTCATGATTTTTTGGACGACGAAGAAATCTTGTAATAAAAAAAATACAACAAGATACTCAAAAATATCGTGTATTTTGGGAGTTTTTGGGAGATACATTCGCTTCACTAGTATTTCGAGTGCCTATGTATATAATTCAATTAATGATGCTTGTTGCATTTGATCTTACTCATTGGAGTAATGTTTGGTATTCGGTATATGTAGGTATTTGAGCAATACTTATGTTTGGAAGATTTGGATGCTTTGCAGCAGATTTACTTGAAAGATGGTTATTTGGAAAGAAAAATTAATTTTATTTTTTCTAAAAATGTATGAAAGATTACTTGATTTTCTTTTCAAAGCGAATTAAAAATGGCAAAAAAAATGCTTCTATGATACCAAGCTCAAAATTTCTTAGCAGACAAATGATTAAATGAATAAATTTTGATGAAATAAATAGTATTATAGAACTTTGACCTGGTACTTGAGTGTTTACTCAGTATGTTGTAGAAAATATGAAAAAATGAACAAAACTTATCTGTATTGAGATAGAAGATGATTATATAAAAATTTTAAAAAAGAAATTTTGAAACCAGATTGTTATTTTGAAAGAAGATGTTAGAAATATTGATAATATTAGAAAAAAATATGGTATAGAAAAAATAGATCTAATTATTTCGTGATTACCGTTTAAACCAGCTAGTAGTATTCATAATGAGTTGAAAAAATATACGAGTAATGGTACTATTTTTAGAAGTTTCACGTATCAACCATATATTTTCAAAAAGCAATATCATGATTTGCCGATAAAGAAAATTTGATTTGCCTTTTTAAATATCCCACCAGCGTGGGTTTATGGAATTAATTAATTTCTTTTCATGTAAGTTCTTTTGTCAGTTTTTTTATATCTTCATCAGATAAGTAATTTTCCATAAAATTTTTGGTATGATGGGGATTTTTTTTGATAAGATACGTATAAAAACCATGTAGATAATATCCTATACCATGTTTTATAGCCAAAATATCTATACTATTTTCAAATTTTTTTCTTTTTGAAGGAATAAGATATCGCCATAAAATTTGTATAACTTGGAAAAAACTTTTGTTTTCATAATCTACTATATGAGCCAATTCATGTCATAAAATTCAAATCTGAAGTTTTTCTGGTAAGTTTTTCAATAATCAATGTTCTAATTCCTTTTTAGTTTCATCACTAATAATGATAATATAACTTCTCCATTTTTTTGGTAAGAAAATAGTCAATGGATTGGGGAGTGCTGATGAATGAAACCATTTCCATTTCATAACGAGAAATTGTATTTTGGTTTTCTTTAAACTAGGATAATATGATAAAGCAATTTCTATTGTTTTTTTAAATTGAGGAGTGATAATTTTATTTTTATAAAAAATATTGTTGATATATAGTCATTTTGAAATATAAAAATTTCTATATACGAAAAAAATTAAACCAAAATAAATAATTAAAATAATTTCAAAAATCATTAATCTAATAAATATAAAATACAATAAACTGATAATAAAGTAAAAAAGAAATTCAAATACAAAATAGTGTTAATCTTTTTTAGGAATTTCTATTTCAATAGATTCTCCTTTATTAGATTTTTTAGATTCTAGCCAAAATCTTGTGGGTTCTTTTCTATAGGTATCAATATCTTTTGAGAGTTTAGAAATATTATTTTGAATTTCTTCTTGATCAGTAAAATCATCTTCAAAAATATAGGTTAAATTTTGATTATTAATTTCTCGATTGTATTTATCCATTAAGTCCTCGATTGTATTTATCCATTAAGTCCCAATATTGTTCTAAATATTTTTGTTTACTATATTCATTAGAGAAAGTGTTCTTTTGTAAAAGGAATAACTTTTCTTTAAGAAGAGTCAGTACTGATTCAAGTTCTATAACTTTATCAACAGAATTAAATACTCGCATAGTTCGTTCAGTGTTTTTATTTTCATTGATGATTTGATCTAGTCTGTTTAGATCATATTCCACATTTTTAGCAACGGGAGATTTTTCTTTAAATTGATTTTTGATTTCGGTATCATTACGATCACCAATTTTTTTAAAAGATTCTTGTTCTCCCTCAGCAGTTTCATATTTTTTATAAGCAAAAGGTTCTCTGTTTTTTAAATATCATTTATCTGCTTGGTGAGTATAAGCCTCTAATTCCATAGGAGTAAGTGTTGATGATTCATATTTTATATAAGGAGAATCTCCATGTTTTTCTCTATATATCTTCATATCTTTTAATGTTTTTTTGAGCCAGGTAATAAACCCTCATAATTCTTTTTGTTGAGCTACATGGATACTTTCATGTTGCAATAATTGAGGATTAAATAAATCTGACTTATGTCCTACATAAACCGTATCTGATCGATATGCTCATCATCTAATATCATGAACTCAAGCCATTTCACAAAGAAGTTGTATAACTGGCGGTTTAACACGAACCTTAATAGTGTTTTTGTGTTCGAGATCTTTTTCTAAAGTATCTATTTGATTGATAAATATATCTCTTTCTGTTTCAGAAAGGGAATTAAAAATATTTTTACTCAATACTTTCTTATAATGATCTAAATTATTGTTTTCTTTGCAATTTGATTTTGATATGGATGTTTTTTTATTAAACATAGTATGGGTGTTATAATATAAATAAGCGGTTATAATTTGTGTAAAACTACGATAATATTATAAACAAAAATAAATAAAAGTCAATAAAATCAAATTTTAAAATACTCCCTTGATATTCAATCAATCTTTACTATAAAAAATCAGATTCTAAATTATTGTAGCATTTTAATTTATAAATCAAAAGAGATGTTTGATAATGTACAAAGAGAAGACCTAACTGCTTATGAATTAATTCTTGCAGAACAACTTCGTCAATCTCAAGGAATGGAACTTATTGCGAGTGAAAATTATCAGTCGCCAGCAGTTTTAGAGGCACAATCATCTCATTTTGCCAACAAATATTCTGAAGGAACACCAGGAAGAAGATATTATGGAGGACAAGAAAATACAGATAAGATAGAACAGCTTGCTATTGATAGAGCAAAGGCGATTTTCAAAGCAGATCATGCAAATGTTCAGGCCCTTTCGGGAGCTGCTGCAAACGTATGTGTATATGCAGCACTTATGGAACCAGGAGATACAATTCTTGGTATGGATTTGACTCACGGAGGACATTTGACTCACGGAGCACCTGTTACTTTTCTTTCCAAGGTATTTAATTTTCAAAGATACAAGACAAAACCAGATGGTAAAATAGATTTTGAGCAGGTACGCGCATTGGCACACGAATACAAACCAAAAATGATTTTGGCAGGGTTTAGTGCTTATCCAAGGGAATTGGAATACGAAAAATTTGCTGAAATAGCAAAAGAAGTAGGAGCAATAGCTTATGCTGATATTTCTCATATTGGAGGATTAGTAGCTGCAGGAGTTTTGAAAAATCCTTTGGATTATGGTTTCCATGCTATGATGACGACAACACATAAATCACTAAGATGACCAAGAGGAGCATTGATTTTGAGTAAAGGAACTGTTTCAAATCCACTCAAAAAACCAGAAGATACGATAGAAAATATACCAACCAGAATTGATAGATCTGTGTTTCCTGGTGTTCAGTGATGACCGCATATGAATACTATCTGTGCTATAGCAGTAGCGCTTCATGAAGCTCAAACGCCAGCGTTTAAAGCATATGGAGAACAAACACTCAAAAACGCAAAAATATTAGCTCAAGAATTTTTGAACCGCTGATATAAACTGGTAACAGGAGGTACAGATAATCATATGATTATTGTAGATTTTTCTGGTACAGGATTAGATGGATCAATAGCAGAAAAAGCATTAGATAAAATTTGAATTTCAACATCAAAATCTACTATTCCAGATGATCCAAATCCACCATTCAAACCATCAGGACTGAGAATCGGTATGCCAGCAATGACTACAAGAGGAGTAAAAGAAGCTGATACACAAAAAATTGCTGATTTCATGGATCGTGCATTTAAAAATCATGAAAATGATGAGGCGTTGGAAAATATCAAACAAGAAGTGAAAGAATTCTGTAAAAAATTTCCAGTTCCTGGAATTGTAATATAAAACACAAACATAACTTAAATAAAATGTCAATATATCCCTTGAAAAACAAGGGTAATTTACTATAAATGCAAAGCAATAGGGTGTAACTCTGGAATTTCTTTACCCGTTTATTGCTACTTATGAACTCGAGAAATCTCAAAAAAACGTACTTTCATACCTATGAAAGTTTTTTTATCGAAAATAATGTTGTCGTATCAACGCCATTTGTTATGAATCGATCGGGTGATATACTCAATAATTATTGTGGAATATGACTCAAACAACAACTTCCTTTGCGTATGTATATGGGGTATTCAAAGACTAATTCATGAACAATTACTATCAATAAAATGTATCACCTAGAATTTCATGATTATACATTTATAGAAACCAATGCTTTGGAATATGCACCATATTTTAGCGATCTAAATAAATTTCTCCAAAAAAAATATAGTAAACTTTGTGAAAAATATGGTGGTATAGAAATCAATATACTCTCGGAAGTACCAAGAGGTGTTTGACTTTGATTTTGATCTGTCTTGGCCTTGTTATTGGCAGTTTTGATGAATAGGTTAGAAGAAAATATAGATCATATTTTATTACAAGAATTAACTCAAAAGAATATTAATGAGCAACTAAGTGATCATTATTCGATTTTCTATAAAATGTTTTTGGATGCATTAGAATGTGATAAACATATTTATTGAATGACATCTTCTTGAAGTAAACTGGCATCATTTTTTTCTTCTTATTATCCTATTGTATCTTTTTCTGAAGATTATGAAAAAAATATTTCACAAACAGATATTAAAAATCAGAGATATTTCTGATTTAAACTTAATGATCTTTATCCAGAACTGAGAGAAATCCCTTACGTCCCAATTGATTATGGAATATTATATTCTGGTAAACCAGTTCTTCTAGAACAAATAGCAGGTGATAACTACAAGAATAATGGTGTTCTTGCACAACAAATTACCAATGAAATGCAACATCTTTTTGGTGACTTTTTGGATCACGTTTCTCCAAAACAAAGACCAAAATTTTATAAAGATCTTATTGAACCTGGATATGATGAATATAATCATACTTATGGAAAAATGATGGGAATTATTAGTTTAAAAATGTTATATTTTATGTCTAAAGTATATCGTAATTGATATGATGAAACAAGTGTTTTTGCACTTCTTGATACATTTAAAAAATTAAGACAAGCTGATTGTGCAACCAGAGATAGTTCACATACTTTTTTAAGATGTATCAAAACAATGTTAGAAAAATTTCAGGGTTCTTCAAAATATATTTCAATAGCACCAAATGATACAACAATTATGTGATGATCACTAATATTTATGTTACCATTGGAATGATTTAGAACATCAATTATGAATGTTGTTGATGCAATTAGCAAAGATTTTTCTTGATCCAAACTTTTGTATGCAAATCGATTAGATGGACTAGCATATGAGTGATGTAAAATAGAACAAGATCTATCTAACAATAAATATTCTGAATTTCTTGATGGAAGAAATTGTATTATAAAACGAACAAATGGGAAAATTATAGTTTGAGACTGTGATAGGCTATTGGAAAATCAAAAGAAATGACTTCTTTTGGATACGTTAAATAATAGAATTTATTTGGAAGGTCAAAAGTTAACTTCTCAAGACCTACATTCTCAGAGTGCAACTATAGAAATTTTGAAAATGTTATTAGAAAATCCTGGTAAGGAAATTAACAATAAAAATTTACCTCTTTCTAGTTATAGTAAAAATAAAAATGATATGCTAGGAAAAATTGTAGGTCCACTTCTTTCTCTCGTAGAAGAAAGAACATGAAAAAAACTACCTCTGATTTGTAAAGGTAGTCTCTATGATTTTACTATAAGATTAAATAATTCTGATATAGAAATGACTATTTTAAATCCACTTTCTGGATAATCCTAAGACATTCCTGGGATACCTCCACCACCAAGCATATTTCCAATATTTGAAGGATCAAATCCAAGTACTTCCTTAGTTTTTTCTGCTGCTATTTCTTGCGCTTTATTTTGTGCTTTTTGAAAACAAGTAGTAATAAGAGCTTCCAATTGTTCTTTTTTTGCAGGATTAAGTAAATTAGTATCATTGATTTTTAAATCTCTGAGTTTCATTTCTCCTGAAATATCTATAACAACAGCATCTCCTTCATTACCTTCTGCATCAGTAAATTTTCCTTCTTTACCTCTAATAACAAGGTTTTTAAGAACATTTTGTAAGGTCTTGTATTTGTCATACATCTTTTTTAGTTCTCCAACTTTTCCAAACATTCGTTTAATTTATAGAGTAAAATTGATAATTATTTGCGAGGTAACTTGTAATGAAATATCCACAAAAATCAAATATATTATACTTTAATTCTTTTAACCATATTAAATCCATCAATCTGTGCTTGCTCATACATATATTCTGTAGAAACACTAGAAATATGTTGATAATAAGGCGTAATAAAATGTACTGAAATATTATTTAAACCAGCTTCAGAAAGCATCGCTTTTACCCAAATTTCATACAAAGATCCAACATGTTGATCAATAACAATAATGAGATTTTCTGTCCTTTGCAAACTTTCCTTTAATGTATCTTTTATGATGAAAAACGGATTGGAACTTACAAAAACATCCATAGCATGTCATTCTTCTTGAAGATATCCAGCACCGTATAATGTATCTACCAAAAGTGATCAAAAACATAAAATAGTTCAGTTACTTCAACTATATCCGTATTGTTGAAAACTTATACAACCAGTTTTACTTGCATCAACAGCAGGAAGTTGATCTTTCCATGATATATGTTCATTGAGTCTAATATAACAAGATGATGTCATAGTAAAAAAATCAATTACTTGCTCTTGATATATTGGTTCAACTACTTGTAGTCAAAAATCTCTTGCTTTAGCAATATCTCGCATATCCCAAAACCCTTTGTTTGCAAAACCTGGTACTCCACAACTAGGATTAATAAGTGTGGTTGTAGCTTTTCCTGTTTGAATCAAAGGGAAAAGAATATCTACAGGTGTTTTTGAAGAGACAATTAAAAGTTTTTTTTCTTGATGAGTATGGTGAGCTACTGCACCCAAAAAATCACCATCTTTTGAAGAAAAAGTAGGTTCAAATAACAAGACATCAAAATGTTTTTTTGCAGCAGAAATAAAAGCATCAGTAAATAAAAAATCACTAGTCATAGAACAAAAATAGAAAATAAAATTATTTCATCATGAGAGAATAATTAACCAAAAATTTAGCTATTTCTCCAAATATTTTACTCGCAGTTTGTGATCACCAAAGACTAGATCTTGGGCGACGAACTTGGATAATGACTATGTATTTTGGATTATCTCTTGTAACAATTCATACGAAAGAAGCATTGGTCCAACCTAATCATTGTTGATATTTTCCTTTGTAAGAAATTTGTGATGTTCAACTTTTTCCTCATAAATTATAGCCTTCTACATGAGTAGCTGGTCTAAGTTCAGGATTTTGATCTAAGACATCAAAAAGAGCGTTTTTGAGAATTTCTGATGTTTCCAATTTAAAAATCTGACTTAAAATTTGTTTTTGATTTGCTATGTAAGCATTATTTTTTTTATCAAAAATTCACTTTACAACAGTTGGTTTAACGTAATATCATCAATTAATTAAAGGAGCATATCCAGCTGCTACTTGTAAAGGAGTAGTAAGTAATCACTGTCCAAAAGAATTATTGAGAAACCTAGAAAGAGCAACAGTAGAAGAGTTTTCGACAAATCATTCTGATTCTCAAGCAAGTTCTATATTCGTTAATTTTCCAAATCACAATTTATCAAGATAATTATAGAAAGATTCTTTTCATATTCCAAATACTTTACCGGTACCATCTCCATAAGCAATTCTCACCATTCCAACATTACATGAATAAACAAAAGCATTAAGAAAGCTATTGTATCATCAGCAGTTTTTTGGGTCGGCATTTTTGATTTTATAAGGTCAAACCTTTACTTCATTAGTATCTTGATAAAAATCATATAAACTAATTTCATCTAAATCAGTACCTATTCCAACGGTAAATGCTTTGAAAATACTTCCTGGTTCGTAGGGCATAGAAATATTTTTATCTACAAACACTCTAGGTCAATACATATTTTTGGCAATATACTTAGCAACAGTAATATCGGTTCTTTCACTAGTTGTTGCCAATCTATATGTTCCTCATGTTCATCACGTAAAAACATATATAGGGACATCTAAATATGTAAGATCATCAACAAGGTATTTGTTATCCCATCAAAGTGGCTTCAATTGAAAAGTAGAATTATAATCATTTGGATCAAATGAAGGGTAATTAGCAGAAGCCTTAAGCGATCAGTCAAATGGATCGTAAACAAGGATACTTACAGAATCTGCTTTAAATTGTTCTTGATATTTTTTTGTTATCATTTCTATTTCTTTTTGGATTCCGATATCGATAGTAAGATAAATATCATTTCCATCAATGACATTTTCTATTTGAAAATCATTTGCTCCAACATTTCAAATCCAAGAAGAAGAACGACCGATGATTTTTCAATCTTTACCACGTAACTGTGTATCAAAAAATTGTTCAATTCAATAAAATGCATTACCATTTTTATCTACCATTCCCAAAACATTAGACAAGAAAGATCAATATTCATAATACCTTTTGGTGTATGGTTCCAATCATAATCAATGAAATAAAGGGATTTTATCTCTATTACGAACCTGATAATATTGTATTTTAAGTTCCTTTATATCCTGAGCAATCATAGGATTCGCATCAGAAATCAATTTTACATATCTATTTTCTTGAACTTTAAAATATTTTTCTAAATTATCATATTGTCATATATATCCATACTTAGTAAGTAATGCTTTTAATGGCGTAATTTCCCTAGAAATACTTGCGACTTGTTTGGGTATAATATAAACATAATTATTTCATTCTATAGAAATATAGTCTAAATTAGCTTTTCTAAGTTCTTGTAAAAATGCTTCGTTTGTAAAAAATCCAAGATAATTTTTAGTTCTAACTCCTATATAAATCATTTTATCTAATTGATCTTTTATAATTCAATAAGCTATTTCACGAGTAAATCAGGTTAGAACTTGTTCTATCTGTAAATTATATCCTGTTCGATCATATTCCCAATATCAAGTAGTTACTATACCACTTCCATAATAAAAAAATTCTGGTTCTTTTGGAAGAATTGTTTTTTTTGTATATAATTCTATATTTTTAATACAACTTTCTTTTGTGATTTGCTTCATTCCATACATCTCACATAGATGAGAATAGACTATAGGAGTAAGCGAATCAATAAAACGAGGCTTGTCCCAAATAAATTTAGGATCAACAAAGACATTATACATAGTAATATTTTCTGTAAGTTGTACTGGTTTTCCAGATTTATCATAAGCAAAAATATTTCATCTTTTGGCTTTAAGAAGGGATTGACTCACATGTTGTTCACTAAGGAGATCTTCGTAGTAACTATGATTAAAAACTTGTAACCAAAATAATCTTATAAAAAGTATAAAAAACAAAAATCCAAAAAAAAGGATCAAATAAAATTCTCTAGTTACCCTAATATGGTTCAACCAAGGAATTTTATCTAATTTTTTTTGAATATATTCATCTATATTTCTGTAACTATGGATATTCTTCATCAAGGTAATTAGGTAATAATTACTATTAGCTATCAGCTATAAGCTATTAGCTGATGACAGTGTATGATTTTGTTTTTGTTTTTCAACGGTGATTTTATATCAAAACTAATATTGTATACTTTTTTCTAGTTTTGACAACGAGAATGCATCTATTGGTAGAGAAAAAAAAGGATTATTTTTATTGTTTTTTTTATAATATAACTTAGTTACGAAGCTACAAATCAATGATTTATATAAAAAAAATAAAAGAGTAAATAAAAATAGGTTCAAAAATGAAAGAATCTATTGAAAACACACACCTGTTCGATAACAATAGGGACGATACAAATCTTTTATTTTATTTTTTACAAAAACACATGAAAATGAAAAAAGTTTTGGGTAAATCTTTATTATTGGTTGCTGTTATGGCTATTGCGATAGCTGTTGGAGGATGAGCTTTTGCTCAGTTTTGAAATGTTGGTGAAGTTTGAGGTATACAGTGATTAGGAACAGATCAAGGACTTTGATGACCAAACTTATTAGACATTGCTAAAAGTTTTATTAACTGGATATTAGGATTATTGTCTCTTATTGCTCTTGGTATGGCTCTTTATGGTGGTTTCCAAATGGTTACTGCTGCAGGAGATGATGGAAAATACAAAGAAGGATTCAAGGTTTTGAAACAAGCTGCTATTGGATTGATAGTTGTTGGATTTTCATGGATAATTGTAAGTTCTATTTTCTGGATTATTGGATGATTCCAAGGTTGAGGAACTCCTACAGCAAGTGGTCAATAATATAATATATATAATCTCTCATCTTCGGATGGGAGATTTTTTTTAAAGAAAAAATGTGTTTTCGAGTTGATTCACCAGGGGAAAAAGGTATAGTTAAATCATAAAAAATAAGGTAAGTAATTAAAGAAAACATTATATAGTAAAATTCTTCTTAAATCATAAATAAACTAATGAATCTCCACGAATTTGAACTTCGTTATCGTGCATATAAATGATTAAATCATAAATTCAATCTTTGACGAGATCAAGAGACTGTTTTGGAGATGACAAAAATTTCTAACCAATGAGTAGTAACAAGAGCACTACCAGAAATTAGCCCAACAGAACTCAAAGAAATAACTATCCAAACATATACTAATTTCAAAAAAGAGTATATAGCAGAACATAAAGAAATCAAAATCTGATCAGGAACAGTATGAGAATATATTGATCGTTTAGAATATGAACTCAAAGTAATTAAAGAAATGTGATTTAATTCATATTTTCTTATTGTAGCAGATTTTGTTCGTTGGGCAAAAAAGAATATGATTGTAGTTGGTCCATGAAGATGATCAGGTGCTGGTTCTCTTTTGGCCTGGGTAATTAGAATAACAGAAGTAGATCCAATTCCTTTTGGTCTTCTTTTTGAAAGATTTCTCAATCCAGCCCGTGTTTCTATGCCCGATTTTGATATCGATTTTGAAGATACCCTTAGAGAAAAAGTAATAGAATATGTAAGGAACAAATATTGAGAAGATAAAGTTTCTTCAATAGGTACTTATATGCAAATGGCTCCCAAAGCCGCTTTCAAAGATGTAGCGAGAGTTATGGGCATTCCTTTTGAAAAATCAAATCTCATCTCATCATTGATGCCAGATAAAATGTCTATGCTCGATGCTGTCAAAGCAGAAAACACACCCGAAGAACTAAAATCAATTTATGAATCTGACGAAAAAGTTCAAAAAGCAGCAGAACTTGCATCAAATCTAGAAGGAAATATGAGACAACTTTGAGTACATGCATGTGGAGTAATTATTGCTCCAGAAAGAATAACTACATATTCGCCTATCCAATATATCAAAGAAGATATTCATGATATTGTATGTCAATATGACGGTCCTACACTAGAATATATAGGATTACTTAAAATGGATTTTCTTTGACTAAGAAACTTATCAGTTATAAAAAACTGTATAAAAATTATTGCAAAAAAAGCAGAAAAAGAAGGAACAATATTAGATCCTATGTTTGCATATTTTATGGAAAATATGTCCTTTTTGCCACCAATAGATGATGATGAGACCTTTAAAAAGGTATTTCAAATAGGCGATACAACAGGAATCTTTCAGTTTGAATCTGAAGGAATGAGAATGTTTTTGATAAAACTTGAGGCAGATCGTATAGATGATCTTGTAGCGATGAATGCCTTATATCGTCCTGGACCAATGGAATTCATTCCTAATTATATAGCCAGGAAAAAGTGAGAAGAACCAATTAGTTATATGCATCAAGAACTTAGAGCTGAACTTACCAAAAAATATTCACAAGAAGTAGCAGAAGCAGAAAATCAAAAGCTTATTCAGGATCTTGGACCTATTATGGATCTTACCTATGGTATTGCAGTTTATCAAGAACAACTTATGTTCTTAGTACAAGCAATGGCATGATTTTCTCTTTGAGAAGCAGATCTTCTCAGAAGATGAGTTGGTAAAAAGAAAAAGGAAGTAATTGAACAACTCAAAAAAGAATTTGTAAAAAGATGTGAAGAATATAAAGAATACAAAAGAGAAACATCGCAATATATTTATGAAAAAATGATTGAACCTGCAGCTTCGTATTCGTTCAATAAATCACATTCGGTATGTTATGCAATGATTGCTTATCAAACAGCCTATCTCAAAGCTCATTTCCCAGTGGAATTTTATGCAGCATTAATTAGATCAGTAGAAGAAGATACAGATGAATTGAGTAATTATATTAATGAAACCCAAAGCCATGGAATAACAGTACGTTCTCCAAATATCAATACGTCATTTAATCATGTAGCAGCAATAAAAAATGAAGTCAGATTATGATTTTTTTGTATAAAGTGACTCGGATTGGAAATAGGTGAAAGTATCCAAAAAGAAAGACAAACGAATGGAAAATTCTTATCACTAGAAGATGTGCTCAAAAGATGCCAACATGTTATCAATAAAAAATCGTTGGAAGGATTGATTAAATCATGAGCATTAGATGAATTTGGTGATAGAAAAACAATGTTAGAAAATAGTGAAACATTGCTTCAACGATCAAAATCATCTCAACAAATGGGATGATGATTGTTTGGTATGACAGATATCCAAAACAAAATAACGTATAAAACAACATATGAAACTTCTTTTATGGAGAAGCTAATGATGGATCAGGAGGTATTTAAATCATTTGTTTCCTGACATCCATTAGATGGACTGTATTATTATATAAAGAAATTTTCATTTATTTCTCAGTTCAAAGGCAAAGAAAAGATAACAGGAACATTTATTATTGTTGGATATATAAGGAATATTCAAAGAGCCAAGAAAAAAGGTTTTTTTGTGGAAATAGAAGATATTTCAGGAAAAATCGAGATATTTATGAAAGATACCGTTGATTTCAAAAAATTTGATATTATTATTGTTCATATATTCAAAGGAAGATCAGTTAGTATTGAGAAAATAATTAGGACATCCAGAGATCTATTGATACAACAAGCATGATGAAAATATGATCCAGAAATAACGGTAATCAAAGCAAAGATACTCAGAATAGGAAACGACAAAGCAGAGATTAAAAACGAAAAGCTTCCACCTATTGTAGTTTCAAAGCCAGAAAATAAATCGCAAGATGGAATATTTCCTATTCCAGATAATATGGAAAAGATACAACAACTTTCATTGATTATCAAAACACATCCTGGACAACAGAAGCTTATTATTGGTACAAAAGAAATATTTGTAGATGAAATTGGTGCGAAACAAATTGCTGCTTTATATATCTAAGAATATATGGAAAAAGATATCAAACAATTATTAGAGTCTGCTGAAAATATAGCATTATTTTGACACAAAAATCCTGATGGAGATTGTATAGGATCGCTATTAGGATTTGGTAAATTATTGGAAAAAATGGGAAAAAGAGTTTCTTATTTTACACCAACATTACCTAGTCGTATTTATGATTTTTTGCCAGAAATCAAAAAAATTTCATCAGTATTTGATTATAAAAATTATGACCTTCTGGTATTTTTGGATTTTTCAGAAATGACTCGTATAGATTCTTTTTACAATGGAGATACCAAATATTTTGATGAACATCAGGTAATTGTTATAGATCATCATGTATACAAAGACAACAAAAAAAATCGAAAAGTAATCACTGATGATACGGCTATGAGTGCTTGTGAAATTATTTTTGAACATACATATAAGCGATGGCCAGATCTTTATGATGCACAAATAGCTACTTGTTTATACCTTTGATTAACTACAGATTCATGAAATTTTCGTTACGATGAAGATCATAAAAGAATTTTAACCAATGCTTTGCGTTTAGTTGAATTATGAGCAAATAAAAAGAGAATTGTTGATAATGCTTTTCGCAAAAAATCATTTGCAGGAGTGAAAATGATGCAATTAATGTTCAAAAGATTGCA
Organism: candidate division SR1 bacterium RAAC1_SR1_1; assembly: GCA_000503875.1. Classification (GTDB taxonomy): domain Bacteria; phylum Patescibacteriota; class Gracilibacteria; order Absconditabacterales; family Absconditicoccaceae; genus UBA5124. The sequence continues at coordinate 381,972 of CP006913.1, forward strand.
AAAAAAATGAGAACTAATATATACTCGATATACAGATAAAGATCTTAAAAAATTAAATATTGATCGTGAAGAAGCAGATTTTTGACAAATAATTATACAAGATATTGATGAAGCAAAAGTAACAATTATTTTTAGAAATGATGAAGAAAATAAAAAGTGTTGTATGTCACTAAGAAGTAAACACGCAGATGTACAAAAAATTGCAAAATCGTTCGGGTGATGAGGGCATATGCATGCAGCATGATGTACCGTAATAAGAAGCTGATCTTTTCAACAGCAAGTTGATGAAATAAGTACAAAAATAGCAAGTATGATGTAAATTTTTTATCTCAAAAGAGGTATATATGAAGCAACTTAACGTAGGATTTCGTTTATTGAGACCGATTATTCATGGATTGATAATTATTCTTATTTTTTCTTTAACGTATAAAATTCGTTTAGTAACAGATCTTATTCCTGGTATACAACTTCATGTACCATTGATAAATTATCGCGAAACAATGATGTATGCTCGGATAACGAGTTTTATATTTATCGGTTTGGGTATTATAAAAAGTCTTTATGAACTCCATAAACCTATTCAAAAATATTTTCAAACATTTACAAAAGTCTGGTTATATTGGTTGGTAACTATTACTTTTATTGCTTATTTTGGTCAAGGATTTGTATTTTTCTTTGGTATATCGAGATTTATTATTGTAGTTAGTGCTTGATTTGTTTTTTTTGGATTATTTTTCTTTGATCAAATACGAAATTATATAGAATCTAGAATTCACAAAAGAAGTGATCATAAAATTATTATTGTTTGAAGTGATACCTTGGAAAGTTATAAGGCAATTGAACATATTAAAAATGGATTTTCGTTTAAAACAGAATTTATTAGAGTAAAAGATTTACCTGATGTAGAACTGGAAAAATATTTTATGGTGGTTGCTGTAGGAAGTTTTGAAAAAGAATTATTACAACATATTTTTGAGAAAACAAGATTTTCATATACCAGGTTTTATCATATTTCAGAATGATTTTTCTTGGAAGATGTAGTATATTCTCCAGAAGCAATCAATAATATCATAGCATTGGAATATAAAAATTCAACACTTGATTGATGGTCGTTAATATGGAAAAGATTATTTGATATTGTTGGATCATTAGTACTTATTGTTGTTTCATCACCAATTATGATAGCAATCGCAATCGCTATAAAAATAAATTCTACTGGGCCAATATTTTTTTTCCAAAAAAGGGTGGGAAAAGGGAATAAACTTTTCACCTTTATTAAATTTCGTAGTATGTTTACTCACTTGAGTACATGAGGAAAATATGGATGAGCTGAAGCAGAAAAACTTTATGCACAGCTTATTGCTTCAGATGCAAATGTAAGAGGACATATCCTTCCTAAAATAAAAGACGACCCAAGAGTAACTAAGGTAGGGAAATTTTTGAGAAAAACTTCTCTTGATGAATTGCCACAACTATTTTGTGTACTATGGGGGACAATGTCTTTAGTTTGACCTAGACCACATCTTCCTAATGAAGTAGAAAAATATGAACTTTGGCAAAAAAGATTACTCTCTATAAATCCTGGTATTACTTGATATGCAATGGTTTTTGGAAGAGATTCATTAGATTTTGAAGAAGAAGCAAAATTAGATTTATATTATATTCAAAATTGGTCTATCTTTATGGATATTTATATTCTCTTCGCTACATTTGGCGTAGTTTTTAAAGGAAAATAGACGTTGAAGTTAATAGTTTATAAAAAAGGTGAGCGTTTAAATTTTTAGATAAGAAAATACATGAAGCCGGTTTGTTTGTGTTTTCTATCGTTAAGAAAATTCAACAGCTCACGAGGGGTTTTTGATTACTTTTTGACCTGGAAGCAAAAAGTAATATAGAAAAATATTCTCAGCAATATATAATTATATTTAATACTATATAATATGATACTCTCACAACAAACAAAAACAATACAATGATTTATTCAATCACATCAAAATGTGAGTTCTATTTCAGATTCTGATGAACTCCATAAATTGTATACAGATTTGATAGATTGTCTCGTAGACCACAATCATCTCTACTATGTAGAAAGTACCTCTATTATTTCTGATAAAGAATATGATGATCTTTTCTCATATCTCAAAAAAATTGAAGAACTTCATCCAGAAATCATTTCATCAAACAGTCCAACCCAAGGATTGATAGGGCAGGTGAGTGAAGGGTTTTTACAGGCTAAACATACGGTAAAACTTGCTTCATTAGAAAACACGTATAACGCAGAAGATCTCAATGACCGAGGTGATAGACTAAAAAAGATACTAGAAAAAGATACAGAATGAACCGAAAACAAAGATATATATTATACTATAGAACCTAAATTTGACGGACTCAGTGTTGAACTTATTTATAAAAAGGGAAGGCTTGATCAAGCCATAACTCGTGGAGATGGACGAGTTGGAGAAGATATTACCACCAATGTGAAGACGATAAAAAATATTCCCCAGAAATTAAAACATCCTATAGATATTGCAGTCAGAGGTGAAATTATGATGCCAAAATCAGTATGGAAGGAACTCAATAAAGAAAGAGAAGAAGACGGTGAAATACCTTTTGCAAATACGAGAAATGCAACATCAGGAAGTATCAAACTTCTTGATTCCAAAGAAGTAGCAAAAAGAAAATTGGCATGTTTCGTGTATGACGTACTTCAATATAGTGATGAAACAATTAATCTAGAATCTCTTTGACTTCCTGTTTTTCTTCGAAGCAAAGAATGTTCATCTATACAAGAAGTGATAAATGCATGTTTAGATAGTACTATTAAACAACAATTAGAATCTGAAGATTTTGATTTCGATGGCTTAGTTATCAAGGTGAAAGACCAATTACAACGTGATATTTTGGGTGCAACGGATCATCATCCACGCTGGGCAGTTGCCTATAAATTTCCTGCACAATTAGCATCTACAAAGATTATCTCAGTGGATTTTCAAGTAGGAAGAACGTGAATTATCACTCCAGTAGGAAATCTTGAACCTATCGAATTAAGCGGTGTTACCATCAAAAGAGTCAGTTTACATAATTTTGATTTTATCCAATCCAAAGATTTGCATATCGGAGATTATGTTTGGATTCAAAGGAGTGGAGAAGTAATTCCATATATTGTCGGCGTGATCAAAGAAAGAAGAACTGAAGAAGTACAAGATATCCAGATGCCAAGCAAGTGCCCTTCATGTCTGGGCAAAGTAGTCAACCAAGATATGCACTATTACTGTACAAACCCCGTTTGCCCAGCCAAACTCAAAGAACAGATTCTCCATTTCGTGAGCAAGAACTGTATGGATATCCAGTGAATTTGAGAGAGTATCGTAGATATTTTAGTGGAGCAAAATATTGTAAAGAGTATCATAGATATTTATAGCATTCCAGAACATACCACCCAAATTTTGCTCCGCAAATTTCCAGGAATCGGAGACAAAAAAATATCAGAAATAGCGAACGAAATAGAGGAGTCTAAACACCAACCATTACGAAGATTACTCAATGGTTTAGGTATCCCTCACGTAGGGAAAAAAATGGCGCAAGATATTGTCCAAGCCATGGTTTCTCAGCAACCGGTATGTTTAGAAGATATTCTCTATATTCTCACCGATCGTGATTTTTTGATTACCGTCTATGGAATCGGAGATAAAACCCTCGATGCCTTAGTAGATTATTTTTCAGATCAACAAAATAGAGAAATGTTGATGCACCTTAGAGATATTGGTATGAAATTTACGGTGGATGCAGGAGGTTATGATTTATTTAAAGAAAAAAAAGAAACCTTTTCTATTACAGGGAGCTTTCCTTTTCCTAGAGAAGAAATTGTAGCAATTTTGGAAAAAGAAGGATATATATTTCACGACAATCCAACGAAATCAACGCAACTTATGCTTATCGGTGAAAAAGCCGGTTCCAAGAAGGAGAAAGCACAAGAATTTTGACTCACTATCTACGAAGGTTGGGAAACCTTAACGCAACGTTTTCCTGTGCTTACAACACTCAAAAGTGACAGTGCTTCGCAGCAACCAAAAATTACCCAAACAAGCTTATTTGGATAAAGAAATATTTTTTATTTCAACAAAGAACGAGAAAAATTTCTTGCATTATCAAGATCTAATTGATTTGGTCTTCTCTTGTTTAATCCACCAAAAAAATATTTCAGAAAACCATAATCGATAAATCCTTTACACATAAATTCACCTATAAGAGAAAATCATTTTTTGAGGAGCTCTTTTTTAAACGGTTCCTGCATTTTTGCATAACAAAGAGTTGCTGTAGAAAAGAGAAATGCTTTTTTTCCCTTTTGGAGAGGAATCTTTTCCAAAAATTCAAATAAGCTTCTATGATGTTTTCCATTATATATGCCAGATCAAAAACCAATAACATCATATTTTCAAATGTTTTTAATATCAAATTTAGAAGGATCTACAATATCAGCATCCAGTTCTTTTGCAATAACTTTGGCTACTTTCAAGGTGTTTCCATGATGAATAGATTTACAGATAATAAGTGTTTTTTTTGCCCCCATAAGAAATTAGGTTAGGAAATAAAACATTATCCTTTTAGAAATTCCCAAATTATTTTTTCCACTTCATTATATTTTTCTTCCAAGAGTTTTCTTTCTTCAGGTTTAAAACTGCTCAATACTCGATCAGCGACAAAAGCATTATCAAGAGGTCTATCTACACCAATTCTAATTCTAGCAAAATCAGGAGTGCCAAGTCTAGCAATCAAACTTTTTAATCAATTGTGACCTGCAGGACTTCCACCAAACTTAAAAGCAATTCTTCCCGTGATAAAATCAATTTCATCATGTAAAATCAGAATATTTTTTGATTCAATTTTATAAAAATGAGCTAGGGGAGCGACAGCATCTCAACTACGATTCATAAATGTTTGTGGTTTGCAAAAAACAACTTTATCATCATTGATAGTTGTCACAAATATTTTTGCATTATATTTTTTATCAAAAGAAAAATTTCCGAGTTTCTCTGCTTCAATAAATGTATCAAGCATGAGAAATCAGATATTGTGCCTTGTTTTTTCGTATTCTTTTCATGGATTACCTAATCACACGATTAACTTCATGAAAATGAGGAGTAACTAATTTAAACTAATCTCTAATTTCTTGCATTTCCCAGAATTCGAGAATATCTCAAATTTCTATTTTTTTACCAGTTAGTACCTTAACTCCACATTCTTCACCTTCGTTCATTTCTTTTACTTGATCCTTATTTTTGTGAAGTGATACGATATCTCCATTACCCAAAATTTCATCACCTCTAAGTATTCTGAATTTCAATTTATTTTTGGCTTTTCCTTCGATGATCTTTCCTCAGATCGTCATATCTTTGAATTTACTATAGAATATTCCAAGTACTTGAAGTTTACCAACAACAACTTCATGTTTCTCGTATTCGATCATTCCTTGAAGAAGTTTGTCGAGATAATCAGTAAGTTCATAGATAATATCAAAGCTCTTCATTTCTATTTTGAGATTTTCAGCTTTCTTTTTGAGAATAGCATTGAGTGAAATATTAAATCAAAGCAATAACGCTCCAGATGCCTGTGCCAAAGAAATATCAGAATCATTGAAATGTCCAACATCCGTATGGACAATCTTGATATTTACATTTTTTGGCAATTGAAGACCAGCAACAGCTTGTTTCAATGCTTCAATACTACTACTTCCATCTGATTTCAAAATTAATCTAAGTTCTGCAGCAACTCATCAACCAGATTTCAATCCTGTTATAAATTGTTGAATAGCAGATTCTGGACTAGATTTTTTCTCGTGTTCTACAACAGCGGCAATTCTTTGTTGAGCTTCTTTTTCATTTGCAACAACTTCCACAATACGCCCTGGTTCTGGTAAATTTGTAATTCAAAGTATTTGTATGGGTTGTCCACCAATAGCTTTGAGAATATTTTTTCATTTCCAATCTTGCATTCTTCTCACTTTTCCATACGTATCATACGCTACGATAATATCACCAACTTTCAAGGTACCTGTCATCACAATAATTGTAGAAACCACTCCTTGTTTAGGATCTTTATGAGCATCCAAAACTACTCCAGCAGCAGCTCTATCAGGATTAAATTTGAGATCAAGCATTTCTGTTTGCAACAAAATATTTTCCAAAAGCTCTGGAATTCCTTGTCATGTTTTGGAAGAAATACCAATTACTGGTACATCTCCACCTCGATCTTCAGGGATAACTTCATATTTTGCAAGATCTTGTTTAATTTGTTCTATATTTTTTCCAGGTTTATCTATTTTGGTAATAGCGACAATAATAGGTACTCCAGCAGCTTTTGCATGTCCAATAGATTCTACTGTTTGCGGCATAACACTATCGTCTGCTGCAACTACGATAACTGCAATATTTGTCAATTTAGCACCTCTTGCTCTCAAACTCGTAAATAATTCGTGTCCTGGTGTATCAATAAAACAGATTTTTTTACCATCATGTTCTACTACTGATGCTCCGATTCCCTGCGTAATACCTCCAGCTTCTCATTCTGCAACAATAGTTTTTCTTAGATAATCCAAAAGAGAGGTCTTTCCATGATCTACATGTCCCATAACGGTTACGATAGGCGGTCTAGATTCCTTATGTTCAGCATCTTTATCAAGTGCCAAGATTGATTGTAAATCTCCACTCAAAAAAGATTCTAGATTTAATTGAACTTCTTTTTTCTTGACGATAATTCCCAATTCCTCTGCAATCAATGATGCAGTATCGAAATCCAACGAAGCCGTGATAGATGTCATAATTTTGTTTTCCATCAATTTTTTCATTACTTGAGGCAGTGGGATTCCCATTTTTTCTGAAAATTCTTTTACGGTGATTTTATCTTCCATCACAATTTCTATTTTCTTTACCAGATTTGCCGACGTTGTTGCTATTTTTTCTACTTTTTTTGCTGGAGTAGGCGAAGAAGCTCTTTGAGCTGGTTGTTGTGGTGCTCATCTTCTTTGTCATTGATTTTGATAAGGATGTTTACCTTGATATGGTTGTCCGCTTCCTTGTCTTTGAGGAGCTGATCAAGCTACAACAGGTTTTTTTTGTACTTCATATCTTTTTACTCCATCAAAAAATGCAAGATCAGGTTCTTTGCGAACAGCAGGTTTTTCTTCTACTTTTGGTACCTCTGGAACAATTTTTTTCTCTTTGCGAGGAGCATTGGGATCTATTCTTCCAGAAAAAACTCAAGAAATAAAATCATCTCTTTTTTTAATTATTTTGGGTTCTTCCTTAATTACTTCTTTGGCTTTGATAGGTTTGATGATTAATGTATCATCTTCATCAATTTCTATTTCCTTAGATTTTTGTACTGTTTTTTGAGTAAATCCAAGTCATGACAAAAATCATCCTCATCCGAGTTCATCAAGTTTCAATACTTTCGCAGCATCTCCGTCAGAATCTTTTGTTTTTTTGGACGTTGAAGCAACTGCTTTTGTTTTTTTTGCTTCTTCAGAAGCACTCTTTTTTGGCATACACAAAAAAATATACAAAATAAATCCCGTTCATAGTACAAATATCTATGCGTATTTCAAGCATTAATTCGTAATTACCGATTTTTGACAAACAAAAAATTCTGAGTATAATGTATTCATTTGTATCTCTCTTCTTGCTATGAAATCACTTAAAAAGCTTATTGCTGATCACGCTAGATTACTTGAGAACTATCGTTATGCATATATTAGTAGCACAGCCTTGTTTTTATTATTGCCTGGATATAAAGGTACACCGAGAGATTTTGACATTGCATTGGATTGGCAAGGGAAAAGTAAAAAACAATTATTAATCCTTTATAAATATCTCAAAACACAGGTATGAGTAAAAAATATCCGCTTTGAAACAATAGAAAGTCAAACAACAACAAAATATAGTGTTCAAAAAAATCAGCATATTTGTTTGAATTTTCCTGCATTTAACGAATTATTGATTCAATGAAATATTAAATTGACCTATATCTACAAAACTATGCCTGTCGAACTTTTCCCTGAACAAGAGGGAAATGGCGTAACAAATATCGATACTTGCAATCCCAAGATTATATATATCAAAATAAACAATATAAAAGTACCTGTGTTGGATATTTTGGAAGTAGCCAAAAGATATATTATCAATTTTATAGATGAGGTTACTCATAAACAATTTACCAACATCAAGCATCCTGATTATAAACACAAAGATGCTCTTAGACTCAATACGATAATTCAAATCTTATATGTATCACAAAGAGATGCAAGCCCCCGTTGACTACTTTCGTTTATAAATCAATATATCAAAGAACTAAAAAAGCAGCTTCCATCAGTAAATAGATCTATATTTATCCAAAAAATATTGGTTAATTACCCAAAGGTATACAAAAAACTTTCTTACATTACCAAACTTTATATAAAACTTTCTCGCCAACAACTTGATGGAACTGATGATGTGGATTTTTCTACGTTCCATGCAGAGTTAAAACAAGAACTTACCAAAATATATGAGATTATTCATCTCTACCAAAATCATATTCTCCATAATTTATATATCAAAAAATCAAATTTTCTCAAGAGAGTACAACAAATAGAATGTGAAAAAATACAAGAATATATACAAAAAATAAATCTGACAAATAAAATAAATGGTTTTGCTTATTTTTACGAAGTCTATTCTATCATCTATATGATCAAAAATCACGAATAAAAATAGATTGACATAAAAATTTAAATATATAAACTTCAAAAGTAACACTAAAAAAATCTAAAAAATGGCAGGAAAAAAAAATTATTCCGAAAAGGATCTTTTTGAAGAAGAATCCAAAAGAGAATTTCACCTTCCAAAAGAACAAGGACTCCCTCGTGGATTCCAAACTTTCACTCCTAGCGAGTATTTTGAACGCCAGGAAAAACAGAATGCAGAGGTAGAAAGCAATCTCCCAAAGTATTCTGATCATACTTAAGTAAACAAAAAAAATCGTCTAGGCAACTCCAGACGATTTTTTATAAAGCAAAAAGCCCCGGAAAAAATCCGGAGCTTTTCTTTGAGGTTGATAATTATTGTTTCACAATCTTGAAAGTACGAGATTGTGTTTTGTCCTGTGTTGTTTTTATGATATAAGTTCCAGGACTGAACCCACTCATATCGATACTGTGTTTTTGTTGGCTATACCCCTTATAAAGGAGATTTCCAATGAGGTTAAATATTTCCACAGTACCATTTTTTTCGAGTTCTATTGTGCAGAGAGAAATTACAGGATTTGGATAGATTGTAATCTTTCCATTTTCTATATCTTCTACTCCTGTGACGGTAACTTGTTCGCTATCAGAGTTTTTACAACCATGATTGTCGGTAACCGTAACTGAATAAGTACCAGAAGCACTTACTACAATAGTTTGTGTTATTGCAGTCGTAGACCATAGATATTCAGAAAATCCTGTACCTGCATCTAACGTTGCATTTCCATTACCCGAAGTTTGTGTGATATTAACCGTAGGTAGAGGATTAACAACAACGACAACTTGATCAGCAATAACACCACAAGAACCGTTAACAGTAGCGGTATAAGTTTTGGTTTCAGAAGGAGTAAAAGGCACGCCATCTACAACTCCGTTATCCCAACTTAATGTTCCGTTAGTATAAGAAGCGGTTAAGGTAACCTGTCCACCTTGGCAAACAGAAGCATCAGCTCCAGCATTAACCGTAGGTAGAGGATTAACAACAACGACAACTTGATCAGCAATAACACCACAAGAACCGTTAACAGTAGCGGTATAAGTTTTGGTTTCAGAAGGAGTAAAAGGCACGCCATCTACAACTCCGTTATCCCAACTTAATGTTCCGTTAGTATAAGAAGCGGTTAAGGTAACCTGTCCACCTTGGCAAACAGAAGCATCAGCTCCAGCATTAACCGTAGGTAGAGGATTAACAGTAATTACAACTTCATCACTAGCAAAACAATCATCTTTAGCAACACTAACTGAATAAGTATCAGCAGAACCTATCTCGATAGTCTGAGTAGTTTGTCCATCAGGCCCCCAAAGATAAGTAGCTCCAATAACTCCAGCATCGAGTATTGTAGTAGAACCTTGGCAAATTGCTCTATCAGCACCAAGATTAACATTAAAAATTGTCTCTGTAATTACTACAGTACCATTCATCGTAATACTTCCACCAGCATTAGTAGCAACACAGGTATAGCTTCCAGCAGAAATCCCAGTCCACTCAAGAGTGGAACCAGTAATACCAGTTTTTGCGCTACCTACATTAGCATTGCTAGCATCTTTTAACTGATAACTTGCACCAGTCTCAGAATTAGAAAGTAATATAGATTTTCCACCAGTGCCTTGACAATAAGCACCTGAACCAGTAAGATTATAAACAGTAGGTTTAGGTGGATTTTCCCATAATACAATAAAATTAAGTTCATTATAAGGAGGGACTACAAAATCTCCAACATGGACAGTTTGAAAATACTCTCCTTTGCTATTTTTTTGATTAATAGCTACTACATTAGTTTTTTGTATAGTTACCTGAAAAGTAAAAAGAGCAATATATTCTCCTTCAAAATCCCATCGATAACTACTAGGGCATGATTGATTTGGTGGGCAGAAATCAGTATTGCCTACCTGGAAAATTCCATGGTTAAGTAAATAGTTCATTTTAACAGTATCGCATAATGCAAGATCAGTAGTTATGTAAAGATCATACGCTTTAGTTACCGTTGACTCGCTATTTACATAGATTGTTTGTTTTTGGGCATTACTATACTTCGTACCCAATATCACAATTAGCAAAATTAAAAAAAGTTTGAGTGCTTTCATATTTTTATATTATTTTTTTGTTTTTAACTGAAAAAAATGTTAATTACCAACCTCAAAACAGATTCTAATTATTTACCATAAAATGTCAATCTAAATATATAAGAAAGTATAGATTTCCTTGGTCAAAATCATACATCAGATTATAATTGTTTTATTGAATTTCCTTTTACCTTGTATTATGCATGTATTATGAACAACAAAACAAAATTTCTTAAATTTGGTATTGCAGTACTCTTGGGAGCAGGAGTTGTAGGTGGATTACTCTATGCCCAACTCAATATCCCTACAGATATTGATAATGCAGTAATGACTATTAAACAAATCAATATTACGTCGGATGGTCAAGCAACTACGCCCAAAATTGTTATTGATGGTAGTGCATCAGATGGTAATTTTCTTAAAGTTGAATGAAGTATATTGATGGGAAGTATTACAGGATCTATTGGTCAAATAAATAAAGTATCAGGAGATAAATCAAGTATTCTTTGAGGAGTGAAAAATACGATAAATGGAGATTATTCGATAATTCCATGATGATCATATAATCAAGTGACAGGAACAGATTCTTATGCTTTTGGAAATACAGTAAGAGTTAATGGTAGTCAATCATATGCAATTTGAAAATCTTTAATTTTGAATTGAAATGGTTCTTTTGTCTTTTCAGATGGAAAGCCATCAAATTTTACCGTTTCTAAAGATTGAGTTTTTATTGTAAAAGTTACTAACGGAGTAGGTATCAATACATGAGTAACAACTACAGGTTATGACTTAACCGTTGCAGGTAGTGGTATCGTTTACGGTAACCTCAAAACAAACAATATGATAGCTGGAGCGTATTATTATGGATCAATAACTAGTGAAGATGATCAATACGAACTCAAATTAAGCCAATGGGAAGGAATAGGAAATATTTATTATAATTCATGATATGTAGGAATTGGAACCAATAATCCTACAGCACAACTCCATGTAAATGGAACAACAATATTACAAGGGTTATCAACATCAACACAAACTACAGCTTTGGTTGTAGACGCCAATGGAAATGTAGGTACAAGAGCATTAAACACAGTAGCATTTAACGGATATACAGCGCCAGTAACATCAGTATCAGGAAGAACTGGAGCAGTAGTATTAACAAAAACAGATGTAGGATTGGCAAGCGTAGACAATACAGCAGATATGGCTAAACCAGTTTCAACAGCGACACAAACAGCATTGAATCTCAAAGCAAATTTAGCAAATCCAGCCTTGACAGGGATACCAACAGCACCAACAGCATCGACATGAACAAGTACAACTCAAATAGCAACAACAGAATTTGTAAAATTACAATGATATTTGACTACTGCTACAGCACCAGTAACATCAGTAGCAGGAAAAGCTGGAGTAGTACTATTAACAAAGGCAGATGTAGGATTGGCAAATGTAGACAATACAGCAGATATGGCTAAACCAGTTTCAACAGCGACACAAACAGCATTGAATCTAAAAGCAAATCTAGCAAGTCCAGATTTGACAGGAATACCAACAGCACCAACAGCATCAATAGCAACAAACACAAATCAACTAGCAACAACAAAATTTGTAAAAGATCAATGATATTTGACTATTGCTACAGAAGCAGATCCACAAGTGGGAACATTGACAAGTGGAAGATGGTGTACAACAGATGGAACAACAGTAAATTGTGCAACAGTAGCACCAGTAACTACAGAAAGTGATCCACAAGTAGGAACACTAACTTCTGGTAAAATGTGTACAACAAATGGAACAACGGTAAATTGTACGACAGATATTCCAGTAACTCCGACAAATTATGTAACAACAGATACAAATCAACCAGTAGCATGAATTAAAACATTTAGCAATAATACTATTTTCAACGGAAATGTAGGAATTTGAACAACAAGTCCTCAAAGTAAACTTCATATATTTGCACCATCACCAGTTCTTACATTAGAAGGAACTGTTGATGATACCACAAAAATCAATTTTATTGATGATTGATCAGTTGTATGAGAACTTTCTGTTGATCGTAGTAGTGGTTTAACAAAACTTTGGACAACAGAGCCTCTTTCTTTTTGATCAGCTAATGCGGAAAAAATGCGTATTTTACAAAATGGAAATGTAGGAATTTGAACAGCAAGTCCAGCAACAAAACTTCATGTATATTGAGTAGATGGTTCATTCCCAGCTCGTATATCAAGTCCAGCTGGTTATATAGATATTGGACCATCAAATGCTTCGTGGGCACACATTTATACTGATAGACCAAATTTTATTTTTAATGCATGAGTCTACATTATAGGAGGAAAATTAAGTACATATGATACAGCTAGTCTACAATTACAAACAAATGGAACAACAAGAATCTTCGCTGATAATACCAATGGTAATGTAGGAATTTGAACAACAACACCAGCAGCAAAACTTCATGTGGCATGATCAATTTGAGCTACTTCTTGGATTGGTGCGTGATGTGAGTGAGCTTGTGAATCATGAGGAGGATATTCTCTTTTGTACGCAGATGGAACAATTGTAGCAACAAGTTCAGTAACAGCAGCAGCATTCTACTATTCATCAGACATCACTCTCAAAAAAGATCTTACAAAAATTACAAATCCATTGGAAAAAATCATAGCATTAAATGGATATAATTTTACATGGAAATCAAATGATAAAAAAGATATTTGAGTGGTTGCACAAGAAGTAGAAAAAGTATTTCCAGAAGCTGTTAAAGCAGATGCCAAAGGATTAAAATCAGTTGAATATGGAAACTTAGTTGCTCCAATTATCGAAGCAATCAAAGAATTATATACCAAATACCTAGATCAACAAACACAAATTTCCGAGCTAGAACAAAGAATTGAAATATTAGAAAAGAATATAATTAAATAATAATTCAAAATCTGAATTAAATAATTTTCCAAAAATTATGAATATTGTTTATTATACAATCTTTACTAATTATAAATAATAATGGGAAAGCTCAAAAAAACATGAATTATACTTGCTATATTTTGTATATCACAGATAATTTTTTCCGGTTTTGCTTTTGTATCTCCGATGTTAGTTATCAATAATACAGGGAATAATGCAAAAATACTTCCTATGAGAAAATGATGTCAACAGATAATCAATAATTGTGCTTATCCGATAGGAATACTTATGTATCCTTCTTCAGCAACAAAATCATTTTTTGAAAACAAACCATCATGTGTAGTGTTGAGTGAGTGTGTAAAGACTATAAAATGTCCTGGTACACTTCCTACAAATACAGAATGGAATACAAGTAGTAATTATGTACAAACATTTGATGGATTTAAATGGGTACCAACAAAAACTGCACATTATGATGCTACACCAGCATCAGATGATTGTAGATATGATTGTAAAACCAATTATTCATGGAACGGAACTAGTTGTATAGCGGATACAAGAACATATACATGTGCTGCAAAACCAATAGGAACAGTGCGAAATACAGTAGGTAATTATTTACAAACATGGAATGGTACAACTCGAACACCATTAGATAGTACAACAAGTTATAGTACAACAGTAAGTACAAATTCTTGTAAATATAAATGTGATGTTTGATATAGATGGGATACTACAACTTCAAGTTGTATAAATACCTGTGCATTGCCATGGTGATGATGAACAAAAACACATTGAGAAACAATAACAGCATATGATAAAACAAGTGGAACATGTACAACAAATAATTGTGCATCCGAAACACGTACATGTAATGGAGCGCTCTGAACATTTGATTGAACATATCAATATGCAAGTTGTACTCAAAACGCAAACACCCAAAGCTGTGTAATAGCAAACGGAGTAGGAACTCAATCATGTACAGCATGATCAACAAGTCGATGAACTTGTAATGTAGTAAGTTGTAACGCAGGATACCGTGCATCATGAAATACATGTGTAAATACATGCGCATTACCATGGTGAGGAACAATTACAAATGGACAATCAGTAACAGCATATGATAAAACGAGTGGAACATGTACAACAAATAATTGTGCATCAGAAACACGTACATGCAATGGAACACTTTGAACATTAAATGGAACATATCAATATGCAAGTTGTACTCCAAACGCAAACACCCAAAGCTGTATAATAGCAAACGGAGTAGGAACTCAATCATGTACAGCATGATCAACAAGTCGATGAACTTGTACTTTAGTAAGTTGTAACGCAGGATATCGTCCATTATGAAATACATGTATAAATACCTGTACATTACCATGGTGATGAACAATTACAGATGGGCAACCAGTAACAGCATACGATAAAACAAGCGGAACATGTCCAACAAATAATTGTGCATCACAAATTCGTGTTTGTAACGGAACACTTTGAACATTAAATGGAACATATACGTATCAAAATTGTACAGCAAATGCAAATACGCAAAGCTGTACTGTTTCTAATGGTTGAGGAAATCAATCATGTGCAATATGATCAACAAGTCGATGATCATGTATAGTAAACCGATGTACTACAGATTATTATGATGATGGTTGAGCTAATGATTGTGTACATGTAGGAAATTGATATTATTCTAATAGTACATCAACAACAAGAACAGCATGTACAAATTATCCAGATACAGCAAGTCGTAATTATACATATACAAGTGCAGGAAATGGAACGAATAGTTGTACAGCAACATATACAGAATTATGTTGATTGGATTTATACGAGAATCCAATTGGAGTGTGTAGTGCAGTAGGAAACTGATATTTTTCACCAATAAACAATAATAGTAGAACATTATGTACAAATTATCCAGATACAGCAAGTCGTGATTATACATATACGAGTGATGGAAATGGAGCAAATAGTTGTACAGCAACATATACAGAACTATGTTGATTAGATTTATATGAAACATCAAATTGAGTGTGTAGTGCAGTAGGAAACTGATATTTTTCACCAATAAATAATAATAGTAGAACATTATGTACAAACTATCCAGATACAGCAAGCCGTGATTATACATATACGAGTGATGGAAATGGAGCAAATAGTTGTACAGCAACATATACAGAACTATGTTGAGTAGATTTATATGAAACATCAAATTGAGTGTGTAGTGCAGTAGGAAACTGATATTTTTCACCAGCGAATAATAATAACAGAACATCATGTACAAATAAACCATCATACTCAACATATACAACTGATGGAAATGGAACAAATACTTGTTCACGAACTTGTGATACATGATATCACACAGAAGATGGTGTTACTTGTATTTCAAATACGAAAACAACAAGTTGTACTGGGAAACCATTAGGAACGACATATTATACTGCAACAGATATAACACAAACATGGAATACTAGCTTAAGTGCATGGCTTCCAAGTGCTGTAGCAACATACAGTACAACAGCAAGTACAACAGAATGTAGATACACCTGTGCAGCTTGATATCTTCGAAATGGATCTTCATGTGTAGCGTGATGTAAAACTAATAGTGATTGTAGTTTATGAAAAATATGCCAATGATATGTAGCCCCTACTCGAAAATGTTTAGGAACTCAATTAAATAATTGATCTTGTAGTCAAGAGCCACTCCCATGATTTTGTGATAGTGAAGATTCTCCTTGTAGTACATATGATACATATTATGATTGTCAGGATACGGATCGTTGTCATCTAGGAAAGCCTGGTATATGTAACCGAAATTGAACCTCTTGTATATGAATTACTAGTCAAACTACATGTAGTGCGACAGCATGATGTTCAGTAAGTAATACATCATCAGAAGTATTTTGAACCTGTGTAACACCTACTCCTGTCTGTGGAAATGATATTGTAGAGATAGGGGAAACATGTGATTGAGGAAGTCAATCATGTAGTATTGGAGGTGTAGCAGGAACTCAATTATGTAATAATACATGTAGTTGATATGGTACTTGTTTAGTAAGTCCATGTATAGCAAGTTATAATACAGATGTATGTTGATGATGTAAATGAAGTTGGACTATGTCAAGTTGTGATAATCGTGAATGTACTCCTGATGGTCTTGAAGATGCAATATGGAATTGTTCTTATGCTTGAATAACAAAACAATGTTATTCAGTATTAGGAGATCCATGTAATACATCAACATGTTTTACCTCTGGTACTCAAGTAAAAACAGCAGATGGAATAAGTAAAAATATTGAAAATATTCAAATAGGAGACGAATTATTAGGTCAAGACGATCAAATAAATACTGTTATTGCATATGACCGTCCAAATCTTGGAGAAAGAAAACTTTATAGCATAAATAATGGACCATATTTTGTGACTCATGAACATCCATTTATGACTATATGATGATGGAAATCTATAAGTCCAGAAGCAACTCGAAGAGAAATGCCTAACTTTGAAATATTACCACTCAAAGTGGGAGATATTCTTATAAAAGAAAATAATGAAATTGAGTACATATGGAGTATCCAATCAACGACAGCAGATCCAGAAATACCATTATACAACTTTAAATTAGACGGAAATAATACTTATTATGCAAACGGATATTTAGTACACAATAAATTATATGATTGAGATGGTTGTACATTAAGTTCTCAATGTGCATGTGGATCTTGTGTTGGTTGAGTATGTTGTCCTACAGGAGGAGGCTGATGTTTCAAAGAATGAACACAAGTACGTTTACCAGATGGAACAACAACAGCTATAGAAAATATTCAAACAGGAAATATTGTATTATGATCAGAAAATACTCAAAACACAGTTCTCAAATTATTTAAAATCTGGAATAATAATTGGGATCTTTATGCAATAAATAATTCTGATTATTTTGTTACTGATACACATCCATTTATGACAACAGAAGGATGGAAATCATTGAATCCAGTATGATCTAGCAAAGAAAATCCAGGTATGATATTCTGACAACTTGAAATTGGTGATATACTTATAACAGAACAAGGAACAACTATTATATACTCATTAGAAAAAACAGCATATGCATGATATGTATATAATTTTAGATTAGATGGAAATAAAACATATTACGCAGATTGATATCTAGTACATAATGTAGAGATAAAATCTGTTGAATAATAATTGTATTTAATTTAATTATTTTTTCATGAAACAGAAAATGACTTTCAAAAATCTAGAAAAAAATATATTTGTTGTTGGGATATTGTTTTTTTGAATAATAGGTGTCATTTTTGCTATAAATACTCAGAATGAATGATGGAGAATTACTAAAAGTGGTAGCTCAGCAACAGTTAATGTCCATAATGAATGTCGCGTTGTTACAAATAACCGTACAGATAATGATATTTTTGTACCAACAAGTTCAAGCGCAGAATGGCTATCTTTTAGAAATAATTTACCAACTAATGTTATTTTAGCTGAATGTGCAACTTGTTGATCTGCAAATTGATGAAGTTTTTCTCATCTTTTACCAACTGCTTCAACACTTTGTCCCTCAGGAGTGACAGCAACTAATTTTCAATATCACGAGGGAATGATGGCAAAAGCCACTATATTTGGTGCAGTATATGCTGATTATATTGATGGTTATCGAGATTGGAATTGTGGTATATCTTATTGTTTTGCAAGTCATACGGTTGCCGGAGATCCTCCGACAAGTTATACATGTTCAGAGTCAGATTCAGCTTGTAGTTTATATTTTTCTGATACATGTTATAATACAAATACCATATGAGCAACCATCTGTGGTGTCGGAAATCATAAGGCAACATGTACCAGTGCATGATGGGATGATGGGGGATGGTGTAGTGCGACATGTTTTGTAGAAAACACTCCTGTATTAATAATGGATGGATCTCATAAAAATATACAAGATGTTATTATTGGTGATATATTATTAGGTAAAGATAACACACCAAATAAGGTTATTGATTATTATCGTCCTATATTATGAGCAAGAAAATTGTACAGTATAAATAATGGTTTATATTTTGTAACTCCAGAGCATCCATTTATGACGCTATGATGATGGAAATCTATAAATCCAGAAGCAACTCAAAGAGAAATGCCTAATTTCGAAATACTACCCCTTAAAGTAGGTGATATATTGGTTAAAGAAAATGGAGAATCAGAATATATACGAACAATGTCATCAATATCAGTAGATCCAGAAACTCAATTATATAATTTTAAATTAGATGGAAATAATACTTATTATGCAAATGGATACTTAGTACATAATAAATCACAGTGTCTCACTAATTCCGATTGTTCATCTGTTGGAGTTGGTTCTTGTTGTAATAACGGAACTTGTACAATACTTGTCAATTGAGTACGACCGACATGTAATTAAATAAGTATCAATAAGAAAAGTGATTTTATATTTTATAAAACCATGAAGAAAAGTATACTGATTATAATTATATTGGTAGTTTTTTCATGAGTTGGTTTATTATTAGCAGCAAACCAATGATATTTTTGATATTGAGTGTCAAATACATTATCGGTAGCAAAATTAAATCAATCAGCAGGTTCAGCTGGAGCCGTATCTACATCAGTTTCCAAAGTAGAAGAGCATGGTATATGTAAAACAATAACTTCTACCAACACTAAACTTCTTTTTGTTCCTACAAAAACTGCAACAGAACGATCAACTTTTATAACAAAAAAACCAAATCATATAATACTTGGTTCATGTGGATGTACAACGAATTCTGATTGTAGTGTTTGAAGTATATGTTCATGATATGTTGCTGGGGCATGATATTGTGATGGAGAATTTGTATACAATAGTCCTGCATATTGTCAGAACGATTGTCGTGATGGACCTACTTGTGATCCTTGTACTGGAGTGACAAATCAGTGGGATTGCGAATCACAAACTCAGTGAGATCCTTGATATGAGTTTCAAGCTTGTTCTCGAATACCTGAGCAACCATGATGAACAGCTTATTGTGGTCAAGAATTTAGAACCCAAAGTGAATGTAATACTGCTCCTTCTGAATGTACTTGGGTAAATTGAACAGCAACACCATGAACGTGTGTTGCTCCAGTTGCTGTTTGTTGAAATGGTATAATTGAAGGTACAGAACAGTGTGATGAACCAGCAAATATGTGAGATATGACTTCTTGTTCACGGACAGAAAATCTTCAACAGAAATGTAGCTCATGTCATTGTCAAACAACCTGTCAGTCATATATAGATCCTAATGCTTGAAGAGTAGTTTGTTCAATGTAGTCTATATTAGAATAGTAAATAATGATATTTGAAAAGATATATTTTATAAAGAAAGGCCTCTATGAAAATAGAGGTTTTTTTCTTGATTGTAAAATTGAAATAAGTATCAATAAAAAAGGTAATTTTATATGTAATTAAATTATGAAAAAAAACTTATTAGCCATAATACTATTGATAATTTTTTCATGAGTCGGTTTATTGCTAGCAGCAAATCAATGATATTTTTGATATTGAGTATCAAGTACATTATCGATAGCAAAATTAAATCAATCAGCAGGTTCAGCCGCAGCAATATCTACTACAATCCCAAAAATAGAAGAGCATGGTATATGTAAAACAATAACTTCTACTGACACTAAACTTCTTTTTGTTCCTACAAAAACGGCAACAGAACGATCAACTTTTATCACAAACAAGCCAAGTCATATAACGCTTGGTACCTGTGGATGTACAACAAATGCTGATTGTACTGTAGGACAAATTTGTTCATGATATGTTGCTGGAGCAAATTCTTGTCAAGGATCTTATGAATCAACATCTTTTTGGTGTGTATGAAAATCAATTCCTGATAGTTCTCCTCCATACGTTTGTATGAAGTCAGGTGAACCTTATCAATTAGTTCCAGCAGATTGATGTCCATCAGGTCGAAGTTTATGATTTATTCAATGATGATCTATTCTGTCTGTATCAGAAACTCTATGTCAGATTATAGACCAAACTGATTTTCAATTACCTAATTGTGAGTATAAATGTAATACATATACAACATCATCTACTTGTAATGCTAATTCATCATATTGTGATTGGGTATCAAGAAATAACTCATTATCTTGTTCTTCATTTAACCAAACAACATGTCAATCAACAAATGGTTGTGATTGGGTACCTTGAACACCAGTAACATTAGGAACTTGTACAACTCAAATATGTGGTAATGATATTAAAGAATGAACAGAATTGTGTGATGGTTATGATCTTCAAATACCGTGTACTACGACTTTATGAAAAGTTTGAACAAAATACTGTAATAGTACCTGTAATTGATATACTACTTGTGTAGCAGATCCAACACCACCATCATG
This sequence comes from candidate division SR1 bacterium RAAC1_SR1_1, assembly GCA_000503875.1. Classification (GTDB taxonomy): domain Bacteria; phylum Patescibacteriota; class Gracilibacteria; order Absconditabacterales; family Absconditicoccaceae; genus UBA5124. The sequence goes on from CP006913.1 coordinate 403,135, forward strand.
ATCAACTTGTGTCCCTAAAAATTGTTTTATAGCTGATACAAAAATTAAACTAGCTGACGGTAGCACAAAGCCAATTCAAGAAATAACAACAAAAGATATCGTATATAGTGTATCATGAAAAAAGAATAAAGTAATATGAACATCAAAAAGATTGGATACGACACCACTTTATGCATTTAACAATAGTAATCATTATTTTGTAACAGAGGCACATCCGTTTCTTACATTAGATGGATGGAAATCACTAAATCCAGACGCAACAAATCAAGAAAATCCATGATTGATGGTAACTAAATTATCTATATGAGATATATTAATCACAGAAAAATGAACTACCACATTATTTGCTATCGATTCTATCCCAAACAAACAAGGAACATATGTATACAATATTACTGTAGAAAACACCCATGATTATTATGCTGATTGATATGCTGTTCATAATAAATTACAATGTTTAGATATTGGCTTATATCCATGTGATGGTTGAATGTATTGTGCTGATAATGCATCTCAATGTGAACAATGTCCTGTTGGACTATGTGATCCATGTACTAGTACTTCTCAATGTCCTGTAGATAGTTATTGTCATTCTATAAATAAAATGTGTCGACCGAGTAGCTGACCAGTTTGTGCATTATAATAAAATATAAAATTTTAAAGAAAAAAACCTAGCAATTATTAGGTTTTTTTCTTGATTGCAAAACAGGAATAACTATCCTAAATACAATTTTTATTTTTTCGTTAAAAGTATATGTTCAAAAAATTAATTCTGATTTTAAATATATGAATATTGTTTTTTTCTTTTGGTTTTGCTTACAAAGAACTCATTATCCAAAATATCGATAAAAAACCAGTGAGAGTTATTAAAGTAATTTTGGATGGGCAACATTATGTAGTAAGTTCTGTAGCAGAGGATGGGGGAGCAACGCTTCAAGAACTTACCAAAAAAGTTGGTGGGGATACTGCCGTCAATGGAACGTTCTTTTGTCCCGATGATTATAGTTCTTGTGGAGGGACGACTCATACAAATTCAGAAAGAATTTATCTATGAGATGGGGCGTCTTGGAGCAGACATCGACCTGATACAAGTATCAGAATGGTGTTCTGATTTGATAAAGATTGAAATTCTGCATTTGTTCAAAATAATATGGGAAAATTGATCGATGCCTGATTATGGATCAAACCAGATCAAAAGAAATTAGAATCATTACAATTTTGAATAGGATGATTTCCTGCTTTTCTTCTTGAAGGTGAGGATGTCGTAGAGTGATATAATGCATATCTTGATACCAAAATGAATACTGCAGGCAATAAAACATTTATTTGTTCAACAGAAGATTGATCTACAATTTATATGTGAGTTGTATGATGAATAAACATTCCCCAGATGCCGGCATATCTCAAAAAAAACTTTGATTGTCGAAATGCACTCAATCTTGATGCAGGAAATAGTATAGGTATGATATATTCCGGGTTTGTTCTTGATCAGAGTAATAGAACGAGAATTATGGATGCTTTTGTTGTATTAACGAGAGAACAATATATCAATCTTACAAGAATAACTCCATCAAATAAAACACCTTATGATGCAGAAGAACAATATCAACTTACCGAAAAAGATCAGCAAAAGGTCAAAACTATTTACAATGCATTACAGCCGTTTATTATACAAAATGGAACAAAACAAAAACGAAGCTTTATTTCATTGCTTCGTTCAGCAGTTACTGCTCCAAAAATCGTTGCAGATCCACAAAAATTAGCAATTATCAAAGATTTGCTCTGGAGATTCTTTGTCATTTGAGAGTTATAAAAAAAGCCCACTTGGGGCTTTTTTCTTATTATTTGATTATTACTATCTAATTTCAATTGCATATCCTGTAAGTTGACCGGCTAATTTTACATTTGATGCTCACTTTCCAATAGCTAATGGTTTTTGAGATTCATCCATAGTAACAATAGCTTTCTTATCTTTGATTTCTATAGTATCTACATGTGCTGGTTTGAGACAATTTTTGATCATCTGTTTACTATCTCCATTGTTTTCTACAAAATCGATTTTTTCACCATCAAGAAGTGATAAGACGGTATTGATTCTATCTCCCTTACTTCCTACCATTACTCCTACTGGATCGATTTTCTCATCAGTTGATGATACGACAATTTTGGTTTTCAAACCAGGAATTCTTGCCATTTTTTCTATTTTAATAATTCATTCTTCAAGTTCTGGTACTATTTTTCTTAGGATTGCTTCGATATATTCAGTACTTGTCTGAGTAATTTCCAATACGATTCCACCTTGTCCTTTAGAAATTTGCTTCAAAAGTACGAAAATTTCTTCACCTGGTTCATATGATCTATTTGGAATTTGTCCTTCAGCACCAAGAACCACAGCTGTTCCTTCAATATCTAAGATTACGCTATCAGCATGTACTCTGATAACTCTTGCTTTGAGAAGTTCTCATTGTTTGTTTTGGAATTTTTCGTAGAATCTTTCTCTTTCGATATTTTTGAGGTTTTGCTTGATTGTTTGAGCAGCAGCTTGTGAAGCAATTCTAGAAAGTTCAAGTCTTTCAGGAGTTACATTGATCAAAATAGCTTCTCCTACTTCCACATCTTTTCTAATTTTTTTAGCTTCTTTAAGGATAATTTGCAATTCTGGATCTTCTATTTCGCTTTCCTTATTTACTACGATCAATTCTTTGTATATAGTTACTGTTCCATCATTTTCGATATTTACAATAATTTGTGATTTTTTAAATTCAGGAAAATCTTTTTTGAAACCAGATTTAATTCCTAATTTTACGATTTCTAATACGCTATACGGATCGAATTTATAATCATCTACAAGTTGCATAATAGCTGCTTGGATACTTTTACCATCTAATCTCATGGTTTTTTGTTTAGGTATAAAAGACTACAAAAAAATAAGGATAAGCTTATCCTTATACTGCGATGATAGATATTTCAATGAGCTTTTCAATGGGAAATATAATGAAATAATCTACTTCCAATTGAAAAAACCTATCAAATAATTAATCATTAATTGTTAATTCATAATATAAAGATATTAATGTTTATTTTTTATTGTTACTTTTTGCTCCCAGGTCAAAAAGTAACCAAAAACCCCTCGTGAGCTGTTACATTTTCTTAACGGTAGAAAATATAAACAAATTCGACTCCATATATTTTCTTTACCTAAAAATGTAAGCGCTCACCTTTAATTTTAAATCATTAATTAAACTTATGACTACTCGAAAAGAAATTGCAGACAAGATATTCCCAAATGTAACAGAAACTATTCAAGATCTCGAAAAGAAATATCCAACAAGACAAAACCCTATTTGTTCGCGTTTTGCACCAAGTCCAACAGGATTTTTGCATATTGGAAGCGTATTCGCCTCATTCGTAGAACAAAGATTTGCTAAACAATATGGTGGAACTTTTTTGTTGAGAATAGAAGATACAGATCAAAAAAGAGAAATTCCAGGAGCTGTTGATCTGATTATTGATTGATTAAAATTTTTTGGTATTGAAATAGATGAAGGTCCCTTAGGAGCAAATAATGCCGATATAGGAAATTATGGGCCATATATACAATCTCATAGAAAATCTATTTATCAGGTATTTGTAAAAACATTGATAGAACAAGGAGTAGCATATCCATGTTGGATGTCTGAAACAGAATTAGAAGAAATTAGAACACAACAAACAACGCTCAAAGTTACCCCTGGAATCTATGGAAATTATTCCTTATGGAGAAATAAAACACCAGAAGAAATTATGCAGAAATTACAAGAAGATCCTAATTTTGTCCTAAGATTTCGTTCTCATGGAGATTTTAGTCAAAGATGTCTTTTTGATGATGTGATCAAGGGCAAAATCAATATGATCGATAATTATAATGATATTGTTCTTATTAAATCAGATGGCTTACCAACCTATCATTTAGCGCATATTGCTGATGATCATTTGATGAGAACTTCTCATGTTATTAGAGGGGACGAATGGCTTACTTCTGTGCCTTTACATATTCAATTATTCAAAGCATTTAACCTTCCACATCCGCAATATTGTCATGTAGCCCCTTTACTCAAAATTGATGAAGAAGGAAATAAGAGAAAACTTTCCAAAAGAAAGGATCCAGAGGCTGATGTTGCTTATTTTTTTGAAAGTGGATATGCACCAGAAGGTATTATGGATTACTTGCTGACTATCATAGATCCAGCATATGAAGAACGACAAAAGGCAAATCCAGATAAAAACTATCTCGATTTCGAAGTAAAAATTGAACATATGAATACCTCAGGAGCCTTATTCGATTTTGTAAAGCTGCAAAGCATGAATAATGCCTATCTTTCCAAAATTTCAACAGATGAACTCTATAGTCAAAGCCTTATTCGAGCTAAAAAATACAGGCCATACCTAGCAGATCTTATGCAAAGTGACGTTGATTATACCAAGGCAGCGCTCAATATAGAAAGACATACCGAGAAAGATCCAAAGAGATTTACTACGTTTCAAGACGTAGAATCGCAAATTCTCTTCTTTTATGATGAGGAATGGGAAAAACTCCTTCCAACCAAGCCAACACTTCCAGAAATGTGTACAGCTGATAGTATGAAGCCATTTATCGACGAATATAAACAACAATTAAATCTGGATATGTCACTCGAAGATCGATTTACTCAACTTAAAGAAGTTGGAAAACGTCACGGATTTGCTTCCAACAACGCAGAATTCAAAGAATGATGATATGTCGGGAAGGTCGGGGACCTTGCTATGTTTATGAGAATACAACTTTGCTGTACAGCAAAGACCCCCGACCTTTACTCAGTTATGAAGGTTCTGGGAAAAGATAGAGTAATTGAGAGATTAGGAAGATTATAAAATATTATATCAATAAAAAATTATTCAAAGTCGATAGCGCAAATCTAAACCAATAAATAGGTGAGCGTTTACATTTTTAGGTGAAGAAAATATATGGAGTCGAATTTGTTTATATTTTCTACCGTTAAGAAAATGTAACAGCTCACGAGGGGCTTTTGGTTATACTCGAACACCCAAAGAATCTTTAAAGAACTTGCTTTGGGATGTGAGAGGTGTATGCTTTAGTATACTTTTTGACCTGGGAGCAAAAAGTAACGTAGAGAAAAAATATATTTTTCTATTTTTTTTGTTAAAAAAAATCGCTAATCGAAACGACTAGCGATCCAAATGAGCGCTAGGTGCTGGTTTTATCAAACCAATCTGAATACAGATATAACCTAATTCTCATTTATTTCTATCTGCCTCCGTTTGGTACAGATGCTAGATAGGGTGTTTTAGGAGGAAATACACTCCAACATAGCACCTAATCGCAGGTATTCATGTGTAGTGAAGCCTTTGCTAAGTTAACTATGTTGTTTTAATTATATCCAGAACCAAAAAATTTACCAAAAAAGAGTATCTAGGACTATAAAATGAGGTTGACATTTTTTTAAAAACAAAAAAAACTCGACATCCTATAAGGAGCGAGTTTATTATAATTCAGTTTTTGAAGGTATATTTTCTTCCAAATATTTTTCAATAATATGTGGAATATCCAATTCCATAATATCTATATTTTTCTTTAGATATTCCATTATTGGATGATTGTCTAATCCTTCAAAAGGAATAACGGTTACTTTATCACTTTGAAAGAACATAATGGGTTGTGTCTCTTGTTCTTTAATTACAATTAGATCAAAGTTATTGTTTTTCTTCTGTATAGATACAGAAACACTATCTTCCAATTGTACATAGCTAGGCGGCACACCCAATTCTTTGGAAATAGTAATAAATTTTTTTACTCCCGAAGTTTCATTTGCAAAGATATCAATACTGACAGTAACATTATCTTTTGTAAAAGAATTAATAGTTCTTTTGTTCGGAAATAATAATTCAATTCTCTCTTTTTTTGTTAAACGGTTCTTTTTAAACACCTTTTTTTTATAGGAAGGACGATTAAGAACATATTTATCAAAAAAACTTTGATTCTGTGTTTTGAATAAACGATTATCATAAGGCACAGAACTAGCTAAATAAGCTTTGGAAGCTGTGTAATTTCCTTTAGATACTCGAATACCAAAGAATTCTTCGAACAATTCGTTTCCATCGAATATGTAAGCGGGTATTTGTTTTATAATATATTCAAATACAGGAGTCCATAATGCGATGGTATCGGTTTTTAGAGTTTTTGCCACATGAACATGTAGCGTTTCTCCATTGCCGAATTTTTCATCTTTTTTTTGTTCGTTGAACTCCGATTTGAACTTCCTATTCTTAAAATAATAGGGGTAATCTTCTGTGATTGGATCCGTAATGATAATCTCATAAGGAAGTTCTTTTTCAAAATCATTTGGAGTATTATACCACTTCTTAGAAATTTGCACTTCTCCATGGTAATACAATCTCCACCACCATTCTTTTGCCGACAAGTTTTCTGTCGGTAATGGTTCTTTTTCTACCGACATTTTTGTTTTCATTTTTTTATTGTTTTTATTTAGTATTTACTTATATCTATTTACATAATAAAGTCAATACAAAAAAAGACAACCACGTAGGTTGTCTTTAATATAAAATAATGTATTTAAATGACTAAATATCTACGTCTTTTGCAGATTTTGCATGAGTGAGAATAAAATGTTTTCTTGATTGAACATCTTCTCCCATCAAAATTCTAAATAATCTATCTGCTTCTTCAGCATCTTCAACAGTAATTTGATTGAGTTTTCTATTGTTAGGATCCATGGTTGTAGACCAAAGTTGTTCTGCGTTCATTTCTCCAAGTCCTTTATATCTTTGAATTTCAGTTTTCTCTGGGTTCATTCCAAAGTCTGCTGGTGTTTTATCTTCATCGTAAACATATACTTCTTTCTTTCCTTCATTAAATTTAAAGATAGGAGGACAAGCTGCATATACATGACCATTATCTACCAAAGGTCTCATAAATCTAAAGAAAAACGTCAAAAGAAGTGTTCTAATATGTGCTCCATCAACATCGGCATCAGTCATGATAATAATTTTTTCATATCTCAATCCTTCAAGATCAAAACTTTCTTTAATTCCTGCTCAGATAGCAGTAATAAGAGATTTTACTTCAGCATTACCCATAATTTTTTGGATACTAGCTTGTTCTGTATTGAGAATTTTACCTCTCAAAGGCAAAATAGCTTGGAAGCTACTATCACGACCTTGTTTTGCACTTCCTCAGGCAGAATCTCCCTCGACAATATACATTTCAGTACCTTCTTTTCCTCTCTTAGAACAATCTGATAGTTTTCCTGGAAGTACTCATCAAGCAAGTACATTTTTTCTCAAAACGGTCTCTTTTGCTAGTTTTGCAGCCAATCTAGCTCTAGCAGCAAGCTCCATTTTTTCAAATATTTTATTGAATTCATCTTCGTTAGCAGTGAAAAAATCTTTGAGATAGGTATAGGTAATAACTTCTACTTCTTTTCTTACATAACTATTTCCTAATCTTCCTTTAGTTTGTCATTCGAATTGTGGTTCAGGAATCTTTACCGAAACGATAGCATAAAGCCCATCAGTAACGTCAGAATATTGAAATTCCCCAATTTTCTTATTTATTTTATCTTTCTCTTTAGATAATTCATTGATAACATTAAGTAATGCAGATCTAAACCCAAGTACATGGGTTCCACCATCTGTTGTTGGAATGTTATTTACAAATGAAAGGGTATTGTCATTATTGGTATTAACCAATTGAAATGCTATTTCTGCAAGACAATTTTCTCCTTCTCTTTGAAAATAATGTGCAGATGCAATAGTTTGTTGTTCTCCAACAAGGTTTTTGAGCCAAGTTTTGATTCCTCATTCAAAATAGAATCTTTGTCTATATCCGTTTTTCTTATTTACGAAATTGAAAGTAACACCAGGTGTTAAATATGCTGATTGCTTCATTCTTGCAAGTTCTATACTTTGAGAAAATTCTATAGTTTCAAAAATAGTTGAATCTGGCATAAATTTAACAGTTGTTCCTATTTTATCACTTTCACCAATTTCTTGGATTTCTCAGATAGGAATACCTCTTTCAAATCTTTGAAAATATTTTTTTCCATTTTTGTAAACAGTAACTTCTAATCGTTCAGAAAGCGCATTTACTACAGATGCTCCCACTCCATGAAGTCCTCATGAAATTTTATAACTAGATTTATCAAATTTACCTCCTGCATGAAGTACAGTAAAAACTGTTTCCAAAGCAGATTTTCATGTTTTCGGATGTTTATCTACAGGAATACCTCTTCCATTATCATGTATACAAACAGATCCATCTTCTTGAAGGGTAGTAGTGATAGTTGTACAATATCCAGCCAAAGCTTCATCTACTGCATTATCTACGATTTCTTGAATCATATGGTGAAGTCCTCTAGCATCAGTAGATCCTATATACATACCAGGTCTTTGTCTAACAGGTTCTAATCATTCCAAAACCTTAATATGCGAGGCATCATATCCATGGCTATCTAAGTCACTATGGGTAGCTTGTTTCATAACTTCTTCTGTCATGTTTTTGTGATAGGGAGTAAATATTCTATTAGCGTTAAATTACTATTCTAAACAAATTTAACACATAAAATAACATTATTTAATCTTCAATTTTTCCTGGAAAATCAACTTCTTCAAATTCAAAATCATCATCATCACTATAATTCTTATCTTCTTCTTCTTCATATTCTTTTTCTACTTTTTTCCTTCATCTTTTTCCTTTATTTATTCACGATTCCATTTTAGCAATATCATCTTCAATTCCAAGTATTTTTTGTAATCCAGCATGTTCCTTGAGTTTTTGAATAACTTTTTGTTCAATTTGTCTTACTCTTTCTCTCGTTACATTAAATTCTTCTCAAACTTGTTCCAAAGTATATCTTGGTCCATCAATACCATATCTCATTTTTACAATTTTTGCTTCTCTATCATCAAGCATATCCAAAATCATATCTAGATTTTTTCTCAAAGTATTCTTTTCTGCAAATTGATCAGGTCTCAACGTATTTCCATCTTCAATAAGATCAGCAAGCGTATCTCTACCTTCATCACCAACTTCTCTATCAAGTGATACATTTCCAAAAATAACTTCTTCCAATTTTTTGATTTTTTTGATAGGAAATCATAGTTTTTGTCAAATTTCTTTGGAGGTTGGTTCTCTTCATAATTTTTGAAAAAGTAGTTGATATGTTTTGTTATACGAGTTAATTTCATCAATCAGATGGACAGGAATTCTTACATGTTTGGTCATATCAGCTATAGCTTTGGTAATAGATTGTTTAATCCACCATGTTGCATAGGTTGAAAATTTAAATTCCTTATCTGGATCGAATTTTTCTATAGCTTTGATAAGTCAAATATTTCCTTCTTGAATAAGATCAGAAAAGCTAAGTCTAGAACCAAAAAATCTTTTGGCAATACTAATAACAAGTCTGAGATTGGATTCGATAAGTTTTCTTTTCGCATCTTCATCACCTTTTTTTATTCTTTTTGCAATATCTTTTTCCTGTTCTGAAGTGAGAAGAGGAATTTTGGAAATATCATTAAAATACAATTTTATAAAATCATGATATTGAACATCAGTATTTGTACGAGTATGTTCTTCATAAAGTTGTATTTTTCAAAGTCTTGATTCTTTTTTAACAGCTTGAGCCTCTCTTTCCAAAACTTCCTCAATAGTAAGAATTTTTATTCCAAGTTTATCTGCAATATCATAGACTTTTTCTACTGTTTTAATATTAAGATCCATATCGTCTATCTCTGCAATAATATCTTCTTCATTGAGGATACCAGTAGAGAAACCTTTGATTAAAAGGTTTTGTAGCTCAATAGAAAATTCATTAATATCATCTTGAAAACTTTCTCGTAACTGTTTTTTCGATTTTTGCATACACAAAGCACAAAAGAATATAAAAAAACAAGTGGTATTTACTTAATTATATAATAAATTGAAAATAATTGACAAATTTATAGAAATAGTTATAATATGATTGTGTAGTGAAGCCAACCCATATATTTCGACTACGGTCGTATTATACAAAGACTGAATTAATAAGCCACTTTTGGATTGTTAGTTCAGTTTTTTTAAATACAAAAAAACACAGCGAATTACTTATAGTAATTTAGATGAGCATAGCAAGAGAAAGTTTATTTTACAAGGGCTTGTTTTTTTTGTGAAGAAAGTTATTTTTAACCGATAACTAATGGCTTATAATATTTTATAAAACTATTCGCTATCGACTATTAGCTATAAGCTAAATTTTATAAAGTAAAATTTACATATGTTCCATTATTTTATAGGAGAAATAAAGCGTTATTGAAATAAAATATATATTCAAAATCAACAATTCTGAATAGAAACAAATTATCTGTGATCAAAATCCAAGGGAGAATTTTTTATACATCCATATCTTGATGACAATAAGAAGACTATAGTATATTTTGCTTTCGATACAGTAATACAAAAATGATTGTTTGAAGATATGTTAAAAGTTAATTGAGTTGGTCCAAAAACAGCATTTCAAATTGTTCAACTTCCAAAAGAACAACTTCATAATGCAATTAAGACACTAGATGTTAAATTTTTTCAATCTATACCAGGTATTGGACCAAAATCAGCAAAAAAGATTGTTTTGGAATTAAAGGGAAACTTCGATATCGAAGAGGTACAAGCTATGGATATTGATCAGAAATTATACAAAGATATTATAAAATCACTCAAATGATTTGGATATGATAGTGACAAAATAAAAACAACATTACAAGCTTATCCAGAAAAAATCACCAAAAATAATATGGCAGAAGTGATTAAACGAATTATTGGACAAATATAATAAATTTTTTTATAACAAAAACCACGCCAAAGAATTACCTAGCGTGGTTTTTTTTATATCACCATCCAAAATGTGGTGGTTTGTAGTAATTTACTGTTCCTTTCAAAGATGTTGAAGTCTCTTCATACTCGCCTTCAAATGTTAATATAGAACAGTTATTGCAGTTAGCAATGCCTTCAATTCTGCATAAGCCCTTTTTAAAGAATTTTTCGTATTTTGGTTTTAATTCTTTTCCAAAAGCTTTTTTGGGTAATAAGAAAACAAAATATGTTTGTTTTCTGTCTTTTAATCCTTGTACATGACAGGGTATCTTGATTTCCAAATTGTTTTGAGATCTTTTTACGGAAATCATTTCAAACCCTTCTTCTTTTTTTTGGATTTTCTTGAGTGTTTCCGTATCGTCAAAGAAATATTCTTTTAGACAAATGGGAAACGTAATTAGTACTTTTTTATTCATTCTTTTTTGTTTTAAAGTTAGTCCTTTTGGCATTTTCTAGTCCTAAAAGGACTTGCTTTCATTGCTTCTTTTGAGATAGATTCGCCTGTTTCATGGCAAATACCATAAGTTTCATTTTCAATGCGTAATAAAGCATTTTTACAATCCTTAAGTGTTTTTTCAGCTATATTAACAACATCCTGACGAACAGGTACTATTGTCGCTGCCATACTGGCTTTTTGGCTTCTATCATCATCGCCCACCAATTCTTCTGAACTGATATTAGATGAATGATCTTTGATAGTTAGTTCTGCATTTTCTCTTCTCTTGAGAATAATTTTTTTGTGTTCCTCGAGTTCTTCAGGAGTATAAATATCTGAAGTTTTTAGTGCTGTTTTGTTCATTTTTTTAGTTTTTTTTAGGGTTCAACAAAAATTAACTTTCTCATCTTATATAAAAAGAAATAAAAATCAATAATAATATTGCTATTTTTGTCCATATATGTATAAAATATAAAATAAACATTAAAAAAACAAAATATGAAAACACTTGATGATATTTTTGACTATGCGAAATACAATCTTCAAAAAGATGTTCCTGTTGATGAATTACAAAATATATTAGAGATAATAGTAACATCAATAAGAGGAATAATTCATGAACACTATTCTTGTGAAGAAGTATTTAAATTGGCAATATTGGCTCATATTTTAAAAAGAAAGACAAAAGCATTTATTGCCAAACAAGAAATCGATTCTAAACAAGAAATCGATAGAGCTACGAATACGTTAGAAAAAATTGATACTTTAATTGACGCTATAGAATCTTCTTCTGTAATTTCAGAAGGGAAATATGAGAATCAACCATTATCTTCTCTTTTGTTGGAAATGAATACTATGAAAGAGAAAACGTTGGTTTTTCATCTTAGAACTACCTTTTAACTATAAGTCTCTGAATCTATTTCAGGGACTTTTTTTTAATTGATTTTATAATCAATATTCCTATAAGGAAAAGACAAAAAAAACCAAAAAAAATGAAAAACTACGAAAACCAGCCTGAATTGTTTGAATTCAAAGAAATTAGACGCAAAGTTACTCCATTAAAGGGAGACGCGTTCAAAAAAAGAGTCTTGGAATTAACAACACCTGAAGAGCTTTTAACCTTCCTTCAATCGAGAAATTTCACAAGAAGAGAGTTTTATTTCTTTTTGGAAAGAACTCTGTTTGTGTATAACCAAATGAGAAAAGCTTTTTTCACAGACAAATTGTTGTGGGTTACTTCAAGGTTATTAAATGGACTTCTTGTGGTTGCAGTAACTTTTGACCGGAAAAATTCCGCTCGTCAACACTTAAAAAGAACCAAAGATGCAATCAAAAAGTATGTATTGGTTTTGAACTCGCTTACCGAATTTCGTGCAAATGAAGTTTGGGATGATGAGCATTTGTATAAAATGCTCTGCATCTCTATGGATCACGAAAAACTTAATGGGCCTATTATGAAAAAACTCGATCGAGTACTTTTTCTGGCCGCATGATCTTAGCCCCGCGTTTATCGCGGGGCTTTTGTATTATCTTGCTTTTTCTTAGCAAAATCGTAAATAAAAAGAATATGATTAAATAGATTTTTAATACTTCTTTTTGTAATTTGAACAATAAAAAGAACAAATAAAAGAAGGAAATCATCACCAAACCAACATTATTCGTAGCCAAAAAGCAGCGATATAATCTAGCTAGACTATAATCCTAAATAGAAATACTGCCTTGATGATGGATGAATTTTATTTGTTTTTTATTGTGAAATAATTTAATGACGTTTAATTAACGATTTTATAAACTTTATGACTAATATATGAACATCCGTAACTTCTGTATTATTGCTCACATTGATCATGGAAAATCTACTTTAGCAGACAGAATGCTAGAAATCACATGAACACTTAGAAAACTTGAACATAACCAGGTTCTTGACCGTATGGATATCGAACAAGAAAGAGGAATTACTATCAAACTTACTCCTGCGAGAATGCAGTGGAAGTGATATGAATTTAATCTTATAGATACTCCAGGACATGTAGATTTTCAATATGAAGTATCTCGTTCTCTCGCAGCAGTAGAAGGAGCAATTTTGCTCGTAGATGCTTCACAAGGAGTCCAAGCACAAACATTGTCCGTATTATATCAAGCAATAGATCAAAATCTTGTGATTATACCTGTTCTCAATAAAATCGATCTTCCTGCAGCCAATCCAGAAAGAGTAGCCAAAGAGTTGGAAAATTTAATCTGAATTGATGCCTGAGAAATTATTAAAGTATCAGGGAAAACTGGAGAAAATGTAGATAAAGTATTAGATGCTGTGATTGAAAGAATTCAAGATCCCCAAAGTTTCAAGCTTTCTCATCCCAAAAAATATCGAACAACTGGAAATGAAATCCAAGAAAGTTCTCCAAATCTTACAAGAGCATTGATTTTTGATTCGGTTTATGATCCTTATAAATGAGTTCTTGCCTATGTAAAAATTATCAATGGAGAAATGAAAGCGGGGAGTACCTTACATCTTGTTCATTCAGAAAATATCATTACACCAACAGAAGTTGGTTATTTTACGCCAGAATATAAAGCAGATAAATCATTGAAAGATGGTCAGATTTGATATATTGTGACAGGAGAAAAATCAGTAAGAGAAGTGCAAATTGGAGATACGATTCTTACACATGATACGTTAAAAGCAGGAATAACCAAAAATTCGTGTATTATTCCCGGATTTAAAAAAGTAAAACCATTTGTTTATGCTGGAGTTTATCCCATAGATTCCACAGATTATGATAAGCTCAAAGATTCACTCGAAAAACTCTCACTCAATGATAGCGCTATCGAATACGAATTAGAAGATTCAAAAGCATTGGGATTTGGATTTAGATGTGGATTTCTTGGTATGCTTCATATGGATATTATCAAAGAAAGACTTTCTAGAGAATATGGAATGGAAACAATATTTACTATTCCAACCGTGGTATATTTAGTCAGATCAAAAAATTTAGCTTTGGATGTTATTAAATTGGGAAATAATGTTCAGAGTCTTATCCAAACAGGACTTTGGAAGCAACTTGTAAAAGATAAAGAAAAATATGATGAAGATTTATTTGTAAATGGAATTCCTTCAGAACTTCAAGCAGAACTCAAACCTTGGATGGTGGTAAAATCAGGTGCTGATATGGTAGAACAAGGACTTATCGAAGAAATTCGAGAACCTATAGCCAATGTTGAAATTGTTGGACCCCAGGAATTTGCAGGAAATATTATGCAACTTTGCCAGGAATATAGAGGGAAACTCAAACATATGGATTATATTGATTCGACTAGAGTAGTGCGACATTATCAACTCCCTATGGGAGAAATGATTATTGATTTTTACGATAGACTCAAATCAGCAACCAAGGGATATGCTACTATGAACTATGAATTCCAAAATTATCAGGAAGCAGATTTAGTCAAATTAGATATTTTTATCAATAATGAAAAAGTGGAGGCATTGAGTTGGGTAGTTCACAATGATAGTGCTTATTATAAAGGAAGAGATGCGGTAGAAAGGCTCAAAGAATTGATACCTAAACATTTATTCTCTATTCCTATTCAAGCTGGTATTTGAACAAAAATGATCGCTCGTGAGACTATTTCTGCGATGAAAAAAGATGTGTTGGCAAAATGTTATGGAGGAGATGTCTCTAGAAAAAGAAAACTTCTCGAAAAGCAAAAAGAAGGAAAGAAAAAACTGAAAGCCATAGGTAATGTGAGTGTTCCAAGTGATGTATTTATTAAAATGGTAGCGAGAGGGTAAAAGGCATTGATAGTAAGAGAAAAATATATATAATAGCCCCACAACCCTAAAATATTTTTTTATGAAAGAAAAACTAAAAAACATTGGTCAATCTATAGGTGATTGGCTAGCTGACGAAGGATATAGTCCTTCAAAGCAAGAAGAAATTATTCACCTCGTTAAAAGGAATGAAGGTCGCTGTATTGAACTTACAGAATTAATGACCGAAGAATTGAAACAAATGATCGAAGAAACATTGGATAGTGTAGAATCAGAAGAGTATACAATACTCGACTTGATTGAGGGTGAAAACAATTAAAAAAGGGGACCAGTTTCTGGTCCTCTTTGACTTTATTACATATATATCATAATATGATACGTCTTGATAAATATCTTGCAAATTTATGATTAATTAGCAGAAGAACTGCTGATAAAATTTTCAAATCAACAGAAATTTTGGTAAATGGAACAATAACAACAAAATCTGATACAAAAATCACGTACG
The DNA here is from genome assembly GCA_000503875.1 of candidate division SR1 bacterium RAAC1_SR1_1. GTDB lineage: Bacteria > Patescibacteriota > Gracilibacteria > Absconditabacterales > Absconditicoccaceae > UBA5124. Next base: position 418,751 of record CP006913.1, read on the forward strand.
GTGATGTAATAACATTTGATGGTATCGAAATCGACGTATTGGAATCTGTTCATGTTATTCTTTATAAACCAGCAGGCTATATTTCGTCTGATGAAGATGAAAATAAATATTTGAGTTATAGGCACTTACTCCAAGATTGTCCCTACGTAAATATGCTCCATGTAGCAGGAAGACTAGATCATGATACCGAATGATTATTGATGGCAAGTACTAGTGGTACCTTCATTCATCAGGTAATTAGTCCAAAATTAAACAAAGAAAAAGAATATGAAGTTCACCTCGGCAGAAATATTTCAGATAAAGATCTCGGGGAGCTAGCGAAGGGAGTAACCTTAGATGACGGCTACCACACCCTCCCCGCCAAAGTCCAGAGATTAGAACCCAAAAAAATTCTCCTCACCATTACCGAAGGTAAGTTTCATCAGGTAAAGAGAATGTTGGAAGCAGTAGATAATCAAGTTATTTATCTCAAAAGACTCAGAATAGGTGAGTGGACCCTGGAGGGCTTGGAGAAAGGAAAGTGGAAATACATTGAGAAGTAAAAAAGAGCCCTCAAGGAGCTCTTTTTTTTGTAGAAAATAATATATTTATTCTGACACAATAGCAGGAACAAATGGTATAGAATCTGCTGAAATAGAATCTGCTGGAACAGTTACAATATTATTAGGATCATCAAATCAACCAGTTTCTTCCGTAACTTCTTCAACTTCACCAGAATCAGAAACAGCATATAAAATCAAACCTCAAGTAGCAACAAGACCAGCAACAATCATTCCTGTTCTTAATTTTCATTTATTTTCTTGGATAAAATTTTTGAAGCTTTCTTTTGTTGTAAATTGTTTACTAGAATTAATAATTTGATTTTTTAAGGAAATTTTTGTATCTCATAATTTTTCCTTTGAAATCTTAAAGTTTTTTCTATTTGCTCAATATTTTCCAATTGTTCAGCTAGGACTCGTATAGTTTATATCGACAATAATTTCGGTTTTTGTAATATCATTAACTTTATATGTAAATTGTTCTGCGCCATTTCAAGTTTTGATAGTAAATTCTTGTCATTTTTTCGCTTTATATAATTTGTTTAAACACTGTTTTGTATGAATTTCTGTAGTATTCCATCATAATCAAATATCTTCTCATTTTACAATATTGAGTTTAGCTCCTTTAGGAGTTAAAATTTTTGAATTTCTTCCAGGACCAATCATATCTATTGATCTAAAATCTTGTGGTTTAGCTTTTGGAATATCAACAAATTTACCATCTGAAGATAATTTTACTTCTATAGCTTTGATATTTCCAGCACCTGCTTCGAGTACTTTATATACTTTACCACCATCCTTTATAATAGTTCAAGATTCAAGTTGATTCAATGCTGTTAAGTCTTTACTAGAATAATTTTCAGATATATTTTTACCAGGTTGTTTTTTAACTGTAGCCTTAACTTCTTTAGGAGTTAAGATTTTTGGTGTTCTTCCAGGACCAATCATATCTATTGATCTAAAATCTTGCGGTTTAGCGCCAGGAATTTCAATAAATTTCCCATCTGAAGATATTTTCATTTCTATAGCTTTTATATTTCCAGGACTTGTTTCAATTACTTTAAGTATTTTACCATCATTTTTTATAATGGTTCATGATTCAAGTTGGTTCATTGCCGTTAAATCTTTACTAGAATATTTTTCAGATATATTTGTTTCCTTTCAACTCTTATCTTTTCCAGAATTTTCTCCTTTTTCTTTTCAATTTTCTTTAATTTTGTTTTTTCCTCCATCAACGAGTTCAATAGTTTTACCTCTTTTTTTGAAAGTTACTTTTTTAGGTAATTTACCGGCACCTTCTGCCATTCTAGATAATAGACATGCTTGAATAAATTCTTCCCATGTAGGATTCCATGCTTCTCAATTGAAACCACTAAATACAAATTCAAGTCATTGACTCGTTCCAGTTAACATTCAACCTTGTACCAAGATTTTTCCAAAATTTTGTAAGATATCTTTACCTACAAGTGCTTTTGGTGCTCATATCCTTAATCCATTGGTATTAATAACAGTATTTGCATTTCATTCTGATAAATTAATTTTTTGACCAAGCTTTGTATTTGCAAGTTTAGAAAAAGCTGTTCAAAGTCATTTAAGAACTCAAACAAATGCAGCAGATTTTGCCATTTCTTTTCGATCTCATACATTCTCAAAAAGAGATCTATCTGGAAGTATAACGTTTGTTGCAATATTAGATCCTTGATAAAAAGCTACTCATTCTATACCTGTTTTTAATCACCATTTAGTTAATTTTGCAGTTTTATATGCTGCTTTGGCAAGTTTTCAACCCTTAGATAAATTATTTACTCAAGAAACTATTCAAGTTCCTCGTTTAGTAGCTTTTATGGCTGTAGATCCATATTTCACAGCAGCTAGAGCAACTCTAGCAGCAATAGCTCAAGCTCCCATAGTAACAGCAGCTAATGCTATTGTTTGTCATGCTTCTATAGCATAATCTAAATTATTATCTGAAATATCCCATGTACCTACACCCAATATATCTTTCATCATAGCAAGATCTTTATCTTTTGATAAATCTTGATTTGCATCAAACATAGTCTGGATTTTACCTTCTATCATAAGTTCTTGTAACAAAAGTAGTGTAGATGTATTTGTAGATTCTTTTATCATAAAATCAGTAGCTTTTGTTAGATAATCATCCCAATTATAAGCTTTACCTCTAGGGATTATCTTTTCTCAATTATTATTTGCTTTTTCTTCACTTTCATTTTGTTCATTCCATGATTTTAAAAGAAGCGCTTTGTCTTCTTCATTTGTGGCTTGACTTTCGATACTAGCTTTAAATTGTTTTTGATTAGAATCTTTATTATTTTTATCTTTGATTTTAATATATTCTTCAATTATTTCTTTTGAAATTGCTTTTGAATCTTTTTCATTAATTCATAAATCTATTAAAATTTTAGATATTTTATCTTTTTCTCCTTTGGTAATTATATCAATTGTTTCTGGGTTTTGAAAAATTTTATTTATTTCATCAAAATCACTTCTTTCGAGAATTCTTTCCATAAGTTTTGATTTAACCGCATCTGAATTTCCTCCTCAATCTCATCCAACAGAATCCAACATTGCATCTCCAAATTTTCTTCTATTTATATCCAACATATCTAATTCTAATTCTTTATATTTTGTTGAATCAAAATTGGTAAATAATTTTTTTGTTTTTTCTAAATCATCTTGTCAAAGGACAGTTTCAATACCTTTTTCTATATAATTCATTTTAGCAAATATTATATCATATACATAATCAAAGCTATTGATCTTTCAACTATTGGCTTTTTCTATAAAATCTGTAATTTCTTTGTCCATATTAGTTATTTGTGATTTTATAGCAGCTCATTCATCACTTCCTCGTGAAGAATTTAACTTGTTACGAGAATTAGCTACTTTCAGTGCTCAATCTTTATAGATTTCATAAAATTCCAAGAAAAGATTAAGTTTTTGAAAATGAGGCGGTAATTCTTTATCTCATCATTCTACAGTATATCAATTTTTCTCTATAAGATGTGGTTTGTATTTACCATCTTTACCTGGTAAATATACAGTACCATCTTCTTTAATATATCATACAACGTCTGTCTTTATTTGAGGCATTTCCTCTTTAAATATAGCCAACCACAAAGCGTTATAAGTATGGGGACCAAGAAATCCGTCAATGAAAAGTCTTTTATTCTGATCGCCTGCTTTGTATCAATATTTATCCGCATTATAAGGTATTGTAGCATGTTGTCATTGTAAATCATTTAATCCATTTACATAAATTTGAAGAGCCATAACGATATCACTATTATTTCAACAAATAGTTTGTAGCTCGTTAGCTACTTCTTGCACAAATATATTTGCAGCTTCCACTGTTTTAGATTCTTCTGATTTTTTATCTCGTTTAGCTCTTATATCTACAAGTTTTCCTTTGACATCATTTTCAAGAAAATCCCTTAGTGTTTGATTGTTTTTTTCAGGAAGTGTTTGATTCCCAAGAGTATTAATATTATCTTTTAAAGGATCTTTTTGGTCTTTCAATGTATCTAATTGTCAACCCAAACTTTTTAATGCAGTTTTTTCTCCATCTTCCCACTTACAATTAAGTTTGTTGTCAGTTGCTTCTTTAATTTCTTTAGTTAAATCTGTCATTTTAAAAATATAATAAATAAAATATAAATGTTACATATTCAAATCTTGAAAAGTCTTTTCTATAGCATCAAGATCATCTTTATCCATTTTTTGTGCAACTTCTTTAGTAAGAGCTTGTTTAAATAAAGTTAAATCATTTTTAAATTGTTCCAAAGAATCTCCCTGTAGACTTTCTAAATTTTTCATAATCATGGTATAATACATATCTAATGTGTCTTCCGCTATATTATTTCCCACTGTGGCAAGTTGAATAGAGATATCTCAATACATAGGAAGAGCATTTTGTACGATAGTAAGTACTGCTTTTAACTTAACTACCTTCTCTGGTTGTGATAATCATATAAATTTTTGTATCGCTGATTTGGTATCAAACATGGATAACGAATACGAATTAAAATCTTTCTTCAATTATATTTCAATTAGCTCCAATTTACAAATATCTCATTGAAAATGCCAAATAACTACATAGACAAAAATATAAAAAATGATATAATAATTGAATACAATAAAAATTTGCGTTTTTTTCTATTTTCCTATATAATCTAGTATATTACATTTATTTCAAAAAAATATATATGCAATTTAAGGACATCGGAAAACTATTTACCAAAAATTTACTTATTACAGAGCTACTTTTAGTTTGACTTATTATCGTATTGGGAGCTTTTACCTTCCACTTTATAGAATGATGGAGAATTATAGATTCTTTCTATTTTATTATTAGTACGATGAGTACCGTATGATTTTGAGACTTTACACCAAAAACAGATATAGGTAAATATTTCTTTATGTTTTATGCACTCATAGGTGTACCATTCTTTGTATCTATTGGTGGATTATTTCTAGAAACAAGATTTAAGAAAACAATTGAACATTATCTCAAAAGGGTATATAAAGAACTTAGAGAAGCAGAAGAAGAAATTCAAATAGTAGAGGAAACTGTATTAAGAAGATTTAAAAAACCCCTCGAAGACGAGAGAAAAGAAAAAGAAATTGAAAATTTAGCAAAAAATAATATAGCTGAAACACCAATAATTGAAAAACAATCTCGATGGAAAAAAATATTTAAAAGATAAAAACAAAAAAAAGACCCGGAAAATATCCGGGTTTTTAAATAATTAGAGTAAGTTTATTACCAATTTTGATCAAAGAGTTGCTCATTAATATCCTTCATTGTAAAATCCAATGATGTTGATGAGATTGGTTTAAGAGCTCTATTAAGCCAAAGCCTAAAAGCAAAAAAAACTGCAGCAACTATAGCTACAATAATGAGAAAATTTGTCATAACGTTATTTTTTTAGATTTTTTTACAAAAAAAATATACATATTTCCTCCCAATAATCAATATTATTTAATCTTATTTGCTATATAGGCCATAGCTAATGCATCTGCAGCATCGTTATATTCAGGCATTTCTTGTAATCCAAAAATTTTCATAACCATTTTTTGTACGAGATGTTTTTCAGCTTTACCAGTTCCTGTAATATATTTTTTGACTTCAATGGGAGTAAGTTCTTTGATTTTAATATTATGTTTCAGAAATAGCATCATCAAAGTACCTCTCAAACCATAGACAAACTCTGCGTTATTTTGATTGAATTTTGTAAAAAATAATTTTTCCATACACATAGTCTGAATTTTATGTTTTTTAATTAATTTTTCAAAGAAATCATAAATCTGAATTATTCTGGTGAATTGATCTTCTCTTGTAGGGGATTTTTGATCTTGGAGCAAAATCCCTGCATCTACGATAGTATTATCGGGTTTTATTAGTGCATATCAAAGTTTTCTTACGCCTGGATCAATACCTAAAATCATATATCTTCAGTAATTCCAGATAAAATTTCATATCAATCTTCCGTTACGAGAATTGTATATTCCCATTGGGCCCCTAAATCACCATTTTTACAATAGAGATTCCAGTCATTTTCTTTTTTCATAAAAAAATCTTTTGAACTAACTGCAGTGATTGGTTCCAAAGCAAGTACCATTCCAGCTTCCAAAAATGTTGTTTTCATAGAAGGATGTGGAATATTGTATACATGTGGATCTTCATGAACTTTATTTCCTACACCATGTCATGTGAGCTTTTCTATTACAGAAAATCCTGCATTGGTAATAGAGGAGTGAATATGATGAGAAAAGCCAAATAAAGGGCGATCAGCAGCGATATATTCAAGTCATGTATCAAGAGATTTTTTGGTGGCAACGACAAGATTATATGCCAATGGATTTGCTAATTCACCACCAACAACTACGCTAATGGCAGAGTCAGTGATTCCTCCTTTGTAAGTGATTCCACAATCTATTTTGAGAAGATCTCCATTTTTGAGTATATAATCATCGGGAATACCGTGAACCACACAGTCATTGACTGATAAACAAAGATTTGCAGGGAATCCATGATAATTTTTGAAAGCTCATTTGAGATTGTTCTTTTTGATATAATCTTCTGCTATAAATTCTAGTTCAATCAAGGCTACACCAACTTGTGTCGCATGATAAAGTTTGTATAAAAGTTCTGTAAGATATTTTCCAGATTCTCTAATATTGGAAATTTGTTGTGATGTTTTGATAATGTTCATGAAAATAATCCGCAAATAAAATGTTTCGTTGAATATAACGAAGTAAAGAAAAAAAGCAAAACGAAAATGAATTGAAATTGAATTATAAAAAGATACAATACACTTCGTTATGTTTAGATAATAAATAAAAATATGAAGAAGATAGTAGGTATTATAGCTACGATTATAGGATTTTTCTCTTTTGCTGTGGCAAATACTCCAGAACAAGAAGAAGGCTTATTGGTACATGAAGAAGAAATGACCATAGAATTAGATAATAAGGAACTACCAATAATAACAACCCAAGAACAAAGGGAAATCCGATGTCAACAAAAACAAATAATTAAAAATCATATCTTGGGGTTATACAAAGAACTCAAGGATGAAAACAATAAAGATTCAAAAAAAGAAATAAGACATCAAATTAGTGAATTAAAAAAACAATTACGAACTATTAATTCAAAAATTGCTTATAGTTACAAAAAGCAATTCAAAAAGTTTTTCTGATTGAAATAATAACCACATGTTTTGGATTTATTTCTTAAATATCTTCACATGAAACACCCTGAATTTCAGTATCTTGATCTCCTTCAGGATATTTTGGACAATGGATCAAACAAAAAACTATTTCTTACGCCAGAAGTGTTAGCGGAGTATGCAAAAGATGGTAAAGAGCCACCGTTTATTCGTTCATTATTTGGACGTCAGATTAGATTTGATCTCAGCAAGGGGTTTCCTTTGTTAACTACAAAAAAAGTCTTTTTTAGAGGAATCTTACACGAACTTATATGGTTTCTTAAAGGTGATTCCAATGTAAAATATCTTGTAGATAATGACGTACATATTTGGGATGAATGGGCATGGAAAAGATATCATAAATATTGTTTAGAAAAAGATCCAACAAATGATTTAAGTCAGGAGGATTTTATCGCAAAAATCAAAGCAGAAGACAAAGATAGTGAATTTGTACAAAAACGAGGAGATTTAATTACCATTTACGGAAGAATGCGAAGAAGATGGCCAGCTTCAGATGGTCGTGAAATTGATCAATTAGGGTGGGTTATTCAAGGACTCAAAGAAAAACCATTTAGAAAATCTTATGTAATATCTGCATGGAATCCAGATTTTATCTATGCTATGGCATCAGAAAAAAACAAGAGTGAAGTTCCTCCATTTTGTCATACAACATTCCAATTTGCCGTTACTGAAGACAATAAATTAAATCTGGGATTATATCAAAGAAGTGCTGATTCTTTTCTCGGAGTACCGTTTAATATAGCAAGTTATGCTTTATTATTACTTATGGTAGCTCAAGTAACAGGATTACAACCAGGAGAATTTGTACATACATTTGGAGATGTTCATATTTATTCTGATCATTTTGATGCAGTACATACACAACTTTCAAGAGAACCAAAACCATTTCCAACGATCAAATTAAATCCAGATATCAAAAATATAGATGATTTCAAATTTGAAGATATTGTCTTAGAAAATTATGATTCACATCCTGCAATCAAAGCTCCAATAACTAATGTAGGAGGGTTTTAATCAATTACTTATAAACGTATGCATACATTTGAAATTGAAATCAAAGTTCTTCTTGGAAGCCAAGAAAAAGCATCAGAACTTGTTAAAAAATTATACGAAAACGATTCAGAAACAAATATAATAGGTGAAAATAGTCAGCTTAATCATTATTTTCTTGTTCAAGGAGATTTTGAAAAATTATATCAAGCAGTACAACAATATATAGCTCCAGAACATCATGATAAATTGCATCAAGTTATCATCGAAGGAAAAGGTCATTCTATTCGTACGAGAGAAGTTGATGGAAAAGTATTATTTATTGTCAAAGCATCAGTTGATGATACAACAAGTGCAAATGGGACAGCAAGAATAGAATTTGAAGAAAAAATCAATCTTAGTTTACAAGAAGCAGATCAAATTCTTCTTGATAACGGATTTCCCTATCAATCAAAATGGTCAAGACAAAGAAAAGAATATAAATACAAAGACTACAATGTTTGTATTGATAAAAATGCAGGATATGGATATGTTGCAGAATTTGAAAAAATGATTACCGATAAAGATCAAGCAGAAAGTACAAAAGAAGCTATAAGAAAAGAACTTGCTTTATTGGGAATAGAGGAGTTGGATCAAGGTAGATTAGAAAGAATGTTTACTCATTATAATTCCCATCGACCAGAATATTATGGAACAGAAAAAACATTTATTATAGAATAAAAAAAAAGAAAAACCGTGACATAAAATCACGGTTTTTTTTAGATTGAATTATGATTTAATCTGTTATACCACAGGCTAGTAATCTTCCCTCTTCATCTGTAAAGATTTTCAGCTTAGATTCTCTAAGACATCTATCCAATGTAGTATTAGGATGTTTTAGAACAAATTCCTTTTCGATATTGTTTCTCTTATCTACAATGTAGATAGATCTACACATAAGAAATGTCTCGTCTGCAAATGGATCGGACATAAGAAAGATAAAAAAGTCTTCCGTAATATCTATTCCTGCTTTTTTGATAAAAGGAGTTTTTGTCTGATAATCTACATCTACTACACAACCAGAGATTGTATAAGATATATGGTTTTCTAACATACTAAGGATTTCTTGAAACAAAGAATCCTTAATTTCTTGGGCCTGTATTCCACTAAGGAAATACAAGAAGCTCAAAAACAAAATAATTTTTTTCATAAGGATAGTGTTTTTTTAGTTTTTTTTAGTTTTTTTTTTGTTGCGAACAACGGATTTTACGATAATGAAAATAGAAAGGAAGTCAATACTAGTTGAAAATATATTTAAATTTTTTAATAATCATTTTGTCTGTCAATAAAATTCAAATTTCTCTATTATTATCCATACTATTGGCAGAAAAATTTATACTTCAAAGATAAAGAATCTGATCATCTATCAACATCATTTTTGCATGAATATAGGGCTTTTTGATAAGTTTTACGATAGTTTTTCACCATTGTTGTTGGAGGGCTTTGTTCTTATCGGTATCTGGGAGCTGGACATGGATTTTTTCTGTTCAGAGAGTCGATATCTTCTCTCCCAGAAGTCAAAGGAGGCGAGGGTCTTCGATGTATTGATTTTGAATAAGAATTGATGATTTCGCCGACTCTATCAAATGCTCTAAAACTGACCTACAATTAATAGGACACACCAAAAGATTGGGATGAATATCGCTATAACGAATACTCTCACCTTTCCAATCTTTATCAAAAATAGTCGCTAAACTTTGATATACACCTGTATGCTGACTGTAGAAAAAATATTCACGATTAGTAAAAAAAGAAGAATGCGTCAGATTTGCTGTTTGAATCAAAAATCCACTATCAATCAAAGCAAATTTACTGTGCACATACGTTGTTTTCATTTGTTTATCGTTTTTTATTTCAAAATTATCATATCAACTAAATAGATTCTGAATTTCTTTGAAGGTATTTTTAAATTGTTGGTATTTTTTATCTTCCATAACAAGCTTGATATCTATATTATTTTCTAGTAATTCTTTTAAAAGCGTTTTGAATCTTTTTTCGGTAAATTCATACGTTTGGATTGAAAGGCTGTTTTTTGCTTGTTGAAATATTCAAAGAGTTTGATCCATGCTTCATGGAGAAGAATAGATTATGCCAGAAATTATTTCAATTCAAGAAAGAGTATCAACAACAGAAAATAGTTCTGGTTTGCTTTTTTGTTCAAAAGAAATCACTCCAAAAATATTCCCTAAAAAAATTAGTGCAATAATTAATCCAATCCATAAAAAAACTATACTTTGCTGTTTTTTCATTATTTGACAAATCACAAAAAAAAGATAAAATATCAACAAGGCAATTTTACATTTTTTATAAAACAATGTCTAGTGAAAATATAAAAAATATGATAACCAATGATATAAAAGGAAAAGAATCTTTTATTATACAAAGGCCATCAGAACAAACAATATCATATCTTAATGTAGTAAACGCTCATATAAGAGATGATATTTTTTCCCAAGAAAATTATGATAAAATCACAAAAGATCCGCTATTTACCAAAATAGTTTTTGCTTTAGATGATTCGATTCAAAGATATAGTGAAACCTATGATTATCTTAAAGAATTTTCTCAATCAATAAAAGAAATGGTTGGTACAACTTCATTACTAGAAACAGCTGGTTTTAATAAAATAAATAAAGAATTTATTTTGAAATTATATCATTATTATCTCAATAAATATAAGCAAGGATGACTTCAGAGCCAAACTATACAAGAAAAACAGTGAGCAAAAAATGTATATTTGGGATGAGATATGACAAGAGTTCTTGATAAACCTATTACTAATGACAAAAAATCATTGATTTTAACAATTATTCTCTATGCTATTATGTATGAAGAATGTTCTCAAAAAGATAATATATGAAAAGGAAAAAAAGATTATTTATTAGACTAATTTAATCTGAAGATAATCCAATTACAAACTCTCCTTTGATGGGGAGTTTTTTTGTCGCGATAAGTTCTTGTATTTCCGATACTGTTCAGGTTACTTGTTGTTCAAACATTTTACTAAGTTCTCTACAAATACTTACTTTACCGGTAAATCACAAGGCGCTGAGCTCTGTAAAAAGTTTTTCCACTCTATGTACAGATTCATAAAAAAAGGTAGGTATCTCAGATTGTAAGGCATTTTTCAAAGCCGTTTGTCTTCCTTTTTTTTGGGGAAGGAATCAAATATACACAAAAGATGAAGTATCGAAACCAGCGCCTACGACTGCAGGTACTAAGGCATTCGCTCAAGGAAGAATAGAATAGGGGAGCTTTTGCTCATTACATAATTGAATGAGGCTCTTTCCTGGATCAGAGAGTCAAGGAGTGCCTGCTTCAGAGACTATTCAGACATCATGTTCTTTGAGGATATTGAGATAATGATTCATTTTGCCTTGTTCAGTGAAACTAGTTAGCGAAGATAACTGTTTGTCAGAAAAATTGATTTCATACATCTGCAACAATTTCATCGTTGTCCTTGTATCTTCGCACAGCAAATATTTTAATTCTTTGAGCATACGCAAAGCTCTCAGAGTTATATCTTCTTTATTTCCAATAGGTGTCGGGATAAAATAGAGCATCTACAAAAAGTATAAAGTAAAATCTTTATTGAAATGTTTATATGAATATATATAATAAACCACAGGTTAATGTCAACGAGACCATTATATATTACATATATCGTCCGTTGAAAAAGCCCCTATTCCTCGCTAGAATTAAGCTTCTTTCGAGCATGCTGAGTTTTTTGTCAACGGAAACATCTAGAGACATTTTTAAAACTTGCAGCAAGACATTAGATGTCGGACACCCGTAGTTTCTACGGGTTTTTCTTTAATAAAAAAAGAGGAGAGTAAGGGATCCTTCTGGAAATATCCAGGTACCTTACAACTCCTCAAAGTTTTCTCCTTCCTATGGAAGTGAGTTTTTAAATAGATTAAATGACATATAGCTTTCCCAAAGAACATCCTTCAAAAAGCCTGATGAATCTAACGAAACAAAATTTAAAGTCAAGAGATATTGCTATTTCATAGGAAATATATATAAAATATAAAACAATTAAAAAAAACAAATATGGGAAATTACGCTTCAAGACAGGCTCAACTTGAGTCTGAAACCAAAAACATTTTTGATAGGTTAATGAATAAAAATACTATCGAAAAAAGCGATGTTATGAGTCTTGTTAATAAATTTAAGGCTCTCAAGGAAGAAAACCCTGCACAGTATGTAACTATTGCAAACAAAGCTATTGGTTTAAATAATAATTTTAAGAAATTAGCCTTAAAAGGGCGTGTTAATCCGAAAGGTTGGGAAAAATTAAATTCAATTTACGAAGAGTTCAAAAGCTTTGTTGAAGCGAAAGAACTTGCATAAAAAATTATTTTATACAAAAAAAAGAGGTATGGTGTATCCAGCCTCTTTTTCTTATTCTAAAATAAGTGTTCATTTTTTCTTGAGTATCAACTTTTCATCCAGCATTCCCTTGATAATATCTGCAACATCTTTGTTAGGAAATTCTTCCTGCACACGAGAAATCAAAAGGGGTTTATCATCTTTGGTCAACTGCTTCAAAATCCATCCTCTCACTTGTCTATCAGAACCTTCAAATTTTGATTGTTTGGAAAGGGGTTTGATTTTGGTCTTTCTTGCAGTGAGTTCTAATGCTCCATAATCCATCAATGCATTATGCCAATCACGAGATTTTCCTGACGGTATAATTTTTTCTGCGAAGAGTTCGAGTTCTTGAAGTGAAATAGTTTCAGGAAGTTTGTATAAGAAGATAAGTACTCTTCTGATATTGGTATCAATCACTGGCACTTCTTGGTTCCAAGCAAAAGCCAGAATAGCAGCTGAAGTATAGGGTCAAATTCAAGGCAATCATAAAAGCTGGTTTCTTTTGTTTGGTAATTTTCCATCATATTGTTCAACGACTGTTTGTGCACAGGCTTGCAATCTCAAAGCTCTACTATTAAATCCAAGTCACGACCGATGTTTCAAAAGGTCGGTTTTTGTTGCCTTTGCTAAACTTACATAATCAGGAAAATCTTTCATCCATTGATGAAAATAGGGGATGACTCTCTCCACCTGAGTTTGTTGTAACATAACTTCAGAAATATGTATTGCATAAGGATCTTTTGTCTGTCTCCAAGGAAGTATTCTTCCTTGTTTTTTATATCGATCCAAAATATTTTGAGGGATATTCATAAATTATATAAACAGAATAAGAGCAGTAAGGATAGCTATAATCCATAAACTTGTCCATAACCAAAACCAGAGTAGAAATTTTCCTTTAACAGTTTTGTGACGCAAAAATTCCATAGCAGCTAAGGAACCAAGCCATCCTCCTGCACCAGCAAATCCCAAAAGTGTTCTTTCTTTGATTCTCCATTTTTGGTGTTGAGCCTTCCATTTATCAACTCCTCGTACCACAAAAGTTACGACATTGATAAGCACAAAATAGATAAGCAGGATATATACTCGAGTCATAATGAGAAATTAATGAGTAAAAATTTTATAATTCATCTTTGATTTTTGCCAAGAATTGCAAAGCTTGTAACGGTGTCATACTATTTACGTCATAGCTTTGAAGCAATGATTTGATCTTTTCATATTTTGGATCTGTTGTTGCTTTTGGGGTGAAATGAAGCAATCCATCTTGCACAATATCTTTCTTATTCGTCTCCAAAGCTTTTAGATTTTCTTTGGCTCTTTCTACGATTACTGGTGAGATACCAGCTAATTTTGCCACATCAAGTCCGTAACTTTTGCTAGCTCAACCAGCTGCAATCTTTTTCATAAAAACAACTTCCTTCTCTGTTTCATACACACTTACACTATAATTTTTTACTCCTATCAATGTTCATTCAAGCTGAATCAATTCATGGTAATGCGTAGCAATCAATGTTTTAGCTTTAATTTCTTGGACAATATATTCCAAAATTGCTTTGGTCAATGCCAGTCCATCATAGGTTGAAGTACCACGTCCAAGTTCATCAAAGATAACAAAGCTTTTGGCAGTAGCATTGTTTAATATATTGGCAACTTCTATCATTTCCGTCATAAAGGTAGATTGGTTTTTGGCAATAACATCACCACTTCCTACACGAGCAAATAATGCATCAATAAGTCAGATTTTAGCTTCTTTTGCAGGGACAAATAATCCACAATGTGCCATCAAAACTATCAAAGCATTTTGACGTAAATAGGTGGATTTACCTCACATATTTGGTCAGGTAATCACATGCAAAAAATCATCATGATCTCCAAAATTGAGCGTATTTGGGATAAACTGTTGATCTTGAGGAAGAAAATGTTCGATTACGGGATGTCTTCCTTCAATGATTTCAATCTGATGATGTTCCGTAATCGTCGGCTTAGTATAACGATATTGCTTTGCAAGAAGTGCTTGCGAACTAAACACATCTAACCATGAAATGTGCAATGCATATTCAGTCAACGCTTCTACAATCATCGCCATTTCTTGTTGTAGGTGAGCAAGGCGACTAAATTCTTGTTTAACTAATTGTGCTCTTGCTTCCAAAATATCTTCTTGTAAATGATCGAGATACGGAGAGGTAAATCTCTGTCCTCATTTAAGCGTATTTCTACGAATTAAATCTGATTTTGTATCGTCAGGATTGTTTGTTTTATGGTCGTTAAGTTTACTTTCAAACTGGTCAATATCCTTATTTGTGATCTCAATAAAATATCCTTGATTGAGAATAAATTTCACTTTTACATTGGAAATACCGGTGATTTCACCCAATAATTGTTGATATTCCAAGAGTAAATTATCAGAATGAAACGCTATTTTTCTCAGTCTATCAATCTCGGAATCTACACCATCACGGATAAAGTTCATATCATCAGCAAAATCTTCATCATCCTTGATCGTTGCCTGTAAGGTGTGATAAAAATCTTCAACAATTTTTTCTGTTGCCTGAGGCAATCAAATACGAAGTAATTCTTGACGCATATCTTGCTGATCAAAAAAGAGTCTTAGCGTGCTTCTTAGTTTGATAAATCACGAAGCGAGCAGTTTTCTATACAATAAATTACTGATAATTTTGGGAATATCATAGACATTAGCCAACTGATTATGGACTTTATGTGTCTCATGTTCATGATCAATATGCCACTGGATATGCTCCAAACGGTGATTAAGCTGATCAAGATCATTGAGAGGATTCGCCAGCACAGAACGTAAAAGCCTTGATCATCACGAAGTTTTGGTACTATCCAAAATTCCAATCAAACTATATTTTTCGCTACTTTCATAACTCGAACTAAAGATTTCCAGATTTTTCAACGTCACTTCATCGAGCAAAACTGCTTTATCCATACTATGCAGCGCTATACGAGAAATATTAGTTAATGCTTGTTGTTGGGTTGTTTGGAGATAAGAAAAGAGGAGTGCTAACGCCTGTCATCTTCCTTCTTCAACTGCTTTTCCATAACTTGCTAAGGTCTGGATTTTACATTGTTCGAGCAAATATTCTTCGTATCTATGGGGCACATCAGCGAGAGAAATTAAACAATTCTGATATTGTTTTATAAGTTTGGTGAGTTCATCTTTGTTGGGGAATTCAATATCGACGATCACTTCTACCGGATTGACGATCAAAATAAATTTCTGCAGATCCTCGATGCTTGCAAAGCTTTTTGTCGCATATTCTCCCAGCGCGAAATCTCCCCATGCAATATGGAAATTATGCCCGCTTTTTACTGGTTCGAAACTCACTGCAAGCATATAGGTAAACGATTTTTTTGTCTCCTGAATAAACGTTCAGGGAGTAATAATCTGGGTGATTTTTCTTTCAACAATTTTGCCAGGAATCGGATCAGTAGTTTGTTCTGCTATAGCGACTTTGTGTCCATGACTGATAAGTTTTGGAATATATTTATCGACGCTATGATAAGGAATTCCCGCCATAGGAATAGGATTTTCAGAATCTTTGTTTTTACTTGTTAACACAAGATCCAAGATCTTGCTTGCTATTTTGGCGTCTTCGAAAAAGGTTTCATAAAAATCCCCCATACGAAAAAAGAGAATGCAATCAGCACACTGCTTTTTGATATCGATATATTGTTGCATTGCAGGAGTATAGGTAACCATATTTCAAGGGATAATAGGAGTTTAAATATATCTAGCTATACTTAAAGTTTTCTCGTCAAAAAGCAAACAAAAAAAGGGAAGGTAAAAAACCTTCCCTTAAATACTTTAAAATAATGATTTCTTTTCTAGAACACCTTGTTGTTCCAGAAATTCAGAAATATTATTTAATTCGTTTTGCCAATTCGTCAACTTTTTCCCATCATATAATTCTTGGGAAATTTGTTTTTTAATGGATTTGTAACGCTCCAAAAAGAAATTCTTTGCTCTAAGATATTCTTTCCACAATACGATAGAGATAAGGAATAGAAAAGGATATCCTAGGACTATAAATAACAAACTAGGTACTCCTTTTTGAAGATACGTTATTAAAAAAAACAATTCAATAAGGATAAACAACCAAACGTTTGATGCTACTTTTAAAAATGCCCCAAAAGAAAAGAGTAGTTCTAACATTTGTCGTTGGCTGGACAAACTAAATGCTCTATTTTTCATAAATATTGATTTTAGGGATTTAATATAATTTATGTTTTTATAGTCAAAAGTCAAGTTCTTTGTTTTCTCTTGTATTTTCTCATCAAATCGATAACTATTGGCTATCAGTTTTTTTATTTTTACTAGTTTTCTATGAATCTCGAAAAGCTCTTTGGAAGCAAAACAAAGGTAGATATTCTCAAATATTTGCTTTTTAGAAGACAAGGAATTTCTATGAGAGCATTGGAAAGTGAATTAGAATGGACTTTCCCAGCAATTAAAAAACAAGTAGATGCATTAGAAGAAGCTGGTGTAATTGACGTAAACAAAGAATGACAAGGACGATCTATTTCTCTTAAAGTTGATTTTTTTGATAAAATTAGAGATATATTTTTCTTTTGACTCAAACAATCATTAATACAACTCTTCAAAACATATGATGTTATGATAGATAAATATTATTTTGGAAAAAGGTTTTGATTAGATTTAGAAATGGATTTGGTGGTAATTTATAAAAACGCAGAAAAGCCACAAATAGATAAAATAAAAGACGAAATTAATACTATTTTTAGAAATTATTTTATAGAAATTGTTTATGTAGTGTTTATGTCAACTGAAGAACGAGAAAAACGTTATAGGTTAGCAGATAGATTTGTACTTCAGATTATGAGAAGTATCCAAAAAACATAAATTTTAGGTATCCTATCATCAATATGATTATTACTGAAGAAAAAAGAAATCAAATAGTATCATATATTGTACATGCAGGAGAAATTTTACAAAAAGAAAATCATTTTCCCAAACATTCATATAAATATGCATATCTGCCTATATGATCAGAATTATATACAGGTACATTAAAAGCAGCAGGTTATTTATTTCTTGATAAAACGCTAAATAATATAATTTTTCTTATAGAACAAACAGAATATCCAAAAGAAATAATCAGCTATATAGACGAAACAAAGTTACTTATTCTATGACGTAGTATAAAAAACAAATCAATACCATCAAAGAATAATCAACCAGTTTCTAGAGAAATATTCGAACAATTACTTTATATAAGATTATTAACAAAAGTAACATCAGTAACAATATTAGGTATAGGAACAAAAATAACAAAAAAACAAATAACAGAAGAAATTAACAATATAGGATATTCTGATTATTGAATTATTGTTTTAGGAAAAGCATCAGAAAATAATAAATCTGAATTATCCAAGATGGAAGATATAAAAATGATAGAAAATATGATGGATAAAAAAACATACAAAGAGAATGCTTCTTGGCTAGGTAATATATATACAGATATAATAAAAAAACATAAAGGAAAACCAGAACTTGTTGCTTATGTGCATTCTTCTGATTTATGAATAAAAACAATTAAACAAATCTGATATATATGTATGGTTGCATAAAGTAAATTTGAAATGCATTTGCTCTTGCAAAAGCAAAGTAAATTAATAAAAAATACAGACGTTTCTTTATACATAATTTTTTTTGTAATGATGAAGTTTATTTATGATAGTTTGGAAACTGTCAAAAAGTTAAAACATCCGACTAAAAAGGATTTTATAAACATTACTATTGCTATTTTTGTTGCAGTAATTCTTTCTAGTATTCTTTTTGTACTTTATGATACTGTCTTTACATGATTGTATAAATGGTTTTATAATATGATGCAATAATAAAAAAAAATTTATAATATAATCTTATCTTATGCAAAAAACAGAAGTAAGTACCGTTGAGATAAAAAGACAGATAGAAGATAATTCATACAAATGGTATGTATTAAGTGTAATAGCAGGTCAAGAAGAACTTGTTATGGAAAATCTCAAAGAAAGAGTTAAGAAACAAAGTCTTCAAGATGATGTAGTAGATTTTATGTCACCAGTAGTGCATGAATATGCTATTAAAAAAGGAGAAAAAATAATAAGAACAAAGAAACTTTACCCAGGATACGTCTTCATAAAATCTAAAATGAATGACAAAATCCGATACGTAATTAGAAATACTCCTTGAGTAAGATTAATTGTAGGAGCAGAAACTCGTCCAATTCCATTAACTGAGCAAGAATACTTAGATATTGTTAAACAAATAGAGAAATCACAAGAAAGATCTGAATTAGTTATTCCGTACAGAATTGGAGATGTTGTAATGCTAAAAACAGGAGATTTTAAATGAATGAAGTGAGTTGTTAAAAATATAGATCCAGACAAATGAACAGCTGTTGTAAATGTAGAAATGTTATGAAGACTCACCCCAGTTGTTATAGATGTAGATAAAATTGAACTCATAAGCTAAAGAAAATATGATAGATAAAGAGTAATTATCTTCTTATAAGATGCAAAATAACAGAAGATATTTCCCTTTTGCTTCTCTATCGTTTTATCTCTTGATCTTACTAATGCATCAAAAGGAATTACATGTGGTAAGATTTTCGATGGTAGTGCTATTTTCAGCACTAATGATCGTTTATCTACTATTGTATCAAATCAAAGGCGATGATATAGTAGATCAACTTAGTGTGATAAATACTAAGGAGTATGAGTCATCAATAGATGAATCTTTATATCAAGATAACGAAACACTTAACGAATTTGATCAAGAAAGTTTATTACTAGAAGAACCAATAGAAACAGGATCAACTATTAATAAAGAAACTGATTCTTTGTTCGAAACAGCCACATGAAGTAATTCAACAACATGAAATAGTTCAACAACATGAAAAACCATAACAACAAATAAAATCATGGTTTTATCAGGAACAAGTTTGTGGTATGGAAGAGTAGAGTCTGTAGAAAAATTGGGAATTAGTTATCAATATGCGTTAAAAGATCAGAAAGATATTTATTATGTCTTTTTGGATCCAGAAAAATATAAGTTTGATGAAATAGTTAAATCATTGGGATGAACAACATATACCATAACTACAGAAAAAGATATTATGGAAAATAAATTGTTTTGAGAAAAGATTACTTTCATCAATCTTCCAGAATATAAATGAACAAAAGTTATTATGCTTATTGAATTCCAAAAAGCATTGTGGTTGATCCAGGTCAACTACCAAATATATCATAGTTCAAAGTGATATATTAAAACACTATTTATCGAATAACCTTATACAACAATGGCAAAAATTATGAACATCTTGTACTTAGAAGTACCTGCTGGAAAAGCACAACCATCTCCTCCTCTCGGGCCTATGCTTGGAGCTAATGGAGTAAATATCTGACAATTCATCAAAGAATTCAACGATAAAACAATGGAAATGATGAAATCATTTTGAGGATCTGATGTAAAAATCAAATGTAAACTTACTATCTTTGCAGATAGAACATTTACGTTAGAACTTGGGAAACCAGTAACATCAAATCTTATTTTATGGAAGATAGGACAAAAAACAGGTTCAGGAGAACCAAATAAAAAAAATATTGGTAAACTTACAAGAAAAGATTTAGAAGAAATAGCTGAACTTAAAAGAGGTGATATGAATACAGAAGATATCGAAGCTATGATCAAAATTATTGGAGGTACTGCAAAAAATATGTGAGTAGAAGTAGAAAAATGAGCAATTAAATAGTAAATAGGTAAAGTACCTAGCTAACTATATTCAGTGGCAGCCCACTTTTGTGAGGCGCTACGACCACTTTTATTATGTATTATATTATTATGGCAAAACACGGTAAAAAGTACGTTGAATCAAAAAAAACAATTGATTCATCAAAATTGTATTCTGTTGCAGAAGCAGTAGAATTAGTAAAGAAATCTGTTTATACTAAATTTGATCCAACTATTGATATTGCAATCAATACATTTGCAAATCCAAAGTATAATGATCAAATGATTAGATCTACAACAATTTTACCTCATGGAACAGGAAAAACAAAGAAAATTGCTGTTTTTGTTTCTGAAGATAAAGCTGCTGAAGCAAAAAAAGCTGGTGCAGATATAGCTGGAACAGAAAATTTATTGAATGACATTAAAGCAGGTAAATTTGATTTTGATATATTGATTACTACACCAGAAAATATCAGAGATTTAGCAGTTGTTGCTAAACAACTTGGACCAAAAGGATTGATGCCTTCTCCAAAAGCAGGAACAGTTGTACAAAATATTGCACAAGCTGTAGAAGAAATTAAGAAAGGAAAAATAGAATTTAAATTGGATAAAACAGGAAATATTCATGCTCCTGTAGGAAAAGGTTCATTTGATGCTAAAAAACTTCAAGAAAATATAGAATGATTTATTAAATCTGTAGAAGAAAGTAAACCAGCTGGAGTAAAAGGAAAACTTATTAGAAAAATAGTTCTTTCTTCTACTATGGGACCTGGAATTCAAATAGTATGTTAATCTCTTAAATAATAAAAAAAACAGCCTTAAATGTGGCTGTTTTTTTTTATTATATTTTATTTATTTTTTCAAATTACGTACAATATAATAAGAAAATATCATAGTAAATAAAACAAATAAAATTATTTCCAAAATAAATCCTAAAAATACGTATCAGATATTGGATTGTGCAAAAATATCTAGTAATCAAATATTAAATAGTTCATATAATGATACGCCTAATGTAGACCAACTAAGAAGAAGTAATCACAAACATAAAGTAAATCAAATAGCTAAGGTAGAAATATTAAGTGTTACAAATTCTTTTATAATATCAAAGTAAGATCCACCCAAAAGATTTTTGATTTCAATATTTTTCTTGAGATATTGAAACATAAAAGATGTTTGATATCCTAGAAAGGTAAATATAACCATAATTAGAAATAGAACAATAATAACTGATAAAACAACAATAAGATTGTTAATATCAATAATATTCAGAATTCTATTTTCTTGTTCTTGAATAGTTTTTCATTCACTAATATCTTTTACATTAAGAATAATATCTTTATATTGGAGGATTGTAGTTTTTAAAAGTTCATATTCTTTATGCGAAGTAAACATAACATATAAGGTAGCCGGAAGTGGATTTTCCATACCAAATTCTTCGAAGTTTTTGCTAATTTCTGGAAGTTTATTTTCTAGAAATTTCATAGCATCATCTTTTGAAGAAAACATTACTTTTAATCCTTTTTTTTGAAGATCATTTTGAAGATCTATAATTTTTTTATAAGTAATATCTTGAGTTTCTGGTGTTTCTTTAATATAGAAATATATTCATAATTTATCTCTTAATGTATCACTAAATGAATTAGTATAACTAGAAATACCAATAAAAATATTCAATAAAAACAAAAGAAATCAGACCAAAATACCAACTCATAGAAGTTGTTTCCAATGATATTTTATCATATGATATATATCTTGTTTAACAAGTGATCCAGATAATTTCATAATTATGCGTGTAAAGGAGTAAACATATGTTGTGTAGTAATAAATTTCTCAAACAAAGCTATTTTATTGTCGTAATATTCCATATCTTTATCAATGGTTTGGATATTTTTATGGTGTTTATAAAAATAAGAAATCATACTTTTGGCTTTTTTGTAATTTTGTTCCAAAATATAGATTTCTATAAGATTATAGATAACTTCTGCATCTTTATTATTGATAGAAAAAGAATCTTTGAGAAGATTTACTCACTTTTCTCTGTTACCATACCAATATTCACAAAGACCATAACATCTAATAATTTCATGATTTTCAGCTTTAGTAAGTTCCAAAGCCTTTCTTAGATATTTTTTTGCATCAATCCAGTTGTTTTTTTCCATTTCTAGAACTCATTTAATATACAATCCCAATGGATCTTCGTGATTTTTCTTTGCATTAAGAAAATCAATAGCTTTTGATGCTTTTCCTATTTCTCATTGTCTGTATTGAATATCCGTTACCTGCAAAAGAGCATCTTCATTACTAGGATCCTTTACGAGGATAGTATTGATCTTTTTCATAGCTTCATCAAATTTATTGAGTTCTTTAAGTTGTTCTATTTCATCAATCAATTGTTCTGGAATATACGTGTTCATGAATCAATATAGATAAAAAGAGTAAAAACATATCACTTAAGATTACTCAAAAAAAAATATATATCAAATATTCACCCATAGAACGAAAAAAAGAAATTTACATTTCACTCAAAGAATATATAGCTATAATGTTTTTTGTCCTAAAACGACAGGAAAAGATAATGTTTGGTTATTTCTTATTATAGTAAAAACAACAGTTTCACCTGGTTTATAGGTATATAAATAATATAAGAGAGGATTGATTAAAGAAATTTTACGTTTATCTAGTGAAATAATGATATCTCCAACTAATAATTGTCATTGAACAGGAGAACCAGCAAAAATAGTATCTATTTTGGCTCAAGTGGAAGTATCGGTATAAGATATTCCAAGATATGGTCTCAATAGAAGGTTATTTTGCTGAAGAATTTCAAGTGTTGTTGTAATAAATTTATAATTCAACGGTATTGCAAAACCAATATTGTTGCCTCCACGAGAAATAGCAGTTACTATACCCAATACATCCCCAGAAAGAGAAATCAATGGTCATCAACTATTTCAAGGATTTAGCGCTGCATCTGTTTGATAAAATCCTGCATAATAAGAATTTGTTGAAGAATCTATAGTTAATTTTCTTCATTTTCCACTAATAATTCAAAAAGAAACTGTATTTGGATACTCAGATAATGGATTCCCAATAGCAAAAACGAACTGTCAAACATTAACAGGTTCATCAAGATCAATAAATTTAGCTTCTGATAGTAGAGGGGTTTCTATTTCAATAAAGATAATTGCTATATCGATCATATCATCTTTTCGTATTTTTTTTACAGGGAAACTTTTTCCATCATCAGTAATAACTGTATATTTTAAGTTTAAATTATCGACTACATGATTGTTAGTAATAATATAACCTTTTTTTGAAATTATAATACCAGTTCATTTTTTTAGTATACTTTGTTTTTCAATAAGTGTATCTTTATCAAAAGACTCTTCTTGATAATAAGCAGCTGTATCTTCAGCAACAACCTGTACGACAATATCAGTAGTAGTACTGGCTCAAGCGATTATTTGTTGTTCCAGAGATTTTGCACTACCAGGAGCCATCTGAGAATAGTTCTTATTTCAAAAGAAATAAGAAGAAAAAAAGAGAATAACTAAGATATTTACTCCAAGCATTCGTAAAAATCCCTTGTTGTGCATTAATTATAATGGAAAATTTAAAATAAGACGCCGAAACTTTCAGAGAAGTTTAACGTCGTTTTTATCCTATATGAAATTTTTTAATTTTATATAGGATAAAATTATTCTTCAGTAGAATTTTCTTCAGAAGCTATTTTATCATCTGTTTCATCAAACAATCCTTGTTCTAACTTATCAGCTTCTCTTTCTGCTTTTTTTCTTTCTTCTTTGTATCTAAGATTTTCTTCTTTTTCTTCCCAAGGTCTATAAACGATATCGATATGTTTATCTACCATTTTGTGAAGAGGTGTTTCAGGCTCATCTAAACGAATATTGTTAGAATGAAGGGTAGTCAAAGATCAATCTTCAAATCTGATTCTGATAGCTCATTCCACAATACTAATTCCTCATTCCAATATTTCATTTCCTGTCATAATTACCTGTCCTTTTCTTGCTCTCTTCCATATTTTGAGATCTTCAAGACTAAGAAGTTTTCCATTCTTGTCAGAATGTACAAGAATAAACGGTTCATCCTTGTGTATAAACATATTTGCTACAGTATCACCTTCTTGGAGTTCAATTGCCTTCACTCAACCAGCAGTCTTTCCCATTGGTCTAATATCATTTGATTTGAATAACAATCCTCGTCCTTGTTTGGTAATAATAACCAAGTTGTCTGCATCATTTACTGGAGATACAGCAAGAATTTTTTCCTTATCTTCTAATTTCATAATTGTTGTAGGAAATTTTTTGAAAGAAAGAACGAGCTCCTTCTTTGTCTTCTTGATACTATTCTTGTTTGTTAAAAATATAAGATAATTAAATTCAAAATGTAATGTTTTGGCAAATATTATTTTTCATTTTAGTCCAAAATGATCTTTGAGGTTAATTGAATTTTGTTTCATAACAAAACTTCCAAATTCTTTGAGTCTTTGGACAACTAATTCTCCAATATCAGTGATAATAATTAATTTATCCTGATTATGGGTATATATCAAATCAAGTGTTTCATCTGGGATTACTTGGATTCTTGATTGGTAGAGGACTCTCATAGAATAATCATTTCCAATCCATACAATTACATCTTCTTTGATCTTATCTGCAGCATCTTTGAATGCTTTCAAACTTGAAGCTATATTATAAACACTAAGATCTTGAGAAATCTTTGTTTTTCTTTCATCTCCATATTTTGCTTTCATATATTCCATTTCTTCTCTTATAACCCCATCAAGTTTGATTGGATCTGCAATAATTGATTCAAGATAGTCGATAAGTTTCTTCTTTTCTTCAATTTCTTCAGTAATTTTTTGAATTTCGAGACCAACCAATGATTGCAATCTCATCATCAAAATATATTCCGCTTGCATATCAGAAAATCAGAATTTTTCCATCAAACGTTCTTTCGCTTCTTGTTTAGTAGCTGATTTTTTAATAGTATCGATTACTTCATCAATAACATCTATAGCTCTTTGTAATCATTCTAAGATATGAAGTCTATCTTTTGCTTTATTGAGTTGAAATACTGATCTACGATAGACTACTTGTCTTCTAAAGACCACATATTCCATCAATAAATCTTTGATATTCAACAGTCTTGGTTGCTTAGCATTCTCAACCAAAGTAACATTATTTACATTAAAATTATTTTGAAGTTCAGTATATTTAAACAATTGTATCAAAATTTGATCTGGATCAATACCAGCTCTTAAATAAATAGCAATTCTGATTATATTTTTGCTAGATTCATCTCTAATATCAGTTACTCAATCAATTTTTTTATCAACTACTAATTCAGCAATTTTTTCTACAAGAGTAGATTTATTTACTAGATAAGGAATTTCATCAACAACCAAGATGGTTCCATGTTTTCCATTTTCTACGTGAGTTTTACCTCTCACTACAATTCCTCCTTTTCCTCTTTTATATACTTCTTTGATATTGTTGGAATCAAAAATAAATCCTCCTGTTGGAAAATCAGGTCCTTTAATAATTTCCATAATATCATCTATAGAAACACTATAGATAGATTGTATTTTTTGTCAGTTTTCATCAGTTGTTTCAATAGGTTTACCTTCTTTTTCAAGAAGTAATAAACAGGCATCAATAACCTCATTGAGATTGTGAGGAGCCATATTTGTTGCCATACCTACGGCAATACCCATTGTTCCATTACATAAGTGATTTGGAAATTTTGTGGGTAACATAACAGGTTCTTGAAGTGATCCATCAAAGTTTGGTCTTCGATCAACAGTATCTTGTTCTATATCAGAAAGCATTTCTTCTGCAATTTTTGTAAGTCTTGCTTCCGTATATCTCATTGCGGCTGGACTATCTCCATCAATAGATCAAAAGTTTCCTTGTCCATCTACAAGAGGATATCTAAATGACCATGTTTGAGACATACGAACCATTGCTTCGTAAATACTACTATCTCCATGAGGGTGATATTTTCACATTACTTCTCAAACAATTCTCGCAGATTTCTTATGTTTTTGATTATAAAAATTATTCGTCTGGTACATAGCGAACAAGATTCTTCTGAGTACTGGTTTAAATCCATCTCTTGTATCAGGTAAGGCACGAGAAGAGATAACTGACATTGCATAGTTGATATATGATTCATTAATTTCCGTTTCTATCGGATGTTGAACTATTGTTCAAAGAAGAGGAGTGTTTTCTGCCATAAACGCATACGAAATATATAAAAAAAAGACTAAGTCCAAAGTCACGTCAATCCTTTATATAAAAATTAAGACCTAATTCAAGCATAAGAAATAGTTTTTCCTTGACAAAAAAACAATAAAAAAACCCACCAGAAATAATCTGACGGGTTTAGAATATTTTCTTGAAGATATCTATCTATATATGATATCTTTGCGGTCAGGACCGGTAGATACTATAGTTATAGGCAGATCCAAGTATTTTTCAACCATCTTGATGAAAGCTAAAAAATTTTCATCAAATTTTCCATCTTCATCAACCATTTTTTTCCAACCTTCTATAGTTTTATAGATTGGAATAGCTTTCTCGTCCGGAAAATTATGGTTGTTCTCATATGCCACACAAACTTTCAATTTTGGTATTCCATCCAAAATATCAGCTTTTGTCATAATCAACTCAGTTACTCCGTTGATCATGCATGAATATTTGAGCAATACTAAATCTAACCAACCACAACGACGCGGACGTCCAGTGGTAGCACCAAATTCTTTACCAATTTTTTGAATTATAACACCCCATTCTTTTTCAGTTTTACCTAGAAATCTTTTGTTTTTGCTAAGTAATTCTGTTGGGAATGGGCCTTCTCCAACCCTGGTTGTATAAGCTTTGAAAAGTCCAAATACTTTACCAAGATGTTTTGGAGACATACCAGTACCGGTAAAGAAACCTCCGATGGAAGTATTAGATGCGGTCACACCTGGATAAGTTCCATGATCTATATCAAGGAATGTTCCTTGAGCACCTTCTCCCAAAAACCTTTTACCATTATTGATGGCTTCATTCAAATAAATAGCTGTATCAGTAATTCTGAATTTTTTTAGGAATTCAATTGCATCAAGCCATTGATTGAACAAAGCTTTGGTATCTACGTCAAAAATCATTTCAGGGAATTTGCTAGATATAATCGAAAGATGTTCATAATATAGCTCTTTTGCTTTCTCTTGGAAATCTGGATCATTGATAGAACCGGTTCTCAGGCCAACACGCAATATTTTATCTGCGGTTGTAGGACCAATACCTTTCAAAGTAGTTCCAACCTTATTTTTTCCCTTTTTTACTTCCTGGTATTTATCCAGTATTTTGTGGCTTGGAAGAATAAGATGGGCTTTATTTGAAATAACTATTTTTTTCAATAATTCTTCCATAGTCAATAAATCCGGGAAATTATTAACCAAATTGAGAATTTCTTGCCTAAATATAACAGGATCTATGAGAACCCCATTTGCAATGATACTTTCAGAATTTTTTTTGAAGATATTTGAAGGTATTGTGTGTAAGACCGTTTTGACAGCATCAAATTCTATGCTATGGCCAGCATTTGGCCCACCTTGAAAACGAATACCACCATTGTAGTTTTCTTTATTAGAGATTGCATCAACTGCTTTCCCTTTACCTTCATCCCCCCATTGGAGGCCTAATAATACGTCTGCTTTCATAATTTTAAATTTATGTTAGTGTTTTGGTTAGTTTTATTTTAAATAAGTCGATATTAAAAATATAATAAATAACCGACTTCGATGATTAACATAAAGATATAAAATAAAAAGTCAATAAAAGATATTATAATAAACTATTTTTGATAAAAAATCCAGAAATTCTCTTGAAAAACAATAAAAAAAAGAAATACTATATATAGCTTTACTTTCTAACCCCTATGGCCATGAAAAAAGCTATCACAAAACCTTTAATTGATATCAAACAACTTGAACGAGAACTTAGAGAAAATGGTTATAATGAGTGGGATATTGAAGAAATTATTTGACGTGCAAGTGATATCAATGAAAAGCATGATTGAACAACAAAAGAAGTAAATGAATTTATGTTTAGTATGAAAGAAAAAGTAGATTAAATTTTCAGGATAGATATATTGTATATTTCACAGATTTTTCTGTGATTTTTTATTATTTCAAGAAAAAGTCAACAAAAATTTGACAAAATCAAGAAAAATAGATAGTATTAATTATACATTTTAATCATTAAATATTACATCGTGTCTGAACAAATATTCTTAGCATTATCAATCGTTATTTGAGCAGTACTCATTACGCTTGGTATTATGAAAGTACTAAAACAACCTATGATTATCTGATATATCCTTGCAGGAACATTAATCAGTATATTTTTACCAAATTTATTGCATGGAAATACAAGTTTCGAATCATTTGGAAATTTAGGAATAAGCTTTCTATTGTTTATGGTAGGTATGGAGCTAAATCCTAGCATTATTAAAGATCTTGGAAAAACAGCATTAATTTGATGAAGTATACAGGTAATTGTTACATCATTCGTATGACGGGGAATAGCTATGTTGCTGGGAATGGATCCTATGACATCACTATACATAGGAGTCTGATTTTCTTTTAGTAGTACAATCGTTGTTCTAAAATTACTCGGAGATAAAGATGAAATGGAATCAACATTCGGAAGATTAAGTATTGGTATTCTAATCGTTCAAGATATAATTGTTATGCTTATGTTGGTTGGATTGGCTACATTCAAAAATATTTGAGATACAAGTGGAATAGCAGTTATTTGATGATTAGTACTCAAAATGATTGGATTAGGTGGTGGTTTATATCTTATAGGAAAATATCTTATACCAAAAATAACAGAAAAAATTGCAGAATCACAAGAATATCTCTTTCTTTTCGCTATATGACGATGTTTTATATTATGAAGCGTATTTCATTGGTTTTGATTTGGTATAGAAATTGGTACATTGATTGCAGGTATAACACTAGCTAACTCTTCTTATAGATTTGAAATAACGAGTAGAATAAAGTCATTGAGAGATTTTTTTATAGTAATATTCTTCGTATTATTATGATCTCACGTGGATTTTGGATGAATTGGTATTTATCTTCCAAAAGTTATCATACTTTCTCTCTTTGTATTGATAGGAAAACCTATTATTGTAAGTATTATTTTAGGATTGATGTGACATACAAAAAAGAATAATTTTTTCACATGATTATCACTTGGACAAATTAGTGAATTTTCTTTTTTACTTATCACCATGGGAATAGCATCATGAACGATTAAAGATCCAAATATATTATGAATAATTACCTTAGTGGGATTGGTTTCTATTGCTTGATCAAGCTATTTTATGGTGTATAATGAAAAATTATATCATATACTAAAACCACTTATTAAGTTCTTACCAGGTCTTTGGAATAAAGAATACAAAAAAATAAACAAAGAAGATTATAATATTATGTTATTTGGATATGGAAGATTTGGAAGCAATCTCTATCAATTTTTGACAAAAAAAGAAGATAAAATTCTTATTGTAGATGAACATCCAACAATTATAAAACAACTTCAAAAAGGAAATATTCCATGTATTTATGGAGATGTAGGAGATAGTGAATTTCTCCAAGAACTCAATATAAAAGAGACAAAAATGATTATAAGTACTATTAAGAAATTTGATGAAAATATGGTATTATTAAAAACAATGAAACAACACAAAAAAAATCTGATTATCATCTTGGTATCAAATCATGTTGAAGAAGCTATTAAATTGTACGAACAAGGTGCTGATTATGTTATTTTACCTCATTATATAGGGGTCGATCATACTTCTTTAATGCTTGAAGAATACGGTTTCGATATAGAAAAATTTATTAATAACAAAGAGTATCAAATTCATAAGTTACAAGAAAAACAATGAATTTCTATTATAGAAACATTAAGTAAATAATTATTTTATTGCTCCTGTGTCTGTTACAGAAGACCCTTTTAATGCACTAAGAAAATAGTCTTTTAGTCCATTTTTGATATTTTCTGCAAGGACTTGTTTTTGGGCTTCTACTTTTTGACTAAGTTGTTGTTGTGCAGTACTTCCTGGATATGCTTCTTGAAATTGTGTATAAGAATTATCCCAAGCCTCCAAAAGAAGATCACTAGAAACTCCTTCTAAAATTTTAAATCAAACTCCAGCTCCTACGATAAATCCAAAAATAAAGATAAAAAGCCAAGTAAGTAAGGTCTTCATAAGAAAGTAAGAAAAATATAAAAATATAAGATATTTTCTTTATAACATTATCTTTATTTTTTTCAATAAAAAAAACACCTAATTTAGGTGTAAGAAGAAGTAAGAAGTAATCGAACAAGAACAATGTATCCTAAAACAGTATTTACCATAACAAGGGTAAATGCACTGAAAAGAATAAATACCACAAAGGAAAATAAAATATTTCCTAGTTTTTTAATTATTTTCATCTATTTTTAGTTTTTGTTTCTCTATAAGATATATTGATTTCATTGGATATTTCAATACTACAGTAAAAAACATTTTATTTAATACAAAATATAATGCTTGAAATCAAAAATTTATCAGTAAAAATAGAAGAAAAAATACTTTTAAACGATATATCTTTGAGTTTTGAATTATGAAAAAATTATTGTATTTTAGGAAAAAACGGCTCTGGAAAATCTTCATTAGCAATGACGATTATGGGACATCCAAAATACATAATAGAATCAGGATTTATTACTGTAGAAGGGAAATCTATTAAAGAAATGGAGCCTAATGAAAGAGCTAAACTGTGAATTTTTCTTGCTTTTCAACATATTCCAGAAATTGCAGGATTGAAATTATTTGAGTTTCTTAGAACAATTTATAATGCAAATCAATGACAAGAATATTCATTTTTACAATTTAAAAAAATAATAGAGCCACTATTTTTAGAACTAAATTTAGAAAAAGATTTTTTGCGAAGAGATCTTAACGTGGGTTTTAGTGGTGGAGAAAGAAGAAAATTAGAGGTTCTTCAAATAAAATTACTCCAACCTAAATATATAATTCTGGATGAAATTGATAGTGGACTTGATGTTGATGCATTCAAAACCGTTGCAAAATTGGTTGCTGAAGAGAACAAAGAATGAAATACATTTATTGTAATCACCCATATTTTTACAATTTTGGACTATATTTCCGTAGATAAAGTGTTTATTTTGGAAAACGGAAAAATAAGCAAAGAGTGAGATACATCTTTGATCACAAAAATCAAAAAAGAATGATTTAATTAATATTGTTTTTGATTTTTATTTCGGGTTTTTCTGGGTGTTCTACTTTTGCAATAAATCAATTCTGTCGTTCTTCAAGAGTGTTATCTTGTTTAAATTTTTCTTTAAAAAAATTTAATAACTGAGGAGAAAAATATTTTAAATCAATAATTCATTTTTTATGTAAATCTGGAAATATATCATCAAATCAAATTATTTTTCATGGAATAATTGCTGTGTTTACAATAGATTCATTGATATCACCATAATCACTAACAAATTTTCAAACACCAATATTAACGGTATTTCTACCTTTTTGATCCACATAGTAAACTATATTGTTATGTGTTCATTCTAAACCAAAATGAAGTTTATATATTAATGGATCAGGTGTTTTTAATTCATTAACAACTAAATTAACATCGGAAAATCATGCTTCTTTCATATAATGCAATATCAAGAAAGAATATTCCAAACAAGTATTCATAAAAAAAACTTCTTTTTCTGTTAACAATTGTCTTGTTGATAATTTTCGCATAGTATCAGGATCGTATTTTGGAGTTTTTTTTAAATTTGAATAAACACGATGAATTATATCTGATATTACATAAAATACATCTTGATGTGTCTCGCATCAATCCAGTTTTTGGGTCTTTCCAAGAATACTATATATTTGTTGATCAGAAAGCAATTCTTTGTATCAATGAGATGCTATTTCTGATAATTGTTGTTTGGGAACTAAAATATTATTTAGATTTTCCATAAATAAAAAACCAAATAAAATAGAAAAAATCAATATCCGATAATAACGATTTTACAAAAAAAGTCAATTAAATGCAAAAAAGAAAAAACCCACTCATTTGAGCGGGTCATAATTTAACTCTAGCTCTACAAGGTAGAGTTTTTATAAATAGCAATAGAGGTAGTTGTAACTTTTAGTTTGTACTTTTCTTTTTCAAAAAGAGATAACAAATTTTCCTCTAAGGCCACAGAATTGTTGATTAAATGAATAGTAGGCTTTATAAAAATTTTTCCTCTTTCCATTTTTGCAGCGGAAAGAAAATTGTTTTCATAAGAGCCATCTGAATCAGTATTGTGAAATACTTTTTCAATAATTTTAGCTATTTCACTTAATGGCGGAAGTTTGATAACGATCAAAAAGCAGGTGATGTCAATTGCAGTTCCCTCAGGAAAATGCTGTTTCAAAAGCTTTCTAAGTAGCATATTATCAAATTTCAAACAAGGTTTTGGTCTGAGATATACTTTTTCATCCGATAAAGAACAATCAGAAAAGAAATTGTTATGAAAACTTTTGTTAAAGTTCGTCTCGCTAAATGCTTTTTTAATCAGAACTACTATCTCTTCTAGAGTATAGCGGTAGAGAATAGTGTTGGAGTCTTCCATTTTTAGATTTTTTTTTGTTAGCGGGTTGTTAATATATATTTTAATACTAAAGTCAATAGATATAATTTATAAAAAAATCCCTTTATATTTTAAGGGATTTTAGATAAGAAAGAGATTTATTCCTTGTTTCGTTGTATAGTAATTATATCAACCGAAACTTCAACCGTGTAAAATTTTTCCAAAAAAATACTTTGGAGGTATCTTTCTAATAAAATCGGGTCAAAAATAAAATTTGATTTGATTTTGATAGTAACTTTATTTTCATTTTGTTTTGTTGCTATCAATAAATCAGTTTTAAAAGAAAATTTAGATTTTGCTTTATTATAAGCTTCTTCAATAAGCTTTCCTGCTGTTTCAGCTTGAAAAACAGGAGATTTTTTTTTCTTTGAAAAACACATTTTGTATATATTTTGTTTTATATATACATAATAATTCGAAGAAGAAAATCAATGAATTAGATTTGAAAAAGAATAAGAAAATCCTAAAAGAGAAATATCTATTTTATAATAAGTATCATGTCACTCAAAGATACCTTAGAATCAGCTGATAAAATTAAATATGAAATACTGATCAAATGACTTACAGAACAAACGGTAAGACAAATTTCTGCTACTCAAAAAGAACCGGAATGGATGCTGGCACACAGATTAGAATGCTTTGCTACTTTTCAAAAAATGTCTTTGCCCAAACGATGACCAAGTTTACAGTGATTAGATCTTGATGATATTGTTTATTATGCAAAACCAAGTAAAGAATATGAATGATATGCTAATAATCGAGAAGAAGTGCCAAAAGAAATCAAGGAAAAATTTCAAAAGTTGGGAATACCTGAAGCTGAACAAAAATATCTTTCTGGAGCGGGTGGTCAATACGATTCTCTCAATGTTTATCACAAAATCAAAGATCAACGAGCAGCCAAAGGAGTAATTTTCGAAGACATGCCGCAGGCACTACGAAGTCATGAGGAATTAGTGAAAAAATATTTTATGAAGGTAGTGCCTGCTACAGATCATATTTTTGCTGCATTACACGGTGCCGTGTGGAGCGGGTGAACATTTATCTATATTCCAAAATGAGTCCAATTAGAGGACCCGCTCCAGGCGTATTTTCGCATGAATACCTATGCTGGTGGTCAATTTGAACATACGCTAATTATTCTCGATGATGAAGCGAAAGGGTCTTATATTGAGGGATGCTCTGCACCAAAGTTTGATAAAGCATCATTACATGCAGGTTTAGTAGAAATAATTATCGGAAAACATGCTAAGATGAAATATTCTTCAGTAGAAAATCGATCAACAAATACCTATAATCTCAATACCAAAAGAGCAATAGTAGAGGAGCATGGCTATATGGAATGGGTAAATGGAAATATGGGATCATGTACAACAATGTTATATCCCTGTAGCATTTTAAAAGGTGATTGGAGTAAAACAGATATGCTAGGTATCGCTGTTGCAGGAAAGTGACAGAATCAAGATACAGGATCAAAAGCAATTCATATAGGTAAACATACTTCATCGACAATAATTTCAAAAACTATAGCAAAGGATGGCGGAATTTCTACGTATAGATGATTGGTTAAAATAACTAAAAATGCAGAATATGCAGTAAATCACACAGAATGTGATGCATTACTTCTTGATGATGAGTCTGTCTCCACAACAATTCCAGATATTATTTGTGATACAAAAACAGGAATAGTTGCTCATGAAGCAAGTGCAGGGAAAGTAGATGATTCTGAAATTTTTTATCTCACTGCTCGTGGTATTCCAGAAGAAAAAGCAATAGCTATGATAGTAAACGGATTCTTTTCATCTGTAGTCAAAAAGCTTCCTTTGGAATACGCAGGAGAATTAAATAAATTAATTGAAATGGAAATGGAAGGATCTGTATGATAAGAAAAAACCGACAAATAATGCCGGTTTTAAAATTCAGATTTAAAAAGTTATTTTTCTCTTTTTTTCCCAAAATTCATAGTTATCCGGGAAATAAAGTATTCTCTTTCCTCCATCAATTTGCAAAGAAAGACCAAAATCATCAATAATAAGTATTTTAGTTTCATACTTAGGGACACTTTTCATGTCAATTTTTCTTTTCACTGTAATATAATTATCACCAGTAGATAATATAATATCCCTTATAATTATATTCGAAAGAAGTTTAACCTCTTTTTTTTGAGCTCCAATAACATAATAAAAAACTTTTCCTTGGAGAGCAGGTGATAAATAAACCTGGTCCTCAGATATGTTTAATTTAATATGAAGCCGAAAGGCAAGAGAATCTCTTCCAAGAAGGACACATGAAAGAACCTCAAAAAAAACTGGTCTTTCTTTTTTCACAAGGGTATCCTTTTGAAAAGTACTATCTTGTTTTGCTACAAGAAGCATACTATCTTGTTTTGGCAAGGATATAATACTATCCTGCTTTATCAGAGAGTCGGGAATAACAGCTATATGTACAAGAGAATCATTCTTATGCAAAGAAAAAATCTTTTTTTGTAAAATAATAGCTTGTTGTTCCAGGGTAGTAATTTCCATTTTTTTTAGGTCAATAATAGTCGTTAAACTATCCAACTGATGTTGGATAAATTGCGTACTATCAACGACCAAAGTATCACTTCGAACAGTTTGAACAAGAATACTATCAGCAATTTGTCCAAAAGTTAAAAAAGGAATACTTCCCAAAAGACAGCATATAAACCACTTCATATTTTATTTTTATTAGGTTATTTTATTTCAGTTTATAGTAGATATATTGTTATAATAAAAGAAGTCAATATAAAAGAACTCTGACAAAAAATAAATTTATGTTTTTATTTTTTTAATAAAAAACATATTGCTATTAAGGATAATTTTGTTATAAAATCCTAGTTTATTTTTTAACTCAAAAAATGACATCTAGAGAGACAGGATCAGAAGTAAAATCACCAATATTCACAAAAAAACGAACAAATTTTTTTAAACCAACAAAAAAAGAAATCAAAGATATATTAGAAGAAACACCTAAACAAAATGGGATGCATAATTTTACTCAAGACATTACGCCTATAGACACAATACCTACTTCAATGGAAGAAATAAAAAAGGCCATAGATGTTTGTATTATAAACGATGCAGAAAATATAAGTGTAGATTCTATTGAGGACAGATTTCCGAACATTGAAGATGAATTTCCAGAATGAGAATGATGGA
This sequence comes from candidate division SR1 bacterium RAAC1_SR1_1, assembly GCA_000503875.1. Taxonomy (GTDB): domain Bacteria; phylum Patescibacteriota; class Gracilibacteria; order Absconditabacterales; family Absconditicoccaceae; genus UBA5124. The sequence goes on from CP006913.1 coordinate 455,105, forward strand.
AAACTCCTATAGAAAAATATATCAAAAATTATAGAAAATTACTCGTTCGAATAAAAGAAACTTTGGTTAATGATCCTCAAATTATTGATAAATACGGATCAGTATTCGGAAATATTATAGACGAAGGTCAAAAGAAAAGAGAAATAAAACCAGATCAAATAGCGATATTATTAGAATTTATTTTCAAATACAATAAAGAGTGTTATCTGTTTACTCAAGATGATATTATTAATGTATGTATTGAACAATCAGATAATAAACTATTAAATACTATAATATTCAAAAATTAAAAAGCAAAAGCCTTGAAGAAAAACATAAAATATATACAAAGAAAACAGTATAGATATTTTTAGTGTATATGTAAAATTGAAACATCCCATGGAAAATATAGGACATAATTCAGAAAAGAAACCTTGATCTCAATATATATCAGTAACGAAATCGTTTCTTATTTTGAGTATATTAATAGCAGATCCTCAAGGATATTCTATGATTACAGAAAAAGCATCGATATATGAAAATGTTGATACACAAACAGATAAACAAATAATAGAAGAAGCTGTTAAAAAAACGTTATTAGATTTAAAAAGTCTCGATCAACTTCCTAAAGCGATACAATATATAAATAAAAACATTCAAAATGTACCAAAAAGTATAGATATTACGCCAAAAAAAATAACCGAACCAGTAAAAGGAATTATCCTAATTTTAGGATGAAGAAAATTTTTTATCGAACCATTAATTGGAAAAATACAAACAATGAAGTTAACAAATGAAGCATTAGAATTGGAAACGACATATCTTGATAAAAAATATTCCAGAGAACAAAAGCTCCCAGAATTATGTTATAGATTATGGAATACTCCAAAAGGAAAATGAGAAAAATCATGATTTATAGGAAGTATAATAACTGAAATATAATTAGATTTTATTTATAAAAAATATAATGTTACAAAAAATCGTTAATCTTATTTTCGAATCTCTTCACCTCAAAAATTTAGATCATATAGGATTCAAATATCTTCACATTAAACAACCTGATACTGTTGCTGAACATTCACTCAATGCAGCACAAATCGGTTATATTTTAGCGAAAATGGAAGGTGCCGATGCAAATAAAGTAGCAACTATGCTCGTTTGGCATGATATTGCGGAAACAAGAATAGGGGATATGCATAAAGTTGCTGTTGGATATATTACCAACAAAAAAGAATTAGAAAGACAAGTCATGAAAGATCAATTTAATGGATTAGATTTTGGTGAAGAAATTCAAACATATTTTCAAGAAATGGATGATAGACTAACACTTGAATGAAAGGTCGCTAAAGATGCAGATTATCTTGAACAAGCTTTTCAAGCAAAAACATACAAAGAAATAGGCTATGAAGATGCACAGAATTGGATAACTAATGTAGGAAATGCTTTGAGAACTGAAAGTGCAAAGAAAATTCGAACTCAAATGTGTCAGACAAAATCAAGTGATCGACGACTCAAGGAAGCACTTCAAAATTTAAAAAACGTATAATTTTATTACACTGCTATCTAATGACAAAAACAAAAATATTATTTTTAGGAGGTTTATTATACTTATTTGGCCTTTCCTCAAGCAATGCTTATCTTCTCTGACTTAAATCAGCAGACAATACTATAGAAAATATTCAATCTATAGAAGAAAAACATACAATCAGAATTCCTTTGGTTGGATTTATTTTTGATCCACGAGGAGATTATGTTGTAGATACACTCAATCAACTTTCTGGAACATTAGGTACAACAAGAATATATCATATTACTGTTTCTCCAAATGGTTTTTCTGCTGCTGAAGTAGCAGAAGGAAAATTTGATAAACAATATCTCCAGTTTTTTCAAGCAATCAAAGATAATAATCTGAGGGTGGTATTTAGAACAATGCACGAGATGAACGGCGGACGATACCCTTGGTCCTCGCATCCTGAAAACTTCAAAAAAGCACGAATCCACGTCCGAGATCTTTCTAGAACAGTTGGTTTATCGACAAACAATATCTTGTTTGATTTTTCGGTAAATCACCGAGACATGCCTACCAAACAGACGCCAAGCCAAAAAGCAAAACTTATACCTTGTCAGTTATCTTGGAAAGAAAAAACAGGATGCTATACATTTGAAGATTATTATCCATGAGCTGAATATGTTGATCTTATTTGATTTACTTTTTATAATCGAGGAAAAGGATTTGCCGATAGAAAACGACTTACTCCATCACAAATAGTATACGAAAAAGGACGAAATCCGCTTCAAAGAATCAAATCTTTCAATAAACCTATTATTATTGATGAAGTAGGGACAACAGCCGTTTGGTATGAAGAAGAATTTAATTATAAAATTTCCAAAGAAATATATAAAACAAATTATAAAATGAAAAACACCTGGTTACGACAGCTACAAAATTTACTTTGGAAAGAGCAAGATATTATTGGTACCGTATATTTTAATGTAGATTATACAAATGGATTGACAAAAAAATTGATAGGTGAGGCAGATCGATCAGTAATTAACTTAGAAACTAAAAAAGTATATAATACAATTTTTACTCTTTTCAAAAATGGAGACGATCTTCATTTACGATCACCGTTACTCAATCTTTTTGGTGTAGGGTTAATGGAAATAAATAATAAAGAAACTTTTGTTCCTCTAAAATTATTTTCAAAGATGAGAACATTACAATCAGGAATAAATAAATTATGAAAAACAGATGAAGAACGTAAAAAAATATTAACATCTCTTTCGTCCGATCAACTCAAAAAAATGTTTCCAACAAGTACTTTAAAAGAAAGAGAAAATATATTAGAACTTATAAAGTAATTATCATTGAAATTCCAAAGTTTTTGCTATATATCATTTTTTTTCATACCAATCAATTACTTCCAAAATATCTTCTATAGGAGTAGATGCTCAGCCAGTAACTGCAACGTTACTGAAATTTTGATGCATAAATTCTTTATTTTCCAATAAATCTGATAATCATTCACCAAAAAATACTTTCTTTCATAATTTTTCTCATATTTTATACAATTCTTTGGTATTACTACTTTCCTTACCTCAAATAACAACAAGCGTTTCAAAATTTGATGTAAATTTTTGAATAACTCATTGTCTTTCGTAAGTTGCTTTACATATATCCAATATTTTTGGTGTAATAGCTGCTGAAAATTGTTGTTGAATCTGTTTAATAAGATGTTGGACGAGATCAAAATTTAATGTTGTTTGTGAAAGAATAGCAAAAGGTCATGAAAAAGGAATATGAGGGATTTCAGAAACATCAAGTATACTACAAACCTCAGCTCATTGAAATTGTATATCATGTATTACATTTTCCGCTTCTTGATGTCATTGTTTACCAATATAAACAAATTTTTTAATTCATTGTTCTATAAAATATCTTATTTCATTATAAATTTTAGAAACAAATGGACATTCCAGACTATAAACAGCTTTAAATAGAGTAGTAGCTTCATTAAATATATTTCTAGAAATACCATGAGCAGAAAAAACTACAACAGCATCTTTGCTGGGTACTTCTTGTATAGTTTCAACAAATTTTACTCCACGATCTATAAAATAGGTAGTCACTTTGGGATTGTGAACCAAAGCGTGAATACAGTAAATAGTATCATTGGAGTGCTTTTCTATAACTTTTTGTAATTCTTCTATTGATCTTTTTACACCAAAGCAAAAACTAGATGGTTTAAGATAATAAATATATGACATAAGTAAAGTAAGGAATAAATAATAGGAGAATATCAATAAATACATTGAGTTCAAGATATTTTTTTAAAGAAAAAACTGAGAAAAAAATCTCAGTCTTTACATAATAATTATCCATCACAACCAAGTCCATCACAGCAAAGCATTTCGGCAACTTCCATTGTTCTAAGAGGAAATAATTCTTGGAAAACCTCCAATGAAGGAAGTATTTCATTTTTCTTTAGGTGAATAAATGGAGTAAGATCTTTACCCGTATTCATACCAATTTCGAAAAAATAACTATTATTTTCTCCATCAAATATAATTTGAATTCCTGATAAATAAGAATTCTTAATTAAAAATATTTTTGCTGAAGACGATAAAATGGTTTTGCAATACATGACAAAGTTCTTTGATGAAGGGAAAAGATATTCTTTCACCAAAATTGATTCATAGACAGAATTATGTTCTTGATCAGAATAAAATTCAGCATCAATAGATTCTTCAGAAAAGTCTTTTTTACCTCTTCTAAATCCTTCCATTTTTGAGAAAGCTATACTAATAGCTTCCAGATATTCTTTAAACTGTTCCATAGTATATGTGTTTTAATTTATTTTTGTTTTTATGTTGACATAAGATAATAATTCTAATTTAATATACAAGTAATTTTTATCCTTCAACTTTTTCTACGGTAACTCCTATAGCTTTGAGTTTATGTTCGATATCATCGTATCATCTAGCAATAATATCTTCATTCATAACATACGTTGTTCCTTTTGCCATAACCCCAGCAAGCATCATTGCACCACCACATCTAAGATCTCTACTAGAAACATAACCACCTTTAAGAGTAGTGGGACCAACAACTATTGCCTGATATGGATTGAGAATCTCGATTTTTGCACCAAGATTTTCGAGTTCATTGAGATAGGCAAATCTACCTTCATACAGCGTTTCGAAAATCTTCGAAATTCATTTACATTGAGTCACAAGAGTACCAAAAATCGACTGTAAATCAGTAGGAAACCCTGGATAAATTCTTGTTTCTACCTTAACCGCTTGATAATTCTTTTTATTAAACGAATTTACCACAATAGTATATTTATCGATAATTTTAAAATTAATTCCAATCCTATCTGCAACGCTATACAATGCAGAAAGTTCATCTACATGACATCCTTTGATCGTAATTTCAGAATTATCAGCACCTGCACCGATAGCAAAATAGGTACCTGCTTCGATATAATCAGCAATAATAGTAAATTCAGATTCTTTAATTTTTATTTTAGATGGTTTAACAACAAGCGTATGATCAACATTTAAGGTAATATCAGCTCCCGCATTATTCAAAAATTCAATCAGATTTCTTACATGCGGTTCGATTGCTACTTGGTAAATATTCACTTCGTAGTCAAAGTTATTTGCAAAGGCTAGATAAGTGATTAATGCTTCAACAGCAGTTACCGAGAATCCTTGGAGCATAATATTTTTCTTGGGTTGACCTGTTACTTCAAATGTTTTAAACTCATCATTAGTAATAGTAATTCCAGCCTTAATCAAAGCATCATCAAACATATCAAGCGGTCTCTTACCAATTGCACAACCACCACTTCCTATAAATTTCACCTTTCCATATTTAATAAGCCCTAAGGGAATAAGTAGTATAGATGCTCTAAATTTAGTAGCTTTCTCCGAAGTAAGATCAAAAAACTCCTTAGAGATAGCTAATGATTCCGTAGCAAGTTCTTCCATAGCAGCAATATCTTTTATATTTGGTTTATTTATTAATTTTACTTGATTGTCCAAAATGTAATTTGCAGCTACAATAGGCAAGGCAGCATTTTTGCTTCCAGAAATCTGTACTTCACCTTTTAGATTTGGAGAATAAGAAATCTTATACATCAGGGTAAGAATAAGAAAATAAAGAAAGTATCGAAAATGAGTATATATTTTCCAAAAACATTTTCAAAGCAAAATTAAATCTGATTTTTTAATATTGTTTTTTATCTTGAGAAATATAAACATAAATCATTGTTTTTAATTATTAATGTAATCATATGAGAATTGCAATTTGATTTTCTGGAGCAGCAGGTTCAGGAGTAAATACTTCAGGATTATTACTTTGAAATCTTTTGGCTTCTAAAGGATATACTATTTTGGCAGACAAAGAATATGCATCTATCATAAAAGGAGATAATAATGATTTTTTCTTGTATATTTCAGATCAACCAGGAGAATATTTTTTAAATAAAACTATAGATTTCTTTTTCGCATTTGATGATTATGCAGTAAGTAAAAATCAGAAATTCTATACCCTCAAAAATACTATCAATGTAAAAGATCAAATCTGTAAACATAAAAATGTCTTCTGTTTTTGAGCTGCACTTAAAGCAATGAATATACCATTAGAAGAATGAGAAAAACTTATAAAAGAACAATTTTCTGGAGATAAACTTGAAGACAATATTACTGATCTTATGGGTGGATATGGGTATATGCAATGACTAGGAACTCATGATGGAGATCGAAGTAAAACAATAGGAGAAGCGAAAACGCTTATGTTTGGAAACGAATGTATTGCGAAAGGAGCGATAGAAGCAGGTATGGATTTCTACGCAGCATATCCTATGACTCCAGCAAGTTCATTAATTGATGTAGTAACTACAGATAATCGCGTTACCTTTTTTCAAGGAGAAGATGAAATTGCTGTAAGTATGGCAATGCTTGGAGCCAAAGTAGCTGGTAAAAGATCTATGTGTGGAACAAGTGGGGGAGGATTTGCTTTGATGACGGAATCTATTTCATTTTCTAATCAAGCAGAAATCGGAGGAGTTTATGTATTAGCTCAACGTGATGGACCATCAACAGGTACTCCAACCTATACAGGACAAGCAGATTTAACCTATGCTCTCAATGCAAGTTTTGGAGATACCTTTCCTATCGTACTCGCTCCATCTACTTTTGAAGAAGGATATACGCAAATCGGAAAAGCACTTAACTGGTCAGATATTTATCAACATCCCGTAATTCTTCTGACTGACAAACAATTTTCTGAATGATATATAGCTATAAATCCAAAAGACCTAAAAGCAGAAGAAATCAAAAGAGGTAAATTAGTACAAGGATCTGAAGGATATAAAAGATATGAATTTACCAAAGATGGCATATCTCCATGGACAACTCCAGGTACAGAAAACGGAGAATTTATTACTACATCCTACGAACACGACGAATACGGAGCAACCAACGAAGACCCAGAAATCAAGAAAGCAATGCAAGATAAAAGAGATCAAAAACTAAAAACCTTTATACAACAAGAATTTACTGAAGACTTTTATGGATATGAAATCATCAATCCAGATGCTGAAAAATTCTTTATTACCTATGGATGGAATAGATTTGTATTGGAAGATTATATCAGAAACAATAAAGATCAAAAAATAGGACTTATCGTGATAAAAGTATTTCAACCATTCGATTTGAGATTAAAGACATTCTTAGAACAAAAAAATAGTCAGATTCAATTATTGATATTTGTAGAAATGAACGCATCTGGTCAACTTCAACGTTTGGTTACCGAACAATGTGTACTCAATCAACCAATACGAGAAGGTAAACTTACGAACCATAGAAAATACACATTATATCCAATATTTGGTGAAGAAGTTACTCTTTAATTCTTAATGACAAACGAAAATGAGATCCGGCTTAAATAAATTTCAACGATGCCCATGATGTGGAAACTTTATGATCCATTTGGCCATCAAAAATGCAATCAAAGAACTCAATATCCCAAAACATAAAGTTATGGTAGTTACGGGTATTTGATGTAGCGGAAAAATGAGTCAATACCTTGATGGATACGGAGCAGAAAGTCTTCATGGAAGATCTGTACCTTTTGCTACAGGAATTAAACTCGCAAATCCAGATCTGACAGTTATTGCTTACGGAGGAGATGGAGATGGATATGGAATCTGATTAGGACATTTATTACATGCAGCAAGAAGAGATACAAATATCACGTACATCGTTGCTGACAATGAAAATTATGCATTGACTACTGGGCAAGCTTCACCTACAACGCCAATAGATATTCCTACAAAATCAACTCCTGCAGGAAACCAAATCACTCCATTTAATCCAATAGAACTAGTAAAAGCTGCAGGATGTAGAAATGTAGTTGATGCCGTTGATAAAGATATCAAAAACTTGACACAAGCTATCGTCTCTGCTATTCAGCACCAATGATTCTCACATATTCACGTCAACCAGGCTTGCCCAACATGGAGAAGATGGTAATTTATCGCAAAAACATATGCATAAACAATATCTCACCCCTATCAAATCATGAACACTCGCAGATGTGAAACTTGGATCTCACACAGTTTTTGAGGAAACTGACGAAAAGGGCATACTCCAACAATGTACAGGATTAGAATATATTATCAAAATAGAACCAAATATCATAGTCGTAGATAATCACGATCGTGTACTTGAATTTCGACCAAAAGGATTTCCAGTTCTCCATATAGACCAACATACAGATATGAGACCAGTCTGACCTGATGGGGTGAATGTTGGTAATTTTCTTAGATATGCCCTAGATACACAGTTAATCACGTGATCAAGCCAAATAAATACAGAATATTCTTTATTAAATTTAAATATTGATATAATAGAGTCTGACAAAACAATTTTAGATATAGATCTTGATTTTCGACACCCAGATATGAGTATAGAACAATTCGAGAAGACAATTCAGATTGTAAAATGATTAATAAAAAAAGCGAAGATAGTCACTATAGCCACTTCGCCTTATTTTTTAGATCAAGATTTAGCAATAAAATTATTAAAGCAATTAATTGATTAATTTTCACTTAGAAAATCTTTATGTAATAGTATTTCAATATCTTTCATCATTTCAAAAAGGATAGATTTATATTTATTTGTTTCATATCAATGAGGATTTAAACTTTTTCCTTTTAATACACGATAAAGTTTACACAAATTTTCTTGCGTATATCATGAAAACTTATAAGTAAGTATTGCCTTTTTGTTATTAGCTTCAATATTCATAGAAGTAATAATAAGAATAAAATTAAACAACTCTTCTAATCTCTTCCAACGTAGTGATTCCATCCAATAATTTTAATATACCATCTTCTTTCATCGTCAAATATCCAGTTTCTCTTGCTTTGGAATACATCATCAACGTAGATGCTCCATCAATAATCATAGTTTTGATATCATCAGTAATTTCAAAGGTTTCAATAAGTCAGATTCTTCAAACATATCCATTCCCATTACATTTATCACAACCTACAGATTGTGGAATTTTCCCATCTCGTTCGAGTTTCATATTTGGATTAGCATCCGTAATTTTTTTGATTGTTTCTTCCACTTCCACTTTTTCTCCATATTGGGGATCTCTTTTGGTTGCACAATGAGGACAGAGTTTTCTTACCAATCTTTGAGCTACAATAAGATTTAATGCTGGAGCTAACATATATGGTTTAACTCCCATATTCAAAAGTCTAGTAATAGATTCAATTGCTGAATTGGTATGAAGGGTAGTAAATACTAAATGTCCTGTCAAAGCTGCGTTGATACTTGCATCAGCAGTTTCAGAAGTTCTTGTTTCTCAGACCAATATAATATCAGGATCATGTCTTAGAATAGCTTTGAGACCAAGTTCAAAATCATATCATTTTGTATAATTGATTTGAGATTGTTGGATTCCTGCAAGTTGATATTCGACAGGATCTTCCAAAGTAATAATTTTATCTTCTCCCGTATTGAGAGTATGAAGAATAGAGTAGAGGGTTGTTGTTTTTCATGATCCTGTAGGACCAGTAATAATAGTAATACCTACATTTTTTTCCAAATTCTTTTTGAGAATATCGTAAGTTCTTCCTTTAAATCAAATATCTTCGAAAGAAGAAAATCATTTCCCTGGATCCAGAAATCTAATAACAGTACTTTCTGATCAAATTCCTGGCATAAAGTTAATTCTGACATCAACTTGTTTGGTTTCTCCATTTCTATTTACTGATTGAAAAGCAAATCTTCCATCTTGAGGAATATAATCAATATTCATTTTTGTCCCTGCAATAAATTTCATTTTTTGGAGATATTTCAAAAAATCTTCATGAGTAAATTCCAAAATTTCTTGTAAAACACCATCTATTCTAAGTCTCATAACAACACCTGATTCCTGCGGTTGGAAGTGAAGATCCGATGCTCATGTTTGAAAGGCTAGTCTTACTATTTCCATAATAAAATCACCTGGTTCCATAGTATCTCTTTTTTCAAACAAACTTTTGATCATAGAAATTGCACCTGTTCATTCAGCTTGTTTTTGTTTTTTCATGGCTTCTGTTGCAGTATCTTCTTGTGCTTGTAATTGATCATACCAACTAAGTGCAGCAGTAAATCCTTCAACAGAAGTATAAAATATTTCTGATAAAAAATTTTTATCTTCTAGCATTTTAACTACTTTTTGAACTTGTTCTGGGAAATTATTGGTAGTAAGTAATTTAAGTTTGTTTTTCTCTTTAGCAAAAACAAGCACTTGGATTTTCTCTGCAGTAGCTTTTGGCATTATTTTAAGCTGCACAAAATCAGGTATTAAAGCCTGTATATCTTGTAATTCTAATATTGATTTTTCTAATGTTCACATGGATAATAAAGTTCGTTAAGAGCTAAGTTACTATATACTCTTATTATACCCAGAAAAATCTTTTTTCAAAATGTTCAAGCAATTCACCAGACAAAGAGATTGACTTTTTTTAAAAAAATAAGAAATTATTTAATCCAGAAACTAAATCCTTTATGATCAGATCAAGGAATATTAATAACCTGAAGTTCTTTAATAAAAACAAGTTTATTAGCAAAAATATGATCGATATGGCTCCAAAACAAAGGGAATCACACACTTTTTCGTGTAAAAAGAATAGGTAATGACCTTGTTATGTTAACAAATTCTCTGTTAAATCCTTCAGCAAACTTCCAATAGAAAATAGACCATGGTGATGTATTAAAATCTCATATAACAACAACTTTATCATTTCTTTCTCTATGAACTTCCTTATGGAGATCAAAATCTTTAAAAAAGGTTTCTATTTGCACATTTCTCATGTGAAAAAATTTTGGATTACTTGGTGAACTAGCATGTACTAGATAGAAATAGATAGGTTGATTATCATACATTACAGAAAAATAGCCATATCTCCAAGCTCATTGAGGAAAATTATCAGCCCGATTATTGATTTCTTTTTTACTAAAAACCATATTTCCTACATATTTTTGAGATCGAATAGTACTATTGCTATAAGGATAATTAGTTTCTAACACATCTTTAAGATGTTTATAATGATGATCTGCAAATTCTACAAAGAAAATTAAATCTGGATTTTCTTGTTTGATAAGCTCTTCTATTGCTACATAATCTGTATTATTTTTGTAAATATTTGCATATAATACTTTAATTCCTCATGTCATTTGATTTTGTATTTGTTCTACAGGAAAATTATAAAATGAAGTAAATTTTTTTGAAAAAAGAAGAAAGAGTATTCAAAATCAAATAACCAATCATGCTAAAATAGATCTTTTTTTAGTTGATTCTATTGATTTTTTCTTTTTCAAAAAATAACGAAAAAAAACGATTCACATAACCAGTCATAAAAAAGATATTCCAATATGATAGGGCAGAAAACTCAAGAAAAGTTCGGAAAAATAGTATTGGGGTAACAGAAAAGAGAAGAATCAAACCCCAAGAAATATATATCAACAAAAGATAAGAAGCATCATAGTATCAGTATAGCTACTACTAAAAACAACATATTGATACTAATATTTTCAATTATCAAAACAAGAGATAAATCAAATTGATTTTATCTGAGAAATATATAAAATTCAATTGAAAACCAATAAAAAAACATAATGGAAGAAATTAACATAGTTGAGATATTAAAAGCTGCAAAAACAGATTTTACTATAGAAGCTACAATGAGTTGTAGAAACAAAACTGTACTAACAAAACTTCGTATAAATACGATAGAAAAAACAGTAACAGTAGAAGATATTAATTGTACTAACCCTAAAGATGTATTTGTGATAATTAGGGGAAATGAACAACTTTTGTCTTTAGAGAAAATCAAATTTTTTAAGACTGTATAATAAGGTTTTTTGATTTTTTTCAAGAAACCTTTTTTTAATTATTGACATTTAATAGAAAATATTTATATATAGGAGTTTTATATTTTAGAAACTATAGATGAATAATTGATTAAATCACAATGAAAACATCCAAAAAGAAATAATTGCTCCAGAAAAATTTCTTTCTGTTGAAATACAAGAAGCTATTTGTAACCATTGTTATAGTAATCCTATAGAAATAGCAATGCAAAAAACAAAAGACAATACAGAAGATTGGGATCCTGAAATATTGATTTTTAATTATGTTAGTGATTATTTTAAAATAAGATTTCCTATGCTTTTTTCCGATAAAACTACAGAAAAACAATTAGATGTAATATATGAAGGAATAAAATATTTTTTAGAAGGACGGGACAGAAAAAATCAAATTCCAAGAGTAATAAGTATATTAAAAAGGAATAATAATGAAGAAATCAAAAAAAACCATACAGAGGTAGAAAAAAATAGAGTAATGAGTAAAATTCTAGCAGTATTTATGTAAAATTCTTGATTATCCGCCGCAAATCACTATCAAAGCAAAGTTGAAAAACTTTGTTTTTTTTGTTCAAAAAAATGAAAACCTTCCATATAATTATTTTATGATGTCAGATGAATTATGCTGACAGTGCAAGAATAAAAGCAGTCCTTACCAACTGTTGATTTTTGTATACAGAAAATAAAAAAAATGCTGATATTATCATATTTGATACCTGTTCTATCAAACAAAAATCTGAAGATAAAATAACAGGAAAACTCAAAGAAACGCTTCCTCACCAGAAGATACGAATTACCTGATGTATGATACAACATAATCTAAGAAATCAGAAAATTACCGAAAAAGAATTACCAGAGAATCTTAAAAGAGGAAATTTTTTAGGGTCTTTACAAACAAAGAATCCAGAAATTGTGGGTATAACCGCAGATGAGGTAAATGAGTTTAGAAACAATCCTTCTCCAGATAAAGTAGTAGGAATAAACAACGCTTTTAATCCACTCTTTTATACACTCAAAAAAAAACAAGCAAATATAGAATTGTTTTGGAGAATCGATGATACGGGGTTTTTGCCGCTTATTTTGCAAAAATTAGGATATCAAATCCACCACGATACGGAAACAACAAACGAATATTCCAAAATCATACCAGAATGATTCAATACCTCGATGAATAATCACAAAAAAACAGCGTATATCCCAATCTCTTCGTGATGTAACCAATTTTGTAGTTATTGTATTGTTCCTTATGCAAGAGGATTAGAAAAACATTACCCCAAAGAACAAATTATTGAAGAGGCTAAGCGTCATCTTGCCTCAGGATGCAAAGAAATTGTTTTATTAGGACAAATTGTAAACAAACATCCTGAATTTATCGAAATTCTCAAAACTATTTTGTCTCTAGATGGTCTTGAATGGTTGAGATACACATCTCCTTACCCAAATTTTTATACACCAGAACTTCTTTTCTTACACGAAACAGAAAACAAACTTTGTCCTCATATCCATATCCCATTTCAATCAGGATCAAATACTATTCTCAAAGCGATGCGCCGCGGATATACGGTTGAACAAGCAAAAGAATTTATTAAAAACATTAGATCGCTCAAGAGAAAAATTAGCATTACTACTGATATGATTGTTGGCTACCCCGATGAAACTGAAGAAGATTTTCAAGCAAGTTTAGATCTAGCAAAATACGGAAATTTTGATATGATTTATATTGGAATTTATTCACCAAGACCAGGAACCTTCGCTCATAAAAATCATCCAGACACTATTGACCGTGCAACCAAGCGAGAAAGACGAAACCGTTTAAACGAACTTCTTAAATCTATATCTAAAGCAAACAACGACCAAGAAATCGGCCAAATAAAAAAAGCAATCGTCGATAAAATACATGACCAAGAAATATATGGCTATACCGACAACATGAAACAAATTATTATAAAAAATAAATCTGACTCTAAAATTAATGTAGGAAATTTTATTAACGTACGTATTACAAAAGCAATTCCTTTTAAATTGTATTGAGAAATAGTTGAGAATAGCTAAGAATAAAGCGTTTTATATTTTGAATAATAGTATATGCTTCGTCCCGGATGATTTCCTGAATACAATCCAGCTGAACAATTAGTCTTTGATCAAGTCAAAGTAATTATAGAACAACTCTATGAACAACATGGATATACACATATTCAAACTCCCGCAGTAGAAGCAAATTCAGTTCTTCTTTCAAAAAATGGAGAAGACGCAGGGAAACAGATTTTCTGATTATATGGATTAGCTCAAGGAGCAGAGGATAGTAAAGATTATTCTCTCCATTTTGATCTTACCGTTCCTTTTGCAAGATACGTTCTCGATCGAGAAAATGAACTTACTTTTCCCTTTAAGCGTTTTCAAGTACAACCAGTTCGAAGAGGAGAAAGAAGTCAAAGAGGGAGATTTAAAGAACTTTGGCAAGCGGATGTTGATGTGATTTGGCAAGAATGAGAAAAATCAGCTATAGGAAAAAATCTCTATTACGATGCAGAAATGATGATCGTAATAGCAAAAACATTACATCAAATTATAGAAAAGTTTATTTCTGGGAAAAAATTTACTCTTCATATCAATAATAGATACCTTCTTGCTGGAGTAATGGAACAATTTTCTGAAGAAAAACGTCCTCTTATATATTCACTTTTGGATAAATATTATAAAATATCTCATGAGCAATTTATCAAAGAAATAGAAGAATTACTTGGTACAGAAAGCAAAAAAATATTGGATTTTGTAGCTTGCAAATTAGACGATTTGACATCGTACAAACTAGAAAACGAAAATTTCAAAAGAGGGGTAAAAGAACTTGAAGAGGTATTTTGATATATCAAAGCACTAAATCCTGACAATACGTATAAACTTGTATTTGATCCTTATATTATTAGAGGATTAGATTATTACACAGGAACAGTCTATGAATCATTTTTTGATGATGATATGGCGTTAGGAAGTATTAGTTCTGGGTGAAGATATGAAAATCTCACAGGATATATCAATCCAAAAAAGAGTCAGTATTCATGAGTAGGAGGAAGTATTGGATTATCAAGAATTGTCTTCCTTATTTTGGAAAAGAGCAAACCAGAACTTTTGACTAAGACAGAATATCTCTTTGTGAATTTCAAAGAAACAATCAATGAAACTGCTTGATTGATGAACAAATTTCTTGCAAAATGAAAAATATGTGAAATATATCCATCACCAGATAAACTGGGAAAACAATTCGGATATGCTGATAAGAAGGGGATTCCTCTTGTTATTATTCTAGGGGAAGGAGAAAAAAACGAAGGAAGTTATAAGATAAAAGATATGATAGCAGGAACAGAAACAACTCACAAAATTTAATCATAAAACAATCGTCTACACATATAAAGGAAATCCCCGGAGAAAAACCGAGGATTTTTATTGGCAAAAAAATAACAAAAACAATAAAATATTGACATTTAATAGAATATCATTATAGAAAAGATATGGAGAAAGATAAAAAAAACCAGCTAGATATAAATATATGAAAGAAATCTTCTTTATGATTCTCCTATAGTAAAAAAATTGAAACAATGCTCGCTCTATTATTATTGAGTATATGATCTCCCGTAATGGGCCAAATAAAAACAATAGCCTCGGAAAAAATAGAAAAAGTTATTTCTTTAGACACAAAAAATAGATTATATGAGCAAAAATTACTTAAAATAGTTAATTTTGATAAATTATCAGATACCCAAAAAAATAAAGCATTGCAAGATATTACCTATCGAGAACAAAAACTAGATGCATGTAATGTCCCTCAACATATGAGAATACCACCAGAATCAATTTGTATTACAGAAAATAAAAATCAAGTAAACATTATCACAAAATTTAGAAATATTCATTATTTTCCGAGCATAAGCTTGGCCTACCAATTATCAGAAATAAATCATAAATATTTTCTTGAATACGGAAAAGATTCTCCAACACTGACAATAATTTGCGGTCTTCTTTCTCAGGAAACAGGAATTAGAGACATTATCAATCCCGAATGAGATTCTAAAGGATATTGACAACTTCATTATCCCACTGCAGAAGATTTATTAAAAAGAAAACCTGAAATATATAGTCAGTATTTTTATTTAAAAAATGGTCATATAGAATTTCATGGAAAAACTGAAGAAGAAAAGCAAAAAAATATGATTATAGTAATTTATCGCATACTTATTGAAGAAAAAGATTATAAAGAAAGCCAAGAATTATTGGGACTCGGAAGATACAATTGATCTCAAAAAAATTTCAATAGATATGCAATCCCTGTAGTAACAAAAGCAATTAGTTACGCCACATTTTTTGCTGCAATGAATAATAATGTATTTACCTATGACCAAGAAATTAAACCAATAGAATATCTTCTCTTAGAAGAATGAAAAAAATTAGGCAAACAAGTTTCTCCGCAAATTATAAGAGATATATTTAATAATCAAGTAAAAGAAGCTAAAATCTGGCGAAAAGATCCTAAAAATTACAATAAAAATAAAACTTTAAAAGTAGAGGATACCGATATACAATTAATGTATGGTGCATATTCTTATATATCAACAGATCAGGAATCATTAGGAGAACCTTATATTATCCCAGAAAAATGAAAAACTATTTTTTCTTATTTTAGAGAAAACACACGAGAAGCAACAGAGTACCATAATAAAAAAGTTAACGATCCAAAAGAGAAAATAAATATATTTTATTACGAATTAATTAATAACAAAAAAGTACAACGTAGTATAACAAGTAAACAAGAAATGATTGAAAAAGGTAAAGAATATATGATCTATGCAAGTCCTGATAAGAAAAAAATATACATCAATCCAGCAAATAAACTTTATTATTATGAAGGAACAGAAGAGCATGTAACAACAATTTATTATAACAGCATCAAATAAAAAATCCTCTAGAAAAATTCTCTAGAGGATTTTATCAAATAAAAATTTTAAAAGCAACCGTATACATACACATATAGAATATAATCATTACTATAGTTAGATATGTACCTCCATTTGGGAATCTATACCTATCAAAAAAAATAACATTTCCAGGTAATATAGGTTCACCCACTTGATACTTTTCTATTTTCATTTTTTTTAAGTTTAGTTTTCTATTTTCACCTATAAGAAAATATATATATAAATCAAGATATAAGCTATTTTTCAGTTGATTTTTCTTCTCAACTTCCTATATTTTTGACAAACAATAGTAAATTTTACTTCTTAATAATTCATTAAGAATGTCTTTGTTACAATTTATCATCATCATAGCGGCGATAGTATTTATTCTCTTTGGGATAGATCTCTATAAACGCAAAAAGATGAACGTTTTACACTTTATTGTATTTTTATGAGGTGGAGCAGCAGTTATCCTTTTTGCATTTAATCAAAATTTATTAAACACATTTTGACAATTTTTTGGATTAGCAAGAGGTGCTGATGTATTGGTATATGGTGCTATAATTTTGCTATTTTATTTTTATATAGAGCTCCTCAATCAACATACAAAAAATAAATATCAATTAACAAGACTTATCTCTCGGAAAGCTATTAATGAAACATATAATAAAGAAAAAGATCATATAATAAATTTCCAAAATACTACAGAAAAAGACGATTTTATTTTTAATTTGAGAGTATATAATGAATGACAAGTAGTGTGATGAGTAATAGACGAAATCATCAATGCTGGCTTTTCAAAAATACTCGTTATTAACGATGGTTCACAAGATAATACACAAGAAATTATTGAAGCTAAGCAAAAAGAATATTCAAATAAACTTATTATGATAGCTTCCCATGATATCAATAGAGGAGGAGGTGCAGCCAACCAAACAGGATATAATTTCATAAAAAAATATGGGGATCTTTTGAAAATTAAATGGTTTGTAGGATATGATGCCGATGGACAAATGGATATAAATGATATGA
This sequence comes from candidate division SR1 bacterium RAAC1_SR1_1, assembly GCA_000503875.1. Lineage (GTDB taxonomy): Bacteria > Patescibacteriota > Gracilibacteria > Absconditabacterales > Absconditicoccaceae > UBA5124. The sequence goes on from CP006913.1 coordinate 472,996, forward strand.
ATACTTTTATGAAAACAATGCATGAACACAAAGCTGATCTTTATATTGGATCGAGGTTTATAAAATGAGCAAAGACAGAAAATATGTCTCAAACAAGAAAAATAATTCTATGGATTTCCAAATTAGTAACTAGAATATTTTATGGCTCGCAAGTCTCGGACCCTCACAGTTGATATAGAGTTATTAGTCTTTCATCTCTCAGAAAAATTGAATTATTGGCAGATGGAATGCACTACGCAAATGAACTCAACGAACAAATTCACAGAAATAAAATGAAATATAAAGAAGTGCCTATTACTGTTCGTTATACAGAATATAGTACAACTAAAGCACATAGACAAAAGAATTCCAATAGTATCAAACTTGGTTTAGAAATGATTTATAGAAAAATATTTTTTAGATAACAACCTTTAAATCTTTATTATAATAGAATGATAGATCTCAAAAAAGTACGCGAAAATATCGAAGGATATAAAGCAATTTGCAAAAATAAAGGCAAAAATATAGATGTAGAAGCAATTATTGCAAAAGATGACGAAAGAAAAAATTTACAAAAACAAATTGATGATCTTAAATTTCAACAAAAGAAATTTGGAGAAGAAAAAAAATATGACGAAGCAAAAGCACTTAAAACAGAAATCCAAGCTAAAGAAGAAACATACCAAACGATAGTAGAAGATCTAAATAAAGAACTTTTGAAAATGCCAAATACATCTATTCATCCAGATGCTCCAATTGGAAAAAACGATACAGAAAATGTAGTAATAAAAACTATTGGAGAACCTATTAAATTCTCTTTTGAAGCTAAAGACCATATGGAATTGATGAAAAAACACGATATGGTTGATGTTGAAAGAGGAGTGAAACTTGCTGGAGCAAGAAGTTATTTTCTCAAATGAGATGGAATGATGCTTGAACAAGCTATTTTGCAATATACACTCAAAAAGTTGGTAGCAAAAGGATTTACACCTATGAATGTACCAAATATTGTTAATCCAGAAGCACTTCAAGGAACTGGATATTTTCCTGGAGGAGAAGAAGATGCTTATTGGTTAGAAAGAGATAATCAATGGTTAATCGGAACATCTGAAATTCCAGTAACTGCTTATCATATGGATGAAGTTCTTAGTGAAGATGAACTTCCAAAAAGATATTGTGGATATTCTGCATGTTATCGTCGTGAAGCTGGTACTTATGGTAAAGATACAGCAGGATTGTATAGAGTTCATCAGTTTATGAAAGTAGAACAAGTCGTTATTTTGCCAGAAGATATTGCAATGTCTGATGAATTTCACAGACAAATTTTACAAAATGCTATGGAAATAATAGATGATATCAAGGTTCCTTACCGTGTACTTCAATTATGTACAGGAGATATGGCAATTGGAAAGTATAATTCACAAGATTTAGAATGTTGGATGCCATCACGTGATGGATACGGAGAAACACATTCAGTAACATCATTTTTGGACTTCCAAGCACGTAGATTAAATCTTCGTTATCGCGACAAAGAAGGTAAAATTAAATACTGTTATACGATGAATAATACTGCTATTGCTACTCCAAGATTTTTAATTGCAGTTATAGAAAATTATCAACAAGCTGATGGTTCTATCAAAGTACCAGAAGTATTGGTTCCTTATATGGGTAAGGAATTTATAACAACTTGAAAATAAAGAAAAAATATCTATACACAAAAAGTAAAACAAAAGTAATAAATAAAAAGGAGGAGATTAAATAAATGAGAGTATTGGTTGTAGACGATGATTCTACTAACATAATGTTGTTAGATAGAATTTTAAAAAGAATGGGTATCGTGGATATCGCTATTGCTGAAAACGGGAAAGAGGCTGTCGAAATATGTAAAGAAAATGATTTCAATACTATTCTTATGGATATTAGAATGCCTATAATGGACGGTTTTGAAGCAACAAAAATCATCAAAGAAATGAAAGAAATAAATATTGTTGCTTTGACCACACACCCAATTGAAGATATTTATTCACAATATAAAGAAGCTGGTTTTGATTATTATATTTCAAAACCAATAAAAGCTAATATATTAGAAGAATATTTTCAATTATTGAAAAATTAATTAAGTCCCTAAGTTATTCTTAGGGATTTTTTTAACAAAAAATAATTATAAACTTGAAATTAATAAGAATATTAATAGAATGCAAATCGTTGTAAATCAAAAAATAAAAATAAATAAATATGATGATATTAATTGTTGACGATGAATTTCCAAATAGACTTTTTATACAAAGATTACTTAAAGATTTGGGAATCCTGGATATTAAGATGGCAATCAATGGTAATGAAGCCGTAGAATTATGTAAACAGTATGATTTCGATATTATTTTCATGGATGTTAAAATGCCTATAATGAACGGTGTTGAAGCAACTAGAATAATAAAAGAAATTAAAGAAAAAACTCCTCATATTGTAGGAGTAAGTAGCTTCCCTTTTGAAGATATCGAAAAGACATACAACGAAGAACCTAAATTTAATGGTTACATTCCAAAACCGATTAATATAGGAACTTTAAGACAATATCTTGAAAAGTTGAAAAATTAATGAAGATTCCTAAGTTATTCTTAGGGATTTTTATTTTATAAAAAAATAGCTCAAGAGCGGGATTGAACCGCCGACCTCACCCTTACCATGGGTGTGCTCTACCGACTGAGCTACCTGAGCATATTTTTATGCATAGTATACTTATAGATATAGAAAAGTTTTTCAAGTAAAACAAAAAACACCACTACTGTGGAGTCTTTGCTTGTTCCCGCAAAGCGGGAGAGTTGACGGAACTGAGGGTATTCACTTGGTTGTTTATACTAGAGTGAAATGGAGGCACCGATCGGATTCGAACCGATGAACCAAGGTTTTGCAGACCCGTCTATTGGACCACTCTAGCACGGTGCCATATTGGCAACTGCGAAGATGACTATAATAATTTATACAAGAATTGCAAACTATTTTATTGAAATTATATGTTTTTCATTCCCTTTATTTCTCTATCCATCTGTCTTTTAACATCTTTTTCTTTGAGGATCTGTTTTTTTTCTACCTTTCTCATAAGTCTCGCAACTCAAAGTTTGATTTTAATTCTTCAGCGTTTGCTAATAAATAATTCCAAAGGTAATAAAATAGTTCCAGAAACATCCAAAGCAGCAGACAGTTTAGCTAATTCTTTTTTATTTACCAAAATTTTTCTTCTTCCTTTGGGTTGATAGCCAGGAACAAGTACATAAGAAGTTTTTTCATATAAAGGAACGTCCATTCCTACAATCCAAAGTTCTCTATTATCTAATATTATAATCGAATCTTTAATATTTACATGACTTGTTTTTATAGATTTTACCTCACATCATTGAAGAACAAGTCCTGCTTCATATTCTTTTTCTATTGCATAATCATGAAAAGCCGCCCTATTTTTTGTAATAACTTTCATGACTTTTAGAAATAAATAAAACAAATTTTAATTATTAGAAACTTTATAATTAGAGCAATAAAAAGGACAAATAAAAGAAGAAAATCATCACCAAATCAACATAATCCGTAGCCAAAAAGCAGCAATACAAAGACTTCGTGACTTTCAACTAATGACTCGATACTGCCTTGATGATTGATGAATTTTATTTGTTTTTTATTGCGAAGTAACGATTAGATTTATTTATTCCAAACAATCTTAGTTCTAGCACCACCAAATCTCATTGTGATATTAAGTATTTTTTGAGCAGAGGCAATGTTGGTTGATTCGAAATATCAAGGTCCCTTTTGCTCAAAGTCAGCAAGTTCTAACTGTCATACAAGGTGTTTATATGTAAGTTTTACTCATACATCTTTTGGTAAATGAATCGTAATATCCGCCAAAGATGATTCTATATCCAAATTTTTGAGAGAAGATCCAACAACAATATCGGAAATCATTGCTCCAGCATGAACTTTAACAGTTTTAGCCAAAGTATCCGTAAGGTCTATTTTTTGAAGAGCCAAAAGATTTTTAACATACAAATATAATGGTTGTGTTGAAGTAACTCAAAGCGATATTATACTATAGTAATTTTGAAGTAAATTCAGATTTGTTTCTTCTTGAAAAGAATAATATTGATAATTTCCTGTAGAACCTGAAAACACTAACAATTTTCTATCTGATCAATAATTTCATTCCAAGAAATTATCTGTTTTTTTACCAACAAAAGTAAGGTCACTCACCAAAGTGGTTAGATACATCTTGCTATATTGAGCAGTTGATGCGGAAGGATATGAAATATAAGAACCAAATTTTGTTTCAGTTGAAGGATTGAGTGATGTATATACTCAGATAGTAAAAAATCACCCTACAACAACTAAAAACAAAAGCAGACCAAATATTTTTCCAAATAATCATCTATAACTCCAAATAACTATCGAACTGAAAAGAATAAAAATAGGATATATCAAGTTTAGATTAAAACCATTGATATTAAGAGAAAATACATTCAAGGATTCCAATAACATCAAAAAGCCTATAACAACCAATGATAAAATTGTTAGTGTTCTGAAAAAGCCATGTACTCTTTGCTTTTTATAAACAATTTTTTCTATTATTTGTGGTTGTGAAGTCGTTCCTTGGAACAAAGGTTGTGGCGGAATGCCTGCTTGTCCAGCCGAAGTTTGTCTAATAAAAGACTCCAAAGATGTTGGATCGTGAGGTGGAGGAGTTTGTTCTGGTTGATTTGGTTGGATTGGTTGGATTGGTTGATTAGGTTGCATAGGATCCATATTGAAATATTAAGGAATAAATATTATAAGGTAATTTCTTCAGGTTTGATTCTTATTTGTTTCATATCATCTCTAGTTCTAAGAGTCACGGTTCCATCTTCCAAAGTCTGATGATCAATAGTTATACAGTAAGGAGTACCGATTTCATCTTGTCTGCGATAACATTTTCCGATATTTCCACTATCATCGAATTCACACATATATTGTTTGCTCAACTTTTTATAGAGATTTTCTGCAAATCCAACTATTTTTTCATCTTTTTTTAACAAAGGAATAATAGCAAATTTAATTGGTGCAACATTTTTATGGAATCTGGCAACAATTCTTGTTTGTTCTGCTCCGTTTCAATCCGTATATTTTTCTTCATCATAGGCATCAATCAAGGCTGTCAAAATAGCTCTTGTTAATCATCGACTTGGTTCTATACAATGAGGAACATATCTTTTACCTGTATAAGGATCATTATATTGCATATCTTTACCAGAATGCTGCATATGTTGTTTCAAATCATAATCAGTCCTATAAGCAATACCTTGTAATTCTCACCATCATCGTGGGAAAAGATATTCTACATCACAGGTTCCTTTACTATAAAAGCTCAATTCATCTTTATCATGATCTCTAAATCTCATATTTTCTTCTTTGATTCCTATCTCTTCTTTCCATCGTTTCTTACTCAAATTTTTCCAATCTTCAAATGCTGCTAATCCCACTTTTTCATCATTTTCTACAAAGTATTCGATTTCCATTTGATAAAACTCTCTCACTCTAAACATAAAGTTACCTGGAGTGATTTCATTTCTAAATGATTTTCCTATTTGAGCAATTCCAAAAGGAATTCTTGATCTCGTAGTATCCAAGATATTTCTAAAGTTAACGAAGATTCCTTGTGCAGTTTCTGGTCTCAAGTAAATATCTGTTCCCTCTCATTCTACGATACCTTGTTGCGTCTTGAACATCAGATTAAATTTCTTTGGTTCAGTTCGATCACATGATCAACATTTAGGACATTTTACTTTTTCTCAATTAAGAACAGCTGTTTGTTGCTCGAAAGTCCAAGCTTCTGGTGTTAGATTTTGAATTCAATATTTTTCTAAAAGATAATTTAATGCTGTTTTATCATTTTTTTCAAATTCTTTATCCATATTTTTTGATTCTCAATTTTTTGTTGCTGATAATTCTGAAACAAATTTTCTAGTTATATAATCTTCAATCAATTTATCAGCCCTTTCTCTACTTTTACATTTTTTACAATCAACCAATGGATCAGAGAAACCTCATACATGCCCACTAGCTTCCCATACTTTTGGATTCATCAAAATCTGACTATCAAGCCCTATCACATCATCTTTTTCTTGAACAAAATATTTCCATCGAATATTTTCTATATTTCTTTTGATTTCTGTCCCATAAGGTCCTAGATCCCATGCATTTGCTAACCCACCATAAATATCTGATCCTGGATACGCAAAACCCCTTCTTTTCGCCCACGCAACAATCGTGTCCAATGATTTCTCCATCAATACTATACATTAATAAGTAAACATACTGTTTTTGAATATATGAAACTCGTCCAAAGTTTCAAGACTAAGGTTACTTTAAAAAAAACCTACGAAGAAATCGTAGGTTCATCAGAATCAATTATTTGAGGAGGATTGTTTCCATCTTTTAAATAAACTTTATCGTCCTGTATCCAAGTAGAAAAAATTTTGATTGATTTATCCATATCCATATCCATATCCAAATCTTGTAATGTTTCTTTGAGAATACCTCTAGGCATTCCCTGTGAAGAAATATGAATATGTGGATAATGTTTTTCTATTTTAGATGAAAACATTTTTTTGAAGTCTTGAGCTTTAGTACTTTCTTTTTTTCGATTATTTATATCCAACACATTTGACCAAACAAAAGCACCTTGTCCTACTTTTTCTGCATGATTATTTAATTCAACAGAAGATTCTATATTGAATATTTTTTCTGTCCAAATATCAACGATACGCTGAATATTTTTGGATTTGTTATTTTTTGTATTCATATTAGTTTTTTTTAGGTTTTCACCATATTAAATAAATAGATGCTTTTTTCAATGAAAAACCAATGTTTTAAAATACAAATTTTATCTATTAAAAAAAGTAAGTAAAAATTTGTTTATATTTTGATTACTAAATGAATCTACAAGAAATTGCATTTAGATAATCAATTATACTTTAGTATAAATTTCACAAATTAAAAATCTTTATTAAAATTTGTTTATAAATTTTCTTTGCGAAAATTTGCTTTTAAAATAATCCTCGTTATACTTTATACGAAAGAATGAATGTAAGGATATCGGAATATTGTATATATACTACTAATTCCCTGATATTATCTACAAATAGGATGGCCACCCAAAACAAAAACAAAATCTAATACTATTTACCCCTTAGACAGTGGCGCCAACATTTTATTTCCCTGGATATTATTCATAATTACGTATTATGTATGTGGTCAAAATCTGATTATCTCCACCAGTGAGATAGGCATCGCTTGCAACACATTGCTTTCATGTAAAATTTGTTATCTGCACGGTAATCCAAACCCAAGGATTAAGAAAGTGTATCAGTATCTGGTACCACCACAAGACATCAAATTTTCTATTAGACCGTAGCGTTATTGGACCTACGGTCTTTTTTGTTGATTTGAAAAGAAAAATAGATAAATAGAACATAGCCACTATTTATATACCTAACCAATGTAAAAATGTGTATATTTTGCAAAATTATTTCAGGAGAAATACCGTCTTACAAGATATGGGAAAACGATAAATTTATAGCAATTCTCGATATTTTTCCAAATTGTAAGGGACAAACATTATTGATTCCCAAAAAACATTATGAATCAGATTTATTTAATATTCATGACAAAGAACTCTATAAAGATGTTATTCTTGCTACTGATGATGTAGTCCAACTTCTAAAAGCAAAACTTAACGTACAGAGAGTAGGAATGATTATGGAAGGAATGGGTGTAAATCATCTCCATATCAAACTTTATCCTATGCATGGAATAGAAGAAGACTGGAAACAAAATATTTGATGAGAACAAGTATTTTTCGAAGAATATCCAGGATATCTCACGACAGAAATAGGTGAACAAGCCGACTTCCAAGATCTAGCCAATATCCAAAGACAAATAAAAGAGTAGTTGACTTTTATGTATAAATGGTTATATATTGGTTTGTTCTATGTTTTATATATAATAGATAAAAATGACCGTAGAAACCATTTCTATCAACGAACAAATGCAAATAGAAACGAAAGAATCTAAAGATTCTACTTTTTGGAAAAATGAAATAATAAAGTATATAGAAAAAGCAAAAATAGATACCCACAAACGAAAACCAACGTTAGAAAAAGAAGATGATATATTAAATGATATTCGAAAAAATATTCAGAATTTAGCAATGCAAGCAAAAAGTTATTATATCCATAAAAAGAATACTCAGAAAATAAAATTTGAAGTTGGAAAAAGAGATTTTCCAGAAAAATTTAGAGAAAAAGTTATAAAAAAACTCAATAAAAAACTTTTCCAAATAAACGCTGAAGATATTAAAAATGAATTAGAAAGAGCATATCAAAAAGAGCATCAAAAAGAAATACACCAGTACCAAAGTATAGAAGAAAAATGGAGAAGATTAGAACAAATGTGTATCCGATGAAGCAAAAAAAGAGCGATAAGAACGTTAGTAAATGGAAGTCTTTTTAAAAATTTAATAAATCAACCAGAAAACAATCGTTTCACCTATACAACAAAAACAAGCAAAAAGCTTTATGATGTTGTAGTATTAGGTAAAGAAACAGTAAATGATAAAACTATATATCAGCTAGAAATGGCAGAGGGAAAACCATTAAAATTTGCTGTATCAATGGATAAAAATCAAGAGGAGCACTTCTTTCAAACAAGCAAAAATACCTCAACAATAGAATGATTACAAGAAATAGAAGACACTATATACAATTTCCTCAACAAGATCCCTTGATAAGTAAGGGATTTTTTTTATAAAACGGATAATTTACTATCAATAAAATATATGAAACACTACGTTGTACGAGAGGGAAAAACCCCTTGAATTTATGATTCACGAGATAATTGTTTACCCAATGTTTCTTGATTTTCTGGTGCAAAATACAAATCATTTAAGACCAAACAAGAAGCAGAAATAGCATACAAAAAACCGTATACAGAATATTACGAAACCAAAGAGAAAAAAAACTGGAAAACAGGTGATTTTCCTTTTGAAAAAAATAGTATTGCAGTTGATGCTGCTTGTAGCGGAAACCCTGGTGAAGTTGAATACCAAGGAGTTGACCTCATCACAGGAAAAACACTTTTTCACAAAAAATATCCTTTGGGAACCAATAATATAGGGGAATTTTTGGCTTTGGTTGAGGGTCTTAAATATTTACATAACATTAAATCTGATCAATATCTTTATTCAGACTCCAAACACGCTATCAGTCGAATTTCACAAAAGAAATGCAAAACAAAATTAGAGAAACTCCCATGAACAGAGAGGATTTTTGTGGCAGTACAAGAAGCAGAGGAGCGACTCCGTCAAACTAATCCCTCCACAAAAATCCTCAAACGACATACCGATGAACGAGGTGAAATTCCCGCTGATTTCTGAAGAAAATAAAAATAAATTATTAAAATAATAAATATCATTGATTTTATTGATAAAATATATATAATAATAAAAACAACTAAAATAAAAGAAATGAACGAAAAAATTAGATTAATTCCTGAACTTTCAATAGAAATTCCTTTAGGAATGAGCGACGAAGAAGCAATTGGAAGAACTGTATGTAGTCCTGGAGGACTTGTAAGGTTTTATGATCCTTTTTAACAAGGTATCAAATTTAATTAACGGGAAGAATACTTTCCCGTTTTTTTTGTAAGAAAAAAATCCCTAGCAATCTCACAACAAATCCTTATATACAGATCAATCAAAGTTGATAAGGATTTTTCTTTTTCTCACAAAACGGAGAACACATGCCTTGTCTGGCTTTGACTCGCGTTTTCTATATTTTCTCTCGAAATAGGAAGTCTTTAATTTTTTTTTCGTGGTATAAAAAGTAGAAACCATTTTTATAATGTATTTTTTCGTATGACTGAAATTACTTTCAAAGACTTAGGGCTGTCTTCAAGAGCTCTAGAATGATTAGAAAAAAAATGATTTAAAATTCCTTCTCCTATCCAAGCCGAGGTTATTCCTTTGTTGATTGCCAACAAAAAGAATATTATAGGACAAGCTGCTACAGGAACAGGTAAAACAGCTGCTTTTTGATTACCTTTAATTGAAAATCTTAAGCACGAAAATCACATTCAAGCACTTATTTTGGTACCAACAAGAGAATTAGCCGTACAAGTTGCTGAAGAAATAAATTCATTACAGTATCCAAAGAACCTAAGTATTGTTGCTATTTACGGAGGACAATCTTATGAAATTCAAAATAGAGCTCTCAAAAAGGGAATAGATATCGTAGTAGGTACACCAGGAAGAGTTATGGATCATCTCAATAGAAGAACATTAAAAATAGAAGAGATCAAATATTTCATTCTTGATGAAGCGGATGAAATGCTCAATATGGGATTTATTGACGATATTGAAACAATTTTCAAACAAACAAATCCAGATAAAAGAGTATTGTTGTTTTCTGCAACTATGCCAAGAGAAATTCTTTCTGTTGCAAAAAAATACATGGGAGAATATGATCTTGTAGCCATCAAAAAAAATGAAAACATAACTGCCCTTACCGAACAATTCTATATTCAAATCAGTGAAAGAGATAAGTTAGAAGCACTATGTAGAATTATGGATAAAGAAGATGATTTTTATGGAATAGTGTTTTGTAAAACAAAATTGGACGTAGACCATGTTTTTGCTAGACTTCATGAAAAAGGATACAGTACCCAAGCACTTCATGGTGATGTACAACAAAAGCAAAGAGAAAATATCCTTAAATTATTTAAAACTAAAAAAACCAAAATTCTGGTAGCAACCGACGTTGCGGCTAGAGGAATCGACGTAAACGATATTTCTCACGTTATCAATTTTGGATTACCACAAGATCCAGAAAGTTATGTGCATAGAATTGGAAGAACAGGAAGAGCGGGAAAGACAGGAACTGCAATTACTTTCGTAACGCCTAGCGAATATAGAAAATTCGTATTTTTCCAAAAAGCGACAAATAATACCGTAAAAAAGATAGAAATCCCTGCAATAGCCCACGTTATTGAAACAAAAAAGAAGAAATTAAAAGCAAATATAACAGAAATGTTGGAAAAAGGGGCTCATGAAAAATATCTAACTATAGCTCAAGAGCTTTTACAAGAAAGAGAAGCTGATCATGTGCTTGCTGCATTATTGAGAATAGCTTATTCAAACGAATTTAACGAAGAACATTATACTACTATAGAAAAAACTTCTTCATCAGTAAATACTCCTGGAGAAGGAAAAGCAAGAATATTTATCGCTTTAGGAAAAACAGCTGGATATTATCCAAAAACTATGGTAGATTTTATTACCGAAGAAACAGGTGTCCCTTCAAGAGAAATCGATGACGTAAGAGTTTTAGAAGATTTTTCATTTATCACCGTACCTGAATATCAATCTGAAGTAGTAATTAAAACGCTAAAAGGAACAGCAAGCAGAGCCAAAGACGATAAAGGTAGCTGAAGTGGAGATAGATGAGGAAGAGGATGATTTAGAGGTTGAAGCAGAGGAGGAGATAGATGAGGAGACAGAGGATGATTTAGAGGTTGAAGCAGAGGAGGAGATAGATGATGATTTAGAGGTTGAAGTAGATGAGGAGATAAAAGACCAGAAAGAAGTTGAAGAACATTTGAAAAAGGACCAAGAAAATAAAAATCATATAAATAATAAATTAAATTATAAGCGCTAAGAGCTAAATTTTCTCTTGAAAGGAAAAGCTAAATAATTACATTTCATTGAGTCTATGACATTTTTAACGGAACGCCTATACTATAGGCTCTAGTTTAAGTATATTATTAATGCATTATCCAAAACATGTAGCTGTTATTCCTGATGGGAACAGAACTCGAGCCAAAGAGAACAATGTAAGTATTCCTGAAGCATATTGGGTATCTTACCAAAAAGGAGTTGATATGTTAGAATATACATTTACAAACACTGATGTTAGTGTTTTTACTCTACGAGGATTAAGTACAGAAAACACAGCAAAAAGACCACAAGAAGAATATGATTTCCTTATGAATATGTATAAACAAGTAGATAGTAAATTAGATGAAATCTTAGAAAAAAATCAGATTAATTTTATGCGAATAGGAAATCCAGCATGAGTTACTGACGGATTCAAGAATTATCTCAATGAAAAAAAAACAAGATTTAGCTATCCAACAAATAAACGATTTGTATTTGCTATAAATTACGGGTGAAGAGATGAGATAACAAGAGGAATTCAAAAATTAGCTCAACAAGGTATGGATTTGAGTAATGTTACCGAAGAAGATATTACTGCTGCACTAGATTTGGGGCATATACCTCCTATTGAACTAGTAATTAGAACAAAATGAGATCAAGCTCAAAGAACATCTGGATTTATGTCTTGGTGGATTGGATATGCAGAATTATATTTTACTGCAAAAAGATGTCCAGAATTAGATATTCCAACATTTAAAGAAGCTCTTGCTTGGTTTGATACTATGGCAGAAAAACGTAATTTCGGAAAATAATCTTTTATTCTATTATTCTACACGCTCATGAAAATCAGTATCGAGACTGCAAAATTAATTGATGTAATAGATATTTCTAGTAGATTCGTTGCCAAAAATGCAACATTACCTATCCTACAAAATATATATCTCAAAGCATCTATTGATAATATCATTATCAGAGCTACTGATATGGAAAAATATGTAGAAATAGAACTTCCTTGTAAAGTAAGTCTTGAAGGAGCAGTAACCGTAAATGCAAGAACATTTTTAGATATTATAAAAAGCATTGAAGACCAACATATCGAGATCAGTGCTGATCAAAAAACACAAGTAGTTACCATAAAAGGAGCAAAAGATACATTTGATATTAATTGAATTTCTGCTAGCGAATATGTAGCATTACCTGAAGTTCCAAGAGAACATACAGTATCTTTAGATACACAAACTTTTGCTCAAGGTGTAGAAAAAGTAGAATATGCAGTAACAGAAAAGAATTTTAGTCCAGTATTAACCTGAGTATTGATCAAATCAAAAAAAGAAGATGATGGTTCTAAATTAATTTTTGTTGGTACTGATTCATTTAGATTGTCTGAATACAAAACCAAAAATACTATTGAAAATGAATTTTCTCTTATCGTTCCAAAATTATCTATCAACGATATACAAAGAATCACAGAATACGGTATCAGTAAAGAATGTGATACAATGAAAATATTTTATTCTGAAAATCTAATAGCATTTGAATTTACTATCAACGATATCAAAATTATCGCAACTTCATTACTTATTCAAGGTAATTTTCCAGAATATGATAGAGAAGAAATTATGCCAAAACAATTTAACACAAAGATTTTGGTAGATAAAGCTATTTGTGAAAAAGCTATCAAAAAAATTGGAATTTTGACAAAAGATATCAACAATTTTATCCAAATAGAAAGTAACAAAGATAGCATTATTATTTCTTCTGGTAAAACAGATAAAGGAGCTGGAAATACAAGCATACCTGCAATTATAGAAGGAGAAGCTGTTTCTTTCGGTATCAATGGAAGATATATTACTGATTTCATCAGAATCATGAAAGAAGATGAACTACTTTTCCAAATCGTTGACGGACAAAAACCATTGGTAATAGGTGAAAAGAGCGAAAAAAATTACAAATATGTTATAAGACCTCTCATCAATAACTAATTTTATTTTTTGAAAGCTTATATGAAAAAAAAATGATTCACTTTGCTAGAACTTATTATGGTAATAGGAATCATTTTGGTACTTATAGTAAGCTTTAGAAATATTTTCGAAAATAATAATAAAGATTTTTTATATGCAGAAACATGTATAAATAAAGTTCATGGAGATATGAATAATTTTATCTATTCTGCAATGACAAGTAGAGGATTATATATTACAACAGGCACAATATTTCCTTTACAATATACTATTTCCATTTTACCTGACAAAGAAATTCACCTACGATATAAAGATCAAAATAATAATACATGAACATATATAAGACATGATCTTTCTTCAACAGGAACATTGAGCCAATCATACTGTAGAACAAATAATTATACCACAAAACTTAGTTGAAGTGCTTTTAATATAACGATAAATAAAGCATCTCTGCAAGATCAGACACTACCTACATTTACCATAAATGATGGTCAAGAAATATTCACAAAAACTACAGAAATGTATCTTTGTTATACAGGAAATCTTTGCAAAGAGATAGCTAATTTTATAACCGATATTAGAACACAAACTATCAAAAAAAAGAAATGTATTCTGATAAATAAAGAATGAGCAAATTGTTTACAACGAGATCAATAAGACATGAAACAATCAGACTTATTGTTATATGAAATTATGAATTATCCTATTCCTAAGCATTGGGAATATTTTAGTACAGAAAAAAAACAAGATTTTAAAAGCGATACAGATCAAAAATTTTCTCGAGATCATGAAAATCCTTTATTGGAAGAATATCGTATCCATATCAAAAAACATCAAAAGATTTTTCAGTCACTGCCTTGGATAAAAAGCATCTATCTATGTAACTCAATTAGTTTCAATTCACTTCATCCGTGATCAGACATAGATCTATTTATTATAACTCAAAAAAAATGTTTACGACGTGCAAGATTAGCTAGTGCCATAATATTTTTTGTATTAGGACTCAAAAGAAGTAAAGGGAATACCAATAAAAAATATTGCTTAAGTTTTTATATAACTGAAGAAGCACAAAATTTATATACAATAAGCTTGGAAAACACAGATATTTATCTTGCTTATCGGTTAGCTCATCTTGTACCTATTTATCAAGATACTATTGAGAAAAAAACTATCTATGAACAAAATCAACGATTGTTTTCATTATTACCAAATCTTCCAAAAGATCATCATAGTATAAATTTAGGCCTACCTATTTATCATGGGAATACAAAAATAAAAACAATAATAGAAAAATATATAGGGTGAGTGATTTGACATATTGTAGAATATATGATAAAAACATTACGAGTACCAATACTTATATATAAGATCAAAAAACTAAAAGAAATCTGAAAAGATATAATTTTTAGCAATACTATGTTAAAATTCTATCACGATAAGAGAAAAAAAATTTCTTTACTCTATAGATCAAGATTTACTAAGTAAGACCTAGCTAAATCTACTGATAACTAAAAGTTATATACCACAAAAACAATAGATAACCTTTGTATATCACAATTCTACAAAATAGAATTGTTTTTTCTTTTTACATTAATACACCTGAAAACGAAACAATTTTTCTACCTACAAAAAGCAGATTGTGAGTAGAGCGCGTGTACACGTTATATATTTAATTTTATTTTTTAAGAACCTGATAAAGATATGAGAAACATCAAAGCTGTGTTTGATATCGGGAACGATAGCATAAAAGCAATTGTTATTGGAAACGATGAAGGAAAAGAAATCGTTCTTGCAAAACAAATAGAACAAACACAAGGACTTCGCAAAGGTAAGATCCTAGACTCAGAATGATTTACAGCCACTATAAACAAAATATTAGAAAATTTTGTAAAAAAATTATGAGGCGATTTTATTGAAGAACTTTTTGTTAGCATCTCTCACCCTGAACTTATTATCAATAGAGTAGTAGAACAAAAAAGAGTTATGAGAGATGAAATTAGCGAAGAAGATGTAGATCACTTATCAAGAGTTATCACAGAAATTTCTCACAAAAGTAACTACGAAACTATAAAGATCGTTCCTGTTCATCGAATCATAGATGAAACAAAAAGAGAAAAAGATCCTATAGGAATGAAAGGTAAAAAATTAGAACTTGTTGCAGATGTATTCATGATTCCCAAAAATCTTTACAATGGACTTATAGATTCATTCGAAAGAATTGGTGTAAAAATAACAGATATTATTCCAAATATTATCGCTGCCAGCGAAATAGCATTAGATTATGATCATAAAGATTTGGGAACAATTCTTATTGATATAGGAAAAAACCAAACAAGTTATGTAATCTACGAAGATGGTTACGCATTGGGATATGGAGTAGTGCCTATGGGAGGTGAAGATGTTACCAAAGACATCTCTATAGGAATGCAAATAGATATAAAAGAAGCTGAAAACATTAAGAAAACACATGGCTCTGCAATCGTATTCAAAGACAATATTAAAGATGATAGCGGCCTTGATATCTTATTCTTATCAGATGTAATTAACGCTAGATATGAGGAAATATTCAATAAAATAAATAAGCATCTCCACCAATTAGACAAAGAAGGAAGATTAGCTGGATGAGTAATTCTTATTTGAGGAGGTTCAAAAGTAGGTAACATCGATATTCTAGCCAAAGATATCTTTAAGTTAGCAACCTTCTATGGTAAAGATAATGTGCTTAACCTTTGAGATATATCTACTAATCAATTATTTACAAATGTATTATGAGCTTATCTACGATCAAATAAATATACTGAATGAAGAAAAATGTCATTTAAGTTAAACTTTGATTTCATAGGAAGTATTACAAAGTTCTTCAAAGAATTATTCTAGAATAAGACGCCGAAACTTCCCAAGAAGTTTAACGTCGTTTCTATCCTTTGCGTAGTCAAAGGATAAATAATAAAAATAGCCAAACAAAAAATTTCATAGCAATTATACATTTTTAATTATTAATTATGTAAGAGAATGGTTATACAAGAAATCAATCCAGAATTTATTCCAGGAGCTAAAATTAAAATTTTAGGAGTAGGTGGATGTGGAAATAAAGCATTAGATAGAATGATAACTGAAGGTTTGGAATGAGTTGGTTTTGTAGCTATCAATACTGATGCTCAAGATTTAGCAAGAAGTCTTGCTGATACAAAAGTAAATATTGGACTTAACCTTACAAAAGGTCTTTGAGCAGGAGCAAATCCTGAAATAGGAAGAAAATCTGCTGAAGAAAGTGAAATGGAGGTTAAATCAGTACTTCAAGATACCGATATGGTATTTATTACTTGTGGACTTTGAGGAGGAACAGGAACTGGAGCTGCTCCAGTAATTGCTACTATAGCAAAAAATATGGGAATTCTTACTGTAGGAATCGTAACCAAACCATTTAGTTTTGAAGGAAGAAAAAGAGAAGCAAACGCTGAAGAAGGACTAAAAAAGATGAAAGAATCAGTTGATACACTTATCGTTATTCCAAACGACAAAATTTTCACGGTTATCGATAAAAAAACAACATTCAAACAAGCTTTCACTATGATTGATAAAATCCTATTCTTAGGAGTTCAAGGAATATCTGATCTTATTGTAAAACCAGGAGATATTAATATCGATTTTGCAGATATCAAAGCAGTTATGACAGATTCTGGAAATGCATTATTGGGAATCGGTTACGGAGCTGGAGAAAAGAGAGCAGTAGATGCCGCAAGAAAAGCTATCGAAAATCCATTATTAGAAACAAATCTTGATGGAGCAAAAAAAATAATTTTTGCTGTTTCTGGAGGACATGACCTTACTCCTACGGAAGTAAGAGAAGCTGCAGCTGTTGTTGAAGAAATCATTGATCCTGAAGCTAATTTCTTCTGGGGAATGACTTTCGATGAAAGTATGGAAGATGAAGTAAAAGTAACTATTATAGCTACAGGTTTCGAAGAACAAAGTAGAGATCAAATACTCAAAACCCCAAAAAGAGATATGCTTGGAAGATCTATCAAAAGAGAATCAGAGAATTTTATTACAAGATTGACTAAACAAGAAGTAAACACAAACAATGAAGAAACTATTGATTTAGATGCAGAAGAAGATATAGAAACTCCAGCATTTATTAGAAGATCTTTAAATAAATAAATATAATTTTCATATAAGAAAAGTCTGGCTAAAAAAAAGAGTCAGATTTTTTCTTTTGTTTTTTCTTTCCATTTTACTATATATCAGACGTTGTATTTTATATTATAGATCATAGTATGTATTTCGCCATTTTAGGAAAACACCCTCAAATAAGCTTAGCTGAGCTCCAAAAAATCAAACCAACATTCTATCCTAGTAGCAAAAAGGGGATAGTAATTTTTGAAACAGAAATCCCAGAATGATTGAAGCTACTTTGATGATCAATCAAAACAGGGAAAGTGGTAGCAGAAAAAGACCTTCAAACACTTCTCCAAGAGGTGAAAATTATAGGAATTCAAGAAGAAGCTATAGGAAAACATTTCAAAAGAACTATTGGTATCAGAAGATTTAAAACAGTAAAAATAAATCACACGGACAAAGAGATCAAAGAAAAAGGGAAAGAAATCATTAATCTCGATAACGGAAAATATGGAATAGTAGAGCAGTATCAAAATATTCCCCTTTATGAAAGTATTGATTTTGAAAAACCAGGACGCAGCATGAGCATGGGAATGATGCCAGCAAAGCTTACGCATATTCTGATTAATATTTGAATACAAGCAACAACAATAATTCAAAATGAGCCAATAACTATCTACGATCCTTTCTGTGGATCAGGAACAACAAATTTCCTTGCAAATATATTGGGCTATAACACGGTTGGTTCCGATATAAATATTACTTATGCACAAAAGAATCTCCCTTGGCGACAAGCAACCCCTTTTTACAATCAAGACACGTCTATAGACTTTTTCACTCATGATATTACCAAACCTATTCCAAACAACATCTCTAATTGATCTATTATTATCACTGAAGGACGACTTGGCCCTATTATCACCAAAAGAAGTAATCCCGATGACGTAAGAAAGGCTCAACAACAAATTCAAAAACTCTACACTGATTTTTTTACAAACATTATAAAATCTGATCTTTTCCCAACGATTATATGTACTATTCCACGATATATTGGATATGACAATACACACGAACAATTATTACAAACAACAATAAATAGTCTTGGATACGATCGAAAAAGTATTAGCGAAATTTACCAGAGAGAAGATCAACAAGTGGGCAGAAAAATTTGTATAGTAACAAAAAAAGGGAAGAAGTAAAAACCTCCGCCCTTTTAAATAGATAATATAATTTTTATACCATTGCAACCTTAGCCTGCAAAACTGCAGTATCTTTTTGCCATTCAACAGCAGGAGTTACAGAAACAACTTCGGCTCCTGATTTTGTTTTGAGAGAAAAAATATTTTTCCCTTTTCTAGGGTTATAGGTCTGTTTTTTACAAACACTAAGATGAACAACCCGAAGATTCGTTTTTTCTCTTGTTTTCTGAAACACATCATTAAAGAAGTGATTCAAATCACCATGAACATCAATCACTCCCTTTTTAAGAATTTGACCAGAATAATAATCATCTCCTGTAAGGAAAAAGCCAGAAACAGTTTGATCTTTCAACATAATAGTTTTTTTTAAGTTTTATTTTTAGGTTAACGGGGTATATTATACATATATAAAGAATAAAATCAATATAAAAATAGATATAATAAATTGTAGTTGCAATTAGATGAGATTTATCTAAAGTAACTCAGCAAAAAAAAACTAAAAAAATGAAAAGGTTTCTAAAAAAAATTTCAAAAAAAGATTTCTGGATCGAATATATTACTATCTATATATCCATCATAATTGTAACAATTGTGATACAAATAGTAATATTACGACTGGATATTTTACTCCTAGTTTATTGTCTAGGAAAATCAATTTTCACAACTATACCAAACGTAGCAGCTATTATGTATGGTAGAAAAAATACAATAATTAGCAGATCTCGATTGGGAGAAGCATTACTATTTGTTATATCAAGTCTTCCTTATTTGGAAATATTTCTTATTTCTGGATACGAAAGAAATTGGGAAACAATAGGTAAAGTAATAGCATTGTATATTATCGCTTATTTTTTTATGGGATTATTTAGTAAACCATATCTAGAAGCTATAAAAAAAGTTGTGAATTTACCAGAAACGGTTGTTAAAAGAACCGTTAGTAAAGTAAAAGGGGAAAGGAATGCTGTATAAGCATTCCTTTTTTATATTTGACTTATCTTGGGAAATATATATCATTCACAACAGAAATCAAACAACTAAAAAAAAACCAATAATTTTATGGAAACAAAAAACAAAGAAGATTACTATGTTACGCATATTGCGGTAACAGACATACCAATGGAATCGAACAAAAAATTAGTTTTCTATACAACGAATCAAAAAAACGAGGAGAAAGGGAAAATTTTTGTAAGATTTAATCCTGTTGCATTTGAAAAGGCATTTATAGAACATTTAATGCAACAAGGAAAAGCTATTAAACTAGATAGTTCTATTCCTATTTCAAAAGGGAAAACGCTTTGGTTAAATACAGATGGGAATGTTTATCTGGGAGAAATCACAGAAAATAATAAAAACTTGGTATTTTGCTTTAATTACCAAGAAGTAATACAAGCCAGAGTATAATCTCTGGCTTTTCTTATTATTTTTTTCTGAGTATGACTTGAAAAAGACCGTTAAATACATAATTTCGAATCTGATATTTTTTTTATTATTTCATAATAGCAATGGAAAACATTACAATCATCAAAGACACAACAGCCAATCCAGCACCAATGGGGTTATTGGGATTTGGAATGACTACTATTCTCCTGAATATTCATAATGCAGGATTTTTCGAACTCAATGCTATGATTATGGGTATGGGAATTTTTGTTGGATGAATTATGCAAGTTATTGCAGGTATCCAAGAACGAAAGAAGAATAATACCTTTGGTGCAACGGCATTTACTGCATATTGATTTTTTTGGATAGCATTAGTAACTACATGGTTACTACCAAAGACAACTATGCTCGTAACAAAAGCAGATGAACTTTCAATGGGATTTTTCTTAGCAATACGAGGTTTATTTACACTATTTATGTTCATTGGAACACTCAAAATAAATAGAGCATTACAAGTAGTATTTGGTTCTTTAACAATATTGTTTGCTCTCTTGGCAATAGGAGATTTTACAGGAATTGCTCTTATCAAAACTATTGCTGGATACGAAGGAATCTTTTGCGGAATATCAGCTATCTATGCATGTGCTGCACAAATTTTAAACGAAGTATATGGTAAAAGCGTATTACCTCTAGGAAAAGTTAAATAAAATAGGACATCTTCATTCATTAATCAGACTCTAAAAGCCTCTATTTGAGGCTTTTTTTCTAAAATAAAACGTTAACAATAAAATTCCAAACGATAAAATAATACTTATTACAAACGATTGTATTGCTATATGTTCAAAAAACGAAGCCGGAAACAATTGAATTAACACACTAGATCAATCAAAGGATCGATTACCTTGAGGAAAAAAAACATAATGAAAAGAAAGAAATAGTGATTGAAAATCAATAAAAATAGCAATTATTATCGACAAAATCAAAAGCAAAGAAATAGCAGATCATCGTAAAAATCACAAAACAATTTTTTTCTTAAATTTCAAATAAACAAATAACATAAAAATAATAGCAAAACCTGATAACGAAACAATTTCTATCATAGAAATCGTAGTAAATATAGAGGCAACATCTTGTAAGTGACTGAGTTCATTAGTTGTAAACAACGATGAAAATTGCCCAAGATACTGGGAAGATAAATAAGGAAACGAATAAAAGAGGAGTGGAGACAATACAAAAAGAACAATTAAACAACCAACAAAAATAATAAGCAATATGTTATATATATATTTCATAAGATCGATTAGACATAAAAATCAAACAGGTTATATATAATAATAAAGCTTTTTCTATTGAAAAGTTATACAAATTCCATAAAAGTCAAATATATTTTATCGATAAAGTGAATATATGAAATATAGCGATATATTAGAACCATCAATAAAAGAAGATGTTTTACTTGCAAAATATCTATCAAACGAGAGAAAAAATCAGATTTTAAGCAATCTCAATACGACTATTGACGATAGATTTTCAGGGTGTAAACACACTATTATCCCAACACCAAGAAGATTAACAAACCATGAATTAATAGAAAATGAATCATATTTTGATCCTTTTACTATAGATCAAAGTAAAATTATTAGTTCTAAAGCACTTAGAAGATTAGGAGACAAAGCTCAAGTATTACCCAATGTTAAAGAACAGAACTCTCATATGCGCAATAGATTAACGCATAGTTTGGAAGTAGCCGATCTCAGTGCTACTTTTTGTGATATGATGAACCACCACTTCGCATTAAAAAAATCACCTATTAGGCTTAATAAAGAATTATGTAGAGCGATAGCATTAGCACATGATATAGGACATACCCCTTTAGGACATATCTGAGAACATTTTATTACAGAAGAAACAGGCAAAGAATTTAATCATAATGTTTTCTCAACTATTGTTGCTGAGAACCTTGAAAGAAAAGGAAATGGCCTAAACCTTACCGAGGAAACATTAACAGGAATTTTGAATCATACAACCAATGGAGGTGCTCTTGATTTAAAAGGATTACCTCAAGAATATGCTGTAGTAAGAATTATGGACAAAGTTGCTTATGTATTGTCTGATTTTAATGATGGACTAAGACAAGGATATATCGACAAAAATGTTGCTCCTTTATTTAACAAATTAGGACAAGATCAAAGAGAAAGAACCTTTAATATTCTCCAATGTTTAGTGAAAGAAACCTATGAAAATGGTTACGTAACATTTGGAGAGAGTGAAATAGGTAAAATATTTAAGAATGTAAAAGGCATTCTTTTTGATGAATATTATAGAAAAGTAGATGAAGAACGAAAAGCACCTGGATACGAAAAATTAGGTAGTATTTATGCATTTTTCAAAAGAGAACGACCTGATGTAGATCCAGCTGTAGCACTAGCATTATTAACAGATAATGAAGCAATGGAAATGGGTACTATTCTAAAAAAGAATCCAAATATTTCCTATGAAGACTTATTAACCAAACAACATATTGGTGTAGAAGAAATTCTCCCGTATATTGATGGAAGAGATATAGATTATACAAGCCCAGCTATAAGATGAATGAGAAAACAAACAGAAAAACAAACACCACTAGAAATAGAAAAAAAGTTTCTCATACATAGTTTACCTGCAAATCTAGAAAGTTATCCATATGCAGATATTACCCAATGATACCTAGCTATCAATAGTTCCAATGAAGTAAGAATTAGAAAATCACAAAAATCTGATGGAACAATGAGCTATACAAGAACAATTAAAGACGGATATGCAATTGGTATAAACAAAGAAAAAGAATCTGAAATTTCTCAAGAAAAGTTTGATTATCTCTTTCAATTCACAAGCAAACAAATCGTTTCCAAAAGACGTTATTATATACCATTAAGTAATTGACTCACCGTAGAATTAGATATTTTCCCAGACGAAAAACCAATAGCTGAAGTAGAATTTCCAAGCAAAGAAGCAATGGATAGCTTCGTTCCACCTATACGATTTGGTGAAGAAGTAACAGGGGATAAGTACTATAAAAATGCCAACAGAGCATTGAGAAATTCTAGAAAATAGAATTATTTGATTTTCCACAAAAGAAAAGTAGAGTAGGGACAATTTAGAAATCCAAACAAAACCTATGTACCTCTTATTAGTTTTTCTTATACCACCAATATTATTTAATCTAACATGATTGATAGATACTTTTCTTGTTACCAAATTTGGAGAAGAAAAAAGCAATTGAACATTAGAAAGTGGTATATGAACATTGATGATCATAGGCGGAACTGTTGCATGATTAGTAGCTTTATGATTACTTCCTTTTGTTTACCAAGATATATTTGCTATCAAACGACAACCACTATGTTATCTTTTGGCAGGTGGTGTTGCTTATGGAATAGGTGCATATCCTTACTTCAAAGCACTCGAAAAAGAACAAATAGAAAACATATATCCTATATATCAAACCGTGCCTTTATTTGCTTATATTATTGGATTCCTTTTACTATGAGAAATAATTCCATTACGACAAATTGCTGCTATTATAGGTATAATCCTAGTAACTGCACTATTTTATGTCGATTTCAAACACTTCACCTTCAATAAAAAAGCTGTTTTTCTTTGTCTTACAAGCGTTATATTGTATGCTAGTTCTTTTGTCTTCTTCAAAAAATGATGATTAGCAGAAAACAATCTTTGAGTATCATTTTTTTGGGAACATATAGGGGTATTGTTGACAGGATTACGATTTTTTAGCAAGTCATCAATTAGGAAAACTACTATTAAATATTTCAAACAAGCCTGACGAAAATTTTCTATTCTAAATATCTTCAACGAAATGTTTTTTATTTCTGGTATCATTCTCCAAAATTATATAAGTCTCCATTATCTTATTGTTTATATGAGTGTTATAACAAATGGAGGACAAGTATTATTAGCATTTCTCATGAAATACCTCGCACATAGACGAAACCCTAAACGATACAAGCGAGATTACACAAGAAAATCAATCATTATAAAGATAGTATTAGCAATTATAGTTCTTATAGGATTATTCTATATTAGTAGATTTATAGGAGGATAAGAAGAGGAGTGGAAGCCCCTCTTTTTTTGACAAAAAAATTTTATTACGTATAATGGGACAAAGTTCTTTTATATAATACACAATTGATGATGAATTCTTTAGAGAAAGAGACAAAATGAAACAATATGGTTTCAAGATGAATAACTAAAATTAAGGATAAGTGCAAACCATATCTACTTGCAGCATTAATGGCTACTAGCGCATTACAGTCATGTAGTGATTTTACTATAGAAGTAATTTTTTCTAATCCTAAAAAAACATCCGGTATTGTATATAACAAAGAATACAAAGAAGCTTCTAGTAATCCTGTAACTACTTCAAATTTTATAAACAGTGGAGATGCAGGTTCATTCATGATGGATGAAATGGTGGAAGAAGAAGAGGAATTCAAAATATATATCAAAACTGATACTGATACATTTATTGTAGAAAACAATAAAGATCTTTATCAAAAATTAGCTATAGATTCTAAAGTAGATATAACATACCGTGAAGCACATGAATTACGATATAAAGAAAAAGAAGACTGAAAAAAAGAACTTGTTGAAAATTATAAAATGAAAAATGAAATATTAGATATTAAACCACAAAAGAATTAATGTAGCTAAAAAGAAAATCCATTGCAGCAAATCAAAACAGCTTTCATTCTCCTGTGATATATACCTTGCACAATATATCTTGTGCAAAGTTCTTTGTATTCCAGACTACGCGTGAAGCCAGATTTCTACGTTTCATTTATTCCTCTTAAATAAAAATTTAAAATACTTTCAGATATAAATTCATTAGTTCTATAAGGAAAATCCAGGGAAACGATCGACAGTCTCAAAAACCACACGAAAAAATCATTTTCTACTACCCAAACTCCCCTCCAACCCCAGAAATACCATAAAAACACCAATTATGACCGATAAGGCGATTCAAATTCGACGAGAATTTTCATTGAGTCGAGGAAAGCTCAGCTAAGAGTAAAAAATCAACGAATTTGAATCGCCTCAAATCAAAAAAAGACCAGATGCGAAGAATAATTTCTCCGTACAATAATAATCCAAATTTTCAAAAAAAAATCAGAATTTTTGATATTTTAAAATATTTTTTAATAAATTTTAGATTAAATTATTTTTTAAACACATAAAACAAAAAAATTAACACAATTTATAAATAAACTCCTCCTCCGGACCAAAAATGGGGGAGTCCTCCTCTACTCAAAAAGTCAAAACTCCTCTATTGATTTTTTTCTAGACATATATATACAAGATAATTGCTTTACTTATAAACAAAAATCATGAACAAACTCACTACTCTCCTCTCCAAAGTATCATTGGCCAAAGTTGAAAAGTATATTACCTTATTCATCTATTATATTCTTCCTGTAATAGTTATTATAACACTTATCTCTGCAATGCTAACAACAAGTAATGTGTGATTTTCACGACAAGAATTTCGAGGAAACCGATGATGGAACCTATTGATTATTGTTCTCTTTATAAAACCTATCACTTTCTTAGGGAAAAAATATTTCAAAGCCGAATCTATAACACTTGAATACTTTATACAAATACTAAAAGACTTACCAAAAACTATCAAAAATAATCAGAAAAATTTCGATAGTCAGATGATACATAGCCATATTATTCCTTTTATTGTAAATAGTTTCTATAGTATATCTCTTTATCTTATGAGATTTAGAAGACCACTAGGAATAGCAACATTCTGGCTTCTCTTCACTCATGGACTTTTATGGCAAACATTTCGAATAAGACAAGGATTCTCTTTTGGATTTAACATAGGAGAAACAGCAATATTATCAGGAATGATAACTCTTTTGGCACTAGTTATAGGAGCAATTACATCAAATGATTATGCTATGCAAAAACTCCAAAAAAATCGAAAAAAAGTACAAATGATAGCTTATATTGCATTCTTTTTTGCTGCAATTCATACAGGAAATATCTTTTGGCTCATCGTTTACTTTGTAGCTAAATACTTCGAACGAAGAGATACAGGCATGTTAAAAGAACGAAAAATCTGGATTATTCACCAAGCAAACACTATCAAAAACAACAAACGAATACAAAAACAACGAAACGCTATCAAAAATAACAAATCAATAACAAAAATCATGGATAAAATACATTGATTTGCCAGCAAATTTCTCAAATAATTTATCCTAAAATTTGCAAAAAAAACAATTACAATTATAATAGAGATGATTTATATACACAAGAAAAATGCAAATCATCTCAGCAAACATTTCAAATATATTAAGTTTTCCTTATCAGGAACAATTTTCTGAAGAAAGAAAAATCCATTTTGATGTCAATAAAAAATGATGATTAAACATTTTGATAGGTCCAAACGGATCAGGTAAAACGAATTTTTTGGAAATTATTACACAACTCATAAAAGTAGGATTAATCAAAGATTTCGTATATACAGAAAATAATGGTATTCAAAACAGTATAATAGAAAATCAATGGCCACTAGAAAATATGATTCCTCATTTTTCTTATCAAGACAAACCATCAATCGTAGATATGGAATTTCATGTATCCGAAAATGACAAAGAAAATATGTTATTTATCCAAAAAAAACAAGAAATATTTTCAAAAATTATCGAAACATATTCAACAACAAAATATAAGATTCCTGTATGTGATATAGAAAAAATCAAAAATCTTCAAACACTCCATATCCAATTCACTATAGACACAACAAATAAAACCGCACATATTAGCAATAAATCCAAAAATAAAATTGAAAATTTTGCTATAGAATACCTAATATATCAAGAACTATTTCAAATAGCAATTATGATATATAACAACAATATTAAAAAATCTGATGAATTATGACGATATCCTTTAAAAAATACATTTGGACACCTTCATAACACAAGAAATTTCTATCATCTCAAAAAAGATATAGCGCAACACAATCTTCGAGACGATTTTATTAGCAAAAAAAATTACAGAGAAAATAATTCCTTATTGGGATATGCTTTATGCATCAAAAAGCTTCATAATATTATCACACATACTTCCGAGGAAAATAGAGATCAGAAGGAAGATAATTATAAACTAACAGAAGAAAATATTGAAAAAAAATTAGAAAATTCCCTTTTTTATACATCACTCAAAAAGAGTATCAAAAAATATCTAAATCTTGAATTAAAAGTATCATACAAAAACGAACATATAGAACTTTATTTTATAAACACAACCTGACAAGAACAAACACTTCATAGTATCAGTAATTGAGAACAATCATTACTTATTATATTACTTACTATTTATGGATTTGATCTCAAAGATGGTATACTTATTATTGATGAACCTGAACTTCATTTTCATCCTCAAATGCAAAGAAGACTAGCAAAAATGTTAGAAAAGCTCAATCACAATATCGGTACACAGTGTATTATATCAACATATTCCCCTATTTTTATTGATGAGAAAAACATTACTAACGTATATAGATTTAGCAAAAAAAGTTGAGAGACTCAAGTAAGAATACCAGATAAAACAATATGACATGATGAATCAAGCCTTATTCAGATTCTTAAATTTGAAAATGCAGCTAAAATATTTTTTGTAGATAAAATTATTATGGTAGAAGGAGAAATTGACGCTTATTTCTTTGAACACTATTTGCAATATCTTCACAACTTACCGCAAGGAAAGTGAAAAGAAGTTATAACCAATTATGAAATTATCAATATCAACGGCAAAGGATCTTACAAAAAGCGAAGTGCTTTTCTCAAAAAATTCTGAATAGAATCATATTTTATAGGAGATTGGGATAATATCGTAGATTACGGTTTTATCAGTCAACAAGATCTTAATTTTTACTATAAACAAGCAAAAACATTTTATCATACCCACAAAAAAGACAAAGAAACAACAGATCGTTACTACGCAAAATTAGTAAATGCGGTAAAATATCTATATCCAAACAAATATAGCTCAATTTTGGAAAAAATAGATTTTCTTTATACAAAAAACGTTTTTATTTTAAAAAAAGGTGATATAGAAACTTACCTTGGTATACAATCAAAATGATTAGAAGAGACTATAGCTTTTTGCCATAACTTCTTTGACGTGCGGTTACAAAACAAAAATTTAGCTGAACACAGAAAAGAACTAGACCATATTCTATTTACTATTTTTTCCCAATAGCATTAACATCAAGAAAATCTGTATGATTATGATGATAAACGTGCTGATTAACAGGTTGTTTTTTTTCTGGAATTATTACTTTTTGCTGGTCTGAAACAGTCATTCATTCAGATAACTTTGACAGATATTGATCTAAATCAGTAATAGCTATCTCTTGTATTTTTTTCTTAAGATGAATTATTAGAAGATCTTTTTCTCTAACTATTTTATCTTTTTCCATAATAAGAAAAAACATTTTATTTACGACTTCTCTTAAAATTTTTTGATTTTTTTCTTCCAAAGATCAAATAACACTATCTTTTTGTTGTAATAAAAAATCTTTTTCTTTAATAAGATTTAATATTTTACCATCTAAAAGCTTTTCCAATGATTCTTCAAAATCAAAAGAAAAATCATTAGTTTCCTTATTTCAAGAAGTATTTCTATCATATAAATCAAAACAAACATCTTTCATTAAACAATCCATTTCTTCTTTAAATTTAGAAACTTCTCTAATTACTTCCCTAGGAATAGCTTCTTTTTGTGAATTCTTTACAATATCTTGTATTTTTTGGTCTTTAATATAAGCCAATTCCTGTCTAAATTTAAACCATTGAAAAAATCTTATGATAAGTCCTATCAAAAGAAAAAAAAGTAAAATTCATGAGAAAATAAGCCAAAAATCAAACCAATCTATTTTCATAAAAAAAGCTTAAAAGATAAACTCCTTTAAGCTGTTATATATATTAGTAACAAAAAGTCAACTACTTCTATTTAAAAAACAAAAATCAAGCAATAATAAGAAATACTAATGTTAAACCTATTAAAATCAGATTTATAAGTTTTTCATTTTTAATAGAAGATTTTAATTGAGAAATTTTTTCTTCAAGCTTTTGTTTTTCTATAATAGCTTCTTGTTTTTCTCTTGTATAATCAGGCAAAGCTACCATATTTTGAATTTTAGTTTCTAATTCTCCTACTCTTTGCTGTAAAACGAAGATAATTTTATTCTTTTCTTCAAGCATTTTATCTTTTTCTCTAAAAATCAAGAAAAATTTTTCTAATTTTTGTTCTATCATGGCTTCCAATTGTGGATTTGATTTTGCTAGTCCTGTTGATGATGAAGATTGACTAATAACTTCAGTTTCTACTTCTTGATGTAAAGCAGAAAAATCCTTTTTAAGATCATATACCTCCCCTTTTTCCAACAATACTTTGTTAGCAACTTTTTTATATGAAAGTTTTCCACTTCTGATATATCTATCTATTGTTCTTGTAGAAATACCAAGTAATTGCGCCGCAGCTTCTCTAGTAATAGTATACACTTTTGCCATTTATAAATACAAAAAATAAAATTATAAATTAAATTTTTGCGGTTCTTGTTTTTTTATATCATCAATAAGTGATTTAACATACAAAACAATCAAACAGCCTTCTAAAACACCAAGAAAAAGCATTATAGGATAAATTCCTACGAAGGTCCATTCACTATTAAAAAACGCAATAGCACCTGTTTGAACTCAGATGTTTTGGAAATAAGGAATCCAAAGAAGAATAAAGATTATAACAATAAACCATAAATACGTTACATTTCCTTTTTTCATTTTTTTATATTTTTTTAACTAAAAAATAAACAAAACTCAATAAACATGAAAGAACAAAAACCTGAACTACATTTCACAAGATAATATATATTCAAAGATCAAGATAGTTAACAAATTGTTCGAATACATATAATAGAACAAAATTTAGAATCAAAGAAAATATACCAAATGTTAATGCAGAAATAGGTAAAGTAAGTAGTCCAAGAATTCATTTAAGAACAATATTAATAAGCCAAGAAATTATTCCCAAAAAGAGATAAATAATAATATCATTAGCGTATTCTGATTGCAAAGAAAACCCTAGTCATGGAAAGTAATGAGCCATAACATAAAGTAATCCAGATCCAAAGACAACATACAAAACAAAATGTTTGATATATTTCATTCTAAAAATGAACCGAATAAAAGAATAGATATTTGTCCACTATTTTCAAGACATTTTGTCAACTTTTGTCATCTCAGATAAACAGAAAGACAAATACAAAGAGATAAGCAACAATATAGACATTAATCCCCAATAATATCATCAAAAACATCTTCTTTTCCATCCTCAAGATACTTATGAATAGCATTTCTAGAAGCCAATAAAGCAATTACTGCCGCCCTCTTTCTTCTTGGCGAAACTTCAAATCACAAAGAAAGTATTTTAGAATAATCCCGAGTAAGAACTTCATGAATATCAATTCAGACAATTATCTCTGACAATATACTTGCAGCAGCCGTTGTTATAGTTGAACAATTACCATCAAAGCTATATGCATGAACAATATTATTCTCTATATGAAGATAAACAGTGATATCATCTCAACAAATAAAATTTCCTTCATGTTGTTTGATAGTATAATCTTTCATAGCAAAATTACAGAGTGGGTTTTTCGCATATTCCTGGATCATTACACTCAATTCTTCCATAAAAAAGTATTAAAAATTAAACGTAATCAAGTCTAATAAATAGATGATTAACCAGTTGTTTCAATAAGAAAATAAGTTTATTACTAAGCTCTATAAATCATTTTACACAGACAATTTGAAATTCTTGAATTTGATGAGCTATTTGTTGAACAGACAAGAAAAACTTATTAGAATTGATTTCTAGAACAACATCATAAAAAGAATCCTCACAACAAGAGAAAGTTGCTTTGATATTCTTGAGATAAACTGTTCTTTGTTGGAGAAAATCTTGATCCATAAGAGTTTTTTGAATAATCATTCAGTCAACAAAAAAATAAAGGTGAATTTTTTGTATCGTTTTACCCAAAAATTACAACAGAAAATTTATTAGAATTTTAAGAGAAAAATCGTCTTGATTTTTATGGAAATATCATTATTTTTTTACAAAGGATTTTATCGGTAATAAAGCGTTATATGAAAAATCAATATTTCGACATTGTTGTTAAAAAAATATGAAAATATAAAAACAAATTATTAGAAATAGAAAAAATCAAAGATATTATCAAAAATATACTAGATTCAGAGTATTCTGAACAAAAAACCTACAAGATGATCTACTATCTTAAAAATAGGGGCTATATAGAGAGTCTTAAAAAAGATATTTTTTTTATAAAAAGTCCAGAAAAGACTTATCAAGAGCAAGAACTTGTCGGAAAATTTTATCGAGAAATACTTAAGAAGCATTGTAATGAATATCTTCAAGGAAAACGATATATATGAGGTTTAAAAGCACTAGAACTAAATATTTCATCTTTTGAAATACCAGAAGAAATCCTCATAGTAAACATGAAAAAACAAGCAACTGAAGTAATTATAGGACAAAAAAAAGGGTTGTTTAAAACCTATGGATCAAATCAGAAGAATCTTTTTCCTTTATTTTACAAATACACAAAGAAAATACCTATAAATAACCAGTTATATCCGGTAGCAAATTTAGAATTATCAATAATAGAGACACTTTACAACCAATCCATCATCAACAAAGGATATGGAGAAGAATTAATCAAAAAAATCATCAGAAAATTAGGGAAATCAATTAATATAAAAGTATTAGAAGAGTTTTTAAAGCATAATAAACACCATAGCGCTATTAATAAACTTTACAAAGTAAGCCAGACAATCAATCCAACACTTGCAGATGAGCTCAAAACAATTATTAAAAAATATAGTTATTTCATATAAGAGGATTTTTTTAGAGAACGATACATAAGAAAAATTCCTATAATAAAGAAAAGGACAAAAAACCGCTGACTCTTAGTTAAAAAAGCTACATATTCTGATTGACTATCCATTCTTAGATATTCTAAGAAGAATCTTACGAATGAGTACCAAACAAGAAAAAAAGATGACAGAAAGCCAATAGTTCGTCTGTTTTTTTTCAAAGAAACAAATAAAACAATACTAGAAAATAGTAAAACAACAAACCCCTCAAAAAAACTAGCCAAAAAATTAGTATTTATTCTCAAAAATCAATCAACACGGTCATAAATATAAAATAGATGAATATACGAAAAAAACGATACGATATGAGATCAAAGAGATGGAAAAACATCAGTAACCAAACGTCCATATAATTCCTGATTTAAAAAATTACCAATTCTTCAAAACATTATTCCAAATGAAGTAGGCAAAATAAGTAAATCTGCCAAAGTCCAAAAATCACGAAAAGAAAATTTATATTTACGAATAATAAATAATAAAGCGGTTATAACTCATAAAATACCACCTATAAATGACATTCACCCCTCCCAAATAGCAAAAACGCGTAAAGGATGTTCTAAGTAATAACTAAAATCATAAATAAAGATATGTCCTAATCTTCATCAAACAAGAAGTCATAAGACAGTATACAAAACAATATCCTCTGGAGATTTTTGTAATAAACTATAAAAACCTGGAGCATATTTTTCAAAAAAAGAATACCTTTTAATATACATAAAAAACAGATATCCAGCAAGAAAAGCAAGAAAATAGAAAATACCATACCAATAAATCGAAATTCAAAACAAAGAAAAAGCTACCATAAGAAAAAGGATATGAAATAAGACATATCCCTTTTATAGATTTATTTAAAAACTTCAACAAAGATTATAAATCATATTTTTCTAACATATGTTTAATCAAAATTAAACGTTCCAAAACATCATTTTTCATAAGATCGTAATTTTCTACAATATCGTCGTTATGGCTTGATAAGTAATCATATTTAATTTTTAGTATAGAACTATAAGCAGCAATTTTATCTGCTAAAACTTTTTTTGCATTATAATCTATTTTTGCATCAGAAGCACATTTTGCATATTCTTTTGAATGATCAATAGCTTCTTGTAAAAGTATTTGCTGATAAGGAGATTGTACAGCATCAAGATACTGCTTATCTGAAATTATCTTTTGAGATAAACAATGTTTCATAGAATAATCCAATAAAGACATTTCTTCTTTTATAGTAGATAATGCCATATCTGATTCTAATAAATAAGTATCCAAACGAGAAACATAATCATCCATAACTGTTTTTTTATCTATTTCAAATTCTAAAAGTTCCAAAATATTATAAGTAGTAATATCCTTTAATGAAAGAATTAAACGAGCATATTCATATGAAGACGATAAATCAGATGTAGATCAATGAGCCAAAATCATATGCATACGATACAAATTAAATCATAAAGCTAGCGGCGAAGAAAAAGCCTCTTGTTCTTCTTGAGCAATAGGATCGTAAATAACTTCTTGAACTCTAGAAATGTTCATTTGGGCAAATAAACTCAAAGGAATACTAATTAAAACAAATCAAAGAAGATATTTTTTCATAATAATATTATTAGAAATAAATTATTGCATTACATTAACCATATCTGCCATAGGAATAAATATAGATCCTACAACTATTCAGATAATAACAGCAATAAATGCCATCAAAAACGGTTCCAATAAAGCAAGGAGCATATCTATTTTATTCTGAAGCAATTCACGATAAAATGTGGATATTCTTTTTAGTACATCTGCCATATTTCATGTATTTTCTCAAACACTAATAATCTGTATCAAAATAGGATCGAAAAGTGTTGATCATTCCATAGATTCAGCCATTCAAAATCCAGATTTCATATCACTTTGAATTTCCAATACCTTCTTTTTATAATGAAAATTAGAAAAAACATTAGCTATAAGCTTTAAAGAGACAACAGGACTTATTCCCCCACTATATAATTGTCAAAGTAATTTGGAATATCTATACATATGAAATGTTTTAACAACATCAGAAACAACAGGTACGCTAATCAATATTTTATCTATGATAATTTTAAACGGTAAGAAAAATTTATATAATAACGTATATGAAGAATATATTCATCCTACTGTTAAAAGAATTACATACCAATAATTTTTAATAAAATCTGAAGTATCTAACATAAAAACAGTTATTGAAGGCAACGAATCCTGACTAGGAAACATTCCAACTATAGTAGGGATAACAAAAAGAAGGAGGATAACGACAGCTATAATAGAGAACGAAAGCAAAACCATAGGATAAGTACTTGCTTTTTTGATTTTTTGATTAATTTTTTGTTCATTTTCCAAATCTTCTGATATTTCCTCAAGTACATCTGGTAAATTTCCAATAGCTTCAGCCGATGTAATAAGTGATATTTCTTCTTCTTTAAATATATACATATGATTACGTAATGTAGAAGAAAAATTAACTCCTTGATTAAGTTGTTCTATCATATCATCAATAATATACAGTAGTCCAGCTTGTTTTTCTGTCTTTTTTATAGAAATCAAAGAATCTCTAATTCCCAGACCTGCTTTTTGTGATAATGCAAGCAATCTAAAAAAATTCGTTTTATTTTTTAAACTTGGTGCATTAAATCTAATATATAATCATTGTAATAATTCTCAAATAGACATAGATACAATAGGTAATTAAAATTAAAGCTATTCTGCTTTTGTTTTTACATTTTCATATACTTCTTGAAGCGTAATATGTCATTGAATTGCTTTAAAAACACCATCTCTTTCAAGATTAATCATTCCATGTTGAAGTGCATATGCTTCTACTTCAAAAGCAGATTTACCTGCCAAAAGAAGTGTTTTGAGATCATCTGTATAATCCATCATTTCAAAAAGTCAGATTCTTCATTTACATCAAGATCAATGACAAACAGGACATACTAATCATGTTTCTGGATCTTTTCCAGTTCCCGTCATAATCATTCCTTCGTTAATAAAAGAATTTCGTTGTTCTTGTGTTATATTTCTACTAATGATTTCTTTTTTCAAAAGCTCTGGAATAATATTTTTAAAACTAGATACTGCAAAACGATGTTGAGGTGTTCCTTTTACAGAAGTTGCTTGTTTACAATGATAACATACTTTTCTTGCCAATCTTTCTGCCATAACAAGATTAAAAGTACCAGCCAACATATACGGCTTTGCACCAAGATTAAATACCCTAGTAATAGTTTCAGCTGATGAATTTGTATGTATTGTAGAAAATACTAAATGTCAGGTCATAGCAGCTTCCATAGCCATATCCAATGTTTCTCTATCACGGATTTCTCACACCATAATAATATCTGGATCTTGTCTCAGCGCTCATCTCAAACCATTTGCAAAAGTAAATCAAATATCAGTTCTAACCTGAGCTTGATTTAAACCAGGCATTTTATTTTCGACAGGATCTTCATAGGTGATAATATTTACTTCTGGTTTATTAATATAATCAAGAGCAGCATACAATGTTGTTGTTTTTCCAGATCCCGTAGGACCAGTCATCAAAATAATTCCATTAGGATAATCCAAATGTTTATTGATAATATCCTTATTAGAACCATCAATTCCAAGTTCATGCAAAGGAGGAATTTTTTTTGATTTATCTACAATACGCATTACCAATTTTTCTCACCAAACCGTAGGTAACGTATTTGCACGAAGATCTATTTCTTTATTTGTTTGTGTTATACTAGAAACTCTAGCATCTTGTGGAAGCCTTTTTTCATCAGGCCTCATTTGACCAGACTCAATTTTGAATTTAGAAATAATACTTTCATGAAGATTTCTAGGAAATTGCATCAATTCTTCTAAAATACCATCAATTCTAATTCTAATTCTAGAATAGTTTTCCAAAGGTTCTATGTGAATATCAGATGCTCACTCCTCAACCGCGACGGTCAACAAGTTATCAAAAATTTTAACAACATCTGAGTCTACAATAGCTTGCGTTAGTCTTTGTCTATAATCAACAGTAACCATATACGAACATACGTAAAATAATAAAATACATACAATAGATATTCATCTAAGTATATTCAGAAAGCTTTTAAAAAACAAAAAATCTGACTATCAATTACTATATACACTTGCTTTTTGGGGTAAAAGTGATTAAATAAGGTTTTATATACATTTCAAAACAATTATTTTATCCACAACGTCGAAAAATGAATAGAGAACGAACGCTTATTTTCTGAATTATTATTGGACTTCTCATAGGATATCTCATAGCAAGAATATATTTTTTTATAAAAATAAAACACCAACGCCAAGATGCAGTTACAAGATCTCGCAATGTTGTTCTTGGTAATGTAAACGAAAAAATAGCTCCCCTTCTCCCAGGTTTTCCTTATCATTACAAGGATTTAATGTTTTTGGGGAAATGAATAGATTATATTGTTTTTGACTGATTAAGTCATTGAAATTTAACAAAAATAGTTTTCCTTGAAATTAAAACTAATTCCTCTACCCTCAACAGAAATGAAACAATGATAAAACAATGTATCGAACAAAAAAAGGTTGAATATCAAATTTATAGGAAGATAGTTTAATGGTAAAATACAAGACTCCGAATCCTGTGTTGTAGGTTCGATTCCTACTCTTCCTGAATAGCAAATAAATATTGACATTTTAAATGTAAAATAAAAAGAGATATAGATAAAATTCTATATATAAATACAATTTTTTACCAAAAAATATGTCTACATATGTCCAAATTAAAACAAATATTTACATATATAAAGAGACTTTTCCCCGATCCAAAGACTGAATTAATATATAATATGCCATTTCAATTAGTAGTAGCTGTAATATTATCAGCTCAGACAACTGATATACAAGTAAACAAAGCAACTTCAAATTTATTCAAAAATATATATACTCCCCAAAATATAATACAAATATGACAATCAAAATTAATAAAGTCAATATCGTCAATTAATTACTATAAGACCAAATGAAAAAATATATTTCTCTTATCTAAGCTTATTGTAGACAGTAAAAAAGTAAAAGATTTATGAATAGAAAAATGGAATACCTACGAGGATAAAAATAATATATATTTTATACCCAACACAATAGAGGGACTTAAAAAATTGCCTTGAATTTGAGAAAAAACAGCAAAAGTAGTAGCTCATGTATTATTTTGAGCACCAGTTATTGCAGTAGATACCCATGTTCATAGAGTATGTAATAGATTATGAATAGTTTCAACAAAAACTCCTGAACAAACTTCAAAATTACTTGAAAATATTATTCCAAAACAATACAAATCAATTGCTCATCATAGTATAATCCTCTTTTGAAGATATTATTGCACAGCCAAAAAACCCAAATGTGAAACATGCGAATTACAAAGCATCTGTAAACGATATCAATCAATTAAAAAGTAAGTCATTGCACTTGTGTCCCATAGAACAAGCATTAAAGTAACAATTCATATATTATAAAACTTTTTATCAATTATCATATATTTATGAATCTTATTGAACCAAAACGATGACTTGAATTAGTTCTATCTCTTCATCAAGCAATGCTTTCATCGCAACTACGAACAGTTCTTACTCCAACACTAGCTGATGTTTTCGTATTCAGTTACCCTATCTATCTAATAGTTCTTTATA
Organism: candidate division SR1 bacterium RAAC1_SR1_1; assembly: GCA_000503875.1. Classification (GTDB taxonomy): domain Bacteria; phylum Patescibacteriota; class Gracilibacteria; order Absconditabacterales; family Absconditicoccaceae; genus UBA5124. Next base: position 511,075 of record CP006913.1, read on the forward strand.
GTATAGGACGAATTAAAAAACAGATCAGTTATAAAGTTGCATCGCTCTGGATTTTTGCCAATGTGGTTGTTACCACTCTGGTAAACATAGGAATCCAAGCACTTGTCCAAAAATCCAGGCCAAATATTGTCCTCTGATTAATTGATGAGAAAGTAGAAACTGTTCTTCATAAATTTTTACCTACAAGTAGTTTTCCTTCTGATCATGCTGCAGTTTCTATGAGTATAGCAGTAGCAACATTCCTTCGATGAATACAAAAAAAAGACAGGAAATATATCTATTTTTCAATTATCTTATTCGTTTTTAGTTGTATTATGTGTGTATCTAGAATAGCTACCGCTGTACATCGACCAACAGATATTTTAGGTGGGATTTTGGTAGGGGCCATCATTCCTCTACTTCTTAGCACAAAAAAAATCTCCTCATTTGGAGAGAAGATTTCTTTATGGATAGGAAAGAAAATTTAATTACTACTAATCATTTAACTAGTTTTTTTCGCTTCATAATCTACTTTCAATTTACTATCAGCAAACGACACTTTTATAGTATTACTCGTATCATGACTAAATACTAAAATACCATTGTCTACTTTCATTTTAGTCATGTTTTTTATATTATCCAAAACCTTATCTCATAAGGTTATTTTACTTGCATCTTTTCATTGAAGATATACAAGCATATTTCTGAAATGCATAGGATCTTTTATAAAATCCAGAGTCGCAATAGTTGTTTCAGTTGTGATAGATTCTAACAACATATTAAAATTACTTTTAATAACTCATTGGCCTTTATCAAAATCAAACAATTGACTCATTGGAGCTAAAACACCTTTCTGATATTTTGATATAGGAGTATCTGTTTCTGAACTATCATATGTATACAAATCATCAATTTTTTTGAATTCATAATTTCCATATTTATCACTCACATCCTTAAGATTATCTTTTAATCAATTTTTCACTCAATCAAATTTATCTTTTGCTTCTTTATCTACATCTGGAGTTGCTGACTCAACAACTTTAGGTTGTCATGAAACATCATTTTCTGATAATACATAATGAAAATTACCATTTCATTTACTTCCTCCCATAAGATATGCTGTAATAGCTTTGGCATAATCAAATTGATTTGTAATACCAAATAAATCTTTATCAAACAATGTTTCTGTATTTTTATATCCTGATTTTAATTTAGAATCCGAATCAATAATTATTTTATGCGTATTAGTGTCTTCAATAATTGATTTCAATAATATACCAATAGATCCTTGATCAACATTTTCTTTTATTAATGGTTGTGAAGTTACCGTATCAACGACAAAAAGAGATTCATAAGGAATTACCTTCAACTTATCTTTATTTGCCAAATAATAAGAACTCAAAAGATTAGCATCCAATAATTTAGTATTAATAACAGAATTTACTTCGAAATTTTCTATAATTGATTCTTTATTATTTTCTTGTTTAAATGTAGCTGATATAGTTTTCAAGTTATCAATAATATTTTTATCATCTAATTGTATTGTAGTAGAATTGTTTTGAATAAATTTAAAACCTTCCAAAACTTTTTTTTGATCAGCATCAAAACCATATTGTTTAACAAATTCGTTATTCAATACATCAGAGAATCAAGGTATTTTACCAAACTTCTTCAATAATCCACCTTTTCCACCAAAAAGAGAATCCAAAAATTTCATCAACATTTTTCCTATAGGATGTTGAAATAAAATTCATACAACAGATTTAATCTGATCTTCAAGTGTTTTAGGTTTATCTATTCATTCTTTTTGTATATCAATAGTAGCTTTTTGTATAGCAATAATGTCTTTTAAAGTAATAATTTTAGTGAATAATTCAGAATCTTTATCTATAAACGGGGTATTTCAAGTTGTCAATGAAAATAATTTTTCTGTAACAATTTGTTTCGTCATAAAATCTACTCATAAGAAATTTGAATTTGTTTTTATTTCTCCTGATTTTATTTCTCCTAATTCTATTTCTCCTAAATAAGTCCTAAGAAGTTCTTTATCTCAGCTAATTCATTCAATAAGAATTTTTATATAGTCATTTTTCTCTGATTCAGGATATATTGATATTTTTTTTGTTTCTTTATTTTCCTCCTTTGTTGTATCATCTGCTAATAATTCTGTACTTTTATCTATAATAACCTCTTTGGTTGCATTAATTTTATTCAAAAAAGTCTTTAAATTTTCTCATGTTTTTAAATACGATAAAATCTCTTGTGGTCTTTTTTGAAAAAGATATCTCAATCCTTCACTACCTCAATGACCATCTAGCTTCATTTTTCAAACAACATCCATATAATCTCAAGGATTTTCTTCTTTTACATCATCAAATAATGTTGATAATGATGGTGTCTTTTCTAATCATTGAGCTAAATCTTTATTTGGATCTCCAAAAGTAATATATCAAGTTATTGTTTTTTCAGATCAAGGTTTAGTACAAGGAAGGGAAACAACTCTAGTACCATCTTGATAATGAGAAATTTTTCCTGTATCAGAAGATCTTGCATAGGAAAGATCAAGCTTTGAGAAATCTGGCGTATTATCATTAAGTTGAGATCTAAGGATAAGTTTAAATGTATTTATATGTTGCTGCGTTATAGCTATTTTCTCTCCTCTAAAAGTAATTTCTCAAGGAGTAAATCCTTTTTTTTCTATTTTAAGCAAATACATCATATCAAAAATATCATTGTACACTTGCTTATATTGCTCTTTTTCTACAAATTGTTTAAAACTATCTGGTTTTTGATTATCGGATTCCAAAATAGATTTCCAAGAGATTGAAGATTGTTTTTCTGGCGATAATTTAGCAGCAGTTATTGAATTAGTCTCTTTTATAGCTGTTTCCAATACATTATCTATATCCGATTTTCATTTAACATCTATTGGTGCAGTATTTATTTGAGATTGTACATTATTCAAAGACTTTGTAATAAAAGATACTAATTCTGCATCAGGAGTATTTTTTAAGTCTATTTTGAATTTATTAATTCATTTTTGCATCGATGTTTGTGCTAAGGGATGCATTTTTGAAATTTGATTTTCAATCTTAGAAATGGTTTCTTCTGCATCATTTCTAATTTTTGTATAATTTATTTTATTCTCTACAGTCTGATTTACTCACTGCAACTGAGCAATATTAGAAATTATTGATTGATCTATGTTTTTTTGAGATGTTTGTTCTGTATATTTTTTATCTTCCAAAGAATATTTATCAAAAGATATTTTAACTTCATTGTTTATTTTTTTAAAAAAATCTTTCATTGATTTTTCTCAATTAATATTTTGTGCAAAATCATTTATATAACTGATATATTGAGGATATTTTTGTTTAAATGATTCTAGATTTGTAGATTGATAAAAATTGGTCAACCCAGAATTAGATCAACTTTTTCATTTATCCAAAAAATCCATATATAAAGTGCCAAGTTCCTCAGCAAAAGAAGAAATCTGTTCATACTCTTTGCTAGATTCTTCTAGTTTTTGTTTGTCTGTAATTTTTCAATCAAATAATTGATATATCAAATCTTTATAAACACTATCATCTCTATTAATATGATCATTTTCCTTATCCATTTTCCATAATGTAAGCAAAAAATTTGCTAATAATTTTTTTTCTTCTGGCGTGCAAGCAGAAAGTGTTGTTATATTAGCCTTTATATCAGATAAGACAAAATCAAAAACACGCTGATTTTTTTCCAAAGAAACAAGAGAATTCAAAGATTCCTTATAATCAGAAATTTGTTGAGGATTCATTTTTATTTCTGGTATTTTATCTTCAAAATGTTGTTTGTTTTCTACGTTTGTCATAATAAATTTTTAAGAATTAAATATCTGCCAATAATTTATTCAAATCATCTTCTTTTGACTGTTCTTGCAATTCAACTGCTTGTAACTTTTGCAAAAAAGTTTGGCTTTTGAGAAGATATTCTTGGGCCTTTTGATCATTTACTTGTTTAATGCTTTCAGCAAAAATATGTTGCAATCCAACAATTGTCTGATCATTCAACACATTATGTTCTATCAACAACTTCAATCCTGCAGCCATTGACCATTTTCCATCTAACGCAGTAAGAAGTTTGAGAATATATTCTTTTTTGTTCATGATAATAATGAATAATAAAGGGTATTAGTTAGAAGCAAGAAGATGTTGTTTCTGTTGTACATTCATTTCTTGCGCTCTCATAATATATTCTTTCCATTCTTTTTTTTCTGAATAATTAGTATAAAGCTGATTAAGAGCAAATTTTGAATCATTTTTCGTAAAGAGATTAAGAAATGTTTTTGATTTACTTAAAGCAATAGCGACTCTATTTTCTTTGAAGATTTTTTGTATATCATCTTTATATTGCAATCACAAAGTATCAGATACATCCATAACAACAGAATTAGCTTTTTTCTCTTTATAATAAGCATATGACTGAGATGTTGTTTTCCAAGGTCAATGTTTTATTATGATTTTTCAATTTTCTAATTTATAATACGTACGTTTAAGAAAATTTTGTTGTACTCTTTTTCAAGCTCTATTAATTATTTCTACGCCTTCCAGAAACATATGTGTTCATAAAGGTTTTTTTAATACTTCCCAGGATTCAAATTTTTTATAGTCTTGTGGAGGAAAAACTAAATTTTCCTCTTCTTCTAGATCTTTATCTGAATCATCTTCCGGAGTTTTAATATCGTCATCTTTTTCAGGTGTTTTTTGTGGAATCTTCTGAATATCAGGGACATTTCTACCACTCATACTCACATCTAATGCAGCAAATCTATACGTTCATTGTTCATCTGTTTTATCAACAGGAAGCACATCAAAGTGAATCTTATCTTTTATGGTAGTAAGAAGTGTTTGAGGTAATTGATTTAGCAACGTCATTGCTCTAAGCCATGCCTGAGCAGTATTTCCTGTAGAAAGATCAGGATTAGTAACGATTCCTTTTTCTTTTAATGACGATGCCATAGAGTTAGCTTCTGATTTTTTGTTTTCAGCTCAACCAGTGGACCATCAAATACTATCAGCTCTTGCTCTTACCGTAAATAAATCAACATGATTACCAAAAGCAGTATGAAAATTAACAATATTATCTATTTCTGATTGTGGTAACTTTTCAGCAGCTCCTACCTCTTGATTTGAAGCACCAGCTTCAATTTTTTTCTTTAAATCGGAAAATTCTCATTGTGTAGAAGACACTACTCAATCTACATCTTCTTGATGATTATTTGTATATTCAACAGTTTCTCCAAATACCATATAGGAATAGTGATAGAATAAAATTCTTACCTAAATTATACAAGATATTTTGAAAAACACAAAAGCTATCCAAATATACAATCAGATTAATTTGACTTTTTATATAAAAGAATTATAATATAAAAGATTTATTATTTATGCGAAAATATGAACGCAAAAAAAGCAATAATTATAGGAAGTTTAGTAGCAGCAACAATATTGCCTTTTTCTAGTAATGGACAACAAACTACAAACAAAACAAAAAAAGATTTAATAGAAAATATAAATGGAAAAAATAATAAAATCAATGAAAAACCAGCTAATGTCGTAGATTATCAAAAACAAACACTCCTCTATATTAATGAAATAAGAAAACAACATAAATTATCACCGCTAAAATATGATAAAACATTGGAAAATCTAGCACGAGAACAATCAAAATATCTGAAAGAAAATAGACCAGTTTGACATAAATTAGAATCTGGAGATCATTTTGATAAAAAATATAGCTTACCTATCCACAGGATAGAAAAAGCCCGATGAGAAAGATTAGATTTATTTTGAGAAGAAGATCCTTGATCAGAAGTAATCGTAACAATAGATCAAAATTCCATAAAAAGACTTGTCGATCTCCGAATGGAAAGTAAAAAAGGACATAGAGAAAGAATATTAGGAGCATATACTCATATGTGAGTAAGTTATGAAAAAGGAAGTAATTTTTTTATTGTCGTTTTTGCAAGAGAAAAACCCCAAAATTAAAAGAAAAATATTATGAATTAAATTCAGGTTCTTTTGCATAAAAAGAAAAATATCTATCTTTTTGAATTCATTCTTCAGTAGATTGAGATGCGGTTTGCTTTCATTTAATCAAATCCCCCACAGAAAAATCTATTTTTTTAACAAGTTCTGAATCTTTTCCATTTGGAAGTTTTTGTAAAAGATAAGTAATTGATGTCAATGCTCTACAGATAACTAAATCAGATTGTTTTACATCATTCCAACTCTTTGTTTTTTCTTGCATAGAAGTAACTAATGTATTTACATCAAAAGATAATTGTTTTGTAGAAACTAATTTTTGTATTCAATCGATTAAATTCTTTTTATCTTGTGTGAAATCTTTGCCTTCTTTGATTCAGACATAGTCAACGCCAGCACTAATAGCAATTGGAATTTTTTTTATGTCATTTACATCAAGAATTCTTTTTTCATAGGCATCAAATATTTTTTTTACAGAATCCATTTTTTGTTTTCATGATTGAGAAAGTGTATATTCTCAAAAATCAAAAAAATCAAGTCAACGAGCTGATTCTGGATTTGCACTACTACTATTATCTAAAATTCAATTAGTTGTTATTTGAGTAAGTACTTCATCTTTATTATTTGGCTCAATTAATCATGTTTCTTTATTTACAAAAGAATTAGCAATAACTTTTAAAGAAACATCTGGTCTATTTCATAATTTATTTGAATCCAAAACAATATGCGTTCAATCTATAGAAATTCCAGAAGATATTATTTCTGATTGATTTTCTCGTATAATTCAAGATTTTCCTTGTCATTCAGTATGTCAACGTAATTGTTTTTCTCCTATAGAAACAAGTATATTTGCTCAAGGTCAATCTACTCAGGCTACTTTTAAATCTAATGACAAAGTATCTTGAGTCCATAAAACAGATTTTTCATTTTGACCAATTTTATCAAGTTTTGGATTATAATCAAAAAATACCCTTCAATAATTAGATCATTTTTTACCATCTATTCATGCCGTATTAGATCAATCTCAAACTGCTAATGTAGTTTGTTGAGGTAATATACGAGCATCTGATGTATTAGCAAATAATTTATAGAAAGCTTTCGTTGTATCCTGTAAAGAATTAAGTAATTGTTTTTGAGGAAAACTATATCTTTCATATGCTTGTTGTGGCGTTAATGATTCTTGTGTTGATGAATCCTTTTGCTTTTTGCCAATCGATTCAAAAAAATCTTTTAAATTTACTATATTTCAATTATCATCTTTTCAGGTTTCTATATATTTTTTAAATTTATTAGCATCACCTAAACCTAAATCAGAATAAAAGGCAGAATTTTTAAAAGAGTGTAATGTCTTTACCATAGCCAAAGAATAAGCAAGATTTGACTTTTCTTCAGAAGAAAAATGCTGCACATCCTGTTTAGTCAATCAATCAATAGGTTTACTAATTCCATAGGTTTTTAGAATATTATTGATTTTATCTTTTATTTCAGGGCTTGAAAGCAAATCAACCTTAGTTGAAGAAGCATTAGTAACATTAAATATTTTAGAAAAATCGATAGATGTTTTATTTTCAAGATCTTTAGCAATATTCTTATTATTTTCTTGAGAATCAGTTACTTTATTAAGTTCTTCTTCATTCTTTATTTCTGGAGTTTCTTTTTTGACTTCTGGAGTTTCTTTTTTAACTTCTGGAGTTGGCATTATAAAATTATTAAATAATAAAAGTTAAAAACTAGACAAAAACTCATCTAATTTTTGTATATCTTTTTGATCTGCTTCTTTAGATAAACGTTCTGTTTCTTGTAAGGATTGTAAATAAGAAGTTAATTGTTGAGCTTTTTGAGTATTCTGATATTGTAAAGTGCTATGTATCGATTCAACACATTTTTGATACATATCTTCAATATATTCATCCGTAGCCGTTCAAGAAAGTATTTTCTCTTTTATAGAAACAGCTTCTGTCCAATAAGGGAGAACTCTATCCAACACTTTTAGCACATACTCTTTTTTTGTCATTTCTTCATATAAAAAATAAACATACTCGATTATATATCCTCCGCTTTAAAAAAGCAAAAAAACAATCATATTCAGATTTTTTAAATTGACAAAACATAAGAAACATATAAAATATCTAAAATACAAAAAAACGGTAGGGAAAACCTACCGTTTTTCTAAACAAAAATTTTACAATAAAAAAAAGCTATCGGGTAATAACTCGATAGCCAGACTTCTGGCACCAGCTGACTCCTTATTACTATGGAGGGTATAGAACTAGTAACGCGCGCCACTACTAATTTTATATCCTCAATAATTGTTACAGAAAAAGTTCAAAAGGCTGGTTCCAAAAGTATATGCACATCATCCACTTGGGTAAGCTTCCTATGGGCGAACACTTTTGAATGCAAAAGTGTAATAATTTTTTTGCTCCATGAGCGTTCTATCTTTTTGTATATTTTTGTTTACGACTCGTTGATAAGATTCATTACTCAAAATACAAGTAATCCAAGTAAAATACCTCTATACAATCGTTAGCACATGTTACAAAAAAACAATTTAATTTTATTGACAAATCAACAAAAAAATCCCGCTTTCACGGGATTTATCTTTAAGTATATTATAATTAAATATTTAGAATTGTACTTCTGGAGCAATTTCTGCTCATTCTTCTGCATCAAACAAATTAGCTTTTTCAAATCCAAATAATTTAGCAACTATATTTGTTGGAAAAGAACGTAACATAATATTAAATGATTTAACTACAGTATTATAATTCATTCTTTCTACAGAAATTCTATTTTCTGTACCTTCAAGTTGTACTGTTAAATCGCGGAAAGCTTCAATAGATTTTAATTCTGGATAATTTTCAGTAACCATTAATAATCTTCAAAGAGCAGAAGATAATTCTCATTGTGATTTTTGATACTGTGCAAGAGCATCAACATCTTTGATATCAATATTGGTTTTTGTAGCATTTGCTCTAGCTTCAACAACAGCAGTCAATACATTTTGTTCTTGAGCAGCAGCTCATTTTACCGTATTAACCAAATTAGGAATCAAATCAGCTCTTCTTTGATATACATTTTCTACTTGTGACCAAGCTGTTTTAACTGATTCATCACCATTTACCAATCCATTATATTTGCTTGTCAACCAAAGCCCTAGTACCAATACTACGGCAATAATAATCAATCGTGTCTTTTTCATTTACATATTGTACAAAGAATAAAATACCATGTAATTATAAATAATAGTCACAACAAATTCAACCAGATTTTTTTTATTAATCTCCTGCTCCTCAACCACCAGAACTTCCTCATCATCAACTAAAACCGCCTCAACCAAATCATCATCAACTAAATCCACTACCTCCACGTCATGGCAAAAATCCCGTAAATCCAAATACCAATCATGCAATTATTCAAATCAATAATAAGGTACCAAGCCAAACAAGAAGAACAATAACCACACCAATAGCCAAAGGAATTGCTATTTTTTTTACAGATTTAGGAATTTTTTTTTGTTTAATTAATGAAGCTAAGATAAATCAAAGGATCATACCCAAAATCCAATATCATTCAGATTTTTGTTCTGAAGAAAAACTAATAGTTTTTGATAAGGTAGCTGCTTCATCCGTATCTATTGCTTCACTACATCTTTCATAAAATATACGAACCGCACCAGCAAAATCGCCACTATTTACTAAAGGACGAATATCATTTTCTATAATACGCTTTACCAATGCATCAGGCAAATCTCACTCCAATCCATATCAAACAATAATTCTGATTTTTTTTTCTTCTGTAGATATCAATAACAACAATCCATTATTTTTTCACGCCTGCCCTATCTGATTTTCATTAAATAATTTCATTCCTATATCAAACAGTTCATTTCCATTTCTATGAGGAAACAAAACAGCAACAAGTTGATTCGTAGTGCTAGAATTGTACGCTTCTCATAAGGAAGATAATTGTTGTAACGAAGATTGATCCAATACATTGGAATAATCCATAACATATTGAGAAATCTTCGGTAAATTCATTGGATCAACAGATGATTGCGCAAAAACAAAACCACTTCCAAAGACAAGAATCACTATTCCCAATAATTTTTTAAAGAAAACATTCATCAAAGCATAAAGCTAAGAAGTAAAAGTTATTATTCTCCATACCCAGTTTTTCCTGTTTCTACAAATTTCATAGTTTCTTTGTGGAACATAAGTTCTACTTCACCTACAGGACCATTTCTATTTTTTCTAATACATACATCAGTAAGTCATTTTTTATCGGTGTCAGGATCGTAATAATCTTCTCTATGAAGCATCATTACTGCATCTGCGTCTTGTTCAATAGATCCTGATTCTCTCAAATCAGAAAGTTGGGGTTTCTTATCGACTCTCTTTTCTACTTCTCTAGAAAGTTGTGATAATGCTATTATAGGAATTTCAAGTTCTCTTGCTAATTCTTTTAATCATCTAGATATTTCACCAATTTCTTGTACTCTATTTCCAGAATATCCCGTAGAACTACCACTCATCAATTGGAGGTAATCGATAATCACTAAATCCAATCATTCTTTGATTTTCAATCTTCTAATTTTTGATTTCAATTGAGGAATAGTCCCAGATCACTTATCATCTATAAAGATTTTAGTACCAGAAAGATGTTCCATTGCTTCTCCTATATTTGAAAAATCTTCTGATTCTAATCTTCCTTTAGTTATTTTTGTCATAGAAACACCAGAAACAGTTGAAAGTATTCTGTCTACAATCTGTTCCGCACCCATTTCAAGAGAAAACATAGCAACAGCCTTCTTTTGTTGTACAGCAGTATGCTCCAAAATATTGATAGCAAATGCTGTTTTACCCATACTTGGACGAGCTGCAATAATAATTAGCTCTCAAGGTTTAAATCAGCTTAACATTTCATCCATATTATGATATCCTGACATAACCTTTTTATCGTTAACTTTTTCTGGATGATCAACAATTTCCATATAATCCTCTACTCTACTATCTAACAATTCTTTGATAGAATGCACTTCATCTCACCCTGTATTTTGAGTAAGATCAAAGATTCTTTTTTCAATAGTTTGTAAAATATCAAACGTTTCTTTCTGTTCATAAACATCTCCGATAATTCTTTGAGAAACTTTGAGAATATTTCTCAATATAGATTTTTCTTTTACGATTTTTGCATATTCATCCGCAGATGACGAAGTAAGTAAGAATCCAGATATTTCATACAAATAATCAGTTCCTCCAATAACATCTGAAACTCAATCTTTAGAAAGTTGATCTGCCAAAGTAAGCACATCTATGGTTTTACGAGCTGCCCAGAGTGTCTTTATTCCTCTAAAGATAAAAGCATGTTCTTTTTGATAAAAATCTTCTGGTGCCAAACCAATTCCTTCACAAATATACAAAAGTTCAGCATCCATAATAACACCACAAAGAATTCCCTTTTCCGCATCAATATTATGGGGAGGTAATTTAATATCTTCAAGACTAACCATAGTTCTCAATTACAGATAAAATTCGATCAAAATAATTCTAAATCAGACTATATAACATTGAAAACCTTTTTCAAGGGATTTTTCAAAAAACACAGTCTAAAACTGTGTTTCTAACATTTTTTCCACATTTTTTCCCACAAAACTACTCCCATAAATGATCAGGATATTCTTTTTGAGTAATTAATTTTTGAATAGATGAAACAACTTGTGGTTTATCTTCAGGATACGTTACTCAAAACCAAGAAGAATCATTTGGAATTATTTTACAAATTGATTGATTATTCTTTATTAATTCATCCAAAATAGCAGGAATATAATATTCTGAAGTAAGTTCTTGACCGTGAGCTTGTAAAAATTTTTTAAATCAGATTTCTATATAATCCAAAATAGATGGCATAAACCCGAAAAAATTCATAGAAACTAAGGTATCGGGTGCTAGAGAAAACCATTGATCGTTTTGACCAATATATCAGATTTCTCAATTTTTTGTATGAATATTCTTGGTTTCTACTATATCAGAAAGAACATCACCATCAGCGCTACAAATTCCACGGTTTACACTACCAAAGTCAGAAATAGTGTTTTTTAAACGATATCCCACTAATGCATAGGTATTTGGATCTTGATTTGTTGTCAAAAATTGACTTAGTTTTGCAAAAGCATCTCTTCCATAAAAATCATCAGCATTAATAGCAGCAAATGGAGCATCTATAACATCTTTTGCAACAAGCAACGCATGAGCTGTTCACCAAGGTTTAACTCTCCCTTCGGGAACAGAAAATCACAAAGGTAGATTATCCAATTCTTGATACACATATTCAACAGGCAAAAACTGCTCAAATCTATTTCAAAAAAACGTCTTAAAGTCTGATTCTATACTTTTACGAATAATAAATACTACCTTCCCAAAGCCAGTTTTGATTGCATCAAAAACAGAGTAATCAATAATTACTTCTTTGTTTGGACCAATAGGATCTATTTGTTTTAATCATCAGTAACGACTACCCATTCCTGCTGCCATAACGACCAAAATTGGTTTCATAGATATATTTTTTGAAATATAAAGAGAAATCTTATGCCAATTCCTTTAGTTTCTGTTTAGCTTTTTCATTACTTGGTTCATATTCCAATACTCTAAAATAATATTTTTTTGCAGATCAATAATCTTGTAATTCCAAATACAAATCTGCCAAAGTAAGAAGATATGAAGGTGTTGTTGGTCTAAGTTTTACTATTTTTTCCATCATTTCAACTGCTTCTTTTTTTCTATCAGTGTTATACAATACTTCTACCATACTCACATAATATTTAGGATTTGATTGATTAATTGATATTGCTTTATCTATAAGCAATTCTGCTGTTTCAAAATCCCCAGTAATGAGATACATTTCTCCTATTTGCCAAATTGCTTTATGATCTTGTGGATCAATTTCTATAATTTTCTTAAGTAACGAAAGGGCTTTTTTATAGTTTCAAAGATTAAAATAAAAATCAGCCAATAATTTATTCAGATCTCTATCATTAGGATCAATTGCTAATCATTCTATAATTTTTTTCTCATATTCTTCCAATTTTCATTCTTTTCTAAATACCAAAGCTTCATAGACTATTTTCTCTATCATTTTTTTCTTTTTTTTGGAAAATTCTCTATCAACAAGTTCTTCCAGAGAAGGCTTCTCCTGTATTTCTTCTAAAGAATTTTCCTCAGATAATTCTTGTTGAGCGGCAGGTACTTCTTCAGATTGATAGGTATTTACTAAATTTTCTTGTAAAATTTCATTTCTAATTTTACTTAATGTTTTTTCACTAAGTATTTTATTCCAAAAAACAATAATATACTTAGTTACATCCTTAAATAGAAAATAAAAAAGGAATCCCAAAGGAAATACTAATAAGACTATTGTTAATACAATCCAAGAAAACACACCAACTTTCAACATGGTAATATATTTATAAATAAATTACTTTTTTATTGCAGATATAAGAGCAACAGGTACTCTAAAGAATCAACCATCTTTTGTTCTTACACTTACATCATTGGTCATAATATTATATGAAGTAACAAAACCACACATTTCACAGTTACTCTTTAGACAAACTTCTGATCCTTTTGGTGGAAATTTTTTACTTTCTTCAGCATATTGTTCTAATTCATACATCAAACAACACTTTAATTTACCACATCTTCCTTTGAGTTTTTCAATATCTCTTCATTCGAGGTTTTGAAGTACAATATTTTCTATTTCAATACTTGGAAGCGGTCTTGTGCTCTTACAACAAAGTTGAATTCCATTGCATCCTACAATACAATCTGTTGCTGGAGACATTTTTACCATATCTCTTGCGCCAACTTGAAACAAAAATATATTTTTATTCAGAGTTTGTCTAAGTTCTTTTACAAAATCAGAAAACACATATCTTTCCTCTGCATAAAAATAGAAATAAATTTGATCAGCAAAGACATGGTACCTAGCAGTTACTGGTGTTGACGTAGAAAAATATTTTTTAAACATTTTTTTAAACAAAGGGAATATTTGCAAAGAAAATACTTGTTGTTCTTCAAAAAATTTCTTTTCATCACCAGCTAAAATACGATGAAAAATTCCTTTTCTGTCAGTAGGAACAGTATGTCCTAGAAAAGTTCCAATAGTCAAAGCATTACTACCAGTTTGATCAGTCGTTTCATAAACAATTTTATCTCCAGCTTTTAAGGAAGACAAAACTTCTTTATCTTTCATTTCCAAAACAACATTCTTATTGGTATACCAATCTAATACATAAGCCATATTTGACATCAAGTATATAATAACAAATAAATTGTGCTAAACTTAAAATATTTATATTCAACACTTTATGCAGTATATTCTTTCATTAATGATTCAAATTCTTCCCTTGTTAAGTATTCTTTATCCAATAAGAAAACAGAAAGTTTTTCCAAAATAGATTTATTTTTTTTGATAATATCTTTTGATTTTTTATAGCAATCAGACATATATTCATGAATTTTATGATCAATACGTTGAGATATTTCTTCACTATACGGTTTAACAAATCTATAATCATCCGGATCGGTTTCTCAATAGAAAATAGTTCCCAAGTCCTCATCCATACCATATTTAGTAAGCATATCTTTAATAATCAATGTAGCTTTTTCAAAATCATTAGATGCTCATGTAGTTATTTCGTCTTTTCCAAAAAATATTTCTTCTGCTGCTCTTCATCAAAGCAAAGATACAATTTGATCCAAAAATTTAGCTTTAGAATAGAGATTCTTATCTTCTTCAGGTATCATCCAAGTTACTCCCAAAGCATGACCTCTACGGACAATAGATATTTTTTCTACAGGATCTGTTTGAGGAAGAAAATAAGCAGTTACTGCGTGTCATAATTCATGAAAAGTAACTATTTGTTTTTCTTTTTCATTCATAGATTTGGTCTTTTTTTCTGGCCCCATAAGAACTTTTTCCAATGCATATTCAAAATCCTGAACTTCAATTTGACTTCTATCTTCCTTCGCTATTTTCAACGAAGCTTCATTTACAATATTTTCTATATCAGCTCAAACTAAACCACTTGTTCTTTTTCCTAAAGATTCAAGAGATACTTTTGTATTGATTTTTTTGGATTTAAGATAATAGGTAAATATAGCAACTCTTTCTTCATAAGTTGGTCTAGAAACCATTATCTTTCTATCAAATCTTCCTGCTCTAAGCAATGCTGGATCCAATATATCAGGCCTATTAGTTGCAGCAATAACAATAATATTGGTTTTATTATCAAATCCATCCATTTCTGTTAAAATTTGATTTAATGTTTGTTCTTGTTCTTGATGTCAACCAGTATGACCAACTCCTCTTCTTCTTCCTATAGCATCAATTTCATCAATAAAAATAATTGCCCTTCCAACAGCTTTTGCCTTACCAAAAAGTTCTCTTACTTTTGCTGCTCACATACCAACAAGCATTTCCATAAATTCAGATCCTGAAACACTAAAGAAAGGTACATCAGATTCTCCTGCAACTGCTCTAGCAAGAAGTGTTTTACCAGATCATGGTTCTCCAAAAAGCAGTACTCATTTTGGATGTCTTGCTCAAACTTTATGATATTTTGCCGGATGTTTAAGATAATCAACAACTTCTGATAATTCGTTTTTAACTTCTTCCATACCAGCAACATCAGAAAATTTAGTCTTATTTTTCGTTTTATTATCTAATTTACCAACTTTAACATTAAAAGGGAAACCAGCTCATCCCTTTGGCATCATAAATTTAAAAAATATAATAAACACTAAAAAGAACAAGAAGATAGGACCTATTTCTTCCATAAATTTTTGTAAATATGATTTTGTAGTATATTGTATATCAACAAGTACAGATCATGTCAAAGAAATTCAAAGATCTGGTAAAGAAGTATCCATAGGTTTCTTGGTAGCATATACATCAAAAACATGTTCTGTATATGTTTTATTCATACTCATCAATGAAGTATTGGTACCAGAAGAGACAAATGTGTATCCCATTAAGTCAACACCATCTTTTAATTCTATTTTTGAAAAATCTCCTGCTGTATAATGATCAAGAAAATTATTTAAAGAAACTTCTTCTTGTTTTTGAACAACTTGAACAATATCTGATGTTACATCATAATTTTTATAAAGCTGTAATAATCAGCTTACAATAAGGGCAAAAAAGATAAAAAAGAGTATTCATTTTTTCATATATCAAAGAATAGATAATAAAGCATCATGCAAAAGTTAACTATACAAAAAAGAATAAAAAAAGCAATTCAAAAAGAGAATTTGATTTATAAGAAAAAATATATACACTACCGGTATGACAACATTGAAAGAACAATTAAAAACAACAGGTAAATACAGTACTATTTTGGAGAATAATGGAATAAAAAGCATTAAAGAGCTTCTCCAATATTTTCCTAGAAGTTACGAAGATAGAAGCTTTATACAACCATTATCAGAATTAGTACTTAATGAAAAATGAATAGCTACAACAAAAGGAAAGATCATTGAAAAGAAGTTTTCTCCAAGAAGAGGAAGAAAAGTATACGAATATACATTTACAGATGAACAAGGCCAATTAGGTCAAATAAGTATATTTAATTCTTGATACCTAGCAAGTAAAATAAAAGAAGGTGAACGATATATCATTATTGGAAAACCATTTTTTAAATGAGGAAAAGCATTTTTTAATCAACCTGAAATAATTCCAACAACCGATACATCAGAATGACAATCAATAATTCCAAATATGGGCAGAATTTATCCTATATATTCAGAACTTTATGGTATTAGACCAGCTTGGTTTGTAGAAAAAATATGGACAGTATTGGATAAAATAGAAGATCTTTTTGATGAGCATCTACCCATAGAATTTCTCAAAGAATATAATCTTTTGGGGGTCAAAGAAACACTAAAAAACATTCATTTTCCAGAAAATTATGATCTGCAAAAAGCAGCATTACAAAGAATATTTTTTGATAGATTACTTAGGGTACAATTACATTCTCTTCTCCAAAAAGAAGAATATGAAAAAAAATCATTAAAAAGATTTGATGAATCTGATCCTCGCCGAGAAATCATCAAAACATTTATAGATAAACTTCCTTTTACATTAACTAATGCTCAAAAAAAAGTAGTAAAAAACTGTATAGAATCAATTCACGATAAAAAACCCATGATGGCACTTCTTCAATGAGATGTAGGAAGTGGAAAAACTATTGTAGCTGCGATCATAGCATATTATATGTATACACTCAAGAATAAACAAAGTATATTTGTAGCGCCTTTAGAGGTTTTAGCAAATCAGCATCACAAAACCTTAGCAAAATTATTTCTTCCTTTAGGGATACGTAACGAACTCCTGACTTGATCTACACCAAAATCCGAAAAAGAAAGAATAAAAAATGATATCAGAGAAGGAAGAATACCAATTATTATAGGGACACACGCTCTTTTACAAGAAGATGTTGGTTTTCATGATCTTTGATTTGTTGTAATAGATGAACAACATAAATTCTGAGTAAGACAAAGAGCTGTTTTCAAGAAATTTGGAAATCCCGATATCTTACAAATGAGTGCAACACCAATTCCAAGATCAATGGCACTAGCCTTTTTTTGAGAATTTGATGTCCATATTATTGATGAACTTCCCAAGGGAAGACAACCAATTAGTACAAAAATAATTTCCGAAAATGAATATATAAAACTCAAACCACGAATCCTTTCTAAAATCAATGAAGGACAAAAAGTTTTTGTAGTAACTCCCCTTGTAGAAGAATCAGAAAAATTAGAAGAAGTAAAAGCAGCCACTTCTGAATACAGAGAAATTCAAGAAATTTTCCCAGAATTAAAAGGAAAAATAGGTCTGATTCACGGAAAAATGAATTCAAAAGATAAAGAAGAGACTATGACAAAATTCAAAAACGGAAATTATTGTCTACTTGTGTCGACAACAGTGATAGAAGTAGGTGTTGATATACCAGAAGCCACAATAATGATTATCAAAAATTCAGAAAGATTTTGACTATCTCAACTCCACCAATTAAGATGAAGAATTGGAAGATCGGACATTAAGTCATATTGTTTTTTAGAAACCAAGAAGAAGACAGGTGATAGTTACAAAAGATTGCAAGCTATGGAAGAAACCAATGATTGATTTAAATTAGCAGAATTAGATCTCAAAAATCGTTGACCTTGAGAAATACTTTGAACCATGCAATCATGACAAACAGATATTCCTATCGAAATATTGTCTGATTTAAAATTTATTGAAAAAGTACAGGAAGGAGCTAAATGGCTACTAGAACATTATCCCAAACTAAAATGATTAGATAAATTGAAAATATATTTAGAAGAAAAAATAGGAGATATTTTGGCGTAATTTATTTTTGATTTAGAGAAACTTGAGGTGATTCTTTTATTGTAAGTGGTTCTTTATGTGCGAGCGCTTTAGAATCTTTGTCTAACTTTTTATATAAAGTAAGTAATTGTATCTGAACAAGTGATTTAATGTATTCAGAAGAATATCCAGAGTTAGGATTAAAAAACATTTGGACAGTTATCTTTGCTTTTTTATCATCAAAACTATCGAGTAATACTTGTGTATATTCTTTATTGAGAATAAATGGAAATGCATTTACTGTTTGGAGTGTCTCTTGAATAACCAAAGGAATATCAAGGTTTACATCTACAACAACATCTGCCTCTATTCTCAAAAATTCTTCTGCACTATATGTTTTAACAGCTTTTCTAAGAAACGTTGAATTAGGAATAATAACCCTCCTCATATCAAATGTTCTAATCATAATATTTTTCATATTAATTTCTTCAATAATTCCAAATACATCACCTTCCATTCTTAATTGAACAATATTTCATATTTTATATTCAGACGTAGAAAAAATCATTACTCATGAAATCATATTAGAAAGGGTCTGTCTAAAGGCAAAACCGACTCATATAGTAATTCATGACATCAATAATTTAATATCTATACCAGCTATCGTAAAAGCAATATAGATAGAAAGAAATGACATAAGATAGAAAATCAAGTCTCAAATAAGGATTCCCATTTTTTTTGGAGCGACTCAATCTTTAACAGCAAAATTCTTTGTAATTCTATTTCTTACAAAGATTGATAATATTTTTGATATCGTAATAAGTCAAAAAGAAAGTGCTAACGCAAATATCAATGCTAAAAATCAATGAATATAAGGATTTTCATAAATATTTTCCAAAAAAGAAACAGAGGTTTCTACTGTTGTTTGACCTAATTGTTGTGCTTGACCAACTATTCCGGCAGCCATACTATTAGAAATAGAATAAAAGTACATACATAAATTATACCCTCTTTTCTAGAAAAATGCAAATTTTCCTTTATTTTTTTTAATAATAGGTAAAATTTATAAACAAATTTTAGATAATTTTTTTGAAAACAATAAATTATGTGGTAATCTTCCAATTTATAGGCTGTTTTCATTGTGAAATAAGAAAATTATTTGTTTGAGAAAAATGTTTACACCCAAAAAATCATCTATAAGATGAAAACGGTGAAGGATGCGCAGCCTGCAACACGAGATGTTTCTCTTGATCAATCAACCCGATTTTTCCCTGCGCATATGCTCACCAAAGCAAAAATACTACTCATTTTTTTTCATCAGATATTTTTTTAATAACAGCATCAGTAAATTGTTGCCATCCAGCATCCTTATGCGAATTTGGGGTATCTTTTCTCACCGTTAACGTAGCGTTCAAAAGGAAAACACCCTGCTTTGCCCAAGAAATCAAATTTCCAGAAACAGGAATAACAAAACCAGGAATATCTGTCAGTAATTCTTTGAAAATATTTTTAAGTGAAGGGGGAACTCTTACACCATCTTGCACAGAGAAACAAAGTCCATGAGCCTCCCCCTCTCCATGATACGGGTCTTGTCATAAAATAACTATTTTTACATCATCAAAAGGAGTCTGATTAAATGCATTAAATATATCAGATCATTTAGGAAAAACTATATTTCATGCAAGTTTTTCTTGTTCTAGAAATTGTTTAATTTGTTCAAAATACGGCTTCTGAAATTCATCACGAAGAATATTTTTCCAAGAAGAATGTATTTGTATAGCAGCAATATCGATCATAAAAAATTATTATTCATAAAAAATCAACAATACAACATTAATAATCTGTTTTTTTTTTACAACAAAAAAAAGATAGACATCCATATTTAGGAATGCCTATCTTAATCTAATTATTTATTTTTTACAATTACAATGAGTTAATTCTGCATAAGCAACAAACACAGCTGAAAGTCAAACTAATCAATAAACAACACGAGATAAATTTGACATATCACCAAATATCCAAGCAACTAAATCAAATCCGAAGAAACCAACTAACCCCCAATTAAGACCACCAACTACCAAAAGTAGTAATGCAATAATATAAACAGTTTTCATAATGATATGTATTAGAAGATAAAAACATATTAAATGGTTTTCATCAAAGATCATTATATCAACTTGTTATTCATAATAAGATATGATTTTAAAAACAAAAATCAAGTTTTAAAAAAAATTAGCTATAAGCTAATTTAATTCAGGGCCGGCAGGAATTGAACCCGCGACGCGGAGCTTTGGAGACTCCCGCTCTACCACTGAGCTACGGCCCTATTTTTTGCCCAATCTAATAAGCCTGATTCTGTACTATGTGGAATTTCTCTAAGTCGACGTAAAGTCGACATCTGCACTACTCTATACAAGATAGGTAAGCTTGCACCAGCTATGGTTTACCACTCGAACACCCATCAGGTGAACTGAGAAGAAGTAGCTTGCTTTAGCAAGCATCCTCACGTTGCATCTTTTCTCTGCCGAAGCAAAGTAGTTTTCGTTTCTGTGGCACTTTCATTTAACATGATTCAGCATCCATAAGATGCTAGCTTTTTTATGGTGTCAGGACTTTCCTCCCCACATTACTGCAAGGTACCACATAGATTGGACAAAGATGACTTTTAAGGAATTACAGAAAAAATGCAACAGAAAATGCGGCATTAGCCGCACTTCTTTTATTCTGATATATTTTCATTGATTTCAGGTTTCATCAGAGGAAACATCACTACATCTCTCAAATTATCTTGCTGAGTTAAAATAGTCAATATTCTCTCCAATCCCATACCAAAACCTGATTGGGGAGGCATTCCATATTCCATAGCAGTTACAAAATCATCATCACCAGCAGTAGCTTCTTCATCTCATTTTGCTGCAGCTTCTCATTGTTTATCAAAATTTTCTTGTTGCAAAATAGGATCAACTAATTCTGAATATGCTTTACACATTTCCCATCCATTAACTAACAATTGAAATTGTTCCACAATTCAACTATCTTTATCAGAAATTCTCGCCAACGGCTGCATAATTACTGGATAATTATAAATAAATGCAGGTCCAATAATCTTTGGTCTCAATACTTTTTTATATAGATAATCTATTAAAGTAGTAGTTCCCATTACATGCATTCTTTCAAATTCAATTCCTTTTGCCTTTATATCAACTCTTAATTTATCAGCGTCATCAACACCATATTGGGTAATATCAATACCTGAAGCATCCAAAATTCCTTTTGTATAATCAATTCTTTCCCATGGAGTAGTAAAATCTATATCTCTGATCTCACCTTCTTTGTCTTTCACTTTTAAGATTTTTGATAATCATAATTTTTCGAAAAAATAATCAAACATTTTTTCGGTAAATTTCATATTATCTTCATAATTCCAATAGACAGCATAGTGTTCTACTTGAGTAAACTCTTGTAAATGCGAAGGATCAGAACCTTCATTTCTAAAATCTTGCCCTATTTCAAACACTTTTTCAAATCTTCATACTGTTGATTTTTTCAAAGAAGTCTCAAATGCAATTCTCAAATAAACATCTGTATCATAATCATTATGATGCGTAATAAATGGCTTCGCAGCAGCACCACTAGCAGCATTTCAAAGTATTGGAGTTTGGATTTCTACAAATCATTCTTGATGATAAAAATCTCTTAGTATCTTATAAAATTTTGATTTAAACAAAAACCTTTGATATGATTCTGGATTCATGGTCATATCTAAATATCTTTTCCTATAAATATCTTCTTGATCTTGGAGTCCATGAAATTTTTCTGGAAGAGGTCTCACTGCCTTTGCCAAAAAAGTAAACGTAGAAACAAATATAGTTAATTCTCATTTGTGCGTTTTAAATACTTCTCCTTCAATACCAATAAAATCTCATACATCAACCATTTTTTCCATAAATTTATAAGCACTCATACCCTCTTCACTTCCATCTTGTAAGAGTTGTACTTTCTCTCCTCCTTTCACAAAAGAACAATTTTCTCTATGAAACATTAATTGAATTTGTTCTGTACTATCCAATAATTTTGCAAAGGCCAATTTTCCATGACCACGATATAACATAACTCTTCCAGCTGTTTTCACCTGAGCAACAGGATTAATAATAATATCATTGATATCACGTAATTCTTGAGATTCATATGTCTTTGTGATATCACCAATCATTTGTTTTTTATCAAAACTTTGAGCATAAGGAATAATTCCCATTGCTTTCATTTTGGCAACTTTTCCAATACGAACATCACGTTCTGATTGTTGGAGTTCTGTCATAGTAATATATATCAATAAATAAAATCAGATTCTTATAATATTATATTAATAATTATTTTTTGTACTAAATGTTGTTTGTAGCGTAAATTGATAATTTTGAATAGATCATTTTAACTTTTTTTGCCATAATCATGCATATAGTTTTGTTTTCAATGATATAGTGAAATAAGGTGCTATTTGAAATTCTCATTCAGCCCAAGATAAATTAGGATTTTTGGTTGGATATATTGTAATATTTCGATCGGTAACAGTAATACTTCTATCAAATAGATCCACCCAACCAGTTAAAACATCCTGTGCTGATAAAGGCAAACGATATCATGAATATATATTTCCCAAAGCATTTCAACCGCAAACAAATCACTGAGAATAATCACAAGTCCAAGTATCAAGGACTCAATCATATACACCAGAAGATGTTGCTACAACAAAATCATGATTATTTCCTGCATCAAATGATCTGAGTTTTAGCATTTGTAATGCATACAAAAATTCATTATCTCAAGAAATTTGACCATCTCAGTTCCAATCTCAACTTTCAATAAGAGCCCTTCTGATAAAGACTCTGTACTGTTTATCTTGAGAAATTAAATATAACTCTTTGACTCAAGTAGCTTGTAAAACAGCATCTGGTCATTTTCCTAAATCAATATCATCAGAATCATTAATAGCAGAAAAATTAAAGTCTGAATTATCTTTAACATCCAAAAATTGTAATGCATATTGACCAAATGATTGATGGGTTCATGTTGCACATCACGTCAAAAGATTTGGCGTTTCAATTACATATTCAAAACCTGTGCTATATCACGTAGAAGAACTACAATGATATAAAGCGTGTTGTCATGTATTTGTTTTAAAGGTATTTTTATTACCAAATGTTGTAAACAAATCACAATATCAATTTATACCAACATTCCAAGAAAACGAACTTAGCGTATCACAACCAACGCGACTACGATTAAAATATTCTTCATAATCTATAGTATAATCTCTCAATAAAAGATTTACTCTTTCAAACATATAATAAGTAGTTTCGAGCAATTTCGCTCTTGCTTGAAAAGAATATCTAAAAGTAATTATACCTAAATATGCATTAATAACGATTGTCATCAATAAAAAGAATCCAGTAATAGAAAGGAGTATTTCCAATAGAGTAAATCACTTTTTTTTCATAAACAATTCACTGGTAAGAATAAAATTATTGCAATAAATCTTTATTTAATTCAGATCTTGTAGAAGGCCCCATCCATCATCGAGTTTGCGGTTTCTTTTCATAACCTTTTAATAGATTCTTTGATAATTGATATTGATAAAGTGCTTCTATAGTTTGGGCTGAATATATGCCATCAATTATTCATTTATAATGTCATAATTTTGTTAACAATTGTTGCAGAATAGTAATATCATTATGTGATTGTCCTTTTTTAAAAGCTTGAGTGAATTTAAATCATTGATCAACAATGATAGATGGCGTTTCAACAAGAGTTGTTTGATCTGATGTTGGCAATAATTGTTTTTTATAATCATTTAAAAGAACTTGTTTTTTTTGAATAACTGCATTTTTAAATGTTGATGTTATATCTTTTTGTAATTGAATAATTAATGGTATCCATTTTGTGATAGCATCTTTAAATTGAACAGAA
Organism: candidate division SR1 bacterium RAAC1_SR1_1; assembly: GCA_000503875.1. GTDB lineage: Bacteria > Patescibacteriota > Gracilibacteria > Absconditabacterales > Absconditicoccaceae > UBA5124. The sequence continues at coordinate 535,410 of CP006913.1, forward strand.
TTAATAGTTCAAGAATTTTGTAATGATACTGTTTTAGAAAAGTTTTTTATCTGGTTTGTAATGGTAGCTAATTCTTTTAAAAAACCAGTTGAAGAAACAAAAGAAGAACATTGTACTTTTCATAAAGGCGCATAAGTAGAAGAAAATAACTGAATATTTTTTGTTATTTGAGTAAATTCTTTATTGTCATACCACTTATTAAGAAGCATATTCATTTTTTCATCAAATTGCATTTCATATAATCCCAAAGCATAAATTTTTTGCTGATGTAATTCCAATCCTAATGAAGGCAATATTTTATTCCTTTTAACTTCATTATTGATAATAGTTTGAAATGTAGAATCCAATCCAGAAAGAGATGCTTTTTTCAAAACATATAATTTAGAAAAGAATTTATTTCAAGAACCAGCTAATTGGATTTGATAATTCAATAAATCTGAATTTAATTTTTTGTATTGTTCATCTATATTTTTAATTGTTTGAATATTATTACCTATAGTTACCAATAAGTCTTTATTTATTTCAGAATAGTCTTTAACATCTTTAACAAACTTTTCTATTTTATTTTCATAAGAAGATTGAAACTGTGTTGCTAAATTTTTTTGATTAAGAATTAATTGATTAAGTGATGTTAATATACGAGTTTTCTCAGTTTCATATGTTTTTCAATTAGGAAACAAAGATACCTTAGTATCTTGGTAAATACGTTGTTTTTGTTCTATATCCAAAGCATCTGCATAAAACGTTGCATAAGCATTCAAAAATCAGATTTTTAGATTTTTATTATCATTTTGCATTTGTTGTAAAAGCGATGTATCACTAATTACTCACAAACAAACTAATCCTTGATAATTTAACGATGTAAGAAAACCTCCTACAGAAGTTTGAAAATTTTGATACACCTTATTGTAAGAAGAATCAAACATATTTTCTATAGTAATTTTTTCTTGACTAATTGTTTCTAAAAATGTTTTTTGAGATGTCGAAGCAAATACAGAAATTCAAAACAATAAAAAGCTGAAAAAGAAAAAACTTTTTATAATTCTCTTCATTGGATTAAAATAGAAAATAAAGAATATCATCAAAAATATAGCATTACCCCATAGTATTTCAAGTTGATTTTACATTATAAAATAGTAATATCTATTCCAAGAAAACAATAAATTCAAAGTTCTTTACAGCTTTTAACTTTTATAATACAAAAAAATGACCTTAGTACCAAGTGTGATTGAAAAAACAAAATGAGGAGAAAGAGCCTACGACATTTACTCTAGATTATTGGAAGACAGAATTATTTTTATAGGAGAACAAGTACACTCTGGAATGGTGAATACTGTTATTGCACAACTTCTTTATTTGGAAAAGAAAGATCCTGATAAAGATATTATTATATATATCAATACACCAGGTGGTGAAGTATATTCCGGTATGGCAATCTACGATACCATTCAATACCTAAAATGCGATGTATGTACAATCTGTGTTGGTCTTGCTGCCTCAATGGGATCTGTGTTATTAGCTTGTGGAACAAAAGGAAAAAGATATGCGCTTCCTCACGGAAAAATAATGATTCATCAACCGCTCATTTCTTGAGGAGGAATTACGGGACAAGCTACTGATATTCAAATAGAAGCTGAAGAAATGTTAAAAGTAAAGGCTATGCTCAATGGTATTATTGCAAAACACACAGGACAAAAAGCAAGTAAAATATCCCAAGATATGGAAAGAAATAAACGAATGACATCACAAGAAGCTTTAGAATACGGATTAATAGATAAAATAATCCAATAATTTTCATTTTTTATGAACTCTTATACTGTTTATGAACGCCTATAAACTAACAATTTGATTAGAAATCCACATAAAATTAAAATCTGAAAACAAACTTTTTTGCCAATGCAAAAATCAACAAGATTTCGAAAATACAAAACCAAATACAAATATTTGTCCAGTATGTACAGGACAACCAGGTGCTCTACCAACACTTAGTTATGAAGCTTTACAAAAAGGCTTACTTTTGGGAAAAGCATTAAATTGTACTATTAACAAAGAATCTCGTTTTGATAGAAAATCATATTTTTATCCTGATCTTCCTATGGGATATCAGATTACGCAATTATATAAGCCTACAAACACAAACTGAAAAATGAGTTTTTATATAGACAATTATAGACAAGAAAGGACAGTACATATACTAGATGCCCATATAGAATCCGATACGGCAAAAATGATTCACGAAAACAAAAAAGCATTATTGGATTTTAATCGTGCTGGAACACCTCTCATAGAAGTAGTTACATGACCAGATTTCACAAGTTCTGAAGAAGTTATAGAATTTCTTAAAGAGCTTCAAAGAATAGTGAGATTCAACTATATTTCTGATGCTGATATGGAAAAATGACAGATGAGAATTGATGTAAATATTTCAATCAGAAAAGATGAAGATACAAAACTTGGTACAAGAGTAGAACTAAAAAATATTAATTCATTTTCTGCAATAAGAAGAGCGATTGAAAACGAATTCAATAGACAAAAAGATCTTTATGAGACCGATCAAACTTTTTCACAGCAAACAAGACGTCGAGACGATCAAAACACTTGTTCACACCTAATGAGATCAAAAGAAGATGCTTTAGATTATAGATATTTTCCAGAACCAGATTTACCACCATTAATTCTTAGTGATGAACTACTCAAAAATATCAATACTACTTCATTAGAAATTCCTTATATTTTTATTAAACAAGCAAAAGAAGAATTTTGATTTAATAAAGAATTCATAAATGCACTTATTCAGGATAAAGAAACATTGGATTACTTTACATCGTTAGATATAGATCCAAGAATCAAAGCAAAACGAATTTGTGGACCAATAGCAGCTCGATGCAAAGAACAATACAAAACTATAACACAGCTCCCCTTCTCTAAAGAAAGTTTTATACAATTTTTGACTAGTTCTCAAGAAGGTAAACTACCAGAAAATCAACTTAAAGTAATTATTGAAGAAATGCTAGCAACAGGAAAATCATCAGAAGAAATAATAGAACAAAAATGATTCAATGCCCCAACAATTAATAACAATGATTTAGAAAATATAGTAAAAGAAGTATTAAAAGATAATCAATCAATTGTAGAACAATATAAAGCAGGCAAGACGACTACCCTATGATTCTTTGTCTGACAAGTAATGAAAAAAACTGGAGGTAAAATAGACCCAAAAATTGTCGGAGAATTAATTCAACAATTATTAGGATAAGAACAATAAGTTACAAAAAAAACTGAGAAATTACTCTCAGTTTTTTTATTAGGAATAGTAGTATATTACATAGTTACCAATACATATATTCAAAGTCCAAGCATCAATAATCATACAATCAAATGAATCAACTTCGTATTAGTATGTTTAATTTTTGCCAATTTATCAACTGTACTATATCCAAATGCTACTAGAATAGCAATAATTGCCATAGGTAAAACAAAAATCAGATTATATACTAAGAGATAAATATATCCTCGCGTATGTAATTCTTTACTTTCTGCACTTAAATATCCAAGAATTGTAAAATATGGTCAAGAAGAACATGGTAACAAGAAGATACTAACCAAAAGTCAAACAACAAACGCTCACCATGGAGAAGATACTTTATCAATCATATCTTGCATTTTTGGTCTTCGAGAGAAAGGAACTTCCATAACAAATCGTTTTCCATACCAGAAATAATCTTTAAGATTTGCTAATCATACTAATATACCCAAAACTCCAACAATAAGTTTTAAAATAAATGTATTATTCAATGTTGCCAAAGCTGAAAATAATCACAATCCCATAGCAAAATAACTAAGAAAAACAGCAAATGAGAATAATATACCTGCAAGCAATGTTTTTCTTCTACTTTGATGTCTACTCAAAATAGCAGTAAGTAAAAGTAACATAACCGCAAATGCACAAGGATTTATACTATCAGCCAAAGCAGCTGGCATCATTATTCCAAAAAATTTAATTCTTTGTGTCAATACCGCCTTCTCTTTATTTTTCAAAACAATTTCTTCATTAACAATTTCTTGTTCAGCAACAATATTCGTTTCAACATCAGGTTTTTTTATAGATGTTGTTTGTATTATAGCTCATTGTTTTTCACAATTTTCATGAGTACAGTTTTGATGATCACAGGTTAACGGATCACAATTTTCAGATTCAGTACATCAACCAGCCTGCAATTCATCCAGTTTTTTTTGAAAGAAATCAACAATAGATTTATCACCAGCCAAATATGTACAAGAATCAGATTCTGAGTCTATAATCAACATAGGTACACCAACTTGATCAGATGATAAATTTAACTTTTTAACATATTCGTTAAATTCACTGAGATTATTTCTATTAAAATAAATTTCTTTTTTTTCTAAAGAAAATTTTTTCTGAATATCATTTTCGTTGAAGAAATCTTCAACTTTAGCACAATGAGGACAACCATTTCAATAAAAGAAAATATAATCTTGAGCAAAACTCATAGACATAAATCATCATACAGCAAAAAGCAATCAGATTATAATTTTTGTTCCGTATTTCATATCAGATAAGGTAATATAATATAAAATTTTAATTATCAATAACTGAGTTAACAACAATAGAATTACCTATTTTTTCATGTTTAGCATTATCAAATAATATTTGTGTATCAGTATATTCACAAACACCAGAAATTGGTTTTAGAGAGTGAAAAACAGTTCAATTATCATATAATGGTGATTCTATATCTTTCAGCTTTCACAAAAACTGGACAATATTTCATAGTTGTGTCCCCAATGTAACAGTTTCTTGATCACTCAAAGAAATTGCAGCTAATTTCTGTAAACGTAAAAATTCTTCTTTATTAAGCATATCTTATATATAATAATAAATTATTAATTAACCTTTATATTAATAGTTCCTTCAACTTCTGGTTTATCACTGTAAGATACTTTTGCTTTGATCGTATATGTTCAAGGAGCATCATATGTTGTAGAAGTACTTATACATTCTCTTCCATTACATTCCAATGTCTTTCCATTTCAAAAGTCCCAATAAATTTTTTCTGGCAATCAGTTAAGGGTTAAACTCATAGGAACTCTATCTCCTATTTTTGCTATCTGCCCAGGATGAGCATCCAAAGTTAAAGTAAGTTGAACCGTTTGTTTTTTTACAATAATAGGATACGATAATACTATTTCTTTTTTCATTCATTTTCTTGTTGTCACTGTTACTTTTGGATTATAAGTTCCATTTTCTTTTGCTTGATCATAATTATAGGTATGATTAACTACTGATTGAGATATATTTTTCTTTATTTCCCCATCTCCAAAATCCCAAGTAAAATAGACTATTTCATCACTTGGATCATTTAGTGTTGTTGTTGAAGCATCCAAAGTAACAGTAAAAGGAGATATTCCCACAGAATCAGGCTTTACCAATAATTTACCAATAATAGCATCTCTATTTACACGAACAACAATATTTTTTTCTGTTTTAGCATTGGTTGTTGCGTCTTCAATAAGTATTTGTACACGATGCTCTTCTGGCGAGTCAATCGTAAATTCAAATATTTTATTATCTGGAGACAATACAGGTACACCATCCAAGCTTACTTTTCTAAGAGCACGAGTATTATTTGGAACAACTGAAATTAAATTTAATTGAAGAACTGTTGGTATTTCTGAAATAGTAATTATTTCATCACTAAAGGTATTTATTCCAGATTGTGTAAAAGCAGTGAATTTTGGAGAACCTGGTGATTTATATTGTAAGTCATATGTTATTTGAAAATCTGTTGCTCCAACCTCAATATCTTCACTTTCACAAGATCATTTTTTACCCTCATCAGTAATAAATTCTACTTTAAGAGAATACATACCAGCTGAAGGGAATTGGTAATCAAAAACTGGTTGTTTTGATTTTGTTGTTGCAAGCGTTTTCTTTCAATCAAGAACCAAATATTGATATTCTACGACACTAGCGTTAGCTTCCAAAAACTGAACATCAAAAGCATATGCTGTACCCTGAGTATTATTTGCAATAATTTCACAAACAGGAACATCAGACTGTTCTACTCTAAGTGGAAAAATATAAGCATACGCATTTAATCAAGGAAATCTAACTGAAACAGTATATAGTTTTGCTTGTTTATAAGTATAAGTAAATGTAGACGCATCTTGTTTATCTGCTTGACCATCACCATCAGCATCCCAAACTATTTTGTAGTCTTGTAAAGAAAAATCTCTAAATACACTTGATGCATCAAATCTGATTTTACTTGGAACTTTTCCAACAATCATTTCTGTATGAGCATCATTATAAGAAATAGATCATTCAACAGGATTTACTGCAATTTCTGATTCAAAAACCAATGATCATGCAGGTATATCTTTTTGAAGTTTTTCTCCCGTTGGTGTATTTGTATAATCAACTTTCAACGTCATAGGATATTCTCCTTTCTTAAAATAGATACAGTTACCATCAAACTGAGCAGTAGCCATATTCATAGGTACTGTTTGCCCATTTCCACAGTCCAAAATAACTTGATTAAAAGTGGACTGTCCAAAACTTGGCAAAACTTGTCCATTAAAGTAATCAGTATTAAGCGCAAAAGAAATAAGCGAAGGAGCTATTAATTTGATAGTAGAAGTAGATACAAATCATGATCATTTTTCAGAATCAAGGACATAGACACCAGTTACTATTAGTCTATTATTGTCTACTATATTATCTACAGAAATTTCTTTAATCATATTCAAAACCTTTGATCACAAAGCTATTCATCCAATAAATAATACAAAACCAAAAAATAATCAGATTCAATATCATACTTTAGATTTATTTTTTACACTAACCAATCTATATCCGTTTATAATCAACATTCACATAGCCAAGAAGACCAACAAACCAAAGAAAATAACAGAGAAAACTTGTAATAAATTTCTCGTTGTTTCTGGATCTAGACCAACACTAGTAAGTTGTGCTGGGTTATTAATAAGATAATAAAATATACCTACCAATCAACCAACCAAAACTATAAGTAAAACGAAACATCCTATCAAAAATCCCCTCATAGAAAGTTTAGATCATTGTGTATTTTGAACAACAGTTGGTTTGTTTATATGATTTGGATTATATCACAAAGCTTCCAAATTTTTGTTGTTTTGTTGATATTGAGCAGAAATTTGTTGAGCTTGCTGATATACTTGTTGTTTTTGAGCATCAGGCAATTGTGGATTTTGAAGCATCGCAGCCAACTGGTTATATTGTTGTTGTAACAATTGTTGTTGCTGAAGTAATTGTTGAATTTGTTGTTGATTTAAAACAGCATCAACCTTTTGAGCAGCTTGTGTTGGTGTTTGTTGCGGAATTTGTTGCTGTCAAACATTAGCATTTTGCTGGGAATTTTGTCCTGCTTTCTGGAAAAATGGATCAACCATGGAAAAAAGAGAAATAAGAATAAAAATCCTACGAATGGTAACAATCTAAAAAAGATTTGCAATGCAAAATCATACAAAAGCACTCACGAAGAACCTTTTAACAAAAAAGTCAAGTCAAATAAACAAAAGGAACCAACCTACCATTGTATTTATTATCAAAAAACATATATATTTTCAATAAGATTTTTTTACGCAGATATCATTGATATGTCAAAGAAGATCTATCATTACATCAAAAAACCTTTTTCAATTAAACAATATATTTGACATTTATGTATCATACTCTTGGTAGGATTAGGATTTTTTTCTATAGTACAAACAATTTTTGCTCAGACACCAACTTGATTTTCAGTAACAAACATCAAAAATACAGGTGATTATATCACTACAAAAAATTATGGAACTATTAATTTTTCATGAACAGGAATCCCCTCTCTTTTTCAACGATCTTGGAATAATGTTTGAAATAATCTTTCAACAATATTTTATGAACCAAAACCAAATGGAAATACAATTTATTTCAACAACTTCGACACTCCAGAAGTTTTGGAACAAAATCAAGTACCTTTAGCTGATTCGATTAGAGATTTTCCTAACGAAAATTTCACAAACGGTACAATATGAACTGGAAATAATTGATGGAGCTATTTGTACAAATATCAAATTCAATCATGAGTAACAACATATATATATCCGTATTATTTTAATAGCGATATTTGTTTTGGAATATATCCACCTGCAACATCATCAGGAGAAATAGGTACGGATTTTCTTTATCCCACTGATGATATTTCGTGAACGGATTGACGAGAGTGTATACGAATTTGAGATTTTTTACCAACATATTCATCAGATATTGTATTAGTATCATATATTAGCCAAGGTCCTCACCCTTTAGGTGAGTGGGAATGTACAAGGACCTGTACCTCCATTGAAATAGAACAAACAAACACACAAAACATATTTAAGATGGTAAATCTGACTTTCAATCAGTGAGAATGAAATTCAGAATGAATGCGAACAATATGAACAGGACCAATCACAGATTATAGTTTTGCAAATATAGGAAAAAAATATACCCATCCATGATCTGGTATGCTAGATACTTCATGATACAATAATATCCCAGTCATCCGACAACGAACAAGTAATCTAAGTGGAAAAATTAAAATTATAAACAAGATTCAAGATGATGAAAACAATTGTTGAAATGGTATTATTTACAAAATATATACAGGAATAATAGAAAATTGAGACACATTAACAGGAGTTAAAAACATAAAAACACATTATCTTCCAAATCTATCAGGCACAACTATAGAACGAAGTTGAAATATAAGCATAAATGAAAATATTTTCTTTGAAATAAATAATAGTTGAGATAATCAATGTGATGGTACTAGGAATTGGATTCAAATATATGATATTACTGACAATGCCGAAATAACTGGATGACCAAGTTATACAGAAAACGGAAACTACTGATGAGCATTGAATTTTACAGGAAGTCAACAATATAGTCTGGGTACAGGGATTAATCAAAGTACAACAAGTGGAATTACTATAGCAGCGTGGATAAATACAAGAGATAAAAATCAATCACAAGGTATTATTACCAAGAAATTTTCTTATGGAATCGTTCTAAAACAATGAACCTTGCGAATTTCTCCAAGTACCTATTGGATGCGACATGATACAGGAATTCCTATTGATTCAAACACACGAACACATGTAGCGTGGACCTACGATGGATCTACTATGCGTGCGTATAAAAATGGTTCACAAATCCGAACGTATAATATAAACTGAGAATTAAACGGAAATGAAAGCGAAGTAATGATTGGATATGACGAACTCAATCAACGATGACGAAATGGACAAATAGATGAATTTCGTATGTATGACACCACGTTCACTACAGGACAAATCGAAGAACTTTACGAATCAAATCTAAAACTTGTAAATAGCTGAGTAAATTCTTCTTGGAATTTTATCATAAACAAAACAGGCTTAGTTGATGGAAAATATATATATACATGAATATATGATTGAAAATTAGAATTTTTAAGTACATATTGAGACATAAATAGCCGATATACAACAAATTTTAACGAAATTCCTGTTTGTATAAATTGTGATGACGAATATTGTTCTACTTCTAACATAGAAGAATATATATGATATATATCATGATGAATAGAACTATGTAGATCAAATTATAATAATAACGATGATAACGTACCATTATACAATTTTTATGTATGATGATGAGATCACGAAATAGCTTGAGAATATACATGAATATATGATAATAAATATTCATATATGAATGATGCATTATATAATGATATAAATATATGTAACACAGATTGTGAAGACACTGATACTTGTGTATGATCTGTTGATAATTGGACTAATATATGATCATTGCCTATATGTAAAGCAGGTATACCTTACCAAACATTAACAACAGAGTATTATAATTCATATAAAACAAATAAGTTACCATTTTATAGTACCTGATCAATCCTTGTAGATCAAAATTGACCAATTTTCATACAAAGAACAGGAGATATTGTTTATGAATCTCAACATCTAATGTTTACAGGAATTTGGTTTGATACAGGAATGAGCTGATATATAACAACATGATTTGATCGATGACGATGATGGGATTTGAATTGACCTTGGGATATAGCAACCAATGGAGAAAATAGTATGGATTTTTGAACAGAGAATGAACCAATAAATAAACAAATAAGAATAAGAGTAAAAGATCATGTTAGTAATCGATCATATCGAACATGAATGATTTTTCGATTAAATACTTGACCTGTTATCAATGACATAAAACATACCTATACATGAATAGTGGAAGATACTATAACATTTATAGCTTCTGGTTATGATATATGAAATGAACCATTAAGATACCAACGATATAATTGAACTTGATGTTTTTATAGTTCTCTTATACAAGGAGAAAGTTGATCAACATTTTCAAAAAACAGTCAAACAGAAACCTGAATCTATTTTTCTTATAAAATAATAGATACTCAATGATTATGATCTTGTTGGAGTATAACAGGACAACGAGAAACACCTGATGTTGATGCAATAGTACCATCAAATAACTCTTGATCATATGCTCGACAGACACCAATCACAGGAACTATTATTTTTTCTTGAAATATAGGGACATGTACAGGAGATAATGAATATACTTATTATATAGGTACATGAATAGGTAATGATTATTGTATTGTTCAAAATTGAGAAAATCAAATAGTTCTCTGACGATACGGAGTAAATAAGTATCTTACCTTGTTTTCACAAACAGGGACAAGAATAAATCCATATCTTATAAACGAAAATATACAACCATTTATTATTGAATTCCAAAATACTAATCTTACATGATTTGCACGATCAGTAAGTGGAACCAACAATAATAGAAAAGTTGAAAGTCAGATTTATAATTCATGATTAATAGGATTATATAATTTTGATAAAATTTTGCTTACCGATTCCGAAAAAGACTTTTCAGCTATTCAATCCGGGAAAAATCGATCATATTGGAGAAGACCAAAAGGTACTGGAATATATGAATTGCTTCAATATTATGCTCCAAGTCAACAACGAATTATTAGTACACCTATAGAAGAGTTTGATTGATTATTTATAGAAAAAAATGAATTAAATCCTGGTTATAATTATGGAGACACAATTCTTTGACGAACAAGTCCTGTTAATTCTACGATAGAAATTCAATATACATTAACTGATGCCAACACTAGTTGTGGAGATGGAATTCAATATAAATTATTAAAAAACAATACTACTACTGTATTAGCAACATGAGCTTTTGAATCAAAATCAGTAATTACACATATAGCTAGTTGAGACACTATATATCTTGTAGTAAATAGTTTAAATAACAATGATTGTGATAATACAAATTATAATATTAAAATTTATCAGCTTCCAGAATCAAATCTCGGAACAAAATGAAATTATCAATGAACAAATTCATGAGCTCTTTATACCAGTGGAAAATATAATGGAGCATTAAGCTTCTCTGAAAATAGTTATATAACTATATGAACTGGTATACAATCAGGACATATGAGTATAAGTGCTCGAATATATAAATCATCATGAGATCAACAAACAATTATCCAAAAACGATGATCTTATGGAATGGTTATTTTCAATAATACGTTACAAGTAGCAAACCAAAATACTATTAGACGATATGATACTCAAATTTCATTACCAGATGATACACGAACACATATCGGTCGAAGTTATGATGGAATTACAATGAAAGTATATATAAATGGTAAACAACAACGATCAAACACTATCGTAGGTACAATACCAAGCAACAATTATCCTATAAATATAGGATATAGTTTTTCTAATGGACTACGAAATGGATTGATTGATGAAATGTATATATATAGCTATGCTGTTGATAGTGGTGTATTTGCATCATTATACAATCATAATCTCAATAGAATAGCTTGGGATAGATGGCAACGAAAAAGTAATCAAAGTTGATCAATATATGATTGAAGATATTCTTTCGAGACAAAAGTAAATTGAATACCAACAAATACATGAGAAATTATAAGAGATTTTTCAGCTCCTCTATTTACAGGCTTTATTGGACTTACTGGACGAGAATCAACATGACTTATAATAACAGGTTTTTCATATGATAGTGGTTATTCTATTTCTGGATATCAATTTAGATATAATTTAGAATGATTTCGAAGTGAGCGATCAAATATAAGTACAGGTAATTCTTTTATCATAAATAAACAAGATGAACCAATTACATGATTGGTAGAAATAAAAATAAAAGATTTTTTCTGATATGAAACAATAGGAACAGGAATAATAGATCGAATAAATACAGGACCAATTATTGTTTGAGATAATGAATTTTATGGAAAATTAGGACAAAATATTGCTTTAATAGCTTCTTGATATGACACAAATTGATGACCATTGACCTATAAACGATATACCAATAATGACTGTATTATAAGTAATCAGATTCTATGAAAAACTTGAAGTACATTAATAACATGAAGTACAATCACAGGAACTACTTATTTTTCTTATCAAATATTTGACAAACAATTATCTGGAACATGTTTCAATATTTCTTGAACACGAACTGAAGATACAATGTTTATAGACAATACAAAATATTTTATTGGAGATGGAAGTTGATGAATAATAAGCTGAGAAATATTTCCTCAAGGAGTGAAAATCATAGAAAATGCAAAATATTGAGAATGTTTATTAACTGGTAATAAAGAAATTATCAATTATATACCTAACACCTGATCAAAAGAAAATGATAGTTGTATCGTAGAATTAATACATGGTATATACACCGTAGCAGCTTTTAAAAACATTAATACATGATTCATTTATTCACGAATACCCGAAATAACATGAATAACAAAAGATATTAAAAACATTACTTGGAAATGAATATTACAAACACCAGTTATTTCTTCATTTACAGGCACTTGGAAATGAGAAACAGCACAATGATCTGGAATATTAACAAATAATATTAATATAAATACAAATAATTTAATTAGAAAATATAGTTTTGATAGAATTGAAATAACTGATTCTACAAAAGATTTTTGATATTTTTCATGAGAACATGGACGAAAATACTTATGGAATAATGGTACAAGTGGTTGAGAATTAGTATTTAATCCAAGAACAAAAAACCGAATTATAAATGAACCTCTTCAAGATTATGAATATATATTTATAAATAATTGATCAGCATATCCTTGAGCAACAAAATATGGTGATATTATCTATGAACGAACAAGTAATGTTACAGGAAATATAAATATTGAAACTATGATAGATAATGCAAATACTTCATCATGTCCATCAAGTGATGGAATTATCTATCAAATCAAAAAAGAAACTACTACGTTATATACCAAGGACTATGAAAATACAAAAACTATTAGCAATGATATACAAACTACAGGGACTTCTATAAGTTACGGAGATAAACTATATTTTATTATAAATTCAAAAGAAAATAATCAATGCGATAAGATAGATTTCAATGTGAAAATATATCAGAATGAAACAAATGATTATTCACTATCATGACAACATATTATAAGTTATTGAGCAATATCCGATAACGGAAAATTTTATTGATGATACAGTATATGATCAACAACTGGACAATATTTAAATATAGGAACTATAAATAAAGGAACAGAATTAACATTTAGTACATGGATAAAAACTGTTTCAACAGCAGATCAAACAATAATCTATAAACAATGATCTTATGGTCTTGCAATAAAAGATAATGAATTAAAGGTTACAACTGATTGAGCACGACGATATCCAACAAATGCTCAAACAATAAATACATTAACAAATTCATTACGAAATCATCTTGTACGAACATACGATGGAACAACAATGATTATTTATCTAAATGGTAATCAAACACGATCATGAAGAATTGTTGGTTACTACCCTAGCAATAGCAATCAAACAATTATTGGACGAGATACTAATCATGGACAATTTAATTGATCATTAGATGAATTACAAGTATGGAATAAAACACTTAGTAATAGTGAAATTCAAAATCTATATAATACACAACTTTCCAAAATTGACAGCCAAAGTCGAGAATTTTCTTTGATACAAACAGGCTTGGCTGATGGTAGATATATGTTTACAGGATATATAAATGAAACAGAAATGTTTACAGGAGCGACTATTGTTGATAATGATCCCCCAATACTAGAAGTTGCACCAATATATACAGGCGATGAATGAACCGGTATTATAGTAACAATTACATGATCAGATAATGGAATATGAGAAATTTCGTGATATCAATATTCATTATTACTTACTAATGGTAATCCATATTCAACACGATCAACAGGACGAATAACATGAAATACTATTCTTATTCCAAGTCAAAATGAACCTATAAGCTGAATATTAACTATTTTAGCGAAAGATAGTTTATGACATCAAACAGGTACAACTACTATTATACAATGGAATAATGTAAAAATAATACCAACAGATCTAATAAATTCAGGAAATGAAACAACTAATTTATCATTTACAGCCTCAGGTTATGATCCTGGTGGAAGCACATCTACAGGATATCAATGGTATCTTTGAAATAATTGTTTAGGCGCAGTTATCTTATCAGGTAAAACATTTACAACAGGAAGAAACGAACCTACTACAGAAATTTTTTCATATACAATGACAGATAAACAATGATTATCTTGAATTTGTGGTGTAGCAACTGGTATACGAAAAAATATAACACCAACAGCACAAGATCTTTTCAAAAATGGAAATGGAAATACCGGAATCACATTTATTGCTTCAGGTTATGATCCTGGTGGAACACTGTTCTCCGTTGCTTGGTATAGAGGAAATGAATGTATATGAACCCCTATATCAACAAACATTGATTTCACTACAGGAAGCTTCCAAAGCGGTACACGAGCATTTTCTTATTATCTACGAGATAATCAATGAGCTACATGAACAAATAATTGACGTTTATGTCAAATAGCAACAGGATATCGACCACATATCAATCCTATTGCTCACGATTTTACTATTAATTCAAATACAGCAAACGTAGCATCTACTTCAAATCGAAGACTTTGATCAGAAGCACGAGACTCTGAATTTAATTTATCAGTAAATGCAACTATTAGTTCATGATCAAAGGGATATTGCCAACTAAATAATGATTGGATTTCATTTCAACCAAATACAAACCAAATAGGAACAGGATTCTGTGAACTCAGATTAACTGATAATAACAATGGTATGACATATGTAAAAGCATATGCACTTAATATAGATACTACACCACCACAGACAAACAGTTCAGGAACAAACGAAACTACCAAATTAATATATAACGATACATCAACAGGAACTACATATTACAAAATTCTAACAGGTGTTTGGAGCTCTAGTTCATGTGGAAATTCATGATACACAACGTATAGTTCATGAACAACAATAACAATACCATATATTTCTGGATTCAATGATAATAAAACACTTTGTTATTATAGTATGGATGTACACGGAAATACTGAAACAGCAAAATCCGAATTATTTAATCAAGATACAGCAAAACTAAGTGCAAACGTTTCATCTAATATATATATGAATACGTTATTTCAGGCAACAATATCTGTAAATAAAGCATGTTCAGGAACATTAACTGGATTATATGGAGAGCAGCCACTTGTATTTGCTACTGCAGGAACATACTCAATAACAGGATCTTTTCTAGAAACAAGCTGACCAAAAACAGCATATATTTTCTTGCAAACAAACAATCCAGAAGAAGGTATATTCTCATATAATAATACATTTACCATAGATCAAATAGCTCCAAATACGCCAATTATCACAGAAAATTTACAATATAACGATTACTATTCTATCAAACGAAGTTCATCAACAGATTGATGAGCGGGTATGCTTTGATATAATTATCAAATAAGTAATGGAGAAAATATTATAAAAAATTGATTTACTGAAGTAAACTATCTCAACATCTTTAAATCTGAAGTACAAAACAACAGTCAAATTTCTATCAAAGTACAAGCTCAAGATAAAGTAAATAATACAAGTTCACGATCTACACCTACAACAATTACTATATCATCACAACAAACAACGACTATTGATACTACACCAAACCAATTTATATTTACAAAAGTAACAAATGCAAAAAGAGATACAGAATATACTTCAAATGAAATAGTAATTTGATGATTGAGTACAAATACAAGTATTCCAATAACACTTTCGAATTGAACATTATTTATTAATGACACAAACGTAACTAATTCTGGAACAGTAAAAAATGGAGATATTGTATATATAAAATTAGATTCAAGTGATACATATAGTGAAACAACTAAAGCAACATTATTGGCAAATAATATAGCAGCAACATATAATATAACAACAGAATCTAAAAATACTTGATCTACAACATCATTCTTAGATGAATTAAAGAAATTATTGGAACAATTAAAAGATGAAGATACAACAGGAACCACAACAAGTACTGGTATTGATACCAAATGGATAAGCGCTCCTTATATAGCTGCAAACGGAAAAACATATAATCTATACAAAACTCTCGATGGTAAATATAGTGCTTATAATTTTATTTATAAAAAGACATTTAATTCTCTTACAGAATTAAAACAATATATTAACAAAAACAATCCTAGATAATCATACTTACCCACCCAAAGGGAAAACCAAAACATATTAGAACATATTTTCAAAAAAAGACAAGAACGAAAACAGAAAAAAGCTTCATCAAAATAGCCAAAAAATAAAAATACTCTATAATAGGTATATCTTTTATCTAGTATGGCTTTTTTGATGAAGCAAGCAAAACGAAAGGAACATCTCAAAAAATTGATGTTTATTCAACATATTATATTCTGAGCTATAATCTGCCTTGGAATTGGTTTTATTATAACCAAAACATTGGCTAATGATTGAAGCGTATCTCGAAATCAATGAGAATATATCAATGATTATTTTTGGAGTCAAAATCCGTCAACATGAAATATTTTTGATGCTTTATATAGTGGCAATACAGCATATACAAAAAACATGAGTTGATATGATTTTCAAAATAATACATGTAGCAAAAACAATATAAATATTGTTATATATACCTGATGAAACCAATATACTATATTACCTGAAATTATCACAGAAAATACAGTATTTATTCTTAATTCATGAACTTACGTAAATACAATTTCTCAAATAACATTAAGCGGAGACTGTATAGCAATAATAGGAAGCTGAAAGGCTACTTTTTGAGGAAACATTAAAAGAAATACACAAACAAAATATACTATAATTGACAATATATTATATCGAAATAATAGTTTTTATAGTCCTACATATACAACACAGACATGAATAAATATTCAAGTTTTTGCTAATTCTACATCAAATTATTTGATAAGTGGATCATTTCTATCTTGATACATAACATGAACAATACAAAATCAAGCAACCAATATTCCTATCACATTAGAACACCCAAACAATTCAAATACTATAGATATAGTTCTTTATGATACATATAATCATATAAATCACAGTAAAAAGACAATTATTAATGATAACATTATACCAATAATAACAGCATTTCTATCATGAACTGCAACACCAATAAATAATTGAGAAACATATAATACAGGAATCAGTTTATCTGTTAGTGATGATAATCTTTCATGAATTACAAATAATTGATCTTCCCTTAATTGATCTTCTTTTGTTTTTACAAACCAATGATTATATAGTGTAATTGCTTGAGATAAAGCAGGTAATACAACTGGAATTTCTTTCGAAATAGATACTACTCCACCAAATATTATCAATCTTCAACCAGTTAGTGGTAGTAACGTAAATACATCACTTTTAACATTATCTTGGACAACACAAGAGAATACTACAAAAATTAAATCTCAAAAATATTATCTTTATAGTGGAACTAACCTATTAGCATCGGGCATTGTACAAGCAGGAGTAACTAGTCAAACATTACCAAATATCAATAATGGAACATACAAACGACAAATTGTTTTAGAAGATACCGCTGGCAATATAGCAACTTGAGAATCTTCAAATATTAAATTTACCAAGATTCCTAGTATATTTATAACACCAACAGCACATTTATTAAGTAATAAACGATATACCAATACAGATCCTATTATTATACTGTCTGGTAATAAGAATTTTGATTATACAATAATTAAATCTGGTTTCTTATTGGGTAATAGCACTTATACATGAATAACAAAACAAGAAATTATTTCAATCAGCCCACAAACAGGAGATATTCTTATACAAATTGGATATACGACACAAGATTGAGAAATTGGAACAGGAAATTTCAGCTTTTTTATTGATACAACTCTTCCACAGTTTACACTTAAACCACTAGGAAAAAGAACAAATAGTACTAATTCTATATTATATACACGAACAGGAAGTAAAACAGATGATAGAATTAAATATTATAATTTTTTGATAAACAACTCTATAGTATATAGTGGAACTAACAAGTATTATACCAAGACATGATTACAAGTAAACGGAACATATATAGCTCAAGTAAGAGGAATTGATATAGCAGGTAATATGGGACAATCTATAGCAGAAACAACTATTATTGATCAGACGCCTCCTACAATTCACAATGTAGTAAATAATACATTATACAAAGAATTACCCTACCCTATTATTAGAGATGAAAATAATGATCCTGTACAAGTAACTGTTAAGAAAAATTGAGTAACAATATTGTCAGGAATACAAAATACAGAATATGTAGTATGATTAGATGTAGGTGAAGCTGTATATATAATTACAACAACAGATATAGCAGGTAATACTACCTGATTAACATTTACTATAGATACTACAGTTCCAACGGTAGGATTACTGACACCAATAAGTTGAACAATTATAACAGGTAATAATTCAATCGTGTTTACATGGACAGGAAACGATACAAATTTTTCTGGATTTGATTTTAGTTTACGAAGTAATGATTATTGATATTTCAGTACAGGAAGACAAACAACAAATAGAAATCTGACTATTAATAATCTTAATAATGGTATTTATTATCGAAAAGTTATTGCTACAGACAAAGCAGGAAATACAACAACATCATCTACACAGCATTTTACTATAAGTGTTCCTCTCACATGACAAATAAGTATCAGTTGAGCAGTAACTGTAGCATATATACAATATGTAAATTCAGAAAATATAAAATTAATAACAAACATTAATAAACCTACAGTATTAACAATTACCGGAAATATAGTTTGAGAATATGGATCTCAAATAATTAACAAAGAAATTTGAGCAGGATCACAAACAACATCAATACAATTAACAGCAGGTGAAGGAAGAAAAGATTTTTATATAACTCTTCAAGACTATATAGATAATAATATATTAAGTTATTTTCAAAGTGTTGTTGTAGATAAAACATTACCAAGTAAACCAATATTAACGACTATAAATAATCAAATATACACAGGTACAGTAACATTAAATTGGCCAGTATCAACAGATGATTGATCTGGAATAAAAGGATATAGTTATCAAATTACACAAAACAATCAAATAAAAAAAGCAGGAACAACATCTTCTGCATCAATGGTAATACAAAATATGGAATTATGAAACCAAGGGTCTTTTACGCTAAAAATAAAAGCTATCGATAATGTTAATAATGAAAGTGATCGATCAGAAAATGCTGTATTTAGCTACACAGGAATTCCCGATACTTCACCAGATAGTTTCACTTTTTCTAGACAAACAAATGTAGAAATAGAAAAAACATATAAATCAAATACAATAACAATAACTTGATTAAGTCTAAATACAACTGTTATGGCAACTATTGATGAATGAACATTGTTTGTAAATGGAATCGATGTAAATGAACGGGCTCTAGTACAAAATGGAGATGTTATTTATATAGAATTAGAATCAAGTGATGAATATGATGAAGTAACAACATCAACATTAACTATAAACGATAAGACAGCTACATTTAAATTAACTACCGAAAATAATGATGATGACGATGATGATGACGACGATGATAATGATGATGATTATAATTTATCAGATAATGAAATTGATGAATTAGAACAAACCTACGAATTAATAAGTATTCTTGATAGTAGTCTAAAATTAAAATTTAAAGAAATGTTGGAGGATAAAATTGATGAATTGGAAAAAGAAGATGCAGATGAAGATGAAATAGAAAAATTACGTTATATTTATGATCGTGTTGTCGAAGATATTAATTGAACAGAAGATATTATCTATACTGCTCCAAATTGAAAAACGTATATTATAGTGTACAAAGAATGAGTTTGATATTCTTCTATTAACTTTAGTACAGCAAATAAAACTAAATATTTTTCAACATTAACGGAAATCAAAACTTTTATAGATAAAAACAATACTAAGTTATCATTAAATTATACTGTTGATAACTCTCGAAGTACTGCGACATATAATGCACCAAATGGTAAAACATACAAAATATTTAGAACAACAAATGGTCAATATGGCTCGTATAATATGGTAATACCAAAATTATTTAATACATTACAAGAATTAAAAAATCATATTAATAAAAACAATCCAAAAAAGTAATTTATAATTGATCACTTTAAGAAATTAATTCATAGATATTCTCTATCTTTTCTACGGTTTCATCTCGATGAAAAGTTTTAACTGGCAAGATTTCAACATCTTGCTGGTTTTCTTTTATTGTTAGAATTGCATCCAAAATTTGTTTAGAAGATCATGGTTTAATAAATATAGTAGTACCTCAAACAACTTCAGGTAAAGAAGCAATATATGTTGTAATAAGTGGTTTTTTCATAGCAACTGTTTCTGTATGTACAGATCAAAATCATTCAGAAAGTGATGGAGCTACAACAATATCACAAGAAGCCACCATATCACGTAAATCATTTTTATCAACTCATTGAAAAATTTGTATCTGACGAGCAAATCAAAATTTTTCTAAAAAACGCAAACGATTAAGCGTTTTTGTTTTTCTTTTGGAATCTATTATATTAAAAACAAACAATACAGTTGGATCATATTTTATCATTTGAGGAATACAGTCAATTAGTGAGTCCAAACCTTTAGATTTACCTGCGTGACCATAATACAAAACAATAAATCTTCAATTCCAAGAATATTCTTTTTTCCAATCGGTAATTTTTTGTTCATCTACATATTCTGGATTCCAAAAATCATAATCTACCCCATTATAAATAACATGTAATTTTTCATCGGAAATACCATATAATAACCTCAATGAATTCATTGTATATTTAGAAACACAGTGATATATAGTATACGGCATAATAAAAAGCATTTTTTCCAAAAATAGATATACTCTTCCCCAAAACCAACCTTTATATAAAATCCAAAGTTTCCCAAATACTTCATGAACTGTTAAAACTACTTTTTTATGAAAAAAATATCATAATATACTAGCAGGAAACGCACCAACATAAGTACTTGCATGAATAAGATCAAATTTTTGTTGTTTCAAAAGAAAGAATCCTTTGATTAAAGAAAAAAATAGAAAAGAAAATCTTCAAAAACCTACTCTATATATTTCCAGATTATTTAAATGTTCATATGTTTTAAGTCTTTTATCAAAATGACTGGTGATAAGTGTTATATGATATCATTTTGCTCTTAATCTTTGGATAATTTGTTCAAAAACAGTTTCTACACCTCAACAATGAGGTAAATAATAGTCCAAAAATAATAATATGCTCTTTTTCATGAGTATTTTTTACAAAATATCAAAACAAAAGGATTGTACAGATATAGAAACTAGTTTCAAGTGATTATACTAAGGGCAAAACACAGAAAAACACAAATTTTATCCTCCAAAATTTGACAAAATTCATATTTCTAGATACAATTATATAAGATTTATTTCTTGCAAAGAGAATGAAACAAAAAATAAAGGTAACAACAGCAAAATTATTTAATCATCTCCACAAAGTCAAAAAAAGACATGTAGAGAGATTTTTGCATACTTGGACACATACCCATCATGCTATGATTCATATGGGTGAATTACTTATTGTAGGAACAATTTGATTTTCTAGTTTATTATTTGCCAATTATAATAATTCATATGAGCATCTACACAGAAACACAGCTCAAGAGATAGTTCAGTCATTAAGTAAAGCTATAGAACAACAAAGCCAAAAAACAAACGAAAGTAAGGTTATCTCCGTTTGGGAAATGGATGGAAATGTAAATAATACCTTTTCTGTATGATATTGTACCTACGGAGCTGCACGCATTTCTCCAGAATTTTTCCCTTATTCAGAAGACAAAATGTCCCAAGAAAGAACCCGAGGTGGAAATGCTATAGATCGATGTGAAAATGCTGAAAAAGCTGGATTTAAAATTTGATCAAAACCAAGTATATGATCGCTCATTGTTTATAAAAAAGTTTGAAATGATATAACTTTCTGACACGTAGGTAAAGTTATGTATTACAATAAATCAAAGGAATCATTAATTATAAGAGATATGAATTGGATTGCTAAATCTATTATGAGTGATCGTCGAGAAGATTCAAAAAACGAAAATATTAAATGTTATATTTATCCAGGGAAAACTACAGTAGATGAAACAATAAACACCATAACTGATAAATTTAACGTAAATACAGGTAACGTAGTAATTACTGGTAATTCAAACACAGGTAATATTATAAATACTACCCCAAATAAACCTGAATCAAATTGAAATACGACAACGACTACTACTACAACTACTACTACAACTACTACAAACAATACAACACATGACGTTGCTCCAATAGAACCAACAATACAAGAGCCAGAAAACACTACTTTTTATGAACAATTAGATACATTAAACGAAAATGAAATAGTAATAATACCTAATGATAGTTTTTCTGATATTAGCAAACATTTTCTTTCACAATATGAAATGAAAATAACTATTATTAAAAAAGATCAAATAACTGTAGGTGAAAATATATTATTAAATATAACTATTATCAACAAAGACACTAAAGAACCATATCAATGAATTCTTCCGTTTATATTCAATAGTATCAGTCAAAACAATATTTTAGAAGGATCACTTGAAACATTACAACTTATGCATAATAAAGAAAATATAATTAATTTTAAAGCAAAAGAAAAAGGAACCAGTACTATTCTTCTAACCATTGATGATCAAAAAATAGTAACGATTCCTATTACAATAAACTAGATTAAAGATTAATGACTTTCACATATGGAGAAACAGCATTACCTTCAACAACATCATTGATAACAATTATTTTTTGTCCCTTCTTAACGAATCAATTTGATTCTAAATAAGCAAGGGCTTTTTTTTCATCTTCTATTGGATATTTCCCCCAAGATTCGATTAAGAAAGGATAAATAGCAAATAAGAAATTCATAGACCTTAAAACCTTAAGATCTTTTGTAAACGCAAAAACCGTATGATTCGGTTTATAAGCAGAAACAACTCTAGCCAAAAATCATGAATTAGTAAACAAAAGAATATAATCTGCTTTTACTTGGTCAGCAACAAATAAGGCATTTTTTGCTATCATTTTTTTATCTAAAGCATAATCAGTAGTAAAGGTTATTTCAAAATCTTTATGTTTATTGTTTGTATGTTGTTCCGCTTCAAGAATAACATCCGTCATCATTTGACAAGATTGAATAGGAAATTTACCAACAGCTGTTTCGTCAGAAAGCATAGTACAGTCTGTTCTCAAGATAACAGAATTATATACATCAGAAACTTCTGCTCTTGTAGGAAATGGAGATTCTACCATACTTTTCAAAAGTTCTGTTGCAACAATAATAGTTTTTCCATACGTAAAACATGTATCCATAATAACTTTTTGATGATATGGAAGTGTAGAAATTTCTATTTCAACTCCTAAATCCCCTCTTGCTACCATAATACCATCAGATTCTTTTACTATTCATTCTAGATTTGCCAATGCTTCTTGGTTTTCTATTTTGGAAATAATTTGAATATGTTCTGCATTATGCTGTTTCAATAAACTTTTTATTTCAATAACATTAGTTTGATGTCTAATAAATGATGCAGCAATCAAATCAATATTATGTTCAATAGCAAATAATATATCAGATTCATCTTTATCGGTAATACCTGGTAGCTTAAGATTAACTCCCGGTAAATTAACATGTCTTCTAGATCAAATACTATGATCATTCAATGCTTCTACAACAACATAAGTAGGTGTTACTTTAATAACTTTTGCTTTTAGTAATCAAGAATCAATAATAATAATCTGATCTTTTTTTACATCTTCCAATAAATAATTATAATCACAAAATATATCTTGAGGCTCAACCAATAACGATTCATCAACAAAAATTTTAAAATGATCTCATTTTTTTACAATTACTTTTTCTTGAACATTTCCTGTTCTAATTTCTGGTCACTTTGTATCTAATAATGTACTTAAATTAGTTTTTCATGAGTCATTAAGGTCTTTAATAATTTCTAATAATTTAGCAACAGCATCCTGTTGTGCGTGAGAAAAATTAAATCTAATAATATTTGTTCAAGCATTATAAAGATCAATAAGTTTCTCTTCATTACAGTTAATGTCCGAAACAGTAGCGATAATTTTGGTCCTTTTTATGGATTTCATATAAGCACAATAAATAATAAAAATTAATAAGCTTTTGCAAACAATACTCTTTTTGTGCTTGGTTTACCAGTAATCATATCGACCCCAGCCTCGTCTGGACTATCAAAAGGAATACATCTAATAGTTGCCTTTGTCTCTTCTTGAATTTGAAGAGCAGTTTCTGTTGTTCCATCCCAATGAGCAAGAAGGAAATTTCCTTCTATTTTTTCTTTAAATTCCGCATAAGAATCTACTTTATGAGTATGGTTTTCTGTAAATGTTTTATGTTTAGCATAAATATTTGTCTGCATATCTGCCAACAATTCAACAACAACAGCAGCAAGTTTTTCAATAGGCACCATTTGTTTTTGTTGCGTATCTCTTCTATATAATTCTACTTGTCCTTGAGCCATATCTCTCGCTCAAACAGCAATTCTCAAAGGCACTCCCTTAAGTTCATATTCATTATATTTCCATCCTGGAGATCTTTGATCATCGGTATCGATTTTGGTAACCAACGGCATATGGTGTATTCATAAAAATTCTGATTTAATATCCAATGTTTTGCCTTTCAACTGAGTAAGTGTTGGTTCAAGGTACGTTTGTATTGCTTGTAAATCCTCAGCAGTTTTGAAAACAGGAACAATTACTAGATGAATAGGTGCCAGAGCTGGGGGAAGCACTAATCCCTGATCATCCGAATGCGACATAATCAGTCCCCCCATCAACCTCGTAGAAACTCCCCAAGAAGTTGCATAAACATATTCTAATTTATTTTCTTTATTGGTAAATTGTACATCAAATGCTTTCGCAAAATTTTGTCCTAAATTATGAGATGTCCCTGCTTGTAATGCTTTTCCATCTTGCATCATAGGTTCAAAGCTATAACTTCTCACTGCTCCAGCAAATTTTTCATGTTCAGCTTTTTGCCCCAAAGTATGATGAATTCCCATAAAATTTTTCACAAAATCAGAGTAAACCATTAACATTTTTTTAGTTTCCTCCTCTGCTTCTTCTGCTGTTGCATGAGCCGTATGTCCTTCTTGCCATAAAAACTCCATACTTCTAAGAAATATCCTAGTTCTCATTTCCCATCTTACTACATTTGCCCATTGATTAATCAATAATGGCAGATCACGATACGAATGAATCCAATTCCTATAACTATCCCAAATAATAGTCTCTGAGGTAGGACGAACAACAAGTTCTTCTTCCAATTTAGAACTAGGATCTACGATCACCCCTTTTCCATTAGGATTATTCATCAATCTCGAATGGGTCACAATAGCACATTCTTTAGCAAATCACTCTACATGAGAGGCTTCTTTACTAAAAAAAGATTTTGGAATAAATAAAGGAAAATAGGCGTTTGTATGACCTGTTGACTTAAACATAGCATCCAAAATATTTCTTATATTTTCCCAAATAGCATAACCATAGGGCTTAATAACCATACATCATCTTACTGAAGAATTTTCAGCAAGAGAAGCATCTTGCACCAATTGGTTATACCATTCAGAATAATTTTCCGCACGAGAGATTAATTTCCCCATATTATTACAAAAAAAATAAAAATCTTGGTTAGTATAGGAATTTCCTTTCTATTTTCACGACAAAAAGATACGTTGAAACAAATATATTTGACAAATATAAAAAAAGTGATGTAAAACACCACTTTAAAAAACAATAAAAAATCAGATTCTTTAAAAATATTTATCTAACCATTGCCAAAATGATCTGTTCGTATAAGTTGTTTCCGATTCTTCAGTATCTATAGTATTTATAAGGTCTCCTATAGTAGGCTTATTTTCGTCATAATTTTGAACTAAATAATCTCTATAGGTCATCTTCTTAAAAGTACAAGTTCTATTTGCATAATATCATTTAAGTTTTCATCCGACACAAAGTCTAAGTTCAACTTCACAAGGGAGATCAATCAATCCAATAGACGATTTATATGCTTTAATAAATTGACCGTTTTTCACTTGTTCTCACCAAGGAGTAACACATTTAATGTTTGCTGTTGAGGTTTGAGAAACTGAATTAGTGTCGGCTGGTCTTCCTGAACTAGGAGATCACCAAGTATCTATAGAATCTGATGTTCAATTTATTTTTCCATGAGTATCAAAATTCGATCAATTTAAAGATGGCTCTGTTGGTTGTATAAAAGTATCTTTAGGTTTTTGTGTATAAGAAATAGCTTCTGGTTTTACATATGAGTATAAAGTATGTTCTTTACATGATTTCTGAGAATAAAAACCAGAAAGTTTACCATTTATACAATATCTTCTTTGTACATTACAAAGATTAGTAACATCTTTTCTTTGTTCATATGCCAATACAAAATCTCCATTTGCTACATATTCTCCCCAAGAAGTTATACAAACAAAATCTTGTTGAGAAAGAGATAATCAAGATGATTGAACTCATGTATCGATAGTGATTCAACTAGGTAAGATAAGGTTATTATCAAGTTCTCCATTAAGAGATCCAGTAAGAGAAGAATCCTGATTATCAGGAGGAAAATAATCTTTTTCTACAGAAGACGATGGCGTTTGAGGCGAAAGACCTTGTGATGAAGTACTTGTATATGATGAATTATTTGACTGTAATGGCATATTTGCCTGTGATGAAATGTTTTCTGAGGGAGTTGTTGCCTGTAACGGAGTATTTGCCTGTGAATCAGTTATTCAATCTTGAAAAAGATAATCCCAATCACCAGCAGCACCATGTGTTCCAGCTTCAGTAGAATCAATTCACCAGTCATCAGGAGTCCCCGGTAATACGAAAACAACTTGATCAGGAGAACTTGATGTTTTTAACCAAAATGACTCCTGCTGCGTAATAACAAGTGCACAGAAAAACATCAAAAACCAAACCACAAAAAATCTTTTGAGAATTTCTCAAAAAGAAATCTGGCTTTTAAACTGGATTTTTATATTCTTACTAGTTCTTTTTTTATGAGTAATCTTCATTGCTATAAAACACAAGAAGTAAAGATACTCAAGTATACTCCAAAAGCCAAAAAAATGCAAATTTTAAGTGATTTTTACTTAATAATACCACTCCCAATACACTCATCCCCTATATATGCTACTACGACTTGACCAGAAGCTACTGCTCGTTGTGGTTCATCAAATTTTATATTGATTTTATTGTTTTTTAAAGAAATAAGCGTTGAAGGTTGCGGTTCTTGCCTATATCTAATCTTTGTTTTTACCTGCAAAGGAAGGCTATATTCTTTTTCTATCCAATGCCAATCTAAAGCAATAAGTGAAGTATGTAATAATTCTTCATGCGATTTTTCACCGACTACAACAGTATTTGTAATCACATCGGTTTTCACAACATAACATTTAAAATTAAGTCCAAGACCATGCCTCTGCCCTACGGTATAAAACCATGCACCTTCATGTTTTCCAACAATAGTACCATCAGACATAACAATATTTCCCGTTTTCTTAGGTAATTTTTGTTCCAAAAATTGTTTGATAGGCACATTACCAATAAAACAAAGTCATTGACTATCGGGACGATCAGCATTGGGAAGTGATATTTCTTGTGCTATTTTTCTAATTTCGGGTTTTGTAAGATTTCATAAAGGAAATAATGATTTAGATAATTGATATTGATTCAATCCTGCCAAAAAATAACTTTGATCTTTATTATAATCAATTCATCTCAAAAGCTTATATTGTCATAAATTTTCAACTATTCTAGCATAATGACCCATAGCTATTTTATCAAATCACAAAGCTAATGCTTTTTCCAAAAATACATCAAATTTAATCAGACTATTACAAAGAACATCTGGGTTTGGTGTTATTCATTTAGCATAGCCATCATAGATATATTGGATAATTCTGTCATTATATTCTTGCTGCATATCGAAAGATAAAAGTTCTATTCCAAGAAAATCAGCAACTTTAATAGCTTCTTGTGCATCATCATATGTTGTACAGGTTCAACTCTCTGATACATAATTTTTCATAAAACCTCCAACAACATCAAAACCTTGTTGCTTCAAAAGATATGCAGCAACAGCAGAATCAACTCATCATGATAATCAAACTAATACACGCATAATTTTTTTTAGAAAAAAAACGTACCATTAAGATACGTTTTTTACTTATTTTTTCAAATCAAAACTATTTTTTTTTCGCAGGAGCTTTTTTTGCTACTGGTTTTTTTGCAACTTTTTTAGCTGCTGGTTTTTTTGCAACTTTTTTAGCTACAACTTTTTTTGCAACTTTTTTAGCTGCTGGTTTTTTTGCAACTTTTTTTGCAACTTTTTTAGCTACTGGTTTTTTTGCAGGAGCTTTTTTTGCAACTGGTTTTTTAACTGCCATTATTTATTAAGAAAAAATAAAAGTAACACTAATGATATATGTATAAAAACACAAAAAGCAATCAAATCAACAGTTTTTTATAAAAAATGCCAAGCGGAAAACACAGTAAATAAGCAGTAAAAAATAGTATTACCAAAAAAAGTTATTTACATATTCGTTTTTCTTTGTATCATAATACACGAATTATGAACAATAGTAACTCAATGTTGCAAACATTTCTGTATTGCTACATCACTTTCAGATCCCGGTTGCATCCAAATGTTATTAATTCACAATCAAATAGCTTCATCAATTATTTTTTCTGTAATAATTGGTGGTACAACAAAAATAACAACATCAATGGAAAATGGAATTTCTGATAACGAAGGATATGAAGTGCTTCATAAAATTTTTTGTTCATTAGGATTAATAGGTACGACCTTATATCATCAAGACAACAAATCTTGAAATATTTTGTTTCCATATTTTTCTGGATTAGCAGATGCACCAACCACTGCATACATAAAATTTTTATCAATCATTATTATTACATAACTTGTAAAAATCTTTGTTCTATTTTTCTAACACCAAATTTTGGATTATGAAATTTTACAATAGCCAATCATTTCCAAACTTCAAGAACATATCATGTACCAAACAATTTATGTTTTACAATATCTCATTCATTTACTTTTGATTCATCTTCAGCAAAAGATGATCATCATCATAAATCATATTTTTTCATCAAATCAACAGAAATTTCATCAAGAAATCTACTAGGTGGATTCATTTTTGTTTGTCATCGAGTCATTCTACTATTTGCATAAGAGAAGAAAAGATGGTCCTCTGCCCTAGTAATAGCTACATACATCAATCTTCTTTCTTCTTCCAATAATTTAGTATCCATAAGAGAATTTGAAAGTGGAAAAACATGATCTTCCAATCCAACAATAAATACAAAAGGAAATTCTAATCATTTACTAGAATGTACTGTCATCAATTTTACAGCGTCCAAATTTCAATTTGAATTTTCTGCTATATCTGATAATAATGCAACTTCTTCCATAAATTGTCTCAATGCTTCATCTCATGTTTGTTGATATTTTTCTGCCATATTTATTATCTGTCAAATATTTTCATATTTTTCATCAGCTTGAGATTCTCCTCATTCTTCTTTGACCAAGTAATCTCTATATTTAATAGCTTTTACCATCAAATCAATAAATTGTGCTGGTGCCAAAGAAGGTAACTTATTTCTAAGATCATGCATAACACGAACAAATTGATCTAATCCTGATTTTGCTTTTGGTGTAAGTTTAACAATATCTGTATGAAGTTGTTCTAAACTATTATGTATACTCATTGAATGAGTTGAAGCATATTCTGATAATCTATCTATACTTGTCTTACCTATTCATCTTTCAGGAACATTTAAAATTCTTTTGAGAGATACACTATCTTGTGGATTTATAATATATTTAATATACGACAAAATATCTTTTACTTCTTTTCTCTCAAAAAATTTAAATGCACCAAATATTTTGTAAGGAATTCATTCTTGAAGAAATATTTGTTCGAAAGGAGATGATTGAGCATTTGTTCTATACAAAATAGCTATTTGTCATCGTTCTTTTATTTTATCTGTGTCTTTCATTTTTTTGATAAAATCGATAATATTTGCTGCTTCATCCATTTCACTTCCATGAGAAAAACATACAATTTTATCTGATCATGTTCTATGTGCAACAATATCTTTTTGATATTGATTAGTATTGTTTTTAATCACTTGATTTCATGCATCTACAATATGAGGACGAGAACGATAATTTGTTTGAAGTTTAAACATTTGAATATCTGGCCAATATTTTTTTACATTCAAAAAATTTTCCATCAATGCTCAACGCCATCCATAAATACTTTGAAAATCATCTCCAATCAAAGTAATATTAGCTGATTCTCCAGACAACATTTTCATAAGTTCAAATTGAATCCAGTTGGTATCTTGAGCCTCATCTACCAAAATATAAGAAAATTGTTTTTGCCATTTTTGTAATACTTCTGGCTGTTTTTTAAACAACAAATATGGTAATAATAATAAATCATCAAAATCTAAACTATTAGCCAATTCCAAAGCCTCCTGATATTTTTGATAAATGGTATACATATTATGATCATAATCAGAATTAGCTTGTTTAGAAAACATTTTCGGATCAAATCAATTATTTTTTTGGGTAGAAATAAATGATTTTACTTCTTGTGGTTTAAAAATATCAACCATTCAAAGTTGTTTAAGTACATCTTTGATTACAGATTGAGATTCATTGGTATCAAAAATTCAAAAATTTTTGGTATATTTCATATCAAGTTTTTCAATATCTTCTTTGAGCATTTTGAGAAAAATACTATGGAAGGTACCAATCCATTTAAATGAATTTCAATCCAAAATACGAGGTTGGGAAGGTGTGCTTGATTGAATAGTATTTAAAAAATCATCGATACCATCTCAAGAAGAATTAGTCATAATTTCCGATTCTGATGTAGCATTAGATCATTTGGATTGTAGATCTTGTGCAATTTTCACCAATCTTTCCTTCATTTCAGCAGCAGCTTTATTGGTAAACGTAACTGCTAAAATTTTGTTATGATGAATTTGTTTACCAAAAATAAGATACGCAATTTTGTAGGTAAGCGTTCTTGTTTTTCAACTACCCGCTCCTGCAATAATCAGACTTGATGTATTTATATGTAATGCAGCTTTTGATTGTTCTTCATTAAGTTGTGAAGAAACGTAAGATTCAATTTTCATAGAAAAAAAACAAAAAAAATAAACAATACGCAGAAACTTCCATCAGAAGTTTAACGTCAATTTTATACTATTTTAATGTAAACAACGTTATTTGTAATAAAGAAACTATAATAATATACATTGATTTTTAAGAATCTGTTATTCTTTGTCAATTCAAATTTTGACAAAAATCAATTTAGAATCCATTCATAGTCAACGTAAGCGTACCACTATAATTACCAGGAGCTTGATTAGCAGGGACATTTACTAAAAGTGATACATTGTCAGCACTTACTTTACAAATTTTATTACTTCCTGAAGCTTTCGCAAAGAGCACATAAGGCGCATTATAAAATTGTGTAGCTGTTCCATTATCTCCTGTACAAGATGGATCACCTTCAACGACAACAGGATCATGAGAGATAAGAAGATTACCACCAGAAATAACATTTGATTTTTCATTAGTTAAATCAGTTGTTTGGATAGTTAATGTCCATTCTGAAGTAATACCTCTATAATCTTGACAATACCAAGCAGAAGGAAATGTTCCAGTAAAGGTATATGGAATACCAATTTTCACTTCTTGAGCATCCATAGTTAGTGATGTTCAGTATACACATTCAGTAACTCATCACGTAATTTCTAGTTTAATATTACCTTGAGATTGTCCTGGTGGTAATACTAAATATTCTATACTATCAAATGTTGATATATCTCAAGTTAAATCACTATCAAAATCTATTTCTGCATAAACAATTTTTGTACCATAGTCTCAAGTAAGTGTCCATTCGTATGTTCATGTATAGCTTAACCACTCACTTCGATTTTCATTATCATTACTAAATCTCATATTCGTTGCTCCTGATGCATCAAGAGAAAGAAGAACAACTGATGTCAAAGTATATGATTCATCATTATTAATCATAAATGATCAGGTTAATGGTTCTGGTTGAAGCTCCCCTACACCTACGATAGCAAAATCAGTAAAGTGAGTAGTTTCAAATTCGACGTATGATAATCATTCGATAGAAACAACTGTTGAACCTGTATGATAATTCCAAGTTACTCAATGATCTTCAGAATAATAAATACTAATCAATGTTCATAACTCAATTCATTGTAAAGGAACTCTTATAAAAACAGAAGCTGTATTTCAAGATTGATTTTTTATTTGTAAAGAAGTATCATTTGAACCAAGAAAAATAGCAGAAGCAATACCTGAAAGTAAAAAACTTCATGTATCACTAAAAGATGGTCAATACAAAATTCCTGTATAATAATCTCCACTCGTCGTAGTAAATACCAAACCTGAATCCATTTGAACTTCAATTTTATTATCTCAAGTAGATTGCATAATAATAGGAATAGGTAATTCTCAATTTGAATCATTTAATCTAATTTTTTTTGTTCCAACAAGAAATCAAGAAACTGAAGCTATTGATCAAGAAAATTTATATCATCCATAAGAAAATTCATTTTCTACAACAGAAATATCTGAAATATTAGGTACATTTACATAATCTGGTTCTGTACCATACACAACAGTTTTTTGTCGTGTACATCAAATTAAATTAGCAACATCTTGAGTACAAACTTGAAACGAATAAGTAGAACCAACTCAAGTAAAAGTAGTAGAAGGAATAATAGAATTAATACTAAAAAACCATTTATCTATATCATATTTATTTAAATTAGAATTATATAATGTCTCTATCTCTCATGATGATAATGCACGATTCCATATACGAACTTCATCAATACGTCAACTAAAATAATAATTATCACCATAATATGCAGATGTTGCTCAAATTGAATTAGCATATTTGGACCATACAATCGGTCATGTAAAAGTATTTCAACTTCCAGCAAGGATTCAATTGATCCAGAGATACAATTTACCCGCTGCTTGATCTCTAGTAGCAACAATATGATACCAAGTATTTGGGTTAAATGGTCAATCTGCGAAAGCAGTATATCTTG
Organism: candidate division SR1 bacterium RAAC1_SR1_1; assembly: GCA_000503875.1. Classification (GTDB taxonomy): domain Bacteria; phylum Patescibacteriota; class Gracilibacteria; order Absconditabacterales; family Absconditicoccaceae; genus UBA5124. Next base: position 569,302 of record CP006913.1, read on the forward strand.
CTGTAGAACTATAGGTATCAAAATATATCCTATCTGTAGCACCAAAAAATGCAAGAGCAATACCTCATTGTGTAGTTGCAACACCAAAAGGAGCTCATCATATAATTGTATAATTACCTGTTCATAATGTTGTTTTATTAACCCATACACTATAGGTAAAATCACCCGTCAATTTAACACTAGGAATTCTTATCTTATTGCTTATTCAATCAAAAGAAAAGGCTCAATTTCGTCTTCAATCATTTATAGGCGTTGCTCAATATATTTTTATTAATTGTTTATATAAAGAAAGATCTACAACTTTAGAAGAGTTTTCTCCGAGCGCAGAAACAGTATCAAAATTTAGCATAAGAACAAGTCAGCTATCATAAACGCTAGCTATAGATTCTCAGCTTCGCAACCAAGAAAAATTCACTAAGTTATTTTCTAAAATAGTAATTAATCAGGTTAAGATACCTGGATTATAAATAGATAAAGGATAAGCAAAAGATATTCAAGTAAAATTGACTATTGGCAAAGTGGAATCTACCTTAATCCAATCAACAGAAGATCTTATAGATCAGGTAGTATTTAGGACAGCATCCTGATAAATAAAATCAAATAATCCATCAGTTACAAAAGAATAATATGGATCAAGACTATTATTTAGTTGTATAAAACGTCATGTATCAGCTCGATGCATTTCTCCTGTGACAGAAGATGTTGTTATAATAGCAGGTTCATAAGATACATATCAAGGAGTAGGAATATATCATCATGTATATTCTCCTATATATAATCAAGTTACATCATTTTGTAAAGATGATACAAGACCAGTTCATGATATATAATTATAAATTACAGATTGAACTTGTCTATTACTATTTTTACCATAGATATATCCTGCAACTGGTGGATAAAAATCAAGATCCTTTTGCGAATTACACAATCCATCAACATGTAAAAATAGCTCATCAGAAGAAAAAGGATTTACTGCATAATCGCAAGACATAGTAGGCCCAGTAAGCAAAAGTATTCCTGTAGTTCGTCATAAATAGTTATACGTAGCTCATCCTGTTGCAAAATAACTTGCATTTGGAATTGAAATATTGCTTAAGCTACCGTTAGCATACATCTTTATAGTACCAAAATATTTAGTATAATGAGTATAGTATCTATTATCTACATATATTGCATTAATAGTATTATTATAACATTCCAAATTATTTACAACATTATATTGTGACCTATTATTAAAACCAATTCAATACCCATTATTATATAATTGTGCATTATTTATAACTCAAGAATTACTACCATCTATATAAATTCCATTATTGGTATTATTAAATGATTGAATATTATTTAATGTAGTATAGTTAGAATTATATATCCTAATTCATCAATAAGAACCATTTATACTATTTTGAAATAACTGTACATTATCCACAAAATTATAATGAGAAATATATATATGAATACCTTCTTGAGAATTATTATATGATTGACTATTAGAAATTGTGGTATAATTTACACCATTATTAAAATAAATTCATCTATAATAATTATAGGTTTCAACATCATTAATAATACCAAAGCTAGATCAATTAATAAAAGAGATACCAGCTGATATTGGTGTATGAAATCAAGAAGAGCCATTAGATTTACCATCAAATTTAATTCCATCTATCAAAATATTGTTTAAATTATCAATAGATAAGGCTGAAGTCGATCAGGTAGTATTATAGAAAGTAACAAGTCCGGATCAAATCAAAGCAGTACAATGTCATAAAAAATTTATAACTCATGTATTTAAATAATCTCCTGAAGATAATATATATAAGGTATTTCATTGTAAATTTTGAGGGACTGTTCCAAGTCATGGAGAAAGATATTTGAGCATCATTTTATTAATATCACAACTATTCGCTAACCAATTATATCAAGAGAAATAATATTTCTGTATAATATCTTTTTCAGACTGAATGGTGACAGAATCCAAATATATTATCGTATTATTAAATGTTTTATATATCATACCTCCGGTAGATAAATAGAGGTTTATAGATTTTTCACCATATCATGGTGTTAAAGTAACATTAAAAGTTCCAGTACCATTTAATATTCAATTCAAAGATCCTCACACAATATCACCTGAAATAGTATATGAACCGGTAAACGCTAAAACGACAACCAATTCCAAGTTTCTTGTTGTTGTATATGTGTCACTATTGATAAAAAAGTCCGCTCACGGAAGAATACTAGTTGGTTCTGCAATAAATTTAGTAGAATCAAAATCTAAAGAAGATAAAACCAAGTTAGTAGTTCACGAGTACATTACCGGTTGAATTTGTTTCGAAATAGATCATCAATAAATATTAGTTCAAGTTAATGATATATTACTTCTATATCATCTATAATCACAATTAGATATTAAATTCAAAAAAGAATTTTGATTTCGATCCAAAATATTAACAGCTAATCAACAATTCATCTTTCATGATCAGGCTATAATTTCTCAAACATTTCGTCATAATCAAAGATTTTCTAATCATCATGAGATGAAAGATGATGTATTATCTAACTTTACATTACCATAGCTATTATTGAAAAAGCTATTTTTACCATAAAATTTTGATCCTGTCGAAAAAGTACTAGAAATAGCATATCACATATTATTATATATATTTACATTATTTATTATTGTTCAAGTAGAACGATCGAGACTAATACCATTATTTTGATTATTGAAAATATGTGCATTATTAACAACGGTATTTACTGCATAACCAATATTAAAAGACATATACGTTGGATATGAAACATCTCAATTACCATAAATAAGGACATTATTTAATGTAGTATAATGTGAATTATATATTCTATTCATTCTATTATTATACAGATCAATATTATTAAATGTATTATTATCAGCCATATAAACCTCTAATCAATAATTAGAATTATTATATAATTGCAAATTATTTATAGAATTATTTGAAGCACTATTATCTAGATTCAATCAATTCGTACCATCATACGATTGAATATTATTCAATATATTATTAGAAAAATAAGCCAATCTACCTCATTGTGAATTTCCATATAATTTAAGAGTATCTAATGTGTTATATTTTGCATAAAATATATAAATAGCATAATTTGCGTTGGTTACTTCAATATTATGAAGAGTATTGTTTTTTGACACATTATTATTATCTGTTCCAGCAAGATATAAAGAATAGTAATCTTTGGAATGAGATCATCACAATCCATTATCAGTTCAATTTATATAAATACTATCAAGTATATTATTCGATGCAAGCTTTCCATAAAAGACTCAAGAATTTGAAAAATAAGAAGAAGTAAAAAATTTAGCCATACCATTTCTAGCAATTATTGCATTACATTTATTAATGGTTATTTCAGAATCAGTAATATAATCTCCCGGATTAAGAACATATATAGTATATGGAGTTATAATAGACGGCAATACATTGGTACCAGGAGAAACTTGTTTGATAAGAGCATTTTCCGAACTACAGGCATTGGTCTGCCAATATTTTGTATACGCTGTTTTATCTGCTGAATTGGTTCCATATAATGCAGCATGAATATCACAATTATTTGGGTTTTGACTCCAAAATGATGCGTCTAGGAATTTATCATTATCCCAAGATATAGTATATTGTCATTCACAACTAGTACAAGTAGTATCAGTATTCTCTGCTATTTTATTGATTTCACCAATATATAAATTTCATGAATAAGAAATAGATGATCAGGTAAGTAATGATCAAGAATATTGTACAGGAGCAAGCTGTTTTGGTAAAGATATTCCATAAACATAAGATATCAATTCACCTGTCGTTGGTTTCCAAGTAGCTATTTGTCACCTAGAATTACAATAATCATACACTCAGGTATTAGTAAGTAATCAGTTAGAAAGATTAAATGGATTAGCAATATTTCCACAACGAAAACATTCCCCATTTTCCACCATTCATCATGTTCGTCATATATTAGTATAGACACTGGAAGTTCCTCCTGTCAAAAAAGTAATAATTCAATCATCATCATTAGCATACAATTTTAATGTTCCATAATATGTATTTCACGTAGATACAGAAAAAGATACTCATAAATTATTGTTTAATAGACTTACATGATTTAAAACATTATAATTTGAAGAATTAAAATACAGTCACTGTTGATTATTATATATTTGAGCATTATTTATTATAGTACCTGACGAAGAAATCAGAGATAATCAATAAGTTGTATTATTATATAATTGAGAATTATTTACAACATTATAATTTGAAGAAGAATAAGCTATTCAAGCTTGAAGATTATTATATGATTGAATATTATTCAATGTATTATATTGAGAATTAGAATATATATATATTCAATGAATACTATTATTATATGTTTGAATATTGTTTAATATATTATTAGAAGAAGCTCTTAAATAAATTCCATAGCTTTTATTGTCTGAAGTTTGAATATTGTCGAGTATATTATTATTAGAACTATCTAAATATATTCAATAACAATTAGTGGAAGTATTCTTACATTTACTCGTTTGAATATTTCTTAGTGTATTAAAGTGAGAAGAAGAAAGTGATATGTTTGTATCATTATTAAATGAAAATTGTGCATTATTTAACATATTGTTTGAAGCACTTTGAATCTGTATTGCAGTACTCGTATTATTATAAAATTGCAAATCATCTAAAATATTTCGATTTCCCATTAAATACATTCCATAGACATTATTATAGGATTGAACAGCGTGTACTGTATTATTTGATGCGTTTAAATAGATACCATAACTATTCGCCGCATGAGATCATCATTGTCCATCACCTGTTCCGTTAAAAGAAATATTTTCAAAAATAGTATTCTTTTTGGCGTTAACAAAAAACAATCAATTACCTAGTTGAGTATTTGAATAAAATGTTCATGAATCGTTTTTAACGATAACTGCATTACAGGTATTTGGATTAATTGTTCAATTAGTTATATAAGTACCAGGATCCAAAACATATATTGTATTAGATACTAATTGATTTGGTAATATATTAGTTCCAGGAGATACCGTTGAAACTCTCATATTTTCCACATCACAAATACTTGGATTTGACCAGTTTATGGTATACGCTGTTTTGTCCTCACCATATATTCCCGTACCATATAATGCTGATATAATATCACATGTGTTCGGCGTTTGAGACCAGAATCAGCTATTTATATAGACGTCATTATTCCAAATAGCACTATAGTTTGATATACAATTATTACAGGTGGTGTTATTATCTTCTCCGATTTTATCAACTTCACCAATATATAAATTTCAAGAATAAGATAAATTAGAAATAACTGGATTGGCTCATGAATATTGCACGGGAACTACTTGTTTTGGCACATTTGTTCAATAGATATAAGTAATAGATTCTCCCATTGCTGGTTTCCATCCTATTATTTTACCCTTACTATTACAAGATCGATAAATTCCTGTATTCGTTAATAGTCCAGATCCAATATTAATCGGATTAGTGATATCTGCACAACGAAAACAAGTATTTATACCTATAGTTCCTGTTGTCCATCCAAAAGCACTATAATCATTTAATCATGCGGCGATTTTTCATCAACTATTTTGTCGATCAGCATCATTTTCATAAAGTTTTAATAATCCATAATAACTACCTGTCGACGTTCAAACAAAAGATATTCATGTAGTATTATTTAATATACTAACCTGATTAAAAATAGTATTTGTAGCATTACTTAAACCTATTCAAGCGCCATTATTATTATATGATTGAATGTTATTAAGGATAGTGTTTGACGATGCTATTTGTAATCAATCTTGAGCATTATTATAGCTCTGTATATTATTTAAACTATTATTAGAAGCGGATATATATATTCCATAGTTATTATTATCATATGATTGAATATTATTCATGACATTGTTTAATGCACCAATTTGTATTCCATAACCAGTATTATTATATGATTGTATATTATCCAATGTAGTAGAATAAGAATTAGATCACAAATAAACTCAGACACTAGTATTGTTATAGGTCTTTATAGTATTTAATATATTTCAACTTGAAGAAGTATTAATAAATATTCAGTTACTACTATTATAAGCATTTACGTTACGTAATATGTTATAATTAGAACTGGAAAGGAGATAGATTGAATGATTACTATTATTATAAGAATCTATAGTGTCAAGAATATTATTTGATGATGAATTTAAGTAGATTCCATATTGGTTTTTATAAGACTGAATAGCATATAAAGAATTGTTTGATGATGAATTTAAATAAATCGAAGCCGTGCTGGCATTATACGATTCAATAGCATGCAATGCATTATTTGGCGATGAAACAAAAAATATTCCATATCCATTCGCTGTATGAGATCATCATAGTCCATTTCCTGTGGCACTTATATGTATATTATCAAAAATATTATTCTTTTTTGTATTAACATAAAACATTCCATTGGCTAGTGGTCAAGTAGAATAGAAAACTCAAGTTCAGTTTTTAGTAACGATTGCATTACATTTTTCTGTATTAATGGTTCCCGTTGTAATATAATTCCCTGGCTCCAAAAGGTATATTGTATGCGATGATAATTGATTCGGCAAAGTCCCTGTACCGGGAGAAATAGTAATGACTCTTATATTTTCCGTATTACAAAGATTACCATTTTGAACTCCTGATCGATTAGAACTATACATCGTTCTATCTTCTCCATAACGTCATGTACCATATAATGCTGCCACCATATCACAACTATTTGGATTTTGATCCCAAAATGCTCATGTTATAAAATTAGAATTATCCCAATTTACTGTATATTTATTAAAACAATCATTGCATGTCATATCTGTATTTTCTTCTATTTTATTTATTTCTCCTATATACAAACTTCATGAATAATAAGAGTTTGATCAAGTAAGCTGAGACAATATATAGAAAACAGGTTGTATCTGTTTAGGAACATTTATACCATAAATATAAGAAAGACTATTGGGTGATGATGTCCATCATCATATCTTTCATCTACTATTACAAGACCGATATATACCAGTATTTGTTAGCGTTCATGAAGCTATATCGACTGGATTGGTAATATTAGCACAACGAAAACATCCACTATCAATTTCTATAGATCCTCATGTCCATCACAAAAAAGAAATATCAGCAAGATTCCCTGTAATCAAACCAGTAAGTATTCCATCTATATTTTGATCATTTTCAGAAAAAATAAGTGTATCATAATATTTATTATTGGTCAGTGTTCAACCAAGAGATAAACCCGTTTGATTATTTTTAATAGATACTCTGTTTAATATCGTACCTGAAGTTGAGTTAAGTATTATTCAATATAACGCATTATTATAACTTTGTGCATTATTTATTACATTATAATGAGAGTTATTAAAGATATAAATTCCATAACTTGAATTATTATACGATTGAATATTATTTAACGAATTATAACTAGAAGTTGTTTGAATAACAATTCCATTATCTGAATTGTTATACGATTGAATATTATTTAACGAATTATAATTAGATGTAGAAAATAGATATATTCAATATGCATTATTATAACTTTGAATATTATTTAATATATTATTAGAAGAAGTCTGAAGTTGAATACCATAATTAGTATTATTATAACTCTGAATAGTATCCAATGTTATAGAATTAGAAGTAGTATTTAAATAAATTCCCTTATTATTATTAAGTAATTGAATATCATGTATAGTACTATTTACTATAGATTGAAAATATATTCAGTTTGCATTTTTTGTATGAGATCATCACCATCCATTTCAAGATCAATTAACACTAATTCCATCTATTATGATATTATTTTTCGTAGTAGCATAAAACATTCACTGAGTAGCGGTACTCAATTGTACTGATGAATAGAAATTGATATTTCATGTACCACCAATTACTGCAGAGCATCAATTCATAGCAATAGCTCCTGTTGTAATATAATTTCCTGATCATAAAATATAAATAGTATTTGCTGCTAGAGCAATAGGTAGAGATCATGTTCCTTCAGTAAGATATACAACAGACATATTTCCCGTAATACATGTGACTCCAGTTCGATTTCTTGTATATGCAGTCCTTTCTATTCATCAACTTCCATCTCCATATAACGCTCTTATCACATCTTGATTTGTTGGATTATTATTCCAGAAATCATCTGTTATAAAATTGTCATTGTCCCATTGGATTGATCCTACAGTAAACAAGGTAAAGTGATTTGTAGTAAATACTACATAGGAACTATTATCGATTTCTTGAACCATAGTTTGTGTATGAAGTTTCCATTCTTTTCCATTTTCTGATGAATAGATATTAACTTTTTCTCCTTGATTATATCATGGAGCTGGCATTCTAATTGTTACATATTCATCTTGTCCTTTCTCATTTTTAAAGAACAAAGATTCTTGATCTGATCATACTTCAATAAGAGAAACAGCTGATTTATTATCTAATTTATATTGTTTAGGGTCGATAAAAGTTGGAACTTTTATTTCCTTAGTATAAAAGGTATTTTTTTTAGTTTTAATAGCAATTCATGCTGGAATTTCCACTTGAGCAACTTTATTATTCAAGGTGTTTTTTGAAATAAGAACTGTTTGAACAAGAATTTTTCCGTTTTTAGAAAGAGAAATATTTTTATCAGTTATATTCTTAGTTTCAGATGAAATATTAGTATCAAATACATTATTGGTAACAGATACTGTTTTATCGTCCAACAATTCTGATGAAGATGAATCAACAGTAGTTGGTTTCGAATTAGAAATAATCACTGGAGTGAGATCTATTACTCAGGTATTTTCTTTTATATCCTGTTTATAAATAGGTTCTGGAATTATAGGAGAATTTAATTCTTCATTTTTTTCTCAAAAGAAAAAATAAGCAACAGAAAGAATTATAGATAAAAATAGAATTATTAAGAAATACATAGCTCCCTTTCTATATTTTTTTTTCATGGAAATAATTCTTATATAAAAAAATTACCAGCTGATAACCAAAAGTAATCAAAAATACAAGAAAATCAAGTTAAAAATCAATAAATAACCGGCAAGATTCCATTTTTTTTATAGTTTGACAAAAACGATTTAAGTAATACCGTAGAGAGTAAAATAAAGTCAACTAGAAAAGGATTAATAATAAATATTGTCCATTCTTAATAAACAATAATCTCTTGTTCTCAAGAATATAATTCTAATAATGAAAACCAAGAATTCTTAATCAATAAAAACAATAATAAATGACGTGACGAGAAGCAATATACATACCAGGAACTGCAGGTATAATAATGCGAATAATCTGATATTTATGATCTGCAAAATAATATTAATCGATATTTTCTATTAAGATATCTTTCATTTTTTCATATATTTCTTTCACATCTTCTGGTGATTCATAATTAGGAAATAATGTCTGTCCCAAAGCAACTTTTACATCAAAAGAATCAGCTAAAGCAACATTATTTGCAATCATTTTTTCGATTTGATCAGCTGTATATCAATTAGTTATAAGTACCTCACTAATCTCCTCTTCTGTCATAATATGAAAATTTCATACAGGTTGTCTCCTATCCATTTCATATATTTTTTTCCCATCTTTTACAGCTAATGCTACTTCCCAAGCTTCTTTATCAGATTTTTTTATATAATGATAATTTGTATTAACTACACAAGGTACACCAAGCTCCTGACACAAAGAAAATATATAAGTATTTATACGTTCTAACTCTGAATTTTCACTATGAAGTTGTGCTATAATTTCTCCATACACTGCATATTCACCAAGAACAGATTGCAATAAACGAATGATTTCACTAATTTTTTCACGAGATTCATCACGTAAAATCATTTTTCCTATCCATGATTGGTTACCACCAAATAAACAAACAACTCCATCAAAAAAAGAACGAATAGCTCAAAGATCAACTTTAGGTTTTCCTTTAACTCAAATAGTATTAGCATAAGAAGTAAGTTCCAGAAGAGATGAATATCATTTTGTTGTTTTAGCAAGAAAGACTATATTGCCAACTTGATCAATAGGATAGATAGAAGTTACATCCAAAACAAATCCAAGTTCAACTCAAAGAATAGGTTTAATTCATTCATCTTTACAAGCTCACAAAAACTTAATAGCACCAAACATACCATTATAATCAGTGATTGCTATTGCTGACATTCCAAGTTCTTTGGCTCTAGCAGCAATTTTTGCTGGTTTACCAATGGCTTCGAGAAATGAAAACGTGCTATGTCCATGAAGATGAATAAACATTATCTCTTACTAACAAATAAAATTACACAGTAGGCTCTACTCTTTTATAAATAATTTCTGGCTTCAAATCTACCGTAAACTCTTTCATATCAAATGCTTGTTGAAAAGAATCATCCAACATATTTTTGGTAGAATCAACTTTTGATAATACCTCGTTTCCAAACATAGTTTGAATCTTGCTAAATCCATTTACCAAAAAAGGAGCTGACAATAATGCCAGATTTTTTACAATATACAATAAAAATTTTAAATCTGATATTGCTTCTTCTTTAGTCGCTTCATCCTTATATTTTTTCCATGGCTCAGCTTTGGTTATATATTCATTTGCAGATTGCACCAGTCTATATCGATCTTGTAGATATCATTGAAGATTACCTGATTTTAAATATTTTTCTTCTATTGTTGAAATAGAAAATCAAGAAAAGAAATTTTCATCAGTGCATTTTCATGCTGTAATTTCATATTTACTACACAAACTCACTACTCTATTAACCAAGTTTCATCGAGCACCGATAAGCATACTTTCATAAAGATTTCAAAGTCTTTCCTCTGAAAAATCTCCATCAGATCAAATAGGTACATCATACATCAACATAAATACTACCGCATCTCTATCATATTTCTCTATCATTTCAACTGGATCAATCACATTTCCAAGTGATTTACTCATCTTTTGACCATCAACCGTGAAGTATCAAGTCACGTATTCATGATTTGGTAGAGCCATTTCTGCACTCATCAACATTGCAGGCCAAAAAATTGCATGAAATCTCACTATATCCTTTCCCAAAATATGTACTTTTTCTGTCGTTTCATCTCGGAAACCCTCTTGTTGAGAAACTGTAACATAATTAAATAATGCATCATACCAAACATAAGTAACCTGACTAGGATCAAATGGAAGTGGAATACCAAAGGTATTGGTTTCTCTAGAAACAGAGAAATCTTCCAATCCTCCTTCTACAAAAGATTTTACCTCATTAAATCTATAACCTGGTTCTACAAAATTTGGATATTCTTTATAAAAATCTTTGATGGCTTGTTCATATTTTTTGAGTTTAAAAAATCGATTTTTTTCAGTAAGAACATCAGGTGTTTTTAAATGATCAGGACAAATAAGATCCCCTTTTTCATTTTTAACTAAATCTGATTCTTTTTTAAAACTTTCACATCCAACACAATAATATCATTTATACAATCATTCGTAAATATCTCATGCATCATATGCTTTTTGAAGTACCTTCTGTACAAGTTCTTTATGATGAGGCGCTGTTGTTCTGATAAAATCAGTATAAGTAATAGAAAGAGATTGCCATACTTCTTCTCGTTTTTTTGCCATAGCATCTAGATATTCCATTACTGGTGTTCCTTCTTCTTGTGCTTTTTGTAATATTTTTTGACTATTTTCATCATTTCCTGTAGAAAATTTTACTTCATATCATAAAAGTCTCTTATATCTTGCATATACATCTGCAATGAAACTACTATTAGCATGTCCTATATGTGGATATCCATTAGGATAATAAATCGGTGTAGTTACTAGAAATTTCTTTGCCATCCAATATCATAAAAAAATAAATGCTGATCTTTTAATATAGTTTCTACTTATTTTTTCAAGTCAACCTCACATTTCTTACACTCGAATTGAAAACAGAAGAGATATTACTATAGTACCAAAGAGAAAAACGATAAAACAAAATTATTAACTTTTAAAATCTACTGAATTCAAGCAATTATGTTAGATATTATAGCAATTTCATATAAAAACATATGACCATTCAAAGGAGATCCAATTTCTTTGTTTTTTCTACAAGGAAAATATCTCATCAAAGCACCTATAGGAACTGGTAAAAGTTTTCTATTTTTTGATTGACCAATTTATTGATTATACAAATACAATACAAGAAATCTTTTAAACAACACTTCTTCAGAAGGACAAATCAAAATATTGTTTACATTCGAAAATGAAACTCGACTAATTATTAGACATATTACCAAAGCAAAAATCAAAGAATCATGCACATCAACCCTCTATAAAGTACAAAATTATGAAATAATACCAGAAGAAATAATCAAAAAAAATGAAGATATAGAAGTCTATATCAAAAAATCTGGCGCTATTTTGGAAAAAATAGAATTTAAGAACGAAACAGATCTTCAACAAACATTTCTTTCTTTTTTGCCTCCCAAAGAAGTTTTTGTAAATACCGTATTTTTGATGCAAGATTCAGACAATATTTTTGAATTACTACCAAGTGAAAGGCTTACTGTGCTCAAAAATGTATTCTGACTCCTAGGAATCGATGAAGCCAAAGAAATAATCGCAGAAAAGAAAAAAGAAATCAGTTATAAACTCAAAAATTATTCAGATACCAGCAAATATGATGAAAAAACACAGTTTCTTATCAAGAAACTTTTCCAAAACCATCAACAATTACAAAAAGAACCAATAGAAGAAATCAAAGAATTGATTGATAAAAAGAATAAAAGTTTACAGGAATTAGAGCTTATTCAAGAAAAAGTTACTATACAAGATTTGGACATAAGTAATTTTTGAGCAGATATAAACCTAGAAATAGATATAATAATTCAAAAAGAAAAAGACAAGCATAAAAAAATTCATAATCAGCTAGAGAATATCCAAGAATCAATTAAAACAGTAAAACAAAAGCTAGACACTAAGAGACAAAATTTATTTTCTATTCAGAAAAACAGTCAAGAAGCTGAAGAAAATATCAAAAGCATTGAAAATAATAATTTTGAAATTATAAAAAAACAAGTAGAAGAGGATCAAGAACTATTACATCAAAAAGACAGTAACCTCCCCTATCAACATATCTCTCTATTTTTAGATAACTGTAGACTAAATACAGAACTAGAAGATTTTAGTAAACTCAAAGAAATTCAAGGGATAGAAAGCGTATATAGCATTATCAAACAACTTATAGAAAAAGGGAAATCTCTTCAAGAAAAAATCAAAAATAATCAGCTTCTTATACAAAATAAACAATTAGAGCAAAAATCAGAACAAGAAAGATATATTCAATGAGAAAAAACATTATTAGATCAACAAGGAGAATTAGAAAAACAACTTTTAGAAACAGAAAATCATCTAAAAACATTTGAAAATAATATAGAACAACAAGCTACTTTTTCATGTGAAAAGATACAGACAAATTGCCCATTCATCAAAATAATCAACAAAAAAACATTTGATCAACTTGAAGAACAAAAAAAAACTTTTGTAAATAAAAAAAATGATCTCGAAAAAGCAATTTGAAATAAAAAAGAACAAAGAGAAAATATAAAAAAACAACAAGCTGAAATAGGCACCAAAGAAGTTGAACTCCTTGTACAACAATATCAAGAAAACATATTACTTCAAGAAAAAGCAACCACAACTATCAAAGAATTTCTCAATAATATAGAACGAAAAAACATAGAAACAGACTACCAATCATACATAACAATTAAAAAGGAAAAAATAGCAAAAGAACTACAACTCAAAGAAGCAGAAAATCTGCAAAAGAAAAAAGAAGAATATATACAACATATAGAAAAAAACAAAGAAATCGAAAAACGTATCAAACAAGAAATACAAGAGAGTGAAAATGAAATACAAAGCTTTGAAAATAATAAAAAAACAATTGAAGAACAAATTCAGAATATTAATTATGAAAAAATACTACAAGCTGAAGAATATAACAATCAATGTATCACTATCCAACGCGATATTGCGAATATGATTAATGAGTTCAAAACTCTCCAAAGAGAAACAGAACTTCTCAAAAAACAAGAAAAACAAATAGGCAATCTATACAACATTTTTTCAAAAGAACTACTTCTTTTGGTATTACAAGATCACTTACCTATCCTAAATGATATAATAAATAATTATTTATCACAGATAGTTGAATATCAGATATCACTTAAATTAAATAAAACAAACAGTGACAAATTAGAGTTAGAAGCCAATATTATTGATAAAGAGGGCGAAAGAGAAATCAAAAGTCTTAGTTGATGACAAAAAATTATTTTAAAACTTATTTGGATGCTTTCTATATCTTCATATATGAGATCACCAATATTATTTTTGGATGAAACTATAAATAACTTAGATACAGAGACTGTAAGTAAAGTTGCTGATATGTTGGAAGATTTTGTAAAACAAAGAAATATAAAATTTTACACAGTTACTCATAATCAACAAATCCAAGATATGCAAATACGAGATAAAGTCTTGGAAATAACAAGATAAATATCATAGACTTGAAATTTAGATAATTTTTAGTATCATCCCACTCCGTTACTATTTATTTAAACCAAAAGGATGAAGAAATATAAAAATTTAATTCTTTTTCTAGTAATTACTTTCTTACGAAGTATCTTTTTGGCAATGGCCAAAATTTTCTTACGATCTGCACTCAAAGAAGATAATAGGACATTGGAGGAAATTGCTGGATATATCAGTTTATGAGCAACAATATCATATTTTATAGGTGGGGCGTTAAATTATACTTTTCGTAAAAAACCTATTGTGATTGTTTCATGAATAGTCGTTATTATATGCTTGATTTATGGATATATGACAGATTATTTTCCACTCAAAAATTTTGCATTTATTATTTCTATTATGTGATTTTTTTATGGATTACGACTTACCGTAAAAGGAATTCTTACCACTGTAGAAATCATGGAATCATGATTGGGTGAAACAAAAATCAATGCTATCACAAATATAGTTATATTCCTATGATTATTAACAGGTTCTTATTGGTGATTTGATATATACGATCGTCTACAAGGCGTTGGTGTTATTTGACTTATTTGAACAGTTGCGTTAGCAACAATATTGATTCTTTTTACCAAATATGATATAAATTTCAAAAAACATACATTACATAGCGCAATAACAAAGAATATTCCAAACATTTTCTGATCTATTAAAAAATACTTTAGTTATCTTATTCCAATAGGAGTTTTACGAGCAATTTCTACTGCTGTAGGACAAAAAATGTTGGAAATAGGAATAGATATTATGAATAAAACACCAACAAAGGGAATTATAGTAATTGTTGTTTCTATGGTATGAGCAATAGTAGGACATATCATTTCTACTCCAATAATCAAAAGAAAAAGAGTTCTTTCTACATTATTAACTATATTATTAGCTATTAGTATAATGTTTTTCCCCAATTTCTTAGCACAAAAAGATACATTTTTATTTATGATGTGATATAGTGCATATTTATGAGTTATATTCGGTGTTATCGTAAACTTAATAGAAGGAAGATTTTATCATCAAATAGGTGAAGACAATAGAAAAGAATTCTGATCTGCAGCTTATGGAATTATCACGAGTATTATTATCTTTCTTATTATGATTATAGGAAATAATGTCACTAAAAAGATTGGAATAAATGCAAGCTTTATCTTTTATTGAATAACAGTTGCTGCAATTATCCCTTTTATAAGAAGAGTTGAATAATCTCAAAATAAATTTAGAAATTTTCATATGATTATCAAAAAATGTCAACTAGAACTCGCCTGAAAATAGGTGAGTTTTTTTGTTTTTAAGTTTTTTGGAATATACTTGAGATAAGCAATTTTAGTTTATAGAAAACACGAATGAAACAATTGATGTACAAAGTTATTGGGATACTAATGATCTTACTAGGAAATATTGCATATATTCATGGACAATCAATAGATACTGAAAATATCGATAATTTTGACGTAAGTAACGCTACTACAAGTATTAAAGATCTTAAATGAAGTATAGATACCATAACTGAAGAGCTTTTTGCCTTAGATGAAAAACAAAGAACAGAAGAATGAGTATCAGAACAATATAAAGAAACAAGAGATGAAATAGTAAATGTGATTAATAGTATCAATACTACGACAGAAAAAGTAACAAGAATTTTACAACAGATTGCATTATATAAAAAAGAAATAATAACTGCCAGTGAGGAAGTTAAAAATTCAAGAGTTTGAGGAGAAAATAGTAAAGAACGTATAAAGGAATTTTTAAATGTAATTTATAAATTAGATAATAAGCTTTATAACGAAGATGGAAGCGCTATCGATACAATCAAACTCTTAATTAATTCTGACAATGTACCACGTACACTTGCCAATGATTATGCAGTTCAATCAATGATTGTTCAGCTCAACAATCTCATAGGAAATTTTGACGAAGAAGAACAATACCAAGTAGAAAATATACAAAAATTAAATACACTAAAAAAACAAGCTCAAACAAAACTAAAAGAATATAGTGTAGATCTAGAAAAACTTCAACAAAAAAAAAGTTATCTTTTACAATTTTTATGACTTTATAAAAGCGATAAAGATCAAAGAAAATATACTATAGCACAATTATTTGAAAGTACAAAAAGTGTGCATGAAAAAATTGAAGAAATGCTAAAAGATATCAGAAAATGAATATATAAATGAGATTTGACTATAGAAACAAAACTAAAAGAAATAGAAGAAGAAGAATCAAATCAAAAAAGATATCCAATATCACGACCTATTTATCCGATCAACGATATTCAAACATATTTTGGTGATTTAGATTTTCAAAAAGAACACTGATTTCCTCATTTGGGAATTCAAATAAAGGCAGAACAAGGAAATCCTGTTTACGCTGCTCGTGACGGTATCGTTTATCTTGTTGCTGACAATGAAGAAATTGGAATTAATCGAGCAATGATTATTCATACAGATTGATATGTAACCGTTTACGAATATCTAAATAGAACAACTATTAGTATAGGTGATGTAGTAAAAAGATGAGAATTAATCGGTTATAGTTGATGAGAGCCTGGAACAAGAGGAGCATGATTTATTTCAAAATGACCTAATCTAACGTTTATGGTATTTAGGAACGGAGTTCCATTAGATCCATTTGATATTTTGGATGCAAGTATTGTTCAAGATAAATCAGTACTACCAACAGGATATCATATCAAATATTTAAGAGATAAATATGCAAGACCTATCGATATTACAACGCTTTCCGTAATGACAGGAAGTTCTGATGATGAAAGAGCATATCAATTTCTTAGATTATATGGGGTTGGTATCTATAAACATATTCAATTCCGAGAAGATGCGACGAAAAACACAAATATTGATAGAGATGTGGTTATTTGTATCGCTTTTGCAGAATCTACACTTGGTAAATATTTAAGTACAGCCAATAATATTGGAAACGTAGGAAATGATGATAGTGGAAATAGAGTTGCTATGTGATGAGCACTTGCTGGAGCTAGGGCAATTGCACTTACATTAAACAATCAACATTTAGGACACTACCATACTATCAATCAGCTTTCAAGATATGGAAATCCTGATGGAAAAATCTATGCATCATCGCCTATCAACTGGCAAACTAACGTATTGAAATGTCTTTCACAAATCAAAGGATATTATATTCCAGAAGACTTCCCATTTAGAGTCGGACCAAATCCAAATCTCTCTGAAGAACATGAACAATTAGTTGAAATACTAAAATCAAAAAGTTTTAAGAAATAATTTTAAAAGGATGCCCAGAAGGCATCTTTTTTTCTGATATAAATTAATTTTTTGTTATTTCATAGCCATCTTTGTTATCTTTTACATTCCATCAGAGCTCAGTTATCTTATTCCTAAGTTCATCAGCCAATGCATAATTTTTATCTTGCTTAGCTTGAATTCTTTGATCAGCAAGAGCAGTTATTTCGGCAGGAATATCAAGTTTTATTTCTTCAATAAGATCAAATAAACCAACTTTTAAAAAACGTTTTTCTAATCGATATAATAAATTAATAATTTCTTCATTTATATCACTAATATAAGTATTAATTACAGCTATTACTTTTGGTGTATTTATATCATCACAAATCGCATCCAAAATTTCTTTATGAAATTTTCTTGCTTGATCAGTTTTTAGATCTTTTCAAAGCTCAATAAAAGATCAATCTATAGTAATATTTTCAAAATTTAATTTTCTTATCTGTACTTTTTTTTTAAGATTATATCTACTTTGTTTGGCTACATCCATACTATTTCGAGTAAAATCGAAAAAACTACGATAATGAGTTGTAAAAAAGAAATATCTAATATCCAAATAATCATATCATTTATCCAAAACTTCATAAGGAGAAACTATATTACCATCAGATTTTGACATTTTTTTACCATTCATATTCACAAACTGATGATGAATTCGGTATTTTACCCATGGATGAACATCAAAAGCACATTCAGATTGTGCAATTTCATTTGTATGATGAATAGGAATTAAATCATATCATCCATGATGAATATCAAATTGGTTTCATAAATATTTACTAGACATTGCACTACACTCAGCATGCCAACCTGGAAATCAAATTCATCGAGGACTTTCTCGTTCCATATCTCTCTTACCACTACCTACATGAAATTTCCACAAGGCAAAATCAGTAAGATTTTTTTTTCATCACATATCAACTCTCTCTCATCATTGAATTCCCTCTAAATGTTTTTTATAATTTAAACCAAGTAGTTTACCATAATCACTAATTTTACTGGTATCCATATACACTCCATCACCATCAATAATATATGTATATCATTTCTCTTCCAACATTTTAACAAGGTCTATCTGTTCTTGAATATATTCTGTAGCCCTAGGCATAACATCAAATTCATCTATATTCAATCATTTAAAAAAATCTCTAAAAATTTGTTCATATTTTTTTGCAACATCTCGAGCAGATATTCATTCTTTTTTTGCAGCCTTTTCCATTTTTTCATCACCATCATCACTATCTCAAGCCAAATGACCAACATCAGTAAAATTACTCATAGATATTACTTTATATCAAAGAATATTTTTTATTACATTTCTGATTAAGTCAGCCGTAAAAGCAGCTCTTACATTACCAAAATGAGGCATACCATAAACCGTAGGTCCACAACTATAAAAACCCACAAAATCTTTTTTTGGTCAATGATAATTAGGATCTTCCATCAAGGGTACAAATTCTTCTTTTTGACGAGTAAGAGTGTTATAAAGATGCAGTTTCATAGAGAGAAAAAATATATAAAGTACACTTCTTGTAGTGTTTTTGAATATAAATTCAATTGAAAAGACAGCAGAAAAATATAGAACAAGCCCTGCACATTTAAATTTTGAAACCAAAAAAATGAATACACCAAAGCTTTCAAATTACTTTTCACAGAAATCTCCATCAGCAATTAGAATGGCACAAATGGAATTTGCCAAAAGAAATGATGGCACAAAAGCAATCAATGTGTCTATTGGAAATGTTTCGTTACCCATGCATCCAGCGATGCAAAAAAGAATGTTTGAATTAAATAATCCAGATAGTCCTCTAAAAGATTGAGTAGTAAAATACACACAAACAGTTGGGAATCAAGAGACAATTGACGCATTTTTGAATATCGTGAAATCCAGTTGATTCCCAACAGAAAATCTTTTTTGTCAGATCACCGATGGAGGAAGCCAAGCTATGGAATTAGTCCTTCTTGGAGTGAGTGATGCCAATGACAGACCGATCTTATTGATAGATCCAGCCTATACTAATTATATGAGTTTTGCTCAAAGAGTAGGAAGAAAAACCATCACTATTACGAGAAACCTACAAGATGATGGAACCTTTACCTTACCAAGCAAAGAAATAATAGAAGAAACCATAACCCAATATAATCCATCAGCTATTGTGGTTATCCCCTATGATAATCCTACGGGACAATATTACACTCAGGAAGATATGATAACAATTGCTAAACTTTCCGTAGAACATAATATGCGAATAATTAGCGATGAGGCCTATAGAGAATTACAATATCATCACCAAAAATCAACAAGCATTCGAGGTATAGACAATACTCTAGTTCCAGGTATTGAAGGAAGAAGAATCAGCATAGAAAGTGCTTCAAAAGTACGAAACGCCTGTTGATTAAGAATAGGAGCAATCATCACGGACAATGCAGAATTTCATCAACAAGCAGTAGCAGAAAACACAACGGCTCTTTGTTCAAGCACTATTGGACAATACATTTTCGGATCATTAGCTCATCTCAATAAAGAAGAACTTCAAGCTCGATACGAACAACAAAGAACCTATTATGGAAGTATGCTCAATACGTTAACTTCGGCGTTTAAAGAGGTATTACCAGGGATTATTGTTTCTAGTCCAGACGCTTCTATCTACTCCGTAATTGATGTAAAACATATTGCAAAGCCAGATTTTGATGCTAAAACTTTCGTACTTTTTTGTGCACAACAAGGATATACTCTGATAGATAACCAAAAATATACAGTGCTCACCTCTCCTATGAGTGGATTCTACAACAACAAAGAAAACCCAGGGAAAACCCAAATGAGAATTTCTTTTGTAGAATCTCCTGAACAGATGAAATTAGTTCCTTACATTTTCGCAGAACTTTTTAAACAATACGAGAACACAAGATAAAGAATCTGATTATACAAATGATGGTAGCATAACAAATAATGCTATCATTTTTCTTATAGGAACAATTGATTTTTCTCACCATTTCATTACGCTACACGCAATAGTCGATTCTCTGTAATCCTCTAGCAATTTACCTTACGTAAAACCATGTTCTGAATTCTTGGGAACAATGCAAGGAATCTCCTCTATATCAAAAAGTTTAACGATAAAAAAGCTATTCGTCTGGCGAACAACAAACTCGAGACAAAAAACTTCTTATCAGAAAGAGGAATCCCTTTCGCCAAAACTTATGGAATCATATCCAATCGTAATGAACTTTATGACTTTGATTTTTCTTATTTACCAAAAAAAACATTTGTCATAAAACCAAATCAATGAAGTAAATGAGAATGAATTTTGATAGTAAAAAATATCACCAAAGAAGAACAACCAATACACAAGAAAAAAAATACAATAATAGATAATTTGGAAAAACGACGAGCGAAAATAATACCCTATAAAACAATTCCAATCAATAGAAAAGAACTTTATCATGTAGGAGAAAAATCAATCAATGACGAAACATTTAGAAGATATTTGCTTGATATCATCGATTGAAAATATTCTATGACAATGGGAAATGACAAAGTAATTATAGAAGAAAAACTAATTCCAGGAGAATTATTTAAAGAATTTTGTGAACGATGATTAGCAGATATTAGAATCATTGTTTTCAATCTTGTTCCTATTGCTACAATGATTAGAGTGCCTACAAAATATTCCAACGGAAAGGCAAATTTAGCACAATGATGATTAGGGCTTGGAATAGAAGTATGAACAGGAAAAATAACATCTATGCTTCGAAAAAACAAAGTATATACACGTAAATTTCCCAAAGAGTTTGGTCATTTTTTTGGAAAACAAATTCCTTATCGAAACGATATTTTATTCCTTTCATCAAAAGCTCAATATTATGTAAACCTTGGATATCTTGCTCTCGATCGAGTAATAACAAATGAGGGACCAAAACTTTTGGAAATCAATGCAAGAGCCGGTTTAGAGGTACAAAAAGTAACAAACACTCCTCTAGAAAAAATATTAGAAAAGATTGAAGATCTCAATATTCAAGATCCAGAAAAATGAGTAGAAATAGCAAAAACTTTGTTTAGCAAAGAATCTAATGATCTTATCAAACAACAAAAAATTCTTTATTTATCTCAATACGGGAAAGTTATTTTAAAAAATGATGATGATGAAACTATAGATGTTATCGTAGAAATTGATCTTAATAAGCAAAATAATTATGTAACGCCAAGTATATATGATAAAATCAAACAAAAATCTGATTTTATTTTGGATATGTATGAAAACGACATAATTCTTAAAAAACCAAAACTTATTGCAAAAGAACAAATAAGTGAAAATAAAATTATATTAGGAAGAAAAACTGCAGAAAAATTTCTCATAAAACCTATTCACAAAACATTCGAAAAGATAGAAATTATCTCTTCTGATAAATTGCTTCCGCTGGAGACCAAAGAACTACATATCATCGATGAAAGATTAGAAAAGCTCTCCAAAAGATTAAACCTCTCAGCAAAACTCAGACCAACAAACTATTTCAATGAACTTGATAATTTTATTACACGAAAAGGTAATTATAATCCTATTTTTCAATATAAACGACCAACTGAAGAAAAAATATTAGAAACAAAAAATGATTTAGAAAAACTTCAAGAAAAAACAAATAAATTAGAAAGTCCTATAAAAAAACTTTTTTTAGAAAAAGCAGATGAATTAACAAATAAATTATTCTTACTACAATCTTATACAAAACAAAATTTTAAAAACATAGCAATATATAATGAGAAACTTTTTGGTTCATTTGATCAGGAACTTCTCAAAAATTCAAAAGAAAAAGTGTTTTCACAAAAGGAAAATAATCAAGAAATATTGGGGGAACCATTGAAATTATCAGAAATAGAACAACTTATAGAACGCTATCTTGCTGAAAAAAAAATATATGGTGTTGATATCGTATTCAGTTATGATAATCTTTCTAGAATTTCTGTCATTATGGGAAAAGAAATCAGAATCAGTATTTCTAAACATGGTATTTTTAGAGAAAAAGAAATTCTTTCAATTCTGGCTCATGAAATAGATACACACCTTGTAAGACATCTTAACGGATTAAAATCTTGACGAAAAATATTTAAATCATGAACAGGATATTATCTAAAGGATGAAGAAGGTTTAGCTATATGGAATGCAAGTAAATTTTTGCCTGAAGAATATGAAAAAGACAGTATATACAAAAAATATATTTTAATAAACGATTGAGAAAAAATGGATTTTAAAAAACTATGTGAAACAGCTAGATTCTATTATCCAGAAAGAAGTAATGAATGATTATTTAAAACAGCTATTAGAATAAAGAGATGATTAATAGATTCTTCAAGAATTTGAAAAGGAACAAATGCAATTCAAAATAAAATATATTTAGAATGATACGAAAAGATAAAAGAAATTTTCAAAAATTGAGGAGAAATCGATAGATTATACAAGGGGAAAATTAAAATAGAAGATTTAGATTTTATAAAATAAATATTTCCAATGAAACTACTAAGATTATATGAATCTAGAGAAATAAGTAAAAAAAAAGAGAGATTTGATACAGAAGCAAAAATAATATGAGGCATAGAGACTTATTTTATGCCATATTTAGATATATATTATGATGGGAAATTCAGAAACATTATAGATTGAAAAGAGATCGAAGATGCTGATATATACTGGATACCATCTACTGTAAAAAAATGAATTAGCATGAATTCTTGATTAATATATTATCTAGGAATATTAAAAAAGAAAAAGATAATGGATCCTTTTAAATATTATGGAATCCTTTGAGGAAAATTTCAACAAACATTGTTTTTTAATCATTATTGACACAAGACACCAAAAACATTTTTTTTCCAAATAACCCAAGAACATAAAAAATCCTATATAGATATTATAGAAAAAAATTTCACTTATCCATTTTTAACCAAAGATTTATATTTGGAAAAAGGGAAATGAGTAATTCTTATTAAAGATAGAGAAGAATTAATAAACAACATAAATAAATATACAGACCAAGGAATATTAATACAAGAATGTATAGAAAATACCTGAGAATATAGAATATTATGTGTTTGAAAAAAAATAATAGGAAGCTTCAAAAGATATAATCCTAACCATTACAAAAACAATACATACAAATGAACACTCTTTGAAAAAGCAGAATTAACGAAAGAAACAAAAAAAGAAGTTCTGAAAATGGTGGCTAGATATGGCATAGAATTTGCTGGTATAGATCTCTTAATCGGTAAAGATTGAGAACTCTATTTTTTGGAAATAAATTCATGACCTCTCTACAAAAGAGCCGAAGAAGTTTTGGAAATAAACGTAGTAAAAGAACTTTTATTGTATCTTAAAAAAGGTGGAAAATAATATTTATATACTACCATAATAATGAAAAAGATTGCTGTAACATGAACTAAATGAAAAACAACAATAATAAGATTAATCAATTTTATTTTATTAGAATTATGAAATAAGACATTGTCTGTCGATTCAGATTGAGTATATATAAACTGAAAACAGAAATTAGACAAAAAAGATTCTATAAACATCTATTGATTACTACCCTGAAAATGCCCATGACGTTTCCTATATTTAGGATATGATTATAAGAATAAATATTGGAAAATAGATTATGCAGTATTAGAAACAATTATTGGCTGTTATGTTACCTGACTTTGATATAAAAAACACGATATATGAGTTTTTTCAAATGTATTTGAAGACCATATAGGAGGCCTATGCTCCGCAATCAAAACAAGAGAAGATTTAGCGTTAAGAAAATACAGAATTATTTCAAAAATTAAAACAGGATGATATTTTGTATACAATATGGATGATCAGCTAATAGCAAACAATATGGATGATCATATATCAAATGAAATTAAAAAAATATGAGTAACAAAAGATTTAGAAAAATTTCAATGAAAAAAAACATGTATATTCATTTCAAAAAAAGAAGTTAAAATAAAAATTAGCAACAAAATTATTAAATTTGATCTATCCAATAACAAGTTTTCTTTCTATTGAGAATATGAACCAGCATTATACAATATTGGTTTATCTATTTGATGATTATTAGGATTATTAGGAGAAGAAATATTTATATCAAAACACAAACAAATAAAAGAAAGTATAGATAGATATACAACTGATATATTAGGAGGAAGAATGATCTTATTGGAACAAAATGGCAGAAAAATTATATTGGATTATGCACATGAAAAACAGTCATTATCAGCAGTTCTAAAGCTAGCAAATACATTGAAAACAGGGAAATCTATAGGTGTTGTAAGACTATCTCCCGAAAGAGAAGATAAAATATATCATAACATAGGGAAAAGTATTGCAAGCCTTGCTGATGAATTTATTGTATACGATAAAATTGATTGAATAGAAGACAAATCATATACAATAAATACAAAAGAAATAAAAAACAAGAAAAGAAACCCATGAGAAATAATGCATTTATTTGCTGAATGAATTAAAACAAAAAATAAAAAGGTACAAGAAATTATTTATCGAAAAGATGCAATAAAATATTGATTAAAAAACACTAAAAAAGGAGATGTAATAGTAATCATAGTAAAAAACAGCAAAGAAACAGGTGTTTTTATAAAAAAATACCTTAAGATAAAATAAGCTGATACAAAAGGAAGAAAACACAGAAGAAAATTCTTAATCACTTTCCCTTGATTCCCCCACTCAAATCACTTAAATATGAGGCAATTTATTTGCCTCTTTTCTTCTTATGAAAAAACTCTCATTACTCATAACAATACTTCTTTGACTTTTTGTTTTTCCAGCATTTGCTGAGGAACAAGCACACAATGCTGCATGATGTGAAAATAGGACATATGACATCAAGGGTTTATCTGATATCAAAAAAGGTCAAACTGCTGAATATAGTATGGTTTGGGCAAAAGATAAATATCTTTGACCTATAAGCTTTAACTCTATAAAATTCACTTTAAGCAAAAACAACAAGGTTATTTCAAAGAATAATTCTGATTTTTTCTCATTTACTCCTTCTGAATTAGGAAAATATACATTACAAGTAGAAGCAATCGATAACCAAAACTGTTATAGTAAAATAAGCAAAACCATAACTACTCATGATAAAATCATTCTCTATATAGGGAAAGCTAGCGAAGATCTTCAAGTAGAATTCGATGATACTTTCAAAAAAAACAACACTCTTTTTAAGAAGATCATCATAAAAGAAAAAAAACTTTTTGGAGAAGATGAATTACTATGAGAACTCGCTGAAAATAGTAGTTATATTAAAAACAGTTCTATTATTATTATTAATATAAGCAATTTTGATAGTTTCTTTCAATTATTATGAAATATTAATAAGACAGAGACGCTCAACTTAAACAAAAAAGATATTTATCTTATAACAGATCTTAATAAATATTTTCTCAAAAGAATAGTTGCAAAATATCTCAATACCGTATGAATAGAAAAAATTTACACCGTAAGCGATAAAGATTTCTTTAGTGTTCTTTCAAAACTTTCTTTTAAAAAAGATTTACAAAACGATCCTACAATAACGACATTTTCATTATTATTTCAAGAAGCGCCCAAATATATTCTGATTTCTTATTTAATAGATAATTTAATTTACAATTGATTTCCTATTGATTTAATAGGTATATTACTAGTTTTATGTATAGCAACACTAGTCATAAGCATCTTTAGACAAGTTATTTGATTCTCTGTCTTTGGAATTTATAGTCCTCTTCTTTTTGGGCTTGCCATGGCAATTCTCAATATAAAATTAAGTCTTATCCTTTTAGCTATTGGAATTTTAGCCAAGGTCTTAACTCATCTTCTCAACAAAAAAATATATCTTCTTTTTAATACTAAATTATCTGTCTTAGTCGTTCTTTATTTTCTACTGACAATCATAGTTCTTGGGCTAGATAAAATTCTTCACACCAACATTATAAATCTGGATATATTCAATAATGGATTTATTATTTTCCCTATTATGTTTATTATTATTGTTACTGATAAAGTATTCAACGAAGGATTTAAGGTATTTAGTCTAGGATGGTGGATTTCTTTTGGAGAATTTTTAATTGTAAGTTTCTCTGTATATGGATTATTAAATCGATGATGGATGAAACATATATTATTATCATACCCAGAAAGTATTCTTATTGTTCTTTTGTTACATATAATTATCGGTAGATTTACAGGTCTTCAATTATTAGAATATTTCCGTTTTATGCCTCTTATCAAAAAACATTTCGATAGTGAAGAAGAATAGAAAAAGATCTTGTAACATTTTTATATCAGATTCGTAGTATAGATATAATTCTTTACTTGTTAATACAAAAAAAATGGACAAAAAACGATTATGACTTGTTTCAACCGCAGTAATCTGTGGAACACTTATCTTTGTTGGATATGTTATTAAAACACCGTACAAGCAACAAATTTCTAGCCAACAAGGAATTACAAACACCGTTAGCGTTGCTGGAGAAGGAAAAAGCTTAACAGCACCTGATACACTGTCTATCAATATTCAAATCTCAGAATTAGGAAAAACAACAAAAGAAGCTCAAGACAAAGCAAATGCAAAAATTGCTAAGATCAAGGAAGCTCTCAAAGAATATAATATCCCTAAACAAGATATCCAAACAACAAATCTGAATGTATACACAGAATACGATCGAACAAATAATACAAGAAAACTTCTTGGATATAGATCTCAACAAGATTTAAATATCAAAGTAAAAGGAGAAAACTTCTCAGAAAAATGAGCAAATGTTATCAACAAGATATCAGAAATTGGGGAAATCAACGTAAACAATATAAATTTCATTCTCGATGATAAATCAGTAGCAATGGAAGAAGCTCGTGAAAAAGCATTTAATGATGCAAAAGCAAAAGCTGAACAACTTGCAAAATTAGGAGGATTAACACTTGGACAACCAACAATGATTACTGAACAAGAAATTCAATATAACTATGATAGACCTATGTATGCTATGGAAGCAAAAGCTATGGATTGAGCTGGTAATGTAATGAACGACCAATCACTTTCAGCTGGACAATTGGAAATGACTGCTAGAGTAAATATCGTTTATGAATTAAAATAGACACAAAAAATCTGATAACTAAAAGCTTGCACAAAATAAGGACACATTCTTGTTTTGACAGGCTTTTTTTATATATTAGACAAAAGTAGACATTTTATTTTTCCAGACAATAATTTATGAAAAAATTATTTTCACTAATTACAAGCTTTGCTCTAATATTTTCTTTGTTTTCCAATCGAGTAATAGCACTCACATGGACTATTGAATACAGTCCTAGTAGTTTAACCAATACTGATGTTGTAGCAACCATCACTGGTTTTGATGAAACAGGAACAGTTATCCTCAACAATGGATGATCTCCCATTTATACATTTACCAATAATAGTTCTTTTGATTTTGAGTTATCAGGTGATATCAGCACAGGTACCGCAAATGCAAACGTAACATGGATCGATAAAGAAGCACCTCAAATCATAAATATAACTGGATGACAATATTTCAAAACAAACATTATCCCAACCATTATTGATTCAAATTATTCAGGAGCAACACTCAATGGCTTAGAATATACAGGAACAGAAATTACTGATGAAGGAAATTATACACTATTTGTAGAAGATACATTAGGGAATAACCAAACCGTTTCCTTTACTATAGATAAAACATTGCCAACAGCAAGTATCGATTATTCTCATACAGGAATCACGAATCAAGATGTTATAGCAACCATTACAGGATTTTCTGAAACCATCACCGACCTCAATAGTACAGGGACTACCTTTACAACAAATGGAACATTCACTTTCACCTATCAAGATTTAGCGGGAAATTTGGGAACAACTGTAGCTGAAGTCACAGGTATTGATAAAACGCCACCTACAGCAATCGTAGATTATTCTATTCTATGACCAACAAATAGTGATGTTATAGCAACCGTTACCGGATTTTCTGAAACCACAACAAATCTGAATACACCAACACATACTTTCACATCAGATGACAGTTTTATCTTCACGTATGAAGACGAAGCAGGGAATACAGGATCATCAGTAGCAACCGTTACACGAATCGACAAAGAAATGCCTACCTATAGCGGAATAACAACATGATGATTATACGGAAACGAACAAACAATTACCTTCAGCGATAATAAAGCAGGCGTTAGCGCAACACTCAATTGAGCATGATATACTAATGGAACACCTATCAATGGTTATGGAATTTTCGAATTTATAGTTACAGATACTGCGGGAAATACTACATGAGCCACCTTTCAACTTGATACGACAGTACCAACAATAACAATTAATGGTTCATCACCCCTATATCTTGAAGTCTTTTCTCCCTACACAGAAAGCTGAGCAACATGGTCAGATAATAGTAGTTCAGGAACGGTAAGTGATATGATTGGAGCAGTAAACACAAACATCATTTGAACCTATACCATTGATTATTTCTATAGCGATGGTTTCCATACATGATCTACACAAAGAGAAATATTTATCCAAGATACAACGGCACCAATAATAACGCTCAATGGAGATAATCCAGTAACTATTGAACGCACATTCTCTTATACAGAAAGCTGAGCAACACGATCAGACAACTACGATGGAACAGGCGATATAACAATAATTTCATGATCGGTAGATACAAACACAGTTTGATCATATAACATAAGTTATGAAAAAACAGATACTTCATTAAATAGTAGTTCGCTATCAAGAACGATCAACGTCATAGATACTATACACCCTACAGCAAATATTATCTATTCAAAAACATGAATAACAAATCATGATGTAGTAGCAACTATTACAGGATTTTCTGAAACTACAACAAACCTCAATACAGCAAATTATACTTTCACAGGAAATGGAACCTTTATTTTTACTTACGAAGATCTTGCGGGAAATACATGATCGACACTAGCAACCGTTACATGGATTGACAAAGAAATGCCTACTGCAAGCCTACGATACGATCCAATGGGACCATCATGGACCAATGGAAGCGTTTTTGTACAAATAACATGATTTTCTGAAAGTATAACGTGATTAAATCAACCAGATTATTTATTTATTACCAATGGAACCTTTGTTTTTAATTATCGAGATATAGCCGGAAACACAGGAACAAATACAGCAACCGTTACATGGATTGATATTACGCCACCTACTATTGGACAGGCAACTATTTCGGTTGGAACAACAGGAAATAACGGTGCTACATTATATTATAAAGGAATAATTGATATCAAAGCAACCGTTAGTGACGCTTGATGATCAGCTCTCGATGGATCAACATGTGAATACACACTCGACAATGGAGCAACACGAAATCCAGCATGATTTAGTAGTACATACTGCCAATTAACAAGCTTAGATCCAGCAACAAATATCCAACTCGCATTTAGAATACAAGATACTGCAACAAATCTAACAACAGGAACTACGAATAATTATATTTTTGATAATACAGCACCTAGTACCACGGCAAATCCAAGTTCATGATTAAGTAATACAAGCATACCTGTAATACTTTCTAGATCAGATATTGGAATCTGAACATTTTCAGGAACACGATATTGTATAGATACGACGGATACCTGTACACCAAACATTGCAGGTACAGTAGCAAGCATTACCGGTGCTGCAAACACTTCAGAAACAAAATATCTGAGATATCGTTCAATAGATAGATTAAACAACACGGAAAGCATAAAGAGTAATGTCTACACAATAGACAAAGTACTTCCCTCTATCACAGGCACAACAAGCTCTTCAAACAACGCTACAAATTCAGGATATGCAAAAACGAATGACATCATAACAATCTGATTTTCAAGCACGAGACCACTTGCAACACTACCTACCCTTACTATTTCTGGAGGTAGTTTAACAACAGGTATTGTAACTGATCTTGGAGGGAACAACTACTCTGGTACCTATATAGCAAAAGTAACAGATATCCAGGGACAAATGAAATTTATCGTAAATATGCAAGACACCTTAGGTAACACAGGAACAGCAATCATAAATAGCGTTATTCTCGATAGAACAGCTCCTGCTGGTATAGCATTTACTTCACCAGCTGCAGGTGCCTTTTGGACATCAGGACGAAATTATGATATCAGACGAACAACAGGTACGGAAACTAATTTTTGACCAACAAGCATCAAGATAACCTATTCAATCAATGGATTTAGTGGAAGTTCTACATTAGAAAATGGAACAGGAAATAGTGGAACCTATACACGAAATAATTTCAATCTTACAGATAATTTCCAAACAAGAATTTTTGCAACAGATCTTGCAGGAAATCAAACAATAATAACAAGTAGTGTAGTACAGATCGATAATATATCGCCTATTGCTGCAACATTTATTGCACCTACAGGTGGCGAATATTTCAAAGGAGGAAGTGGTTATCTTATCACATGGACAGGAGGATATGATGAAAATGTTGCATCAATAACATTGGAATATACAACAAACAATCGAGTATCTTCTGGTCTTATTTCAAATACAATACCAACAAGTAGCACTTCTTATCTACGAACAGCACCAGCACTCAATTCCAATACCATAAAATTACGTGTTACTTATAGAGATTATGCATGACTACAAGGAATCAAACAAACCCCGACGGTATTCACTATTGACTCTACAAAACCAAATATAACCAATATAATGTCAGGAAGAATTTATACAGGAACCATCACTCCAACCATTGTAGAAGTTAACTATTCTGGTAGCATATTAACAAGTTCGACAGGAACAACGAGATATACAACAACTGGATATTCTATTACACAAAATGGACGATATGATTTATTTATCGAAGATAAAGCGGGTAATTTTACAGGACGTATATTTGCGATAGATACCATTGCTCCAACCGTACAAATAGATACAGGAACCATCTATAAAAACACAGGATTTACCCTAACAGCAACAGGTATTGACGCCACTGCTGGTATTTCTTGATATCAACGAACAAAATTCAGTGGAACAGGAACTCTCACTTTCGGATCTGGGACTTCTAATACAACATCAATTACAGCAAGTACAGGAGGAACCTACATTATTCAAGTTAAAGCAATAGATAAAGCAAATTTAAGTTGATTTGCAACGTTTACGCTAATTCGAGATAACCAAGCACCTACACTTTGAAGTTGAACAGTTACAACAGGAAACAAAATAGCTACATTTACTTTTTTCTCCAACAAAACAGGCACAGTTATCTATAGTGGAAGCTGTGGAAATGGAACAACAACATCAATAACAAATAGCTGAGCTACTACAATATCCTGGACTTTAACAAACAATACGTATAGTAATTGTAACATCAAAGTTACTGATAGTTTTGGAAATTATAGTCGAATAGCTGTTCCTAGCTTTACTATCAATTATACAGCTCCAAGTTGATGAGGTGGTTGATGAGGTTGAGGAGGAGGATGAACAACAATACCAACATGTACTCTTTCAAATCTTGTTTGTGAAAATTGAAAATACACCAAAAAATCTGGAGTTTCTTGTCAATGAGGCGATCTTTGATATTCTTGTTCAGAAACAAGTAGTGGTACATCTACAGGGACAACATTAGAGTTTTCTGACAGTATTTTATCAACAGCTTCAGCAGAAACTATTGCAGCAACATTAGTCGGAATTCAATGAGTTGCTGAACTTAAAAAAGCTTATATTTATGGAAAATATTTAGGATTAACAAGTGCAGCAACCTTTGAACAAGCAAATATGAATTGAATAATTACAAGATCTAGTCTTGCAAAAATGATGAGTATCTTTGCACTTAAAATTCTCAAAAGACAACCAGACACGAGTAAAAAATGTGAATTTAATGATATCTCAAATGAAACAGAAGAGACACAATCATATATCAAACTTGCCTGTCAATTAGGAATTATGGGAATAGATAAAAATGGTAATGCATTAGCGTCATTCTTTGGAGCTAAAACTATTAATAGAGCTACTTTCGGTACAACACTTTCTAGAACACTTTGGGGAAGTAAAAACAATAGTAATGATACAAATTGGTATTGAAAACATCTCGAAGCACTCCAAAAAAATGGAATTATGAAACAAGTAAATAAACCAGAGAATCGAGAGTTAAAAGGATATATTATGCTAATGATGTATAGAACAGATCTTCAATTAATAAGCAAAGTAACAATCCCAGTAACAACTATAAATGTCATTTCCACTTTGCCAGTTACAACAGAAACCCAATCAAATAATACACAAGAACCAACAACAACCAATTCTGAACCAACACCACAAACAACTCAAACAACTACGACAACACCTTTAGACATTAGTTCGACGACAAATACACAATCAATAACACGAACGGACACTGAACAAACATTTATCAATAAAATTAACAAGAATTATCAATTCACTATCGGATTCAAAAAAGATGCCAGCGATGTAAGTATCAAATACTTGCAATACTTCCTAAAATCCAAAGGATTTTACCAAGGAATCATCAATGGGACCAACACGGAATCTACGATAAAAGCCTTATTCGAGTGGCAGAAAGCAAACAACGTACTTACCGATGCCACAGACCCAGCTGCCTGATACCTTGGTCCCAAAACCAGAGATGCTATCAATCCTGTTCTCAAAATACTTTTAAACCAATAAACAAAAGATGAAAACAATCAAAAAACTCATTATTCCTTTTCTCCTCCTAGCAATATTGATAACAGGATTAATCATTTATACAAAGAATCTGAATCCAAAACAACCAGAAATCTGTATCAATAATCTTTGTTTTTCTATCGAAATAGCAGATACTCCAGAAGAAAGACAATTAGGCTTGATGTACCGTAAACAGTTACCAGAATTAGCTGGTATGCTCTTTGTTTTTCAACAATCAGGACAATATAATTTTTGGATGAAAAATACCTTAATTCCCCTAGACATGATCTGGATAAATCAAGACCAAAAAATCATAGATATCCAGCAAGCAACGCCTTGTACCGCAGATCCCTGTCCTACCTATAATCCACAATGAACATCTTCCTATGTCTTAGAACTCAACAGCTGAATAAGTGAGAAATATGGGATTAAAATTGGAGATATCGTAGAAATCAATCAATAAAAAAAAGCGCTTCAGTATTACGAAGCGCTTTTAAAAATCATTTCATTTTAATATTGAAAATGAGTTCCTTATCAAGAATAGGTTTAAACTCCTCTCCTGCCTCGAACATATCTTCATCGCCATTACGACAATACCAATTAACTGTCGAATTTTCTGGTAATAATTCCAAAATTTCAAGTATCATCTTCGATGACGAAGAATTGAAATAAACAAACTCGAAATGAAAAGTAACAGTCTGATTTGGAATAGTTTCAAAATACTCTTTCAAACGACTAATTATAGGCTGATAAAATGCCTTTGCGTCTTCAGGCATAGAATGCCCTCCCATATTAAAAACTTTTGCTAAGAAATCAAATCTAACCCAAGGAGTATCCGGCCTATTACCAGAAGTATCTGATTTCTCTTCAATAATAAATAAGGTATCTGTCTCCATAACAAATATATTTTTAGGTTTTTAGTTTCCTTTTTGTTTTATACCACTACCATAATCTTTTCCTTGGAAAAGTCAATTATTGATTTTTTTTAAAAAAACCACTCATAATTAATGAGGGTTTAAACAGATAGTTAAACTAATTCAATAAAATTAAATTTTATTTTGTTTTTAGTCATTTCAGAATAATCAACACCTGCGTCCAACATATCATTATCATCCTCATAATAATACCAATTAATCTGACTATTTTCTTTCGGTAATAAATCAAATATTTCCAATAATTCTTTAGCAGAAGCCGTATTAAAATAGTCTAGTTTCATTTCAAATACTGTATTTTTTGCGGGATTTTCTAAATAGTTTTTCAGATCTTCAAGTATCGGATCATAAAATTTTTTTGGATCTTCAGGTAATGATCTACCTTTTATAACGAAGACACCCGTTTGAAAGTTAAAATCAATTAATGGCGTCCTTTCGCCTTCTTCTATTCTTATTTTTTCCATAATTTTAAAATTTTTTAGTTTTTTTATTTTAAATTTTATATTTTAGTTTTGTATTTTATATTTTTACTGACTATATACTTTAGCAAGAAAAAGTCAACCATACCTCAAACCTCGTTTTTATTTGACAATTAACTTCAAATACGTATAATAATAACGTAAAAGTTTATTTTCTAAACTTTTCTCATGAAAAACAAACTCAAATCAGCTATATACAAAGCAGGAATAGGAGCAAGCGTGCTTGCGGGTTTTTTGTTAACAAGTAAAGATGCTTTGGCTCAAAATATAGCAAGTAATCAGAAGAATAAACCTCAAATAGCGAATTCCAATATAAATACACTCAAAGTAGATCCTTTCGATCGAGTAAAATGATATGTAAACACTTCAGATCCTGTGGAAGTTGCTCACTATGACCTTCTTCTCAAAACCGAAAAGACACAAAAAGAATCACATATTTTAGGACTAAAAGTCGCTCTTCTCGCGCTTTACAACGATACAACAATTCCTCCACAAGATAAAAAAGCATTAGCTTTAATTATTTTTGAACAATGAGTAAATTTATCTCCAGGAACAAAAAACAGAGAATTTTACGCAGAAAAATATATGCAAAGGTTAGAAAATGATCAAAACTTTTTTGATCTTTGTGTGAAATTTGGAGAAATGCAGTGAAATCTAATGGCTGAAATAGCTAATTCAGAATCAATTAAAATATATAAAGAATGAGAACAAATAAGAAAAGAATGAGAACAAATAAGAAAAGAATGAGAACAAATAAGAAAAGAAATCGCTCTCCTTGAACAAATTTTAGATGCATTTCAAAAAGCCAACAAATAATATCATTTTTTTGACAAAACAACATAAAAAAGATATAATTTGTATGAATTATATCTTTTTTTATACTTATGCCTCCAGAAACAGAAAAACCAATACTACCTCCAGTCGATTCTCAAGAAAAAGTTAGAGAATGACAACAAAATAAAGAAGAAAAAACTTCTGATATTTTTGCCGTACAAAAAGAAAGTATTCTCAAAAATCCAGAATTTCAAGGATTAGAAAAAGAAACAGAAAACACAATAAACAAAATACTTACTGATTACCAAAATACAAACAGCACCGAAGAAGAAAAAACAAAAAACCAAGAAATAATGAAATTTTTAAATATCGATAATAATCTAGAAAAAGTATTTAAAGAATACTCAGAAAATATTTTCAAAGGGAAAACCCTTATTACAAAAAAAATGAGTTTAAAAAGAGAGACTTGAATAATTAAGGATATAATAGAAAAAAATTATAAAAAAGATACTCAAGAACAAAATCAAGAATGAATCCAACAAAATCAAGAATGAATCCAAGAAAATCAAAAGGATTTAGAAAAAAGAAAAGAATTATTTAAAAATATAAAACCTGAATATGAAAATCTTCAAAAGAAAAACCCTATTTCAATAGATAAAAATTCTCCAGAATATAAAAAGCTACAAGATAATAAAGAACTAAAAGAAAGTTTTGGTAGTAAATTTGAAGACTTCATTACCTACCAATACGTAGCAAGCAAAATAGCAGAGGAAGTACAAAAAGATCCTGAGAAAAAGATCTCCAAGGAAAATTTCGATTTCATCCAAAGCTTCAATGCTATTGCCAAAGAATATGGACAAAAAGAAATAGATACCAAATGACGAATTCCTGAAGAAACATTAACAAGATCTATTTCTGACTTTACCAATCATCCAAACACTTCTGCGGTTTTAGAAAAAAATGAAAAAGTTGCCAATTATATCAGCGAAACCCAAGATACCATCAAAATACCTAATGAAAAATTTATAGAAACCGATAGTATCCAGAAACAAACATTGAAGTTTTATCAAAAAGATATCCAAAAAGATATAAACAAAAAATATGCAAACACCTATGAGAAGCTTTTTGATAAGCAAGGAAATAAGGTCGAAGAAGAACGAAAAAAGTTAAACCAAGAAGATCAAAAAGATATCCAAACAATAATAAAAAAATATACAGAAAAAATGACTTCAGAATTAAATACATCTCTACAAAAGTTAGTAGCAAGCAAGACTATTGCATGATGTACAAACGAATTTGTAAGATATTTCAATTTCAATAAACAAGAAAACAACTACGGAGATATAGGATTAAATACCGACAAAATCAATATTGAGAACAACACATTACAAACGACTATGAATTTCAATGGATCAAAAACAACGTTCGATTACAATCTCAATAATGGAAGTATAAAATACTCAGATTTTTTACATATTGATGAAAAAACAGTAAATTTAGGAACCAATAAGTTTACAGACTTTCCTATCAATTTTCCAAGCATTCATGATATACAAGATCAAGCATTTCAAAAGATAATCAATTCAGAAAATATCAGCAAAGATTTAAACGAAAGTAATAGTTTAGAAGATTTTTATCAAAGATACTCAGATACTATAGGAAACGTAGATATCAAAAATCAAGAATCTCCTTATATCAAAATTGTAATAGAACGCACACTTCAAAAAAACAAAGTACTTGAAAAAGCAAATAAATTTATCACAACATTTAATAAATCAAAAGCTAATTATGATAGCATCGAAGATAAACAAATAGTAGATCTCTATAAAATACTAGATACAAGCTTAGATAGTTATTCTATTAATGAAATTAAAAACTTTGACAATAATTTAGATAGGCTACAAAAAGAAATAGCCCAAACACAACAACCAAACAATCCAAACACAGATCCTGTTCTAAATACACTCTTTAATCCAGAGAAACAAGAAAAAGATCAGAAAGAATCATACAAAACAGAAAAAGAAGTAGCGGTATGACCAAGTATGACAGAATTTTTTAGAGCCATTGCAGAACCAAATAGTGACGATCATATAATAGATAATCATCTTTTTAGCAGAATCTTAGATAAACGGGAAAAGAACGAATCAGTTAATATAAGTAAAGAATCAAATACAAAAGATAAAAATAATAAAGAAAATGAAAGTAAAATATTAAGTATCGAGAATAATTCATATATAGATCTTTTGGCTAGATGTACAAAAATCCAAGATAAGCCATCAATCGCAGAGTTAGATAATGATGCTTTACGAGAAAACCCTCACCCTTCTCAGATTCAACAAATAACTCCAAATCAAAACATTTCTTAAATCAATTTGTCAAAAAAACATTTGACTTATGATTTCAATTTGGTTATAATTAGCAAATTTAATTCTCATCAATAAATATGAGACTAATTATACCACAAAGCATAGAGAAAAAGGCGAATGAAATTGGATTATCTTTTGATGATCTCTATAATTTTATCAAAGATAATCGAGAACGAAATTTTGAAAAACTATGTGCACCATTACCAAACACGATAGCTTACAAATGATACATAGATAAGGCCAAAAGATTAGTGTTATTCTTCGTAACCAATCAATGAGTACTCTATCCCGTATATATTTGAGATAAACATGATAAAATAGCCAAGAATATAACTGTAGAAATTATCAGGAAAGAAGCCGAACATTGGCACAAAAAAGTAGAAACAGATTTTCATCAAAGAAAAATCAAAATCAGACATTTTTAACTTGATTCTAATTATTTTTTTGCTATACTTTGTATAGCATTTATATAATACAACAAAGATGAGCACAACAACCCAACTCAATCTTAGGGTTCCAACAGATATCAAAACCAAAGCTCAAGATAAGGCAGAAAAAATCTGAACTAATCTAAATTTTCTAATAAAAATATTTTTATCAAAATTTGTAGTGGAAGATGATCTTGTAATAATTAAACAAGACATACATATGGATAAAGTTTTTGATAAATGAACAAAACAATATCTCTCATCTTGAGCTGCAAAGAAACGTACAAAAAAAATAAATTCTTACTTAGAGGATATTATAAAAGATGAAAAGAAATATATAAAATAAACCATTTACACTAATTTTACTTCGTAAAATTACCTATGCTCCTTACCCTCAACTGCTGAAGTTCCTCGATAAAATATGCTATCTTTGATGATAAGCTAAATTGTTTAACAAAATGAACACGTGAAAATATCAAAGATCATCAAAAAGAGCTTCAAAGCATCATCAAAAAACTCAAATTAGACAAAAATAACGAGAAACTCATAATTGCTCATCGTATAGTCCACGGATGACAGATTTTCACCAAATCAACGATCATAACTAGCAAAAACATCAAGAAATTGAAATCTCTAAATACATTAGCTCCCCTTCACAATCCTATCCAGACCAAATGCATCAAATTTTGTTTAAAGCTCTTTCCAAAATCCCAAAATATTGCAGTTTTTGACACTGCTTTTTTCCAATGACTCAAGCCAGAACACTATCTCTATGCGCTCCCAAGCGATCGACACAAAACCTATAATATCAGAAAATACGGTTTCCATGGAATATCTCATCACTATCTTATCCAAGAAACTATCAAAAAATTCCATACAAAAAATCTGAAAATTATTACTTGTCATCTAGGAAATGGTGCAAGTATCACGGCTTCAAAGAACGGACTACCAATCACGACGTCTATGGGATTTACACCTACGGGAGGTGTGGTGATGGGAACCAGATGCGGCGATATCGATCCAGCAATTATCCCTTACATGATGCACCAGAAAAAACTTTCGATATCAGACATTACCAAAATTATCACTTCCCAAAGCGGACTCCTCGCTTTGTCCGGAAAAACCAATGATATGAAAACATTATTAGAGAGACAGAAAAAAGATCCCAAAGCGAAGTTGGCAATCCAGATTTTTATCAATCGTATCGTAGAATATATCTGATCATACATTGCCCTAATGAACGGCGCGGATGTGATCGTTTTTTCATGAGCTATAGGTTACAGATCTGCATTTATTCGCAATCAAATCAAAAAACATTTCACTTATCTCCCAAACATAAAATTTCTCACCCTAGAAACCAACGAAGAACTTATGATGGCCAAAGAAGCACAAAAAGGATAAAAGAAAAAACCACTGATAAATAATCAGCGGTCTTTTTTATATTGTACGTTTAATACAATCTTTTTTCCAAATCTCTATGAGATTACAGATACAATAATAAGTATAATCAGGAGAAAATATTATTACTACCCAATATACTTAAAGAACTATTCCCAAGAATCATCTAATTGATTCTCAAAGGAAACAAGCTTATCAGTCGAAACAAATCGATGATTTTTTCTCATCCAATCATACCAATCGAATGATTCTTTTTCTTGTGCTTGTGTTCTTTGTTTCTGCGAAGCTTGGTTTTTCTTTAACCAACTACTTCTTCTTCTCATTTTTTTAACCATAAAAAATATAATTAATTTTTGTCCTCGATCTTTTATTTTTAAGATCTCGGTGCTTATTTTTTTGCTACATACAACGTAGCAAGGCAATTATAATCTTTTAAAATACCTTTTCAAGGACAAAAAAATCCCCACATAGGTAGGGATTTTAATGGTTACTTTCACTTTATTTTATCTTATTTTATTCCAATTCAGCAGTAGCTTCACTAATTTCAGCATTTTCTATATCAATTTCATCTTCAGCAGCTTGTAAAGCATCATCATCCAAGACTTTTTTACCCATTCTTATTTCTTTGATTTTACCTTGGATATCTTTTTCGATAGAATTTCTAAGTTTTTCGTCAGTTTCAAGAAGTTGTATAAATTTTTCTTTTCCTTGAATTTTTTGACCACCAATAGTATAAAATGCTCATGATCTCGTAGCTAATTTAAGGATACTAGCTGCTTCAACCAAATCAGCAATATGATCATATCCCATCTTCCATCTTACAGGAAGTTCTGCTGTCTTAAATGGAGCGAATATTTTGTTTTTTGCAACTTTGATTTTTGCATAATAACCAACTTGTTCTTTATCATCCATTATTTTTTCTCATTTTCTAATTTCTATTCTTTGAGAAGCAAAAAATTTGAGTGCATTACCTCCAGATGTTGTTTCTGGA
The DNA here is from genome assembly GCA_000503875.1 of candidate division SR1 bacterium RAAC1_SR1_1. Lineage (GTDB taxonomy): Bacteria > Patescibacteriota > Gracilibacteria > Absconditabacterales > Absconditicoccaceae > UBA5124. The sequence continues at coordinate 610,299 of CP006913.1, forward strand.
TTACCAAACATTACTCATATTTTCATACGAATTTGATTGATAAATACACAGGTAGTACCACTTTTTGCTAATACTGAAGCTAATTTTCTAAGTCATTGAGACATCATTCTTGCTTGAAGTCACATATAGCTATCTCCCATATCTCATTCTACTTCAGCTCTAGGAACTAAAGCAGCTACTGAATCTATAACAATCAATTTAACAGCTCCAGATTTTGCTAATTCTTCTGCTATTTGTAATGCTTGTTCTCCATGATCAGGCTGAGAAAGAAATAAGTTTTCTGTATCAACACCCAATACTCTTGCATAGTGAGGATCAAGCGCATGTTCAGCATCAATAAAAGCCGCTACTTGTCATCTTTTTTGTATTTCTGCGATAGCGTGAAGTGCTATTGTTGTTTTACCAGAAGATTCTGGACCATAAATTTCTACAACTCTTCATTCTGGATATCAACCACCCAAAATAAGATCTAAAACATACGATCAACTATGAAATGTACTAACCATTCCAACGTTTGCATTTTCTCCCATTCTCATAATGGCTCATTTTCCGAAGTGCTTTTCAATGGTTTTGAGTGCTTCGGTCAACTCCGGTTTGTTTTTCTGTAAGGTCATACTATATATATAGAGTGTAAAACTAAGAAATGACTAAGAGAAGGTAAACGCAGAGACGTTTCAAATCTTCTCATTCATCGTCACAAAGAATTTTATTGTTCTTTTTCAAAAAATCAAGAGATTTTTTAGTAGTCTTGAACTAGCATATTGTATTTTGTCAAAAATTACTGTTATTTTGTCAAAAAAGACTTGATTTTGTCAAAACATTTTATATATATAAGGTGTAAATAATAAAAAATTTATTTATTAAATATTTCTCATGCTCAAAAAACAACTTCTGGATGAAATCCAAAGAGCACTCATTGCTTTCTTCAAAAAAAACACGGATAACGAAAGCATCACTCTTAGAGAAATTGCTGCTGCTATCGGAGTAAGCCATCCACAAACTGTTCTCAATAAACTCAATCAACTTGTTCTTAAATGATATTTCATCAAAGATGAAGCTGGATATCATCTCATTAGAGAAAGTATTACTGATCAACGAAACGATGTTATTCAACTTCCTATTTATGGATTTGCACAATGCGGAAATCAAGGTAAAAAAATTCTTGACGAATATACCCAAGAAAGACTCCCTGTCACACCAGCAATGCTTGGTATAAAAGATCCTTCTAGATGTTTTTTCGTCAGAGCAAAAGGAAATAGTATGGAACCAAAAATCCAAGATGGAGACTTAGTTCTAGTTCAACAACAAGATAATTATGATCAGAATGAATATGTATTTGTGGTGCACAACGATCTTCCAAAGCTCAAGAAAGTTGTCAAACAAGAAGATAAACGATATCTAGAATCCGTGAATAGATTCTTTGACAAGATGGAAATCAGTAAATTCGATGAGACCAAAATTGTAGGAGTGATCAAAAAAGTAATTAAAAATTTCTAAAGTAGTCGCCGAGATTTCTTGTCTTCGAAATATTTTAGAAATAAACAAAAATCCCCACAAAGGGGATTTTTTTTACGCTGCTTGATCCAAGATATTTTCTTTAGGTCAATTATAAGCCATTAATTGATCATAATCAACATGTCAAACATACAAATCTGACTTATGCTTTTTCTTCTTTTCTTCTTCGAGAGAAACTTTTCTTTCGGTTACTCAACTTACTCCATTCGATTCAATAATAGTTATTTTCCCAGAAGCATAATCCACTTCCTTAACAAATGCTACATGATGAATACGATAAGTATCTCCATCTTTTTTTATCTTTGGAATAGGTCCAACAGAAAAATTATACTTAGGATTTTTACTATCCCAAAATATCAGATCACCAGGCTTTACTTCAACCGCTCAAGTTAACGCGTTTCATTCTTCTTTAACAAGTTTTTCTGTCTTTAAATTATTAAACATTGCTCTTCATTCAGCTCACATTTCTTTAAGTCAGATCTGACGTAACGCATAAACAACCAATCATGAACAATCCAATCCTTTTTTCAAACTTTCTCTTCCTCATCGTTGATATTTTACATTATTTGTTTGATCATATTTTAAAATTTTATCTAACATAGCCAAGAGTTTTTCTTGTTTAGATCATTTCTCCGCTTCAATGGTCTCTTGGATATCTTGATCTACTTGCTTTTGTTCTGCGACAATTTTTGAATTATCAATAGGAGTATCATTTGCCGATAAACCAACTTCTTTTCTCAAATCACTCAATTTATCTGAAAGGGATTTTGCATCTTCTGCATCAATTTTTGCTATTTTATCTTTGACTGCATCCAATTTATCCATTGTCTCTTTTTCCAAAACTCTTTTCAAAATCATACCCAAGAGTACCTTATCTTTGATTCAATCCAAAACACCTTCATGAGTAAGATAATCCTCTACTGTTCATGTTTCTGATAATATCAATCATGGCAAAGAACCACTTTCTTGTTGAAGTTTAGTAAAATATTCTTTAGCAAAATCCTTTTTCAATTGCAAAAGTTCATCATCTACCTCAGGCTCTTCCTTGTTTTCTAACTCATCATCATCTTGTTCCTTTTCCCCTACTTCTTCTGCTTCTTTTGTCATAACAATAAATTATAAATAAAAATTAAGCTATTTTTTCTATTAAATCTGTAGCAATATTTTCTGGATATCACATAGCAATTAGATAACTTTTCATTTCTTGTTCTTTAAATATTCAAGATTCATCGATATATTGTTTCTCTTTTATATCAAGAAGTTGATATTTAACTTCTCATCAATCAAGGCTATAATGTAAATTTATATCTTTTGTAGCTTCAAGCCTAGAAAGAGATTCTTGTAAATCTTGTTCTACTTCCTTCATTTGTTTATAATTAATAAGTCTTTTAAAATGGATTGAAATCTGATTTCATTCTTTCTTCGTCGTCAAATCATCAAAGTTATTTATAGACATTCTTTGAGCGGTCGCAAACTTAATCAACGCTGATTTCTGATCATCGCTCATAGTTGGCCAATCTTTTTGGATTTTTTCTTCCAATACTCCTTTATCCATTTTTTCTATTTCAGCGAATTGTTTTTTCTCTTCATCAGATGCACCGTCAAAAAGTTCACCATAACCAACATATCATAGATAGCAAAGAAGCGCTACTCAGGACAATCTAAGTCAGGCTCCTTTCAAAAAAGTTAATGCTTCAGCTCAAAATGCGGCATATTCTCAAGCTTTTAAAATACGAATACCATCTCTCGCCATTTTAAAAACCCCATAACTTCACTTTCCAACTGATTGTAAAAATGACCAAGAATCTCTAATTGGTGACATCATATATTTAGCAAATCAACTAAGAGAACCTGTCTTAATTGCATAGAATCCATCTAAAGCAAAAAGTCCTGCACCAATACCCGCTCCTCATAATGACTGGAATTTTCCATCCTTAACCGTCAATCCATCAGAGATCAACATAACTGGACCAACCAATGGTGTTAAATATCCAAATCCTTCGGCAATAGTACGAACAAATGATTCATTTCCTTCTGGATGAGAAAGTTTCTCCAACATATCGCTTCCCATCATAATCAACGGAAATCCTTTAAATAAGGTCTTAAGAATTTCTGGAGAATGCCTTCCAATAGTTTTTATATTATCGAAGAATGCCTTTGCATCATCTACATTATTCAAAGCAAATTTAACTTCATCTGCATACTCTACCATACCAGAAAGTTGTTTTCCTTTTGAAAATCTTCTAAAGAAATTTCTTACATCATTAAGCAAAGCATCCGATTGTAACATTTTTCCTTGGAGTTTAGAAAATTCCTTCATTTTACCAATCAATTCCATTTCATACGGAAACTTAGACCATGGAAGATTAACATTTTTCCCGAAAAACTTTTTCCATGTTCAAAAGGAATCTTCAGCAAAAGCTAGGGATTTATTCATATTGGCGTCTATAATATTTCCTGCTGCAGATTTTACTTTATTTAAATTTTTTCCCCAATGAATACTTGTTTTTAATTCTGTAAGAACAGCATCAAATCATTGACTTTTCAATGCTGATTCAATTTCTGGAAATGTTTTTTTGGTACTCATAATATCAAAAATCGCAAGATTTTTTTTCATTGTTCCAACAACATCATCCAAAATACTAGCTCATCCAACAGTTTTTATTTCTTTTAGAATTCACGTATTTGATAACCCATCTTCTAATTGTTTAAACACCTGTAATTCTTTTTCAAAATTTCACCAAACTCCTCCTTTTCGATATGCAGCAGTTTTTCAGATATCTCCTCATGTTCTTTGAAGGAAAAGAGCTCTCATTCATTCTCCAGCCAAATATCCTGCATGGGCTGCAACATTCCAAAACCATCAACCACGCCTATACATCATTCCCCAAAGCGCCATCTTCGAATCTACATCTAATTTTTTATTTTGTTCTTTAATATATCAGGTTAGGTCTTCTACCGACATAGAAGTAAAGGTTGTTTTCATAATATTAGAAACCAATCAAACTGATCCTATACCAACGTTTAATACTGCTTTTCACGAAGGTAATACAACACTATCTATAATAATATCTTTCCATGAAATTAATCATTCGTTTTTCATTCTTATCAAAAGATCAAAGATTCCCTTTGCAGGCATAGCAACCAAAGAGAAAAATTCTCAAAGGGTATCATATGTTCATTCTCCATGATAAGCATCTTGCATTTTTTGTCATTGATTTTTTACATACGATTTAGGATCTCGTTCTTGACTCCATTCTGTAAATACTTTTTTAAATTTTTCTTTATCAAGTTTCTTTCCAAATTTCTTTTCGAAAAAACTAAATAAACCATTTTCCATTTTATCATGATATATTTCTTTCTCTTTATCAGCCCAATCAGCAACGGTTTCTTTAGCTGTTTCCAATTTATCCTCAATTTTTTCAACAATATCTTCCACCTTCAAAGTATCTATATTAGCAATCAGATTTTTCAAATCTTTACCAACAAACCAACCAACAACAGTAAGTCAAACCGTTCCTATAAGTCGTTCTTTAAATTTAGAAACAGGTTTTTTGTTTATATGTTTATCTACCAAATAATCATAAACTGGTTGTGCAAGCCAACTTGACCATCGATGTTTTTCAAGATCTGTTTTCATAGTTTCAAAAGCTTTTTTCTTGGCTTCATCCAAAGTTGGAGCGACAGCAGCTACTCCTTTTTTCAATAAATCCAATGATTTTTTATGCTCAGATAATGTATCATGAAGCTCTTTTACTTTTTCCTGATCAACTTCATCAAGATGTTCTGCTTTTTGTTCAAGATGAGAAACTATCGTAATAATTGATTCTAAATCAGTTTCTTGCAAAGAAGTTTTTACCAATAGATTTTGTTTAAGTTGATTTAAAAGTTTTTTATCATGTTGAGACAAAACGGAAAATCACAAAAGACGATCTATATATTGAGAAAGATGTTGTTCTTGCTCCTGTTTCTTTGCTTCATCTGTAGAAGAAAATATGTTTTGTTTCAAGCTTTCTAAAGATTTTCTGGTATCTTGAAAAACAATCTTAGCATCAAGATTTTCTGTATTTTTGGGAGTACTTTCCTGATTATTATCAGGAGATAGAAATTCCATTCACTTTTTTATAATATCTTGAAAGCTCATAAAATCAATAAAAAAATAAAATTAATCTTCTTTCTTATCGGGAGTAACTTTTATATCGGGAGTGAGTTTTTTATCAGCTCGCTCAGTGATATCTGTTACAAAAGGTTCTACTTGTGTATATAAATTATAACCAAGGAAACCATACATACCCAATTTTACTACCTCTGCAGAAGCTTTGACTATTTTAACAACTTTAGCAACTCTTCATCAAACTTTAACAGAAGATTTTAAAGCAAGACTAGCAGCATTTCATGCACCACCAGAGAATATTCATGCAACATCAAGAACAACAGATCCCAATCAAACTCATGCTCTGATCCATCTATCTTTTGTTGTTAAATCTCTCGATGCAATACTTCTATCAAATATAGCAGTTCAAATATCATATAATCAACCAACAAAAGGAAGAAGAGATACTCATAAATCACCTGCCTGCCATCATATATCTTCCCATGATTCTGTTCAGTTAGCTCCTTCTATAGCTAATCCCAACAACATTCATCAAATCATAAATTTTCAAGCTTTAGTTTTTTTCATAAAATTATCTATACCACTATTGATTTTCATTGTTTTTGTAACAAAAATCGAATGTTTTTCCAATTTCAGAATTTCTGCTTTAGTTAACTTAGATAATTCAAATCAAGCCGTTCATTCGGCTTTAGTTATTTTTTGATTTGATTGTTTTATAATTTCTTTTGCTTCTTTTTGATATTTTTCTTTATTTTTTGGATCATTTTTCGCTTTATTATCAAGATATTTTAGTTGTTCTTGTGTTTTTTTATGAATTTCTTTGATATCAGTTTCTATTGTATCAATTTTCTTTTTTGTTTGTTCAAATTTTTTAGATTCTGTTTCAACACCAGTTTTTATTTGTGCTATATTTTTTCAAAACTTTTTAGCAATAGAACTTCCATATTTCATTTCAAAATCTTTCAACGTCTTGATTTTACCAGTTTCTAAATCATTAAGCATAGCTGTAATATCTTTTTTATAGAGAGAAAACTCTTGTTTCAAAGACGATTCTTTTAGCCACTTTGTCATCCAAGAATGAACATCTGATCTAATTTCTACTCATTTTCTCAGAGCTGCATCAGGATATTTAGTAAATGGTCATCAAGATAAAATATAGCTAAACCTTCCTTTCAATGTGTTTCATCTCCAAGTTCACATATCAAATTTAGGAACAAATCCCATTTGATACATTCTCATTAAAATATAAAATTCTGAATTTCATTCTTCTATCATTTTTTCAACTTCTTGTGTAGCTCACACTTCTTCATCACTCAATTCAACATCTTCTGCCGGAACTTGATTTTGGCTATCTAAATTCTGATCTTTATTTTCATCCGAATCAACTGGCAAAATTTGTTCTTGATCATTTTTTTCTTCATTTTTTTTATCACTATTTTCATTTTCTTCTTTATTTTCAGCTTTTTCTTTCTCTTCTTTTTTTGCTTTTGCTTCATCTGTCCAGGGGAACCAAGATTTTACTTCTTTTGTCCATTCATCAGGAATAATTTTTCTACCAAGCCACAAGGCTCCAGTAGCTATCCCAGACCAAAGAATACCTTTGAAAATTCTTTTGAAAAAGCCAGGTTTTTCTTTTTTTCCTGATTCCTCATCTTCAGCATCTTGAGAAGATTCTTTGAGCTTTTTATCTGTCCACGATTTTATACTTTTTCCAATCAAAGGAAGATTTCCCAAAGTATTTGCTATTAATCATCCATAAAACATATTTGCAAAGAAACTAGGAGTTCATTCCTTTTCTTCTTCATCTGACTCTTTTTTTTCATCTTCTTTATCGTCTTTTTTTTCATCTTTTTTGAGTATTTCATCTTTTAATCCATCAAGTTCTGTAGAAAAAGAATCTATTTTTTTTGAAAGATCTTCCAACTTTTTAATTTCATCTGCATTTTCATCTACATCTTTTTTAAGTTCATCGAGATGCTCAGTTATTTCTTCTTTTACCAAAGAAATATCTTCAGAAACTTCTTTCTGTTCTTTTTGACGTTTATCAGCATCTACCTGCTGTTTTACCTCAGCAAGATGCTCCTCAATTGTTTTAACTCTTTTTTCAAAACATTCTATTTTTTTAATATTATTTGTCATTAGAAAACACAATACATATAAAGCTTTCTAATTATAATCCAAACACCTCTAAAAAACCAAAAAATCTGCCCTTTCCCAGCAGATTTTACTTGACATATTTTGTTAATATATTTTAAGAGAAAAAGTTGATTTATTTATCAATTGAGCAATAAAAATAACAGAATAAAAGAACAAACAAATATATCATAAGTGAGCGCTTTATATTTTAGGCAGAAAAAACACATGGAGCCGATTTGTTTGTGTTTTTTGCCGTTAAAAAATATAAACAGCGAACGTTGATATATTGTTTATTATTAAAATCAAACTACAAACGGTGATATATTTGTTTATGAATATATTTTGTTTATTTTTTATTGTGAAAATATATTGATTATATCTTACTCAATACCTCAAAAAACTTCTCAACATCTTCTTCATCATTGTAAATATACGTACTCATTCTACACGTACCTCCCAATCCCAATTGTTTATGCAATGGATACGCACAATGTCAGCCACAACGTACAGCAATATTATGTTCAGCAAAAATTTCTCAGATTTTATTAAAATTTAATTGATTTTTCAAAACAAAAGAGAAAGCTCCTACCCTATTTTCTGATACAAAAGTCCCTATTAAATCTACTTTACCAGCCAATAACTCAAATCATTTCAAAACTTTTTTTACAATTTCTTGTTCATGTTCCCACATTTTTTGCATTCATCCAATATTATTTATATATTCGATTGCTTTCAAAAGACTAACCGCACCTATAATATTTGGTGTTCCTGCTTCAAATTTATCTGTTCCTGAAGTCAAAGTATGACCAGTAACACTCACATCCTCAATAGTTCATCATCAAGCAATCATCGGAGATAATTTTTTAAGTCGTTCTTTTTTGAGATAAGAGCCACCAATTCCTGTGTATGCCATCATTTTATGACCAGTAAACACTAGAGCATCACATCCTATATCCAGGACATCAACCACAAAATGAGGCACAGATTGAGATCAATCTATCAAAAAGAATGTATCATCACGTAATTGTTGTTTAAGTTTTTTAACATCATATATTTGACCTGTCACATTGGAAACGTGGCTACAAGCAACAACTTTTACTTTTTCATCATATTTTTGAGAAAAATCATTTCGATCTAGCGTATAATCTTCTTTTATTCAAAAAAATTTCACTTCAAATCCGTATTCTTCCGCCAAAATTTGCCAAGGTAAAACGTTTGCATGATGCTCCCAAATCCCAAGTAAAACCACATCTCCTTTTGTCAAAACTTTAGATCTCACTAATGCTCAGGCTATAATATTTATAGCATATGTTGAATTGTAGGTATAAAAAATTTCACTTGCTTTACACCCAAGTAAACGAGCAACAGCCGTTTTACTATCATAATAAGCTTTTTCTGATCTTTCTGAAAGTTCATATAATCCCCTATGAATATTTGCATAATCATGAGCTACAAAATCAGAAACTCCATCAATCACCACCTTTGGCTTTTGACAACTCGCCCCATTATCCAAAAAAACCAATCATGGATTATGCTCAAATATCGGAAAATCTTTTTTATACATCATAATTTTATAAACTAATATAAAATCTTATCCTGTTTTTCTGCCCATTTTTGGAAAACTTTAATGGCTTCATCACGAAGCAACTGTTGCATCGGTAAATGTCTTTTTTCCAAAGGTCTATCCAATTCTTCATAAATGTATTGATCATCGAAATTAATATGTGCCGCATCTTCCTTGGTATTTCCATAATACACTTTATCAAATCTCGCCCAATAAATCGCGCCCAAACACATAGGACAAGGTTCACAACTCGTATATAATTCACATCCATCAAGTTGAAATGTTTTCAAATTTTGACATGCATCACGAATAGCTGTCATTTCTGCATGAGCTGTAGGATCATTAGTTGAGGTTACTTTATTTCGCCCTCTTCCTACTATTTCTCCATTTTTGACAATCACTGCCCCAAAAGGACCACCCGCATTTGATTCCATATTTTTTAGAGATAATGCTACTGCTTCTCTCATAAACTCTTGGTTCATAGTTTTAATAATAAATAATGTAAAATGAATAGTTTATAATAATTTAATAATTGAGCAATAAAAAGAACAAATAAAATGAATTACATTATCAACAACCCAACATTATACATAGTCAAAGCAGCAATACAATTATAATTAGAAGATAATTCTAAACAACAATATTGCTTTGATAATTAATGAGTTTTATTTGTTTTTTATTGCGAAAGAACTTTATATTTTATTTTTTTACAATAATTTTATCACTTTCCAAACTTCCCAAATCTATTTCTTTCAACAATTCAAATTCTGAATAATATTTTTTGAGTAGTTGATAATTGATAATCTGTGGTTGAATAGGGATAGCATTGTTTATATAGATTTTTTTATTATTTCAAAGATGAACAATCATTCTATGTCATCCGGGTAAATATGATAATTTTTGAATATCTGGAAATGCCTCTTTAATTAACTGAATATCATCCATTAAATCAGCAGTAGGTTGTAAGAAAAAAATCCCAGTCAACGCTCATCAAGAATTAAAAGATAATACCTCTAGCTTAACAACCCCAGAATTTCATAGAGAATTTCAAGAAAATAATTCAAATAGATGTTCTTTATATACTCCGAATTTTTTATTTTCATGGAGCATAATCAGTTCTGGAGGCGAAAACAATACTTTTACAAGGACAGTCTTCGGTGCTTTATAAACAATAATTATATCTTGAACGAATGGATATTCTTTTTTGATGGTTTGAATAATTGTCTTCGTATTCCAAGAAATTAAATAAAAATTTTCACCTTTAATCAATGAACTTATACTTTTATACAAATAAGGATCATCATAAATTTGCGCACTACTACGTGCATAATCTATTTTACCAATACGATATTCTGGCACAAAAATAGTGTATTTAAGCAACAAAAATCCCCCATAAAAGAAAACAAGAATACCAAAAAAAATCCAAAAATACAAAACAGGTATTTTACGAAGATATCATCAAGCTTTTTTCCCAATCATCGTTCATGAAGAAAGAGATGGTGAAACAGATTTTTGCTTGGTAAATTTTCTTTGAACAGCAAATTGCACCATATAAAAACGATTACAAGTAGAATAAATAATACAATATATAGGTCAACAAAGATCAAATAATAAATCATCACAAAACTTCAAGTGGCGTATGTCAAAGTCTTTCTTTTAATTTTCAAGAAGTATCTTTATTTTCTTTGGAAAACAATCATTGTAGTTCAAATCTTAATTTATTGATAAGATATGCATGTTGACCTGTTTGAAATCTGAGATTCATAGCATCATAAGCAAACAACAAAGAAAAAGCTGCAACAACTACAAATAATACACTATCAAATCCATACTCAAGCAAAACCAACATGGTTACACTACTAGATAATCCTGTATGAAACGAAGGAAATCATCATGATGAAAAAAAATGATGAAAACGAAATTTTCTATATTTAAATAAATCAATAATAACTTTGAGTCACTGAACAAAAAATCCCACAAAAAACACCAAAAAAAATGGATTTATAGAAATCCCTTGATTTAAATACTTGATAATAGACTCTACAACATAAGAAATCATGAAGAAGAGATTAATAATAAACTGCCGATTTTCAAGGAATCAGTCACTCTATACATACAAAGTTTCGACAAAAAAGCAACTCCATTTAGTTGATAATCGTTACTGAATTTATAGTATATAGTCACAAAACCATTACCAATAACAACGAAATAATTTAAATTTTTATACTTTCAAAAAAGATTATGTTCAAAAAGATATTATTACTCTGAATTATTATTACTAGTTTGATTTCTATTGTACGTTGAGATTATAAAGAGATTGTAACAACCGTACTCAATAACATCCAAACAACAAATGCCAATAAAACCGATCTCCAAAAAAGACAGACTTTTGAAAATTATATCCCAAAAATAAAAAGTTTAACATCAATAGATCAAAGAGTAAAAGACGCTTTGATAACGTATCTCAATGCAAAAATAGCAGAATTAGATGAAACGCTCAAAACAACAACATATGAGTCAAACATTACCAATATCGACAAAGCTTTGATTGAAAAATCTTGGCTCGAACGACATAATACAGAAAGAAACAGTCTAGATCTGGCCTCATATACAATCAGCCCAGAACTCAACAATACCGCCCAAAACCGAGCCAATCATTTGGCTGAATTAAATGATGCAACCCACAAAAGACTCTCAACGGATGGCTATTATAATTACGAAAGTATAAAATCACGATTTTCCGATTTATGAGTAACTTTTCCAAAAGAACAAAATGGTGTTGCAAACTTTTCTGAAAATCTTGCTTACCAATATTTAAGCTGCAAAAAAGATGATTGTACTACAGAAGTATTAGCAGCACTCAAAAAATGCTATGCATTTTTTATGAGTGAAAAAAGTTACAAATGACCTCATTATAGAGCGGTTATAAGTCCTTATTTCACCCAAATGGGATATGGAGTATCAAAAGTAGGAACCAAAATCTTTATCGTAACTCACTACTCTGTAGATCTACTTCAATAAATCATAAGTTTCTTTCGCAATCATATATTCTTCATTCGTAGGAACAACCATCAAAACAGCCTTAGATTCTGGTGTAGAAATTATTCTTTCTTCTCATCTAAAGTCATTTTTTGATTCATCCAAAGTAATACCTAACCATCCAAGTTTATCTGCAATCATTTTTCTAATATACGCAGAATTTTCCAAGGTACCAGCAGTCAAAACAACAGCATCGCATCCATTCAAAATCGCTGTATAAGAACCAATATATTTCACAATTTTATTTACATATACATCCAATGCCAAAGTTTCTTGTGTCTTACCAGCAATATGACCATCTTCAATATCTCTCATATCACTAGACACACCAGAAATACCAAGTACTCCACTCTGCTTATTGAGCATATGATCAATTTCATCTATAGTCATATTTTCTTTTCTCATCAAAAAAGCAACAATAGCAGGATCTAAATCACCTGATCTTGTACCCATAGTCAACCCTTCAAGCGGCGTAAATCCCATCGACGTATCAACTACTTTTCCACCCTTAATAGCAGAAACACTAGCTCCATTTCCTACGTGACAAACGATAATATTCATATCTTTGATATCTTTGCCCAAAATTTCAGCAGCTCTATACGATACATATTTATGAGAAGTACCATGAAATCCATATCTTCTTACCTTATATTTTTCGTAATATTTATAGGGAATAGAATACATATATGCACTCGGTTCCATCGTTTGATGAAAAGAGGTATCAAATACTGCAATATTTGGGATATTTGGTAAAACATCTTCTACTGCGTTAATTCCCATCAAATTTGCAGGATTATGAAGCGGTGCAATTTCACATAATTCATTGATTTTGGTTTTTGCATAATCATCTATTCTCGCAGAATTGACAAATTCTTCTCCACCATGAACTACTCTATGTCCAGCAGCATCAATTTCTTCCAATGAATTCAATACACCATGAGTCGGATCAACCAATAATTCCAACACTTTTTTAAGTGCTATACTATGATTTTCCAAATCACCTTGAATTTCAACTTTACCAATCTTTCCTACATGTTTGATAACAGTTCATTTTCCTATTTTATCAACCAATCATTTAGACAAAACATCTCATTCTGGCATAGATATCAATTGGTATTTCAACGACGAACTTCCTGCATTCAAAACTAATATTTTCATTTCACATATTTTTATAATAATAAAAAATTACAAGTATATTTAAAACTTAACACTAAAAACTTAGTACTAAAATAGAATTTCTCCCCATGCTCCAGCACCAAGTCCAGCAGCATTGGCTTCTTCCAAATCAATATGCATATCCAAAGCAAAAGTATCAGCAGCTCTGACGATAACATTTTCAAATACCAATCATCTGTCTCCATGAACTTTAACTTTGATTTCTTGTCCATCAACAAGTCCAGCTTCTTTTGCTTCTGCAACAGTAATATGTAGATGTCTTTTGGCTACAATACATCCATGATCCAAAACAACAGATCCAGCAGGCCCAATAACCTCACATCCTGGTGTTCCTTGAATATCTCCAGACAATCTTATCGGAGCCTGAATTCCCAATTTAAAATTATCTGCTAACAATAATTCCGCTTGCGTATGTTTTCTACATGGCCCCAAAACTCTCACTCCATCAATCTGACCTTTTGGTCACTTCAAAGAAACAGTCTCTTGATAAGCAAATTGACCAGGCTGAGAAAGCCCTTTTATCGTAGTAAACTGATACTCCTTTCCAAAAAGTTTCTCAGCATCAATTTGAGAAATATGAATATGTCTATTGGAAATTCAAATAGGTATTCTCATAGAAAAAACAAAACAAAAAATAAAAGAAGACTTTCGTCTTTTTAGTTAGAAAGCATATATTGTTTTTATAAGAAAAATCAATAAAAAATATTCAATATATTACAATATTTTATGATACTCTAAATCAAACAAGCAAAATATCATCAGTTTGATTTTCATCTGTTCCTATCATTTCTTCATATTGTTGGCTTATAAATAACTCTCTTTCTTCTACTGGTAAAGAAATAACTTTTTTTAGAAGTTCATAAAATCACTTTGATCATAGTTTTTTATCCGTTGCGGCAACAAATTGGTCAACCATTCCATCACTAAATAGAAATACTTCATCACCAGATTTAAGTTGATATTGATGCGTTTCATAAGCAAAATTTGCTTTTTTATTTAATGATCATACATCTCAACGTGATGTAGAAATTAATTTTTCCAATTTTCCTTCTCTAAAAATAATTATAGGCCTAGAAGAACTAGAATATTCAAGTTCACGAGTACTAGGATCATAAAAAACACACTCAACATCAATAGAGTCGTGCATTTTTTCAGAAGATGCGGAATTTTTTGATTGTTCCTTAGTATTTTCCTGTATAAAGAAATGATCAAGTGAATTAATAATATCTGAAGGTTTATGTGCACATTCAAGAAATTGCTTCACTTTTGTTTGTCAAAGTATTGTCAAAAGGGATCAAGGAACACCATGCCCAGTACAATCAGCGACCATAAGCATTTTCTTTGTTGGAGAAGTAATATCTTCAGGGTTTTTACGAGGAAGATCTGCAGAGAAATAGAAATCTCCACTTACAATATCTTTGGGTCTATAAAAAACAATAGAGGTATCACCAAATTGTTCTTTTACATCAATATTATTATACAAGAAATGATTTTGAAGCCTAGAAGCATAATTAATACTTGATGTAATCTGAGTATGTGATTTTTGAATTTGTTGTTTTTGAGCGTCTATTTCTTCGTTAGTAGCCTGCAATTCTTCGTAAGCCGTTTCCAATTCAACTTGTTTTTGGATGATTTCATCTCTTTGTCTAGCATTTTCATCTCTTTGGGCAGTTATTATTGTATTTTTTCTTTTAAGTGTATATCAGACTCATGCTCAAGTTATTGCTGCACCAACAGCCAATAGTAATAACAACAAAGTAACTCTAGTTCTTTGTCTTTGGTTTTCAGCCTCTAATATATACTCACTTGTTTTATACTTAGTTTCTAATTCAAGTTGATCTTTTTTTGCTTTTTCAGTAAATCTTATATTAGAAACATCTACTTTTTGTTCAAGATAAGAATATGCCAAAGAATAATCCTTTATAGATATCGCCAAATCTTTCATAATATTTAAAATCATATCTTGTAATTCAAGATTGTTAGATTCTTTTGCAAGCGTAATAGCTTCTTCATAAATCAAAAATGCTTGTTTATAATCTTTATCTGCAATTGAAAGATCTGCTTCTGTTGTAAGTAAACAAATAGTTTCATAAGAAGAGCGAGGATACTCTTTTAAAAGTTTTTTTGCTTCAAAAAAATATGGTTCAGCAAGAGATGCTTTTCATACACCAATATAAGAATTAGCAAGACTACTATAAATAAGATATTTTATATAATAATCATCTCATAAAATTTCAGATCCTTTCTGCAAGATATCAACAGCTTCCATTAGGAAAGGAATTGCTTTATCATAATGTATAGGTTGTTTTGAAGAATTTAAATAAGTTGATGCCAAATTATTTAAACTAAACAAAAGATTCCTCTTATTTCAATTTTTTCTTGCAATATTTATTCCTTTCAAATGATAATCAATTGATAGAGAATCTTCTTTTATACAACTGTATACATTTCATAAATTATCATAAATACCATACATATAAGGGTCTTCTCTACTCATTCATTTTTTCAGTAAAGAATCTCTTGTTGATAACAAAAGATCTATTGCTACATTATATTTTCATTCTCTAATATATTCATTAGCAATAACATTTATATCATTAGCATCACAAGTTGCTCCTGAAAAATTTAATTTCGAATCAGTTATAATAGGTGTAAATTGTAATTTATCGTTTTTCTTTGATTCAGAAAAATCTGGATTTTTACAATAATTTAATAAAACAAAAAGAGAACTTGCAACAATATATTTACAAGAATTTAAAAAAATTTTTGTTCACACAGATAAATGTACTCTTTCCAAAATCAATATACTACAAAAAAATAAAAAGCAATTAAGTCGCCACACTTATATGTTTTTTATAGGAAATAGCAATATATTTATCAAGAATAACAAAAAATACCTCTATTTCCTCTGAAAATCATCAGAATAAAGGTATTTATAATTAACTATAAATTATTGAAGAGATTGTGTTACAACAGATTTACATCAAGAACAACCTTGTGGACTAACTGCTGCAAATCCATTAGTAAGGGTAATTGCAACAATACTAAACACTACCATAGAAATTAAACCAACTACGATCCATTCGAAGATGTGTAAACCACCAACTACTGAATCTTCCCACATATCATATCTATGAGGCATTTTTGAAGCTGCCTTTTTTCTTTGATACAAAGGGTGAGAGATAATAGCTTTCGCGATTGCGCGATGCTTTGGATGTTTTTTTTCCATTTTTGTTTTTAATAGAATATAAAATAACATATCTATTATAATCCTTTTTTGTGTTTTGTCAAAATTTTGAAGACTTTTTATTTTTTACCGTATAACCACCAATACGCCATTCCCACAAAAACAGCTCCTCCAATGATATTTCCTATCGTAACAGGCAATAAATTATTCACAAAAATGTATTTTAATGTTAAATGAGACATATCAACATTTGCTACAGCAAAACCAGAAATTTTCAATAAATAGGCAAATGGTAAATAAAACATATTTGCAACAGAGTGTTCAAATCCACCCGCAACAAAAGCAATAATAGGGAAAATAATACCAAGTACCTTATCTCCTGTTGATTTACCACTCCAAGCAAGCCAAACCCCAAGACACACCAAAATATTACATAAAATACCCAAACTTACCGCTTGCATAAAGCCATAGTCCAATTTATGAAGACCAATATTCATTGCTGTTTCTCAAATAACCCCATTTCCAAATAAATACCATCATCAAACATAAACCAATCCAATAACAATCAAAGCTCCAATAAAATTAGAAATCCAAATTAAAATCAGATTCTTTATCATTTGTAATCCAGAAATTCTCTTGTTTAATCGAGCAATAACAAGCAATGCATTTCACGTAAAAAGTTCTGCTCCAGCTATCATTACTAGTATAAGACCTAGTGAAAATGCCAATCCAGCTATAAATTTAATAATTCCAAAAGGAACAGTTCAAGCCAATCCAGAGATACTGGTTATAGAAAAAACCGCACCAAAAGCGATATACATACCAGCAAGTATTCCAGAAACCAAGGTATGAGAAAATTTACCTGTAGCTTTTTTGTAACCAACTTCTTCAGCCTTTGCAGTAATTTCCGCAGGAGTTAACGCATCCATTTGTTATACATACTATATAAAATCTATCTAATCACCACCTTATCAAACCATTTTTCCAAAAGCAATTTAGCTGCTTCAGCTTGCTGCATTTTAGCACTCGGAACACCTTCTAAACCATAGTCTCGACCAAGCTCTTTCCATTTATGTACTCCCAATTGATGATATGGTAAGATTTCAATTCTTTCTATAACCGAATATTTCGAAAGTTTTTTACCTAGTTCTTCTATATATTCTGGTTGATCTGTATATCCAGGTACCAAAACATATCTAATCCATATATGCTTACCTTGAGATTGAAGATATTCTATAAATTTCAAAGTATTTTCATTCGATTTTCCTGTTACTTTTTTATGTCGATCATCATTAATATGTTTCACATCAATCAAAAAAAGATCAATTAAAGGAATCAGATTTTGAATATCTTCGTTCCATGGGAATCCATTGGTATCAACTGCTATATTAATATGTTCATGATGTAACAATTTAAATAATGGTAATAATTCTTTTGCTTGCAACAAAGGCTCTCCTCCTGAAACAGTAAATCATCCTTTTCCACGAAAATATGGTTTTACTTGAATCACTTGCTTAAGAATATCTTCAGGAGACTTCAATTTACCTCATTCCAAAGGAATGGTATCCGGATTATGACAATACAAACATTTAAATAAACATCCTTGCAGAAAAAGAACAAACCTAATACCAGGTCCTTCATGCGTTCCAAAACTTTCTATCGAATGTACTCTTAACATAGTCTTACATATTTTGATGAAAGGTTCTTGCAATAACTTCTTGTTGATGAGCTTTAGATAATCTTACAAAATTAACTGCATATCCTGACACTCTAATCGTCAATTGAGGATAATTTTCTGGATGTTCATAAGCATCCATAAGCGTATCTCTATTCAATACATTTACATTCAAATGATGAGCATCTTTACCAAAATAACCGTCAATCAAACTAATTAAATTTTCTATTTGCTCTTCTTGATCAGCACCAAGCGCTGTTGGTACAATTGAAAATGTATTGGAAATACCATCTTGCGAATGTTCATAATCAAATTTTGCTACAGAATTCAATGAAGCTATAGCTCCATGACTATCACGTCCATGCATTGGATTTGCTCCTGGAGCAAACGCCTCCCCTTCTTTTCTACCATCTGGTGTAGCTCCTGTCGCTTTTCCATACATCACATTTGATGTAATAGTAAGTAACGACATAGTTGGATTAGCTCATTTATATGCTCTATGTTTTGCTAATTGTTCAGAAAAATATTGAGCAATTTCTTGGGCAATACTATCTACTTTATCATTATCATTTCCAAATTGTGGAAAGTCTCATTCAATCTGAAAATCAACAGCGATTCCATTTTCATTTCTTATAGGCGTTACTTTCGCATATTTAATTGCTGACAACGAATCTGCTATAATAGAAATTCCAGCAATTCCATAAGCAATATCAATACCATGATAGGTATCTACAAAAGCCATTTGAGCTTTTTCATAGTAATATTTATCATGCATATAATGGATAATAAACATTGCTTTTGCATATACTCTAGCAACATTATCCATTACCACTTTAAAATTTTTCATGACTTCGTCATAGTTCAATACTCCGTCTGAGAGTGATGGCAATCAAGCAAGTAATTCAACTCACTCATGTTCCTCATGTCCCCCATTGATTGCCATCAGCAATGCTTTTGGCAGGTTACATCTAGCACCAAAATGTTGTATTCTTTTTCCCAATTCTTGGTGAGATACACAACACGCAATTCCATAATCATCTGTTCCACGAGAAGCTCTCATCAAATCATCATTTTCATATTGCACAGAAGAAGTGTCTATAGACACTTTTGCACAGAAATTTTTAAACCCTTCTGGTAATTTTTCTGACCAAAGTACAGTCAAGTTTGGCTCTGGAGAAGGTCCTAGATTATACAATGTTTGTAAAAATCTAAATGATGTTTTAGTTACTTTTGTTCTTCAATCAGTAAGTTGACCTCCGATAGATTCGGTAACCCATGTAGGATCTCCTCCAAAAATATCATCATACGCTCATGCTCTCAAATGTCTAACTAATCTCAACTTCATTACAAAATGATCCACAAGTTCTTGAGCCAATTCTTCTGTAAGTAAACCAGATTTTAAATCTTGTTCTATATAGATATCCAAAAATGAAGAAGCATTTCAAAGTGACATTGCAGCACCATCTTGTTCTTTTATAGCCGCCAAATATGCGAAATATACAAATTGTACAGCTTCTTGGGCTGTTTTTGCTGGTTTAGAAACATCTATTCCATACATTTGAGCCATAACTTTAATATCTTCCAATGATTGAATTTGCATTGCTACTTCTTCTCTAAGTCTAACTTTTTCATCAGTCATATCACCTTCAATAGCAGCCTTATCTTCTTTTTTTGCTGCGATAAGATAATCAGCACCATACAATGCCAATCTTCTATAATCTCCAATAATTCTACCTCTCGCGTAATTATCAGGCAACCCAGTTACTACATGATAGGAACGATATTTTCTAACTTCTGCATCATAAGCAGCAAAAACTGCGTCATTGTGACTTTTTGCATAATGAAAAATTTCTGTGATTTTTGGATCAACTTCCAAACCTTTTTCTTTCACTGCATTTTCTACAACTCTATATCATCCAAAAGGTTTCATTGATCTCTTTAAAGGTTCATCAGTTTGTAAACCAACAACAGTTTCAAGGTCTTTTTGAATGTATCCAGCCTTGTGACTAGTTACAGAAGAAACCGTATGGGTATCTACACTTCTACATCCATTATTATCTCTTTCTTCTTTTAAAAGTTTTTTACATACTTCCCAAAGTTGTTTAGTTTTTTCTGTTGGTCATTGCAAAAAAGACGCATCACCTTCATAAGAAGTAATATTGTCAGTCACAAATTTCCTAACATCAATAGGATAGGTTAGTTCCGCCATATGCTATATTTAAAATATAAAATTAAACGCACAGTTTGCGAATATAGCAATCTACAAATAATTATCAAGGAAAAAAACAGAAAAAAATCCAGAAAAAAATGTCCTTGATAAAAATCAAGGAATCACTACTTAATAGAGAATAAAAGTTTATACAGAAAATAGCTCAATGAATAGTTTTAAAAAAATAGAAGAAGCAGAAAAAACACTTAATGAAAAGCTCTTAAAAATCATAATATGATTTGCTTTTTTAGCAGATTCCAAAGATGATATTAGTAATTTTCTCAGAAATCACGCAATTCAAATGTATAACCATTTATTAGAACAATACAAAAAAATGAAAGAATATTATATTTCTTTCAAAACTCGACACAAGGAATATACCAAAAAATAGTATTAAATTTTAGATAATTTCTCTTCTCATTCCCTTCTCAAACCTAATCAAACATTCATAAGGAATTGTTTGACTCGCTTCTGCCAAAGACATAAGCGTGTTTTTGTTTTTTGGATTACAAGAAATAATTTCAATTTCATCTCCAATCTCCAAACGATCATCAGCCAAAAAACTACATAAATTCATACAAATTGTACCTATTTGTTGAACAGATTTTTTTCCAATGGTAAATAATATTTTACTAGATGCCAGCCTAGAAAGCCCTTCTGCATAACCAAAAGGAATTGTCCCTACAATTTCTCTATCTTGAAAACGATGGGTATGTCCATAGCTAACACCTTCTCCCGGCCAAACTTCATGTAAAGAAATAATTCTAGAAGTTATCGAAAGCGCCGGACGAAGTTCTTTTCCTTTGGTATATAAAGGATCTTCCAAATTCAAAGGATTATATCCATACATAGCCAATCATGGTCTTCGTGCATTAAAGAAATCTTCCTTAATTTTAAATAAACCAGCACTATTACCAATATGTCTTCGAAGTGGAGCAAATCAATATTCCAAAATCTGATAATACATTTTTTTAAAAAGTTCTACTTGCTTTTCTACACTTGTTTTTTCGCCACCAATTTCTTTATCCAAATCGCTAATCAATTCTATTCCATCTGCACCATAAAGATGTGACATAACACCTTCAACTTCAATATTTTTATATTGCTGACATATTTCCAAAAAATTAGTTAAAGTATCGTTATCAACGCCTTCCCTATTCATACCAGTGTTTATAAAAATATGAATACGTACTCTTTTACCAAGTTTTCCAAGTGCTTCCAAAACTTGAATATTATATACAGCAAAAGTAGTTCTAGAAAAATCGAATTTTCTATAATTATCAGGCAATGTTTCTCCTATAATCAAAATTTGTTTATTAGAATATTTTTTTACAATTTGATATTCTGGATAACTATCAACAACAACATAGGGAACATCTATTTTTGACAAAATTTTTACCATTTGTTTGATTCCATGACCATAAGCATTAGATTTCAAAACAGGAAACAAAAAAGAGTTTGGTTGCAAAGATTGTAAATATTCAATATTACGTAAAATATTTTTTTTGTGAATATGTATTATATTCATCGGATATAAACGGGGCGAGAAAAGATTCTTAATCCAAGAGAACATTTTTAAATTAATAATGTAAAATTAACTATGATTTTATAATTTTTGACTAAATATTTGATAACCCGAGCAATAAAAAGAACAAACAAAAGAATTAATTACTTATACAAAAACATAGAAAATAGTCAAATGAAAGAAAGAAATAAAAAAGACTTGATTTTTTAAACTGGTTCTCTACAAGAATCTCTCGCCCACTAAAAAAACCTAAAAAGTATGGATCAAGAAACAAAAAAACTAAAAAAGATTTTGGGGATTCCAGGATGTTCATTAAACATCAGGACACAAATCTCTGAAGAAGAATCAAAAAAACGCATTGAGGAAATGCATGACGAATTGTTTAGTCCTTTTCGAATAACAGAAGGTAGTAGACATGGAAATCGTTCGTTTCCTATGGATATTTATGACCTCGATGATATTCAAAGATCATAAGTATTCTTTCCCAAAAAACCGACTGGAATTCCAGCGGTTTTTTCACAAAAACACAGAATAAATTAAAAATAAAAAGATTGATTTTTATATCAATAATCATAGAATAAAACCTCTTCGATATTTTTACACTAAACAAAGAAAAATCAATGATTAATAACCAAAAAATCTTAAGTAAAGAATCTACAACAAGCTTATTATACGCAAATACTTTTGCTTTACAAAAAAAACACAAATACATCAATGGGGATGACTTATTTTGATGAATATATCATCATATAAATAATTCAGAAAATGCTGAACTACTGTATATATTGCTTGGAATTCAAAACATAGATATTCATAAAATATTAGGTGAAAAAGAATATAAGAAATTTTCAACTATCCAAGAACATAGTGATACGTACCTAATGTTTCCTAAAAAAATCTATACACAAATCAAACAATATGTAAACACAAAAGATAGAAAAATAACAATTATAGACTTATTAAATATCTCATTAGAAAATTTGTCTAGTGGATTTAAAAAACACCTTATTAGCAAAGGTATAACACCAAAGACATTAATTAAGAACTGCAAAATGATAGCAGAAAACCCTATCGTAATAGAACAATGACTATTTGCTTTTCTATGATTTTTGGATAAACTTTTCAAGAAATTACATTTATCTCCAAAAAATATTGAAATCATGGATATCAAAAATTTTAGTGATATGGGACCAATTAATATGCTACTCGATGAAGTAGATAAAGAAATAATGGATAAAAACGAATCAAGCATAGGTGACAGTACTACCAAAACAGCAAAAAAAGAAGAAAAAAAAATGACTATAGAATACTTTGGAACAGACCTTACTAAGGAAGTTAAAGATCATCTTATCGATCCTGTAATAGGAAGAGCAAATGAAATCAACCAAATTATTTATACTCTTTTGAGAAAAAACAAAAACAATCCTCTCTTGATTGGAGAAGCTGGTGTAGGTAAAACTGCAGTAGTAGAAGGCCTTGCTCAAAAAATAGTTTCAGGAGATGTTCCTGAAAAATTAAAGAACAAGAAAATTTTTATGATTGATATGGGAACACTTGTTGCTGGTACCAAATATAGAGGAGAATTTGAATCAAGAATGAAAGCTATTTTGGAAGAAGCAACAGATCCATTAAATAACATCATCTTATTTATAGATGAAATTCATACTATCATTGGAGCTGGTGGACAAGAAAACAACGATGCCGCTCAAATGATCAAACCACTCCTCTCTAGAGGGAAAATCAAACTTATTGGAGCAACAACGTTCAATGAATTTCAAAAACATATTGAAAAAGACGCTGCACTCAAAAGAAGATTTCAAGAAGTTATTATCAATGAACCAAATAACCAAGACACGAAACAAATTCTTTTAGGATTACAACAAACCTACGAAGATTTTCATGGTGTACATATCGAAGACAATTGTTTTGATTACGCTATCAATCTTAGCAAAAGATATATTCTCAACAAACATCTTCCCGATAAGGCATTAGACCTAATTGATGAAGCATGTGCAAAAAAATCAACAATGACGGGTAAATTAGAAAACGATGAAGAATATAAAAAACAAGAAACCGCTATTCAAGAAATTCAGAAAAAAATTGAAGTAGCCATCGAAAAACAAGATTATTTCGGTGCCGCTGCCTTCAAAGAACAAGAAGAAAATATCAAAAAAGAAATGTTAGTAATGAGAACACAAAAAAATGTACCAACACATCTTAGACCAACTATCCAAAAAGAAGATATTTGAGTAGTATTAGCTGAAAAATTAGGTATTCCATCAAATATTGTTAACGAATCTGAAATAGATAAGCTCAGAAGACTAGATGTTGTCCTCAAAAGCCATATCGTAGGACAAGATGAAGCAGTAGAATCTATTGTAAAAACACTTACAAGAAGCAGACTTTCTGTAGTACAAAAAACCAAACCTATGGGGTCGTTTTTATTCCTAGGGCCAAGCGGTGTCGGTAAAACGTTCTTAGCAAAACTTATTGCAAAAGAATATTTTGGTGATGAACAAGCACTAATCAGATTTGATATGTCAGAATTTATGGAAAAATATTCTGTTTCCAAACTTATTGGTTCTCCTGCAGGATATGTAGGATACGATGAAGGAGGAAATTTAACAGAAGCTATTAGGAGAAAACCATATTCAGTTATTCTTTTCGATGAAATAGAAAAAGCTTCTCCTGATGTCCTCAATATTCTGCTGCAAATCCTTGATGAAGGCCTCCTCAAAGATAGCAAAGGAAGAATTGTAGATTTCAAGAGCACAATTATTATTATGACATCAAATATTGGATCTGAAGAATTTGGTAAGAAGCAAACAAAAATCTGATTTTCTGCCGGAGGTACAGTTACTGAAATCGACGAACAACATTTTCAAGATATCAAAACAAGAGTATTGGAAGAACTCAAAAATTATCTTTCACCAGAACTTATCAATAGAATTGATTACAAAATAGTATTCAGACATCTTAGTAAACTCATGCTAACAAATATCATGAAAATAAAACTTAATGAATACCTTGCTGCTCGAAAAGATCAACCAGAAGTTAAAATACCAAAATACACCAACAAAAATATCGAAGAAATGATAGATAAGATCTACGATCCTCAATACGGAGCAAGACCTATAGAAAGATATATTCAGGATGTTATTGAGCCAGAAATTATCAAACATATTCTACAAAAAAAGTAAAGACCTTGACAATTATCGACAACACATAATAATATGTCTAAAATGATTATATAATAAACCCCATAAAAGTGGGGTTTATTTTATGTTTAAATGTTGTTTTTTAAGGTAATTTTGATATACAAAAGCTATCAATTTTTTAGCGAAACCAGGAGGCTTATTTATGAGGCACGAAAACCGCATAAGATCTACTAAGATACTTCGTTGGGCGTTATGAATATTTTTATATTCATTGCCATTTTTTTTGTACATCGTTTTTACCAAAGATAATTTTCTTCAAAAAATACAGGCTCAAGAAGAAAATATGCCTCAAAATTTAAGTCAAGAACTTCAAAATTGGGGTATGACTCCTCTTTTGCAAAATACAGAAGAAACATCACCAACTAAAGAAACAGAAAAAATAGAAAATATTGAAACAACAAATAGTTCAATTTTTGATTTTTTTAAAAGATTAAATACCGCGCAAGAAAATTCTCAAAAAAAAGATAAAGAAAAAAATGACAAACAAGATCAAATAACTTGAGATAATCAAACAACTTGAGACAATCAAACAACTTGAGATAATCAAAAAAATAAAAACGACGACATACCAAATAATATAGTAGAAGATACGTTAAACTATATTTCAGAAAAATACTATTGATCAGAAAACAACTACTTAGAAGAAGATCTTTGTTCTTACTGAGAAACAATAATCGTACATCTAACATGATGAACAAATCTTTTACCAGAATATTTATCTTGAAACACTATATACGTAGTAGGAACATGATCCTATATTTTTGATTATATGCTAAAAATAACCGAAAATTGTACAACTATTATCGGGTTTTCATGAGCAACAACATTTTATACAAAAGATCAACAATGAGCAACAATCAAAATAAGTTCATGATCAAATAACATTATAGAAAATCTCTCATTAGAATGAACATTAGATTGAAAATGATGATCACATACAGGAAATAACTATGGTATATATATATCTACTACAAAGAATATTATTCATAATATACAAAATTATGACCAAAGAAGGTTTGGTATTTATATGGATTTGTTTGATAATAGAATAACAGATACTCATTACTACAAAACAGATCAAGAAATTACAGAACAAGCCACAGGAGACAATAAAGAAACCATAGAAAAACAAAAAGACACAACACTAGAAAAAAATATTTTAACCATTCTCCAAGAAAAAGAAAAGAAAAAGAACGATATAGATATTAGACCAAAAGAAGAATTTTCAGCCACAAACGAACCTGTAAAAGTCAAAAAAGAAAAAGAAATAGCAGAATCAGAATTTTTATGGAAACGTTTTGATAAACAAGAAAACAATTACAAAGGAAAAACATCTCTAGATCTTTCTGAAAGCGAATGAAGCATTCCTGTTGCCGTAACATTAGAGTCTTTAGATGAGAAAATTAAAGTAGATATACCTGAAGGTACTATATTTAAGACAAATGATGGAGAAATATATGATTGAATAATTATAGCACCACAAAAAGATACGCAACATTGATTTTCAATGTCTTGAGGAAAAATAAGAAGTGCAAATGCAATCAAAATAGGATCTTTAGAAGAATGATTACAATTAGAAAATACCAGTGGCGAATCAGTATATGCAACCGTAGAAATGCCAGTAGATGGGTACAAGTCTGGAGATAATGTAAATGTTTATTCTTCAGAAGATGGCGAAAATCGAGAATCTCTTGGTGTTTTTGAAGTACAAGAATCATCATGAGTCAATATTGTACAAGTGCCAACAGATCATTTTTCTATTTTTGCAATAGGAAATGTTGTTTGAAATTATTTTAATGGAAGTATAACACTTACTGGTGATGTTCCAGTACGTTTGTTTATAGGTGAAAGTATAGATTGGTGTGATGTAAACAAAAATTGAACTTTTAGTTTTGCTGACAACCGATATCAATCAGGCATTAGAAGTGTTATTTGTGAAACATCACGAAGTTCTGCTTCAAATTTAACAATTTATTTTCGTGTAAGAATTTTTGATGATTGAATCATACCGGAACTTACGAATAAAGATATTCAATTAGTTATAGCTGGTAGGTATGAAACATGACTTACTAGTACATTTTATTACGATGGTACAGCTCCAATAAATTGATCTTTCAACATAAATAATAATGCTGCAACCACAAATAGTACTTCTGTTACTTTGAACACAACATGTGCAACAGACGGTTGAGCTGGATGAGTACAAGTAGCCTTTGGAGAATCTGTAAGTCCATCAAACCGACAAACTTGTTCAGCAAGTATGGCTTATACATTATCAGCTGGAAATGCGACAAAAACTGTCTATATGAGCTTTAAAGATGCATTGGGGAATACAACAGCTAATATAACTGATACTATATTATTAAGTACAGATTCTACTCCACCAACAACAACAATTGATGCCCCTCCAGACTGAGCATTACAATCATTTCAAATTTTCTTAGAATTTACTGATTACGATAACATAGCATTATCAACATGTCATTATAATGTTTACAGTTACAATTTGGGTATTGTGGCTTGAGGAATTAGATATTGTAATACACAGCTTGAATTTCTTGATGAATTTCCTGAAGATGATTATGACATTGAGGCATGGTCAGTAGATACCTCAAATAACCAAAGTATCCATGCTCGAAGTAGATTTCGTGTAGAATTAACACCACCTACGGGTACTATTTCCATCAATGCAGGAGCTGCTTATACAAACAATGCTGCTGTTACCCTAACATTATCAGCTTCCGATGGTTATGGTATTAGTGCCATGATGTTTTCTTGTAATAATTATAACCGAACCAATATTGAAACTTATGCAACAAGCAAATCTTTTAATATGACAAATCAAGTCAATGCTTGATGTACTACCACTCAATGAACCAAAACTGTTTATGTAATGTACAGGGATAATGCTGGAAATCGATCTACCGCCATAAGTGATACTATTGTTTATGATACTATTGCTCCTACAAGTACTACTATTTCTATCAACGGAGGAGCTGCTTATACAAACAATGCTACTGTCACCCTAGGATTATCAGCTTCTGATACTAATTGAATAACTCAAATGCAATTTTCTTGTAATAATTCTAATCGAACTACTGCCGAAACTTATGCAACAAATAAATCTTTTAATATAACAAATCAAACTAATGCTTGATGTACTACTACTCAATGAACTAAAACTGTTTATGTAAGATTTAAAGATATTGCTGAAAATCGATCTACTGTTATAAATGATACTATTATTTATGATACTGTTGCTCCTACTGTCACATTAACAAGCTCTGTTTGAACTTATTTCTCTTGATCTAGTTTTATCGTGACTGGTACATTTAGTGAAGCTACTTCTAATTTTGTTGTCGGTGATGTTTCTGCTACCAATTGATCTATCAGTAATTTTACAGCGGTAAGTTCTACCGTTTATAGATGGACGATCACTCCTTCATGACAAGGCACGGTAAGCTCTTTTGTCGCTGCATGAGTTGCTACTGATACTGCTTGAAATAATAATACAGCTTCCAATACTATTTCTACCACATATGATAGTATTTCGCCTTCCCAGCCACCAACATGTACCACTAGTCAGTATTTTTCTAGTTTATTAAGTGTTTTTTGTTCAGCTTCAGAATGAACAATTAAATATACTACAAACGGTACAGATCCAACTTGTTCTTCTAGCACACGATTAAATCAATCGTTTTCTCCTACTACTACATTAAGAGTTTGAGCTTGTGATACTGCAGGTAATATTAGTTCGATAAATAGTTATGTATATAACAAAGATAGCACAGCACCTAGTGGTACCTATAATTTAAACCCAAGTACAGCTACAAATGGAAATGTAATAATTACATTTAATCCAACAGATAATTCTGGAGTAGCTAGTGTCCAATTACCAAATAGTACAATAATAACTTGAGGAGTATTACCAACATTGATAAATCCAAATTCATGGGTATTATGAACAAATTGATCACAATGATCTTTTGGAATATGTTGAACAGCTACAGAAAATACTATAATTTCAAAATCAAATCCACGATGAATTGCTGATAAAGTTTGGGCATCAGAAATAAATGATCCAGAAAGCAATTCTGATTGATGATGGGATAATTTATCAATTCCTATTGATAAAACAAAGAAATATCGTGCTGTTGTTTGGATAAGAAGAGAAAATGTTGGTGATGGAAGAACATATTTTGGAACACAATATAGTCATGTTGCAAATTTAAGTGACGGAAGTCAGAATGATAATCCTTATTTTTGATATCCAGTAGTAAGTGATATACCTGAAATAAAAGATAACTGGTTATTGTTTGTAGCATATATTCATCCATACGCATATGCCGGCGCATCTTCAGACCCTACATCTTGAATATATACTCTCGATGGAAGAAAATTATCCTATTGATTAACAGATTTTAAACGAACATCTACAGCTACTTTATGATGACAGAGAACATATTTATATTATTCTACTTCAACAACTGAAAGACAATATCGATATAGACCAAGATTTGAAGTTGTTGATGGTACAGAACCAACAATAGATCAACTATTAAAAGGTAGTGAGAAAGCTAATTCCCTTACATATACAGTAAGTACAAATGGAACCTATAATTTTATAGTTAAAGATCGAGCAAACAATAGTGCTACGATAGGAGCTAATGTTGCCAATATAGACAAAACTGCTCCTACTATAGCTCAAATAACTGCTGTTCCAACACCTAGTAATGATACAACACCAAGTTATACATTCTCTTCAAATGAAGCTTGAACAATAACTTATTGAGGGAATTGTTCTTCTGCTACTACTTCAGCAATCAACGGCAATACTACAGTTACATTCAATACTTTAGCAGCTTGAACATATAGTAATTGTACTATCAGAGTAACTGATGCTGTTTGAAATCAAAGCAATATAATAACAGTCAATACTTTCGTTATTGATACTGTTGCTCCTATAACAAACATCAATTCTCCAGATGAATGAGTTTGGCAAGGCAGTTATACTATGTTGGAACTTACTGATCATGATGAGGCTGGATTTTTACAAGCATGTTATTATACGGTTTGGAATGACCAAAGTTTAGAAATATACAATGAAGAAAGATATTGTAGCGATGGTTGAACAACCAATGAAATCGAATTAGATTGAATTTGTACAGAGACACAATGAGCATGTACTGTAGAAGCATGGGCAGTAGATGTAGCTGGTAATGTATGAACACATGCAATAAGAAATTTTTATGTTGACACAACAGCCCCTACATATACCTGGAATAGTCCAACAGCATGATGACGATATAAAAGTGGATCTATAATACCTATAGATATAACTACAACAGATCGATGAGTAGGAATAACAAATTGAACAACATGTTATGTATCTATAGATTATAGTAATTCCTCTTTTACCCCAACTACATTAACATATAATAGTACAACACAAAAATGTACAGGAAATATTACATTAAAAAATACATTAACTAATGGCTCTCATAATCTTTCTATAGTTGTATATGATAGTTTAAACAATTGAGCTTATGCACCCAACAGGACAATAAATATTGATAATACAGCACCTAACTTTATTTTTGCAAATGTTTCGTGATCAGAATGTACTGCTTGATCTTTGTCTATTACTAATATTAATGATTGAACTGGTGTTTGATTACATGCTACTCCTTATAGTTTCAATAACAGCACATGGTCTACTACAACAAGTACAGGAATTGCTGCTAGCCAAGCAAATGTAGTTGTTGTTAGAACCTGACGAGTGAGAGATACCTTATTAAATTCTTCTTCTAAAACTGCTACCTATACTTTCAATAATAGGGTACCCACTGCTTCCAATTTCACAGGACATGCCTCTGTTTGAAACATTGCGAGAACTGTTAGTTGGAAGACATTATCTTCAGTCAATGAATGAACGTGTTGAAATACAGACATTACTTATAGTGGTATCGTTACTCAATGAACGAAGGGAATATGTTCTATAGTCGGAGATAATATCACCTATACACCAAATACCAATCAAATTGGTATAGATTCTTGTACTATCCAAGTCAAAGATAACGAAAATTCTACAGTAAATATAATAGTTTGACGAGAAGGAATAGATACGGATGGTCCAACAGCAGCACCATCATGTACACTTAGCCAATATTTTTCATGAACTATAGCAGTTACTTGTACCGTATGAGCTGGTGGTACACAAATCAGATATTCAACTAATTGAGTAGATCCTAGTTCTACTGGTACTATTTGGTCTAATCAATCATTTTCTTCTAATACAACTCTCAAAGCAATATCTTGTGATGCATTAAACAATTGTTATCTTAATACTGTTGAAACAGAAATTTATACTCTAGACAATCTTGCACCTATTTCTTCTATATCTGACACAAATAGCAACTGGAGAAATACAGATCTCACATTTACAACAACAGGTACCGATGCTTGAGTAAAATGAGTATCACTTTTTTATAAAATACTTTCTGGAGATCTAACGTGTAGCGCATGATGATTTACAAGTTATACCTACCCTACTGCTATATCAGTTACAGGAACAACATCACAAGCATTGTTAAGAACAGTTTGTTTTTATAGTACAGACTCATTGGGAAATACAGAAACTATAAATAAACAATTATATAAAATAGATATGTCTAATCCTGCAATAACTGCTCCTGTAATATATTGAGGAACATATTTTGGTACATATTTTAAATGAGCAATCGATTTGAGATCATCTATATCAGATATCTGAGCAGGAATATTAGCTTCAAGTTGTATGAGAAGTATCAATGCTGCTGCTTTTACAAATGTATGAGTAACTCAGGACGCTTCTTATTGTATATATAACACGTACAATCCTGCAGCAAGTTTCAATATCAAGTTATTGGTAAAAGATCAAGCAAACAATACAGGAACAAGCTTACAAAGTGATTTCATCTATGATACTACAGCACCTACTATATGATTACCAGCTATCTATGCAGGCACAACACATACAACGTATTATAAAGGTACTATTAGTATCCAATCTACAGCAACTGATGCTTGATCAAACATTAACAGCAGCACATGTGAATACTCAATTAATAATGGAACATCATGGTTAGCTGGAACATATGCTTGATGATATTGTCAGATAGCAAATATTAGTCCAGCAACAAATCTCCAAATACTTATGAGAGCAAGAGATAATCTAGGGACAACAGGAACATCTTCTCTCAAAACATATACCTATGATGCCACTGCTCCTATAACTACTAATAATGCAACAAGTTCTCGAACAAATACAGATCAAACAATAACATTAAGTCCTACTGATGCTTGAGCTGGTGTAGCTAACACCTATTATTGTATCACTACTTCTTGATGAAATTGTACATCTAATATACTATGAACTTCTATACTAGTTACTGGTAATGTAAATGAAATAACAAGCAAACAGATAAAATACTACTCTACGGACAATCTCAATACTGACGAAACAATCAAAACTTCTGTAGTTATCAATATAGATAAACAATGACCAAATATAGAACTTTTATCACCAACAAGCTGAAGTTCTTTTGAAGAATGAGACACAATACCATTAATATGGTCAGGAAACGATGAAACAGGAATATGAATATCAGGATATAAATATGAAATATATAATTCAATCAGTTCTTTAGTAGCAAGCGGAACAACCACAAATACATGAATAACACTTTCTTGATTTACTGAAAATTCTTATACACGAAAAATTATTGCATATGATCTATTAAACAATACATCAGAATCAGAAACTTGATCTTTTATTATAGAATCATCAATTTTTGTAACCATTCCAAATACAACAGACACGGGAATAATTATTGATGCATTTACCAATAAAGAGTATATAGAAACTATAGACTGACTTTTTTGATATAAACCATTAAATTTTAGAAATACCAATACGGTATGTCCACAAATACCTATATTTTTTCAATCAACTTGAGATATAGAATGAAATAATATAAATATAGAATTTCCATGATGTTTTTCTGTAAAAACTATAGCATGAGATTTCTCATGAATCATTGAAACACCAACAATAGAAACAGAAATAACAGCATTTAGTTTAATAAATAATACCAAAGATAATATCGTTTCCGTAGGAACATCGTGAGAACAAATATTTTTTGTAGATAACACAGAAGATCCTCTAAATGTAAAAGTTCGTATACCAACTCCATCAAAAGAAATATGAACAACTATGGAAATACATTCATCACAAGATGGACAACAACGAGAATATTTTGGAACAGGAATTGTTTCTTTACGAAGCGGAGAAAAATACACCATATTTGAAACAAATCATTTCACCTATTTCACTATAGGTACTACAACATGAAATTTTGTAATTAACAATGACGAAACAAGTACTCTATCAAGAAATGTAACATTACAAATGAACGTAAGTTGAGCTACTCACATGAAATTTTGACATTCTACAGGAGAAGCAGAATCAGCTTCTTGGATAGGATATAGTTGAACATATCAACGAGAACTTACAGAGTTAGCATGAACAAAAACAGTATATGCAATGTTTACTGATGGAATAGATACATGATATGTAAGTGACGATATCTTATTAGATACTACACCACCTACAGGTATATTCAGTATAAATTCTGGAGATATTTTCACAAATTCTACAGGAGTTACACTCGTCAGTACAAATATATCATGAGCAAATTTTATGAGATTTGCTAATTATTGATATAGCTTTGATGATTGGTGGAATTTTGCTAACTATACATGATGGTATATTACTCCTTGAGATAATATAAAAACAATCAGTTGAGAATTTAAAAATAATGCAGGAGATCTCTTTTCTATATCTGATTCTATTATATTAGATACACAAGCTCCTGAAAGTTCTCTTTTTTCATGGGCTAAAAAAGCTGGTAATAGTAGTTATGAATATTGAAAATGAATAGCCACAGATAGTGGTGGTAATTCTTATATAGTCTGACTTTTCGACCGACAAGCATCTTTTTGATCTATTAATTTAGTTAGTTTTTGAAGTGCAGATGCTTTTATTGCCAAAATATCTTCTACAGGACAGTTTCTTCGAGCTAAAAATGCTGGTGGTACCAGTTCTGATAATTGATATTGAGTATCAATAGATAGTAGTGGTAATTCTTACATTGTCTGAAATTTTCAATGAACTTGATATTTTTGATCTATTCAATTAGTTAGTAGTTGATCTAATTCTAATGTTTTTGTTGCCAAAGTATCTTCTACAGGACAATATATTCGAGCTCAAAATGCAGAGGGTTCTTTTTATTGATATTGAATATCCACAGATAGTGGTGGTAATTCTTATATCATCTGAAATTTTGAATGAACGTGATATTTCTGATCTATTCAGTTAGTGAGTACTTGATATAATGATATATTTGTTGCTAAAATATCCTCTACGGGACAATGGTTATGGGCTCAAAGTGCTGGTGGAAATGATAATGATTCTTGACAATGAATAGCCACAGATAGTGATGGTAATTCTTATATCATTTGATCTTGTGCAAGAACGGTATATTTCTGATCTATTCCATTATTTAATAGTCCACGAAGTACAGATGCAGTTATTGCCAAAATATCTTCTACAGGGCAATGGTTATGGGCTCAAAAAGCTGGTGGGACTAGTTTTGATAATTGACAATGAATAACTATAGATAGTGGTGGTAATTCTTATATCGTCTGAGATTTTGGTTGAACGTGATATTTCTGATCTACTATGTTAGTAAGTACTTGAAATTCTGATATATTTATTGCCAAATTATCTTCTACATGAGAATATCTCCGAGCTCAAAATGCAGGAGGTACTGATAATGATCGTTGACAATGAGTATCAATAGATAGTGGTGGTAATTCTTATATCGTCTGAGATTTTGGTTGAACGTGATATTTCTGATCTACTATATTAGTAAGTACTTGAAATTCTGATATATTTATTGTCAAATTATCTTCTACATGAGAATATCTCCGAGCTCAAAATGCAGGGGGTACTGATTATGATGTTTGATTTTGAATATCCAATGATAGTAATTGAAATATCTACGCTGTTTGAATTTTATATTGAACTTCATATTTTTGACCTACTATATTAATTAGTTCTTGAAGTTCTGATATCTTTGTCGCCAAAATATGATCTTCTGATACCAAAGCTATATTTAGCATAAACAACGATGCAGCATCTACTACATGAACAGCTGTAACTTTAAATATAACTTGTCCTACAGATCAACGATCTCCTATACAAATTGCTTACTGAGATACTTCTACTCCAACTAATCGAACGACATGTACTTCATCAATAAATTATACATTACCTATCTCTAGTGGAACAGGAACAGTCTACGCTAGATTTAAAGATGGTGGAGATAATATCACAACAACTTATTCTGATGACATTACTCTTATTGATACTGAAGGACCTAGTCAATCAAACATTTATTTACCACAAAACAACAGCAATATATTTCTTGGAAACAATAGCATCAAATGGAATACGTCATTTGATACAGTTACGGGGTTAAGTGGATATATTCTCCAAATAAGCAACGATAGTTTTTCTTCAATACAAAAGGAAATTTCAACAATATATACTGACTACACAGAAAATTTCACAACAACAGGAACATATCAATTAAGAATTCTGTCTATTGATAATGCTGGTAATACAACAACAGGAAACAGCATACAAATCAACGTTCAAGATAATATCATTGAATATTATTTTGGTAGTGGTAGTAAATTCACAGAAAATTGGCAATCAAATAATTGTAATACAGGAGACATAAGTATTGTATACGTATATAATTATTCTGGATATGGATATTTTCCATATACTAATTTGTGATCAAATAAAATATATATTCTCCAAGAAGGCGCTCATATTGCAAACAATCAAATCACATTCAATGGTAATTGTATCGCATTAGTTTGAGAAAATCCTTATCAAGGAGAACAAAAAACAACACTATATACAAATAGCCAATTAACAAATGCTATTTACGCCTATCAAAAAAACAATATTATTATCGACAATATTCAATTAGATGGAGCAAAAAATGGTTTATGAGGGACACATACAGCCAATAATAATTGAATCAATCGAAATCAAACAACATCAACTACAATAAACAACTTTTCAGTATTTTCATTCTGAACGTATGGAATATATTACAATTGAAATAATTATTGAGCAATAAATACAATTAATATTTACAAAAATTGATACGGAATATATTTAAATTCATCTACTAATAATCAAATAGAAAATATACAAGTATTTAACAATACTTTTGGTATGCGATTAAATTATTCAAATATAAATACTTATAATAATAGTAAAATTTTTAATAATACAAGTTATTGAATTTATTTATGAGCGAGTTCATATAATATATTTAATAATAGTATTTTCCAAAACAATAATGTTTGATTATCTGCAAATGAATGATGAACTACATATCTTTTTAATTCTAATATTAGCCAAAACACAACAAAAGGAATTGAAATAAACAATGCTTATGTAATAACAATGGATACAAGCATAATTTGAAATCAAGACAAAGATATATTTAAAGATGCTAGAGGCTGAATATTAAAATATTATGGATATCTAAAAACAAACACTATCGAGAATAATACATTAATAATTTGAGGGAATGATCTATCATGAATAGGTATATCTTCAGGACATATTATTTATGATGATAGTAACTCTTATAACGACAAAATTAACATAAAAAATCAATCATGAATATATTTATATAATTGGTTAAATCCCGTTTATTGACGTAATACTAATCGAGAATTTTTATCTTGAACGCTTTCTTTTGGAAAAAATATACCAACAAAAGAACAACCAATAAAACGGTCAGGAACAAATTTAGTAAGATATACCTCTCAATTTACTGATACGACAACAAACGAATTTATTTCTTCAAAAGTCAAAAAAACAGAAATAACATCTTCTATAGACAAACAAATAACAACTTGAGATAATCAAAGGATATTTACTATTAGTTGAGATAACATTTTTTATACAATTACATGAAATATTTCTCAAGAAACATGATGATATATTTCAACAACTCAAAATATTCCATTAGTACTCTTTTGATGAGAAGAGAAAAAAAGAATAATAACACAGACTGAAAAGAATTGAACAAATTGAATGACTCATTATGAAACTATTTCAATTGTTGATATAACACCACCAACAACACCACAAAATGTATTTATAAAAAATATAACAGCAACAACTGGTATTGTAATAGAGCGAAGCCCTAGTATAGATAGTTGAGCAGGAATAAGCTGATATTTATATCAAATAAGTACTGCTTCAGACTTTTCTACAATACAACAATACGGAACAACACAACAAACAACAATAACAGTAGAATGACTACAAGAAACAACCCAATATTATGTGAGAGTAAAAGCAATAGATAAAGTAAATTATGAATCAGATTGGAATGATAGCCTTTCTTTTATAATAAGCGAAGAAATTGAAAATTTAGTGACAGATTTCTACTTCGGATCTGGCAATGTATTTACAACAACATGGAATTCTCAATGTGATCCAGAACAAATACAAGTAATAAAAGTTCCTAATTATCAAAATTTGGGAAATAATATATTTCCTTATACTACATTAAATACAAATACTATATATTTATTAGAAGAAGGTATTCATATATTAGGAAATAGTATAACATTTAACGGAGAATGTAGCGCACTTGTAGGAAAAGGAACAAAAGATAATATATTAGGAAAAGTTGAACTATACAGTAATGCTACATTAGCAAATATGATAGTGATAAATTGAAACAAAAGAATTATAGATAATATAATAATTGATTGAATAAACAATGGCGTATGATGAACCCATAGTTACAACAGCTACTGAATAATATGATCTTCTGTTACAAACAATAGTATATTCAATATTTCATTAAAAAACATCTATTCAGCAAACCTTCAATTAGTCAACAGTACAAACAACAAAATAAAAAACGTAAATATTTCTAATATTTGAAATAGTGTTTATGGAATACAAGCAAATAATGCTGATGGAAATATTCTTGAACACATTAATGTATACAATAATACATATAATTGAATCGTTTTAGAGAATTGATCAAACAACAATATACTAAATAATGTAAATATTTTTAATAATAATAATGTTGTTTCAAATTGATTATATTGAATAGTAATAACAACAAGTTCTTCTTATAACGCAATAAATAATTGTCAGATATATAACAATGGAAATTTCGGTATACGATTATGAAGTGACTATAATACAGTAAACAATTGTGTGATAAACAACAATGAACAATATGGTATTGTAGTGACAAGTAATTATAACATATTAAGTGATATTATTTCATTAAACAATGTGGGAGCTGATATTTTTACAAATAACTCAACTACAAAGATTTACAATACTATTGAAGCACAAAAAACTGATACAAAAAATTTCTTAATATGAGGTGATGAACTTGCTAATATATTATTATTCACAGGAAAAATAGATATAAAAACAAATAAAAATATTTCTTGGAATAAAATGATAAATGTCATAAATTTAGATAGTAACAGATATTTATCTCCCCGAATAAATATATTTCGTTGACGCAATAGCACACGAACAACGACAGGAAACAATATTGAGTTTTCTTTAGGGCAAGATATATTATTACAAAAACCTGTAGTATATTATTCATGAACAACATTACAAATACACACTTGATCAGAAATAGTAGAATGGGAATCAACTAAATTTGTAGGTACAAAAGTCACAAAAACTAATGTTAATATAAATATAGATGAAATATTTTCATCAACAGCAGATAATGACAGGACAATAACTATTCAATATCCATGAGTAATAAATTATTTTATCACTGGAGACATTACTCAAGCATATAATTGAACCTTCAGCAATGAAACGGGTATTAATATAACACTTTCATGAAATACAGAATGAATAAGAAATATTATCATACAAACACGAATAACATCATGAGAAAAAAATCATACCCACATAAAAACATATATAGATGAAACAGTTCCTACAAAACCAACAACATGAAATATTTCCCGAATATCATCAGACAATGATAATATAGAATTCTTTTGGAATAAAGGATATGATAGTGGAAGTGAAATATCTGGGTATTATTATGAAATAGCTTCAGAAAATTCTTTTTCTCTATTACTTAAAACCGGATTTACTGAATATAATACAATTCAAATACTATGAGTTTCTTGACAAACAGAATTATTTGCAAGAATAAAAACTATAGATACAACAAACAAAGAATCTGATTGGTTAATAATATGAGGAAATATTAATTCTATCAAAGATCAAAATAAAACTATTATTTCAAAATACCTATCTCCTCAAAATTATTATACAAAAAATCGAAATAGTTTTTGATGTACAAATACAGGACAAACAAAAATATTTATACTACAACCGGAAGTAAACAAGGATTTTTTCTTTGGACATGTAAATGAAAATAGTATATATTTACTAAAGGAATGAGTTTATAATATCAATGATAGTATTTCTTTCGAAGAATGATGTACTGTATTAGCAAAAGAAGAAACTTCAAATAAAGTAAAAATACTTAGTGCAAGAAGGTTACCAAGTCTTATTTCATTAATAATAACGAATAACAATATCATTGAAAATATAATACTAAATGGTGAAATGGATAAAAGTTCAACGATTCATGCAAGAAACAATGCAAACATTTACACTATAGGAGCTAACAATAACTCATTATACGGATTAGAGATGTTATGATGAACAAATGGTATTTATCTTTATTCAACATCTAGTTACAATTCTTTAGAAAATATATTATGTTATAAGAATACGTATTGTGCCTATATCTATTGATGAGGAAACTATAATATATTCAATAATGTTATAATGCATAATAATTACCATTGAATACACGTACGTTGACCTTGATATAATACATTCAATAATATGTTAAGTTTTAACAACGATAGTTGAATGTGATTCAGTTCATCTCACAATAGAAATGTAATATCTAATTCAATATTTGCTAATAACAGTGCATATTGAATATCTTCAACAGATGGTGCATTAAATACTTTTGATATTTTATCAAATGTAAGTTTCATAAATAATTGAAATATGGATATATACACGACAAGTAGCAGTTTTCTAAAATATTATAATATTGCTACATGAGTAACTATTGGAAATAATGCATTACAAGGAACTGGAGAATTTGTTTATTTATGATGGAAGACAGGTCAAAAACTAACTACAAATACAAACGAATTTTTAAATAACTCCATAAATGTTTTAGGAAATAAATATTTATGGCCTCGATCAAATATTACTCGTGGACAAATTGCATCATGGAATTATGCAGATACAATGACAACATCATTTGGACAAGATATTCCAATACAAATACAACCAGTAAGACGAAGTTGATCTACACTTGTTTATTACTGAACATCAGGAACAGATTGGAACCAAAATTATTTTATTTGATCAAAGACACTTCCAACCAAAATAGATGTAGAAATAGATAAAGCTATTAGTGATAGTAGTGATACATCAAGAACAATTCTTCTTTCATGACAAGGAACATTCAATTATGCTATAAGTTGAAACCTAACAACAAATCCATCATGATCTTTTACAGACAATACATCTATACCTGTTACATTATCATCATCAGCTGATGGAGCAAAAAACATTATAGTACAAATACGAACAGGACAAAATAATCCAACTCATTATCAACCAGTAACATTTGTAGATTCAGCACCTCCTACGACACCGCTACCAATTCAACCTTTACAAAATTATACAGGTTACGCTAATTTTGTAACAGCAAATATAGATTTTGAATGGTTTGCAAGTACCGATGATGGAATAGGAATGAGTTGATACGTATTGGAAATCAGTACAGGAAATGATTTCTCTACAATACTTTATCGTAGTACAGGATATACGACAACAAAAACAGTCGCTCTCAAAGAAAACACCTACTATTGGAGAGTTAGAGCTTTTGATAAAGCATTAAAATATTCTCTTTATAGTGCAACCTGGTCATTTAATGTTGAGACTAACTTCACCCAAGAATATGACCCACCTAGTGTACCAACAATAAGCTATCCAAGTAACAAAACCGTATTTAATACAACAGGCATGAATATACTATGGACGGCAAGTACAGATACAGGAATTTGATTGAGTTGATACATATACCAAATAAGTACAAATATCTGATTTACAAACATTATTTTATCTTGATCAACAATAGAAACAGGACAAACCATAGCAAATATAAATGATTGAATTTATTATACAAGAATTGCAGCTAGCGATTATCTAGATAATATAAGTAATTTTTCAAATACGATCGAATTTAGTATTGATACAACGAATCCTACAATTATTTTCACTTGATCAACTCCATCAGACAATGCTATTATAACAGGAAACACCTTCTCTGGACTAGCAGAAATCACAGAAGAAAACTTAAATATACTGACACAAAACCGAAATGGAACTAACTATCCTATCTATGATAGTTGACTTGTTTTAATGATGAACTTTGATAATAAACTATGATTGGGTGAAACAACTTGATGAATTATCAAAGATTTTTCTCAATATTGAAATCATGGAACAGGATATAGCGGAGTTACTCGAACTTGAAATGGTAAATTTTGATGAACTTATGTTTTTGACGGAATAAATGATTATATGCAAGTTAAAAAAAACAATACAGATATTAAAACATGAAGCATATCTATAAGTTTTTGGATAAAATCTCAAACTTGAAATAACAAAATTATCATTTCAAATTGAAACGTTCATGCTGGATGTATTTCTTATTGAGAATGATTTGAAATAATAAAAACAAACAATGGATATAATTTTGGATTATGTAAATTATGAAAATGATACAAATTATTAGATTCTCCTATAATAGACTCAAATGACAATAAATGGCACTTTGTTACAACTATTTTTGATAGTCAAAATCAAAAAATGTTGGTATATATAGACGATTTACCCGCAACAGAAACATCAACAAATTATTGAGGGGATAATATTATCTGAGATTTAGGTTTTATAAATATATGATGACGAACAATAACTAGTTATTTATCTTGATCAATTGATGAAGTCCGTATCTATAACCGTGCCCTTTCATCCTGAGAAGTACTTCAACTTTATAGAACAAATCTCTCAAAAACAGATACAGACAAATGGCAATTCACGACACAACAACAATGTCTTCCTGATTGAGCATATAATTACAGCGTAACAACAACTGATGCGGTAAACAATAGTATTTCAACAGGTAGAAATCTGAGTATTCAACTTCCAAATCCAACTATAGGTACTCCTCTTTACGGACTTAATTTACCATCAATAGCAAGTGCTAAACAAGAAACAGAAATCATAGAAGATTTTTCATGAGCGGATAATACATTCCGAGTCTATGATACCAAAGGATATACAGGATGGTACAGTACAATCCAATTATCTTGAAGCTTAAGTAATCAAGAATGAACATTATCTATACCACAAGAAAATATCGAGTTTAAAGCAAACAATGCTATTACCACATTGGAAGGTATTCCATCATCATGAGTAACCCTCGCAACAGGAATAAATGAATACAAAGCAATGACAGGAATTTATAATTATATGGTCAAAAACATTACTCCAGAATGTTCTTCGTGTATCATAGGTAAATATGGTAACAATCCTTCATTAAAAATAACAATTCCTGCTTATCAAAAGCCTGATT
The DNA here is from genome assembly GCA_000503875.1 of candidate division SR1 bacterium RAAC1_SR1_1. Taxonomy (GTDB): domain Bacteria; phylum Patescibacteriota; class Gracilibacteria; order Absconditabacterales; family Absconditicoccaceae; genus UBA5124. Next base: position 653,542 of record CP006913.1, read on the forward strand.
TATATAATGGAACGTTGATATTTACTCTCTACAATTAATAACCTCAAAAAAACAGCCTCTAAAATTTGCTTTTTTAGAAAAAAGATTTATACTTTAGGACGATTATCTATTTATTACATAAAACAAAAAAAATGGCTGATATCTTCTTCGATATGGAAGAACCAACAAACGGGAAAGAGAACAAAACTCCAGAAAAAAACAAAAAGGATTGATCTCCTAAGTTTTTGATGAGCAGTGATGCTTTTTCCAATTGTGGACTTGATTTAATTTTTGAATTAACAAAAGAAGCCGGATTCGACTGATTAGATTTAGCTATATGGAAAAATTTTGATGCTCGAAACGTAGATTACGTGAAAAAGCTATCAAAAAAGCATGAATTACCAATCAAAGTTATCCAAGTATCAGAAAATATAAATCAAAAAGAATTAAACAAAGCCTTAGATCTTTGTGAAGCAACAGGTGCCGATACAATTACAATCAATGCTCCAAAATTTTTCAATATGAAATCATTTAACTTTTTGGAAGATAATCTAGAAGCTTATAAAAAAGATAACAAACATATTCATTTCAGTATTATCAATCCTGAAGATTCCAATGTATTTGCGCTTCCAATACCTAAATATCGTTTTACTAATATTGTAGATATCATCAAAAAATATGGATGTTACCTAGGATTGGATATTGCAAATTTTGATGCGGATGTTTTGGAAAATGATTTTACAAGAAAATTATCATCATTTCTCCCCTATATATCAGTTCTCTATTTCTCAGACAAAAATAGAGTTGGTGATGGGCATCTCCTTCCTGGAGAATGAACATTAAAACTAGAAAGCTTTCTCAAAAAGATAAAACAAATAGGATTTAACCGCTATTTCAGTAGCAAAGTAATCATAAGTAAATCAGATTTAGCTGATTCAGAAAAACTAGCAACTATCCTCAAAAAAATAAGAAATTATTACAAAGAACAATTCGAAGATCTTACCATAGATGAAGATTAATAGAAAAAGCCAGCTCCAAAGAGACTGGCTTTTTTTATATTATTTCTTTTTGGTTCTAAAAACAAAATAAATAATCAATAGCGGTAATGCAAGTATTTTTTTGAATGTTGGACGTATCCAAAAAACTGCCGGATATTGCTTTAATAGCATCTCCAAAAAAAGCGAGAACTTGTTAATTTCCTTATGAGCATCAAACGGATATTTGAGAAAATCCCAAAGAAAACGAAACATAAGACACAAATTTTAAAAAGTATAAAAGCTAATACTATTTTTTAGCTGGTTTTTTAGGTTTCTTTTCCCCTTCTTCCTTTATAGAAGCACTTTTACCCGCAGAAAGTTTTTCATATAATTTTCTTTCTATTTCCAAATCAACTGGTTTTTCTCGATTAATATCAAGTTTTAATTCTTCAGCGATTTTTTGGAGAATAAAGAATTTCTCAAGACTTTCTGAAGCAGCTAAAGAGATATCATCTACGAATTTTTTTGCTTTTTCTTCTCCCATTTGTTTAAAATAAGCATTCATTTTTTCTTTTCCACCAAATCTTTTTTCAAGATTTTCTAGTCTTACACGTACTTCTTGGCTAAGAAGTGTTTGAGGAATAATAACTTCCATATATTTTTCTCTGATAATTTTGAGAAAATCTTCAACTTCTTTAATTAATTCTGTATCAAATTTTTGTGTAGAAATACTTTCATCAATATATTTCAATAAATCAGCTTCGTTTTTAACTTCAGATTCTTTACCAAACAATCTAAGTAAAGTTTCTTCATTAATTTCTGGTAAAACAACGTTTTTGATATCAGTTAACACAAATGCAATAGTAGTTGGTTTGCTATCTGCTTTTTTTGTTTGTACGGTAGGTGGCAAATCTTTTTCTTTGTAAGGGATAGTAAAACTTTCATTTTTCTTTTTACCAACAAAAGTATCTACGAAAAACGGGAATTCTTCAAATTCTTGTTCTCCTACATACAAAATACCCTTGTCTACTTCTTGTCAATCTTTATCCAAAAAAGACATGGATACTTTTGATATACCTTGACGAGTCATTGTATCAGTATCTACATAATCAGCATAATTTTTTTTGAGACGAAGCAATGCCTCATCTATCTCTTCTTTTGTCGCTTTAGGGGAAATGGTTTTCATAGTAAGTGATGTCCAATCCTTGTTTTTTGTAATAACTTCGGGAAATATATCCAATTTCAATGAAACAACAGTGTCATCACCTTTTTTATCTTGCTTTACATCATATGGTTCACCAATAAATTTAATAGAAGATTCTTCGGTTACAACTTCTTGTAATCCTTTATTGATAAGATGTTCATAAATACTCATAGAAACATATTCTGGTTGTATTTGTTCTTCTACCAAATGCATAGGAACAAATCCCTTTCTAAAACCAGGTAAACTAAGATCTTTTTGAAATCATTTCAATGCTTTTTCTTTTCCTTTAGCGTAATCATCAGCACTCAATGTGAGTTCAATATCATAAAACGCACCTGTTCCTTTAGCTACTTTTTTTTGCATTACAAAAACTATTTAACGAATAAAATCCTATAATAAATATAGATTCAATAACGAAAAACAAGATAAACTATAAGCTATAAACTTACCTATCAAAAAATTTATCTATAGTCTTTTTTTCAATTTTGACAAAAAACGGTCTTCCATGCTGACAAACAAACATTCACTGGATATATTCAAAGCCATCTTTCAAAAGACGGGTCATTTGTTCATAAGACAAAGGATCTCATGCTTTGATAGAGATTTTACACGCTTTTGTTGCAAAAATAGCATCCAAAATATGATCAAACGTAATAAGTTGTAACGCCAAAATATAGGTAAATAGATATTCAATATCCACCTTATACATACTAAAAATTTGAGGTACTGCATAGACAATAATTTTGGTTTCTGATAATAATGAGCAATCAAATCATAAATTATTAATCTGATCTATTTTTTCTTGAATATCTCCTCTTTTGGGAACATCTACAGTCAACGGTTGTAATAATAACTCTGATTTAACATATCATGCAGATTTTTTCATTTTTTCAAAGGCAATTCTTTCTGCTAATGCATGCTGATCAATATAAAACAAAGATTCTTGGGTTGAAACTACAATATAACTATTCCAAACCTGGCCAACCACCTGATATGTTCACAATTGTTCATGAAAATACTGAGCCTGAAGCTCTTGTCCAGAAAACCCTATCGTAGAAGATTGAATATGTCAAAAACCACCAGGGAATCCTGCTGGAGGGGGAGGAGAATCAGAGGCAAACAGAGATTCCGCCACTGCGCCTCCCCCTCCACTCGCACCAAATCATCAACTCGCATCAAATCATCCATTTCCACTACCAAATTCACTACTTTCACTACCAAATTCTCAGTTTTCATTAGCAAATCTACCATGCTCTCCAGTTCAATTAGTTCAAAATTTCGAAAACGTATGTTCTACGCTCACTATTTTGTTGATCCCCAAGGTTTTTTTTACCGATTCATGTACCAATGAAAAAATAGAATTAGGATCAAGAAATTTTACTTCACTTTTCTTGGGATGCACGTTGACATCAACAAATGAAGGTTTAACCGTCAACATCAAAATTGCAAATGGGTATTCTCCAGGAGTAATCTGTCTTACATATGCATCCAAGAGTGCCTTTTTGATTATTTTATCCATAACTGGCCTTCCATTGACGTATATTTTTATCGTTTCAGCTGATCCAAACGTCAATCCAGCATCAGAAACAATTCATTGAATTTGTATATTTTCATTTTCTGATTCAACAGGTTTTAGATATTTTGATCGATCTTTTCTCCAAATTTGTAAAATTCTTTCCATCAATCAATCTGTCGGAGGGAGATCAAAAGCAACTTTATCGTTTTTCAATAAAGTAAAATGCTTATCATAATGGAACATTGCTACATCGACAAAATAATTATAACAATAAAAATATTCTGTCTGAGATGATTTGAGAAATTTCAATCTTGCAGGAACATTATAAAACAAATCTTGAATAGAAACAATAGTACCGTGTTTAAATCCTACGGGGACATGTTTCATAACCAGACTTTGTTCTATTTTTGTAAGTTTAGTAGCTATTTCTGCATACGCAGTCTTGGAAATAATACTTGTTTTGCTTACTTCTGCAATACTTGCTAATGCTTCACCACGAAATCCATAACTTTGCAAGTTGTATAAATCCTGTTCTCCATTGATTTTTGAAGTTGCATATCTTTCCAACAATAAATCCATATCAGAAAGTTCAATTCCTGTTCCATTGTCTTCTACGCTAATAAGTGATTTACCACCATCATTAACGGTGATTTTTATATGTGTTGCTCCAGCATCAAGACTATTTTCTACAAGTTCTTTGATAACAGAAGCTGGTCTTTCAACAACCTCCCCCGCTTTCAATCTATTGATCATATAATCAGGTAGCTTATGTATCGCCATAATATTTCTTAAGAGTATTTAAAACCAATAATTAAGTTCAAAGTAGTAGATAGTAACGTTACCAAATTAACTAAATCTCTTGCTTTTTCAATCGAATTCTATGTATACTAGATTATATTATACCTATTATAAACATTATCTATGAATAAATTCAAAGAATTCTTATTGCGCCATCCTACTCGTTCAAAATACCTATTGCTAATAATAGACATTTTTTTCGTACTCGTTGCTACCAAAATGTTTGTTAATTATAATAACATTAAAATGGCTATCGATGAAACAGCACTACAATCAGAAAATAAAAAGTTAGAACTTGCTTTTACAGAAAATTTCCAACTTCCTTATGAAAAATCTGAATATGCGGAATTTTTTCTAAAACACGAAAACAATATATTGCTTCCCAAAGAATTTATTGTTAAATTTCAAATGATAACCCCAGACACTACCACAGGCAATAATCAAAAGACAGAAGATAGAACGCGTTTTATTGATTCTCCTCAAGAATGACGAAAACAATTCTTTTACGAACAACTCTTCCTCAAAAAGGAATAAGAAAACATTGAAAGAATGACTAAAATATATACCTTTAGACAAGCTTTTTATTTTAACACAAAAAAAAATGAGAAAAATCACAATAATTATGGTTTGTATAAGTATGTTATGATTGTTATGATGTAGTAAAACACCAAGAATAGAAAACGGAGATCTTGTAACAATTTCTTATTCTGGTACATTAAAAGATGGTGAAATTTTTGAAAGTGGAACAAAAACAATCACTATAGGTTCTTGAGATATTATAAAAGGTATTGAACAAGCATTAATAAACAAAAAATCTGACCAAAGATTTAATATAAAAATCACCCCAGAAGAAGGATATGGAGATGAATATTCTATATATAACCAACAACGTGTTTCATCATTTATTTTTGAAAAATTATGACTTTCTACAGAAACAGGAACAACTGTTACATTAGATAAAATCACGTGAGAAATAAGTAAACACGAAAAAGACAAAGATGGTAATACTATTATTATATTGGATGTTAACGCACCGCAAACCAGACAAGAAACAAAATATAATATACATATAGAAAAAATAGAAAAAGCACAAGCATGAGATTGATATACGCTTTAATTGCTAATGCTTTGATAAAAAACTATGCAACTGTTCAAAAGATTATTACTTTCACTTTTCCCAGAACAAACAGCAAACCAAGGAATAAACCCAGCTAGTATGTTTATTTCTTTTATTTCAACAAAAGAATTTTTTTCAGTAATAAATAGAAAAATTGTAGAAAATTATAAATTAAATCTATTTGATGTTACTATTGATCCTTTTGAATTCAAAACAGGATTTGGTGAAAACACTCAAATAAAACAAAAAGATATTGATCTTTATTATGGATATTGTGCCAGTGCCAACATCAATGGTTATAGATTTTTTAATCCCGCAAATGTAGGAAATAACATAACGCTTGTGACAAGTCTATATACAAGAGACTGTTTCGAAAACGAAGAACAAGATTTTTTCTTAAATTTTTTATATACGACCTATCTCCTCTTCTTCGTATTTAGTGCAAAAATCAAAAATTTTCCTTATACAAGCAAAGAAGATAATTACAATCGATTTATAGAAGTTTTTTTTAGCTTTTATGAATTTATTTTTCAACAAACAGGCAAAAAGCCAGACAAAGCGACATTTGCAAGAATAAAAAAGAATTTATTGAGTAAAGTAGAAATATTTTTTTTCTTGTTTTATTCTTATCAAAAGTATAACAAACTTTTTACCAGCGAACAATTTCCTGACGAAGAATTCTATAAACGATTGTTTTCTGATGAATTAAAAAACGACCAACAGATTATGATAGAAGATTTTGCTCAAAACGTACAAAAATATACATCAAAAACAACATTTTCTGCAATTGATAACAAACTTTTGCAATATATTCTTCCTGCTGATATTTTAATAAGATATTTGTTTTTGGATACCAATATGACACTTATTATAGAAAGTGTGGTTGCCAAATTATTCAATAAAGAAACATTGGATAATTTTATGAAAAGTTTTCTCAAAGATGACAGCCAATGGGATGAATGTATTCTTTATATTACTGATTATAAACATTACAAAAAAAACTTCTTTGCTTGAGTACAAAAATATTTAATTACTGCTCTCAAAAAAGAAGGAATAGACCCTTTTGACGAAGATATTGAAGAATCTGGTTCACGAATTGGTGATGATGAAGAAAGCATAGAAAATCTCAAAATACCAGAAAGAATCAAAAAAGAATCAAAAATTATGGAAAAAATTCTTAATTTTTTTATAACCCTTCTTTGATGATTTTGGATAGCAAGGGGCGAAAGCTTATTCTTAAGATTATATAAACCAAATCTTCTCAAAGAATTAATTACAACTAATTACGAAAATTTAAAAGAAACCGCTTTGCATACCTATTGATGACTTCTTTATAGCTACGGAAAAAATATATTTTATTACAAATATATCTCAGAAAACGTAAGACTTGGAAGACAAAAATTCTATCTTCCTACCAAAAGCACCTCCAAAAACACCTATTCCAATTTTCACATTTTACGTTTAATGGATGAAAGCGCACTAGCCATTATATTACAAGATATAAACCCCAAAGACATCAAAATATACAACAAAAATAAGCTTTTAATCGAACTTTTTAAAAATCATTTTGGAAAAGAAATATCCAATTTAGTCCAATTAGAAACGACTGATTTTATCAAAACAATATACCAAGATATAGAGCATATTTTCACAAACAAAAACCTGACTACTATTCTCGAACGTAATTTCAATCAAACTGATCTTTATCATATCAAAGAAAGTTTATATAATATTGATTTTCGAATAAGTAAGGCATATTATCAAGAGAACAAAAAACAACATGAAAATCAATCACTTTTTGATGGAAATACTTTGTTAGAAATATATGCACAACACAAAGAAACATTATTATGATTTCTTCTCTATCTAACAAGAATGATACAAAAGCATCCAAATGATAAAGAATTTTTTATTACCCTATACAATAGAAATATTATCCATATTGCTGATCAAGGAATACCAATACGAAATACTATAATAAGCAATCTTTTCGAAAAATATAAAGACATATTACAAGAAATAATAACCATAGATGATAATTTAGATTTTCTGAGAATAGGTGAAGAAAATTTAGAACGATTTACCAAAAAAGTACCAATTCCAGATATTCAAAAACAAATTACTGGAGAAGATTATCTTTGGTTTAAAGGATACCTCAAAAATATCACCTACTACAATAAACGCTTTTTTATTCCTAAATAATATATATGAAGTGCCCAAAATGTAACAACATGGATACTAAGGTTATTGACTCAAGAAGTATAGAAGCTGGTCAAACTATCAAACGTAGAAGAGAATGTGAATTTTGCAATAACAGGTTTACTACTTTTGAGAGAAGATGAACTACAGAACTTATTGTTATCAAAAAAGATTGAACCAAAGAAATGTATGATAGACAAAAGTTAAAAAAAGCGCTTCTTCTTTCTTTTGCCAAAAGAGATATCAATCAAGAAGAATTAGAATGACTTTTAAACAGCCTAGAAACTCAACGATCTAGTGATTGAAATGAAGTAACATCAGTACAAATTTGAGATGATATACTCAAATCACTAAAAAAAATAGATGCAGTTGCCTACATAAGATTTGCTTCTGTTTATAGATCATTTAATAACTTAGAAGATTTTAAGAAATTTATAGACTAATTCTGAAGTGCCCATTCCAACACCTCATCTTCTGGGGTGTCTTTTTTATTAGTGATAATTTTATCGGGAGAAATTCCTATTTCATCAATATTTTTTTTGGATTTTCACATATATCGTTTTGCTACTGTATATTTAAGCATACTTCCATCATCATATTTCATAAGTTCTTGAACAGATCATTTTCCAAAAGATTTTCCACCTACCAGCAAAGCACCTGTTAAATAATCTTTGATAACTCCTGCAAAAATTTCAGAGGCCGAAGCTGATCATTGATTAATCAATACACGAACAGGGATATTTTGGATTTTCGCAGACGGCGAATTCCATGCAACAATTTCTTCTGTCATAAATTTAGATTTAATAATAACTGATATCTCTCATGTTGGTACAAAATAATTAAGCATACGAACAACTTCATTTAAGCCTCATCCTGGATTATTTCTAACATCAAAAATATATTTTGTACATTTTTTAGTAGATAAATCTATCATTGTTTCTTGAAAACTATTAGCAACTCAGAAATCAAACATAGCTATATTTACCAAACACACATTTCAATTTTGTTGAGAATATATTTTAGATTCAATATTTGCAATAACAATTTTTGATCTCACAACAGAAAATTCCAAGATTTTTCCATCTCTGAGAATTTTAAGTTTTACCGTAGTTCATGATGGTCATTTAATCAAAGATGTCGCAGTATTTATAGACATATCTTTATCAACAAATGTATTGTTAATTTGAACAACCCTATCTCCTCACAACAATCAAATTTTCTCTGCTGGAGATCCTTTAATAGGTGAAATAATAATTAATTCTCCAGGCATATTCATTTCTATATAAGCTCCAATACCATAATATTCACCCTGCATTTCTTCATTAAATGTAGTAGCTTCTGTTGGAGGAAAAAAAGAAGTATAAGGATCATCTAATCATTCAACCAATCATTTAATTGACCCATACAATAAAGATTTTTGATTAAGTCAGGTATCTGAGACATAATTAGTCAATAATTTTTGATATACATCCAGAAATAATGGATTGGACGTAACGTCATTTTCTTCTAGCATAAGTTCTGAAGAGCTATACGTATCAAGCAAAGTTTGAATTTCAAGCAATACTTCTGTAAACCAATCAACAGTTACTAATGCTTTTTTATCTACAAAAACATCCAAAGAAAAAGAAGGAGCAATAATATTTATAACCTGCTGCTGGGTTATCTGTTTATTCAAAGGTAATTCTATATTAGCATTTGGAAATATATCCAAATAAACAGCTTTTTGTAAAATTGGATATAAACTATTTTGCTTAGAAATATTGGGATATTTAAGTTCTATATAATTATAACTAGAAGGGATTTTTTGTTTTTGAAGAACAACATTAACATACGTGGTCAAAATTTGTTCAAATGTTAATCCATATTCAGCAAAAACTGGTGTTACAAAACTTATTATCATCAATACAAACAATCAGATTTTTTTCATAGATGAGAATCATTAATAAAGTATCATCTGTATATTCATTGCTACGATTGTTTCAAGTTTGATTTTAAAAAAAGGGGCTAGTATTACAGCCCCTTAGTGTTATTGAAATATAATTATGTCTTCTATATCCTTTCGATGGAAATGTCTTTCTCCATCATAAAGAATATTAATCAAGTCCCTAAGGACTGAACAAGCGTTATGCTGGACCGAATTAGTCGGTTCAAGCAAGAATAAAACGTTGTCTTCGAATAAGATGGCAAACCCATCAGAACGAATAATTAAAGAAGTTTTTTGAGAGAATTTAAATTTTTCAAAGAAGAAATTTAAATTCTCTGCATCAATTTTTTTAACCTTGGTACTGGTATTTAGATATCCCGTAACCAAACGATCAAAAAGCTCTTTCTCCGTAAATACTTTTTGAGATGTCTCTGTCATGATTTTTTTTGGTTTTTTTTGTTATAGTGCACCAAGCAGTATACATAAGATATTTCCAAAAACAACCTTTTTTTGTAAAAACTTGCTTTTTCTGTAAAATATTATATAATAGGTGGCTTTAAATTATTGTAATAATAGTTATGAAAAAAATCACAGAACAAGAACATATTCAAGATTGACATGGAAAAATGCAAGCATGTACCAATTTAGAATATACAAAAAATAAAATTCATGAAACAATAGCGCGTGATTTAACGGTTTGTTGTACAGAAAAATCTGATGAACATAAGCCATCAGGATTAGATCTTTTCAATACAAAAGATTTATCAAGAAATAGCTTCAATTTCATTGTAAGTACTATGGTTCAAAAAATAGAACAAAAAAAATCAAAAATACTATTCAATCGCGATAAGTCTGAATTTACCAAAGAATGATTTGTTTATATAAATGAAATTCTAAATGAAGCTGTAGAATATTACACGACACATCTTCTTCGTAATATAGGCGATAATTTTGTAGAAAACAAGAACAAAAAATGAGGTAAAATACATTTTACCAGCACAGAAGAGGTATGGAAATTTTTTAATTATCCTGCTTTAGACAAAGAAAATTGATCTCCAGCAAAAAAACAAATATATTGTTCTCTTTTGAAAATAGCCTACGCAATCAACGATATCAAAACCAACGAAGATATGATCAATACCGCTGAAGAAGAATTTTGAGAAATCAAACAAAATGTATTCTTTTCACAATTTCTTGATTATAAGTGACAAGAAGCATCTGAAAGTATCAAAAACGAAGAAAATAATTTTCGTTATATCAAATTACAAACAAAGTGTGAAAAATCTATGAAAAGAAATATTATTTTTAACTGCGCTGGAAGAGTAAAAAGAAAAGAACAAATTCTCGTAAAAGAAATATCAGATCCAAAATATGATAGCGTAGAAGTAATCAAAGATATTTATGGTATTAGAAATGAAGTTAAAACGAGAGAAGATGCACTTTTTCTTCTAGAATATATGTGGATTCATATCCTCAAAAGATCAGGAGAAATTTCTTATAAAAATATTTTTGGAAATAATTTAGAAGAAAGCCAACGTTTTGTAAGGGCACATGCAGGTGAATTAGATCCAGAATTTTATGCAGAAGTCTATAAGTCACTCAAAGAAGATACCACTCCTGGAAAAAATAATAAAGATTACAAAGATGTAAAAATACGTGGAGATTTGAGTGGACATTCTTGTGAAATCCAGATTAACCTTGTTGATAATAAAAATGAAACGGGATATTCTCATCACTTAATTTTTGATTGTAAGAAAAAAATTAGAGCGCTTTCAAGATTACAAGGATATATTTCTGAAATTCTTATTCGTAGATATATCAAAGAAGCTATTGAAAAAAGTATAGAAGAAGCCAAAAAATATTGATGACATGCTGAATTAGTTGGATTAGGAGGATATCATGGATCCGTAGAAAAAATCACAAAAGAACATATAATGAAAGCTGAAAACACTATCTTTGATTATCTTTTTGAAGAAGAAAAAGATATTTTGAAATTAGAAATACCAGGAGTTAACGCAAATTTACATAATTATATTTCTCGTAGCACGTGGAATCATTTTCATAAATGAGGAAAATATGTGAATTTATTTCCTAAGTGAGCTATGGTAAAAGCAGGAAGTAAAGGCGAAAGAACAAATAAAGAGGTTAAAGTGTAGCAACTATCTTTTCAAACTGATCTACTCTATCATACACATTTTTGAACATATCAAAACTTGCAGCTCATGGACTAAAAATAACATGAGATAATGCAAGTTTTTTTGCTTGTTCAACAGCTGTTTCTACCGCTTTTTGCAACGAAGGAACAACGATATAAGGAACTTGAGCTTGCCAACATACTTTGATAAGTTTCTCTGCGGTTTGTCACATCAAAACTGCATATCAAACTTTTGAAATAAATAATTCTGATAATCAACTATAGTCATCTCCTTTATCATATCATCATGCTATCAACACACATTTTTGGTCAAACGACGATAATGCTGCGGACAACGAATGGGAAGAGGTACAAATTCCATCATCATAAATTTTAACTCCATCAATTTCACGAATCAATCCCAAACGATGAGGAAGTGGATGAATTCAAGAAATAACTTCGATAAAACGAGTTTGGGCAACTTGAGGGTCCCATCAACAAGCTTTGCAATAACAAAGAACGAGTTCTTGAACCGTTGCCAGATTAATTTTATTATGAGCTCCAAGAAATTTTGTAGGACTTAGATCAAATGACTCCTCTACCTTGGTACCACGATTACTCAATAATTCATCCAACAATGACCAGCTGCTCGCTGGCACAAAGAAGGCGTCTCTTGTGCGACGCAACAGCGTCAACTTGCTCTCTTGATATTCATCAAAATCTTTGTGCCAGTCCAGATGATCCCTCGCAACATTAAGCAAAATACTATAATCAAAGACGAAATCACGAAGTCCATACAGCATAAACGACGAACATTCTACCACAAAAATATGGTCTTCATCTTGTTTTTTCTGTTCAATAATTTGAGCCAAAGTTTCAGAAACGGGTATATCAAAATTTCCTGTTATCCGTACATTTTTTTGTGGAAACATTTCTTTCAACACATGATACGTTACCCACGTCGTTGTAGATTTTCCATTCGTAGCAGTAATTCCAATCCAAGTAGTATTTTTCAAGCCAATACTCGGCAGCAGACCGGAAAGAAATTGTAATTCTGATTGTATTTTATGTGAATAGCTTTGATATATATGATGAGACTGTTTTACTCCTGGTGACACCAAAATTACATCAGCATCAGCCAAAATAGCATCATCAAGATCCTGATCATCCATAATACTATGTTGTATATTCATAACGGACAATAAATGTCCTACTCCATTTCCTACTTTTCCTTTTCAGAATACAATGATCATCTCCAATCCAAAACAAATAAAATGTTTCCTTGAAATACCTTGTTGAATATGTACATATTCCTGGAAAAATAACAATATAAATTTTAAACGTAAATCAAACCAATGATAGGATTTTTCGATAGTGGATTTGGCGGCTTACAAACGATGAAAGACTTCCAAGAACGCTACCCACAATACAATTATATGTTTCTTGCAGACAGCAAAAACTGCCCCTTTGGAGCCAAAGATGGAGAAACAATTAAACAACTCACCTTTGATGGAATACAGCGATTATTTGACCACGGCGCAAAAATAGTTATCCTGGCTTGTAATACGGCTGCTGCCTACGCAGTAAGAAGTCGACAAACACAATATCCAGAGAAAAAAGTGCTTTCGATAACTATTCCTGGAGTAGAAAAGATTCTTACTGAAGAACACAACGAGAGAAAAATAGGAATTCTCGCTACACAAGCGACAATTTTATCAAATATTTACACCGATCTTTTTCATAAATTTGGAGGAAAAAACAATCCTGATTTCCAATTTATTATGGCTCCAAAACTTGTAGAACTTGTAGAATCTGGGGAAACCAACGAAGAAGAAATTGAATTTATTGTACAAGAACACATCAACAAATTTCACAATATTGATACACTTATTTTGGGTTGCACACACTTTCCTATTTTGATAGAACATATCAAGAAATTTTTTACCGGAGATATTATAGATCCGTCCAAAGAAGCTGCGATTCAATTTGGAAATTACCTGGAAAGACACCTAGAGATCAAGGACCAACTGACATCAGGTGGACAAACTACGTACTACACCACCTGATCCCCAGAAATATTTTCTACCATAGGCTCTAGAATCGCAGAAAAACAAATCACTGCCCAACTTATTGAGTAATTTTTCCTAAATTTTCCTTAAATTCTTCTACACTAAGATCTTTTTTAAATACCATTCAATCTATTACCATAGATCATATTTTGGGCATTTCAATTAATTTTGGTAAAAGTGTATATTTTTTCCTTCATAAAGAATCTTCTCAATTTTTTGCTAATGAAAGAACTACCAAATATTTAAAATTATTTTCTTTCTTTAAATATCCATATGGAGATGTTTGCACAAATCTATAATTTTCCAAAAAATCTGGTGTTCATAAAGCAGTTTCCCATCATCATTGTGCTGCTTTAGACCATGATCAAATAATCAAATCTCATGTCCCCAATTTATTTACTACATAATTAATTCCATTTTGTATTTTCTCTGTTACAGCAGATTTTTGACCAAAAATATATTCAATCAATTTTTCATTAGCTGCTTCAAGTATTACTGTTTTTTCTAATTCAGCGAATGCCGTATCAATAGCTATTTCATATATATATGCATTTCTTTGACTATTTTTTTGCAAAACAACGAACAATTCTTGCTCTGAACAATCGGAATACTCTGGAAATCTTTTTTTAATTGAATCTAAATATTCATGAGAATACTGCTGTTTTTCAATCATTTTTTAATAATAACAATCTAAATATATGCCATACTTATAATTATTTACCATCTTTTGTCAATAAATATTGACTTCTAATAGAAAATAGATATAACAATAAAAAACAAATAATAAAATGGAGGACAAAACAATGAACAAAAATAAGACATACCGCCTTGGAAATCAAAGCAAAGAATATCGATTATCAGAAGATTTTCTTGGATTTGTTCCAGAAGGATTTACTAACTGGGATAGTTGGAATGATATATTGGGTGAAAAAAAATATCCTTGCGATTTATTCTTGGTAAAAGGAGAAGAAAAAATTTCATTTTTTCTCAAAACAATTATCATCAAAGATGCTTTTCCTATGAGCTTCTTCTCAGAAGAAAGAGCAAAAGATTGGAATATGTTCGCAATTTGCTCTCTTGCTGGTAACAAAGACGAAGAATTTATTATTCCATTGTTCCCATACGAATAAATGTAATAACAATTCTCTATAATCAAGCTCGGTAATCCGGGCTTTTTTTATAATTGAAAACTTATTGCCAAAGAATATACTGATACTAGTTTATCTCATATCTCCACAACCATGCAAAAGATCTATACCCAATGTCAGTCCTGCGGCATGCCTTTGAAGATGGACAAAGGAAATAGCGGTTCACTGATATACTGTAGTTCATGTTACAAAAACGGTAAATTTACTTATCCAAACATATCACTAAAGGAAATGCAGAAGCTAGTCAACGACATATTAAAAAAGGAAATGAAGCGACGAGGTTTTTTTAGATGGTTAGCAGTAATGCAAATACCGAGATTAGAGAGATGGAGGAAAAAGTAGTTATTGAAAATTATCCTACAAAGAGTATACTAACACTGCTTTATTATTTATTCTATTATATGGAAAAAGAACCTTCAACATTACAACAAGAAATAAATACATTAATCACAAAAATTGAACAAGAATTTGATTGAGTTACTCTATGAAACGGAATAGGAATTACAGAAGCTATTGCAGTAGATGAATGGTTAGATGAAAATGACAAAGAACGCAAGAAATCAAGAGTATCTGACGAAAGAAATGATCGAAAAAAATATATTTGCAAAAGAGAGCCAGAAGAAAATTCCTTTGATCATTGGCGATGTTTTTCAGATATTGAATGACGAAGATTCCTTTTACCTGCCTATATGATATCAAGATTAAAAAATTTCTATTTTGCAGATGATGGAATTGTTTTAACAAACTTTGAAAATGAGGAATGGATTAATGAAGAGAATCCTCATAATGAAAAATTAGATAGCATGATAAAAGAACTAAAAGAGTTATCCAATGTAGACAAATATAAATCAATGAAAAAAGAAGCATACAATGAAATGATAAAAGAAAGTGAAAAACTCATAAAAGAAATAGAAAAAGAAAGAAATATCGAGATAAAAGATCCAAAAAAAGATTTTGAAAAGTTATTTTCTGCTGTTTTAACACCTGCACAAAAAAAAACTATTTTAGACTTCTTAAGTCTTCAAATTAAAATAGCAAATACACAAGAAGTAGCATGAGAACAAGTCGAAGAAAAAGAAAATTTTATAAAATTAACAGAAAAGAAAATTAAGTTAGTTAAAAATTTTATAGAGTAAATCTGATTTATTTTTAATAATAATATGAACATCTTTATCATAGGTCCTTGATGAGTAGGCAAATCAACAAGTGGCAGAATTTTAGCTGATATACTTCAATACAAATTTATCGATTTAGATAAAGAATTTTGCAAAGAAATAGGAGATATCACAGCATATATTCCAGCACAATGATATAAAAACTACTGCGAAGAAAATTCTAAATTATTTTATAGATTACTAGAGGAAAACACAGAAGACACGATTTTTGTTCTTTCATCAGGATTCTTAGTACACGAAAATCTAGATAAACTGACCACTAAGCACAAAAGAACAATAAAAAAAGGACTTTCTATTTTACTTCTCCCCTCTGAATCCAAAGGGAAAAGTACAGAAATCGTAGTAGAAAGACAATTATCGAGAGGTTTTGGATTAAATGAAGAAAGAGAAAGACAAAAATTTAGAAAACGTTTTGATATCTACAAAAAGTTTGGAAATATAAAGATTTTTTCGACTGATATGCCGGAAAACATAGCCAAAGAGATGGAAGAAAAGGTAGCGAAATTTCACAAAAAAACCTAGTATTGACTTTTAATAGAAAATATGTATTATAAAGAAAATATAAAATAAAAAGGAGGATAATAAAATGGATAAAAAAGACAAGGCTTTCGTACTAGGAGCTATTCTATTAATAGGGGGAATATTATCTATTCTAATAATTGGGATAGTAACTACGTATTTTGATTTTTTATTGAATACAATGGATTTAAGGATAGAGATGCCAGGCTTAAAGGAAGTTCATTCCTCAATCAGCTTTTTTACATCTATATGTTTAATTTTAATTGTATTGGGTGCGCTCATAACAGCATTAAATGTTAACAAGAAATAATTAGAAAACCCGGTTCTCCGGATTTCTTTTTTTTTATAATTGAAAAAACTTTCCTAATTTCGACGAATTTATCCAGGATTTGAAGAATTATTGAATAAATATAGAGTAATTTTTTTCTCAAACTATACTTGACTTTTTACAAAGAATATCTATAATAATAAAAACGCAAACCTAAAATAAAAAGATATGTATAACGTAAAATCAATCAACTTGAGAGAACTAAATATAGTTCTTGTGAAGAGATCAACAGACAGTACTGTTAAAGTTGAAGCTCCAGAAAAAACAAAAATTACCGAGAAAGATGGTACGCTTACAATTGAAGGCGATGGATTATCAACATCTAAAGGTAATATAACAATTACTGGTGGAAATATCTTCGGAAACATGTTCTCATCATCAAAAACTGTGATAAGAGGTTCTGGAAATATATCTATCAATAATGGAGGAAAATCAGTCAATATTGTTGGCGATAAGGTTTATATTGATGGTAAATTGGTATCAGGTAAAGACGATGGCAAAGAAATGCCTGAAGAAAAACCTGTTATAATTTACATACCTGATGACTTAAATTGTACTATCGAAGATTGTAACAACGTCCAATTTGAAGAAGATTTCAAATTTCAAATTATCGTTTTACAAACACAAGGTTTTGGCGATATAAGAAGTAAAAACATCGAGGCACAATCAGCAACTTTAACTGCTTCAGGCCAAAGTGAGATCAAAATCGCTAGTTTAAATACCTCGGTTATGGTAGGAACCGCTAGCGGTCAAGCAACACTTAAAGTGAAAGATGGAAAATTTATGCAAGCAATCATTACATCAAGCGGTCAATCAACATTAAAGGTTGAAGGGATAATTGAAAATGTAATTGCTAATTCCAGTGGTCAATCAACTTGTAAATTTACAACACCAACGAATCGACCAAACATTTCAAAAAGTGGTCAATCTACATGTAAAGCTATTTAATTTAATTCAATTAATTTCAGAAATCAAGCTCGGTTTATCCGGGCTTTTTTCTTTTATTGAAAAAAAATATCTAATCCCTATAAGCTAAACCATCATCATTTACCCTCACCTCCTTATGCTCAAAGAAGACATCATATACGAATTATATCAGTCCCCTAGTCTTGAAAAGCTCAAAGAACTCAAGAAGAATTTTTCTCAAATCAATAAACTCAAAGACTTAGTAAGTAATGTCGCGTTGATTCAAACCTACCGTGATCTCCTTGCTACGGGCAAGATTACCGCAAACAAAGAAGTCGAGCAATTACTCAAAAAGAGATCCATCAGATCTGAGTCGGGAATTGTTGCGGTGCAGGTACTGACCAAACCTTTCTGGTGTCCAGGAAACTGTATTTTCTGTCCCAACGATCCTGAAATGCCCAAGAGTTACATCAAGACAGAACCAGGTGCTGCCAGAGCTTTGCTCAACCAATTTGACCCCGTTAAACAAGCGTATAATAGACTCAAATCCTTGAATTTATCAGGACATGATACCGACAAAATAGAAATGATCGTCCTCTGAGGGACGTGGGATGTGTACCCAGAAGACTACAAAATCGAGTTTATCAAAGGACTCTATGATGCCTGCAATACCTTTGATCAATTGGAAATCGACCACCAAGGACTCGATGAAGTGCAAGAAGATAAGAGATATAAATATACCATCACCAACCAAGACACCATCAAATACTCCAAAACCATTGAAGAAGCGATCGAAATCAATGAAACCGCTCCCCATAGAATCATCGGATTGACCATTGAAACCAGACCAGAATATGTAACTGACGCCAATTGCCAGCTCCGAAGAAAACTCGGAGTAACGAGATTGGAAATAGGGATTCAATCTATGTACGATGACGTTTTGGCAGCCAATAAAAGAGGTCATACCGTTGCCCAAATCGAAACTGCCTGCCACAAACTCAGACAGTACGGATTCAAGTTTTGCGTGCATATTATGCCAGGACTGTACAAGTCTAGCCTAGAAAAAGATATCGGAACCTTCCAACAAATATACGATAATCCTTACATCAAACCTGATGAAATCAAATTCTATCCGACATCAGTAATTCCCAACACCGAACTCTTCAATCTCTACAAATCTGGTGAATACAAACCTTTGGAAACCGAAGAAATCGCACATATTATCGAGACAACATTGACGACCATTATCCCTCCGTATACGAGAATCAAGAGATTGATCCGCGATATTCCTGCAACCGAAATTGCCGCAGGAAGCAACGTAACCAACCTCAATCAACTCGTCCACACCAAATTACAAAACGAACAAAATCAGAATATCAAATCACGATATCCATTCTTTCAACGCTTATATGGAGACTTCACACAATACGCTACATTCGACGAATATCTAGCCAGCAAAGACGAAAAACAA
This sequence comes from candidate division SR1 bacterium RAAC1_SR1_1, assembly GCA_000503875.1. Classification (GTDB taxonomy): domain Bacteria; phylum Patescibacteriota; class Gracilibacteria; order Absconditabacterales; family Absconditicoccaceae; genus UBA5124. The sequence continues at coordinate 673,006 of CP006913.1, forward strand.
ACCAGTATTATCGGCGTTGCCCCTGATCTCACCTCTTCGAGAGAGTATATCTCCTTAGACACGAGAAGCAGAGAAATTAGACATAATACCAATCACCACGAAGAAACAGCTAACTTAGTTATTAGAAAATATCTCAGCAGCGTAGGCGCTGAGTACTTTATCAGTTTCGAAGATTCATTAGGATATCTCTATGGATTTGCCAGATTATTACTCCCGAAAGAAGGTTCAACGATAGACCGAGAATGATTAGGCGCAAATACTGCACTCATTAGAGAGCTTCACGTCTATGGAAACCTCCAATCTCTCAAAAAAGCAGCTCAAGAACAAGGTGTACAACATACAGGATTTGGTAAACAACTCATGCACATCGCAGAACAAATCGCTCAATCAAAAAAATATATCAAACTCTCAGTCATCTCAGGAGTCGGAGTGAAACAATATTATGAAAAAATTTGATATACCAAAGAAGGCACATATGTTGTGAAAAAATTTAAATAATATATAAAGTGAGCATTTACATTTTTAGGTAAAGAAAATACATGGAGCCGGTTTGTTTGTGTTTTCTACCGTTAAGAAAATGTAACAGCTCACGAGGGGTTTTTGGTTACTTTTTGACCTGGGAGCAAAAAGTAACATAAAAAAATAAATATAGCAGAACGTAAAATATCAAAAAAGATCCACCTCAGTGGACCTTTTTTTTTAGAAATTATTTATATAATGCTTTTACTTCTTCTAATGTAATATCCGGATTAACTCACGCATCCTTCATCAAATCAAATAATTTTTCAATACTAGAATCAAAACTAGGAATATTGATAGGTAATTTATTTGGATATGGATAGTTATTGTTTACTACACTTTTTTGTAATTCTACACTCTTAAATCCATATTCAAAATACGATTTTAATGATGTTTTGGAAAGAACTGCCATCTCTGTATAATTTTTTTTAAGATCAGCTAATAGTGCTTTTTGTGTTTCCAACACTTTAGTATCTTTTACAATAGATTCTTTCAATGATCTCATTTTTGAAACAATAATATTTATTTGTACCAGAATATCTTTTTCTTTTTGATTTTTTTGTTCTGGAGATCATGTTAATTTTTTGATCAATAATCTATTTGTATTCTCTTTATCCTTCTGTTCTACTAATGATGTATTATTATTATCAATTCTTTTTTGAATATCATCAACCTTTATTTGAATATTTTTGATTTCCATTTTTTTAAGTTGCATATGATAACCATAAACAAAAGATTCTATAGCATATTGAGTTGCCATAATGTTATTATCAATATAGTCAATTACTTGATTTATTTGTGCAATTTCTTGATTTTTTCTTTCTATATAATTAGTTTCAAAAGATTTTCTTTGTTCCAATAACTGACCTGTTTGAGTCAAAGCTTTTTCTGTATCATGAAGATTATTGTATAACACAGTAAGTTCATTGATAATTTGAATAACTCTTTTATCGTCTTTCGTTTCTGTCTTTTCTTTTTCTTTAGCTGCGATAGAAACTTTTATAGATTCAACTGATTGTGTTAATTCTTTCTTTTGTGATTGTAAGCTAACCACATCAGTTTTGATAAATGAATTATTATCTTCAAGTTTTAAAATAGCTTCTTTATTTTGGGATAATACTGATTTATACATAGTATAAAGTTTTTCTAATTCTTGAGAATATCTCACATATTCTTTAAGTAGCTTTTGAACAGTAATTTCTCTTTGTTTGATAACTGATGTTCCTGTAGTAAATTGTTCACTAAGCTTTTCATTTATTTTTTGCAATTCTATTGTCAAACTATCAATCCCTGTATTATAGAGATCTATTGTTTTTTGAAGACTTATCATTTGTTTTTGAATCTGATTATCTTGAACATCTATTTCTGCTTTTGATTCTTGTTTAAAACGATCTGAAATAGCTGAATATTTTTTGTTTTTTTCATCCAATAACAATTTTTGAATATCAGTAAGCTTTGATGCATTTTGATCAATATCGTTTTGTTTAACTGGCAGTAAATTACTTTCAATAACTAAATCAGAATCTATGTGTTCCAAAGAATCTGTTATTTCAGTAATTTCTTTTTTGAGAGATTCATTTGTTTGCATAAGAGCAACTTTTTTTTGAAAATCATCTTCAGTAATATTTGTTCCCAAAGCCTCATATGTAGTAAATTCTTTTTCAGTATTTTCTTGTTTAGTTTCTTTATCTTGAAGATCTGAAGAAAGACTTATTTTAGAAGATTCCAAGCTATATACCAATTGTAGCAGTGTTGAATAATCTTGTTGTAAAGAATCATTTACTGCAACTTGGTCATTATATACCTGTTCTTTTTCTTGGATACTTGCTTTTGCTTGAGCCAAAAATAGAGCTATAGATCAAGAAGAAAGTAAATTTTGATTTTGTTTACCTTCTGATTTTTGAGAAAGTAATGCCTTAAAAGCAGTAAATCTTGCTATATATGTATCAATTAGATCATAAGAAATTTCTTTAGGCCCTGTAGCAAATCTTTCTTCTTTAAGAACAACTACTTTTTGTTTCAAAGAACCAAAAAATGTCATAATTTTATCTACAAAAGGACCTACTTGAGAAGAACTTTGAAGAGATTCAGCTTCTGATATAAGTGATTTAATTACACCATCCAAAGAAATTTCTCTTTTTTCTTTAGTAAAAAGAACTTCATGTTCAAATTCTTTCAAAACTTTAGAAATCATTTCTTTATTTTCTTGCAATTCTTTTTTACCTTCTTCAACTCTCATTTCTCTTTGAATTTCAAGAAGAAGTTGCGTAAAATATTTATCTTTTGCAGTCAAAGACTGATCTTTAGCATTCAAAGTAGAATCTTGAACATTTTTATTTTGAGCCATCACTTCATTTGTTGATAATGCTGCAAAAAGTGAGAAAGTTACTAATAAGGCAGTAAGTTTATTAGTAGAAAAGGAATTGCCTAATGATGAGCGGAGTTTCATGAGTAATACCATATAATATAAATATCATTATCTGTTTTATATAAAAAAGGAACAAAAAGTCAATATCAAAACAAAGATTTAAAACAGAAGAGTAATACCTACAAAATTTGATTTATCAAATTGCCAAAATTTGACAAAAATGGGTAAATCCAATACAATAGAATATCTTTAATTCTGAATAATAGACGTATGGAATATTGAGAAATTTTAGCACATTTAAAAGCAGATCATATCTGCCCTTTTTGCCAAGAAACACATCCTCATATGATTCACGAAAACGAACATATGTATATTATCCCTGCTAGAGCGCCTTATGTCGAGGACCATTTGCTTATTATTCCAAAAAGACACGTTATTCTCCTCCAAGAGCTCAATCATCCAGAACTTATTTCTCTTCATGAACTAGTAGATACACGAACAAATAAACTTCATACTAAACATGAAGCTGTTAATCTCCTACTAAGAGATGGATTAGCGGATACAGGAAAAAGTCAAAAATCAGTCAATCACCTTCATTTCCATCTTATCCCTGACTGCCCTATCTGAGAAAAAACTGGGAAAGGCGAAGCAAATCGTCAATTTCTAGAAGATCATACATACACAATTCTTGCTGAAACTATAAGAGAAACCTATAAATAAATCTAAATTTTTATATAATATAAATAATCATGAATATCTTATTTGTCTGTAAAGGAAATATTTTTCGTAGTATGTCTGCGGAATATCTCACAAAAAAACATCTAGAAAAAATAGGTATGGAAGCTATCAATGTTTCATCTGCAGGAACTGAAGCAAATCCACAAGCAGCACATCCAACAACAGTAAATCGTTTAAAACATTATCATTGCGATCCTAACAATCATACCCAAAGAAAAATTTCCAAAGAAATTTTAGCACAACAAGATCTGATTATCTGTATGGGAAACAATCATAGAGAGGTTATCGAAGATATGGGATTCGACTGTTTACTATTTAATGAAATAGCTTTTGATATCTCTACTGATGTTCCTGACATAGAAGAATTCCTGGCTCCAGGCTATACAGAACAACAAAAATCTGACTATATAATCAAAACGATAAACTATATTCACAACGCTATTCCACACTTGATTGACCATATTATCCAAAAATAAGCTCCTCCTCCAAAGGAGTTTTTTTAATTGTATTTTTGGAGAGAAAGTATAAGATACTCAAGCAATTTTTAGAAAATATAAGAAACCAATGAATACACCAAAAATAGTTGCCCCAGGAGGATCCTACCAAAAAGCTATCGTAGCGAGTACCTACGGAGCCGATGAAGTATATGTCGGGGTTCCGTTCACTTCGCTAAGAATGAGACAAAACAAGATCACCGGATTCGACGAGCTCAAAAGAACCGTAGATGCTCTGCATGCCCGCGGAACCAAAGCCCTTTTGACGATGAATATTTTTCCAAGAAATACCGATATTTCTATCTTTGAGCAGACCGTAGAACGTATCGCTGATGTAGGCGCCGATGCTATTATTTTTTCTGATCCAGGAACCTATAAAACTATTAGAAAATATGTACCAAATATGCCACTCCATCTCAGTACACAAACAAGTACCCTCAACTCTGCTTCCGTTGCTTTCCGAAGAGATCTAGGAGTAAAAAGAGTTGTTCTTGCCAGAGAATTGCACATCGATGAAATCGCTCAAATCAAAAAAGATGTTCCAGATATGGAGCTCGAAGTTTTCGTTCATGGAGCGATGTGTATGAGTTATTCAGGAAGATGTTTGCTCGGTGATTATATGAATGGAAGACAAGCCAACAAAGGTGAATGTTCTCATTCATGCAGATTTAAATACAAAGTACGACTAGAAGAAGAACGCAGACCAGGAAAACTTTTCCAACTAGAAGACGATGAAAATGGCGTTCATATTTTATCATCCAAAGATCTTTGTACTATCGATAGACTCGCTGAATTAATGCCCCACGTAGATGCCATGAAAATAGAAGGAAGATCAAAATCAGAATTTTATGTAGGTAGTGTTGTAAAAGCGTATAAACATGTTCGTGACGCTATCGTTGCTGGCACGCCAATCGATGAAAATATCAAAAATCTCGTAAATGTAATACCGCATAGACAATATCGATCAGGATTTGTTTTCAACAAACTCGCCGATTACCCAGAAGGAGAAGAACCGAAACAGAAAAACGAGTCAGTCATTGCGAACGATAGTGCAGCAATCCAGATTGAAACTACAGAAACCTCGACCACCCTCAACACTGCTGGTCCTCTCTTTAACCGCAACAATTTTTGAGTTTTCTCAGATAAATATATAGAACATAACGGCAAAAAATATTTTCAAATAGATCCCAAAGAAGTTATCACCAGAGGGATGAAGATTAAATATATCGCAAAAGATGGAATAGGTACGCTAGAAATTCTCGATATTCTCAACAACAAAGGAAAAGAGATAGAAAAGGGTGACTGCAATAAACCAGACGTTTATATTTTGACAGATAAAGAACTGACAGGACGAGAATTGTTATATGATTAAAGATTGACTTTTAAAATAAAAAAGATATAACGCGGATGAAAAAAATAAAAAAAACAAAAAAAATCTAAAAAATCTAGAAAATGAAAAAGATTACATTTATTCCATCTCCTACAAGGATAGACAAGATGGATATCAAAACACCTGAAAAAGCCGAAGAATGGATTCAAAAAGGATTCTTTTTGACTGAAAATCTTTTTGAACAGCTGATTATGGTGTTTAAAGATGTAAAGATCATTTTGGAAAGCGATCAACATCGTATTGGTGAAGACGTTGATCTAGGAACTGAATTAGAGATCATCTCTTTGACAACAAAAATTCGTTTCCAAAAAGGGTGGTTCTATCTATCAGATCTTTTAGGGTTAGTGAACACTGGCAAAGTGAAGATGACGTTTGTCGTGAATGAGTGAGTAAACAGGGTTTCGGTACTTTCCGATTCCCTGTTTTTTTATATTGCTCTTGTATCTCAACGCTCAATTGATAGAAATAGGACATACATTTTACCTTATAACTATTTTCTTATGGAAGAAACCAAAAAAAATTGGAGCATCTATAGAGTTTATCTTCTTATCGCAAGTCTCGTATGACTTATTGGAGGATTAATTTCTTTGGGTATTGCTCTTACGTCACTAGGACAAAGATTGATTATCACAAACGACGAATATGTAAGAGGCAGAATGATGTATGAACTACAACAATGTAAAGAATCATATTATTATGGTAAATCTGCTGATACAAAATGGAGTCCTACTGAAGATCAAATCAAAGAATGTGAAGCAAAAAAAACTGACGATCTTATTTTCGCAAGAAGATTGGAAGTAAAAGAAACTGTTTTAGGAGGCGGAATTCGAGCAATTCTTTTCGCTGTACTTTTTTTCACTCATTACCCAAGATTTAGAAAAGAAAACAACGCATAATTTAAAAAAACAAGAGAAGAAGATGCTCCAGGGCATCTTTTTTTAAAAAATCAAAAAGCATCTGATCAAGGTCGATAGCACAGTGGAAAAAGGAATTTACACTAATAAAAAAGGTGAGCGTTTACATTTTTAGGTAAGAAAATACATGGAGTCGAATTTGTTTGTGTTTTCTACCGTTAAGAAAATGTAACAGCTCACGAGGGGTTTTTTGGTTACTTTTTGACCTGGGAGCAAAAAGTAACATAAAAAATATCCCAGCGGAACGAAAAAAATATATTTAATGCATATTTTTTATACTTGCAAAAAAGCAATCATTTCACTACCATATACCCAACACCCAACATTTATCACCCAACACAATTAAACAATGCTCCTTATCTGAGATATCCATATCACTTCAAAACATAAAGAGAGAATCATTCAAGAACTCAGAGCATATATCAATGCTCATCCATCAGAAAACACTATCATTTTTCTTGGAGACTACGTCTATCATTTTTCCTATGACAGAACTGCTCTGCTCTCACTTTATCATTTTTTCGTAGAACTTTTTGAACAAGGTAAATCTGTCTATATTCTCTCAGGGAATCACGATCGATTGGGAAGTTCTTTCGTCTTCGAAGAAGCTCAAAAAGCATTTTCTATTATTCAAAAATACGACACTAAACACCAAGGAAATCTCCATTTTATTACCCAACCAACAGTGGTTACTATCGAAAACCAAAAAATCATTCTCTTTCCTTTTATGCTTCAAGTACCAGAACAACAACCAAAACAACAACCATCTTGGATCAAAAATATTGAATATTTAGCAACATCATCCAACAAAAACGAACAAATATCATGGAAAATAAACAATTGTTTGGCAGCGTTGCTTGAACAATATCCAGATTCTTTAGTTATCCACCATTATTATTTTAACAAAACCAAATTTCCTGGTCAAAAATCTCAATTTTCTTACAAAGATATCGCACTTAGCCAAGAACTTCTTGATATGCCAGATATCCAATTTCTTTCAGGACATCTTCATCAAGCATATTCTCACAAAAATTATCTTTGCACGGGAAGTGTACGATCAACTAGCCCTTTGGAAATTAATCAAGAAAAATTTCTCTTTCAATATGATACTGCAAACAAAACATATAATGCAGATCCCATACGCATCAACCCATATCTTCAATACGATCAAGGACAAAAAATCTCTCAAGAAACACTAAAAGAGACGATATTTCAACAAACAATCAATAGTAAACAAAATTTTCTTGGAACACAATCTATACAAATAAATAATTCTGATTTTATTCCATCGCAATATATAAGCATAACCATCGTTTGAGAAAGTTTAGAATACGAACATATCGAAGAATATATAGAAGATAATCTTCTCAATCAAATAGGTCAAATTAAATTAAAAAAACAATTAGTAAACACTAATGAACTTTTGGAAAAGCTTCAACTTTCCTCAGAAGGGAATCAAAGTTTCTCTGATTGGAAGCAACTTCTCAAAGACTATATTCTCCAAAAATATCAAGGAGAATATCCAGAATACGAAACCATTTTGCAAGAGTTAAAAGTCCTCTAAAAAGTGCTTCAAAATTTGACAGAAAACATGTTTTTGGATATAATTTAAGGGTAAACTGCATATCTCTTTATTATACAAAAACAAAAAATGATAGATTCTTCAGACATCATCTTATACAAAAAGAAAGGATTTGACGGTGAAAAATACATCAAACTTCAGAAAGAAGCAATTTTAAAAAGAATTTCTCAATTCAATAAATGAAGATTATACCTAGAAATTGGTGGTAAATTTTTGTATGATACCCATGCTGCCAGAGTACTTCCAGGTTTCATTCCCGAATCCAAAAAACATATTTTTGCTGCACTAAAAGATGAGATAGAAATACTTTTTTGTGTAAATGCATCCGATATCTTAGCAGATAGACAATTAACTAACCAAGATATCACCTACAAAACTCAAGTACAAACATTAATTAAAAGGATAGAAATAGAAATCTGACTCAAACCACATATTGTTATCAATAATATCGATATCCAAGATAGTTTCGATAAAATTTTGGAATTTGAACAAGATTTTCAACGTAAAAATTATAGAGTTTGGGAAAGATATAAAATACCTGGATATCCTCATAATACGAAAGGAGTTTTAAGCGAAAGTGGATTCGGAAACGATGATCATATCCCTTTGACAAAAAATCTTGTTCTCGTAACAGGAGCTGCTTCCAATTCTGGAAAACTCTCTACGTGTTTAGGACAAATCTACAATGACCACCAAATTGGGATAGAATCTGGATATGCAAAATATGAAACATTTCCTATTTGGAATCTTCCATTGAAACATCCAGTAAATTTAGCATATGAAGCAGCAACTGCTGATATAAACGATTATAATATGATTGATCCATATCACAAGAAAGCGTACAATAAAGATTCTGTAAATTATAACAGAGATGTTGAAGCCTTTGAAGTAATTATGGGAATCGTAGAAAAAACTATTTCTAAAGAAAATTTTATGAGTACATATAAATCACCGACAGATATGGGAATCAATGATGCTGGCTTTTGTATCACCGATGATGAAATAGTTACCATTGCTTCTCTCGAAGAAATCAAAAGAAGAAAACTTTGGTATCAACAAATGATTGATAGAAATGAATGAGAAACAAAACGAACAGAACAATGCAATATATTAGAAAAAGAATGCAATGAATATGCTCAACAAAAGAAATATAATCTTAATCAAAAAATACATTAATAAACTAAAACAAAGATGCCGAGTTTTCCAAAAGAGATCTACGGCATTTTTCATAAGAAAAAAACCTCTGATTGCTCAGAGGATTCTTTGTACAATATACTCGACCGCCAAAATTATTATTTATTTTGAATGCGAGAGGTGTATGCTATATCCCTATAGAGATAGGGTATAATATCTTATAAGAATGGACATAATGATATATCACAATTAATATCTTCACAGAAATTTGCATCTACTCATGTAATATTTGCTCCTGAAAGAGCTGTTATAATATCACACATTTTACAAATAATTTCTTCTGTACAAGAACTTTTCTCTGCTTCATCTCAAACAGAAATACATTTAGCACCATCACAAACCAACGTTGTATTCACTCTATTAGTTACTGACGCTACTGCTGCAGTAAATACTGAAGTATTTATATTGGTTGCATTAAGAGCATTTGTAGTAATACCTGAAGCTATAATACTTCCTGATGTCCCATCAAAAGAAATAGTTGCTACTGTATTTGATGTTCCACTTGGAGAAAGAAACATTTTTTGTAAATAGACAAAAGAATTAGAAACATATGGATTCAATATCAAATCTGCTGATGAAAACAGAAGTACTGCTGATGCTCCCAAAAAGAACAAAGCTAATGCTTTTAAAAGACTATTTCTCTTCAACATATCTGATTGATGAAGAAGGTTTTTACGTACAAACATGGTAAATATATAATGAATAAAACTCTATACTAAGTATAAACACAATAGTTTAAAATCAAAAAAAATCTGACATTCTCAATACGATAGGATTGACAATTTATAATAAAATTACAAAATAATATTGAATCGCAATTTCAAAATGCTACAATTCTATTCAGCCAAGAACTAAGTATTACTAAATACTAAGTCTTAAGCGCTAAATATTTTTACGTTCTAAACAAACAACCATGATAACACTACCACAACTTCCTTTTGCAAATACTGCTCTAGCTCCAATTATAGAGAGCAAAACAATTGACCTCCACTACGGAAAACATCATCAAGGATACGTAAATAAACTCAATGAATTGATCAAATGAACTCCTTTCGAAAACTCGGATTTGGAAACAATTATCGCAAGCGTTGACGCTTGACCAATATTCAACAATGCCGCCCAAATCCGAAACCACACTTTCTATCGAAATTCTCTTCGCTCTGCTTTAGAAAACAATTTACCTAGCGATGACTTCTTGCGAGCCATAGAACAAAAACGAGGATCTTTTGATGCGTTTAAACAAGAATTTATCACCAAAGCCACCAATAACTTTTGATCAGGTCGAACCTGGCTCGCAAAAACACCACATAATGAATTAGAAATTATCAATACCTCAAATGCTGGAACCCCTCTCAGACAAGAAACAGTAATTTGAAATAAAGATTGAATAGCATATATTCCCCTCTTTACTATTGATGTTTGGGAACATGCTTATTATCTAGACTATCAAAACCGCAGACCAGATTATCTCACCAACATTCGATCCCTCATCAACTGGAGTTTCGCAGAAAATAATTTTAGTAAATAAAATATAGTATTCGATCCAGTAATCTCTCAATACGAGCAATAAAAAGAACAAACAACCCTTTCGTGATAGTTTCACTAGTGATTAAAGTCAAAATCTAAACTAATAAAAAAGTGAGCGTTTACATTTTTAGGTAAAGAAAATACATGGAGCCGGTTTGTTTGTGTTTTTTACCGTTAAGAAAATGTAACAGCTCACGAGGGGTTTTTGGTTACTTCGAACACTCAAAGAATCTGTACCTTATTGCTTTGAGATGAGAGAAGGATACTTATTAGTGTACTTTTTGACCCGGCAGCAAAAAGTAACATAAAAAAAATATATTATATATAAACAGTACACCAATGAATAAAAGAAAACGTTGATATCAAGCCGAAAATATAGCAAAACAATACTTTATTAAACAATGATACAAAATACTACATCAGAATTATACTATTCGTTGATGAGAATTAGATATTATAGCAGAAAAAGGAAACAATCGCATCTTTATAGAAGTCAAAGAAGTAGAGCAAACCAACGACCTTCACAATTACATTTCACCAAGAAAACTTCAAACAATATACAAAACAATTCAATTCTTCAATCATGAATACACAACAGACAAGCAACTTCGCATTGACCTTGTTTTCATAAAAGAAAACAATATACTTTATCACTACGAAAATATTAGCAATAACTAACATTATATGAAAAAATATCTTGCTTGAATATACGTTATATTGGGAATTCTTATCTGATTTTTTTGATATCAAGAATTTTCCAAAACACCTGTAATAAACAATCAAAACTATGAACGTTTTTGAGAAGTTTTAACAACTCTTCAAAATTTATACTACGATCAAGAAAAAATCAATACATGAGAAATGATAGAAAATGCTATAAAAGCATACGTAGACGCTCTAGAGGATCCTTACACATCGTATTTAGATGCAGAAACCAATTCTGGATTCCAAGAAGAGCTTAAATGAGAATCAAATTTTGAAGGAATATGAGCGGTGATCAGCAAAAAAGATTATTACGTTCTTGTAGAAGAAGTCATCAAAGATTCTCCAGCTTTCAAAGCAGGTGTGCAACCATTAGATAGGATAGTCTTTATTGGCTCTGGAGAAACCAAAAATCTTTCGATCAATGAAGCAGTAAAACAAATTAGATGACCAAAATGAAGTATCGTCTCAATATTAATAGAAAGAGTAAATAAAGATGAGACCAAAGAACTTTTGGAAAAGAAAGTAACAAGAAATACTATATCTGTTCCTTCTGTTACAAGCAAAATATTAACTTGAGAAAAAAATATTGGATATTTGGAAATATCTGTCATAGGCGAAGAAACAGAAAATCTGCTCAAAAAAGAGCTTCTCAGCTTCAAAAATCAAAAAATACAGGGAATTATTATCGATCTTAGAGGTAATGGAGGCTGATTTTTGCCTATAGCAGTTGAGATAGCATCACATTTTGTACCGAAAAAAAAATTAATTGTTTCTTCAAAATACAAACAATTATGAGAAGAAGAATTCTATTCTAGAGGTTACGAAAGTTTAAATGTCCCTGTTGTAGTGCTCATAGATGGTTTCACTGCTTCAGCTGGAGAAATTATCGCGCTTGCATTACAAGAACAAATAGGATCAAAACTTATAGGAACTCAAACATTTTGAAAAGGTTCTATTCAAACTATGGAAGACTTCGATGACTGAGCATCACTCAAATATACTATCGGAAAACGATATAGTCCAAGTGGCAAAAATATCGATAAAATAGGTATTACACCTGACATTGTACTAGAGTTTGATAGTGAAGCATACAAAAATAATATCGATAACCAACTAGAAAAAGCAAAAGAAACACTCCTAAATATGTAACAAATTCGAATTTATTTCGTATACATAAAGATGACAGTAACCGTAAAAATAGAAAATAGTGAAGGAAAAGAACTCGGTTCGTTTATTGCAGACGATAGAAAAAGTCTGAGTCAAATGGCTCAAGACAACAATATTGATATCCCTGTCTCTTGTTGTATGGGAGCTTGCTATGTTTGTGCATGCCAGATAAAAAAGGGGGCGGAACACGTTAAAATAGATAAACTGATGCCACCTGCCATACTCCCCGCCCAAGACGAAAATAAAAATTTCAAAGAGATCTTCACCTGCGTGTGAGGAATCCAAACAGAAAAAATAAAAAGCAAAGAAAATTTCGAAGTAATATTACAGAAGAACATCTAATATTTGATTATTTATAGCAAACCATATGCGCCACTTTGATCAAGAATTGATTAAAAAGCTCAAACAACAAGATCACTCAGCGTTCAACACCTTCTATCTAGAAACTGTTGATATGTTTTCTCGTTATATAGAAGCCAATTATTTTATAAATACACAAGATGCTCAAGATCTCATTGCAGATTTTTACGTAAAATTTCGAGAATGAGTAAAAAAATACGATGAAAATCAATCTTTTTCCTGATATTTTCGAACTGTTTTTAAAAATCTTCTAAAAGATCATTTCAAAAAAAATCATGATATCCCTTTTACTGATTTGGTTGTAGAAGATCAAGATATGACATTTGAAGAAACACTTGTTGATGAAGAAGAAGTTATAGGAGATCTTTTACAAAAAGATTTTGAATTAACAAAGATACAACAAGCAATGAAAGATCTAGATGATTGAAGTAGAGATATTATTTATTGGAAGTTTATAGAAGAAAAATCAAATGAAGAAATTGAAATATTATTATGAATATCAAATGACAATGTAAGACAAAGAATCTCTAGAGCGATTAAACAACTCAAAGCCCGCCTAGAAAACTTGCTATAGCATAATTATAAAATCATTTTAAAAAAAGTCAACATATGTTCATTAAAGAACAGAACAAAAAAAAACAGATAACCTAATTATAAAGCCAATTATAACAAATAAATAAGATTTTCTGCTTTTCTTGAAAAATCTCTTGAAATAGCTGTCCTGTATACTAATATCTAGTAGTACAACACAATTTTATTTTATAACAATTGTACACAATGACAAAGACAGCTCTTATTGCTAGCTTGGCTGAAGAACTTGGAGTTTCTAAGAAACTTGCTGCTGAATTAGTTAACGCTTTCATCGACACAGTTATTGCTGGTGTTAAAAAAACAGGAGAAGTTAGAATTCAAGGTTTCGGAACTTTCAAAGCTTCAAAAAGAAAAGCTAGAGAAGGTGTTAATCCACAAAACCCATCTCAAAAAATCAAAATTCCTGCAATGAAAGTTGTTACTTTCAAAGCTGGTGCTGATTTCAAAGCTGCTGTGAAATAATTTCTTTCTTCACACACTTCAAAGAAACTTTCTCTTCGGAGAGAGTTTTTTTGTTTGCATAAGAAAAGAAAAACTATATAAGCTAATAGCTTATAGTCGATAGCTTATAGTTACTGACTTTCAGCTGCTAGCTATTAACTATTAGCTAAATTAATAATTTTTTAATTTTTAATTATTAATTTTTAATGAACGGATACACATTTCTAGCCTTAATTCTCTGATGAGCAATAGGATATGCTATTTTTTATTTTAGGTTTCAACATAAAGATACGGTAAATCATCTTAGGAGTAGCTTAAAAGAAGCCAACAAAGAATTACAGTTTGTACAGGCAGAACTTGACGAATTTACCGAACAAAACACAATCCTCAAAGAAGAAATCACTAAATTATTAGAAAAAAATGACGATCTAACTGATGTTGTAACAGAATTAAGTAAATATTATGTACATATCAAAAAAGCAGCAGAGAAAACAACTGAACTAAACAAGTATCTTCAAGAGCCAGATGGTGATATTTTAGAAAAAATAGATAATATCAATAAAAACAACAAAGAATCTGAAGAAAAAAAATTTTTTTAAAAAGACATATTAAAATATGGGATATGATAGTAAACATGTAGAAATAAAATCACCTCAAGAATGATATAATCTTATTGCTGATGAATATGGAAAATATCATAAACATCTCGATTCATTCGATAAGTGATTTTTTCAAAGAATTCTTCCTAGAAAAATTGATGATATGCGTATTATTGATTTAGGAGCTGGTGATGGAAGAATGCGAAAATTTTTTAAAGATAGTCCTATTAAACAATATACAGCTTGTGATATTTCAGAAAAATTACTTAAAAAACATCCAGGTACAAAAAAAGTTGAAAAAATAATTTGTGATTTAGAAAAAGAACTACCTTTTCAAGACAATAGTTATGAATTAGCTATTTCTTTCTTTGTTTTGGAACATATAGATAATATCCAATGATTATTACAAGAAATTTATAGGATATTAACCCCAGGAGGACAACGAGTTATTGGTCATTTTTTACAAAGACGTGAATTTCTTTGGAAAAAAGATAAAGAAATATTTAAAATAGAATTATTTAATCATAGAATTCAAGATATAGAAAAATTAGCTAAAGAAAATTTTTTCTCTGTAGAAATATTTCCCATTGCAGAAAAATGAACAGTTATTTGATATGTCATTTCATTAAGAAAAGATTAGGTATTTGCCTAATCTTTTTTAGAAATTATTTTTTACATTCTTGGGATACTCTCGTTTTAAGTTCATTTGCTTTACGAATATATCAAGGAAGCGTATCTGGTAATGTTTTCATCGGTTCATTTTGTAAAGCAGAAAGCGTGTCTTTTAGCTTTTGAATAAGTTGAGGAGTATTACAACCATTTGCTTCAGCAATTCTCAAAAGTTCTTCATATGCTTTTTCATAATCAAATTTAGTTTTTAATGCTTCAGAATTGTTATTTACAAATTTATTATACAATATTTCAACCCTTTGAACCATAACATCAAACCCAGAAAAAATAGCTATCTTTTCTGCAGGATATTTTTGAATATAGAGATAACAAAAAAACAAAAGTACAATACCAATAAGGAATTTAATGACGTTATTTTTGAAAATTTGTTTCATTTCTTTGTCCATAGCAAAAAATCAGATAGTAAAATCAAAATATTGATGTTCTTATAGTGTTTCTTCACTATATTTCAACACCAAATATAATTTATAATTGATAATGAATAATGTTTACGTATATATTACATGTTTTAGGCTGTAAGCTATTAGCTATAAGCCATTAGCTAAATATATATGAAATTAGCAGCTATTCATTGTTGGGTATCACCATGATGAGCTTTGGAAGTATTAAAAGACCTTATAAAAGAAGAAAATAGAATTTCATGATTTTCTGATATCAAAATTTTTACCAG
Organism: candidate division SR1 bacterium RAAC1_SR1_1; assembly: GCA_000503875.1. GTDB lineage: Bacteria > Patescibacteriota > Gracilibacteria > Absconditabacterales > Absconditicoccaceae > UBA5124. The sequence goes on from CP006913.1 coordinate 688,955, forward strand.
TTATAGTGAAATTGAGACAATTCTTATCGATAATAAAAAAATAAAAATAATAACCGCTATTCCAAAACGATTAAATATATTTTTCAAACGAAATACCAAAAAAAAGATCCCTATTTTAGGTCAAATATTTGACTATCGTAATCTTATGTTTTTTTATCCGCTTTTGATGAAGATAATTTCTCGAAAAATAAAAAGATATAAACCAAACAAGATTCTGATTTCTTCTTTTGCTATCGCCAAAAATATCCAACAATGTAAAACAATTTCAAAAGAAAATATAGATACAACATTGTATCTTCACTCCCCTATGCAATATATTCGAAGTCATAGCCAAGAATATCAACAAAAACTCACTGGACGAAAATGACGAATATTTAGAAAAATCACTCCTCGTTTACAAAAACGAGACCTCCAATATACAAAATATGATAAAGTATATTCCAATAGTACGTATACAAAAAACCTTGCGAAAAAAATATACAATATAGAAAGTGAAGTAAAATATCCAAAAATAAATCAGACTTTCTTAAATGAAAATATAATAAAGGAACCCCAAGAATATATAGTTTGTGTATGAAGAATCGTAAAATTTGTAAGAGAAATTGACCTTATAGTAAAAGCATTCAATAAGTTAAACTATCCTCTAATAATTATTTGAAGTGGTCCTGACGAAAAAGAAATAAAGAAACTAGCGCAAAAAAACATCACTTTCACGGGCCGAAAAGATCCAATAACTATGATAGATATAATAAAAAATGCCAAATGAACAATAAACATGACAAAAGAAAGTTTTTGAATATCTACAGCAGAATGTTTGTGTTTATGAGTACCAGTACTTGGATATAATGAAGGTGCTACGCCAGAATTAGTTGATAAAGAATCTTGAATTCTTATTAAAAATAAGACAGACAATGATATAATTACCGCTTTTAAGCTATTTATTTCAACAAAACGAGATAGAAACAAAATAGCAGCACGCGCAAAAACAATTTTTATTCAAAAACAATAATACATGATTCAAATACGATTATATGCATTAGGAAGTACATTTATAATAAGTCTTATAGCTCTTATAGGAATTGTATTTCTAGGATTTCACCAAGAAAAACTCAAAAAAATTGTTATTTACCTAGTAAGTTTTTCTGCAGGAGCTTTGTTATGAGACGTATTTATTCATCTTTTACCAGAAATCGCAGAAAATGGTTTTTCTCTTCAAACATCTTTATTTGTTTTGGGAGGAATTTTGTTTTGACTTATCACCGAAAAAATAATCCATCGAAATCACTGTCATATGCCAATAACAAAGCATCACGTCCATCATTTTGCAGTTATGAATTTAGTAGGAGATTTTGTTCACAATATCATAGATGGACTGATAATTTGAGCTAGTTATTTGATAAGTATTCCCGTAGGAATAGCGACTACCCTAGCGGTTCTTCTTCATGAAATACCACAAGAAATCGGAGATTTCTGAGTATTAATTCACGGAGGAATGTCCAAAAAAAGAGCGTTATTTTTAAACTTTCTTACAGGATTAAGCGCTATAATATGAGTAATTATTGCTCTATTGATTAATGACTATACAAACAATATTACATCATTTCTTATTCCATTTGCAGCAGGATCATTTATTTATATTGCAGGATCAGATTTAATTCCTGAACTTCACAAAGAAAATAAATTCTGACAAGCTTCATTACAAATCATCGCATTTACAATGGGAATTGGAATTATGTTACTTCTACTTTTAGGAGAATAAAAAAATCCTGCTTCATTATACATAAGCAGGATTCATTCTTTAGATGTATTAATTCGACGTATTCTCTTTTTTATATAACGAATAAATATATTAACAAAACCAAAGAGAAGTACACCAATAAATGCAATTATAGCCCCATTCTTAATATTTTCTGGAGTTATTCTATCTCTATACCAAAAGAGAAATAATCTAGCTACGTAAAAAAGGTAAATTGAAAAGAAAATAGCTAAACCATCTGCCAAAAGATATATCCAAAATAACGATTTCACAGAAATAAATTTAAAAAAAGCACGTACGGTCTGAGATTTTCTAAATCGGATCTGTGCCCACATAAGAAGACCAAAACCTACAATTACAAATTCAAAAAATATACTCAAAAACCGAACCCATTTTGTTGTTTCTAAATCAATTTTTCCCAATCGATACTCTGCAAAAAAAGCAAGAGAGTTAATAATGAAAAATATCAACAAAAGAAAAATAATAGATAACTTAGAAAACAAAAACAATTTTAGTTTCTTTAGCTGTTTCATATTTTATATATTTTTATTTATACAATAAGCATATATATTTACAAATCAAAATCAACAGAAGTCAATTAATCTGACTTTCCCTTTCTTTTTGAAAGAAAAACCATAGAAATTACGAAGCCCTATAAAAGGGCAAAATTCTATAAAGAATAAAAAACAATTTTATACTTACAAAAAAATATGCAATTTTATGACGAAGTCAAAATAACGGTACAATCAGGAAAAGGATGAGATGGTATCTCTACATGAAGAAGAGAAAAATGAGTAGCTTTTGGATGACCAGCCGGTGGAAACGGTGGAAAAGGATGATCAATTATTTTCAAAGCATCAAAAGATGAGAATACTTTGTTGGCATATAGATTTAGAAAAATTTTCAAAGCAAAACCAGGCTTTCCAGGAAGATCCAAAGATCAATATTGAGCTAATGCAGAAGATATTATTCTTTCTGTACCTATTGGAACATTAATAAAAAACAGTGCTGGACAAGCACTTCATGTTTTTAAAAAAGATCAAGAAGAACGAACGGTATTAAAAGGTTGAGAATGAGGTGTTGGAAATATGCATTTCAAAGATTCTATTCATCAATATCCAGATTTTTTCCTTATGGGAGAACCTGGACAAGAAAAAGAAATTACATTAGAATTACAACTTTTGGCAGATGTAGCATTGATTGGAAGTCCTAGCGTAGGAAAATCTTCGATCATCAATACTATTTCTCACGCAAAAGCAAAAGTTGCTGATTATCCATTTACGACATTGATTCCAAATCTTGGATGTGTACAAGCCGATGATCTCACATTTAATGTTATCGATATTCCAGGACTTATAAAAGGTGCAGCTGATGGAAAATGACTAGGAAACGCTTTTCTAAGACACGTTCTCAAAGCAAAAATATTTTGTTTGGTGAGTGATTGTGCAAGATATGAAACAGGTGTTCAAGAAATTATAGATATTTTTGATGAAATCATCACCTATATAGAAGACAAATTCGAGAATCCGACAATAACTATTGAAGAAGACAAAGGTATGGTAACTCTTTTTGCAAAACAAAATGACGAAACTATTTTGGAAAAAAGACTAATTTTTCTTATCAACAAATTTGACCTCATCAACGATGAAGACATTTTAAACGAAGAAATGCACTTACTTCATAAAAACATTTTAACGTATTTCAAAACAAAAAAACTCTCAAAAAAAATATCAAAAACGCTTTTGGAAAAATATACCTTTTTTGTTTCTGCAGCGACACATCATGGTATTGATCAACGAATGGAAAATATGATTCCTATGCTCAAAAATACCAAAGACGAAGAAGTATATCATATTCCAGAGCATACTATCGAAGAAAAGGGTAATGAACAAATAAATGTCAGAAATATTTCTAAAGAAGAAAAAGAACACCTAATAGATGAATGATATATTGAAGAAACTCAATGAAAATACTCAGAAATACGAGAAATATATGACGAAGAACTTTGTAAATTAGTATGGATGATTCCTTGGGGAAATGAGGAGGCAGAACAACGATTTCGATGAATTTTGGAACACAAAGGAATTCTTCAAATTTTTGATACTCATGGAATTAGAAAAGGTGATGTACTCAAGATCAAGAGTTATTACGAAAACAAAGACGATAGATACATTTTATATTAATAGAAACGTATGTTTGCTATTCTTTCTATATCTGACAGTGATAAACATCGAAATACAGCAATCCAAGAATATGAAAAAAGACTTGGAAAAATGCTTTGTATAGAAAACATTAAACCTGCAAAAAATGGGACACACGAACAGATAATACAAAAGGATACCGAAAATATTATTCAGATTCTTGAAAAAAAATATCAACAACATTATAAAATTCTGATGTCAAAAGACGGCAAACTCACTAACACCGAAGAACTCGAAAAAACAATTCATAACCACAATCACGTAGTATTTATCATTGGATGACCTTATGGGTTACACGAAAATCAGCTTGATTCAATAATAAATGAAAAAATAGCGTTCGGTAAAATAACCCTTCCACACTGATTAGCAAAACTCACTCTAGCCGAACAGATTTACAGATGTGAAACAATCAGAAGCGGAAAATCTTATCATTATTAATGTTTATTACATACATATATCAATGAAAACAATTTTAGTTGATGCTCGAAATACTTTCGTCACAGAAAAATGAATATTTCTAGAAATGGAAGAGTTGCTAGATACTTTTTCAAACACAAAAATAATTGTAACAAACGCTAATGACGAACAAATGAAAACATTTGGATTAATAGATATGCCGTATGAGATTTTCACTCTTAAACATAATCCTGACAAAATAGACCCAGTATACTTTGAAACACTACTCAAACAATATCAATTAACAGCAAATGAAGTAATTTATTTTGAACACAATATAGACGCTGTAACTAGCGCAGAATCATTAGGAATAGTATCATTTCACTACGACAAAGATAAGAAAGATATAAAATCACTCAAAGAATTCCTAGAAAAAAATATCTAACCCTTACAGACTAAATATATGAATTGAGCAATAAAAAGAACAAACAAAAGAAGGAAATAATCACAAAATCAACATCATTCGTAGTCAATAATAAAAGTGAGCGCTTGTATTTTTAGGTAAAGAAAATACATGGAGTCGAATTTGTTTGTGTTTTCTACCGTTAAGAAAATACAATAGCTCACGAGGGGTTTTTGGTTACTTTTTGACCCGGTAGCAAAAAGTAACATAGAAAGAATACTCAAAAAGCATCCTAATAGAGCGATTTAAAAAATATTTATATATCATGTTTTAAAAACAGATGTTCAACCTTCAATCCAGTTATAGTCCAGCCGGAGATCAACCAAAAGCAATCGCTGAAATTCAGCAAGCATTTTTGGATGGAAAAAAGAAAGTAACACTTTTGGGAGCAACAGGAACAGGAAAAACATTTACTATGGCAAATATAATTGAACACGTGGGCAAACCAACCTTAGTAATTTCTCACAACAAGACACTCGCTGCCCAACTTGCTACCGAATTCAAACATTTTTTCCCAAATAACGCGGTACATTATTTCGTTTCCTACTTCGATTATTACCAACCAGAAAGCTATCTTCCTGCACAAGGATTGTACATCGAAAAAGAAGCAACTATCAATCAAGAAATAGAAATGTATAGACTTGGAGCGATGTCCTCATTGCTTAGTAGAGATGATGTGATCATCGTTGCATCGGCTTCATCGCTCTATGGATTGGGGCAAAAAGATCATTTCAAAGAAAGTACTATTTATCTTCAAGCAGGAAAAACCTATCAAAGAGAAGACATCAAAAGACAACTTCTTAAAATACAATATAAACCCATTCAAGGCAAAATAGAACATGGAATGTTTGAAATCCAAGGAGAAAGAATCGATATATTTTCTAGTACAGAAAAAGATTTATACAGACTTCATTTCAACGAAGATATTTTAGAATTTATAGAAATAAGAGACGCTACCACGTTTGAATATAAAGGAAAAAGAGAATATATCCGAATTTGGCCAGCAACACAATTTTTACAAAATACAGAAGACTTAGCAAATATTATCCAAAGTATGGACCAAGAAAAAGAAGTGAGAGTCAAAGAGTTCCTAGATGCCAAGATGCCAATTGAAGCAGAAAGAATCAAAAAAAGAGTTGAATATGATATCAGAATGATGAGAGAAACAGGGTTTGTAAACGGAATAGAAAACTATTCCCTCTATTTTGATAAAAGAGAAACAGGCGAAGTACCAAATACAATTTTTGATTATTTTCCTGATGATTTCTTGTTGATTATCGATGAATCCCATATGACTATTCCTCAGCTACAAGCAATGCCTGCAGGGGACAAAGCAAGAAAGACAAACCTCGTAAAATACGGATTTCGCCTCCCCTCTGCCCTTGATCACAGACCATTAAATTTTCCAGAACTAGAATGTAAAGTCGGTCGAACAGGCTATACAGCAAAGATAAAAAAAGATATAGACAGCATGCCAGAGACCGACAGCAAGACATACAAGCGACTAGAAAAACATCTAGGAAAATATGACAGAGAATTCCTTCCGACAAAAAAAGATGCAAAAACAATTTTCCTATCAGCAACACCAGCACAATACGAACTCATTACTAGCGAACAAATCATCGAACAAATTATTAGACCAACAGGACTTCTAGATCCTATCACCTATGTGTATCCAAAATCAGGAGACTATAATATGTTGGAATCAAGCATAGAAACCCTTACCAAGAAAAAGCCTCATTTAGAAGAATTTTTGGATGGATACACCCTCAAAGAAGCAGTAGAAGAAGTATTTTTAGAAAAAGACGAGTAAAATTTGCGTAAATAAGTATTCCATATATAATTATGTAGAACATTGTTTTAATTACTACAGTATGGCAATGCATCGTTCATTAGATAGTATATTACCTCAAAACGAAAGAAAAGAAATTTCTTGATTTTTTCATACCCAAAACAAAGAGTTAGAAACTCTACGAAATGAGCTAATAAATTCCATAGAAACAAATTTACTATGGTCAATAATTATGGAAACCAAAGAAAAATGAATAGAAAAATTTAATGAAATAATAGAAAAATATCATTACAATAAACATTCTCGTATAGCAAGCAAAATCAAAAGAATAACCAAAGCTATTTTATGCTTCTATAAAAAAGAAAAAACAAGAAAAGACACTTCAGACAATATAAAACATACATTTAATGAAAAATTAAACAAAGATAAAGCAGAAAAAATTAAACAAGAAAAAATTAAACAAGAAAGAATTAAACAAGAAAGAATTAAACAAGAAAGAATTAAACAAGAAAGAATTGAACAAAAAAGAGTTAAACAAGAAAAAATAATTGTATGAATGCATATCAAAACTTATCTAGATGCAAAAGACAATAGACCATTCTGAATATTTAAAACATATTTTCTAGAAAACAATAAAGAATGATGGAATTTTCACGAAAGCGCAGACTATGCTATTAAAAAAGTTTGTGAAATATATCGCAGAGAAAACAATGAAGAAATACAAGAATTATTTAAAGATCGAGCACGAGGGAATCCTTATTTGAAAGAGGAAATAGAAGAAGACACAAATAATTTAATCAATAAATAACTTTATGGAAAAACAAAAATTATTGGAATTTATACAAACAAATAAACCCGTTGTGCTTCTTGCGCCAAGTTTTCCTATAGACTTCAGCTATCCAGAAATTATTTCTATTCTTAAATGATTATGATGTGCAAAGGTTGTAGAGCTTACCTATGCAGCAAAGCTTATCAATAAACAATATCACGAGCATCTCAAAAATCATCCAGAACAACAACGAATATGTAGTAATTGTCCAACAATAGTCCAATATATCAAAAATAAATTTCCTGAGCACAAAGATAAACTTATGCCAATCGCTTCACCGATGATTATTATGAGCAGATTTATCAAAAAAGATTATGGTCCAGAAACAAAGACATTATTTATTTGACCTTGTTTAGCAAAAAAGATAGAAGCAAAAATGACAGGAGAGGTAGACGAAGCGATTACTTTCAAAGAATTACAAGAATTAATTGAATATACAAAAATTCAAAGAACAGAGATTGATACAACAAAAAAATCAGATTTTAATGATTATTATAGTAATTATACAAAAATCTATCCGCTTGCCGGAGCTGTTGCTCAAACCATCAATTATAAAGATATTCTCAAAGAAGAACAAATTATCATATGCGATGGGATTCCAGAAACAAACGAAGCTATCAAAAAAATGGAAAATGATACAAACATAAAATTTGTAGATCCACTATCTTGTTTATGAGGATGTATATGATGACCTGGAATAATTTCCAAAGAAACCACAGAAATCAAAATACAAAAAATAAAAGCATACCAAGAAGAAATGAAGAAAAAAGCAAAACAATGAGCTCATATAGGAAAACTAGAATATGGACAATGATTAAATTACAAGAATACATTTATATAAAAAAGTTAAATTTGATTTTATCAAACGTTTCGATAGTATTCTAGAGAGTACTTTTAGAAATGTTTTTTTATTATATGGACTTCAAATTCTCATCTATTAATTTGTGATGTACAAAAAATCTAGTCGATACGCAATATCTCCTTGGTAAAATTTTTACTTTAACAGAAAAAGAACCTGGAATTCAGGCAAAATATTATAGTGATCCTTATGATAAAGAGGTAGATTTTGTTTTCCTTAATACCTGCGGATTTATTTCATCTGCCAGGGATGAAGCAGCTCATACGCTTGAAAAACTTCTCGAAAAAAGAAAATCTGTCTATCTTTTGGGCTGTGCTGTCCAATATTACAAAGATATTAACAAAACGGAAAACCCACTTTTCGAGGGCAAAAAAAATGTATATACAATTTCTCGAAATGATTTTGAAAATATAAGTTTAAAGAAATTGCTTCAAGGATATAACAGCACAGATTACAAAGATTTTGAATTCACGACAAGCCCCAGAGTATATACCAATATCGACCATAAATTTGAATATCTCAAAATAGCAGAATGATGTGATAACAACTGTAGTTTTTGTATTATTCCAAAAATCAGAGGAAAACAAAAATCACTTCCTATTGAAACCATTATTCAAGAAGCGAAAAATATGATAACAAACGGCATTGAAGAAATTATTCTCATCGCCCAAGACACCACAAGATACGGAACTGATCTCTATGGCAAACCAGCCTTATTTGAACTCCTCCAAGAAATAGACAAACTCAAAGGAAATTTCAAATTCAGATTATTATATTTATATCCAGATATTTTAACCTTGGATCACCTAAAGAAACTCACAACACTCAAGAAATTTCTCCCTTATTTTGATATTCCTCTCCAACACATTAGCGCCCCTCTGCTCAAAAAAATGTGAAGATTTTACAATGAAGAAGCTGTATATCAATTTCTAGATTTTATCAAAAGCAATTTTCCAAACGGATATATGAGAACCAATATTATTATAGGGTTTCCGGGAGAAACAGATGACGACCAGCAGAAACTCATTACTTTCCTCCAAAAAGATTATTTCGACAATATCGCACTCTTCGAATATCACGACGAACCCTATGCTGCATCAAGCAAATTACCAAATAAAATAGATGATACAACACTCAAACAAAGGTTTATTCAAGCGGATGATATAGTAGACAAAATACTTACCAAAAAAGACCAGCAAAGAAAAGGAAAGTCTGAGATTGGTTACATTATGGACATTAAACAAAAGAAAGATAAAAATTTCGTGGAAGTAAGACCATCCATCCATTGCCCAGAAATAGACGCTTATGATACAATTAGTTTAGAACAAATCACCGGCGTAGAAAATAACAAAACTGAACTGGAAATTGGAGACAAGATTAGTTATATTGTGTAAAACATTTTATATTTTAGAACAACCATCATGAAAAACATTCTCTTCGTGATAGCCAATAAAAAATTTCAAGACTTCGAATATCGTATTCCAAGAGAAATTTTAGAAAACGAATGACATCAAATAACTATTTGTGCAGAACATACAGGACTTTGTGTAGGTGTTTTTGACCATGAAACAACAGCAACAATTGCCCTCAAAGAAGCAAAAGGAGCAGATTACGATGCAATAATTTTTGTATGATGATGAGGTGCTTTAAGACAATATCAAAATCATCCAGAATATCTGCGTTTAGCAACTGAAGCGAAACTCCTCTGCGCAATTTGCATTGCACCATCTATTGTATCAGATAGCTGAGTATTCAAAGGAAAACAAGTGACATGACGAGATGATGAAGAATGAACTTGGCAGCAATACATCGAAAACAACGGATGAATTTTTATCAAGAAAAACGTAGTCGTAGACGAAAACATCATTACTGCCAATGGCCCCCAATCTGCAACAGCCTTTGGAAATGAAATAGCGAATGCTCTGAGAAAATAAACAAACAAATATATAATAAGAGAGCGCTTAAATTTTAAATATATGAAGCCAATTTGTTTATATTTTCTACCGTAAAGAAAATTTAACAGCGAACGATTATATATTGTTTGTTTATATATTGTTTGTTTATATATTTATTCTTCACAAATCACATGAAAACCATCGTCATCACTTCTGGTTATTTCAATCCCATACATCCAGGACATATTGAATGCCTAGAACTTTGCAAAGAACTTGGAGATGAACTACGAGTAATCGTAAACAGCGACAAACAAGTCAAAGACAAAACAGGTAAACAAGAAGTCTTTCAAGATGAGAATTTTAGAATGAGAGTAACCTCATCCATCAAACCCGTAGATAAAGTAGTTTTATCAGTAGATCAAGATTGATCAGTTTGTGAAAGCATAAAACACACAGCAAAACTCATAAGAGAAAAATACGGCAGTGAAACAAAAATAATTTTTGGAAAATGAGGTGATAGATTCTCTGATAATATTCCAGAAGTACAAGTATGTAAAAAATTACACATAGAAATCAAAGATGGACTAGGAGCAAAAACACACAATAGTAGTGAGTATAGAGCAAAAATATAAATCTGATTTTATTTCGTAGATAGGAGATGTCATCAAAAATTTCGATACTACTCTGTGCATACAATGCTTGAGAATATATTATACCAACAATCAAAAGTATATTATCACAAACATACAATAATTTTGAATTGCTTATTTTGGACAACAATTCGAATGATAACACAAGGGAAAATATCCAAACACAGAAAGATCCAAGAATACAATTGTTTACATCAGAAAAAAACTTATGACCCTATGCGGGGCTGAATTTCTTATTAGAAAAAGCTATTTGAGAATATATAGCAATACAAGATCATGATGATATATGGCATCCCAAAAAAATAGAAAAACAAATATATTTTCTAGAAAATAATCATAACTATATCTGATGTGGGACAAAAACACTTATGCGATATGAATGAGATCAGAAATGATTTGAATATTATCTATGAAAAGAAAATTTCTACACAATACACCCATCATTAATATTTAGAAATGAGAAAAAACATAAATATCCAAATACTATATATATGACTGATGCGCTGTTTCAAAAGGAGATTTTATGCAAATGAAAAAAAATAATCTATAACATAGATGAAACATTGACTATGCATCGCATAAAAGATGGAGCTACAAATTATAGTTATAAACGATATACATTAAATCGACAAAATTTCAAAACCGTTTTTAACTTACATCCAGCATGGTATGCAATATTTGCTACATTATTTGAATTGATGAGAAAATGTATTTATCCTATTTTGCATATAACGAAAACATGCTATATAATAGATAAGATCGAAAGATTACCTTTTGTATTGCAATGATATAAAATAAAAAAATATAGTAAAAACGATATGCAAAAAAGGAACTTTATCCTCTTTTAATAATTTTTGAAAAGATAAATTTACTAACAAAAAGAGGTAAACAAATTAATTTCAAAACAGCTATTTTCATTATAAAATGATTTAAAAAACTATAATTAAGAGACTTTTTTAGATATTCAAAACTTTTTTTTCTATTTCAATTTTCTAAATAAATAATAGATTGAATAAGCTTATTATGACTCATTTTTTTAGAAAAAATAGAATTTGATATATATTTTTTTTCTTTATACAAAGTAATAAGACCAGAGAGTTCTTCCATTAATTTGGGATTTGATGCAGAAAGATTTGATTGATGTCTACGATATAAAGTAAGCGATTTATCAATATAATAAATAGGATAATTAGTAGCTACTTGAAAATAAAAATCATAATCAGAAACACTATATGTTTTACTATCTGGATGCAATGAGGTTATAGAATATTTGTCTATCATAGATCTTGTAACCATTGCAGTACTCCAAGATATAATTGGTCAAACATTTGCTGATACGTACGTATCTGGAGAAATTTTTGTGTTCTGATATGTTCCTATTTTTCTAAATCCAAATATATCCTTTTGTATTATATTGTTATGTTTGTCTATAAAATCAAGATTGTTATAAACAAGCTGTACTTTAGGATATATATCGAAGATATCCAATTTACTTTTTAGGCAGTCTTTTTCTCGTAAATCATCACCTTCCAAAAAAGCAATATACTTACTTTCTTTTGAGATTTTGTTTATCAAAAAATTCATATTTTCTACGATTCATTTATTTGGACTATGATGCCAAGCTTTTATTTTGTCTGGATATTTTTTTGTATATTTTTGAATAATTTTCCAAGTTTCATCACCAGGACTATCATCTCCTATCAACAATTCTCGATCAGAAATAGATTGATTCAAAATAGATTGTATCGTATCAGCGATAAAATCTTGATGATTGTATGTTGTAGTTATGATTGAGATTTTAGACATTATTTTTTTATTTTTAAAATAAGAATAAATTCATTGTCTCATAAATTTTTTGCTGTATGTTTCACATAAAAGGTATCAAATTTTGCGTAAGTATTATTATTACATCGATTAATAATTTCCAATACATCTTCCTCCAAAAAAACATGATAATGTATGCTATAATTAATTAATTTCAATCTTTTAGCTTCTTTTTCTATTTCTTTAGGATCTTCATATTTTATACCTGCATACTGGATGTAGTGTTCTCGATCTCTTTCCTCGGAAGGACTTATATAATCAGATATAATATGATCCAGAGTAGTTCTTTCTCTTTTTTCATCAAAAGTTCTTCTTTTATCAGGTATAGCCATAAAAACAATTCCTCATTTTTTAATAACTCTATGTCGTTCTAACAATGCCTTAATAGGGTTATTTAAATGTTCAAATAGATGGTTCCCTATGACAAAATCTTGAGAATCTGAATTTATTTTATCCAAATTATCAGCCTTACATATATAATCTATTTTTTGGAGGTCTGTTTTGGCTAATTCATTATTATAGTTCTTTTTAAGCGACTCTTCATCAAGATAATCGACATATTTTACTTTTGTTGTTTTATGATTAACTGGATTTGGATTAATAAGTCATCATATTTCAATTCCCTGTCATTTAATATACTGATAAGCAAGATTTTTTCTAATTTTTCTAATTTTGAAATAATAGTAAATGATATTGATTGTTCAGATCAATCATTTTTGCTTTAAAACTTTTAAAGTTTGTTTGAATTTATAGAACATTTGTGTTTGTTTCGCAATAAAATTGTATTTTTATGTTTTATTTATAACTTTTTTTATTGCTTCTAAATATTTAAATCAAAATTTTTTATCTGGTTCTAAATATGCTCATTCAGACCGTTCATTCCAAGCATTAATAAAAAGAAATTCATTACCATTTTTAATTGAATTATCATATTGTTTTTGAAGATATTTTTCAAACAATTCTGGAGATTCTGATAAAAGTAATATTCATCTCTCTTCTTTTCTTGGTGTATTATCCCATCAAGGACAGATTCAAAAAAAAGTTTTTTCTTTATATTTCTTATTTCAAAAAGAAATTATTTTCTTTAAAATTTTCTCATAAAAAACTTTATAAACAGTTTCTTTTCAAAAAAGTTTGTTTTTAAAAATAGTTATATATTGAAAAGCCAAAGATCTTATTTTATAGGGAATAAATTTTCATAAAATATTTACAATTCAATTCATATTACCCAAACTATATAATGGTTCGAATTGAACAACTCAGCTAGATAACAAAGATTCTTTTTGTTGATTATATGAGACTAATGTCTCTATTATATAGATACCATCAAATCATTTTGATATACAATAATCATTCCAATACGCAATAAGTCAATCAAAATCAGGAATATCTTTTATATTATGAATTAAAAAAACAGGTTTATTGTCAACACAAATATAGTTTTTATGCTTAAAAAATTGCATCAAATATTTTATATGATTCAATGCATCTTCTTTTCATCAATATTCTTGTTTAACCAATGTTTCATCTAAGATTTTTTTTCCCCAAGTTCTAGATCGTGATCCATTTGCCCACGAAAAACAAAAATTAATATTAGGTTCTCAATCCTCTAACATTTTTTCTAATCCTTTTTCTAGTATTTTTTTTCAATTAAACCAATAGTGATAATAACAAAACCCATATAGTCAAAATTTTTTTGCCAATTCAGCCTGATTTTTTCTGGTTTTAAAATTTAGAAAATCATAATATCACTCCAAAGGAATCCTTGGTTGATTATGTCACCTAAATAATTGTCTAGCTTTTTTAACTGTCGTCCATTCTGTAAATCATTTTCCCCACCATTTATTGTTTTCTGGTATTTCATGAAATTGAGGAAGATGTCGAGCTATAATTTTGGGATTCATAAAAAAAACATATAATTTAAATTAAATTTTTCTTAAAATATTATGGATTGGTTCTCATATTAAACTGTATATTTTTTTTAATGGGAAATATAATCGACCAAGAAAACGATTGTTTTTTATTAATCACATCAATGATGGTAAATACCATCAGATCAACATATGATTCAAAAAAGCATTACATTTTTTTGGAATTTTATATTGTTTTCTTAATACTTTAACAAGAAAGTACAGATCATTAAATATTTTCATTGATGAAAAGCTCCATCAATGATTATCTCATCTAGCTAAAACCATTATCTTACTTTTAATAATTACTATTTTTTCTTTTATAATATCAAAAAATGGAATTATAGCAAAATTAAAATAATTATTATCTAAACCTTTATATTGAATATATTTATTTAAAAATAGTTCTTTATTTCTTAAATATAAATTTTGCTTAAAACAAAATATAGAAATAAACGTAAAGAAAACTCAGTTTGCAGATCAATTTTCTTTATTATCTTTTCATAAAAACGAAAAAAAATCATTTGATCAATTTAGTACAATATCTTTTTTATTCATAAATATATTTAATTTTTCTTTTTCTAAATCACTAGAGAAAACATACCTATCAGAAAGAATAATTCATGGCTTTTCTTTTTTTATTATATTTAATGTTGTTGATAGTGCTTCTGATGTCATTAAATCATCGCTTCAAAAAAGCCACGTATATTCTCCTCATGAAAATTCTATAGCTTCCAAAAAAGCTGGACACATTCAAATTGCCTTATCATTCCTAAAATATCTTATCTTACCAGGATATTTGTTCTGATAATCTTTCACTAACTGTTGAGTATTATCCTTACTAGGACCATCATCTATAACAATTTCAACATCATTTGTTTCTGAAAAAGCTTTTTGAGATACAATACTATCAAGTAATTGTTTAAGATATGGTTCTCTATTATAAGTAGGAATACATATTGATAAAAGTTTTGTTTTTGACATTATTAATTTTGAATAGATAAAAAATATTCATATGTCTTTTTTAATCACTCTTCAAGGGTAATAGAGGCACTCCATCATAAAGAACAAGCTAATGAAGTATCGAGTTTTCTCCTCAATCTTCATTCGGGTTTTGTTGTATCAAAGACAATATTTCAATCATATCAAACTATTTTTTTTATAAGGAATGCTAAATCTCTTATAGATATTTCATGATCTGTTCCTATATTAACATAAGAAAAGTGCTTTGAGTTTGTGATAAAAAAATAACAAGCATTTGCAACATCATCAACATACAAGAATTCTCTCAAAGCATTACCAGATCACCAAACAACAACTTCTGATAATTTTTCTTGTTTCGCCTTATAAAATCTTGTCATCAATGCTCAAATAACATGTGCCCTCGATTCTTCAAAATGATCCCCAACTCAATAAATATTTGTTGGCACCAAAGTAAAAAATAATTTTCAAGATTGTTTTTGAAGCTTTTCACATAATTTAATTCAACAAATTTTAGCTAATCCATACGATTCATGAATAGGATCTAATGGTCACTGAAACAATGTTGATTCAGAAATTGGCTGTGTACAATCAGAAGGATAAATAGTACTACTAGCAACAAATAAAAGTTTTTTTACGTTATAAATATTTGCAGCTCAAATAACATTATTCTGAATTTGAATATTATCATAAAGCATATCAAAAGGAAATGTTGTATTAACAGCTACTCATCAAACTTTAGCCGCACATAAAATAACAATATCTGGGTGTTCTTTTTCAAAAAACAAATTAACTGACTCTTGATCTAAAAGATTTAGTTCTTGTTTTGTCTTTAATAATAAATTATTATATCATTCTAATTTTAATTTTCTAACTATTGCAGCTCATAAAAGTCAAGTATGACCAGCAATATAAATTTTAGTTTTTTTATCCATTAATAATTTTAATTTAATAAAGAGCACAGTAAATCAATTTCATTTTCATTATATTCTGGGCTATTTCAAAAATAAAATCAATTCTCATGTATATATTTAGAATTTGTATTCTTATTATTTTCTCCATATAAATTTTTCCAAAAAATTTGTTGTGTCATATCTCAACCAACAATCGGTCTTATTTCAACTCATGCTTTTTCAAATTTTTCTATATAAGCATAAAACAACTCTTTAGTTTTACAAATAACAGGAATCGCAAAATTGGAAACAAAATCTAAATGTTCATGTTTTATAGAATAAAAATCATTATTGTTATTTAAATGAAAAACAAATAATTTAAAATTTTTTTCTCTTTTTTGTATAATTTCATCAATATAATTCATTTGTTCACATCATAGAAAACCCGTAATTTCATTTGGTCTAAGATTATATCACAAAGTATAAAATGTATATTTTGAATAAAAATTATCTAAATTATATTTATTTCTAATTTCTTGCTGTAAATCAGCATCTAAATTTCTATCCCAACCATGCGCTCTAACCATATGTAGCATAACATATAGATCTTTATCATCTGTACAAACCATTCATCATTCAATGGTTGATATATGATGTCAAACGTATGTTGAAAAAGTAGATGCTAGTCAAAAATTTCATAATTTTTTTCATTTATATACTGTTCACATAGATTCACAATTATCTTCTAACAAAATTATATTGCTTTGATCGCAGAATGTTTTAATTTCGTCTATATTATCAGAAAACCCTAACAAATTAGTAATTAAAAATACAGAAAGTTTTTTGTTTTGTAAAGTTTTTTTTAAGGTTTCCAAAGAAACATTTAATGTTGAAATTTCAACATCTATAGGGACAGGAGTTAATCATAATTCAATAATAGGCATTACATCAGTAGACCACGTAAGAGAAGAAAATCAGACATTATCTCATTTTTTTAATTTTCACATATTTATTAATGCTTGCAACAACGCAATATTAGCAGAACTTCAACTATTTACAAATACACAATATTTTCTATTTTGCCATTTAGCAAATAAAGATTCAAACTTTTTACAATAATTTCAAAAACTAAACTGTTCCGCCTTTTGTATAAAATCACATAATTTATCTTTTACTATTTTTTCTTGATAGAAAGATGATTTTATTAATTTTATAGACATAATTATCTAAATTAATTATAAAATTTTTTTATTCAATATTTCCTTAATTCTATCTTTAACCATAAAATGTAAATCAGGGTCATATATATCAAAAAATTTAAATTCACTATGTTGAGAGTCTGTTGTTATTTTAGATTCTTCTTGATCATCCAAAAAATAAACATAAGTTCTTGATAAATAATGAGATCATCATTCTTCATAAAAAGATTCTTCTTTATAAATATCATCATATACACCCAAATAAATCATTTTCTTTGAATTTATAGAGAATCAAAATTCTTGAAGAGATTTTCTTTCTGCTGCGTCAAAAACAGACTCATATTTAAACATTCTTCATCATGGAACATAATAAATTCATTTTAAAGGAGAATTATTTCTTAATCAAAGAAGAATTTGTTTTTTTTTATTAATAAGAATTAAATCAACAGTAACAATAATAACATTTTCTATAATTTGTTTATATATATTATCTGGAATAAACATTTATTATTGTTATTTTTTAAAACATTTTATATCATAAGAAACCATTTCTGAAACCATTTGTTTTAATGAAATTTGAGGCGTCCATCAAAGGATATTTTTTGCTTTTGTTGGATCTCCTAACAACAAATCAACTTCTGCGGGACGAAAATACTTAGGATCTATTTCTACAATAATATTTCAAGTTTTTGTATCATATCATTTTTCATTAACTCACTCTCATTCTCGCTTGACTTCAACTCATATTTCAGAAAAAGCCATAGACACAAAATCTCTTACTGTAGTTGTAATACCTGTTGCTAAAACAAAATCTTCTGGTTTATCTTGTTGTAACATTAACCACATTCATCTAACAAAGTCTTTTGCATGTCACCAATCTCTTTTTGCATCTAAATTTCATAAATAAAGTTTATCATAAATAGTGTCTTTTATTCACAATGAATACTGAGCAACAGCTCTAGTAATTTTTCTTGTTACAAAAGTTTCTCATCTTTTTGGAGATTCATGATTAAACAAAATACCATTACAAGAAAACATTCAATAAGCTTCACGATAATTAACAGCTATCCAGTATCAATATAATTTTGCAACACCATAAGGTGATCTTGGATAAAAAGGAGATTCTTCTGTATATCCAGTATCTGGCATATTAAAACCAACTCATCAATAAAGTTCAGATGTTGATGCTTGATAAAACTTTGTTTTTTTCTCTAATCAACAAGTTTTAATTGCTTCTAATATCCTCAAAACACCTAATCAATCAGAATTAGCAGTATATTCTGGAACTTCAAAACTAACCTTTACGTGGCTTTGTGCCGCTAAATTATATATTTCATCTGGCTGAGTTTCTGAAATAATTTTTATAAGAGATGAACTATCTGTCATATCTCAATGATGTAAAAACAATTTATTATTCTTTGATTTTATATCATAATATAAATGATCTATTCTCTCTGTATTGATAGTAGAACTTCTTCTTTTTATTCAATGAACTTCATAACCTTTTTCCAAAAGAAATTCTGCAAGATAAGCTCAATCTTGTCAAGTAACACCCGTAATCAATGCTTTTTTCATAAGGAAGAATTAAAATTTAAATATATTTTACATACTCTTCTAATCATTCCTTCCAACTTCTCAAGACTATTTCATTATCGTTAGTCAATTTACTATATTGAGGCCTTTTTGCTTTTGTAAGGAATTCTTCTGAAGTACATCTTTGACAATCAATATTTTTTTGAGTCAGACGAAAAATTTCTTGAGCGAAATCATACCAAGTAATTCAATTTCACTGAGTTTGATTACATAAATGGAAAATATTTCATCTATAATTACCTATATTATTTATAATATCCAATATAGCTTTTGACAAATCTTTACTATAAGTAGGACTTCAAAATTGATCATTGACAACTTTCAATTCATTACGTGTTTCAGCCAATTTAAGCATAGTATTTACGAAATTTTTAAACTGTGATCATCCACCATACAACCAACTTGTTCTTACAAGAATTGCATTTGGATATTCTGATTTCAATAATTGTTCTCCCAAATATTTAGCCATACCATATTGATTTATAGGGTTTGGTATATCTTGTGGTAAATAACCAGACTTTTTTGTTCCATCAAAAACATAATCTGTAGAAATATGAATTAAATCTATATCCATATTTTTACAAATTTTTGCCAACAAATATATTCAAAAAGCATTTACTTGATAATTAACAAGTTTTCATTCATCTTCTGCTGCATCTACATTGGTATAAGCAGCACAATTAATAATTATGCTTACTTGCTCTTTTTCCAATATTGTTTTTATATTTTCAATATTTGTAATATCAAGCAACTCTCTATCATATCAAACAACTTCATAAGATTGCTGCAAAATAGGAATAAGGTCGTATGCCAACATTCCATTAGATCCTGTAATAAGGATTTTTGCCATTAAAATGGATTATTTTCTAAAAATTCTTTGAACTTAGGTTGTTTTTTGTCTTTTTCAGCAAGTATAAAATCTTGTATATCATAATCTCTTTTTATTTTTTCTCGATCAATATCCAAATCTGGGTCTGAATACAATATTCATCAATCAGCTTGTGGATTATAATAATCATCACATTTATACACAAATTCTGTATTATCTTCCAATGTCAAAAATCCATGAGCAAAACCTTTTGGAACAAATAATTGTTTCTTATTTTCTGCACTCAATACTTCCATAATATATTTACCAAAAGTCTGAGAATTTTTTCTCAAATCTATCGCAAAATCTAAAACCGATCACGAAATAACCCTCACCAATTTAGCCTGAGTGTTTTCCCTTTGAAAATGAAATCATCTCAAAACACCTTTACTAGATTTACTATGATTATCTTGCACAAAAACATTGGAAATTCAATTTTCTACAAAATCTTTTTGATTATGAGTTTCCATAAAAAATCATCTTTGATCTCAAAAAACTTGCGGTGTTATCAAAACAACATCATTGATTAAACTATTTTTTTCAAAACTAAATCACATAATAAGATAGTAATAAATAAATTTTTATATTTTCTATATATTTGTTTTTTCAACAACTATTCCCCTCTAATTCTCATCACTTCATTCTTCAACATCATCGTTCTCTTCCAATTTATTCCAACAAATATCAAAAAGAAAGTAAGTCAAAGTCCAAGTAATTTCGACAAATTACTATATCTCAACATATCATCAAATACAAACAATTCTGATTTTATCATCCATAATCAAGTACTAAGTATCAACGCAAGAATTGTATTTTTTAATATAAATTTCCAATCTACATCAAATTGTATATGTTTATAAATCAAACGAAAACTCAATATAAACAGCAATACATAACCAATACCTAAAGCCAAAACAGATCAGTAAATTCATATTGTATACAATCCTACCAAAGAAACGATTGTTACCACAATTACAGAAATCAAAAGTATTTTGACCCTTTCTTTGATTTTTCCCATACCTGCAATAACTGCAAAATTAAATCAAACAAAGGTAGTAAATATAGTAAAAATAGATCACCAACTAAACATTTCACCAGAAAAAACAAATTTTTCTCCAAATAAAACAAGCGCTGATTCAGGTCATAAAACCATAAAAAACATCGCAAGCAGCACACTAAAAACAGTAAAATAAGTATAAAAAAAACTATACAATATAGAAAGTTTATGAGAATCTTTTTTAGTTATCAATTCAGAAACCAAAGGAAAAATAAGTGCAATAATCGGTCAAATAAGCGTTATTGAAATAATAAACATACTAAAAAAATTAGTGTAATATCCTGCTGATTCCGGACCTAAAATTACAATTATCAATTGTTGAATAATTTGTCCAAATAATTGACTTACATTAATTCATACAAAACACCAAAATGCATAATTAAAATATTCCTTTAGCATTGGTTTTTCAAAAACAATTTTTCATTGAAGAAGCGTTTTTCTATAGTTTTTATAAAATAAGATTCCTGCAACAAAAATCCCAAAAATTAATCATAGAATTCGATTAAGGCTATACCGTTCAATACTCTGTCTTCCTGTAATAAAGAAAAAAAAAGTAAATCAAACAATACTCCACATTCTTACAAAATCCACAAATTGGAAAGAAAAGGTATTTTGAAAAGCAACAAATACGCTCTGTAAAATTTGAAAAATATTAATTCCCAGAAAATAAAAACAAAAATATTTAAGAATAACGACAGCACTAGGACTATGAAAATAATTTTCAGCAAGCCATGGAGCCCCCAACCACAAAAATAATGCAATAATTATTGCCGTAAATACTTGAGCAAATAAACTTAAATAAATAGATGTTTTAACATAATTATATTGTTTTTTTATCCAATATCTGGGAAGAAAATATTGAAGACTTTCGGTAAGTCCCAAATCATTATATACATTAAGAAATGTTATCAAGCCTATAATACTATATAAAACTCCGACATCCGCGACAGATACTGAATTAGAAATAATTACTTTAATTAAGTATCAAGCTGGAGCTACCAAAAACGAAAAAAAATACAACCAAAATCCTTTTTTGATTAATTTTTCTCAAAGCGGCTGATCTACCAACAATTCTTGATCCATACTACCAATAATAAATTAAAATCTATCTCGGTTTCCAAGTGCCTCCCAACCTTCTCACTACATAAATTACTCTCTCAATATCTCAATCAAAAAGTTTATATTCATATCTCTTTTCTAATTTCAAATTTAATTGTCCACAAAGTTGCAGAAGATCTTGTCTTTCTTGCTCATCAACTTGTTTAAATAAAATCCAAACTCCTCATTGTTTAAGTAAATGTTTTGTCCAAGGAAGTAGTTTATCTACATAGGCAACTGCTCTTGCGGTAATTACATCAAATTGCAAATCTTTACATTCCTCTGCTCTTTTCCAAAGCAATTCTATATTGGTAACATTAAGTTGTTTCGTCATTTCTCAAATGGCGTCAAGCTTCTTTCTCACGGAATCCATTCCCGTAAAATGAACATCAGGATATTCAATCGCCAAAGGTAACAACGGAAACCCTCATCCTGTACCCACATCACACACCTGCATTCCTGGCTCTAGTTCAAATACATTTTTTACTTCCAGGGCATCACGAATATGTTTATCATAAACGCCTTGTTCATCTCTAATAGCACTCAAATTAATCTGACTATTTTTTTCCAAGAATACTTGTATCAACTGTTCTCGTTTTTGTTCCATGATATAATAAAGTAATTAAATATAATCCCATCTAATCTGTTCTCCTAAATATTTTTTAAACAACTGATCAAATTCTTTTCTAATAACAGCAGAAACTCTGACTAAACCATCGTCCCCTATTTCCAAATGTTTCAAAAGTTCAAAATCAGACTCTTTTTTTTGGATAGCTTGCCAATCCTGTTTATTATAGATCAAGGTCGCCAAGAAAATACTATTCACATTCTTTATATCAATTTCCTGACAAAGTTCACGCAGAAATTGTTCATAGATTTCCAGATACCCAGGCACAGGCAATAAGGGCAAAAACCTAAGTCCTACCTTCCATCATTTTGCTTGCAAGGTTTTGATTGCAGCAATTCTCATCTGCAAAGGGGAAGATCAATGCTCATATTGATCGATAATATCCTGTGGGTTCAATGAAAATGCTATCTCTGTATTGCTAGGGACAATCCCCAAATCCAATAATGACTGAATATTTCATGATTTTGTACGCGTCTCCATCAACACATGTTCAAATTGTTCAAAGAAAGGCACAAAAGACTGATGAAATCAGGACAAAGTTTCCATTCCCACGAGATCAGAATAATTACTTGCATAAAAAACAATTTTACCTGAATATCAAGCATCTCTAAGCTCCAATATTTTGTTTCTGAGTTCTTCTTGAATATCTGGATAGTTCACAAAGATCACCGGAAAATCATTCTTAAACGCACCTTTGAGATAACAGTAAGCACAATCAAAGACACAATTTAACTGAGTTACGAAAAAAAATGCTTTAGCATCAGAATATCCATAATTTTCAGGAACAGGAAACAATTTCAAACGATCACTTTTCGCCAAAATCAAGCATTTCTCTGTAGGATATCCTATTTTTTTATCAAACACATTTTTATAATGCTGAATTTCAACAACATTCACATCAGAAAATCTCGACAAAATTGCTTTCGCCACAGGAGAATCTTTCGCTTGTTGTTCGAGATATATAAGCATTATTTAAAATTAATGACTAATTACCGATGGATAATAAATAATGGAAGACAAGAATCAAATGAAATAAATAAAAGAAACAAGCGAAAGACAAATAAATATATCACAAGTGAACGCTTAAATTTTAGGTAAAAAATACGGCCGTAAGCAAAAGATACATGGAGCCGGTTTGTTTGTAGATTTTAGTATTTTTTGCCGTGAAGAAATTTAATGTGAACGATGATATATTTATTTAGGTTTTTAAAGAGTTATCTTTAAAAAAGTAATTTAAGAAAAAATTTTAATCTCCCCTTCTTTCAAATCACCCAATTCAACTTTTCATTCACGAATCCTCACCAAATCTTCTACATGGTATCTAAGCGTACTCATCATTCTTCTAATATGTCTTTTCTTTCCTTCATTCAAAACAATTCTCATCACACACGAGGCTGACTTTACAAGATTTGGTAATAAATAATGCTCATATTTTTGATATGACGTAGGATCCAATGGATGACATTCAACACATTGCAAAAATTCATCTTGATCATGAATTCCCGCCAAACAGGTTTCAGCATCTTGCTTACGAAACGATTTATTTAAGGTAACCAGGTATTCTTTGGTTATTCCGTGACGAGGATGTTCATATTGATCAACCATTTTGGGATCATTCGTCATCAAAACGAGTCCACGACTTTCTCTATCAAGCCTTCCTATATAATACCAGCCATGATATTCTTTGGGAAGAAGTTCATAGATGATAGCATTATGCGGATCTGCTTTTGAACAGACATAGCCTATCGGCTTATGAAAAGCCAGGAGATGAGAATCAGTTTGGTCTGGCGTTGTTCCACAACGCCAACTTTTTTCCTCACATACGACCTCATCTCCTTCTTGAATATCTATTCAATAAGATTCAACCTTTATTTCATTCAAAAAAATCTGGCCAGCATCAATAGCTGCTATAATCTTTCTCCTAGAAAATCATTGTTGTTGCAAAAATTCACGTAATTTCATAATTTTATTTTCAAAATAAACAAAAAAAGCCGACGAATCGGCTTTCTTTTAATGTTTTAGTACTCAGTTTCAACTGAAAATTATTCAGCAGCTGGAACTTCAGGAGTTACTTCAACAGCAGGAGTTTCAACAACAACTGGAGTTTCTTCAACAACTGGAGTTTCTTCAACAACTGGAGTTTCAACAACTACTTCTTCAGCAATAGGTTCAACAACAACTTCTTCAGTTGGATTAGTGTTTACACATCCAGCCAAAATAACTGAAGCAGTAAGAACTACTAATGTTAATAACTTTTTCATAACAATAATTTTACAAAAATAAAAATTTAAACGCAGCCAATATAGAAAAAAAGGAATCGTTTGCAAGAGATTTATTTTATTTTTTCGACTTTTTTTAAAAATCAAAGGAAAAAGAAAGGAAAGCATTGAAAAATGCCTACAAAAAATATATAAACTAAAAAACTTATTTTTTACAAATAAAAAAATAATGGATAAAATACAATTCTCACAAAAAACACAGGAAATACGTACAAAATATAATAGAATACATAAAATTTTGTTTACATACGGAGTATTTTTGCTTATTGCTTTATTTGCTATAATAAAAGTTTACGCTATTTTATCGTCAGAAAAAGATGAAACAGCGAATGAAAACCCATTAAAAGTTCAAAAAGATATAAAAATACAAGAATTTATAAATAAAGTTGATTTAATACAAAAACAACAAACATTGACAGGATCAATAGCTCTTGGTCAATTTCAAGAAACTAAAGATTATATAGAATCATTCAATAATCTTCTCTATTACAAATGATTTGTTATACCAAGATTTTTTTGGATATCAAAAACAGCACCTCTTCAATCAATAGAATACTTTAATAAATGAACATATACGGTTGATGAATTAGATATATTATTTAAAAACATATTCATAGGAAGCAACAAAAACACTAGTCAACCACCAAGAAACATTTCTTTTCCTCTTACAAAAGGAATTATCGAAGAATTTAATCTTCAATGTCTATTCCAATCAAAAATAAGTCCCCTTATTTGTAATATATTTATTTCTACTTTTTTAGATGAGTTTTTTGTTCACGCTATAGAAACAGATAATGATATCTTTTTTACAATAATAAATAAACTTTTAAAAGAAAAAAAATATAACGAAAAATGATGTAAACAATTATTATATTATACGTATTACACAGAAAAAGAAAATAATACAACAGAAAGACTACTCGAACAGTGCCATCCAAGTTATAAAGAGAAATATAGATTGTTTATAGACTTTTCTGAAGTCCAAAAAGAATTGTTTAGTAAATTTATCAGCAACAAAATATACAAAGATGAAACAATTAATGTATATAAACTAATTTCATTTCAACAGATAATCAATGACGACATTACCAATAAAATAATCAATATTGATCGTATTAATTGATATTTCAGCTTTCTTCAAGAGCTTTTAAAAAGAGATAAAATTTGACTTTTTTATAAAGAATTGACTTATTTTTTCAATAATTATTATCTGAAAAAAGCAATAGAAAACATAGAAATAACAAGCAAAATAGCAAATAAAACAGAGATTGATATCATTGCAAAACAGATTATAACAATAAACAATGGAAATCAGCTTATTTGATATATGTGATTAAGAGAACAAATCAACAAAAATATCTTAGAAACTGAACTTTCCCTTAGCCAAGAAGATAAAGAAAATGAAAGTTATGAGCAAAAAATAGAGAATTTATTATTACAAATCAAAGATATAGAAATTAAACAAAAATTCCTTTCAGGAAACAATATTCTTATTTATTGAATTCGAAAAATACAAAACAAGATAAACAATTCCAGTTTAGAAACCAAGACTATAAGTATTCCAACAAAACTACGATTGGAAGAAAACAAAAATACATTAACATTAAAACAAATTGTATTAGAAGGTTTTAATGAAATTTCACAAACTATAAATAAATTAATAGAAACCCAAAAACGATCTTTCGCAGATTTACAAAAATATATTTATCAAAATAGCTCTCTTTTTGGTACGGTTACTCCAATCAAAGAAGAAGAAGTAGAAATCATTTGTAAAGAACTTTCAAATACATTAACAGGTCAGGAAGTCAAAATTTGTAATAACAACAAAATAGATATCGATATTTTTCGAAAAAACAAAGTAATAACAATGACGATAATACATACTAATTTTCTTCTTAACAAAATAGATGTTTCTGACGAAGAAGCGAAAAAACTTTTAGATGAATATCTCAAAGATCCTGATATTCTAAGTCAAATGACCTATAGTAAAATAACTAAACTAGAATTTGTTTCTTTTTTACAAAAAACTATAGCTGGATTTATTTCTTTTATACCAAAAGACGATTGAAGTTTTGAATGATCATCAAATACCATAATTATCATAGAAAGAATCAAAAAATATTTAGGAATTCAAGTAAATGATATTGTAGAGAAAAATGACAAAATACTTATAGATTTTACTATTACAGGAATTCCTTTTTTGTGATATTATAATATCCAAGAGAATAAGATAACGCCTATTTATTTTAAAGAAGCTAATACAACAAAGACCCCCGTTGCAATCAAAAACATTGCGCTAACATTATCTGATGAAGGAAAACCTTTCTTGAATTTATTCTTATTACAGCCATTAGAAATTATCAAACAATACAGTCCAGAAGAGTACCTTATTTATCAAAAATTTATTTCTGAAAAATATTAACATGTATAAAAGATTTAGTTTAGCAGAAGTAAAATCAATCCAAAATAACTTTATTCAAAATCTTTACAGCAATATAAAGAAAGAACGCTGCTTAGGATTGATGGATTTTTTCAAGAAAATTTTTAGGGATGGTTCTGATATTTATTATTGTAATAGAACAGAAGTAAATTTTAGTTGTTCAAAAACAGAAAAAGATATTATAATTTTGAGGGATGAAAAGGAAAAAATTGAAGTAATCTTAGATGAAGAAAACAAAAAAGAACTTCATAATATTATCAAAAATTTCATTATCAAAAAAGAAAAACAATTCTGACAAAAAACAATAGAACAAATACTTATGGATGAATTTACTGCATGAGGATTTAATATTATTGATGGAAAACCATACCTTGTATATGATATTGAAACAACAATAAGTGATGATATTAAAAACGCAAAATTTTTGTTATGATATGCTATGTACCCAGCAGAAAACAACAAAATGCAATATGATTATATTGATCAAGACAATCTTGCCGAATTTGTACAAAAAATGATTGATTTTGATTGATATATTATAGGATATAACAACATTTGGTTTGATAATCCGGTTTGTGTATATAATTGCTGATGAACGCAAGAACATCTAAATGAAATAAACAGAAAAAGTATAGATTTGTTTGTTTTATTATATAAACTTACAGGGAAAAGGCTATGATTAAATAAAGTTGCTACAGCTTTAGTTTGAATTCAAAAAACATTAGAATCTGGTTTAGAAGGAGAAACTCTTTGGAAAAAATATCAAGAAACAAACGATCAAAAATATCTAGAAGAATTTAAAGCATATTGTAAAAATGATGTAAGAATGACTGCGTTATTAATGCTTTACTTACTACATTTCAAAAAAATATTTATTGAAGGTGAAGAAAAAAGTTTTGATGATGAAGATTTTTTAAAGCTTTCAAATAGTACAGAAAAAGAGGTAAAAGAGGTTTCACAACAGGCTACTAGTTTATTTTAATACAAATTTTACCTTTACGATTTAATAAATGTTAGAAATCGAAAGAAAATTTCTGCTCAATGAAATACCCAACGACATAGCAACCTGTGAAAAACAGGAAATTTTACAATGATATTTCAAAGAAAACAAAAAGAACATCAGAGTAAGAAAAACTATAAGTTATAAAAAAGGAAGAAAATATACAAGTTATACTATGACCAAAAAACAAGGAAGTGGCTTAATTAGACAAGAAATCGAAAAAAAATTATCGGAAAAACAATTTTGAGATTATCGAGAATTTGCAAAAACATATCAAATTAAAAAAACTCGCTATCTTTATCCACACAAAAAACAAATTATTGAAATAAATCAATTTCATGATAAACTTGACGGATTACGAATGGCCGAAATAGAATTTTGATCAGGAGAAGAAAGCCAAAAATTTATTCCTCCTTCTCGATGTGATAAAGAAGTAACAGAGAGAAAAGATGCTAATAATAGCTATTTAGCTGTATATGGAATGAATAAACTAATAAGAAATATAAACTATCAGGATATTATTACTCGTTTTCAATTAAAAAGTTTTTACAATCAAGAAGCCAAAAAATACAGTCAAACAAGAAAAAAACATCGAAGCGACGCTACCATGATTTTAGAAGCAATACAAAATCATCCAAACAAGGAAATAAAAATAATAGAAATCGGTTGTGGAAGTGGTAGATTATTACAACACCTTCAAGAAATAAACAACAAAAAGATTGACTATATAGGAGTTGATCTTTCAGAAAATCTATTGGAAGAAGCAAAAAAAATACCCATCAAAAACAACATAAAAACTGAATTTATATGTAGTGATATGGTTAGTTATTTAGCAGAATGTAGTCAAGAAGATATCGATATTGTTGTTTGAATTGCAAGTTTTCAACATTTAACAAATAAAAAACAAAGATTCTTAGCAGCAAAATATATTTATAGATGTTTAAAATATGAATGATTATTTTTAATGACGAATCGATCTTTTTCACTTCGAATGGTAAAAAAACATCGAAAAATCATAATAGAAAGTGTTGTTAAAAAGATTATTCATCGAAGTAAAAACGAATGGAATAATCTAATGATACCATGGCAATCAAACGATATGCTTCACAAGAGATTTTACCATATTTTCACCAAGAAAGAGTTGAAAAACATAATTACTCAAAGTGGTTTCGTTATAGAAAAGCTTTCCTATAAAACAAAAGAAGGCAAAACAACAGATAATCGAAAAGATGCAAACAATACATTATTAATAGCCAAAAAAAATATTTTTATTCCATAATATTTTCACTATGAAAAAAAATTTACTTATTATGTTGTTTGTTTTGACTTTATTGCTTACCTGATGTAGTAAGCCAGCAAACAATGAAATTGGCGGAGAAGAAACAGAAAAATCCCAAAAAGAAACAATACTAAGTTATGAAAACAAACAGTACAGATTAAAATTAGATTTTCCTTCAACACGAAATTTTAAAGAAAATGTATATGGAGCAACTGTTATGTTTTTTGCACCAGAAAAAAAGGATAAAACAACAGAAAATTTGGGAATAACTGTTAAATTAATTGATTCATGAGCAAATTTAGAAACATTATATACAGACAACAAAAATATGCTCAAAGAAATCGCTGAAGACTTTACAATAGAAAATGAAAAAAGCATCAAAATAGATAATTATCCAGCGAAACAAATTCAATACAGTTTTTCTCAATGAGAATACAAAATCAAGCAAGAACAAATTATAGTTATCAAAGATGAAATTCTTTATATGATTGGTTACACAGCTACACAAGATACATTTGATGATTACAAAAAAGAAGTTAATGCTATAATTGAAAGTATACGTATAAGATAATTACAATAATCCCAATTGCCACATCACAATAGCTGAACTTTGTCCAACATTCAAAGATTCTTTGATTCAATTCATAGGAATAAAAACAACATCATCAACTTGTTTCAATGTCTCTTCAAGAACACCATCTACCTCATTTCCAAAAACTACAGCAATACCCGATCAAGAATTAGTATAGGTATTAACTGGGATTGCTTGCGGAGTAATTTCAGCAGCCAAAACAGTAAGACCCAATGCTTTTGCTGCATCAATAGCTTCTTTCGTAAAACCAAATTGCTTCAGATCTACGTGATGTTGGGCACCAAGCGAAGTTTTAGCAACTTTAGGAATATCAAAAGGTGAAGGACTATATCCCGTCAACCACACTTTCCATCCCAAAGCATCTGCTGTACGAATAATATTTCCTACATTATAAGCACTACGTATATTTTCCAATATTACAACGTTCATAACAAAATTATCATATAATAAAGTCTGATTTTTTTATCGTTTAGCTTCCCATTTGCAAGAACAGCTTGTTTTTTATAGAAAATTATACATAAGTTATACATAAATAAAAAATTATATCTTATGGAAATATTGTTTTTAGTATCATGTATTATTGTATCAATAATTTTAATTTTCGATACAGCTGTGGTTTTGTTAGCCATAATTGTAGTATTAATGTATTTTAGAATACTAAGATGGACAGGTGCAAAACAATTTTTAAAAGATTTTATAATAAAAGATCTTATCACTGTATCCACATATAAGTGGATAATATTAAAAAACGAAACTATAAAATTATGGTAAAAATTACTTATCATAAATACAACTATCGCCTCAAATTGAGGCTTTTTTTATTATTTGAAAAATGAAAAATATTCTATATAGTATCGAATATACATTTATAATAATAGTATCCATGAAACCAATAATCTGATTCGCCCCTATGGACGGGTTTACTGATGCGGCTTGCCGCAGTATAGCACAAGATATCCGAAACGAGTATTGAGATAAAAACCAGTATGATTTTTTTCTATGGACAGAATTTATGACTGCTGATG
Organism: candidate division SR1 bacterium RAAC1_SR1_1; assembly: GCA_000503875.1. Taxonomy (GTDB): domain Bacteria; phylum Patescibacteriota; class Gracilibacteria; order Absconditabacterales; family Absconditicoccaceae; genus UBA5124. The sequence goes on from CP006913.1 coordinate 720,462, forward strand.
GGTTTGTGAGAAATCGCGAAGGGGTAATTCATCATCTTGAAACAACACCCAACCAAAAGAATCTTATCGCACAGATTTTCGGAGGCAACGAGGAGACCTTACTTCAGACAGCAAAAACACTCGATAAAGAATATAAAAACCGTTTCGTCGGCATCGAACTCAATATGGGATGCCCTGCAAACAATGTCATGAAAAGTTGAGGCTGAGCAGAACTTATAAAAGATAAAAAAAGATCATTAGAGATCATAAAAAATATAAGAAAAGCAATCGATATGCCATTTAGCATCAAAACAAGAACAGGAATAAACGAACAAGACAAATTAAATCAGATGGAATTTCTTCTCCAAGCTAGCCCTTATGTCGATATGATAACAATTCACGCCAGAACTACTGCTCAAGGATATGGGCCAAATCCAGACCGAAATTTTATTTATCAACTCAAAGAACAACTTCCTAACCAAAAAATTATCGGAAACGGAGGAATAACAAATTACGAGGACATTGAGACAATGAGAGGGAATCTCGATGGGGTGATGATAGGGCAAGCCGCCATCGGAAACCCATGGATCTTCACTCCTCATCACCCCACCTCCCAAGAAAAATTGACAACAATTCTCAAACATATTGAACTTATAAAAAATTTTTCAACAGAAGAAAATCTTGCACGTTCGCTTATGGAATTTAGGAAACACCTCTACTCATACGTAAAAGGAATCCCCGGCTCAAAAGAATTCAAAACCACTTGCAATAGTCTCAAAGATTATCATTTACTAGTTGATCATATTACAAATTTCTTTTTTTGATTATAGAAAAAAGAGCCATTAGGCTCTTTTTTCTCTATATATCTATTTAATTATTCTGCTTTTGTTGCTTTTTTAGTAGTTTTTTTAACTGGTTTTGCTGTTTCTTTTTTTTCAACAGCTTTTTCAACTGATTTTTCTGTTTCTTTTTTTTCAACAGCTTTTTCTTCAGTTTTTTCTTCAGCTAATTTTTTAACTATATCTTCCAATCCTTTTTTGGATGGAGCAGCAACTTTCTTGATTACTGGCTTTTCTGCGGTGTAATCACCTGTTGGTTCATTTACCCCTTTCATACTAAGTCCAATTTTTCTATTTTTAGGATCCAATAAGATAATTTTTGCTTTAACAATTTGTCCAAGTTTTACTACTTCATTTGGATTTTGAGTAGATTTGTGAGAAAGTTCACTCAAGTGAATTAATCCATTGATATCTTGGAATACTCTAATAAACACTCCATAAGGCACATATCTCACAACTTCTCCTTCGAGAATATCTCAAACTTTGTGATGTTTTGGTAATTCTGTCCATGGATCATCCTTCAATTTTTTACTAGAAAGAGATATCTTTCCATTTTCTAAACCAATAACCTTAACTTTAATCTTATCTCCAATTGTTCCCAAGTTATCTATGTTGTTAACGTGCCCATATGTAATTTCTGAGATATGAACCAATCCTTCAACAGTTCCTCCAATAGTAACAAATAATCCATATGAAGATATTCCACTCACAACTCCATCAAATATCTTTCCAACTTCTAATTCTTTGAGTACAGATTCTCTTTCTTCTTTCAAAGCTTCTCTTTCAGAAAGAATAATTCTCTTTTCTTCTTCATCTATATTTATAATTCTCACTCTAAGTTCTTGTCCAATAAGATCCAAAAGCTTTTCAAAAATAGCTTCTTGATCTCCATCTTCTACTCTTGGATAGTGGATTGGTGCCAATTGAGAAAGTGGAACGAATCATTTAATACCATGCATATCTACAAGTAAACCTCCAAGGTTTGCTTCTGTAGGAATAACAGTAATAATTTCATCATCTTCAAATTTTCTCAAAATAGCTTTCCATACATCAAATTGTAATAATTTAGTGATAGATACAATATAATATCCATCTTCATGTCTAATATTTGGGTTAACTATTTCTAATTCTATTTCTCTTCCAGGAGCTAAGTCATATCCTGATTTTTCTAATTCTTTTACTTCCTTAGAAAGAATAATTCCAGTAAAAATTGAATTTGCACAATTTACTAAAACTCAATTACTAATTTTTTTGAGAACAGTTCCTTTTACTTTTTCTCCCTCTCTAATGAAAGGTACTAAAAATCCAGAAGAAGCTCTTCTTTCTGTAACTTTTTTTGGTGTCATAAAAATAAAACGTTAAAATATAAAGAGTAGTCTATTATTCGTTAGTCTATCAGTCTGACTTTAGATTTGATGACTTGTAACCTAATGATTTACTTAATACCAAATTTCTTTGAAACAGTAACATAAATATCAAGATTAGTGTTTTTGAGATATCTCAAAAGAGATCTTCTTTTTGCTACTTTTTTAAGAATACTTCTTTTAGCATCAAAATCTTTTTTGTGTGCTTCCAAATGACCTTGTAATACTGCAATTTCATCAGATAACAAAGAAATTTGAAATTCTGGAGAACCAGTGTCTTTGTCGTGTCTTTTGAAATTTGTTTTTTCTTTTTTTACAACCATGAGAATAAGAATAAAAATATAAAAGAATATGAACACAACACCAACAGATGGTTAAGCCGTTATGGATATGTATTCGTAATATTACCCCTGACAGGACTCGAACCTGTATTTACTCCTTAGGAGAGAGTTGTTCTATCCCGTTGAACTACAGGAGCCTGCAGAAAGCTTTTGCTTATAATTTTTTTCCAACAAAAATCAACAGAAAAACAGACAAAAAACATTATAAGAATAAATTTTGTTGTTTTGTCAACAAATAGTAACAATAAAAAGAGGTGGCATTTGCTTTTTTATCAAGAAGAAATATAATCAAAACAGTAACATAGAGATAGAAAATTAATAAACATTCTACTATTTACTATTCCACCTTGAAACTATTTAGCTATTCTACTATTCACTCATGAAATCTCATCGAAAAAAATATTTTAAACTCAGTTCTTTCCTTTTCGTACTTATGTTACTTACTTGGATTGTTTTACAGGTATATGTTTTTTTTCTCAATAAAAACATTCAAGACAAAGATACAACATTAGCAGAACAAAATATATCTTTAGAAAATTATAAATCTTTGACCGGATTTACAAAGCTTATGGCAGTCAAAGAACTTGAAGGTAAATATGATGAAATTCCACGATCAACGCATATCAAAAAAGTAATAACCATGCTTGAAGAAATAAGAAATCTTGATCAAAGTTGAGACGAAACATTGGTTTTGTCAGATTTTAATGTAGATTTGCAAAAAATATCTGTTAAATGACGTGTTTCCAATTTAATATTATTGTATTATTCAAACCAGGAAAAATGAATTGTTTCACTAATTGATAGATTCAAAAATCTCGATTTTATAGAAAATTTATATATCAAAAATTATACAAGAGAAAATGATGATAATTTCTTTTCATTTGTTTTAGAAGCTAACGTTATCAAAGATGCAAAATAACAATCAAGAACAGCAAAATCAAGATCTTATTCAGAAATTAATGGAACAACAAAACAACGAACATCAAGAAAAAAAAGATGATGATCAAATATCAATATCAACCGCAAGAGTATCTTCAATCAAATACAGATTATATGTATTTATATTTTTAGCATTAATTGTAGTTTGAATTGTAGATTATATTCTTCCAACCCGAGAAAAAACAATATGATTACATACAACAATAGCAGATAAACAGCAACAAATAACAAATTTCCTAGAAAAAAAATCTCAATATGAAAAAGACAAAGATTTGATATCTCTCATGGAAATCAATGAAAATAAAATTATTTCTTGTGTAAATTACAAAGTTTGATGTACCGAAATCCCACAAGAAATTAGAGAAAATTTTTGATTTGCTAGATCATATCTTCAGCTCAACAATCTTCATGATCCAAAAATGGAAATTAATGAAAAAATCATACTTGCAAATATAAACGAATATTTATTAAAAGAAATCGGTCAAAATAACAACGAAAGTTTGACAAGAATCGGAAAAATTACAAATATTTCTATAGGAGAATCCAAAGTAGTAGTCAGTCAATTGTACTCAATTCCTATTAGATTACAGGCTAGTTTTGCCAACAAAGACAACCTTCTAACATTTATAGAAAATGTTGATAAAAATGTATTAGAAGCCAAATCATATCGTATCTTATACAAGATAGATGAAATTAATTACAATATTATGGAATATGACCAAGAACAAATTGTTGATATAAAAATGCATGCCTTTTATTACCAAGAATAAATATGAGCAACGAAATCAATAAAAATGATATTTTTGATACTATGATTATTCGTTTCTTACAAGCATTTGATAAGAAAAATTTTTCTCAAAAAGAAAAAATATTATTATTCAAAGAACTTTCTTATCTGCTAAAATGAGGTATTTCATTAAACGAATCAACAATCATTCTTCAACAATCAACTGACAATTTTGCACTCAAAGATATGGTAAAAACTATTCAGTCATATATCAAAAAGGGTATGCCACTTTCTTTTGCATTATGAAGATTGCCAGATTTTTTTAATGAAGGAGATATTGCAGTTATAAAAACAGGTGAAGCATCAGGAAAGTTAACTACCGTCTTGGCATCACTTGCTACAGAATATGAATATACTACAGATATAAAAAATAAATATGTTGGAGCTATGATTTATCCAGTTATTTTGTTGTTAGTAGCAATCGTTGCGGTAATAAGCCTTTTTAGTTTAGTTTTACCTTCGATTTTTTCTATCGCAGACAGTTTTCAAAATCTTGAATTACCTTGGGCTACACAAATGCTTAGAAATATTTCCAGTTTTTTGGAAAATAATCGAAAAGGAATTCTACGAACAATATGATGAGTTTGAATCGTAGGTGGAATATTATTATCAACAGAAAAATGAAAGAAATTCTGGTTTAATTTATTGTTACAAATTCCTCTTATCGGGAAAATGACGCAATATTATTATGTTGTTAAATTTTGTAGATATATGAAACTTATGAATGCCTCTGGAATGAGTTATATCCAAACATTTCAATTATTGAAAGATATTTTAGGTGTTCCTGCTTACCAAGATATGTTAGACAATATCATTTCATGACTCAAAGAGGGAAAAGATATCTACTCTTCGATCAAATATGAAAGAGACCTCCTCCCAGCCGATGTCTCAGTAATGATAAAAGTTGGAGAACAGACAGCTAACTTAGAGCAATCACTTCAAAATATATTAACAATGTATGAATGAGAACTCAATGTTTCCATCAACCGTCTTTCAAAAATCATTGAGCCTATTATGTTAGTTTGAATCTGAGGAATTGTGGTAATTATCGCTTACGCTGTCTTTGGATTAATTTTGCAAATTATGGAAGGATCTGGAATATAAAAATAAGACAAAGAATTCATAAATAGAATATTTCAAGAGAGCGCTTAAATTTTAGGTAAAAAATACGGCCAAAGGCAAAATATACAGGCCGCCGGTTTGAATTATATATTTTAGTATTTTTTATCGTATAGAAATTTAACAGTGAACGGAAATATTCTATTTATGAGAAAATAAATTTATTGGCAGATAATTTATTGCATCACACTATAAAATAACTATAAGCTGAAGGAATTTATTTTCTTCTTTTTTTGATGAAATCAAAAAAAAACTGATATACATTATTTGAGATCATGATTGTTTTGGGGATTATTATCATCATTATGACAGTAACAATGAGATTTAGCTCTTCCCGTATAGATGATCTTCAAGTTCAAACCAGCAAAGATGACTTCAAAAACAACTATGAACAACTGCTTTTGAGCAATATGAGTTCAAATTATCATAATGGTGAAAGATATTCTAAGTTAATTATTGGCATGCAGTCTTGATTTAATGGATTTACCTATACTCTTGAAGATGAAGTTTGATGATCGAAAATATATACAGAATTTTCCAATAATAAACAGATCGTAAATAAAATAATTACAGAGACTGAAGAACAATCAGAAATACAAATCCAATTAACCCCTTACAAGATTGGTTGTGAAATTTCAACAGAAAACAACTCTTATTCACAGGCAGTTATCCAAACGCAAGCAAAGAACAAAACATATTGCTTTACATTAGATACAAATATATGTAAATTAGAATCTATATCTTGCTCACAACTTTAATTTGCTATAAAAACATGAAAAAAAAGTGATTCACTTTGATAGAAATTATGATTGTTTTACTTGTTTTTTCTGTTGGGGTTTTGGCTGTTTTGAGACTTATTCTTCATAATATGAGTACCATGAATGATTTAGAAGCCAAAACGACAGCAACACTTCTTGCAAAAGAATGATTAGAATTTGCTTATAATACAAGAGATAGTAACCGTTTAGCATCATTACCTCGAGATTGTATTATAAATTATCAATATAATGCAAGTCAAAATTCAGATCCTTGTAAAAATCATTTTTTAGACAATCAATGATTACGAGCACTAGAAATAATAGGAAATGATATAGAACGAAAAAACATTTCTGACACAAAACTTTTCGAAGAATGAAAACTTTTTTTAAAAAATATATGATGATTAAAATATACCCATCAAAATACAGAACAACCAAGTATCTTTACGAGATATATTTCTTTTACAGGAGTCAAAGATAATGATAAGATTATAAATACATGATATCTTCTCAAAATAGAATCACATGTGTTGTATCAAAAATGAACGAGAACAGGAGAAATTGTTTTGGAATGATTTATTTGAAATTATTAGCATGAAACAAAAAAAACGTTGATTTACTCTTTTAGAATTACTCATATCGATAGGTATTATCGGGATTTTATTTGTAATTTTATTTAGAGCATATATTAGTATATCTCAAGTAACTTTTCGTGTACAACAAGCAAAAAATATTCAACAAGAAATGATTCGAATTTCTCAAATATTACAAAATATAGCAGATAATCATAGTATAAATTTTGAAGCGTACAGTGGATCACAAATGAATGATATATTATTTCTTTCTGGGGAAGGGGGAAATGTGAGTATTACATCTACGGGAGTCTGTATATCTAATTCCCCAGCAATCACATGATTTACGCAAGAACAAAAAGACAATCCGTGTCAACTCATTATCATTAACCAAGACGAAAGTATTACCACTATAACTACCCCATCAGAAAGTTTTATATCCAAACCATATTTCAGTATATTTCCAACCGAACCAAACCAACAAATAATACATAATGATCAGATTGATGATTTCCCTTTTTTAAAAATAAAACAGCCAAGTTTTCAAGTACATTTCAATATATATACCCCTTTATACGAACAATGAAATTGGATAAATATGAGTTCGCTGTTATTCCAACAATTCTTTACTCTCCAATGATAAAATGAAAAAAAAAGGAAATATAAGTTTATTGGTTTTGTTTATCTTAGTAGCTTGTTCGTTACTAGGAATTATTGCTGTTCAATATACTAGACATATGGCAATTCAAACAAGCCAAATATACAATTATTATAAAACATATTATCTTGCAAAATGAGGAAGTGAAATCGGATTAAGTTTAATGCAACTTCGTTGAGCAGGATATTCGTGGGAAATAAAACAAGACGATCTTTTTGTTGAACAAAATATCAGAACGGGAAATGCATTTTCTTTGAAAATACAAGGAGATAATTCATTGATTTCCGAAAATCATCCAGACATAAAAAACTGTATAAATTGATTAGTTATCCCATGAAAACAAAGCTTGATACTTCCTTTATTTACAGATACAACTGAGCTTGGTTTATCAGAACAATTCACCGAACAAAATTTTTACAAAAATAAGTCTGACTTACTCAAATTAATAACTATTACTTGACTTGATATGCCTCGTGATGTCGGAGTATGAATAATTATTTCTTCTTGAGGAATGCTTTCAGAATTGGGTATTTTCTTTACAAGCTGAAGCTTTTGAGATGATGATTTTTTTCAAAAACTTTCAAATAAAATCCAAGAAAGTTTCAATACTATAGACGATCCAATTATTAGAAATCGACAACTAGAATCAGAACTACAAAATTATCTTATCATAGCAAACAAAGAAGATCAAGAATTACGTTTTTGTCTTAGTATTCCCAACGGAACATTAGCTCTTCCAAAAACATATATTTCTAGCTTCGGATATGCAGGAACAAAAAAAATGGGATTAGAAACAGTTTATCAACAACCAATTCCTTCTTATCTTATAGACAGTAGTTTATTTCAAGGTTGAGAATAAAAAAAAGAATAGAACCTAAGTCCTATTCCTCTATTTAAAATTTTATAATTGTCCCATAAGGTCACCTAATTTTGATTCTTGTTCTTTTTTTGCTTTTTGACTTAATTCATCTTTATCCATAGTATCAAGTACCGCTTTCCATCTTTTAAGTCTTGATTCTCTTTCTCCATCGATAGCTACTTGTTCATTTTCTTCTTCTTTGCGAAGTGCATGTAAATTCATCTGTTCTTCTATATAAATTTCATACAATCTAAGAATTTGGAAAGATCGTAATTCTGAAACAGTTTTTACTACGCTTTGTTCTCCACTCTTGACTGCTATATATAATTCTTTTTCTTCATCTTCTTTTTCTTTTTTGAGTTCATAATCACTACTAAATGATCCCAATACTAATTGTTGCAACAAATCCCAATCAAAGTCCTCTTTAAGTTCTTCTGGAACATGATAAGCAATAGGTGAGAATTTCACCAAATATTCTGTATACCATTCTTGGTCTTTAATATCTCCTTGAATTGGTCATACAAATTGTTCATACTTTTCAACTATTTGTTTTTTTTCTGCTTTTTCTCTAAGTTCTTCTATAAATGCTTGAAAATCAAAAAGCATGTGAATTATTGAAAAAATAAATGTAAATATAACGCGGTAACTATACGCAATGGAAAAATGATTTCAAGAGGTTTTCCTCGAAATTTACTCTTCCATCAACTTTATCTTCCAAATACTTGCTAGATACGCCAATACATCTGGGGTTTTGTAACGAGGATCCTGTTGATTCGCATAATATCGTTTATACGGGTGTACCAACACAACTGATTGAAGGTCATGAAAATCTTGAAACAATTCGGCATGAGTTACCAAAATATATTTCACTAGTCCATGTTTCACCTGCCAAAACGCCTTATCTTTCTTCACTTGACTATCTGAAGAATGTAAGAACAAAACCCCAGCCTGATTTCTCACAGATTCATCAACCATCATAGTCATTGTCCATAAATCTGGATACACAATCAAAGTTTGGCCTTTTTCTGCAACAGAAACAACATCGAAATTTTTTGCATCTATGTGTAACGATTTGAGTCATACTGGTTTTTTTTGTATTTCCCTTTTGAGTAAGGATTCAACATCCTGAACACTAAAATATTTCATAACATTTCTATATGTACTATAATATTCTGCTACCATCCAATGAATCCAATCAATATGTTTTTTAGAAAAAAATCATGAATAAATTAATTGTAACTGACGCCCTTCAGGAAAACGAGATGTATATTGTTCAGTAAACGAAACTTCATTTCCCAAGACCAAGAAATATTCATCATCAGATTGTAATAAATCTCCAGCAGAAAATCACAGATCATCACGATCCACTTTCATCACTTTATCTATACCTGCAAAGGTAGTAAATCCGTAAAGATACATTTTTCATATCTAAATAATAAATTTTCCATCTTGATAAATAATTTTTTCACTTCAATCTTCCAAATACGCAGTTACTGTCCTATCTGTCGTAGAAATAATATCAATATGTTCTGCGCTTTGATTAAATCAAAGTTCCTTTCTTTGTTCTGCAGATAAAGAACTTACATCTCCAGTATATGTTTCTTCATAAGCTCTACCAATTGCTACATGAGTATTTCCAAACGGTCCTCACATATTTTCATCATACAACGTTTCTCCCATCGCTTTTGTAATACGAGAATGCCTACCATCAGTTAAGCTAAATTCTCCCAATGATTTTGTACCAGAAATTTCAAAAATTTCAGTAAGGAGATCTTTACCTTCTTGCGCATCAAATTCTATCACTTCACCTTTTTCAAATTTCAATGAAATTCCAGTAATTTTTTGTCCATATCTATATAGTGGTTGATTAAATTTCATCCAACCCGATGTTTGTCTATAATCTGGAGAAGTGAAAATTTCAAACGAAGGAATATTTCTACCGGATCCGCCAAGCCATTTCCTATCTGATCAAATACCTACCCAAAGATCAACATCTTGACCAACCATATGCACTTTTTGGATTTTTATAGTATTAAGTTTGGTAATAATAGTTTCTATTTCTTCATTAACTTTTTTCCAATGTTCTATAGGTTTTTCTTCATCCAAATAACAAGCATTAATAATCTGTTTTCGATATTCTTCCAACGACATTCAAACTTCTTCTGCCATTGCTGGAGTTCCATATAATCCGAGAGTCCAGGTCATTTTTCCTTCTAATTCTTTTTGTGTACGTTTTTCGATATACGGTTTACGAGAAGAAACTCTAGCAGCCATTTTTTGTGGATCCACCCCTTTAAGTTCATATTTATCAGCTTCAGCAATAACAGAAATTACATGTGTCATTTGCTGGACTTTGCCATGCAAAAAATGTTCTGGATAAAAAGTTATTTGTTCATCTGCTGCATGTTCATAAAAATGTCTACTCACTCCATCAGGATAATATTCAAAAATAGGATGAGCTCCTGCCTCCAAAATAGATTTCTGCAAAGGTAAATAAAATGGTTTTGCACATTCTGGAATCTGAACAAAAACCACATCTCATTGTTTTACACCTTCCCCACCTCGCAATGCAAATTTCACCAATACATCAGCATATTTTTTTAACAATTCTGGACTTGGTTGATACATAATAAATCAATAATAAACAATATAAAAAGTAAATTCTGATTTCTTTTCTGTTGTATAATTTTGCTTTCAAGTTACAATTGAAAATAAAAAAAGCTCGGAATTCCGAGCGTTAATAACGATAAATACCACTATAACTATTACTAGCTTTTCGTGCTGTTCTTTGCTGTAAACTTTGAAAATAAACATATCTACGATAGATATCCATTTTATAATAATTTATCGTGTAAACTGGTCCTTTAGGTCTAACACCATTACACGATGGATGATTCATAGATATTTTTTTTGTTCCAGAACACGAACAAAGAAAAAAAACACTCAATAAAATAACAATAATTTTTTTCATTTTTTTTAGGTTTTATTAGCTGCAGGAAAGATATATAGAAATTTTCTTTTAAAAATCAATTAAAAAAAAGCCAGACTTTTACCTCTGGCCTTTATGTATATATCATAAATTAAGAATTAATTAGATTCTCTTCTTTCCGCATGTCTAACGTCTTTGTTTTCTTTTTTGGTAAAAAATTCAATAGCTTCAGCCAATTCTACATGATCTTTTGCATATTCAGCAATATTAATACCTTGTTTATATGCTTCACATGATTGTACCAAAGCCGTTGCTCCAGCCTTCGTACCTCTTGGATGAGCATGACAACCCGCTCCCATAGTCGTAATAAAGTCTACATCTCCCATCACATCAATAAACGGTTTCAAAAGTGTTGGATTGAGTCCTCCAGAGATAATTGGGCAACATTTTTTGAGATTTCTCCAAGTATCATCTTCTTTGGTAAGATGTTGATGATGATCTTCTTGTACTTTTTGAAGCCAATCAACATCATTTTCTGGAATGGTTCCCCATGATTGTTGAAAGATATGTCCTGGGGCGTCTAGCCCGAATATACTATGTGCTGCAGTTACGTCTTCTTCTGGAGTTCCAGCCATTTTACCCACACCAGCTGTCCCCGTATGAATACCTGACGCCCCAGCTAGTCTAGCAAACTTAGACAACACTAAGACCGTATATCCGATAGGATTTTCTGGTCTTGTAAATGCTCCATGACCTGCTCTATGGAAATGAATAAATACATCAGGATATTTTCTTCTAAGGGTTTGAACTGCCATCCATCCTGCAGTTGTTCCATCAATCAAAAACGCATATGATCATTTTTCCATGCCTGAATTAACGATCAGTTCACATCTTTTGATCATAGTATCATAATCAGACGCTGACACGTTAAAGGAATGTACTTTTTTCTTTCCTGTTTCTTTCACTGCCTTATCCATAGCTTCTTTGATATGAGCTACCATTTTATCATAAGGACAGAAATCTTGATCTGCCTGTGGTTCATCATTTTTTACAAAATCTCCTCCACCTACTCGGAAATCATAGGCAACTTCAGCATATTCAGCAGAAGTAAGTCCCATTTTTGGTTTTACAATAGTTCCAAGAATCGGTCTATCATATACATTCAAGTAAGCTCTCATATCATCCAAGGTATAACTAGGTCCATCATATTGTTCAAGCATTGCAGCGGGAAATCGAACATCTAATAATTTAAACGCAGCGACTTCTTTCATTCCAAAAACATTTCCTGCAATATAGGTCAAAATATTTTGTACATTACCTCCTCTATCAAACAATCTCCATGGATAAGCAATCCAAACGAGGTTTTTTTCTAAATCAATTTTATACACCAAAGCATTTAGCATTTTGGAATATGCTGTTTCTGTTTGTACAAGGAAATTTGTTCCTGTACTTGATTCTGCAGCTGCTTCACATGCCGCTTGCAAAATATTTAATTTTCCCCCAGGAATCAAATGGAAAGCAGCCAACATATAATCACCATTTCTCGGATCTTTAAGATCCATATTGATATATGCCGCCTGATGGGGATTTAAACTTGCAATAAGTTCTTGTAAATTCATTTTTGTTTTTATATTAGAGATTAAAAAGTACTCAACAAAAGTATATACAAAAAATAGTTTTTTACAATTTTTTCACCAATTTCTCCTTGATAAAAAGTTGACATACACTACAAATCTGATGTTTTAATAATATTAATATATATTTCATGCTACAAGCAATCATTTTCGACATGGATGGCGTTCTCGTAATCTGAACAGGATACGTTTGGAAATCATTTTCTATAGTTCTCAACAAATACGGAATAGATATTAGCCAATCAGACAGAAAAAAATATTTAGGAAAGTCTCTTGCAGATCAGATTAAAATGTGGAAAGAGGAATACAATATTCAACAAGATATTATTCTTGAAGATTTTGCCAAAGAAGCACTAACCTATCAATTAGAATTTATGAAAAATGAATTACATCCAGACAAAGATGTCCAAAAACTTATAGCCGAAGCCAAAGAAAAAGGAATAAAGATTGCTGTAGGAACATCTAGCCACAAAGAAAGAGCTATTACTATGTTAAAACTTGTGGGAGTTTTTGATAAAATTGATGCTCTGGCTACTTTTGAAGATGTTGAAAATGCAAAACCAGCGCCAGATATTTTTCTCAAAGCAGCAGAATTAATGAACATACAACCAGAAAATTGTCTTGTCATCGAAGATGCACTCAATGGAATCGAAGCCGCAAGAGCAGCGCATATGAAAGTTATAGGAAAAGTATGACCACATCATACAAAAGAAGAACTTGAAATAGCCGATTTTGTTTTTGAAAATTTCGATGAAATAACATTACAAAACATAGAAAATTTATTCTAAATAATCCCCCCTTTAAAAAACTCTTGCCTTTACAAAACATATCAATACATATTGATGCGTTGATTTTTTATATTAACAGAAACAACAAATGAAATGTACACAAAAGTCAGATTTAGAATCTATTTCAAACATATTAACAATAGTCTCACAGCCTAATAGATTACAAATCATCTGTCTCCTTAACAAAGGAGAACTGTGTGTATGCAAAATCACCGATGCCCTAGATCTGAAACAAAACCTCATTTCTCACCACCTCAATCTTCTCAAAAATATTTGACTTCTCAATACCAGAAGAGAAGGGAAAAATATCTTCTATTCATTAGACAAAGCCACCTATAAAATATTTCAAAAAAATATCAAAAATATCTTTAGTTTATAATATTCAGGATGAAAAAAATTAGCATTCGTACAATTTCACAAATTATTATTGTTGGAATTGTTCTCTTCCTTGCTTTCACTCATCAGCAATATGGGATAGAACAAGCATCTCCTATCCACGCCTATTGCCCATTTTGAGCTTTAGAATGAGCTTTGACCTATATCTTTAGCGGAGAATTTCTCACTAAGACATATCGAAGCAATTATATTTTATTGGCCATATTTGTTCTACTAACTATCTTTTTTGGAAGAGTTTTCTGTGGATTTTTCTGTCCACTTGGAGCTATTAGTGAACGATTAAGAGCTCTTTGAAAAAAACTAGGAATCAAAAAAGATGTCGAACTTCCAGATACATTAGATAAATATATGAGATATGTGAAATATCTGGTTTTATTGATCATAATTTATTTTTCATTTAGATATACTGCTTTGGTTTTTGATGCTTATGATCCTTTTTCAGCATTTGCTCATCTAGGAAACGAATTTGATGAACTTATTTTTGCTTATTCAGTACTAGGATTTGTAGTTATTACTGCTCTCTTTAGCAAAGGACGACGATGTAGATATTTTTGTCCCCTCGGAGCATTCTTTGCATTGGTTAAAAAATTAGGTTTTTTCAAACTCAAGAGAGATAATAACACCTGTATATCCTGTGGTATTTGTAGAAAATCATGTCCAGCAAATCTAAAAATCAAAACAGCTGATCAAATAACTCATCCGGATTGTATTAGTTGTATGGAATGCGTAAATGATTGTCCAAAAAATAGTTTAGACGTCTATATTTTGGGTAAGAAAATTAAAAAACAGACATTTCTATGGGTAGTAACTTGAATATTCTTTATAACGCTCAGTATCGTTATTTGGACTCCTCTTTGGAAAACAAAACCAGTATCAAATATTATAAGCGATCAGTGAATAATAAAAGTAGAAAATATAAGATGAAGTAATACGTTACAATATGTAATTGATACCACGAAAGTACCTCTAACGTATTTCCAAGAGAAATTACAACTTCCTGTAGATATTGACACAACAATGAAGCTTAAAGAAATAGGAACCACCTATGATATCAAAAATCTAAGTTGAGAAATAATAGAAACAGAAGATTTTAGAATAGCCATAGATCAATATGAAGAAAAAAAAGATAACCAAGAAGTAACGTGTCCATTTTGAGAAGTAAATTGTGAATTTCCAGGTGAATGTGGTGCCTATACAGACCAAGATAAAAATCAGATTTGTGATTATTCAGAATAGTTTTATATAATAATATCAGAAACAAAATTATGGACGTATTTAAAATTTTTTCTCAAGATGCATGCGATATTCGTGGTAAGCAAGCAAAAGATAAACGAACACGAACAGAATATTTTGAAAATAGAAAAGCATTAGAAGCTAATGGAATCAAAGTTATTTTAGTAGATATGATCAACCATCCTATAGAAGATGCCATTGCTATTTCCAACGAATTATTTTTCGAAGAACAACATCCAGAAGGAACTGTTTTCGCTTTATATTGCCACTCTGGAGGATCTTCTGGCTATGTACAAATGCAACTCAAACCGATGTTACCACAATACAATATCATCAATATCGATGGTGGAATCAATATGTATAACGTACAAAAATTTAGATAATAAACAAAAAACTATGATTATTAAAATCCTTGGAACAGGATGTCCAAAATGCAAATTATTAGAACAATCTACAAGAGATGCTGTAAGCGAACTCGGATTAAAAATAGAGATCATCAAAGTAAATCAAATAGAAGATATTCTGCAATACGACATTATGGCGTTGCCAGGAATTGTCATAGATGAAATCGTCGTTAGTTCAGGAAAAGTTCTCAATAAAGAAGAAATCAAAGAACTTTTATCAAATAAATAATTTTAATGTTCAATCGACTTCAATCAATCACTGATCGAATTATTTATGACGTAGCACTTTTAAGTCCTGCTTCTCATCGAAGCCAAGCACTCAATTTTTTCATATATGACGGGATTAAAATACTCTTATTATTGATCGTCATCACCACTTTAATGACGTTATTGAACTCATATCTTCCTATAGAAAAGATTAAAAATTTTTTACACAAAAATAAATTATTTTGATTAGAATACTTTTTCGCATCGTTATTTGGTGCAATCACTCCTTTTTGTACATGTTCTTCTATTCCTTTATTTGTTGGATTTCTCAAAGCAGGAATTCCTCTAGGAGTTACTTTTTCATTTCTTATTACTTCCCCTCTCGTAAACGAAGTAGCAATAGCAATGTTTCTAGGAATTTTCGGAATAAAAGTTACAGCAATCTATATGGGAACAGGAATGCTTTTGGGAATCATAGGAGGATGGATACTCGGAAAGTTATGATTAGAAAAATATTTAGCTGATTTTATTCAAGCAAAAAGAGCTAATCAGGAAACCAATATAAATAAAACACATATTCCATTTAATCAAAGAATTAAAGAAGTATTCAACGAAGCGAGTAATATTACAATAAAAATTATTCCCTATGTTTTGCTCTGAGTAGCCGTTGGTGGAGCAATACATGGATTCGTACCAACATGATTTTTTGAGCAATATATCACCAAATCTAATCCATTCGCAGTGCCATTAGCCGTAATATTCTGAGTTCCTATGTATGCAAATGCAACCAGTGTCATCCCTATTGTTCAAGCACTCATCGCAAAATGAATTCCGCTGGGAACAGGTTTGGCCTTTATGATGGCAGTTGTCGGATTATCCCTCCCAGAATTTCTCATTCTCAAAAAAATCATGAAAATGAGATTGCTGCTTACCTTTTTTTGAGTAGTTGCATTATCAATAATTATCGCTTGATATATATTTAACTGGATATTATAACGCAAACTCATATACAAAAACTATGACAACCATTTCTCATTACTCCTCTATCAACGACCTCTTATCTAAACTCTCACCAGAGCATCGTTTTCTTGTTGAGAAAGCGAGAACATTACTCCTGAAATATGGAGCAAAAGAGACGTTAAAATCCATTCATATCTGCTACAAGTTTCCCAACAATATGCGATTTTACCTCAATAGTTACAAAAAGAAATTTCCTATTCTTTCCTGTAATTGTTACCGTATATTTGATGAATATCCTATGCTTCAACACCTCTTTGATGCTCAAGCAAAATACATCACCAAAATTTTTCTCAGAAACGAAGACGTTTTCCAACAAAAAGCCATTGAACAACTCATCAAACTCACCAGCGAATCAAAACCAACAAAAAATTCTCTGTAACTTTTTTCTTCACTTCTCGTATCATAAATGTATATATTAAACTAACCAAAGAATCTGTGCCTAATTGCTTTGGTATTGTTTAATTATACTATAAACTTTAGATGTTTAAATTCTAAAGTAATAAAGTATAACATCGACGTTTATACTCTTACGCGTAAATGAATGCCGGTTTCAGACAATGATCTTGTAAAGTCTATCCAACAAGGAAAGACTGATAATTTTGTACAGCTTTACGAAAAATATGTTAAAAAGATTTTTGACTTTATTTTTTTCAAAGTTGGAAATAAACAAGATGCGGAAGATCTAACATCTGATACCTTTCTCAAAGCATTCGACAAAATAAAAACATTCGACAACAAAAAAAATATTCAATTTTCATCCCGGTTATACAGCATTGCGAGAAATACCACTATCGACTTCTTCCGCCAGAATCACACTGATTATCCGGAATATACATGGTTAGAAGAACAGTCCGTAGAAATAGATATGCTCCAAGGAATCCAAGACCGCGACAAATTAAACCAGATTTTACAATTTTTAGACACCTTAGGCAACGAAAAAAAAGAAATTTTCCTCCTCAGAGTTTGGAATGAAATGTCCTATGATGAAATCGCTCATATCATAGGAAAAACACCAAACACCTGCAAAGTAACCTTTCATAGAACACTTCAAACTGTCCTCCAAAAATACGGATATGTATGATTATTCATTCTACTACTTAGTATAAAATAGATTCTTATTTACCAATAATTCTTTAAAATGGCTTCTCATGTAATTGTTCAAGAAATCATCAACGATATTATCGCCATAGATCCAGATCTCAAAAACATCAAATCTGAACTTGAAAAACTAGTACAGGAACTTATCGCGAACAAACCACAAACACCATTCACCAAAGAATTCAAAGAATCACTTAAAGCCCAAATTATCTGAGCTATCAATGAGCAGAAAATTTTATACGAAGAAAAAAAACGAGATCGAAATGAAATGTTTCATTCACTCAAATTTTGGATGGTTGGGGTTTCTACAGTTACCGCATGATTATTGATATTTACTCTTTTTTATTATTTAGAAGATATCCAACAACCAGCTACACAAGTAACCTATATAGGAGAAACTAAAGAAAAGGAAACAACTCCACTACAAGATGAAATACGCGAAATACAACCAACAATAAGATCACTATCAATGGACGAAGAAACCCCAACTGATACTCAAGGTGGTGGTGCTTCAAACAGTGCTGATAATGTGATGATGTTGGCAATACCAGAAGCAAATGAAGAACCAGCAACAGACAATACTTCTTTAGTAAGAAGTTCCGAAGAATACGAAATGATGGCAAAATTTATAAGCGCACCAGTTGAAGAAGCAACAAATGCCGACATGGCGATAGCCGAAATCACGACAGACGAAACATCTGCCACCAAAGCCCCCTCGCCAACTTTCTGCGAAACCAGCAAACAATTTCTTATCGCCAACAATATATCTGAAAACACTACCAAAACGATCACCTATGAGAATCAAATATATAAAACAACCACAGATTTTACAAACAATATGATAATGATCGACCATATTGGAACCCAAGATGATAGCAAAATAGAAACAGAATTACCAAATCTGAATTTATTTTTCAAAAACAATAATTTTAATGTAGAGTCTGAATATTCTTCACCTATTATAGAAGAAACAGATACGTATTTTGAATATTATTATCCTAGACACAATAACCAAGAAGGAATAACCGTTCGTATCAATAAAATCAACAATATTATTTTCTCTGTTCAGAATATTTGTATCTATTAAATTTTCTGCTTGAATTTTCCTAGCAATTTCATATCTATAGTAAACGCTTTATTCGTAACAGAATTTCATGAGCAAAGTACAAAGAACTTTGGTTGTTCTCAAACCAGATACTATTGGACGTTCTATTTCTGGCGAGATTATTTCTCGTTTCGAAAGAGCAGGACTTCACATTGCAGGAATTAAAATGGTTAAACCAGACAAAGAATTTTTGTATCATCATTATGAAACTATTGGACAGATGATTTCTCGTCGCGGACAAAAACCATTTGATATGGTAATAAGTTTGATGACAAAGTTGCCTGTAATAGCAATTGTTCTTGAAGGTGTTGCTGCTGTAGAATATGTTCGTAAATTAGTAGGTGCTACAGAACCAAAAGCTGCTGCTCCAGGAACTATCAGATGAGATTATGCACATATGTCATTTGGTTATGCTGATGCTGCAAATGTAGGAGTACCAAACCTTGTACACGCATCAGGAAATGAAGAAGAAGCTGAAAAAGAAATCAAACATCGATTCAATGAAGAAGAAATATTTGTTTACAATCCATTAAATCACGCATTCACTCGTTAATACACTTCTTATATAAAATCGTAGTTTCCAACCTGTGGTTATCCACTTGTCTACGCAACAACATTTATACTTTATAATACCTACCAATGAAAGACGGAATTCACCCAAAATACTTCAAAGACGTTGAAGTAAACTGTATCTGTGGAGCATCATTTACTATAAATGCTACTGTTCCAGGACCAATCAAATTAGAATCTTGCCATAAATGTCATCCTGCATACAATAAAAATCAAGTTATCAAAAAGGTAGCTAAGGGAAGAATGGAAAAATTCTTAGAAAAACAAAAAAAGATCGATACTATGCAAAAATAACAAATTTATTAGCATATTTTGATGATCCTCAAAACCTTCATTACACAGTATATCAGTGAAGAAAATGTCGAAGACATTATTTTTCATAGCGGAAGTATTATTATCAAAGATACACTAAGAACAATTTTGCTATTAGCTGTTTTTTACTGAATATTCTATATATTAGATTTGTCTATCCAATGGTTGCTATTACCATGGATTTTTTGAGCAATTGGAGCAATTCTATTGATGAAATTTGGTATTGATATATTTAACAAAGGAGTAGATTGTATTGTCTTATCTAAACAATGAATAACTTTTTTTGCCCGAGATGGAGTTTTTAAATATAAAACTGAATTTTTTGGTCGAGATTCCATAGAAACAATTTCTCATCAACAAAACACCTTTCGAGATAAACTTTTTTTGAGAGGAGATATTAAAATTGTTTTGGATCATGAAATAACATACGAGTTTGAACAAGTAACTACACCAAAAAAACAAGTTAAAAAAATAATGAAACTCAAAGATCAATATCTTGCAAAAAAAGAATATGAAGAAGACTCACAATCAAATATAGATCATGATCAAATTTGAATTCTTTCCGACGCTCTTTCTGATGTTATCAAAGAATATTTAGAAAAGAAAAAATAATTCATTTACTTTACTATAAAAAAATGTTTAGCGAATTAATAAGTCCCATAATTGATCGATATATGGCACATGTAAATTATCTAAGTGTTGGACTTCTTATGACCATAGAAAGTTCCTTTATTCCATTTCCTTCAGAAGTTATAGTTCCTCCTGCTGGATGGAAAGCTGCACAAGGATTACTAAATAGTGGTTGAGTTCTTCTTGCGGCAACTATTGGGGCTCTAATTTGAGCACTTATCAATTATTATTTAGCTTTACGACTCGGAAGAAAAGTCGTTTATAAACTAGCAAATACACGTCGAGCACACATGCTTTTGATAGACAAAGAATCTATAGAAAAAGCCGAAAATTATTTTCGCGATCATGGAAAAATATCTACGTTTATTGGACGCTTACTTCCAGCAATTCGTCAATTAATTTCACTACCTGCTGGACTGGCAAAAATGGATATAAAATATTTTATTCTTTATACCACTTTAGGAGCGTTATTATGGAATATAATCCTATTTGTGACTGGATATATACTAGGACAACACCGAGAAAAAGTAAAAGAATATAATCATATTTTCACAAATATCGTCTATGGAGTAATCATTGCTGCGATACTATTTGTAGCAATACGTTATTTTCTCAAAAAGAAAAAAAAATAAATTAAAGATCTATCTCCCATTGGGGTAATTTTCAGTCAATACCATCTTGAACAGCTTCCAAAATATCTTGGAGGTTTGTTTTTTTATATTCATCAAAAGAAGTCTGGTTATTTTTATGAAAATTGGTCTCAACAATCTTTGGGTTAATCAAAAAAACGCGATTCCCTAACTCCTTTCTAAGAGAGCCAACAAATCCTCTTAATCAAAATTTAGATGCTTGATATCAAGCTCCCCCTGAAAACAAGGTTTTTCCTGCTACGCTTCAAATAAAAATAAATTGCGCCTTTTCAGAAACCTTTGGCAAAAGATAGTTCATAAAGACCATATTTGCCCACAAATTGACTTGTAGCATCTCTTTTTCCTGCTGCAAAGAAATCGATCAAAAATCACCAAAATAGCCAATTCCTGCATTAAAGATAAAAACATTTATGTCCAGTTTGCTAAGTTTTTCCGCAAGAGAGATGATTTGCTGATCATCACGTAAATCACATGGGAAAAAAATAATTTCAGGATGCTTCGAGGGGGATCTAGACGCAGTGTAGACCTCACAATTTGCAAGCAAATTGTTCGCCACATACTCCCCAATTCCACTAGATCCCCCACTGATAAATACCTTTTTTTTCATAGAAAAAATTTTCAGATAAATAATTTAGTTAGTTAATGTGTATAAATATATACCAAAAGTTCAATAACAAAAGAATAATATCACAAGTGAGCGTTTACATTTTTAGGTAAAGAAAACACATGGAGTCTAATTTGTTTGTGTTTTCTACCGTTAAGAAAATGTAACAGCTCACGAGGGGTTTTTGGTTACTTCGAACACTCAAAGAGTCTGTACCTTATTGCTTTGAGATGAGAGAAGGATACTTGTTAGTGTACTTTTTGACCTGGTAGCAAAAAGTAACATAGAAAGTATCCATAAGAAAACTTCAGATAAAAAAATCTCTAATAAAATTTGCTTGTGAATTTTACCTATTAAAAAAGTAAGAGAAAATTTGCAAAATAAAAAACTCTCATTATAATTACATAGAAGATTTTTACTTCCTATTCAAAAACAAAAATGTTTAAATCAACAAAAGTCCTATTAGTTGGAGCTTTCCTAACTCTTGTAGCATTCGCTTCAATGACAAAAGCTCAAGTAAGTACCGATGTATACCTAACAATTTTGGGAGGTAATGTAACAATCGGAACAACAGGAGCATTCGATTTTGGATCATTCCCTGTTGCCTCTACAGACACTAATGTAGAAAAACAATTTACAGGTGCTGATTATTTCCGAGTAGATGATATGAAAGGTGCTGATTTAGGTTATTATACAACACTTCAAGTAACTGACTTAACTGGAGATAACGGAACTATTCCAGCTGCAAATATCTCAACAAAAGTTAGTTCGGTAACTACAACAAAAATTAATGGTACAGATAATGCAAACGTTGTTGTTAGTAATACTCTTTTAAATTACACACCACTTAACAGTGCAATTACTTTTATCAAAAGAGATACTGCTGCAAATACTGGTAAATTGGGTAGATATGCTGCTTTTCCATTTTTGCAAGTAACTATTCCTGCATACCAATCAGTTGGTTCATATCATGCAACATTGACCTATACTATTATTGAAAACTAAAAAATCTATTCAAAATATTTCTATAAAAAAGACGCATATGCGTCTTTTTTTAATATTGTCAACTTATTTTTATGGATTATAACATTACGCAAGTGATTATTATTCTGAATAATTCGAAAAATTGCCATATAAAAAAGCGTATGTATAATTGTATTGTGTCCTATTTCTGGATTACTCAACCAAAAAATATGAAAAAAACAACTAACCACATTATGTATCATGCCAAAAAAGTGCTTCACCATAGTGGACGCTTGGCAAATAAACATAAACATATACTCTTAGGATATATGCATATTTGTCTCGTTATTATAAGCTTGGGAATATATCATATGGCAACATCTATGTATGCACAAGAAAATTGAGAAACAATTATCATGGAAGAAAATATAGCAATCAGTTCAATGTTT
Organism: candidate division SR1 bacterium RAAC1_SR1_1; assembly: GCA_000503875.1. Classification (GTDB taxonomy): domain Bacteria; phylum Patescibacteriota; class Gracilibacteria; order Absconditabacterales; family Absconditicoccaceae; genus UBA5124. Next base: position 743,669 of record CP006913.1, read on the forward strand.
GAAGAGACTTCAGAAACAATTAATACAGAAGAGGTTATTGAAGAAACACCAATTACTGAAACACCAATAGAAGAAATAACATGAGAAGAAGCTGAAAATATTTCATGAAATATTGAAGAAATTACTTGAGTTAACAATGATGAAATACTTTCTTGAGAAATATTTTCTTGAACAAATACTATTCTTTCATGAGAAACGACAACAGAAATAGATTCATGAACTATCCAAGAAAACACTTGAATAATCAACGATGAAATACTTTCTTGAGATGCATTTGAAATATCGTCTTGAAATATAATTAACAAATCAAATACAGAAGACGAACAAGAAATACAAACAGGCACATTACCGATTATCGAAAGTCCATTAGATATAGAAAATTTAGAAGCATGGTTTGATGCAAATCAAACAAACAGTATGATTCTTTCATGAAATTTAGTCCAAATTTGGAAAGATAAACGTTGATTTTGACACAAAGCTTTTATAAACGAAGAAAACAAATGTCCTCTCTATATATCTGGCGTTGTAAATAATCATGCAGCTGTATTTTTCGATAATATCGATGATGGATTAGAAACAAATATTAAATTAAATTCAGAATATACTATGTTTTTGGTATACAACAAAGAAATAACTCCATTAGGATTTGCTTCTGCATTGGGAACAAACAAAAACTGGTTTATTGGATTTGAAAATAATAATTTTTTGTTTTTTTCATCAGGAGCAATTAATGTGCCAAATTATCGAGAAAATAATATTTTTAAAATAATAAGTGTTGCTTCTAACAATACAGGAACAGCAGTAGCTATAAATAACAAACCAGTAAGCATAGAACAAACACCGCTTATACCAACAAACAATTTAAGTTTAGGAAAAATTAATGAAGATAATTTTGCTCTATGATGATATATTGCAGAAGTAATTATATACAACACTACCCTTTCAGAATATGAAATAACAGAAATAAACAATTATTTAACAAGAAAATATTCTCCTTTTCTATCAAAATGATTGCCTACAAATAATTCAATTAATGAGGAGTCATTAGAATCAAACACAAATTTAGAAGAAATTACAATTTCAAGTGATAACGAAACAATTCAACCAGGAGAAACAAGCGAAGAAGAAATTATAGAACCAATAGAAGAAATAAATGAAATCCAAGAAATAAATAAAAATCAAGAAACAAATGAAAACCAAGAAACAAACGAAGAAGAAATTATAGAACCAACGGAAGAGATAAATTCAGATTTCTATTTTTCAAAAGCATTTAAAAAAGACGAACAAGAAGAAACCATAGGACAATTGCAAAAATTTTTAACTCGGTACTGAACATACGAAGGAGATGCAACAAGCACTTATGATGAAAAGACAATAGAAGCAGTTTTTCAGTTCCAAACAAAAGAAAATCTCCTCAAAGGACAAGAAAAAAACAAAAAAGTTCAATGATATCTTGGTCCATCAACAAGAGCCAGAATAAATAAATTATGGAAAGAATTTATAGACAACATTTCTTCTGAAAAAACAGAAAATATAATAAACGAAGAAATTCTTACAGAAAATTCTATTGAAGAAATAGCAGATCCAAAAGAGCATTTTAGAAAAAAATTATTAGAATTTGGATTTTTACAAGAAAAGAGAAAAGATAAAGACGTATTGATGGGGAAAAAATGATTTTGATTGAGTGAAAGTGAAGGTATAATACAAGTATCAACTGTTATTACCAATGATAGCGAAAATCCAATTGGTGAAATAACATTTCCAGAAGACACTATTATAAAAACTCAAGAGAATCAAAATTTTACTTGAGAAATCGTATTTTTTGATATAGAAGAAACAAAACAATTAAAAAATGGTATAGAGAGTATAGAAACGTTCAAGGCCTGAGCAGATGAACCAATTTTCTTAGAAGATGATAATGGAAATGCAAAAAATGCTACAATCAAAGTAAATATTCCTAGTTCAAATTCAGGAAAAAATATTATTGTACAATATTCTCATGATGGATATACGTGGAATTATTTAGATACAATACAACCACAATCTGATGAAAATGGGCTTTTTATAGAATTTCAAACAAATCATTTTACCATATTTTCATTAGGCGTTTGGACAGGTTCTTTTGTTATCAACAATGATGATGCAACAACCACAGGACTTAATGTAACATTAAATACTAGTATCGTTTGAGCTACGCATATGAAAGTTGGAAATACTCCAGCTGCCAGAGACAGCGCCAGTCGAGTTACTTACAATGCCAGTTATCCACGAACCCTCACTGGCGCTGATGGAGAAAAAACCGTTTACGCAATATTTAGTGGAAATGGATCTCTAGCTTATATTCAAGATACTATTTATTTTGATACTACTTCTGTACAAGAAGCAACAGGTCTTCAACTCCATCTTGATGGATCATACAATGGAACAACATTTTACGATCTTTCATCAAATAATTATACAGCAAATAGCATAAATAATGTTTTGACTACAACTCGATGAGGATTACCTACCATGGGTTTCAATGGTTCAAATCAATATATCAACATAGTTCAACCTATTGTTACAGCATATCCTTTTACAATTTCTGCATGGGTAAAACCAGATAGAATAACAGGAACACAATGAATCGTTTTCAAATGAAGAAGTACAGCAAATAATAGATATTTTGGAATAAATTTAAATAATGCTGCATTTGAAATTACAGCGAGAAATACTAATGCAAGAACTGCAAATGCAACAATTGCTGCACAAGTAGGACAACGATATCATGTAGTAGGAATTTTCTCATCAGCAACCAGCAGAACGATTTATGTAAATGGAGTGCAATGAGGAACAAGTACCAATAGTGTAACTTTAGATACGACTACCCAACATCGAACAGTTGGAAAATATGCAGGAACTACTACCAACTATTTTTCTGGAGCTATTGACGAAGTTCGTGTATACAATAAAGTATTAACTTCTGGAGACATCCAAAATCTCTATATTAAAAAACCAAGTTTCGTGACAAAAACCGTTTATACAACAACTCCGGTACTCGAATGAGCAGTACCAGATGCATATATGACTATAAACATGATCCTCAATGGAAATAATTACTCAGCTACTAATTACCAAAATGGAACACGAAAAACAAATATTATCAATCCTAACGTATCTGCAGGAACATATAATGTAACATTAAATTATACCAATATTTACGGAAGAACAGGAACTATTACGTACACAAATGGTTTAACAGTAAATCCACTCCGATCATTTATTTATACCCCAAATATTCAGACGTTTAACAATGTTACATCTACACTAACTTGATATTCAAATGATTATTTTATCACAAATAATAACGGATCTCCCGATTATACGTTTACAAGTAACGGACAATTTATTTATAAACTCCAAAGTACAACTGGACTTACTTATGAAACAATCGCTGCTGTAAATTGGATAAGAAAAGGATCAATCACAGGAACAAATCTGACTTTTTATGAAAATGAAATACTCAACAACGGATCAATACAAAACACAATAAGCTTTCAATTAACATGAGATACTTTCAATACTAATGTACCAACAAACGGAAGCATAACAATGATTGGTTTACCAGTTTGACTAACACCAAATTATTCTCTTAGTGGAACACAAACCTTACTTGTAGGATTGTCATGAACAGCCACAAGCCACGCAAACGCCAACGATACAAATAACTTGGAAATCAGATTCGGATCTTGAGCATTTACTACGTACACAGAAAACGAAATTATCAACAATACAATTACAGGAATCAAAGTTGATTTTTTGGCTCCATATGTAGGGTTACCAATATATCCAAGTGATGATACTATGATTGATGCCGATACTGATGTAGCAAATGGATGTTGAGATTGAGTATGTCAAGAATACAATTTTGGAGCAATGCAATATTTATGTACCTCTGATTTTTGATCAAAAATTCTTCTTAAATTCAATCCGTCTAGTGTACCAACTGGAGCAAAAATCACCTCAGCAAAACTTAGACTTACAAGATATTATATCAATACACAAACTGAAGGTATGTCATTTAGTATTAGACCAATTATCAATAACTTCTCATGGACTGAAGGAACAAGTGCAAACACAAAAGCGTTAGCAGGAGAAGTTAACTACAAAATGCGTAAACGAGGACAAGAATCTTGGTATAATGGAAATATTGGTATGGTAAATTGAATAGATTATGGAACAACAAATATTGTTAGTGTTCCATCATTTACATGAACAATAACAAACAATATAACCCAAGAATTTTCATTTAATAGTTATTGATTAACAACAGTTCAAAATTGGTTAGACAACCCAAATACAAATCAAGGAATTATGGTATGAGATAGTAATGATTATTGGTTGTGTATACGTTCAAAAGAATATGCCACAGTTGGAGAAAGACCTATGCTTACAGTAACGTATGCTATCGATACCGATCGTCCAGAAATATCATCAATTAGTCCATATAACAATGAAACCAATGTTGGATTATCCAATAATTTAATTATAAATTTTAATGAAAATATTAGAAAATATACAGGATACAACATTACAATCAAAAGACTTCATGATAACAGTGTCTTTGAAACAATAGATGCAGGAAGCAATAATGTAACAATAAACAATGACGTAGTAACCATTAACCATGGAAATATTTTTGAAAATTTCACAGGATATTATGTAGAAATTCAAAGTGGTGCATTCAGAGATGTTGCAGGAAATAGTTTTACAGGATTTGTAGGATCAACAAACTGGAAGTTTACTACGCTTAACACACAAGTAGTTCCCGTTATCACATGAAACATAGCTACAAATATTACACAAAATAGCGCCCAAGTAACAGCAACTATCACTTCAACATGAAGTGCAACCATTACTGAAAGATGATTTTATCGAAGCACAATAAATGGATTTAATGATTGAGTAGGAACTAAAGTAAGTGAAACAGGAAATCGGGATACTCTTTGAGATTTTTCTCTAGTATTGACATGACTTCCATCAGGAACACAAATTTATTTCAAATGATTTGCAACTAACAGTTATGGATCAAAATTTACCTCACAATCAGGATTCTTAACGCTTCCAGCAAAACCTATTTTGAAACCAGCTACCTATATTGATAATGATGGATTTAGAATAAATCGAGAAACGACAACTGGAGCAACAAGTTACAACCTGCGAGTTTCAACTGGCGCTTCTTTTACAACTACCCTGCCTGAATATAGTGGAAAAGTTATTATAGATACAAAAGAAAATTTAACAGGACTCCAAAAAGAAACACGATATTATTACAAACTGCAAGCAGTAAATAATGCTTGAGAAAGTCAGATTTCTGATATTCAATCCACACAAACAACTTGGTTACCATGAGCTCGATCTTGGCTAAAATTCGAAGAGCCATCAGGAAGTACTACTTTTGATAGTTCATTAAACAATAACTATGGAATCTTACTTTGAGGAGTAATTATGTATCAAACATGAGTTGATGGAAAAGCATTTCAATTCGACTGAGTCAATGATGAAGTAAGTATTGTAGACTTTGATCACGGCCCAGATTTGACTATTTCTTTCCGATTCAAAACCAATAGTACCGGAAATAATATGCATCTCTATAGTCATGGAGACAGTGCTGCAGTAAATTCTATCAATGTACTATTAAACAATAGTGATCAAACACTCAAGACATTTATCAATGGACAACAAACAATATTAAATCTGAATGGAACACTTTATCCAACACTCATCAACAACGAACGACATCTCTATACATTAACAATCGATGATAACTGAGAAGTCGCTGGCAAAAAGAAAGCAACTGTATATATAGACGGAACAGCAAGAATCAGTAACTCCTCTATCGATGCAGGAACATATAATCCGACGAACAATATCACCCTTGCCAGAAGAAGTGCAACACAAACAAATACATTTTATAAAGGACTTTTAGATGATGTCCGTATTTACAACAAAACTTTGACCTCTGGCCAGGTATATAATTTATACGCTGCCTTCGTCGATACAATTCCTCCAACAGCATATATAGAATACTCACCATGATCTGGAACATGCTACAATGGAGATGTTATTGCAACATTGACTGGATATTCAGAAAACATCACCATCACCAATAATGGATGATCAAATATGTATATATTTACAGAAAACAATACATTTACTTTTACCTTTAGAGATGATGGTTTTAATACAGGAGAGGTTATTGCAACAGTAGATTGGATTTGTAAAGAACCAGTAAATATTTGATGACCAGCAATGGTAACATGAGCTATAGAAGCTACTAGTGAATATCAAATAGTTGAGCAAGAGTTTTCTGATTACTTTTGGATAAATGATCCAATTGGAGCAAATAATTGATATTATACAACCGTATCTATATCAGATCTTTCATGATCATATGAAAGCATCAATAAAAACAATGTTTGATTAAAAGCAACTGAAATAACAACCCTTTCATGAACAGTAAATCCTCGTGTTGAAATAAATAGCAATCTTTTAAATTATCAACCAATTGGAGAACCAATCACTTATATCAAAAGAGATGTTGCAAGCAATTATTGAATAAAAGGAAAATATGGAAATAAACCATGGTTAAAATTTGATATTCCTGCTTATGTAACTATTGACGATTATCATGCAACATTTACATATACTCTTTATGAAAATTAGTTTGCATCTGACAAAGATTTTTCTATATACTAAGCTAATCAAAGTTTTAACTTTTACAAACAAAAGATGAAAAAATTTTTGGCATTATTATTTTTTTTAGGAGCACTTTTTATAAGTAATACATATGCCGCTACTATTGGTGATGTTGCTTTAAGATTTTGTAATAATTCTGGATCATTAGAAAAAACAATATCGCTTACAACAAGTGGACAAGAACAAAAAGAAATTTGTATGATGCTTATCAATTGATCTTATGAACCAACAGATGTTAGTATAAATTTTGTAGATGGAACAATAACAAACGATGCTGACCAAAAAAAAGCATGTAAAAACGAATGAGAAAATCAGAATTTTTGACAATATATGACTTTAGAAAATAAAACCATAAGTGTACCAGCCAGAGGAAACACTACATTTACAGGAGTTTTGGAACTTCCAGAAGAAGCAGCAGGAGAAATACATGGATGCGTAACTTATTTCATAAATAATGAAAAAAATCAGAAAGAAATGTTTACTATTATGGTTCGTAGGGCAAATTTTATAGATATTTTTGCAAAAGGAATAGTAACTATTTGATTGGAATTTGTCGATATTGAATCACCAACAAAAAGTATTTCAAAAAATCCAAAACTCGTAAGCTTCTTTGATACCAAAGAAAATAAATTATATATTCAATCTATGTTAAGAAACAAAGGAACTGCTGAGCAATGAATTACCATAAAAGGGGAAATTAAAAATCGATTTGGCTACAAAAAAACATTTTTTGAAGAGAAAAGGACTATTTTTTCAAAGCAAACATCAAACATAAATAATGTTATAGATGATTTACCATTTTATAAAGGACCTTTCACTATAACATATAGCGTAGAACATAGTGCAAATGTATCAGAATGACTAGAAACAGATACAGAAGAAAAAACAGGAATATTGGCAGAAACAACAAGCATTTTGATAATAACTCCAGCTACTTATATTAGTGTACTAGTATTTTTACTAATAATTGCTGGGATATCTTTCTTTATTATCAGAAGAAAGCATAAAAAAACAAAAACAGCTCACACAACAAACCATAAAGGAACAAAAAAACATCATAAAATAGTCGCAGAAACTTCCTAAAGAAGTTTAACGACGATTTCTATCGCTATAACACAAATCAACTATAACTTTGAAATTACTATAAGACAAATAATTTACTTTTTTTGAAACAATGCGAAAAAAATTGTTCATGTGAATATGCTTAGTATTTTTTTTAGCGTTATTTCACAAAGCAATAGCCGTCGATGTTGACCTATACTTAAGTATTGTTAACTCCTTTTCTTGAACGGTAATAGTTACATGAAATAATACGATAACTCAAAACTGAATTACTTATACATCGACAACAACACCATCCCTCCAAATTTTCTCTAATGTTGGATCTAGATATAACATATCATGAGATCTTGTATCAGCAATAAGTTGATCTCAATCAAATCCTTATACAATACAAACGATAATACAGGTAAACAAAACTAATGCTATAAATGACATTTTTCCTATATTTTGGAGAGAAATAGAACTTTTAACACATCCAAAATTAAAGATATTTGTTGATACCTTAGGTCCAACACTACCTACTATCATAGCTCCAATAAACAATTCAAATGTAAACGGTCCTATAGTTATTTCTCGAACACCATCAACAGATATTGGAGCATGACTAAAAGAATATATAATTCTTATTTCCACCGATCAACTATTTGCGACCACAATATATTATCAAACGACAACCAATAATGAACAATATATCAATATGAATACCTTCAACGAAGGAAAATTATATCTCAAAATTTTGGCAAAAGATGAAGTAGCAAATATCAGTGAATCTCAAACGCTGACTATTTGCAATAAATGTAGTGCTCCTCCAAATTGATGAGGTGGTGGCTGATGAACATATACTCCTCCAACACAACCAACAGATATCCAACGAATAACAATTATTGAAAATTGGGAACAAAACCAAGAACTTACACAAAAAGAAGAACCACAAATTTGATTCATCAGTAATCTTTTGTACGACGAAGAACTTTTGGATGCATATAAATATGCATATAATCTAGGCATAACAACAATGCCAACGGCATATCAAGCAAACCTTAAAGGGAAATTAGTAAGAAAAGATTTGGCCAAAATGATTTCAGAATATGCTATCAAAGCATTAAAACTCAAACCAGACAATAGATTAACATGTCTTTTCAATGATTTGGAAGATGAAACATTAGAAACCAAATATTACACAAAGCTCGCATGTAAATTATGATTAATGGGACGACATGCCGATGGAAAAGAAAAATTAAATGATTTTATGCCAAATGAAGCAGTAAATAGAGCTCAATTCGGAACAGTTTTATCTAGAACAATTTTTTGAGAAAAAAACAACGTAGAAACAGGTGAAAACTATGAACGATACCAAAAACATCTCCTAGCACTCAACCAAAACAATATTATGAAAATTATAAATATTCCTTGGATGATAGAACTGAGATGACGAGTAATGCTTACTATGATGAGAGCAGATCCAAACCGTGAAATCCAACATACTTCTGCGAAACAATAAATCTCATCTAAAACAAATTTTACAAAATAAAATTTTTCTATGCAATTATTTCACGAAGAACATACAATACAAAACAATAATCTGATTATTTCAAATCCCGATACTATCGCTCAATGTAGAAAAGTCCTCAGACTCAAAACTGGGGATATAATTCACGTTCAATCTACCAAAGCCAATACAACGACTAGACACCTCGTAAGAATCTCTGATATAAGCCAAACACTTATCGGAGAAATTATAGAAACTACAACAAAAAATAAATGAGAAAATTATACGCAAATATTTGTTGCTATGCCAAATAAACACGATAAACTAGAACTTATCGCCCAAAAATTAACCGAACTTTGAGTAGATGAAATTGTTTTCCGACCTGCAGAAAGATCAATTATAAAACAACGAAATAAAAATAAGGAACAAAGATTACATCTCATTGTCAAAGAAGCTACCGAACAATCTCGAGGTTGGTTTATACCACAGATTTCTTTTAGAGAACATCCTGAAGATACAATCCAAAAAGATTCAATAGTGTATATTTTTGACAAAAAAGAAAACGCAACAACATCTATAGAAAGCTCTTCCAAAAAAACAGGAATTATTGGCCCAGAAGGAGGACTAACCGAGAAAGATTACAATCGCTTCGCAAAACATACCCAAAAAACCTACGACCTTGGCTCAACCATCCTCAGGATGGAAACCGCAGCTATTGTTGGATGATGGTTATTGAAAAGTAATTTCGAACACCCAAAGAATCTACATTAATTACTTTGGGATATGAGAATTATACTACAAAGTAGTACAACTAAGCTTGAAAGATATAAAACAAAAAATATAAACAATACATCACAAGTGAACATTTAAATTTTTAGGTAAGAAAATATATGAAGCCGGTTTGTTTATATTTTCTACCGTAAAGAAAATTTAACAGCGAACGGTGATGTATGATTGTATGTTTTAAATATAATGTATTCCATGAAATCTCTTATCAAAAAAATAATTTCATACGACAAAATATATCATTTTCTCAAAACAAGTATCTTGTACCATTTTCGAAAACAACTCAACGGACAAATCGCAAATACTATTTACGGACATCCATCCAAAGATTTTTTCGTTATCGGAGTTACCGGTACCAACGGAAAAACAACAACCGTAAATCTTATTCACAAAATCCTCAATGATTGTCTAGGTAAAACTATGATGATTAGTACTGCAAATATAAAAATAGGAAACAAAGAAATCAAAAATATCAAAAAAATGACATCATTGGATATTTATGATCTTCAATCAACGCTCGCAATCGCCAAGGATGCTGGCTGCAAAATTGCAGTTCTCGAAACATCTTCTCATGGCTTAGATCAATATAGATTTGAAGGCGTAAATTTTGATTGTGGGGTTCTGACAAATATTACACATGACCACCTCGATTATCACAAAACAATGGATGAATATGCAAAAGCAAAAAAGAAACTTTTCACCTATATAATGCACAACGAAAAAAATCACAAATATGCTATTCTTCCAAGTGATGATCCTTATGGGAAAAAACGATTTGAAGAGTTCGCCTTTGACAAAAAAATTAGTTATAGTATTCATACATCAGGATTTCTCAAAGCTGAAAACGTTCAACAATACAAAGAAAAAACAACGTTTGACATCAATTATCTAGGTAAATCATATTCTATTACGACTCATTTAGTCGGACTTTTTAACGTATACAATATTCTCGCTGCTCTTGGTGTTGCTCTAGAAATTGGCGTAAACATAGAAAAAGCCATCGCATCAATCCAAGAATTCATTGGCGTTGAAGGAAGAATGCAAAGAATCGATCACAAAGAAATCACTGCCTATATCGACTTTGCACACACTCCAGATGGATTAGAAAAAGCCTTATCTTACCTCAAAATGATAAAAGGAAAATGAAGATTAATCACCACCTTCGGTGCCCCTTGAGTTAGAGACAAAGAAAAAAGACCTATTATGGGACAAATTGCAGCTGATTATTCGGATATTGTTATCATTACTGACGACGATCCCGATACAGAAAATAGACTCCAAATAATCGACCAAATTCAAAAATGAATTTCAAATAAAATTCTAGGAAAAGATCTTTTCATCATTCCAGAAAGAACCCTCGCCATCGAATTCGCTACTAATATAGCTCAACCTGGAGATATTCTTATGTTCGCAGGTAAAGGCCACGAATCAATCCAATTCACCAACACTGGCAAACGCCCTTGGAGTGATTTTGAAGAAGTAAAAAAGAGATTAAAGTAAATTTTTATTTTATATGATATACAATGGAACAAGAAAAAAATTTTGAAATTAAAAGAACTCAATTAATAAAAGATATCGAAGAAGCTTTTAAAAACGTAGAGTTATGAGATTGAATATGACCAAACGAAGCATTTGCTATCGATGAACGATTAGAAGAAAATAGCCTAGAATATAAAGATTTTAAAGCAAAAGATGAGAGACATAATTGGAAAAAAGTAATATTTTATCCTACAGAAGAAAGCAATTGATCCAAATATTTTTCTATGAGAGAAGGAGCTGATTCAAACAATAATATCGATTACACCCATTGGCGATCCTTTTCTGATGTAGCATGAAAAAGATTTTCCTTTGCACCATATATGATTTATATTCTTCTTCAAAGAGATTTTTCAAATGTTCCAGATTTATTAGGTTTGGATATTTGAGAAATAAGTTTCATAATAAACGATGACGAAGAAGAATATTCAGATCATTTTAAAAAACAATATAGTGAGCTTTTCGCATCTTTTTCTAGAAATCAAAAAAATATTATAAAAAACTTTGTAGATTTTGATATAGAATTATGAAAACACCGGTCCAATTTATTAGAAAATGAAGAATATATTAATGATATTGAAACAAAGTTATATAATAATTTTAAAGCAAAGTGTTGAATTGAAAATTGGATTATAGAGAAAAAGCAAAATGTTATTGATTTTATAAAAAGAAAAGAGAATGAAAAAAAGATTATTGAAGAATTAAGCAAATAGTTAATATAGAATAGCAGTAAACACTAATTAGCCATCATCCATCTCTCCAAAATTTTCATAGCTGCCACGGTATCTTTGGCGAGAGTTTTTTTATACGCGGTACCATCTTTTTGAATTTCACTAAGCATCGCTCACGCCTCAACTGACGTATAATCCTCTCCTACATATTCTACAGGAATTTCTACAAACATCTGCAATTTTTTTACAAAAGCTTGAATTTTTTCTTGGATCGCAAGCTCCTTATTTGGCAATCCGACAACTATTTGAGAAATCTTTTCTTGCGCGATAATCCCTGCCAATGTGAAATACAAATCACCATCATTTTGTAAGTAACCAATAGGGAAAATCACATTTTCTTTCAAAGAAACTTTAGCTAAGCCAAGCATTCTACTTCCCCAATCTATTCAAAGCACTACTGTCATTAAAATTACTTAATACATAAAACTCAAAACTATCCCAAAGTTGGATCAATCATGTATTCTGCTTTTACTGAAGAGACCTTTTTTAAATCAAGATCCTTTGCCGTAAAATAATATTTTTCTCCTTTCCAAAGCAAGAAAGCCCCCTTCTCATCGTTACCAAAATGTGTCATATCAAAATTTTCTCCCCAATATGCAGAATCATGCACTCGATCACAAAACGACTCTTTTTCAAACACAAAAGGCTGATTCACCATCTCATACAAATCCTTTTCAAAGTCATATTTCCAAACACTATGTTTTTGTCCCAAATAGATATATCAAATCTTAGGTAAGATGCCTTTTTTCACAAAATAACGGTACAAATCTATCTTCGTACACGAAAAAAAATTCACCGTTTGCTTACGCAAATGCAGAAGATGGGCCACCAGATTCCAGGTCAACGCTCAAACCCTGAGGTTTGTAAACCCTCCTGGCCCATTAACCAAAAACACCTGATCAAAGGGAGATTTTTTTGCTCGATCAACCAGTGTTGGCCCCAAAACCTTCTCAATTCCATTGCGCTCCAAAAAAATCTCCCCCTGAGCATCACATATATGTACTTTATCACTCGAAATATTACAGAATAACATACAAATTCTCAAAAAAATAAAATCAAACCATACTATATAAACTTTAGCGAAAAATACAAGACAACCAAACAAAAGAATCTGATTTTTTTTGTATTTCAAGAGCTTTCGGTGTATAATTGTGTATATTTATACCCTTTCTCATAATTCTATGAAAATTCGCAAAAAATTATTAGGATATCTTACGGTTATTGGGTTGTGACTAGCTGCATTTGCACCATCAAGTATGATGGGAAATACTGCACAAGCACAAACTCCAGAACAAACTGCAGCAGCACAAAAAGCTACAGAAACAGTTACTGTAGAGCAAGCTCTCAATGAATTTTGGGTACTTATCGATATTGGATTAAAATTAATCTATATTGTGATCTGGCCTATGCTTTTCCTTGCAGGAATTGCTTTAGATAACTCAATGGTTTACGGTTCTTTTTTCCATATGGATGCTCCATTATGGTTTTTTTGGAACATGACCAAAAACTTTGCCAATTTTGCACTAGGATTTATTGTGCTTTTTGCAATTCTCAAAGGAATCTTCAGTTCATTCTGAGATAAAGGGAAAGATGCTCGAAATCCCATAGAAATCATCAAAAAAACATTAATTGCTGGAGTTCTTATTCAAGCAAGTTGGTTTATTTTAGCAGCTGTTGTGGATATTTCAACTATCGCTACCTACGCTGTCGGATGAATGCCAATGGCTTTATTAAATAACAAAGATATCAAATCAACTCAAACAAAAATTCGACAAACAGAAAGCCACTTAGAATTAAATAATATAAATAAGCTCCAAGAAGATGTATTCAGAGTTTGGTATAAAACTAATTTAATATGAGAAGATGGAAGCAAAACCGGAATTACTGTTTCTCCTTGTTTAACACAAAAATTATGAACAAATACTTATATTGTAGGGAGAAAATATGGTGACGCAAAATTCAGTAGCCAAGAAATTAGTAAAAATTTACCTGATGATATGAAAATTTCCGATGATGAAGAATTTCTTACAAGATGAATTTGTATTTTTGGAAATAAACCCTACTTTTTCAATGAATTTCCCAACATAAAATCACGAATAAAAACAAATAGTGAATATCAAAGCATATTAAATGCAAATCTAAACGCTATTTGAAATTTTACTGATGATTTAGCAAATTGTAGATTTATTATAAACCTAAATAACGAAAATTGATCAGAAAAACCGACAAGTTGTCAAGAAGCAATAAATAAATTGAGATGAAATTTAGATGAAACCACAAAACAATTTATAGAAAACAATGATGATTTGGCTTGGCTAAAAGATTGATCAGAAGAATCTATAGAAGCAGATTGATATCTTGAAAAAATAACACCAGATACTTTTTATTCAGCATATGGATCAAAAGCGGGTTTTTCTCGATTTTCCAATACACTTGCACCAACCGTTTCGCAAATTATCGATAAATCAAAAGGATTTGTAGGTCCATTTGTAACTATTTATGCATCTATTATGGATTTTGCTAATTTAAGCGACTCAAATTCAAACACTAGTTCGATAGGAAAAAATTTGGGAAATATGATGATTAGAGTTGCTGTTGCAGCGGGATTAGTTTTTCCTCTTATAGCATTGGCAGTAGTATTATTTATTAGAATCTGATTTTTGCGAGCAATTATAGCTACGAGCCCTCTATTAATTTTAGCGAATGTATTTAAGGACACTATTAAAATAGATCTTTGAAAGCATTTTACGATAGAAAATATTCTTCAAGCAATATTTGCACCAGTAATAACAGTTTTTGCTCTAAGTATCTCTATGATTTTTATGACGACACTGTCAAATTCATTGGTTACCGATAACATCGACAAAGTTAATATTATGCAACAATTTGGAGGTGAATTAAAGGATGAAGGTGAAAATACTCATTTAACTTTGGCAGGATTTACTATTATTTATCCAAAAATTGTTGATACATATGCAGGAGCGACAGGAGATTGGTTCTCTTGGATACTTCTTTCTTTTTGTTGAATAGGTATTATGCGATTTATTCTTTTCGCAGCAATCAAAGCAAGTTGAACAATTGGATCAGTTGGTACAAAGATCAAAGATTTCTGAGAAAATGTATTCAAAACAGCTCCTATTATTCCTATTGGTGGCGGTGTTGGATTTGGAACATTATCTGAAACAATGAATGTTGAGAATGCAAATAAAATGCGAGAAAATAAAATTGGTTACAAACAACAGAAAGAAGATATGGAAACATATATGACAGATAAATTTGCTACTGCAAAATGAGATGAGTATGGTACCGATAAAACATTTAGTGAGAACGAAAAATCAATACTTCAATCTACAATAAATGGTGGAGATTCGAAACAAATAGAACAAGTCATGGTAGATAAATGATTTGTAGGCAAAAACTTATCACCAGAAGAAAGAAAAAAGAGAATTGAAGAACTATACAACGAATCAGGTGATTTCCAAGATATAGTAATAAGTAATTATGATAATAAAGGTATACAAGCATTATTAGGAGAGAGTGTTATCAACAAAGGAATAACAACAATAATAAACAATGAATTAGATTGAACATTTAATAGCAAAGAAGAATTAACAAATAAATTGAAAAATATAAATGAAAACAAAAAAAATATTATTGAAAAAATGAAAAACGATTTTACAAAAGAAATAACAATAAAAGAGGGCGATGAAACAACTAAAATAAAGATAACAAAAGATACTAACAACCAATTAAAAATCACTTCTTAATTCTTATTATATATAAATACATGACTAAACTATCTCACATCAAACAACGATTATTATCTTCTCAAGGACAAAAAATAAGTCTGACTTTTTTAATCGTTGGAGTGTTTTTCTTTGCATCAACATTTGCTCAAGGTAGTCCAGAAACTAATACGCAAACATCAAAATTATTAATCAATGCTCAATATGTTATTTGAGAGCTTACTAAACTTTTTTCTCGATCTTGGATTCTATTGGCAACACTTGCAGGTAAATTTATGACAAATGATATGGTATATGGTTCATGGTTACATTTAGATGTATATCTTTGGAAACTTCGAAATATATGCAAAAACTTTGCCAATTTTGCGCTTTTGGGAATATTACTTCGAGAAATTATTCAATATGTTACAAAAAAAACGGGAAGCATACAAAGTATTGTAACCAAATCAGTAATTGCGGGAATATTAATTCAAGCAAGTTGGTTTATTATGGCAGCATTATTGGATATTTCTACAATTGCTACTGCTGCAATTGGAAGTTTTCCAAGTCATTTTATAGATAGTAACGCTTTCTCAAAATGAACAATGAGCAATGAAATAGATTTAAATATAAATGCTTACAAATTGATATTTGATAAAAATATGTCGCCTACATTAGAAGAAACAAATGAAAAAGATAAAACAACGACAACAGTCGATGAATTAATTCAGAAAATTATGCCAAAAAATGATTCCGTTGCAGGACCATTAATATATATTTGAGCATCAACATTAAAAATTCAAAATGCATTAATTCGTCCCAAAAACCAAGATATTAATGTTGAAAAAGTATTTACAACATCTGTTTTACAATTTCTTGCTATAGGAATTTATTGTATCACACTAATTTTACTTTTGATAACAAATATTATTAGAGTAGGATTATTATGGGTGATTATACCTCTTTCGCCAATTTTGGTGCTTATGTTTACCTTATGAAAATCAATGGGGAAAGAAGGTATTGCCAAAAATTTTGATATAGGAGTTATCCTCAATGCTATATTTAAACCAGCTATTTTTACCTGAGTACTTTCTTTGGTCTTAATTTTCATCGTAAGTATGCAAAATATTATGACTAGTGGAAACGATCAAAGTTTTACCATCCAATGAACAACTTTTGGTTCTTCAGGAAGTCTAGCAACCATGGAAGTAAAAGATTTATTCAAAACAAGTATCAATGACACAGTTTTCACACAAGCAGGAAATATGGGGAAAAACATTTTTTCAAACATAATTATTTATTTTGCAACCATATTTTTATTACGATATCTCGTAAAAATAGCGGCAACTTCTGGTGGCTGAACTATTTGAGAAACTATGACAAAAGCAACATGATTGGTAGAAAATATGGCTAGTACCACTCCAATTCTATGATGATATTCTGTAAAAGCATATATGGAAGGATCTAATAAAGCAATGGTAAATATGTGAAGAGCCGCTGGAGTAGATTTAAATTATTGATCTTCTAATTTTGGTAAAATGGAAAATGAAGAATATAGAAAATGGTTAAGTACAAAACTTGGAGAAGAACAACGAAGAAGTGGAGACATTTCTGCTTTGGAAACAGCTAGCAATTTTAGCTCTTTTATGAACAAAACAAATAGTATTTTAAAAGACGCTCCATTATCATATAAAGATTCTCAAGAAACATTTGAGAAACGAGAAACATTATTTAATAAAATTTTGGTCAAAGAAGAATGAAATGTTTTCATGGAAAAGAAAAAGAATTATTTCGATGATCCAACAAAATTAACCTTACAGTGATTAAATAAAGAATGATTTAAAAAATTACACGAATTATTAGGCGGTACTGATGGAAGTATACCTAAAAATTACGATGAATTTAAAAAAATAAAATATGGTAAGGTAGGATAACAACCACTTGCATCTCATACAAGGATATGTATAAACTGAAAGTTTTATATATGTCCTTTTTTTTTGATGAAAAAATTATTTCTTTTTGCAATATCTAGTATCACAATATTCTCAGGATTTACCGTAACTTATGCTTACACTCCTACCAGTCAAGATCAAATAACTTTGGTTCAACTAAAAAATACTCTCGATCAAATAAATTCAGGTAACGTAACAGATATCTGGAATTTTTCTACACAGATCAAAAAACTACAACCTATGGTTGCCAACGATCCTAGAATAACATATCTTCTCCAAGAACTACATACTCATCTGTATGGACAGTTCTCAATAGCAAAAATTAAAACTAAACAAGCATCAAAATCTGGTTGGAATAATTTTTTGGCTCAATATAATACTGGAATAGTCGCAATTTCTATGGAAGATAAATGCTTTTGACGATATAATACGCTTGATAATATTAGCTTTGCAAATAATTTCCCGACGGCACTCACTGTTGCTACTCGATACAGAGAAAGTCACTGTGGTTACTATCTACCAAAAAATGGAGATGGTCCGTTTCAAATACTAGCAAAAGAATATGGAACTGGAGAAATCACAGAAGAAACTTTCACCCAGAGTGTCCAAGATTTTATCGATTTCTCCAAAACAAAATACGCTAACTACAAAAGCAAAGTAGATATCAATATCAGTTATACAGGAACAGATCTAAACAGTATAATATCACATTGAGGTTTTTATAATGGAGGAACAATTTCAGGAAGAATAGTATTTCCTAATGCACCAAAATATGTTTATGAAGGATATGCTAATTACAATTCTTGACAATACGCTTCATGAGCTATAAGACATGGACTACTGCCAAAATTTCTCAAAACCTTAGAATTCGAATTAAATAACTATTATTAATTATCTCTTAACATCTCTCAATGGCGAAAAAAATCAATACCGAACAACTGATCACCTCACAATTTGCTGAAAAAATAACCTTTCAGGGAGTTAGAACACATAATCTAAAAAACATAGATATCGAACTCCCAAAAAACCAAATAATCACCATCACCGGAGTATCAGGATCAGGTAAATCTTCACTCGCCTTCGATACTATCTACAAAGAAGGACAATTTAGATATATAGAATCACTTTCTAGTTACCTCAGACAATTTTTTAATTTGGGAGAAAGGCCAGATATTGATCATTGTACAGGACTATCCCCTGCCATCGCTATCGAACAAAATAAAAAAACAGGAAATTCCAGAAGTAGCGTAGGAACACTTACGGAAATCGATGATTATTTAAGACTTCTTTTTGCAAAATTAGGAGAGCCATATTGCTATAGCTGTCACAAAGAAATCAAACCACAAACTATAGAACAAATTATAAATGAAATAAAAGAAGAATATACAAACAAAAAAATCTATCTTCTCCAAGAATCATGATGATTCGAAACCAAACTCCAACTTGCAGAATTCGTTAAAAAAAATAGAAACCGCGTAGAAAAAGGTAAGGGTTTTACGAGATATTTGATCGTTAATAAAAAACAAAATAAAGAAGAAATTAGCGAAACAATCAATAATGCAGCAAAAATTAAAGCCAAAAAAGCCAAACCAACAAAAGAGCAAGATAATTTAGAACCTATTGAATACTTCTATTTAGAAACACCCAACGTTCCTGATATCTATTTTCCACTAAATATTTATGGAATTTATGATCGTATCACGATAGAAGACAATAAAATTCCAAGAATCAAAGAAGATATCATAAAAATTCTAAATGAAACCAAGAAATTCTGAATATTTTGTTCTGAAATCCCAGATCAAATTATCAAATGGTATACCGATAAAATGTACTGTGCAGAATGTAATATTACGTATCCAGAGTTTACAACTCAATATTTTTCGCCAAATCGTCAAGAATGAGCTTGTCTAAACTGTTTAGGACTTGGTGAAATTTTGCAAGTAGATATGGATAAAATATTAGATCCAGAAAGCCCTTATAGCAAAGCTATTATGCCATGGAGAGATTCTAATTTGGGACAATGAATTTTACAAAAACTTGCTCAAAAATATAGTATAGATCCAGATAAATTTTGGAAAGATTTACCAGAATGGTTTCAACATGTAGTACTTTTTGGTGATAATGAACTTTTGAGAATACAGTACAACGCCAAATTTATGAGTATTTCTTACAAAGGAATCGAAGAAATCATCAAAGATCAATACGCAAAAGGGCTTCTCACAGTAGATTTCCAAGCTATGTTAGATATGAAAACTTGCCCAGAATGTGAAGGAAATAGACTAAAAAAAGAAAGTTTAAATGTATTTTTAACAATACCATCAAAAAAATCAGACTCCAAAAGGTATAATATTGCTGATCTTCAAAAACTTCCTTTAAACGAACTTATTATAATCCTGACGACATATAGAGAAAGTAGCAAAAAAGATACAACTCTTGTTTGAAGAATCACGCACCCTCTCATTGATAGGTGTCAAACTATCTGAGAATTGTGACTTGGTTATCTTATGCTCAGCAGATGAATAGACACTCTTTCTGGTTGAGAAATTCAAAGACTTAGACTAGCAAAACAACTCGGAAACAAACTGACTGGAATTATTTATGTGCTAGATGAACCAACTATTTGACTTGATGATAGAGAAATTCAAAGAGCGATAACTTCTATCAGGAAACTCAAAGAAATGTGAAATACTATCATCGTAGTCGAACACAATGAAGAATTTATAAAAGCATCTGATCGGGTTGTAGAAATAGGCCCAGGAGCTGGAGATTTCTGAGGAGAACTTTTATTTAGTTGATCTTATCCAGATTTTCTCAAATCAAATACACTAACTGCCCAATATATTACAGGAAAAAGAAAAATACATATAGACTTCGAGCATAATCCGACCAACAAGAAAATACACATTAGAAAAGCAAATAAATACAATCTTCAAGACGTTTCTGTAGATATTAATCTAGGAAGTTTTACGGTAATTACTGGCCCTTCGGGAGCAGGTAAGACTACGCTTATGTACACAACACTTTACAGATTTCTCAACGAAAAAACCAAGTTTGTGCAAAGTTATATCAGACTTCAACTTCTCAAAAAATGACGAAACTGGCAAGAAATCCTGGCTGCTCCCGTCCTTCATAAGGATGAATATCAACATTACGAAAATCTCGCATTGCAAGAATTCTACAAAGATTTGTGAGTTGATACGATCACGGGGCACGAAGAAGTAAAAAATGTAATTTACGTTGATCAGACCAGTATCGGGAAAACACCTCGTTCGTGCCCCGCTACCTTCATTGGAACCTTCGATCACATCAGACAACTCTATTCTGGAACCACAGAAAGTAAATATCTTGGATTCAACGCAAGCTATTTTAGCTTTAACTCCAACAAGGGAGCATGTACTGCCTGTGATGGATACGGCTACAAAAAGATTGAACTCCAATTCCTTCCTGACACCTATATCCCCTGTGATCTTTGTAAAGGAAAAAGATATAAAAACGAAATTCTCGAAATCAAATGGAAATGAAAAAGCATAGCCGAAGTTTTGGAAATGTATATTGATGATGCGTTAGAATTTTTTAAAGAAATTGATCATATCAGAGAAGATCTAGAATTAATGAAAAATATAGGTCTTGGCTATTTGAAAATGGGACAACCAGCGCATACGCTTTCAGGGTGAGAGAGCCAAAGAGTAAAACTGGTAAAACATCTCCTCAAATCTTACAAATGACATTCACTCTATTTCTTAGACGAACCAACCGTTGGTTTACATATGGCAGATATAGAAAAGTTACTTCAAGTAATTAGAGAATTTCTAAATAAATGAGATACTATTCTGATGATAGAACATGACCAAAACATTCTTCAATTCGCAGATAGTGTAATTCACCTAGATGAAGGAAAATTGATAAATAAATAAAAGCAGACCTGAGTTATATCGTTATACTTGCTTTTCGTTTTAAAATATGTATACTAAGAGTTGCGTTATTTTATCAAATAGAATGAATCATGGTTATTAGAACTTTTCAAAAACAAAGGAATATCAAAAAGATTTTGAGTATTATAGTAATAATGTTGGTATGAATTATTATAGTTGCAAAGATATCCAATGTTATTTATACAGAAATTACTAAACCAGATCAAAATCAAGAATTCCATATTGGAGAAACAATGAACTTTGCGGGAGAAATAAGTAATGAAAATAACTTTCCTTTGTACACACACAAAATAACAAGTAGAAAATGAGAGGTTATTTTTCTTAAAAGTAGCAATATTAATCTAAATAAATATAGTTGAAAGCTTGAAATACATTGAGAAATTAAGGATATCAAAAAAGATATCCCTATTCTAGAAGTTATTTCTATAAAGTTTCCAGAACAAGGACTTATTATCAAAAACAATACTTATTTTTTTGTTAAAGATATGCTCTATTTAGACTTTTCTAACCAATCACAACTTTCTGCAAAAAAAGAAAAAAAAGAAATTAAAATATTTTATTGAGAGGAAAAATTATCAAGTGCAGAACGCTTTTTATGTAGTAGAGTATTGAGACAAAGAGATTGTACATACCTGATTGAAGATTATGGAAACAGTCAAAAAGAAAATTTCGATTCATATCGATGATATACATATTATAAACATGGGACTTGATTGTGGACAGTCTTTGATGGAACGATGTTTTGATATATTTTCAAAGATATAGAAGAAGAAACAATGCTAAGTCTTTCCAACATTATAAAGATCGTAGACAAAAACTTTATTGTAAATAACAAAAAGGAAGTTATCAAAGAAGCTTGCGCAAGTA
Source organism: candidate division SR1 bacterium RAAC1_SR1_1 (assembly GCA_000503875.1). Lineage (GTDB taxonomy): Bacteria > Patescibacteriota > Gracilibacteria > Absconditabacterales > Absconditicoccaceae > UBA5124. The sequence goes on from CP006913.1 coordinate 766,487, forward strand.
AATGAGAAATTATTCAACAAATTGGATCAACATCAGTTCAATACGAAGATAATAATCAAGTACATATCACCGTAGAAACTGCAAAAAGCGATAATCGTTGTAAAGTAACCTTTGATATGCGAAATGAATGGGAAATTACTCAAGTACAAATCATAAAGAAATAATAGAAAAAAGCCGCAATTGCGGCTTTTTTGTATCAACAATATATATTATTTAATATTAACTATCTTTACATCAATTTTACCTGTTGCTAGTCTCATTTTTACTGTTTCTCAAATCTTTTTTCCTTTTAGTGCTAATCCAAGAGGTGATTCCAAAGAAATTTTTAGATCTTTATTGTCTAATCATGCCTCTCCAGTACCTACAACATCAACTGTATATTCTTTGTCTCCTTCTACAAAAAAAGTAACCGTAGTTCAATAATCAACTACTTTATCCGCTTTTTTTGCTGGTGTTTTTTCTTCTTTAATAATCTCTACATTGTGGATCAACTCCTCTATTTCATTCATTCTTGTTTGAACGAAATCTTTGTCTTCCAATGCGGATTTATACTCAAAGTTTTCTGAAAGATCTCACATAGACTTTGCATCAGCTAATCTTTCAAGAATTTTTGGTAATTCAACTTTTTTGAGACGATGAAGTTCTTCAATCAATTTTTCGTATCCCTCTTTTGTTAAATAATTAATTTTTGTAGACATAATAACAACTATATAGACAGATAAAATAGAACAGATTTATTATTTTGAAAGGAATTCTTTGAAACGTTTAAACGCATGGTTTACCAAATCTTCAACATATTTAAATCAGACTTTACTACTATAAGAAAACACTTGTCAATCACAATCAAATAAGAATTTAGCTTCATATCTTCCTTGTTTATTTTTTTGGATTTTATAGTTCAAACGGATTTCTGCATCTTTCTTAGTGTACACTTTTTTAAGATAAGCATCAAGTTTACCATCAATATTTTTATCCACAATATCTTTAATCAACGTTTGTTTATACCCAGGCACATTGTAAAAACTATAAGATACTTCTACTTGTTTCTCTACCATGTCGTTATAATAAAAGGGTAAAAGAATATGATTACACAATGAGTATACAAAAGCAATCAAAAATTTCAACTCCAAAGATTTTAATCAAGTTGTTCCAAAAACTTTTTCTTAACATCACTATTTTTTTGCCCTTGTTTAATCAATATATAGCTTTTCCTAATTAATTCTCTGATATCCTGATAATAAATAAGACTTAATACCTCTTGCAAAGTAGCCCATTTATAAATACCCACATATCATTCTACCTGATCAATAGAAACTACCGAAGGATTTCCCATAAATTCCATCAAAAAATACGTAACATCTTTATCTATTGGTCATTTATTGTCTATATTTCTAATTTGTGTAGTTCCAAGCATCTGTTTAATTCTCAGTTGATTTACTGGGATTCCTGATTCTTCACTAACTTCTCTCATCGCAGCAACCTCTAACGACTCATCTCATTTAATTTTTCCTTTGGGAGAAACTCGCTCTATTTTACCAGAAAGTGCATGTCTTTTGATCAAAAGGTATCTTGGTTCTCCATCTACAGGAGCAAGATAGTAAATAATACCTCAGGCACTTTGAATAATATCAGCCATCAAAAAAGGGAAAAATTAAAATTACGTATATCGGGTCATTGTATCAAGCCCTTTCGCTGCCCAACGAGCAACTATATTAGTATCATTTATTCAAGCAGAAACTTTTGTAATTAAACCTCCTGCTGATTTTGCTTGTGCTGCTTCTACAAGTCATTTTTGTGCATGATCACTATAATAATGTGGTATTTTAATATTTTTTTGCAAATCATTTAATGTTTTTTTCGATCAATCTAAAGCATCTGTTTTTTCTTTGCTTTTTTCTTCATCAAGGGTTAATAGCGTCTCTTTAACTTCTTTTTTTGATTTTTCAGGGGAAACAAGAAGTTTCAACGATTCCAATCATTTTTTTATTGGAATAAGGAGTATTTTTTCTGCTAATTCAGAGATTTTGATTTTGCTTTCTTTTTTAATTTTTTCTTGTGCCTGTTTTTTAGATTCAAGATCTAATTTATTATTAGTCTCTATCTTATTATTTTTCTTGTTCTCAATATTGATCATAGCCTACAAAAAACTAGCTAAAAGTTTTTTCATTATTGCTGCATTTTGTTTGTAATTTACTCTTGTTGGTCATATAATACTAATCACTCCATCATAACCACCAATAAGTATTTTAACATATAAACAAGAAATCATTATATCACTATCCTCTATAAAAGTATAATAAATCTGATTTTTTTTTAGCATCTTTCCATCAAGAAACTTAACCAATGTTTTGTCTTCAATAAAACGAATAATACTTCTTGTTGTTTGGTATTCGTCTATCATATCATCTTTAAGTAAATTGTTGATTCACAGATAATAATACTCATCATTTTTCAAAAAACCAACTACAACTCAATCAGCTATCGCTCACAATGTTTCCACAAGATTTTTCATATTATCTCTTGCACCAACGATTTCATCCAAAGTATCCTGCTCTTGTTGTGCAAGAAAATGCTCTATATAGAGAGTTAATCATTGCACCGTAGGAATTCTTCCAGAGCTATTATATGGCTGATAAACCATACCTTGTTGTTCCAAAACATGAAGATATTTTCTAAGAGTTGATGGAGCATACTCCAAATCCCCTTGAGAATGCAAAAATTTAGAACCAATGGGTTCTCCCTTTGTGATATATGTATCTATCACAACATCCAAAAGTGCCAACAATTTTTCATCATAGGTCATCTTACGGATTCCAAAAGGACATAAAACATTAACATAATGTATATATTTTCAAGCAAAATAAGCAAGAGAAAAGTCAAAATAAGTCAAGAATAAACAACGAAACAAAAACATTCAGACTTGAAAATATTATGCGTATGTATAGAATAACTCAGATTTTTAACTATTTATACCTTTTTCATGAAACAAAAGATTTTTTTGGGAATTGGAATCTTATTATGTAGTATCATTGGATTTTCTATTTACAATGAATTTATGACAAATCACACGTATTATTACACAATGTTTAGTGATCGAACAAACTGGAAAATTATGATTCGATGAATAATTGCAATTTTGATTCCTTTAGGATATATATTACGAAACAAACAATTTTCACTTAAAAAGTTTTTAATTACTCGACTTCCTGCTGGACTTACCATTTTCGGTCTTGCTCATATTATCATCAAAGAAGGTATTATTTGATCTTCGGGCTTTGTCATGATAATAATCAACACCTTATTATTATATTTTCTCTGATTATACCTTATTCTAGGAATTACTAGTGTAGGACATATGATAAATAAATATCGAATTCGTTTGCCTCAGCAAAGAATACAAGAATTGTTCTTAAATTTTGGTATAGGATTAGGTGCCTTTTTATTAATAATTAAAGTCTTAGTAAGTTTTACTATTTTATATTGAGCAGTTACTTGGTTACTCTTTATTTGATTAGGGGTAGCTATCTACTTTTTCAGAAAAGATTTAATAAAATATCAATTAATTATCGAAGAACAGTTTGATAGTATCAAACAAAGCTCACTCAAAAAAGATCCAATTTTGTGGATTGGACTGGTTTTGGTAGCAATTTCACTTTTATATTATTTTTATGGGTTTCATCTTTCTTTTATTCCTTATTCTACGGCTTGGGATGCAAATCATGCCTATATGTATGTACCAAAAGTAATAGCTGAAAATCACGGAGTACTACGAGGAAACCTTTGAGTAGCCGCAACACCACCAGAACTTCGACATGGATTTATAACTTTTTGGTTTAGTCTTATTGGTGCTATCAAATGGTTTTGGTTGGGTCCAGATACTGTAGCGGTTGCTATGAATTTCCTTAGTGGAATATTTACACTTATTCTTGGATTGTGAACAATAAAAGAAATCATTAATTATTTTACAAAAAAAGAAACAACCTGAACTAAAATAGCATTCTATTTATGACGGTTTTTACTCATTCTATGGCTTACAAGCGGAATGTGAGCATTTCTCGTTTTCGTAGACAACAAAACCGATCTTTGAGTTATGGCGATCACTATGTTAGGAATGCTTTCATGATTAATATTTCTCAATTATATAAAAAACAATAACGAACCACGTCAAAAAGAAACACTGAAATATATCGTTATTTCTTGAGTATTCTTCGCTCTTGCAACTATGGCAAAACCAACAGCGTTTATTGATATCGTATTATTCGGATTACTTCTGGTAGCTCTATGGATCAATTCGGTTATCGCAATTTGATTTGGTGTTATTGTAACTGGAATGACAGGTATTTTGCAAATAGCCAATGCTAGAGATCTCATCAGTCAAGAAACAGGAAAACGAGTAGTAATTGCTGGAATAATAATTGTTATCTGTGGAATTATTTATACTTATTTTCAAAAACATTTTAAGAATCTGAAAACAACATTAATTAATATTGGAATATGGGTAGGAAGTATACTTATCACGCTTATATTATTTAAAGGAACGCATCTTATTTATTCTCAAATACAAAACAATGATTTTGGTGGTTGAAATTTTGTAAAAGCATTATTATTAGCAACAACTGGTGAAAACAAATTAGAAGATCAAACAACTATTGATCAATTACAAAAAAACAAACTCTGATTAGAAACTTGCGAAGCTATGAGTTTTACAAAGGAAGAATTAGAGAAAAACAAAAAAAAATCTATTGTATGAAATGAAGATGTTGGAAGATATGTAGGATACGGTTGGAAAGAATTTTCAAAAGGAGATGGACTAAACATTTGATATTGAATACTTAGATTGATATACCCTCAAAATGATACTTGTTACGGTTTAAATAAAAATGCAAAAATATTATGTAAAAATAGTAACATGGTATTGTCTTTTAATATTCCAGGGTTAAAAGGCGTTTTGAATACATTAGATTCAGATTCAGAAAGTTATAAAGTTTTAAAAAAAGCTCTTCAAAACGCAGAAAATAAAGGACAAGTAACTTCTGCGGTTGAATATAGAGATGAAATTTTAATGATAAAACAATACTACGAAAGTCGTTCAATTAAAACAGAAAATGGAAAAGTTTTTGTTCCATATAGATATATTATCCCATTGAATATTTCATTCAACTGGTCATTACAAAATCTAAGTAGTTATTACACAGACATAGGTTTCATCTGGTTATTTGCTATGGCATTTATTATTTTTGGTTTAATTTATTGATGTATCAAAAAAGATAAGACCCTAATAAGTATAAGTAGTATTGCAATCTTATGATGGGCTATTTGGTGGATGATTTGATGATGAATTCTCTGGTATGGATTGGGATTAATTATTCGAACAATTCTATCTGCAATAATGTATGTAAATCAAATTTTCGACGATAGTACTGAAGATACTGAGAAAAACATGTTGTATTTTTTCCTATTTCTTTTTGCTATTTGGGGTATAATCCAATTATTTTTCAATTTTATTAGAATTTCTTCCCAAGGATCATGAGGACCATTTGCTCGATACAAAATGAATACAGGAAAAACTATAGAACTTGATGCAAATTTACAACAAAAAGAAAGTATTGTAAATAAATACGATTGGAAAGATGTTTTTGATCTTCAATTTCCACATTACAATAAATTTATCGAATTAGTCAAAGAAAGAAAAGATGAAGATGGTGTTTTTATAGCAGGAACATATATTCAGTATTTTCTTCATAATCAAAGAAATATTAAACAAGATTGAATGTTATGACGATTACGAGAAGAAATGTCAGATAACGATAGTTGCAAAACTAGCCAAAGACTAAAGAACGCAAATATTAAATATCTTGTAATTGACCCAAATATTGGAACAGTTGGAATGGGCGAAGGAAATGAAACACTTTTCCACAGATTCTTTGCTAAATTAGATCCAGTAAGTGGTAAAATAGAATCTCATGGAGTTATTAGTATGCTTATGAAAATGAAACAAGAATGATTCTTAGACCTAATAAATACGAACAATTTAGGTACTAAATACGCATTAGAATTAGACGATAACAAATTGAAAGAATCTTTTGGACAGACACTTTCTCAAGAAGATCTTATTTTTACAAGAGCAAAACTTTCTGTAGCTAGATATTTTCAAGATGCAAACAATTATATTAATTTTATTGCAAATATGTTTGTAGAAAGAATCCCTACTGGAAAAGCAATTGGAGATATAGCAGACGTTTATGGAAAAATTATCGATGAAGAAAAAGTTCAAACTGCTGCAAATACATTATTACAATCTGGACAAGTTACTACTCAATTACTACAACAAACAACACAAAATCTTTCTCAAGATGAAAGATTGATTCTTGCCCAATATCTAAGCCTTTTCAATCTTAAAAGATCTGAAAACGCAAAACTTCAAGAAGCTGTTAACGGTATCTTAGGCCAAAGTTTAGGATGAAGTAGCCAAGTAATCGTTTTAGAATTATTATAAAATAGTCGCCGAGACTTCCAAGGTAATCCTCTCTTATGGGGATTACTTTTTTTTATTTTCTATTTATATAAAAAAACAAAAATAGGATTGACTTTTAACAGAAAATATATAATATCTAAAAAAATAAATGTTGAACAAAAATAAAAACTAAATATATGAAAAGAGTAAAAATATTGTTAGCAATGATACTCGTAAGTATTGTTGTTATATTACCGTCCTGTGAAAAGGACGAACCAGCTGAACTCAAAGGAATAAAGCTAAGTTATGGTGATACTTTGGAGATAAGAGCTCAGAAAAGTAACAACCTGTCAGCACGTAGGGTGATGTCACAAGTGGGTGATACTTTATGGCCTTTAGATGCCGATGGAAATCCCATAAAAATGATTGATCCTATAACAGGACAATTATTATTTATTGAAGTTGTTACAACTGAAGTAACTGTTGCTCAACAGTATGTTGTTGTTACTTTCAGTGCTGCAGAAGGGTTGGTACAAGAAAAGGGTACTACAATAACCTTTTTCAACCAAAATCCTGATGAAAAAATTTATGTTTCTTTTCCAAAAGATTCTCGAATAATATCGAGAACAACGGAAGATGGAAAACGATTTCAAGATGAAATGGAAAATCTCAATAATATTAGACAACTATTAGTTGATAACACAACTCATACGTTATCTCAAGAAATTGGATTAATCCATACCGATGCAGAACCTACTTGGATAACAGCAAACAAAGAAGATTTTATAGATCAAATGCTCGATCCAAAGTTTTCAAAGAGTGCTAAGTCCAAATCGGTAATAGCTCAAGTAAATGCTCTTGATGAGCAAAATATTGAATTGGTTACCACTGAAATTATTGATTTAGTTGAAAAAGGCGAAAAGCTAAATCACAAAGTAATCAATAGATTAGCCAAGAAACTAAACTCCCAAGAATAATTTAAGGGAGTATGTAAATAAAGAAAGGAGCGTGTAACCCACCTCCTTTTTCTTATATAGCGGTTCAGTATAAAAAGACTAAAACAACGAAGTCTGTTGCGGCATAAAAAATTTCTTCTTCATTTCATGTAATGTTTTTTCCAGCGAAGCAAAATGCAAATCACGAACCAACACTTCGTTATATTTATCAAAATCTATGGTACATTTTAAATCCGATAGTATTGTTGAAAAATCTGGGATCATACAAAGATCAACTAATTTTCTACTCATATAAGCTACTTCACGCTGCTCAATGAGTTTTTGTTTGATATCTGGAGAGAGATCATCTATATGAGCATAGATCTGATCCAAATTTCCATACTGTTTTATTAGGTCCGAAGCTTTCTTTGGTCCAATTCCGGCTACTCCAGGGATATTATCTGAACTATCTCAAATCAATGCGAGATAATCGAGCATAAAACTTGGTGAAAACAAAAATTCCTGAAGAAATTGCTTGGTATCTACACGATTATTTTTCATAGGATCAATACAAAATACATTGTGATCAAGTAATTGTTTTAAATCTTTATCCGATGAATAAACATCTATAACAAGCTCCGGTTCAGATTTATATCTAGTTACCAATGTAGCGATAATATCATCTGCCTCATAACCAGGAACAATCAAACTTGGTAATTTCATATCTTCTATCATTTGTTGAGTAATCGGAATCTGTTGTTTAAAATCATCTTCCATTTTTTTACGATTGGCTTTATATTCTGGAAATGATTCATGTCTATGGGTTTTTACAGGAGAATCCCAAGCAATCACAAAATAATCTGGTTTTTCTGCCAATATTTTTAAAATCATACGAACAAATCAATATACAACGTTAGTATTTGTTCACTCCGAATTTGGCAAAGAAGGAAAAGCATAATATGCTCTATATAAAAATCCAGATCCATCTAAAATAAACAATTTTTTCATCAATAAAACTATAAATTAAAACTATTTGAATTTATGGAAACTAATAACTTAACTAATCGAGCAATATACTAAACCAACTTGAATTCTGTAATTACTTTAATTAGTTTTAGTATACTCTCTCTCATCCCAAAGCAACGAGGAACAGATTCTTTGGGTGGTCGAGTATAAAAAGAACAAACAAAAGAAAGAGACCATCAACAAATTGATATTATCTGTAATCAAAGCAGGAATTTAATTATTACTAGACTTTAGAAATAAACAAAGATATTGCTTTGATGGTTGATGAGTTTTGTTTGTTTTTTATTGCAATATAACAAGATAGTTTAATGAACTTGATAACTAACCTAACCTTGATATATATAGAATTTTCGATATAAAATACAAGTGCTGAAACAAAATCAGAATTTATTTTTTGAAAGAAATATATGCTAATAACATCTCCAGAAGCTATGCACGAATTAGGAAAATCATTAGCAAAAGATCATAAAATTTTATTATTACAATGAGATTTAGGCAGCTGAAAAACAACTTTGGCAAAGGGGTTCGCAGAATGATTGGGTATTGACTCAAAACATGTCCAAAGTCCAACATATACATATTTAAATGTTTATAATAACAAATTATTGCATATTGATATGCGAAGAATTAACGAACATAAAGAACTAGTTGAAAAAGGAATTTTAGATCAAATACATCAATACGAATATATTCTTATTGAACGACCAAAGCATACACAACATCTCTGATTAGCCAAAGCAACTATTGTCGATATCAAAAAAACCTCTCCAACAACTAGAGAGGTAAATATAATCAAAAACTAATTATTATAGGTTAATTCCATAGGTTTCCAACGACTGTTTGAACTGTTCTAAATGATAATTAGAGAGATTCTGTTTACAAGTATTGTTATCATCTTTAAGTAATTTCAAAATCACTGAGAAATTATCAAAATTTTGAGCAATATCTTTAAGTTCTAATTCAGACAATGGAGCTTTTTCAAGGTTTTTTAGAATGTATAAGATAAAAGAGTTTATAAGTGTTTTCGTTTCACTTTTTTTAAAAGTAGGCATATTTAAAATCAATTCAGTTCATTTAATCTGAAGTTTAATTTTGCTATAACTAATATCATTTTTACATTCGGAAAATTTATCAATTTCATCTTTGAATTCTTCCAAAATCGACTCCTGAACTCAAGTATTAATCTGTAAAGATCATGATGTTGATAAAAAATTAACTCATGAAGCATAAGTAGTTAATGTTTGTCCATACAAAGTTGCCAACAAAGTAAATGAAATAGCTCCTGAATTATTGCGTTTCAAAGCAAGAGCTGCTTTACTTTCATTTCCTGCAATATCTTTAACAGCTATTCCCAGATCATAATCTGTATTTAGCAACAATGTTGGTAAAGAAAACATATGTCATGTAGAAGCGCCTGTCATAGCAAACGCCCAACCATTAGTAGTATTCTTAAGTAAAACGAATGATGTAGCACGAGTAAGTTCTGATGTAGTAAATGAGAAATTATATCCAGACAACACAAAACCTGTTATTTGCGGATAGATTAAATCGTAAAATAATTGAGAAACTCCTGTGTTCGTTCATGTAAATCCAACAGAATCTTGATAAGAAATAGTATAACCAAGATATCATCCTGATAAAGAGGTTGGTAATACATAACGATATGTATAGTGATTACCTGACAATCCAGAAAAAACTGCTTGTCCAGAACCAATACTAACACGAACTCATGTTAATGATTCTGATGCATCAAAATGTAAAACAATAGGAGCGCCTACACCAACCATTCCAGATAATGTGCCAGATGATGATAAAGAAATATTAGAAAGTGTTGGCTTTTTATTATCAATAGTAAAGTCAGTTGTTTCAGATAAAATAGTATCTGGTTGTACCAACCATCTCAAATGATATCCTGTCCATGAATTCATAGAAACTCATTGATACGTTCACATAACAAGTACTATTGTTTCACCACTTGAATTGAGTCCTGTTTGATTATAAAATCCAGATCCCAAAAGTGTTGTATCAAAAATATATCCTGTTGTTGTTCAAGGAACTCTTGCTAAAGTAATCCATTCTTCATTATGATCATATAACTGAATATCAACGATTTCATCAGCACAGTTTGGGGAAATTGTCCACGAAATATTCATGATTCATGTATAAATAGTTGATGTAACTATATTTGAAGAAAATCACAAATAACTACATTCTTCGTCCTCTTGAAATCAATAGTCTTCTGGATCTACCAAATCACCAGTTCATTCAACATTTCCTGTCAATTCAATATCTCCTGTCAATTCAACATCTCCAGTTAATTCAATATTTCCTGTCAATTCAACATCTCCAGTTAATTCAATATCTCCTGTCAATTCAACATCTCCAGTTGATTCAACATCTCACGTTAGTTCAACATCTCCAGTTAATTCAACATCTCCAGTTGATTGAGATAATACCAAGTCATCAGCAAAACTAGCATCATGAGAAGCATTATATAACATATAACTTGTAGCAAAAAGCATAACTACTTTTGCAACGAGAAACATTCATCCTGCAAGTCATCAAAAAAATAGATACGTATGATGGTGCTTTTTTACGTGATCAACCACCCTTTTTGCATGGCGAACTACACTATGATTTGAATTTAACATAATAAAATAATATTAAATAAAAATTCTGACTACCATAAGTATAATCAGAATTTCTATTTTGTCAAAAAACGAGTAAGTTTTTTTATTGAGAAGTTACCAAAGAAAACATAGTTTTCACCTGGCTAATTAATGGTTGATCAATTGCTTGTTGTGTTTTTGGAGAAGAAGATTCCAATAATTGATTTTTATCCTCTTCAAAATTACGAAATCAACGATACAATACGGCAACAAATTCACCTCTCTTAATACGATCTTCAGTACAAAAAGCATGTGACAAATCTAAATTCAACATAGTACATACCTCTGCTTTAGTCAAAAATTTATTAGGAGAAAATATTTTTTTTCCATCTTTTTGACTAATTAACTGATCAATTCGTTTTTGTTGTTCTGCATAAGCAACATATGGAGCATATGACGTATTTTGAGCAACATCAAAGAATCGTCCACGTAATGGAAATACAACAGGAGATAATTGTTTATTCTCCTTTGCAATGCGATATTTCACGAGCATCATAACCAACTCATACCTGCGAAGATAGTTGTCAGGATAAAATTTCTCGCGATTTGCATCAATCACCCCAAGTTTAGCAAGAGCTAAGATTTCAGGAGCATAAAGATGTCCTTCTGTGTCAATCAAAGTTTTAGAAGTTTCTTCCTGCGAGTTAGAAACATCAGCAAAAAATGATTGATCAGCAGATAAGGAAATAATTTCCTTAAAAACACCCTGTAATCTTTCTGAAAGTTTAGTAACGAAAACAGAAATATCTTTCTTCTCCGTAACTACATTATCAGAAAAATAATCCTCCCCTGAAGATGCAAAGACACTTGAACCCAGGAAGAAAATAGATAAAAAGAGTTTCGTCCCAGAAAAAAATCTGAGCATAAATCTTTTGGATAAAGAATAATGTTTCATACAAATGGCTTAGGGAGCTAAATATGTGTAGTATTTTTCCCATTGAAACGTATATATTATACTCCATTTTTTTAATTTGTCAAGTAAATCATACAAAGATGAACTATTCAATAAAGAAGTTACAAGGTATAGACTGTATTTTTGCTCCTATGCAAGATAGTAATTCTATTACTATAGAAATTATGTGTAAAGCAGGAAGTATTTACGAAACAAAAACAACAAATGGGATAAGTCATTTTCTCGAACATCTTTTTTTTAAGGGAGGAAAAAAATATCCCACGCCAAGAGCTGTTGCTGAGGCAGTTGATACGTTCGGCGGTGAATTCAATGCCTATACAGGTGATGAATATGCAGGATATTATGTAAAATGTGCTCCAGAATTCACCAACAAAGCAATTGATGTTCTCGGAGATATGATGATGAACCCACAATTTCCCAAAGATGAATTGGAAAGAGAAAAGGGCGTAGTCATCCAAGAACTCAAAATGTACGAAGATAATCCAATGGCTTTAGTAAGCCAAAAACGACAACAACGATATTTTGGAGATAATAATTACGGACGACCAACAATCTGAACTATAGAAAACATTCTGTCTTTCAATCAAGATATGCTTTTCGAACACAAAGAAAACCTATATACCAAAGATAATTTACTCATTATGATCGCAGGAAAAATCACTGATCAAGCTGAAATAGAAAGCTTATTAACAGATATTTTTGCCACATTACCAGCAAAAAAGCAGTATCAAAAAGATAATTTTCCAAATCATTTACCCAAAGAACAATCCAATTTTTTCGACAAAAAAACAGAACAAAATCATCTCATTATTTCTGCACCAGGTTTCAAAGGTGACGATCAAACGAGATATGCAGCAAGTGTACTAACAACTATTCTTGGAGGAAATATGTCATCAAGATTTTTCCAAAATATTAGAGAAAAAGAAGGTCTTTGTTATTATATCAGCGCTTCTCATCTTAGCGGACAAGATGATGGGACGTTCATGATGAGAGCAGGAATCGACAAAGAAAGATTTGATTTTGGCGTACAAAGAATCTACGAAGAAATTGAGAGAATAGCAGGAGGAGATATTTCGCAAGAAGAATTCGACAATACTATTTGATACAACATTGGACAGTTACAAATGGGTATAGAATCCTCAGATCAAATGGCTAGTTTCCTCGGTGCTCAATATCTCCTCTACGGCAAAATCGAGACTTTAGACGAAATAGTGCAAGCCTACAAAAAACTTACCTTGAAAGAAGTTAAAGATATTGCAAATAAACTGAGTAAAGAGAATTTGTATTTGTATCATATTCAGTAAAAAAAAGTCAGTCTTTCCAGACTGACTTTTTTTATTATATCTAAGCAAAATCCTTTAGTATTTTTTCTATAATTTCTTTTGATTGATAAATACTTTCAATTTCTACATATTCATCAATTTGATGGGCCTTTTCAAATGGTCACGGTCAAATCAAAAGACAATCTCAACCAATATATTCTTTTATAAGTTGAACATCAGAATATCAAAACGTAAGTCCAGATTCAACCTTAGAATATTTAGAATATTTATTTAATAAATCAGATTGAATAAGAGGATAACACCAATTCTTTTTTTCAAGACTAATTATTTTTATTCAATTTTTATCAAGATAGTTCCTTGTAAAACTTTCAAATTCTTGATAAGAAAGCATATTTCACAATCTGAGAGAGAAAATTCATTTGGCAGTATTGGGGACAATATTAGCCTGAGAAACTATTATTCAATCTTTATCAATACCTCAATGTATACCAGCTAAATTTGTTAAAGAAACATATCAATCACTATCTTTTGTTTGGATATATTCTTCTAAATTTTCAATATAATGGATATATTCTTCTATAGCATTGATTCCAAGATGTTTTAAAGCTGAATGGACAGACACTCATCCTATTTGTAAATTTACAACAGCTATTCATCTAAATCATGTATATATTATTTTATTCGTTGGCTCAGTTACAATAGTTAATTTGGGTTTTATTTTTCATCCATACACTTCTACAAATTTTTTCATACCCAAAAAGTTATATTCTTCATCTGTATACGAAAGAATCCAAAATTTAATTTTATTTTTAAGCATAAAATCTATCAATGCTATGTTAATAGCAACACCAGCTTTCATATCCACAGCTCCCCTACCATATAATTTATTTCAATCAATTCTAGGAATAAATTGTTCTTTAGATAATTCAGGAACCACATCTACATGTCATGCAAGGATAACATCAGGTTTATTTGTATTTTTTATAATCAGATTATACCTTCATTTATCTGATATATCCTGTTTTTCATAAATAAGCTGATCTCAATAAATATTTCTAACATATCCTTCGATAAACTCGATAGCTTGGTTTTCTATCTGAGTTGTATCGAAAGTAATAAGCTTTTGTAAGAAATTTAACATAATTATTTTAAAATATTTAAAAGTTAATACGTTTTACCATAAATCATGAAACAATTTCAGAAAGTTTTTCAACATCACTATAATCATGATCATTTCCTGGCAATTCCACGAAAGAAAAATCATTTGAAATCTGACTAACTTCACCTACAACTTCCAAATAGCTACCCGCTGGATCTTCTTTATTTTGGATGAACAAGACGGGACATGAAATTTTGGATAGATACGTTTTTAACGAAAATCACATATTTTTAATATATCACAAAGGCAATCATACAAAAATACATTTTTTCGGGAGAAATCATTGATCGATCATAAGTTTCATAGCCAATACGGTTCCCAATGATTTTGCGAAGATCACCAAATCTTTCTGATCTTTGATTTTTGAGTAAACAAGATTTATCTCTTTTTCTATATCCATACTTCCCTCTCACGACAACCAATGTTGATATTCATGGATAGTTGTTTCATCAAAAAGAGAAGCGAGTTGTTCCTCCACTTTTTTAATCCAGCTTTGATTATGAATACTATTTCAACCAAGGAGAAGAAGGTTGGGCATAAAAGCAAGATAAGGAATAAAAGACTAAAGATCTATAATCAACCCATCATGAGCAAAATCAAATGGAACATCCTTATAGGTATTTTTCATTTTTTCTAGATAATCTAGTCACCAGGCATTAATTTCTATCTCTTCAATATGAGTCAAAAGAGTCTTTTTCGGAGCATACAATTTCAATCTATCCATTAATTGCGGGAATCAGATTTCACTTTTTACTTTTTCGTGACTAAAGACTCAACATTCAGTAATCAGTAAATCAAGATTTTGCGCTTCTTGCTGAAAACTAATGGTATCACAAGGTGTATAGAGGAATCTTTTTCTTCATTGTTCAAAAAGATATCAATAAGTTTCAGATTTTTCTCCTGTAAATCATATTGCGGTTACCTGCGTATCACCAATAGTTACAGACTGATTGTGTTCTATATATACGATATTTGCTAGACCAAGAACATCAACAAAATAGTTGATAGAAGGATAGTGTATTTTCATGTCTTCATGAACTCTTTTCGGCATATAGAGTTGGATAACTTTTTGTTTCTTTTCCTCTACAAAATCAAAATATGATTGTAAAACATTCCTCAAGCCAAAAGTATGATCTGGATGTCGATGCGTAATAAAAAGATTATCTACATCAGAAATATCAGATTTATTTAGAGCGTCAGCAATATCTTCACCACAATCTACCAATGCTTTGATATCATGCACGTAAAGAGAACAACTATTTCTTTTATACGGCGCACCTATCGTCCTTGCTTTTTTACAAACATCACAGACACAAAAAGGTCTTGGTGTAGGTATAGCACCTCATGATCATAGAATTTGGAGTTTCATGGGATAGTGAATTATAGAGTTAAATCATTATTATTTTAATGGTCAATCGGTGATTTTCAATATTTTATTGAAAAAAATCATCCTTAAATTGAATCATTCAAAATTTCAAAAAATCATGAAGTTGAATGTATATATCTTTAGTTATAGATTCTTTATCTCCTATATATTTTGAAAGGAAATAGTCAACAATCTCGCCAACAGTTTTTTTACCATCGATTTGATTAAATATTTCAGATGCAATACCATTCATCTCATATAAAATTTCTTTCTCTGTATCAAAAGCCATCCCAGCATTTTCTTGGACTCTATGGGTTAATTTATTCTTTTTAATAAAGATAGAATTTCAGTTCATAAAATCATTTTAATAATTAAAGTTTACAAGTAATACAGGTCTTAAACTGATTATATTTAGATTCCTCATAAATATCTTTGACGGATTTTTCAAAAACATTTCACATTTTTTGAAAGACAAAAGTACAAGGATAGACATTTCAATCAGGAGCTATGGTTATTCGTTTTTTTCATGCAACACATTCATTTTGATTTTTAACTTTTTCTTTTTCTTCTCAATATAGGTATTCTTCTAAAAACGAGTAAATATATTTATCATGAAACAATAGATTTATTCTATTACTATAATTTTTTTTATAAGATTGCCATAATTTCACAATAAGATCTCTATATTCAGCGTATGGTAGTAATCATGTATAACTCTTATTATCTCTTATAGTTAACATACTTATTTCATGAGCTCATTTTGATATAGCAAAATCAATAACATCCTCTAATTCATTTTTATTTAATTCAGATATTGTAGATGAAACGGCCCGTTTTAATTTCGATTTTCATAAAAGATCAAAACAAGCCATTACTTTTTGAAAACTTCATTTTACGCCTCTAAAATCATCATAAATATTTGGATCACAACTATCTAAACTAATATATATTTTATCCAATCATACTTTTTCTAAAAAAGTAATTTTCTCTTGTGTTAACAGGATGCCATTTGACATCATAACAACATAAAATCATTTTTCTTTCATATACGTTAATGCCTCTTGTATATATGGATATGCAAGAGGTTCCCCATGAGAAAGGACTATTTTAATAACTCACAAGTCATACAAATCATCTATTAATGATTTCACAAAATCTATACTAAAACTTTTGTTGTTTTTTACAGTTTTAGCATAACAATGTTTGCAATTCAGATTACAGATGTATGACAATCACAAAAAAGCTTGAAACAACATTTTTCTAGATAATTAATTAAAAACATAATAACGTACTTTTCTTATCTCATGGGAAACAATACTAATTCTTTTGGCTTTTATTCAACTTCTAAACTAGCAATTACAGCTAATTGTTTTCACGACTGTGATAGGTTTTATCCACATCATGATTAATGGGTTAGGAAATAAAAGGTCTAGGATATTTTAAAACATCTACTAGCATTTTCATAGAATATAGATCTTAAGTCAGAGTGATTAAGCCCTTTTTTATATCATTCATATATTAATCTATCTACGCTTCATCGATCTCTTTTACTCCATTTTCCTCTGTCATAGATATTCCATCAAAAGTCAGTATCAAACAGCAACTGATTCACAGGAATATTATCAAGACACCATTTCATCACATTATCATCTTTATCATAAAGAGACTCTTTCTCTTGTCATAAAAGCAGGTCTGGACCAATTCAGAAGCTTATATTTTTATTTCATTCAGCCAAACGTACTGCTTGTTTTGAAAGCCTTCACGCATGAGCAATATTAAGTTTTAAATTATTATCAATTCAAAACCTAACTCGATCTATAGGATTATTTTCTTTTTTTAACTTTTGAAAATGATTTTTTGGATCTCAATCATAGTAATCTGTATGTACTATAAGTTGTTTGTCATATTTTTGTAACAGAAAAACCAAATCTTTTGATATATTTTTTGTTGATGTTGAAGTTGATATTCCATGAATTTTTACAGCACAAGTAGCTTCATTTTTTAATATTTTTTCCGTTTCTTCTTTATCATCTAAAATCGGATGTAACAATGGAACATTATAGAACACAACGTCATTTTGGGACGTATTCAATTCACGGGTAATCTTAAATAGGTCTTCATTAACATCTCCATACGGATTCCTAGGATTTCTAATTGTTTTCTGTCACCAATTGTATGTTTCTTTACGTAGGTACATAATCTTTCACTCTTCAATTTCTCGCATACAAGGAAGATATGACATATCTTTTTTTTGTATTATTTGGGTTGCTACTGGAATCAATAAGGTTTTTTTAATATCAATCTTCGTCGCTTGTTTAATATATTCTTTTATATCACAGACAGCTCCAAAGGGATCTATTCCCACATGGCAATGAGCATCTATTACATCAAACGTCATCTTATATTACATAAACATAATAAAATTATTGTTGTCTGACTTTTACAATTCCCAAAAAAGAAAAAAACTGAGAAAACAAAGAAAAAAACTAGACTAGTTTATAAGCCATATTTTGAAATACAATCTTTCAATAATAAAAAAAACCAGTCTTCTCAAACTGGTCTTTAAATCAAAATCTGATTTATATAATTTTTATATTTGCTTGTTTCAATGTACTATCAGATAATGCTGATGGTGACTTAAACAATAAATCTTGGGCCGACCCATTCTTTGGAAATGCAATAACTTCACGAATAGAAGACTCTTTCTGTAAGATCATCATCAATCTATCTAATCCCAATGCAATACCTCCATGTGGTGGTACCCCATAGGAGAAAGCATCCAACATATGACCTACACTATGCTGTGTTTGTTCTTTAGTATACCCCATCACTTTATAAGTTGCCTTAAGGATTTCTGGAATATGAGACCTGATAGATCCTCCTCCTATTTCGTTTCCGTTGAGAACAATATCGTATTGCTGTGCATGAATTTGATCTACATGTTCGCCTTTTATCAACCAATCTATATGCTCTATTTTTGGCATAGAAAAAGGGTTGTGGGTGAATTTCCATTTCCCTTCATCAGTTTTTTCAAACATAGGGAAATCAGTAATCCAACAAAATGCGAGCGTATCGTCATCATAGAGTTTCAACATTCTTCCTAGTTCTCTCCTTACTTGATCCAGTGCCTTGTTTGTTGTTTCTGGATCACTTGCAGAAAAGAATATTACATCACCTGGCTTTGCTTCTGCTTTTGCAACAATTCTTGCAGAAACATCTTCACCAAGATATTTGATAATTGGTGATTGTAGTTGATCTTCGTGAACAATAATATAGGCCAATCCTCACAATCATTTACTTATAGCAAGATGAGTAAGATGTTCTATATCTTTTTTGGTAAGGTTTTTCTCTACTTTAATACATTTCACAATACCTCATTTTTCTATTGGAGCCTTAAAGACCTTAAAATCAGTGTCTCTAACAATATCGGTAATATCTTTCATTTCCAAACCGAATCTAATATCAGGTTTATCAGAACCATATTTTTCCATAGCTTCAGCATAAGGAATTCTGACTATCTTAGGTGATAATAATTTTTTTTCAGGATAATAATCTTTTACAATTTTGAGAAGCAATTCATCTATGATACTAATTACTTCTTCTGGCTTTGTAAAAGCCATTTCCATATCCAATTGAGTAAATTCTGGTTGTCTATCTCCTTTATCATCTTCATCACGAAAACATCTGGCTATCTGATAATATTTATCAACTCCTGATACCATAAGCATTTGTTTGATTTGTTGAGGTGCTTGTGGTAACACATAAAAACTTCCTGGATGTATTCTACTTGGAACAATAAACTCTCTAGATCACTCATCTGTACCTTTGTTGAGAATTGGAGTTTCTACTTCTATAAAATCTTCTTTATCCAAAACATCTCTCATAGTACGGATCACTCTATGCCTCATTACAATGTTCTTTTTTACTTTCTCATTTCTCAAATCTAGAAATCTGTATTGTAATCTCTGTTGCTCATTTACTTTTTTAGATTCTTTTATTTCAAAGGGAAGTGTTCTCGATTCAGACAAAATATCAATAGACCTGGTATCTAATTCTATAGTTCCCGAAGATATCTTTTTGTTTATATCATCCTTATCTCTTTGGCAAATAGATCAAGAAACCAATATAACAGATTCCTTTTTGTATCTCGTTATTTTCTCAATATCAGGGAAATCTTTTTTTGAAAATTTTACTTGAAAAACATGATCATCCTCACGCAAATCAATAAAAACCAAATCTCCATGATCACGGATAGATGCAATCCATCAAGTAAGTTTTACTTCTTTTCCAATATCTTTTTCTGAAAGTTCTTTTATTTTATGTGTTCTATACGTAGAGAGAACTACCATTTTTTCTTTGTCTTTTTGTTCTACAGTACTATCTTTTGAAGACAAATACTCCTTATCAGTTTCTCATAGAGAAATCTTTTTGATTATCTCTTGTTTTATTTGTTCTGCAGCGGAACTTTTTCATAAAAGTTTTATAACTTCTCAAACCAAAACATTGATCTTTTTGGTATCACCTGCTTGAATTTTCCTGACGATATCTTTCTTTTCATCAAGAACTTGATCTACCATATGAGAAAAATCCTCTCCTGAAGATTGATGTTCCAAAACATATGTTTGATAATCAAAAGCTGGATCAATCAATATCTTCTTAAGAACATCTTTTAAAAGATCTTTAGCAAACTTTTTTTCTTTGTGATATAAAAGAAGTCCTGCTATTGTTTCCACATCCAATATTTTGTATTCTTCATCAGAAATATGGTTCATAAGGATTTTAGCTATACCAAGAAGATCTCAAACCTTATCATTGATAGCAAACAAGGTATGGGCTTTTTGGATGTTTGAAGAAAAATATTTTGATTCCAAAACCGTTAATCAAACCTCCATCAATTTTTTTTCTATTTCATAGGGCAAGAACGCATATTCAACTTCAATATCTTTTTTGAGATCAGAAATATCTATAGAAGGAATATCTGGTTCTTTGATAAATCTATAATCGTTCGCGTTTTCTTTTGTTCTCATAATCTTGATAGTTTTGGTCTTCTCATCCCATAATACCGTTAACTGATCTGTTTTCGCTTCACCAGTTTTTTCCCAATGACGTACCTGTGTTTCTATTTCTTTGTTGATAGCATCTTTTGCAAATTTAAACGAGTTTAAGTTCTTTATTTCTGTTCTTTCATTGAGTTTTTCTTCTCCTTTTTTTCTGAGTGAAATACTAATATCAGATCTCAAATGTCCTTTTTCCATATCTGCTTCAGAAATATGCAATGATCTAACCAAGTTCTGTATTGATTCCAGATACACAATAGCATCATCAATTCTCTTAATACTAGGTTTTGTTACAATTTCTATAAGCGCTCTTCCTGATCTATTGAAATCAACCAAAGAATACCCTTCCTTATGGACAAGCTTTCCTGCATCTTCTTCCAAATGAATATGATCCAAATCAACCGAAAATTCAGTTCCATCGTTTCTTATACAACGAACTTCTCATCACATAACAATAGGGTGTTCCAACTGAGTCAACTGGAATCATTTTGGTAAATCTGGATATTCATAATGTTTTCTATCCCAATCAATAATATCCAAAATTTTAGATTTTATTGCAATCCCTAGTTTTACCGTTTTTGCAATAGCTTCAGCATTTGGTTGTGGCAAAACACCTACATGTCATGTACAAATAGGACAAACATATTTGTTTGGTTCTTTACTTTCTTCATTTTTACAAGAACAAAACATCTTTGATCTCGTGTTGAGTTCAACATGTGTTTCCAATCCTATAACGGGTTCTACTCATAGATCTTCGAGCCTCTGATCTAATGTTTTCATCATATCACATATAAAGAATAAAATTATTCACACAAAATATCTAGGTTGTAAGCAAATTTCAAAAGTTCATTATCCTTGCTATAATCTCACGTAATTTGGATTCCTGTCGGAGAATGTAATGGTAATGAAATAGTCGGTAATTTCCCAAGACTAAACCCAACCGTGTACATATCTGACATATACATAGCGAGCGGATCGTCCAAAGTAGTTCAGATTTTTGGTGGTGTCTTTGGAGTAACCGGAGAGAGAATAAAATCTACTGCTTCAAAATCTTTTTTGAAATGTTCAATTAATTTTTCTCTTGCAATTAACGCTTTTATATAATATTTATCTAGAAATCATTGAGAAAGAACCTGGTTTCCCGAAATAATTCTTCTCTTTGTCTCTTCTGAGAATCAAAAGAATCTGGTTTCTTCATAAAGGCTTTTAAGATCTTGAACATCAGCATGTCTATATCCATATTTAATTCCATCTATACGAGACAAGTTGGAAGCGGTTTCCGCCATAGCAATAATATAATAGGTTGCAATAAGGAGTTCATCATTAAAGAAAGTTAATTCTTTGACTGTTGCTCCCTTTTCTTGGAGTTTAGAAAAGACTGTTTCAATGCTTTTTTTAATTTCTGGATCAAGAGCTTCGCTTTCTAGGAAACTCTTATAATACCCAACTTTGACCTTAGAAAAATCAAACGTTTCTAAACTTTCCAAGGAATGTTTTTTGTAGGAGATACTGGTAAAATCTTTTTCATCCTTACCAGCCACGGCATTCATAATAAGCTGAATATCTGAAACTGATTTTGCTATTGGTCAAACCGTATCCAAAGATGAGGCATAGGCCATACAACCATATCTAGAAACAGCTCAATAAGTAGGTTTCAATCAAATCACTTGGTTATATCCAGCGGGTTGTCTAATAGATCCTCACGTATCTTCTCCTATAGAAAAAGTGGTAATATCTGCGCTAACGTTTGCTGCGCTTCCTCAACTTGATCACCCAGCAACTAATGTTGGATCTATCGCATTTTTTGTAGGTCAAAAATGAGAGTTCTCTGTAGTACTTCCATGTCCAAATGCATCATTATTTTCTTTCGCAATTAAGATTGCTCCTTGATCCAAAAGCTTTTCAACAACCGTTGCGGTATAAGGAGCTCTATAATTTTCCAAAATCATAGATGATCACGTAGTGATGGTATCCTTCACCAAAAAAGTATCCTTTACTCAAAAAGGGATTCCTTCAAGATCTTTAAGTTTTTTTCAAGATTTAATTTTCTGATCAACAAGTTTTGCCTGCTGTAGTGCACTATCTTCCAAAATAAGAATACATGAGTTCAATGTATTATCTTTTGCTTTTTTGAGTTTCTCTTTAATAAAATCTTCACAAGAATATTTTCCTGAAAGATAGTCTTCGTGGATAGAACTAATTGTAGATGTTTTCATATATACTATTTTTATAGAGTAAATTTTATTCGATTACTTTAGGTATCTTGAGGTAATTATCTTCTTTCTGAGGAAATGAATTAATGATTTGGGTATTTATGCTTTCTATTACCTCATCCTTTCTTAATTGAGAAACTTTGATGGTGTGTTGGGCTTTATTAGCATGAGCAAATTTTGCAACTTCTTCATCTGACACATACTTATCCAAAACGTCAAAGAAGTTCATAATATTAGTCTGTTCTTTCGCTCATTTGATTTTAGAGAGTTTTTCCAAGCTGAACATAATATATGGGGTAAATAATAAAACGAGAAGAATATAGCGATACTAGTAAAGAAAAAAACTGAGAAAGTTAAGAAAAAACCTCCCTAGAGATTTTTCTAGGAAGGTTTATATGTTTGTATCATAAACTTTGTATCTAGAAAAATCCCCTTGGCGGAAGGTTATTATTGTTATTATTAACTTGAGTTAATACTATTTTCATCTAAGGATCTCGTACACAGATATAAATATCATAGCATGACAAATATAATCATATAACTAAAAAATGCAAGTTTGTTTTGAAAAGAATAATTATAACAGTTCTCAAGATACATTTGTAGCAAACATTTCTTTGGTGTTATACTTATTTTTATTTGCCAGTAACCACATAATTTTTGTATAAGCCGCCTCGCTTGTCATATTCATTCCTGAAATCACCCCTAAGTTGAGTACGGCTTGTGCTCCTTCATACTTATGTTCAGCAGGACCTGTATGACACTGTGATTTTAACACAATCACCATACCAGCAGCAATACACATTGCAATTTTATCTTGAAATTCTTTACTGGTAGGCACATTTCCATCACCATACCCTTCCAAAACCAATCCTTCAACTTTAGATTGAACCAAATAATCGAAAATACTAAGATCCATTCATGGCACAAGTTTAAGCGGCATCACTTTCGCATGAAGGTTTTCAAAAAGTTCTGTTTGTTGCTTTTCTACAATAGCGTTTGATTTACTTACTTGCTCCTTATTAAGGATCAGTTTTTTAGTCGCTGATCATTCAGCTTGCGTAAATCTCCCAATCAAATCATATTTAGGACTATCAAACGTATCAAAAGCACCAGTATCTTCTTTCTTTGCTTTATTTCATTGAATCACTTTATCTCAGAAACAAATCAACACTCCCATCAATTCTGGATTTGTACTCACTTGTATAGCATTTACGAGATTATTAGGTCCATCACTATCCGCTTCACCAAGTCCTATCATAGATCCGGTCAACACTACTGGTTTTTTAAGTCCTTTAAGAAGAAATGACAACATAGACGATGTATACGCCATAGTGTCTGTTCCATGAGTAATAAGATATCCACTATACTTTGTAGGATCCTGAGCCTCCATTCTCAAAATATTATTTGCCAACAATTCTCGTTTTTCTGGAGTAAGATCAGAACTATCAATATTATATACAGATTCTATATCATCTATATTTGCATATGTTTTTAGTATTTGTTTTGTCTTTTGTATCATTGATTCACTATTGTCCTTAACCTGTCTTACGTTATTTTCTTCTTCTTGAAACAATGTTCATCATGTAGTAAGTATTTTGACCTTTTTCATTGGGAAAATTATGAGAATATAAATAAGATATCCATGGGTATACGTTCTGCAGAATTGTCGATCACTTTAGATTTCCCAAAAAAGAAAAAAATTGAACAATCAAAGAAATTTTATAAAACATTTAAAATCTGGCTTAATTCTGATATTTTATCCACAAAAATAGTTCTATATCTGGATGGGATTATCATCACGTTTTCTTTAAAGACTTCTAAATAAAATTCTTTCTTCTCCTTTCTAAAACGCAGCTGTCTTTCCAACGACAACTCTCCCAGTGTCCTCAAGTTATCCAAGCAATCAAAAAGTTTAATAAACAAAATCCTCCATTCTGCGTGAATAGAGGATCTAAATTTCAAAAAATAGTCTGATTTTGGCATGGGTACTCTATTTTTATCTAAGTTACTGAGTCAATATACAATCTCAAAAATCTGGTTTCCAAAAATTCATTGAAATTGTTCGTATACGATATCTGTATCTTCCAAAATATCATGTAACAAAGCCCCGAGAACCAGCTTGGAATCGTTCACTCCACAAGAAATAAGCTCTTTCATCATCCTAAATGGATGATAATAGCCTGGCTCACCACTCAGCCTCGGTTTGCCTATATATTGCTCCCTGAGAAAGCAAAAAATATCAGTTTGATTATTCTGATAGCACATCTGAATCTTTTGGAGACCTAAGACTTCTATCATGATTTCAACTTTGTTAAAAAATTATCTATAACGGATGGCTCATATACAGGCATAGATAAGGATTCTAGAAGATGCACAATTGCTTTACTTAAAGGAATTTTTTTAAAAATAATGTCATGATACAAATTATCATAGATATACGTAAAAAACTCATACAGTTTCTTTTGATCTTTTTCCTGCATGAGTTTTTCCTTGATAATGCTGAGGAGGAGCTTATCCATCTCTCACTTTGTGCTATTTTTGACTCTCTCTACAATTTCTTGTTTATCTAAGTTTTGGCTTACTATCTCCATCATTACAACCTAAAAAACTAAAGTCTCTTGACGGAGCCGACTATAGTTTTGCAAAAATAGAAAAAAACGGAAAAAATAGAGAAAATCTATTTTCTAATAGATTGAATAAAATTTATATTATCCTTTCATCAAATCTTTCATAAAACTTCTATAAGCTTATTTATTACATAATAATCTTCATCATCTTTAAATGATTTTATAAATTCTATATTTTCTTTTCATCAAAATTCTCATAATATTTCTATTACCACCGCTCTTTTAAAACGATTATCCGTATATTTTAAATTTTTAATCCATTCTATAGTTTCATTATTTATATTTCATCATACAATATTAATTATCATATCTTTTGTCTCTAAATACTTCTTTTCTAAGAAAGATTTAATAAATTCCATATTTTCTTTTCATCAGATTTTTCATAGGACTTCTATGAGTTTATTTATCACATAATCATCTTCATTATCTTCAAATGTTTTAATAAACTCTATATTTTCTTCTCATCAAATCTCTCACAATATTTCTATTACAGCAGCTCTTATAACATGGCTATGATTATATTTCAAAGATTTAATAAACTCTATATCTTTTAATCAAATCATTTCAATTATTCTATTCTTTACTTTATAATAGTTTTCTTCTGACAAAGATCTAAGAAAATCAACATTTTCTTCTCATCAAATTTTATTCAATGTGTTAATCAAAATTTGCCTTACATTATGATTTTTATCATTTTTAAATAATTTTATAAAGTTTATATTTTCTTCTCATCAAATTTCTCATAATGTCTCTATTAAAGCCCATCTTACTCAATAAACTCTATCGTTTCTAAAGGATTTAATGAAATTTATATTCTCTTCTCATCAAACCTTTCATAATGTTCTTATTAGAGACTCTCTAACTGCTGAGTCTTTATCATCCTTGAATACTTTAATGAAATTTATATTCTCTTCTCATCAAATTTTTCATAATGCCTCCACCATTGAAGCTCTCAAGATCTCATCTGCATTATCATTAAATGATTTAATGAAGTTTATATTCTCTTCTCATCAAATTTCTCATAATAATTGTATTATAGAAGAAGGAATTACTTTAAAAAAATCTCACTGATCCTCAGCCAAGGATCTAATAAAAAGCATATTCTCTTCTCATCAAATTTCTCATAAAACATTAATAATTTCAAATATTATTTCTGTATGAAGACTATTACTATAAGATTTGATAAATTCTATATTTTCTTCTCATCAAATTTTTCATAAATTCTGAATAATTTTAACATTATCATAAGGATTATTAGCTATAGATCTTGCAACTATTAAATTTTCAAGACCTCATATATTACAAAGAGCATCAATAACAGCGTCTTTTACTAATGAAGATGTATAGTGTTTAAAAGATTTAATCAAATCAATATTTTCTTCTCATCAAATTTTTCATAATACTTTTATCAAAGGAACTCTTACACGAGGATCCTCATCATTTTTAAATGATTTAATAATGGTTATATTTTCTTCTCATCAAATTTCTCATAATGTCTCTATTAAAGAAGCCCTGACATGGCAATTTTTATCGTCTTTAAACAATTTAATAAATTTTATATTTTTTTTTCATCAAACTTCTCACAATGTCTCTATTAAAGAACATTTCACATAGCGATTGGTATCATTTTTAAATGATTTAATGAACTTTATGTTCTCTTCTCATCAAATTCGTCATAATACTTGTATCAAAGAAGACCTGACATGACAGTTTTTGTCGTCTTTAAATGATTTAATAAATTCTATATTTTCTTCTCATCAAATTTTTCATAATCATTCAATAACAGAAATTCTTAATTCACAATTTTTCGCTTTTTTAAATGATTTAATAAATTCTATATTTTCTTCTCATCAAACATTCGATATAATTTGAATTATTTTCTTAATTGCTGAGTAATCAATATCTTCTTTGTTATAATTAGAAGCTAAGTGACCTATCCTTTTATCGTTTAAATGATTTTTTATGCCATCTAAACGATTTTTCATATCATTTAAAATAAAACTCAAAGAGGGATTCTTATAATGTAATGATTTGATAAATTTTATATTTTCTTCTCATCAAATTTGTCATAAAATCTCAATCACAGCATGTCTTACATCAGCAAAAGGATCATTCACAAAAGATTTAATAAAATCCACATTTTCTTGTCATCAAATTTTTCACAACGAATTTAATAAAGATAATTTCAAAGAAAGATTTTCTTTATCTTTAAGAGATTTAATGAATTCTATAGTTTCTTCTCATCAAATTTCTCCCAAAATCGTTACTAAAGAACTCAATTTTTGATAATCATCTCTTATTATAGATTTTAAAAAATCTATATATCACTGTTCTTTAAGAAACAAAGCATTTTCTATCAAATCATCTAGTAATTTAGAATCAAAAGAAATACTAGAGGTATATTTTTCAAACAGAGAGACATCTAAAGAATATAACATATATATTATTTTATCTTTTATATTTCCATAAAAGTTTCTATTTTCATAAATATAATCTAAAAAAGTTTTTTTCAATCCAGAATTTTCTTTTTTATTTAAAATATCTATTAAAAATTTCAATGTCCAGTTATTAACTAGCTCCAATTTATTAAAAACGACATCTTCTAAATATAATTCTACTTCTTTGTTTATTTTTATTGATAGCTGGTTAACAAATTCTTTTGCTGCAAAATATTCTTTGAAACTTTGATGAACAAAATCGTATTCTTTATTTTCATTTTTTCTGAATATCAAGTTCAAACAAGCATCATCAGAAATTATTCAAGGATAATCTCTTTTAATATTATTAAATTGTTGTTCATCTATATTTATTCATTCAAAAATAGATTTATACGCTAATTTTCATAAAAAATCCTTTCTTTTATCTATTATATTTTCCATTTCATTTTGTCATTCGAAAGAATTTGGATTATTAACAGAAATTTTTCTTTTACCTTGTTTATTATTTTCTCGATTTAATAGCCTTAAATCAATAATTCTTTCATATAAATCAGAAATAGTAGATATTTTCTCAATATCTTCTCATGTATCTATCAAAAAGCATATCATACTCAAAATAAGAGGATTTTTCTCTATTCCATTTAACCATTGATTTTTCAAGAAAAGATTGAAATTATCTAATTTTTTATCTCAATTTTCTTTATTGGCAAAATATTTTTTCACATATCAATCTATATCTTGAATTTCTTTAAGTTGTATTATATTTATTTTTTCTAAAACTTTATTTCGATCTTCATTTTTATCCTGATTTCATTTAGGAAGATATCATTTTCTGCTAGTAATAACAATTTTCCCAGAAAATTTTACTAAATGTTCAAACAAAGATTTTATTTCATATTCACTTAATAAACTCTCATCCAAAGAATCTAGTATTAATGTTTTTTCTAAATCATTATCTTTTTTATCAAAATAATTTAATTCTATTTGTTTTATTTTAGACAATACATCAGTTGCTTTTCCAATTCAAGATAAACTTAAAAATATAGGAAAATAAGCATCACTTCAAATCATAAAATCAACATTCTTAATATCTTCGTTAATTTTACTTAATAGAAATGATTTTCAACTTCAAGCATCTGCTTCTATATATTGAATTTTATCCCATACAAAGACAGAACGGTTTGAAATATGTCTTGAAGGAAAATCGATAGATATTCTTGTTCGAAAATCATCAGCTTCTAATTGCTTATTTCTCTCATCTATTCTTTTAGGATATTCTAAAAAGTCCTTTAAATATCTATCATCTCAATCAAAATTAAATTCTGGTTCTATATCTTCTCAATTAACAATTCTCATATCCAAAGATTTACTTCTTATCTCCTCCACAAGAGAATATATATTTTCATAATAATTCATTATCAACAAAAAATCTTTATTAGATTTGGCTTTATCACGAATATAACAAATAAGATTATCTGGAAGGGTTAATTCATATTTTTTTCTAAGAGAAAATAATTCTTTAATAAAAAATTCATAAATTTTTATGTCTGGGTTGTTAGTCATAATCAAATCAAAAATTGTTTTTAACTGACTTTCTTGGTTTTGGATAAGATCTTTTGTGTTTTTTCTTACAATATCAATCTCTAGATTTCCAACCAAATTTGCCAAACAAAAAAGAGTAAGATCAATATTTCAAACCGTTAAATATTTTTCATATAATTTTGGATTTTGTTTAAAATAGGTATTTATGATATTTTGAAGTTCAAAAAGATTCAACTCTTTCTTAAAAAAAGATTCGATATATTTTCTCAAAACCTCCTCTTTTCTAAAAACACTAAAAATTTCAGCTATATTTTGGTAATTCAAGCATAATACATCACTTTCTTTTTCATAATTTACATACTCATTATTTTTATTAATATCAAATTGCCAAATATCTCATGTATTTATTTTGTTTTTACATAATTCTATTGTTTGTCATTCTTTTTTTGTAACCTCAGAAATTCATGCATTAGATTTATGGCCTAATAATACTATATTTTTATATTTATTATAGTCTAATTTATTTTCTCATGTAAAAGATTTTAATATTTCATTATTCGTTAATTGGAGAATATTATAAAATTGTTCTACTCTAGTAAACAATCGTCAATCCTTTATCACAATATTTCAATCAGGTAATTGGACTTTTTCTGAAGTATCTAGTGCATGATGTTGTTTTAAAACTCATATTTCATTTTTTTTAAGTATATTTACACTTCTAACAATTCTATTTATTGGCTTTTTTTGATTTTTTCCAGAAGAATATAAAATCAAAGTATCTTCTTTGTTACATCACATTTTTTTGAGTTTAGCAGATACCTGCTCCATTTGCGCCTCTCCCATACTATGTAAATCTGCATTTCATAATTGTTTACTGTCCTTTCATCTATTTGCCTCATCTACACTTATTCCATGTCTAACAAAAAAAATTCTACAAAGTACATCTTGTGTATGGTTTTGAATATTTTCAAGAACATTCTGTTGATTTAAAGAGTCTCCTTTTGATAGTTTATTTACCATAAAAAATAATCACCGATAAAATATCGATAGATATTATATACAAAAGACACAAAAAGTCAATTTATTTATAGAAATATATTATATTTTCTTAACAATAGATAATTTTATAATACTTGGATTAAGTTTCATATAAAAATCATAGATACTACCTTTACAAATCAAAGGAAAGTTTTCACCAGTTTCTTTTTCAATAAGAGATATCAAAGGAAGAACTATTTTCCCCAACATTTCATTTTTATTTTTACTATAACTAGATACTTCAAATGCTTTATTTTCCAAGTCTTGTCATATATTTTCCATAAGTTTATACAAAATATTGATGGTCGTTGTTTGAGAACAAAGATCAGTAGATGTTAATTTTTTTCCATTGAGATACATTTTATTATGTATCATATCCAACAATAAACCTTGTGTGTGATTAGCGAGAATTTCATTATAATTCGATATAAAATTTTTTCATTGATTATCTTTATAATATACTTGATCTTTTTGTATATATTCAGAAAATATTCAGTTATGTATCCATTGATCAATTTTTATCCCATCAGCAGAAACACCATCAATCCAAGAAGCGTATTCTAATGCTATATCTGAATATCAAATTTCTTTCATCTTTTGTATCACTTGAAGTATAGTGTCTCTACTTTTATTAAATTTACTTATAAAAACAAAGCTTCCTCAAATTTTAAGAAAATTTATTGGATATATAGCCAACAATTCGTTATCAATCTTTTTAAAAACATTAAAATAAAATTCAAAACTATTTGTCATATGGTTGTTCCCTTCGACCATATTAGATATATAATTATTCTCTTTTTGTGTTTGTATAAATTCATCAATAGATTGTTCATCAAAAATTTTTTCTAATATTTTTTTGAAACAAGAAAGTGTTTTAAAATTATAAAGGAATGATAAATCTTTAAATATTTGTTTAAAACCCACATTAAAAATATTTTTAAATGGAAATTGTTTAATAATTTTTATTCATTTATTGGTTAACAATTCTTCAGCAACCTTTTCTAAATTTTCTAATTCATGTTCATAATTACGTGATTGATGCTGTATATGTTCTACTTTATTGCTTATTCATGAAAAAACTATTCCATAATCAAGATTTAATTCATCTATATTATTTATTATTCAAAAAAAATCCTTTATCTTATAATTATATATTTTATTATCAGATAATACTGTTGGTTCTTCACTAAATGTTATTGTTGGAAGTTGTGTATTCATCATAGCAGAATAACAATTATTGCCGACAGAATTTCAATATTTAGATATTTTTTCTATTTCTAATCATAAAGCAAAAATTTCATTAAATTCTTTACTTTGAATAAATTCGTCATAATTTTTAAAGAAATCATTAGGTATTTTCTTTAATATAACATATATTCAGGTAGCAATTAAAGAAGCCATCGTTCAAGAAAAAGCAAGACCGTGTCATCTTGGTGTTTCAGACAAAAGATTGATAGATATTCATTTATCATATCAGTTTTTTTCCAAAAAATCCAATAAAAATTCTTTTATTTTATGTTCTTGTCTATTTATATCAGCAAAATTAGTTTTATTAAATTTCTTTTCTAAAATATCAAAAAAAAAGGTATCTTCAAACTTTATTGTTTTTTCGCTTATTACATTAATTCAACAGAATGTTTTTGTGGGTATTTTTTTTCTTATATGAAGTTTATCCTTATTCTCTCAGAAACCTAAATTCCAAGCAAAACAATGATTTGCGCTTACCACCAAATCATTCTTAGCAAAAAATTTCTCATATTCAGATGCAAAATGTTTTTGTAGGGATTTGGTATTCATAGGAATTCTTTCTTCCATAGCATATACTTAAGTATAAATGTCCAACTTATAACCATTACTACAAAAATATCAATTAGATTCAGACTGTTTTTAACGTATTATCCTGTTCTTCCAAAGCCAACTTTTTCTCTTCAATATCCAATTCCAAAATAGTTATTAATTCATCAACAGTTGTTCCTCTAAAGGATTTATGTTGATTTTTTGCATAATAATTAGCCAAAGCTTCAGATAAATCTGAAGTTAAAGAAATAAAAATTCATTGACCATAAATTTTTGTGGTTCAAGCAATCTTTTCTATAGCCTTAAGCTGCTGTAATTCTTCAATAACTTTTTCTATATCAATTATTTTTCTATGAAGCATAATTTCCAAAATAAGATAAATTTCTACAAAAATCTATTAATTAGTAAATCAAAAACAAGACAAATTATTATAAATATAAAAAACACAATAGCAATTTAAAATAGAAAAGTATTATTCAAAGTCAATATAAAAAAAACAAAAATAAAGTAGTTGATATCTAGTAAAAAAGTAATATAAAATTTATTATTTACTTATTAATATTATATCATGGAAATAAAAAAAGCTCCTATTTATGATAATAATAAGAATATCTTCCAATGCATAAAATATTCAAAAGCAAAAGAAATCGTAACTGCTTTAAAAAGAACTCCTCGCCGAGACGTATATGCTAACCAAGAAAAAGTCAAAATTTATAGTACGCTTACCAAAAGATTTTTTTGATGAAATATAGAAAATAGAGAAGAATTAAGTCAATTTGTAGACGAAACGCTTGCAGATCTCAACGACGTTAAACGAGAATCTCATACCAATGAAAAAGGATTTCTCAAAGGAACTTTGGATGAAGATGGAAATACGTGGCATCATACAAAAGGACAAAGAAAAATAGGACAAACTTTCGGAAAAATAGATATGGAAGAATGAAAATTTTCAGAAAAAGATTATGAGCTATTGTTGGCTGCATTTGATTTTCATGACATTTGAGAATGACCTAGATGAGACGTAGTATATGACCACAAAAACAACAATAACGAATTATTCGAAAGAAAATGTGGTGAGATAGTAATAGATAATTTAATAAAAGATGAATGGAAAACAGAAGACAATAATAAATATATAAATGAAGCTTACGACATTAATTTTAATAAAGATCATCATCTTCATCCTTTTTTTAAAACATATGAAATTTTTTCTTATATAAAATGAGCTATGATTGCGACTCATAACGACGAAATCGATTATCCACATCGATTAGTTCATAATGTACTTATCAATCAGATCAAGAAGTTACCTGAATTAAAAACAATGATCCCAAGCGCAAAGTTTTTTATAAAAGAATATGCTACAGAAATTGATTGATTATTTACTTTTGTCGAACAATCCGATTTCTTTGAAAATGGAATTCCTGAGGGAAAATCCAAAGAAGAATACATAGATTTATTTATAAAAGCGAAATCTATTCGAGAAACAGTAAAATAAAAAAAGACCAGCAGATAATCTGCTGGTTTTTCTTATATATTCATTTCCAATACAATCGGACAATGATCGCTTCCCATAACATCATCCTGATGGGCAACACGAGTAACCAAAGGAACCACATCCTCAGATACCCAGAAATAATCTAATCTCCGTCAAACATTTCTTGGTCTAGCTCCTGCTCTATAACTTCGCCACGTATATTTATCTTTGAGTTCTGGATTGAAACGACGAAAAAGATCTACATAACCATGAGCAACCATTTTATCCATTTCTGCTCTTTCTATAGGCAAAAATCAGATTGAATTTTCATTTTCTTTTGGTCTTGCTATATCTATTTCATGATGACAAATATTGAAATCTCACGTAGTAATAATTTTTTTTCATTGAGCGCGTAAATCATCAATATATTTCAAAAACCTCTCGTAAAATCATAATTTATACGATAGCATCTCAGTTCCATCAGCTCTTTCTCATCAATTAGGAAAATATATATTCAACAAAACAAAATCTGAAAATTGGATTTCTACTACTCTTCCATCTTCATGAAAATGTTCCACTTCAACAAAGGTAGATTTCATTTGATGGACATTCAAACTTTTTTTCCAAAAGGTAGCTACTCCAGAATATCCTGGTCTTTGGCCAGCGTGCCAGATGTACTGATATTCTTGCAAAAAAAACCTCAACTCAGCGGGTATTTGTGTCTCAAATGCTTTTACTTCTTGTAAACACAAAACATCTGGTGATTCTTTTTTTATCCATTCCAAAAGCCCTTTTTGTAACACTGCACGAATACCATTTACATTCCAAGAACAAATTTTCATTCTCTCAAAATAAGATTAAAAATCATAGAGCACTCTAATTCAATTAGCTGAGTTATGTAACATACGATATTCATCTATAATTCAACTTTCATACGTACGTTGAAGCATCAACATTACCCATCCTCTTACTTCAGGCATTTTAGGATCTTCTATCATACGCATAATACCATTATCTTTCAATGCTTGAAGATGTTTAACATAATAGAATTCATTTCATTCACTTTGAGCTATATTGTACGTTTCCCCAAAAATTAATCTCGACAAAATAGTTCCAAACTGAGCTCTAGTAACTATATCATTAGGATTAAATGATTTTCATGGTTGGATTCCATCAGATTCCAATCCCATCAATCAAAGTTGACAAGCAATTTTACTATAAAATTTCATTTCAGAAGATTGATCTTCCATATCATTATATTGATCACATCATTCTTTGGCAATATCTGGATATAATCCAACAATAGTAACAGCATATTCTACAATCATTTTTGCCAAATGCTTTCTCAATAAAGTACCTTTAATA
Source organism: candidate division SR1 bacterium RAAC1_SR1_1 (assembly GCA_000503875.1). GTDB lineage: Bacteria > Patescibacteriota > Gracilibacteria > Absconditabacterales > Absconditicoccaceae > UBA5124. Next base: position 801,846 of record CP006913.1, read on the forward strand.
TCAGCATTTTCTATAGGACACATGGTTGTTATTCAAAGACCATAAGCAAATTGAAATGCATCAGTAAGTTCTTGAGTATAAGGAGAATTTTCAACAGGACAAGTATCAGCTGACCCATGACCATCACTACTACAAGTATAATCATAATAACTATAAGAATCATCGCCATCAGGACAATAATCTTTGACTAAATAACTTCATCACCCTCGACCTCATCAATCCAATGATCAATGGTCAAATATTTTTTGAAGAATAAGTGTTGATCCAGAAAGGATTGCTTTAACATTATTTCCCATAATACGAAGCGATGGTGTATCAACAAAACTAACCTGGGTAGAACCAGAATTTAATTCACTTCATTTATAGATAAACATTCCTTGATTTGTTAATCAGCAATCAAGATATCAAGTTCCCTGAGGAGACAAGGATAAAACTGGATTTAATCCACCCTGTATTGTTAATATATTTCTCATAAAAAGCACAGAATTTGTCTTATATTGAACATATTTATCATCACAACATCAAAGCTGAGAACAACTTGGTCTTGTTACAAAACTATAGTCTGAAATTGTTCATTGATTTCACTGCATATCACGAACAGATACACGTACACGAATAGTTCACGATGCAGGAAAATCTACATGATTAGGTATTTCGACAAACCAGTTGGGCTGTAAAGCGGTACTACTAAGACCTGAAAGATTCAACATATTTCCACTAAACACATATGGCCCATAACTTGTTCCGTTGATTCCACTAAGCGTTACCACAATACTTCCAGAATTTACCCCAGCCCATTCATCTTGCACTCAAAATCTAATCGGAGCATCATAGGTCACAAATGTAGCATTATCTACTGGAAATCTAGTATCAGAAATCAAGGTCGGACCCTGAGCTTGATTAAATAAAAGAGAGGTTGAAGAAAGAAATCACATACGATCTCTTACAGAAATATTGATAGTAATAGGCTTTTCTATTCCATAATTAAACAAGGCTCATGATGGAATGGTAACGGTATAATTTTTATCAAGAAATTGCCAGGTCTTACCATTTGCAATAGCATATGTTCATCAATTAAACGTACGGTTTTGACCATTTCCTGCCAAAGTAATTTGTAATGTAGAAATATTAATTCCATATTGAGGATCTATACCCCAAATATTTCCAGTCCATTGACCACCTGTCCAAACATAAGGAACATTAGTACTAGAACCAGCATTATCTGTTAATGAAAGAGAAATTCAAGAAAGGTATGTTTGTTTAATTGCTCAGTTAATTGGCAATGCTACAGAAATAGATGGATTGTTTGTATCAGTAACACACGGTTGCTGAAGAACTCAGTAATTTCAAGTCATAAATTGAGATTGTCTGGTAGTATTTATTATTTCTGTTCCAAAAGGAGAACTCAATGTGGTTTCTATAGTAGAATTGGGAGTACCTATTTCGCCATTATATTCCATACCAAAAATTGTAGAATACGGAGTAGGAGAATAACGAGGGACAAAAAATACTGTTCCATACAATCCTGTTGTTCACTTGTAAGCATAAAGATTATTTTTACGATCTATTTGTAAAATAGAAAAATTACTTCCAGTTTTCCAAGAAGGTGAAGATTCAGATGACCAATCCAAAAAAGTAGTAGTACTTGCTTCAAATAAGGTAGTTCTAAGATCAGATGTTGAATACGAAATATGTTGTGGATCCAAAACAAGATGAAAACGACCTGCTTTAGCTCAATCAACATTAGCTTCTGTAGAAGCTTTTACCAACAATTTTTCATTACAACCTTGTTGATAAGGGTAATTAACTGATCATGTATCAAAATAATAATACTGAGAACTTACTCATCAAAAGCATATACTCAAAACAACTATGAGATAGGCTTTTTTCATACAAGATCTTTATTGAAGTAAGATAAAAGCTGTTTACGATATGCTAGAACCAAAATAACAAGTATAAGCAAGAAAAATGCTAGTACAAAAAAGATATTATTTTGTAAAAACATCCAGAAAGAAATTTTACTATATTTTTCGTAAATTTTTTGAATCGTAGAATTAAGGGAATCTTGATAACTCATTCCTGCAAATCCACCAGAAACAACAGCAGCTGCGCTATGTTCACAAGCAGGCATATCAGAAGAAAATTTTACTTGAGCATCACCAACTTGTTTTAATGCATCTACTCAACCAACTTTACTTAAATTAGAATCAGTTGTATTTCCTTCTGCCAGAAAATAAAGTCTTACTGTTCAATCAAGAAATCATTCTTTTTGTTCAAAATAGATTGTTCCTATTTTTCCAGATCAAATAACTCTTTCACTAGGATCAACAGTAAATCCAACAATATGAAGCAATCCATTTGATCTTGTTACTGGTGGAAGAAAATAAGGAAATATTGTTGTAGGCACAAAATCTTTATAAAGTAACGATGTTTCCATCATAAGGTCAACCGCTGATATCTCTTCACCTTGAGTATCTACATATACATCGATAGGTACTGTACATCCATTTCCAAATGTACCATCTCCTTCAACAGAAAATGAAATATTTTGCGAAAATGAAAAGCTACCCAAAGAAATAAATCCTACCAACAAGAGAATCAGAATTTTTTTTTGTTTCATAATAATTTTTAAAAAAATAAATTATTGTACGATAATAACTCAATCAACAATTGTAAAATTCAACCCTGTAATATACAATGCATTACCAGAATACACAGTTCCGTTAATTAGCGTATTTGTAGAATCATAAATTTGTACATTACCCGTCAAAACAGCTCCTGTCCATTCATATCCACACATCAAAATATCATTATTTGTTCAAGTAAGATATGGATAAGGAGAATTTATATTGGTACCCGTTACTATAAGAATTGTTCAGGTAAAGTCATGAGATCATGCAAATGTTCCACCTAGAATATTGATATTTAAGACTTCATTACATCCAAAGAAACTACAATCTGGTCTTGTTGTAAATGATGTAGATAATGTTCATGTATTTCCAGCAAGATCAAGTGCTATTCAAGTAATAGTAATAGTTTCATTTGATGGAAAATCCCAATTTGAATAAAACTCTACAACATATTTTCCAGAATTTCCAAGACCAGCACTTCCTCAAGACAATACAAAATTTAATTCTGATCAAGAATAGGTATATCCTGTCAATAATTGTTCAGCTCACGACATAATAGTTGGGATAGTTATTTTTACTGTCCCTGTATTTACACCTGCCCAATCATCAGAAATAAATAATCTAATTGCATTAGTTTTACTTGGAGAAACAAAAGTATCTGCAGATGGTAATAGACGAGATATTGTTGGATTCAATGGCGCATTAAAAGAAAACGAACTAGATCATGTATGTATTAGTCATGTTTCATTAGGATTATCTGTTGCTTGCAAGGTAACAGTTACCAGTTTTTCTACTTCATAAGAAGCTGGTGCAGCAAAAGAAACATTATATCATCTACGTTTACTGTTCCAAGTCAATTGATTGCGAGAACCGTCTCAAGCCCAATCAGTAACCGTCAAACTATTTCCAGATAAAATATATGACCAAGGAGAAGAACAAGTTGCACAAGCAACAGTTGCTCTGATAGTTCAGCTATTTACTCCTTCCTGATTGTCGACAGTAGCTGGGGCAGCCACATAATTCGTTAGCAACAAAGATAATCAAGAATACCAGTAATGAGATCTATTGTTGGTTGCTAGAGGCGATGGTCCAGACACACTGCCTGCCCCAGCCCAATCATATGTAGTAAATGAAATAACTTGATTGATTGGAATATTTCTAGTTCAACCTGTTGGTACCGTATTTGTGATAGTTGGATTAGTAGCATCTGGCACACAAGGAAGTGGAACAAAAGTATAGCTTGTATTATATGTTGCAGTCAAAATATCTGCTCCATTGACATCAAATCCATTAAGGGTAGCTCCATCATCGGTTGTACTAGCTCAAAACGTAATAGCTCCTCATAAACGGTCTGTAAATGATAAACTTCAGTTAGTAACATTATTCAATGTTCTAAACCCGAAATTTATGGCGCTTACATCACCGGAACTTTTTTGACCACCTGGTAAGGCTCCATAAGTTCTATATAGATTACCTATCAAAGAATATCCTTGATTTTGAGAAAATGGACTATTAATAGATCCATGCGTTAAGAAAATATTTGATGAATCATAAGAAATTGTTGCTTCAAATGCATTATAATTTTGTCATCAAGCCAACAAAGATAAATTTCAGTTATAATTACAATGAAGTTTTAGCTCCGAACCAGATGCTGGGAGAAAATTATAACTAGGATTTGCTGCAAAAGAAGCTCCGAACAGAGCAACAAGCATCAATCATCATCCTATTCTTTTAAAAAGTTTCATAGAAAACAAATAAAAATATAAAATTACCAGACAAATATATTTGATGAAAAGTACGGATCAGTAAGTTCGAAATTAATTCCTATTACTGAAATATCTGAAACATTGATAGCACCATCTCCATTGAGATTTTTAGGATCCAAAACAGCTATTGCAGAATCAATGAATCAACTTGCTGTCAAAATAGCTATATCATTTCCATTGATCATAAAGTCATATTGACCCAAAATATTTTCTAGATCCCCTGCTACTTGATATTGAAATCAATCATCTTGAGTAAGGCTCTTATTTTGAGTATTATGTAAAACGGTTCCTGTAGTAAAATCCAAAGTTTGAGGAACTCATTGAACAATTGTTATTCCACTTAAATATGAAGCCAAATGAGATTGTCCTTTATATACTATATAATAAGTACCAGAAGGTATATTATCTAACCAATCTGCATAACCAGTACTAGATGTTTCAATTGGCGAACCTATAATAAATTGTTTATTTTCATCATACACTCTGATTTCTCCAAGATTAGAAAAATTTTCTCATGGACGACTTCCTGGACGAACAAGAATTGAAAAATTTCAAAGTTTAACCAATAAAAGCGTATCTCCATTATCTCCTGTAAGATAAGCTATGATATTTGTTCCAGAAAACTCCAAACTAGATGAATCACTAAAAGCAAGTTTTGTTGCTGTACCTGATGTATTTCCATGTCCAGAATATAAAAGGAATCATTCATTTTCTGTTCCACAATATAAGGTTCCTGTTGTATTAGTTAGATCTCCCGTAAAATAAGGATTAATTCCTCAGAGAATTTGAAGAGATCAATTAATATAATAGAAAGGTGTAGCTGTTGCTCATGTTTGTAACAAAATAGGATTACAACATTGAAATTCACTACAATCTGGTCTTGTAGAAAAAATATAATCTGAAATAGTATCTACAGTTCATTCCATATCTTCAGCATATATACTAACACGAATAGTTCATGATGTTGGAAAATCGATATGATTAGTAATATTAATATACCAGTCAGGTTGATTTGCTATACCAGTAACTCCTGAAAGATTAAGATCGCTACCGCTAAACTGAAATGGTCAGTATGTTGTTCAGAAAACTCCGCTCAAAGTAACAACAATACTTCCAGAATCAACACCTGCCCATTCATCTTGAATACCAAGTTTAACAGGATCAGAAAGATTTACAAATACAGCATTGGAAACTGGTGATTGAGAATTAGAAATCAATATAGGTGCTTGTGCCTGATTGAAAGTATAAGCAGAAAGTGTATATAAATTATTTGCACGATCTCTAAGCGATCAGGTTATAGTAATGGTTTTTTCTACTCATCGATCAAAAAGATCTCCTGGATTAATATTTACATTGAAATTACGAGCATTTCATTGCCAAGTCATTTCTGGTCCAGTAGAAAAGACTACATTACTTTGTGTATATGTTTTTCATGTTCCATTACCGCTAATAGTCAAGGTAAGTGTAGTTGTATCCACACCATATTGATTAGTAATAATTCATCATACATTTCCTGTCCATTGACCACCAGACCAAACATAAGGAACATTAGAAATTCAACTTACACCAGAATTATCAGTCAAAGAAAATATTGCTCAATCTAAATGAGACTTTTTATTTCCTATAGTAGGAACAGTAACGCTTAAAAGAGGTCATGTCGTATCAGCAACACATGGTTGTTGAAGAACCGGATACGTTCACGTACGATAACTATTTTGACTAACTGGATCAATGATTTCCACTCATCAAACTGCGCTTAGTGTAGTCTCTGTTGTAGATGATCAAGAAATATATTCCATACCAAATGATCATTGATACGTACTAACATTATAAAGAGGAGAAAAAACAATAGTTCCATAAAGACCGTTAGATCCATTATAGTCGGTAAGATTATTTTTACGATCTATTTGTAAAATAGTTTTATTACTTCCTGCTTTCCAAGAAGGAGATGTTTCTGATGACCAATCCAAAAATGTTGTTGTACTAGCAGAAAATAAATTGGTTCTTAATGTAGGTACATCATCCGACGTAGAATAAGAAAAAGAAAGTGGATCCAATAAAAGATGAAAACGTCATGCTCTTGCTGCACTACCCTCTGTATTAATTCTAAGTAACAATGTTTCACTACAACCTTGTTGATAAGGGTAGCTTGTTCATCAGGTATCAAAATAATAGTATTGTCCTTGAACAACAAAACCAGCACCAATTAGGAAGACGAACAAAAATAAAATCAGATTTTTTTTCATAGAATATAATAAGAAATAAATTACCAAACAAATAGATTTGAAGCCAAGAATGGATCAGTAAGTTCAAAATTAATTCCCACAATAGAAATATCTGATACGTTAACAGCTGCATCTCAATTAAGATTTTTAGGATCAACAACAAGAACTCCTGCATCAATAAATCAACTTGTTGTCAAAATAGCTATATCATTTCCATTGATCATAAAGTCATATTGCCCTAAAATATTTTTAAGGTCTCACGCTATTTGATATTTAGAACCATCATCCTGACTAATACTTTTATTTTGAGTATTATATAAATTAATTCCTGTCGTAAAATTCAATGAAATTTCTGATCATTCAATAATTTCTATACCACTAAGATAAGAAGCTAGTTGAGATTGCCCTTTATATACTACATAATATATTCACGATGGTATTGTATCTTCCAAAATTCATTCTCCAAATTGATCGGTAATAATCTGCCCAGAATATTGGAATACACGTGATTGATCATAAAATCTAATCTCTCCAACATTGGTAAAATTCACTCACGGACGACTTCCTGGAAATACTTTTATATTAAATGGTGTACATAGATTACTAGGACTTACATGCAAAGTAAAAAAATTTGCTTTACCTTCAACAACATCAAAACTTCATATATTGGTTTCTGTTGGAGCTAATTGTAATGCACACCCAAGCAATATTCAACTGGTACATACAGGAAAATCAAAATCTATTCTCTTACGTTCAGTCAATCCAGGAGCTACAGAAAAATTATTTATATCCCAAGATAAACCATCACCAAAAGATTTACCAGAAATCATATCACAAGAAGCTCTACCATCTGGCGTTTGCATTTGAGCAACAAAATCCAATTTAAGTGATTGTGTTTCTTGTGTTGGATTTAAAATATCAACCCAAAATCAGCTAGATCATGTACCAACAGTAAGTGTCATATCCAATGTTTTTTCATTAGTTACTCCATCAAAAAAAGAAAGATTTGTATATCAAAACCAAGAAGCAGCAACTCCTCAACTAATAATAAGTATTCCAAATATAAACAAAGAAAGATATTTCACCATATAACGATAAAACAATAAATACTAAAAGAGTAGCTGTTAGGAAGAGCTTTTCAACAAAATATCCACAATATAAGCCAAAAACACAGAGACAGACCTAGACAAAACATTTAAAACACAAGGTCCCAACAAAGAAACATCACAAAACAGTTTACCTGATATTTTTTGGTTATCAAACAGCCATTAACAAGACAAACTATGACAAAAATCAAACATTCAAAAAAAATCTAAATGACAAAACACAAAAAAAATATATAATAATAGTAATAAATTTGCAAAAAAAGTATTTGTCGATATACTAGAAACAACATTTTTAATAAAAATATATACTCCATGAAAAAGCTTTTTTCGCGATTATTATATAGTAGTATTCTCTTCGGAGCTATTTTTTTGTGACAATATAGCAACGCTCAAAGCACACAATGACAAATAGCACTAGAAATCAAAAGAGGCTTTTTAACAATAGCCTGAAGTTGAGCCCTTAATATAGGGTCAATTTCTTCAAATCCAAGCATAGAAGAACGTACAATTTCGGTAGAAAATATTTTGCAGATAAGAGATATTGCTGGCCTTTGCAATGGACATTATACGACACTACAATTTAGTGATTTATCAAATTGATCAGAAATCATAAGTAATCAAAATATAACAATGAATTTACAATCAATAACAAAAATTCTAGGTAAAGATAATACTAGCCTCTCATTATGATTAATCATAGACAATCAACGATGAGCTACCAAAAATTCTACAACACATATATATAGATCAATCGGAACAAATTGTTGATATATAGGACAATATGGAACAACTGGGGATATAAAAATAAATATCCCTGCAAATCAATCTGCAGGAACATATAGAGGGAAAATATATTATTTATTGATAGATAATAATTAACGTCTTAATATTATTTTTAGAATTCGTCTCAAAACAAACAAAGCAACAAAAAATCAGACTATTCCAAAAATCAACATCCATGGTACGAGGATAATGTTTTTATCATAAGAAAAATCTATTTTTTGTTTGTATTCTTCTGGCACATAAGACAGATCCAATCTGGTATCCAAAAGTGAAAATCACTGAAAAAAGAAACTATAAACTCATTTATAAAAAGGAATATCCGCAAAACGAAATTCAATCATCGAAGACGTTCAATAATCTATTATTTTAGATGAAGTAACCATTCTTTCATATCCCAATATATTTGATAATCTTCAGGTATATTGCAAAAATTCTGGTAAAATTCATCAATTAGAAAAAGGCAGCAAAACAACCAAAGCACTATCTTCTTTATCTATATAATAAATCACAGAAGAATCATTATCAAATTCAATATTCCTTTTAAAATCTCCCACAACATATCCATCCATAAAATTTGCCTTACGAACAATAATATCAAAAGAAGATCAATCTTGCTGAAGACTTTTTTCCTGATCCAAAACGTGATAAACCAAACATCAATTTACTTCACCAGAATATCCCAAAGGAAAAGAAAGCGTTCAAGTTTTTTGAACCACAGATCAAGAAGAAATTAACATAGTTTTTTCCAAAAAATCAACATAAGGTGAAAATAGCCTTCATTGATGAGAACATGCTTTGTTATGAAGTTCATCATTAGTTAATTCACCATCAACAAATCACAAAGAAAGAGAAACCTTTTCTTTGCTAGTATTTGCAATTTCCAAACAAAATTCATAAGGAACACCAGCTTGAGCTACAAAATTCATTGATTTACCATCAGCTCATGTTGTATTATTACAAAAAGATACAGAAACATCTCAAAGAGAATCCGCAAAAGAGAAAGACAATCACAACAAGAATATAACAATCAGAAAACTTATTTTTTTCATTCATTTCACAACGATAAAATTATTTTTTATGGTTAGGCTTTTTTATCGAAGATTTTTTTTTGGAACGAATCATAGGAATCAAAGAATATACCAACAATATTCCACAAACAATAATACCTATTTTTGCTATAGTACGAGTATTTTTCTTTACTAAAAGCATAATATCATCAAACCATTGAAAACGATATGGTTCTCACATAACAGACACTTTTATATTTCCAGCTTTACGAATTACTAAATTAAAAGGAGAACTAGCAGAAAGTTTTTCTGAAGTTTCTAAATTAATAGCGAGACAGGTAATATATTTCCCTGATGCAACATCAGAAGCTGATAATCTAAAATGTTTTATAAGTTGTTGTTGTGCTCACAAATCTACAACACCTGATAGTTCTTCAAAATCAGAAACAGTGAAATCTCATGTCAAACCAGCTACATTAGAACATACAATATTTCCATTAGCATTTAATGAACCAGGAACAATATTTGCAACAATACGCAAAGGAGTAGAAGATTGATTTACCAAAGCAATACAAATATCTTTTTTTTGATTTGGTTTCATAATTAAATCAAGAGAAGAAGACAATTGATTAGTACCAAATCCGTTATTACAAAATTTCAAAGATACTTTATTAATCTGATTATTATGCACAAGTCACATATTTAATTGATCATTCAATATTTTAGTATCTGTTGTAACATTATTTTCTCCTTCATTTTGTGCAAAAACAAATGAACTCAATAGGATAGGAACAAAAATCAAAAAATACTTCTTCATACTCTCTCTATAATAAATATAAAAACAAGTCTATACTATTCAGCTGTTTTCTTTTTAGGAACAATAATTTTTACAATCAATCCAAGAATAATCAATGCAAGAATTACATACACCCAAGAAAAAATAAACAAAGATGCAGTTTCTTTTATAATAGTTGGTTGTTTAAATTTTTCATCTATACCTGTTGCATCAAATTCAAACAAAGGTTCTCCAATAACTGAAACTCTAGCTGAAAACAATCATTTATAAAAAGGGACTATTCCCAAGTTTACAGATATTTCATAAACATCTCCTGGTAACAATTTTCTTATAGGAGCATCAAATGGTCTTTCAAAACCAAGGGGGTTATATAGTTTTCCAGATAAAGAAACATTTTGAGTTAAGTTTCCATTGTTTTTTACATTAAATTTCAACATCAAATCTCAATCTTCATTAACACTTGCTCAGATATTTTTATTTGACGAATAAAGTGATCACGTAACTGGAATAAGTTGAACAGTGTTGGATATAGAATCTTCTGATCATACAAACAAATTAAGATGGACTGCTTTACGAACAACAAGATTAAACATTCCTCACATATTTTCAACTTCGGCTTTACCTAACTGATATGCAAGACATCCATAATACATACCCATAGATCCCAAAGGGGGAGAAACCATTTCTTTTACAGTAATTGAAGAATTTCATGATAAAATCAATTGTCTATTTGAATTATCTACCAAGAATCTAGCAAAATCGTTTGAGGTATCACATAATTGATTACCTCATTTACTAAAAGAAGCTTTGGGAAAAGAATATTTTACAACAATATTTTCATTAGATTTATTTTCAATATATATACAAAGTTCTTGTTTTTGTCACGGTTCTATCATAATTGTATATTTATTAACAAGACTACCAGTACCGTCATTACAAAATCACAAGGAAACATCTTTTATTCCTTCTTGAGCAAAAGAAAAAGAGCTAAACATAAAAAGTCCTGCCAACAAAAGAAAATACTTTTTCATACACTATTATCATAAAAAAATAAAAATCAGCAATTACTTGTATTGTTCACAAGCAAAAAAGCAAACAAACTCATTGTTTTTCTCCTAGCTTATAACAAAAATATTTTACAAAACAGTTGACAAAAAGCCATTTTTATCGTTACAAAAAAAAGTATTCAAAAATTTGACAAAAAAACAATTTCCCAATATAATTAGATGTACAATAAAGAAACCAATCTTTATACAACAGTACATTTTACTTATTTATTCTTACAAAAATGAAAAAAAATTTATTAAAAGTTGGAGCTTTGGCTCTAGGAATGTTTGCATTTTGATTAATGATTAATGCAAACGCTCAAGAAACAGGTCAAGTATCTTTGACTATTAATTCAGGAACATCTATTTGTGATTATGGAACAGATTTAACATTTACAGCTCAAGAAGTTAAAATGGATTCTGGATACGTATTCCAATCAAACTTTCTTACTGGTGTTGGTCAAACCAATACTTGGAGTTGTATAGATAGAGCTGCAGAAAATACATGGTCTTTTTATGTTACAGCTAGTGATCTTGTATTAAGTGGACAACCTAGTGTAACTATCGCTTCAGGTAATATTGCTATTCAATATACAGCTGGAACTACAGAAGGAGACACTGTGGATTGTACAGTAGAAAATGAAGGAGCATGGAATTCTCTCTCTGGAGATGTTGAAATGATGCAAAGAGATTATAATACAAAAGGAGTTTGTAAAGTAACTATTAATGCTGTTGAATTGAAAGTTGATGTACCTCAAAATCAAACACCAGGAACATACACAAGTACATTCACTATAACATTACCTAACTTCTAATTAACTTTATCAAAACGTACTGTTGTAAAATATCAAAAAACGCCGAGGCATGTCCCCGGCGTTTTTCTGTTATATTCTAAATTGCAAACAGCAGTAAAGTAATTCAGTACTAAGAATTAATTTCCCAACCACTCCATAAATACCTGATAATCATGCTGGATGTCCTCATCGTTTTTAAGTTTTTTTTCTATATTATCTACCGCATAAATTACCGACGCATGATTTTTTCCACCAAAATAATCTCCGATTTTTTCAAAAGTCCAATGGAAATGCTTTTTTGCCAAATACATCAATATCTGTCTTGGAACTGTTACTTCTTTGGTTCTTGTTTCTGACTTCAAATCAGCAACTCCTATAGAATAATACGAAGATACCATTTCTACTAGTTGTCCAAAATTTTGAACTCCTTTCGTGTTAACTACCTGAGTAAACGAACGATCACTATCTATACTATATCACAAGGTTTTTAGACATTCAACAACATCTTGTTCTCCAAGTTCTATATGAAGAATTTTTTTCCTTGTTAAAAGAATATTGAGTGCTCATTCTAATTCTCTTACATTATCTTTTATATGTTTTGCAATAAGTTCGAGTAAATGCGTATCAAGAGCCTCCCCTTTCGCTGCCAATTTTGTTTGCAAAATAGCAATTCTTGTTTCAAAATCAGGAGATTTAATATCAGCTACCAACCCCAAGGCAAAACGACTTTTAAGTCTTGGCTCTATATGCAAGAGTTCTTTTGGCGGACGATCAGAAGACATAATAACTTGTTTTTTTTGTGATTGAAAATCATTGAAAATTGTATGAAAGATTTCTTGCGTTTTTTCTTTTTCCGCCAAAAATTGGATATCATCTATCATCAACACATCTACGCCTTCAAATTTTTTATAAAGATTGGGCAATTTATTGGTTCTCGTAGCTGAAATAATTTCATCGATCAACTTAGTCGCGGGAAAATAAACCACAACCTTATCAGGATATCTTTGCATAATTTCATTTCCAATTGCTTGCATCAAATGCGTTTTTCCAAGTCCTACATTTCCATACAAAAATAATGGGTTGTATGCAGTACCCGGTTGCTCAGCTACTGCCTTCGCAGCAGAAAAGGCAATCATTGTTGCTGAACCGACTACAAACGTATCAAACCTAAAAACAGGTTCAAACAAAATACCAAAATGCTCTGTTAATTCATGTTTTACTTCCTTTCTAGAAAGCAACGGTTCAATTTTATCATCAGATACTTTTAATATTTTTTTAAGATTCAACAAAAGTTCGCTTCCATTGAGAAATGGCGGATAAACAAGGACTTTAATACCAAATTGCGGATTATAAATAGATTCTATCGCTTCTTTAAGTGATTTTTGAAAAAATTTCTTTACCTGCGTTAAGACAAATTCATTTGATACACCTATATAAACTATTTTTTCTTTCTCATCAATATCTATAATTCCTACCTTATTCAAAAATGAAAATAATTTCTTATGATCATGGGAATTTGCTAACTGCAAAATCACTTTCTCCCATAATTCGCGAAGATAAGTTATTTTTTGAGAATCATATTGTTGAGCCAAATCTATCAACATATATAAAAAGGAATCTATAAGATAAAATATCGTTTAATAAGAACCTAATGTTTAACAAAATGAACATATGCTTTTTGAAGAATATTTTTATCTGATTCAAAAGTCAACAAACGAAGTGCATTTTCAACGCTTTTCCAGCAAAAATTTCTAAGTTCTGCCTTTTGTAACACAACAGTATCATCATAAACTTCTCCCACAAAAAATCCAACCCTTTTATTAATCAATCCTCCTTCCCTATCAAAAAACGAATAATAATGATCAAAATACACATTGGGGAAAACAGTTATATCAGTCAATCCAGTTTCCTCGAATACCTCTCTTTTTGCGGTTTGCAAAGGTGTTTCTTGGGGTTCCATACGCCCTTTCGGAAACGACCAATGTCATCAAATATGCTGCACAAGAAGTACATTATATCAAGATTTCTCCTTCAAAAAAGGAATAATTCAGTACGAATATTGCACAATACCTTCTTACAAAATAAATAATTACACATAAAAAATCTGACTTTTTATTTTCTTTACTATAGTCAACAACGATGGAATTGCTTTTTCCAAGTAAACTTTTTCTTCTTTGGGAAACAAAATATATGTATTAGCATAACTTTCTGGTTCATGAACCAATCAATAAAGCAATGCTTCTTTTACAAAAATAGGCGTATTTTGGTAGTGATAAAGATTTCCAAAACTATCTCCCAATGCCACAAATTCTTCTTCTGATATCTTTTTGAGAAGCAACTCTTGAAAAGCCAAGAAAACAAATCATTGAGATGAGAAAGAAACAATTTTATAATCTGGATTTTCAATCATTTTTTCCGCCAAAGAAACATATTCTGCAGAAAAAGGTATTTGCAATAAATCCAATACCAAACCAAATATTTTTATCATAACAAATCTAAAGGAGTAAAAATAGAATCAAGCGTTTTTTTAAATATTTTTTGTTGTTCATCGACGTCAACATCCGAAATATGATCAAAAATCGATTGTAATCATGCTTGAACAACTATTTTTTGTGATTCCTCCAAAGAAAGTCCTTTAGACATCATATAAAAGAGTTTTTGTTGATCAAGTGTATGAATTTTTGCTCAATGAGACGCTTTAACACGATGCGAATGGACATCCAAAAGAGGACGGACAAGCAGATGTTTAGGAGTTCCTAACAGGAATTGTTCTTCTTTCAGGTGTCCTTCCACATGTTCAATAGTTTTGCCAATTATGATATTTCCATCTACTTGCATAGTTGAACCTTCTTTGACGATACAAAAAAGATGCACACTAGCAAAAGCAGTATTTGCCAGCAATGTAGTTACGACTTGGGATTTTACATCCCCCACAAAAATCCCAAAAAATTCCAAACGAGAACCGATTCAAGAAAGATCTATTTGAAAATCAACATTTGCATTGTTTAATAGAGCAACGTAACAAACATTTGCATTATCATTCAACTGTATATTTTTTTTCCCAGAACAATCAAAAGAAACATCCAAAACTTGATGTTGTTCACCTGATCAAAAGCTAATGGGAGAAAATATATTTTTTATCAGCATAAATTATTTTTCTTGTGATTTAATTAAATTAACAAAATCTTCTTTGGATATTGAAGGAGCAGTTTCTTCTTCTCAAGTCATAGATTTTTGATTATCCAAAGATCCAGAAAATCCAAATGAACCATCAGCTACATCAGCCTCTTTTGGCAAAAAATAATCATCTTCCAAAAAACCAGATGATTCTGCTTCCAAAAGAGCATCTCTCAAAATCTCATCATCAGACATTTCGTTTTCTACTATTTCATCTTCTAATAGTTCATTTTCAATATTTGTTTTTGAGGAAAAGATTTCTTGGATACTTATACTATTCAAGTAGCCAATATATTCTATAAAATTACCTTTAAATTTTATCAATCCAAATAAGAATGATCCCAAAAGAATTAATAATAATCACCAAAGCAAAGTTTTAATAGTTTTTCCTAGAAAAGTAGCCATAGAGAGAGATAAAAAACTAAAATTAACTACTTCTATATTTTTACCAAAAAAAACAAATACAAACTCTATATAAAAAACTTGACAATTTACATTAAATAATTAAAATATAGATATACATTTATTAATAAAAAAATTATTCATGAAAAAAACCAGCTTTTGAATACTTCTTTTAGCATTATTTTCTTTGATAGGAAGTACTACTTTTGCAAGTGATTGTAAACAAGTAGAGTTTGAAAATGGAGATGGAAGGGTTTGTGTAAATATAGAAAAAGATGATGATGAAACATTTCAATTAGAGACAGACATTGAAAAAGGTAATTGAGCATTACGATGCTGAATTCTTCTTTCCAACAATACCTACAAAGAAATCGCTGGTTGTAACAATGAATTTTTTGTAAGTAATTCAAAAGAACAACTTATTAAATTATATATCAAATTAGGATCAGAGTATCCAACAGATTGGGACGGGAAACCAAACAATAAAACTGAACGATTATTTCCTCAATGGATGTATGATTTTGAGGAAGGAGAATGGACAGACGGTATTTCAAACAATGATGATGACGATGACGATAACGATGCCGGAGATGTTGATAATTTCTATGTAACTACTGACGATACTACGCCTTCTATCAATCAACGAGTTGATCTCAAAATAAAAGCTCGTGACTCAGATAACGGTACGGTAACTGATTATACTAATGCTGTTGAATTCGTTGTTTATTACAAAACTTCTTCATCTTCTTCTTGGAGAGAAACTACTTCTTCTACGTATTTTGAATTGGATGATGATTATGAAGATGGATATGATTTCTCTTCTTCTGATGATGGATACGTAACTTTAACTGATGCTATCAGATTCAAAAAAGATTATGAATATAAAGTTGAGGTTGTTGATGAAGATGACGAAGATATCTTATGATACAAAACCTTTGATATAGGTGGTACCAGTAACGATGACGATAACGACGCTTGAGACGTTGATAATTTTTATGTAACTACTGATGATACTACGCCTTCTATCAATCAACGAGTTGATCTCAAAATAAAAGCTCGTGATAACGGTAACAATACAGTAACTGATTATACTAATGCTGTTGATTTCGTTGTTTACTACAAAACTTCTTCATCTTCTTCTTGGAGAGAAACTACTTCTTCTACGTATTTTGAATTAAAATCTACTTATAATAATGGATACGATTTTTCTTCTTCTGATGACGGATACGTAACTTTAACTGATGCTATTAGATTCAAAAAAGATTATGAATATAAGGTTGAGATTGTTGATGAAGATGACGAAGATATCTTATGATATGAAACTTTTGATATCGGTGGTACCAGTAACGATGACGATAACGACGCCGGAGATGTTGATAATTTCTATGTAACTACTGATGATACTACGCCTTCTATCAATCAACGAGTTGATCTCAAAATAAAAGCTCGTGATAACGGTAACAATACAGTAACTGATTATACTAATGCTGTTGATTTCGTTGTTTACTACAAAACTTCTTCATCTTCCTCTTGGATAGAAACAACATCTTCTACATATTTTGAATTAGATGATGATTATGAAGATGGTTACGATTTTTCTTCTTCTGATGACGGATACGTAACTTTAACTGATGCTATTAGATTCAAAAAAGATTATGAATATAAGGTTGAGATTGTTGATGAAGATGACGAAGATATCTTATGATACAAAATATTTGATGTTGGTTGAAATGATACTATAAGTGACGAAGATCTAGATAATTTTTATGTAACTACCTATGATACATATCCAGATATTAACGAACGAGTTAATCTATTTATTAAAGCTCGTGATAACGATAATAATACAGTAACTGATTATCGTGGTACGGTAAAATTTGATGTATATTACAAAAAAACTTCATCAAGTTCTTGGACAAAAACAACATCTTCTACATATTTTGAATTAGATGATCAATATGAAGATTGATATACGTTTAAATCCAGTGATGATGGTTACGCAACACTATATTATGTTATTAAATTCAAAAAAGATTATGATTTTAAAGTAAAAATTGTTGATGATAATAATGACGATATTTATGGTGAAAAAATCTTTTACATTTGAGGAGACTCTTCTGAAACTGATTGATACACTGCAGCAGAAATAGAAAACATAGAAAAGGTATATAATTTACGAGATAAATTAATACAATCACTCAAAAGTTCTTCTAGTAAACTTAGATATAATCAAACACGAATAACTATGAGCAATGATTTAAAAGAAGAAATGAGAAAAATTATAAATGATGAGGATGATAAAGAATATGATGATTACGAAGAATTTTGAAAAGCTTTCAACGAACGATATTCATATACATTAAGGAATAAATAAGGCACCAAAACTTCCCCAGAAGTTTAAGAAACTTCTATATGATAAAAAAACATTGCAAGCATTTTAAAAATCATTACACATAAGCTATGGATCTTTAATTCATAGCTTTTTTTGATGAAAAAAAAGAAAAATACAAACGATAATAAAACAAGCAATCGCGGAAGACCACCAAAAGCTTTTGTTTCTAAAAAAACTCAAATCAAAAGAGACAAACCAGGAAGACCAAAAAAACATGAAAAAATAGTATTACCACAAATACCAGAAAAAAAAGAAAACAAAGTTAAAGATGCTATTATTTGGGCATTATTTATTATTTCTTTTTTTGTTTTTGGTTTTTCATTATATGTTAGTCAAAAAGAGAAAATAGCAGGATTATTAAGCCAAAAATCAACAATACCACAAGAAGAAATACAAATTCAAGAAACAGAATCGCTTATTGAAGAATCTATACCACAAGAGCCAATACCAGCTGTATCTCAAGATGAAAAATTTGTGATTTTGCAAAACATATATTCATTAATTCAACAGGCAAAATTTGACGAAATATATACTCATATAGATACAATTCTCAGACAAAGTTCTGTTTTTAAAACATATTTTTCCAAAAATCGATTACAAAGATTTATAAATAACATAGATAACCAAAAAATATCTATAGAGCTAATTAATATAGATAATGACACATCAAAAATCAGATATAAACTAAGTTATTCTATCAAAAACGTACCCTTTATTGAAGAACGAGAAACTGTTTTTATTACAAAAAATGACGAACAAAAAATAGCAAAAATAATGTGCATAACTCAATGATGTTCAAAAATGCCTTTCTTTAATCCAGGAAAATATTTTTAAACTAAAAAAATAAAGCAATAAAAAGAATAAAATAAGACGCCGAAACTTCCCTAGAAGTTTAACGTCGTTTTATATGCAGATTAGAATTTCTAATCTGTCAAACAAAAAAAGAAAACATCAACAAATTCACAATATCTGTAGTCAAAGCAGGAATATAATTAT
The DNA here is from genome assembly GCA_000503875.1 of candidate division SR1 bacterium RAAC1_SR1_1. Taxonomy (GTDB): domain Bacteria; phylum Patescibacteriota; class Gracilibacteria; order Absconditabacterales; family Absconditicoccaceae; genus UBA5124. Next base: position 820,966 of record CP006913.1, read on the forward strand.
TACAAGGCTTTGCAACCAAACAAAGATATTGCTTTGATGGTTGATGCATTTTGTTTGTCTTTTATTGCAAATAAAATAAATATTTATAACATGATAACCAACACAATGGAAATCGAAGAGAAATATCAAGAAATATTACAAGATGTTTCCGAATTTTATCATAAAAACCCAAATGGAGTGCTTGTAATTCGAGGTGCTACTGCAACATGAAAAAGCAAACTTTCCATCCTTTTGGCAAAAGACATCAAAAGCGAAATAATTTCTGCAGATAGTAGACAGATTTTTAAATATATGAATATTGGGACCGATAAGGTACCACTAGAAATCAGAAAAGAAATCCCTCATTACCAAATAGATATAATAGATCCTGACCAAACATATACTGCCGGCCAATGGAAACAAAATACTCAAAAATATATCGAACAAATTCAAACAAGTGAAAAGTTACCAATAATAGTAGGTGGGACGGGGCTATACATTGATACCATATACAAGAATTTCTCCCTACCGGAATCAGCCCCCAATCGAGAACTCAGAAAACAATTAGAAGAAAAAGAAGCACAAGAGGCAGGATACCTCTACAAAGAACTCTCCAAGATAGATCCTGAAGAAGCACAAAAAATGCACCCTAATTCCACGAGGTACCTTATTAGAGCATTGGAAATTTTTTATACTACAGGAAAAACAAAAACCGAAGGTTTTTTTCAACAAGCAGTACAACAACCGCTATTATTGCTTTGATTACGAAGAGAAAAAGAAGAAACAAACAAGAGAATTAATGCCAGAATCAAACAAATGTTTAAAGAAGGACTAATAGAAGAAGTTGAATGGCTCTTGAAGCAATGATACAAATCGAGTTTACAATCAATGCAAGGCATAGGATACAAAGAAGTTGCCGCTTATCTTGAGGGAGAATATGATAAAGAGAAATGTGAAGAGTTGCTCAGGAGAAATACTCACCACTTGGCGAAAAAACAACGTACCTGGTTTAGAAGATACATCGCCGAAGGTAAAGTTTCGCCAAAAGAAAATGTTACCTATAAAACCTATTATTTATAGACAATCATATTTTTTGAAAAGTTATATCTTACTAATTAAGGGTTACTTGAATGTTGTTTCAAAAATCAATCCAAGCAGAATTAAGAACAGAAACAAGAAATGCTCTTCCATCAGAAAGATATATTGCACGATATTGAGCGGGAATAGCCACACTATCTTTCACTTTACATTCATAAACAATAACCTCAGGCTCTGAATCAATCAGATCTTTTTTTGCATATTCAATAATATTTGTCGCTACATAACAGTTTACTCAAGCAATATCTAGATTTTCAGAAATAGATGTAGAACTATAAGAAATTTTTGAAGAAGGAAATGAAATTGAATGTCCCCTACTTGATGTAAACACCAATGGTTTTTCCAAAGAAATTGGAAATTGAGCAACATTTGTTTCTGTTTGAATGGGTTTTGTTTGAGAAACAACGGGAGTATCCAAAGTTGGTGTTAAAGTCGTACCTGTTAAACCGTTTTCTTTGTAATCAAAGCTTTTAACAGTTCAAAATGATGACAAAGAAAGATCCAATATTATTGTACATTCTGCACTTCATTTTTCCCAAGTTCCTGCAAAAGTAACAGCTGGTTTACCTTGGTCTATAAATAGTGTCGTCTTTTTAACTTCATTCATAACAATATTTCCTGCCTTACAAAGAGTACTAACTTTAGGTTGAATCATAGTTTTGATATATTCTGATGATGGCAATATAAGGTAAGAAGAAAGTTTTGTTACTTCTTGTTCTGGTACATTATTAATAAAATAACCAAAAAGATCTTGATTAGCAAAAAACCAAGAGCTTACCTCAGAGAGTTTATAAAAAGTTGTTCCATATTGAGTCGTAAATGTTTTTTCACTAGAATCAGCAAATGTCGAAGAAAGCTGTTTACAATCACGGTTAGAATCACCTTTTTTACATAAAAAGTAATCTATTTTTATAGTAGTATTTGATGTAAGTGATTTTATTTCGAGAATATTTTTATCAGTAGAAATAATCGTATATTCATCAAAAAAACTAGGAGAAAGATACAATCACATTTCAGAAAAATATTGGCCAACAATGGTTCCAGTTTCCAGTTCTCCACTCATTAAAGCTCATGAATCAATTTGAGAAGTGATTTTGATGACATCAATTATAAACAATTCTTGATGTTGAGCGTCTATAATTCCTTCTATAAGGATAGTTCATGAATATTGATTGAGGTTAATAGTTTTACTTTTAAGTCCAAAAACACCACTTGTTAATGTAGAAAGTTTATGCGTATGGGTAATAAAATCACCATCTTGCGTAAGAATTCATTCTACAGAAACTTCTTCTCACAAAGTAAATCCAGAATTTAATGCAGTACTTTCCAAAGAAAATCCAAAAAACTCATTTATTTTGTCCCATTTACTAAATACCAAAAAAAGGAAAAAAAGCACGGAAATAAGTATAATCCAGAAAGTGTTAGATGCTCCTTGTTTATGATTAAATGTTGTAGGAACGTCTTTTGCAGTAAAATGATTTGTTTCCATAATAAGTAAAAAAGAGTAAAACTTATCTGATTGTAAAAAAAGAAATGCTATTTTCAATACAACAACACTATTTGTATCACATTTTAACATTTTTGGCTAAGAATTATATCTAGAAAAAAGCTATTTTATTGCAGAAAAGCGTTTTCAGAATATACTTATATAAAGATTTATTTCTTAGATAGTATATTCATGAATCCAGGAATAACAGCAAAAGCAACTGAAGCAGATCCTTCTGCTATAAACATGCTAATGGATAACGTAGTTGTAATATATGTTTTTAAAATTATTGGAGCAATTCTTGTTATCCTTTTTCTTTTGATGATATCAAAAATCGTAGCAAATATCGTTAGTAAAAAGATTGTTCAAAACAGTACAGAAGGAAACAAACATATAGATAAAATCTGAAAATTAATTCACGATATTGTTTTCTATATTTTAGTTATCTTTTCATTTTTTATTTGATTTGAAATTGTAGGTTTCAATGTAGGTCTTATCATAGGTTGAATCTCATTTTGAGTATGATTAGCCTTCAAAGAAATTCTTGGAAATATGATTGCAGGAATGATGATGCTTTATACAAAGGAATTTAAATTAGGCGATATTGTAGAAATATATGCTGATCAAACATATTTTGGGAGAATTGAGGAAATAACTATCAGATATACTATTATAAGAACACTTGATCTCAGGCAGGTAATAGTACCAAATATGACACTTATCACGGTTCCAATTAAAACATTTAGCTCGGAAGATCTTGTTAAATTAAGTGCGGTTTTTGGTGTTCATTATGATTCAGATGTGCCAAAAGTCTTAAAAATCGTTACCGATACAATTAATGCATTCAACTTTACAAAAGAAAAAGCTAGCACAAAAACATTTGTTTCTAATTTTGCAGACAGCTATATAGAAATCAAATCTTTCTTCTATTTTGACCCAAAATGTGGAATTGTACCTGAAGTAGCACTTTGAGAAATTAATGAAAAAATAAATGACGCATTTATCACAAACAATATAGCTGTACCTTATAATATGCTCACTGTAACATTTGAAAATCCAAAGGATAAAGAACATCTTAAACAAATAACAACATCTTAATTTATTTATCTTCTATCTATGCAAGAAAGCATTATCTCAACAAGTATATCTTATATTCAAAATAACCGATGAACAATTATCGGGAGATGATTTTGAGGAATCGTAGCTTTTATTGCCATGTATATTATCATAAAATATATCGTCAATAGAGTAAAGAGAAAAATGGAAGGAGATACACTTATAGCAGATGTTTATGCCAAAAAAAACTCAAAATTAGTAGGAAGTATTATTTTTATTGTACTAATGATTTTCAATATTCTCTCAACATTTGAAATTATTGGATTTGATGTAGCAATCATTATGGGAGGTATTTCATTGAGTCTATGATTCGCTATGGAAACAACAATAGGCAACATGATTTCATGAGTATTTATTTTGACCAACAAAAAGATTAAATTGGGTGATTTTGTAGAGTTTTTGGGGAAATTAAACTTAAAAGGAATCATAGAAGAAGTAAATGTAAGATATACGGTTATCAGAAGCTTTGACAAAAGAAGAACCATTATACCAAATAGTATTGTAGCAAAAACGCCTATCAGAACATTGAAATCTGAACCAATTCTTAAAGGAGAACTTTGATTTACTGTTCCTCGCAATACACCATTTGAAATGGTAAAAGCTATTTTCACACAAATTATTAATAGTAATGATAAAATACTCTACCCAGAATATTGCAGTATTATGATAGAACATTTTGATAGTACAGGAATACGTTTAAAAGGATTCTTTTTCTCAAATCCAGCAAAAAGAGTCCCATTTCTCATAGCGAGAGAAATAAAATGAATACTCTTTGAAGAATTAAAAAAACGTGGAATTGCAATTCCTTATCCACATATAACCATTACTACTGAATAGAAAAAACCTGCGAAAGCAGGTTTTTTTAGAAATATATTATTATTTTTTAATCAATTCGTATACTCATTTTTCAACTCTTTGAAAAAGATTTTTGTATTTTTGAAGATTTAACATCACTGTATTTGGGCTTACCATCTTTTCTTTTAACATTTCTTTACAAAGTTCTTTAACATTCATAGGTCTTTCATTTTTTTCAAATATTCTTACAAGAATATCTACCACTTGACCTCCTTGATATCCCCATTCTCTAAGACCATATATTCCAAGTCCAAGATTTACAAACATATCGTTATTTTTAACTAATTCATTGTGAACAGTGTTTACTTTAACATTTTTTGCTGGGAACCATTCCATAATTTTTGATGGAAGTTCTTGGAAATGAATTGGTTTATTTACTCTTCTCATTGTATAAAGAATCTTCAATTTGATAGTTTTTGGATTTACATCAGCAAATTCAGGTAATCCTACTTTTCCATCAAATACATTAATTTCTCTAATAGATTCAAAGAAGTTTACGTAGAATAAGTCATTTTTTATATAGTGAACATCTTTATAGTCTTTTGCAAAGTTATCTTTTACATATCCAATAAATTCATATAGGTCTTGGCTTTTTGCTCTTTTTTGAAAGTAAGCATTAATTTCCAATACCATTTTTGTAAGAAGATCTTCATACAAAGGTTCCAAATAGAACGCTTTATTAAGATATTTATTTCTCTTAAGATAGGTAACATCAAAATCAGATACCAATATAAGTTTAAGTTCTTGTTTAGAGAATTTGAAGATATTCTTGTTTACCATTTTAGAAATCAAAACATCTTCGCAAAGGAAACCACCATGAACATCAAGAATTTTCTTTGCTTCATTAAGAACTTCCATATAAAGTTCATTTCCTACGATCAATCTTCTAAATCTCATAAGAGCTTGCGTTTCTATTTGTCTAATTCTTTCACGAGTCAAATTGTATTCCTTTCCAATTCTTTGTAAAGGAGTTTCTTTGTTTCCATCAAGTCCAAATTTCTTCATAAGAACGAGTCTTTCTTTTGGTTTACAATAAATCAAGACATCCTTCAGGTTTGTGCCTTCTATATCGACTTTAATCCTTTTGTCATCCATTTTTACATTAAAATTCATTTCTTTATATGAAAATGTAAAATTTTATACTTTTCCAATCCCATACTAACGATTCACTGGTTAATGTCAAGTGTATTTTCGAATTTTAAAAACCTAGCTGATAACCATTGTATTGCAAGATTTGCTATTTTTTGATAAAAATAAACACAAAATTCGATCTAATTTTCCCTAAAAAAAGCTATTAGCTGCTAACTAATTTACACATTAAACTTAAAAATCATAACATCACCATCTTGCACAACATATTCTTTTCCTTCCAATCTTACCAATCCTTTCTCTTTTGCCTTTGTCCAACTTCCATGAGCCAAAAGATCGGTGTATTTTACCACTTCTGCTTTGATAAATCCTCTTTCAAAGTCCGTATGAATTGCTCATGCTGCCTGTGGCGCTGTTGATCAAATAGGAATAGCCCAAGCTCTTGACTCTTTCTCTCCTGTCGTAAAATAATACATCAATCCAACCTTATTATAGGCCAATGAAATCAAATCATCTAACGTAGGGATATGAGCTATATTATCGATAGCCAACAACTCTTTGATAAAATCTTGTTTCTCTTCTCCATCAAAATCCATCATTTCAGATTCGAGTTTTGCACAAACAATAGACACAGGACTATGTAATTTTTCTTCAAATTCTTTTTGAATCTCTCCTGAAGATCATATATCATCTTGAGAAATATTGATAGCATAAACAAACGGTTTCATTGTCAAAAAATTATATGGTTTAATCAATTTCCATTCTTCATTGGAGAGATCATTTCTAAGAACATGAGCAATTTTTCCTTCTTGCAAGACTTTTTGGATACGAGCAAGTGCATCAGCCAATTTCACATCATCTTTATTCGCAGCTATTCTAGATCTCTTTTGGATATTAGGCAATACTCTCTCTATTTGTTCCAAATCAGACAAGATAAGTTCTGTATTGATGATTTCAACATCTCTCATGGGATCAACAGCCCCTTCCACATGTACCACGTCAGTATCCTTAAAATGTCTCAATACTTGTACAATAGCATCTACTTCTCTAATATGGGACAAAAATTTATTTCCAAGTCCTTCTCCCTGACTAGCTCCTTTCACCAATCCCGCAATATCCACAAATTCGATAGCCGCATAAACGATCTTCTGGGTGTTAGACATTTTAGAAAGTCGTTCTAGTCTCTTATCTTTTACATTTACGATTCCAACATTAGGTTCGATAGTACAAAACGGAAAATTTTCCGCTGGTGCTGCGTATGATTTAGTCAATGCATTAAATAACGTCGATTTTCAAACGTTAGGAAGTCCAACAATACCGATCTTCATATCTAATTATATTACAAAAATTAAAGTCAGATTTTATTAGTTGATTATATATATTTCACGTTATCCCAACCTTATCAATAAAGATTAGAATTCAACGTCCCATCTATAACAATTTCCCAACAAAAAACAATCGAATAAAAAAACTCTCCCATTAAACATCCCAATAAGATATAAAATGAAAGAGTTAAATCATAAAGAGTTAAATCATTAGGTTCTAATTTTATCCCTTCTAATGCGTTTACATTTGTTACATTTAAAATAAATAACATGCAGATAAGAAGCATCTAATTCATCAACTTCAGCAGGACGTGTTAATGTAGCAAGATGATGACGCGTCATAACATCTAACCGTGAATCGGTTTTAAACTCATGCAAAATCTCATCATCATGAGAACAGAAAAACTTTTTGAGGTTCATATATTTTGGTTTTGGTTTCGACCAAAAGAATATACATATTTAATATTAAATGTCAATAGAGAAGAACTACGCCTAATTAATTTCCAGATCTATATGTTTCACCTGAGGGAATTTCTTTTTGATTTCAGCTTCTACGACATCAATTCTCGTACCAATCAATCTCGGTAACCTTCCCGTAAAATCTATACAAAATTCCAAGAAAGCTTGATAGTCATCCTTTACTTCTTCGTACTCATTTCTAAAGAAGTTATGTTTTCCAAGTTCCTTCATAAGCGCTGTTCCATTACATTCGATCTCGCACTTAATATGATAGGAATTAAAATCCAATATACTTGATTTGAAATCCAATACCTTATCGATAATCGGATCTGCTTCGAGCATTTCTATAATTTCTTCTTTTATATCATGAGGAATTGCTTTCCCCAACAAAAATGCTCTATTTTTGGCAATCAAAAAGATTGCCATAACAGCAAGAAGAACTCAAACCACAAGAGAACCTGCAGAATCCCGGAGAGGGTTTTTGGTTATGTGATATAATCCCAAACTCAGCATAGCAACAAGAACTCAAAGCACCGCTATACCATCTTCATATACAACCGCCAAAACTACAGGATCTCCATCACGTAATACTTTTTTTCGAGAAGATTCTCTATCATGACGTCTCAGTTCCCTAACCGCTATAAAAAAAGTAAATCCTTCTACGACAAAAGCAGTTACCAAAGCAATTATAGTAAATTTTCACAGTGCAACTGGGTGCGGATCTAATATCCCTTCCACCCCGTGATACAAAGTTACTCCCGCACCCAGAAAAAATATTCAACACGCAGAAATCAGTGCCCAGAGGAATCTTTCTTTTCCAAAACCATAGGAAAAAGTACTATTAGCAGCTCTTCAAGAACTTTTGATACCAACCAATAACAAAGATTGATTGAGAAGATCTGCTAAACTATGAATAGCTTCTGAAAAGAGTGTTCAAGAACCCGAAAGAGAAAATCCAATAAATTTAAGAATCATAATAGATCAGTTTCACAAAAGAGCAGCTAATACTGACCAAAAACCATGTTTATAGTGACCCGACGACATTGTGTAAAACAAAAATAAATATCCAACAGTATAGGGATCGTTTACAAAAAAACAATATGATATTCTATGCAGAAGCTGAAGTAGGCGGTACTTGTTCAGGAGTAGCTGCTGGTGCGGGTACATCTTTTTCAGAAACCCCTAGTCTTGCAGCCATCTCAGCATCCACAAATTCTCTCTTTCTTCCATATTTCTTGGAAGAATATTCTTTGAGAATAGGTACGATTTTTAGGTTTTGATAATCCTTAGTATAGATAGCATTCATACTAAATACACGAGTTGTTGAGTTATCAATATTGAGTTTAATATACGCTTTATAATTGGCGATTCCTACAATATCTTGTCCTGATAATACCGGAGCATATTCTTTTTCCAAGAATTCTGCATCGGGAGCACCGACCTTAAATGATTGCATTGTTCCAACGTTACCAAACACGGCTGCTTTTACATCTCATTTTCCTCCTCCATCACCACCAAGTCCTTTAGCTGGTTCTAGCTGTGCAATATATTGATGCGCCATAATCAAGCAAAGTCTATATTTTCTGGCTTCTGACAAGATATCCGCAAAAGTTCCTGAAACAAAGTTTTGGAATTCATCGACATAGAGATAGAAATCTTTTCTGTCTTTTTCTGGCATTTTGGCTCTCGCCATAGCTCATGTATAAATTTTAGAAACAATAATCATACCCAGAAGTTGTGCATTTAACTCCCCAATTCTACCTTTACTGAGATTGATAATCAGAATTTTTCTATTGTTCATTACATCTTCGAACGTAAACGCTGATTTTGTTTGTCCAATAATATTTCTAATCAATCTATTGGTATTAAATGATACGAATTTAGCAGACAAATACGGGATAATTTCTTGTTTTTCTCTATCTCCCATAGAAGCAAATGTCTTATCCCGCCAGTTTCTTACCGTAGCATTGGTTACTTTTTTACATTTATATTCTCTATAGCTTTCATCAGTAAATAATCTGACCACATCAAGCAAAGTTGGTCTATCATCAAAATCTTCCAACAAGGTCAAACTTCCATATTTAAAATATTCTTGCAACCTTGGACCAAAAATTTCTGGACCAAACATCTTCAAGAAAATTTCTGTAGCATCATTTACTACTCTATCTGCTTCATCCAAATTACTAATTTCATAGAGATTAAGTCCCATTGGTCTTTCTTCATTTCCTGCGTCGAAATAGATAACATCTTTTGCTCTCTCTTTTGGAATATAAGCAAGGACATCTTCTGCTAAATCGCCATGCGGATCAATCAAACAGATTCCATCACCATTCCAGATATCTTGTCTTGCCATTGTTTGCAAGAATACGGATTTACCGGTACCTGATTTTCCAATACAATAATGATGTCTGGTTCTATCCTCTCTTTTCATATAGACCGGAGAATAGTTGTTTCTGTAGATATTTGCTCCAAGAAGCACTCCATCTTTAAATACTTTATATCCATGAATTTGTTTTTCTCCAATTTCTTTTACAAATTTATGCCCATCTTTTTCTACAATTTCTTTGCCTGTAAGTTGCTCAGAAGTATATTCAGTAACTGGTGTTAATTTTTCTTGTTTTTCTGTTTTTGTTCCTACTGCTCGATGATTTGGATATTCTTCCAAAATAGAACTAACACTTCCATTTTTATAGTTCTCTGCAAATTTACCATCAATAATATATCCGCCAAAATCTTTGAGTACTGGCAAATTTTCTGGTGCAGGCAACACTTTATATTGCATCCAAGAAATAGCTGGTGAACGGTTATATGCATTATCAGGGAAATGGAACAATGAAGCTAATTCATTTACTCCAAAATAATGTTTACTAAAGAAGAAACTCGTCAAACCAAACAATGCTGCAAACTTTCGCATTGGTTTAAAAAAGAATCAGAATACATCATGTTTATTATTTTGATCACAAAATTCATTTCCATATTCATCTCCATATACATTGTACGAACTCGTTAATATATCCAAATTTGCATCCAAACTTTGTTTATTATCAGAAGAAGAAATCAACATTAATCAAGCTTGATAAAATGGCAAAGATGCTTCTTCACCCATACTATTGAGATAATCTTCTTTCGCTTTTACCATACGTACAAAATCCTTTCCTCCAACTTCACCTCCAGCCTGCTCTTCTTGTGGATTTTTATCTTTAGGACCACTAATCAACATTGATATAAGCGTAAAAGGATTGAGATATTTGAAAAAGCTTTTAATTTTGTAATGAGGATCGGTATATTTTTTATCATTTCTATAGAGTCCATTTGCCCATTTTTGAGCTTTTTTATTCATCCAATCACCAACGGGTTTGATAGGCATCACAATACTTACCGTATCATATTGAGAAATTTTTCCCATAGCATCGATAATATTATTAATCGGATCATCAGACATCTGTTTATAAATTCTGATATTATATACTTGGTTCTTTTTGGGTACCAACGGCATAATATCATAATATTTCTTTTTAAACAATTTTGGTGTTTCAATTCTTTCTATAGAACAATCGGAATATTGCGCAGAAATTGCTCCTTCCAAAATCTTTTGATATTCTGGGTAAACACCCATAATAAATGATAATTGACCATCTTCATAATGATAAATCAGAGTTACCTTTGGTTTATAAAATAGTCGATGTAAGAACGAATCCATTGTACTCAATTCTCCAAGTTTGTGAACATTATGAAAAACCTGAGACATACGACCTATTTTTTCCTTCATATCTTTTGCAAGTTCTTTTTGTTGCTCACGATCAGATTTACCATCATTTCTTGGAAACATCACCTTGAGATAAATCATTCTAGGTGCGTTCAATACATCATAACAAAAATGAAGTAATTTTCTGATAAATTTTGTAAAAATTATTGCCAAAAGAGCAATACTAACACCCCACAAAATATAATACCCCCAAGAAGAGATAACATCCAATCAAAGAGAATCCAAAAAAGAAGTAGAAGTTCCTGTTGTTGTTTGAACTTCTTGAGAAGGTTGATTTACGACTACATCTGATTCCTTAGGTGCAACATAAGAAGTTTTCTTAAAAAGGAAATTTTTTACGCTAGAAACGCCTCCCATACGTTGGATACAATAAGATTTATCTGCTCCCCATGCGGTATTGGTGATTTTAGAAATATTTTCTGCCAAAATAGGATTTTTATCATACACGGCTTGAAGTTGTTGTTCGCACTGAATTAAATTCATACGTGACTATCATTAAGGTTTAAAACTCATTAACAATTATACTCAAACCCACAAAAAAATTCCAAAAAACACACAAAACACAGTCAAAAAGACTTGCGTTTTTGTAAAAATGGGATGAAGATAAAAAAGTCAGCTAAAATTTGATACATCCGCTCGAAAAAACACTTTTTTGTTTTTTATGAAGGGATGGATCAAATTTTCTTTGCGAAAATTTGACAGAAACTGAATTTTTGGATAGAATTTAGATAGTTTATTTTCTATCTCAAAAAAATGGAACTCTTAACAGAAATAGAACAAAGAAAAAAACATCAATTAGAAAAAATATCAAATAAGGCTAATGCTATTGTTAGCAAGAACAAATTTGATTTAGAAGAAAATCTCAATACAAAAAGAGAGCTAGTTTTACAATTTAAAGAAATAAAAGAAGAAGGTACTGATGAAGATGCTGATATAAAAAAATCATTAAAAAGAGCTCATAATCGAGAACATATTCTTTTAGAAAACAAGGTAGAAGATAAGAAAACCAATGAAATATGTGTTGAAGTATTGAGAAATATATCATGTTATTCATGTATAAACAAGCCTATTATCTTTCAATTAATAAAAGAATTGGATGAAAACGAAGAAAAATATATTATCAAAAGTCGTAATTATTACATCGATCCAACAGGAGAAAAGACAGCTATATTAGAACAAAGATTAAAAGAAGGGAACGAAGATTCAAAAGATTCTCTTAGAAATAAATTTAAAGAAAGAATGCAAAACTGAGAACTAAACAAATACGGAAACGCAGGATTGGGATATTTAGATATAGCGAAAAAAGTAAAAGATTTTAATATAACGCCATTTATCTATGAATTTACTAAACAAAAAGATGGTACGGTAAAATTTGACCTTACGATCACTATCCCACAAAAGAAAAGAGAAAAAGCAATTGATAATGAGATTTTATCATAGAAATCATCAAATAAACAATTTTGTATAAAATAGACTGGACAAAACACAGAAAATAAATATAAAACATCTGTGTTTTTGTTTTTTTCATACTACAATGGCTAAAAAAATAAACACCATTAAATTAACCGAAAGGAAAATCAAGAATTGAACCAATATTCATGGACGCGAAACGCCTGAAGATCTTTTTCAAAAACGAGAAATAAAAATTCAAACTATTGATAATGAAATTTCCAAAGGGATTGTTGAAGCACTAAAAGCTACCCCTGAAGAATGTCAGAAGAAAGTTAGCCACATTAAATGACTCCAAAAAACAACAAACGAAGAAATATCTAATATTCTTCAAGAGTTTTCAAAAATAACTATAAACGAATTACGAAGAAAAACCAAAAATAAAATAAGGGATAGTCTTGAAAAAAAAATACAGGAAAATTTTGATATTTGTGAAGATAAACGAAAAAAAATAATGGAAACAGAAGAGGATGTAAATGACTTGAAAAGGTCAAAATCTGAAAGAGAAAATTCACAAAAAATAATAAATGAGTTAGCTAAAAGATTCAAAATCACCAAAAATAATACAGTAGAAATTATCTCTTTATTGGAAAACGATTCTTTTTCACAAGAAATACTAAAAAAATTACAATGATATGAAGCTTACATAAAAAATTATTACCCACATACAAAATAATTTTTTCTTGCATTTCTTTCTCCAACTCATATAATCACAGCATGAAAACATCTAAACTTTCAGTCGTGATCTAACAAAAAGGAGAAAGATACCACTATCTCCTTGATTTCACCATCAAGGATTTTTTTTAACTCAAATTTTAGACAAAAATGGATAAAAGAGAATTTCCCGCAAGTTTCGATCATACAACAACGAGACAACTCTACGACCAACGAGAGGCAAAAAAACTATTTACACCAGATGATAACCATAGCTATGATGGTACTTTTGTCGTGCCTATTCCTCCGCCAAATGTGACAGGAATCCTCCACTTAGGACATGCTATGACCATGGCTCTCGAAGATATTATGATCAGACATGCTCGTATGAACAACAAAAAAGCTCTTCGAGTACCTGGTACTGACCATGCTGGAATTGCCACACAAGTTGTAGTAGAAAAAAAAGTTGCCAAAGAAGAAGGAAAATCTAAAAACCAATTCGAAAGATCTGAATTTATCAATAAAATACGAGATTGGGCAAGTTCATGTAGATCAACAATCGTCAATCAGACCAAAATGATGGGGTCTGCCTGTGATCGATCAAGAGAACAATTTACTCTCTCAGAAAAGCTTTCTCGCGCCGTTAGAAAATCATTTGTAAACCTTGCAAATGCACAAAAAATATATCAATCAAATTATATTATCAATCGATGTCCTAGATGTCAGACCGTACTTTCTGACTTAGAAGCCGAACACAAAGACACAGTAGGAAAACTCTATTATATCCAATACTTTAATTCAGATAAATCTGCGAGTATCACCGTTGCAACCTCTCGTCCAGAAACTATGTTTGGAGATGTGGCAATTGCTGTGCATCCAGAAGGGCAACGAAAAGAGCGAATTGGTAAAACAATTTGCATCCCAATATCCAACAAGGAGATACCGGTGATTTCAGAAGATACGGTGGCACTAGATTTTGGTACATGAGCGCTCAAAGTAACTCCCGTACACGATCCTGTCGATTTTGCCCTTGGACAAAAACATCATCTCCCTCTAGATATTTTTGCATTTGATAAAGCAGGTATCTGGACTGAAGTTTCTGGTGAATTTAGCGGAAAAGATAGCAAAAAAGATTTCGCAGAATTTATGGAACAATTGGAACAAAAAGGACATCTTACAAAAACCGAAGACTATCCAACGACCGTTCCTCACTGTGAAAGATGTAACACGAGAGTTGAACCCTTAGTTTCCAAACAACGATTTGTTGACGTAAAAGAATATGCAGACAAATCTATCAACGCCGTAAAAACAGGTGAGACAACGATTCATCCTGCGAGATTCAACAAAACATTTTTTGATTGGATGGAAAATATTAGACCTCGATGTATTTCTAGACAACTTCGACGAGGACATAGAATACCAGTTCGATACTGCGAAAAATGACACGCTCATCCTATGGACGAAGATGCTTTTTTCGAAAGCATCGAACAAACAGATGGATTTGTATTGGGACATATAGTTTTCAACCTTGTTGCTGATGATAGACTAGGAAAAACATTCTCTATCGAGAAATTAGTAGATCTTCTCAACACAACAAGTCTTACTCCACAAAATGGAACAATCGGAGATATTTATCACACAATTTACAGCACAAAATTCAAAGATAATCAAACATTACTCAATCAAATAGAAACAATAAAAACAGCCATTACAAACAAAGATATAAATCAGATTACATTATTATTAAATAGTATTCCAAATATCAAAACAACTGACAATGGACAATTCACATTAGAATTTGCATGTAAAACTTGTGGAAGTACAACAATACACCAAGATAATGATGTATTAGATACGTGGTTTTCAAGCGCGCTTTGGCCATTTGCGATTATGGGACGACCAGAAAATACGCAAGATCTCGCTGAATATTATCCTAGTGAAGTATTAGAAACAGGGTACGATATTATCTTTTTCCGAGTTGCGAGAATGATGATGATGGGGTTTGCCAACACCGGAAAATCGCCATTCAAACACGTATACTTGCATGGTCTCGTAAGAGATGAAAAAGGGAAAAAGATGTCCAAATCCGCAGGAAATGGAATCGACCCAATAGAAATTATCAACAGTCATGGACCAGATGCCCTCAGATTAAGTCTTGTTTTGGGTGCGACTCCAGGAAACGATCTCAAATATTCATTGAGCAAAGTCGATTATGCTTCTAGATTTTTGCATAAGCTTCGAAATGCCTGTAAATACGTAGATATGAAATTTGAAGCAAGCGAATTATCTTGGGAAGAAGAACGTGATTTTATCACCACCAACTTCGCAGAAACAACAGACGCCGACAAATGGATCCTCAATATTTTCGATCAACATATCGACCAAATCAATCAATATTTCAAAGATTTTATGTATGGAGAAGCTGGAAATAGCATTATAGAATTCGTTTGGAATTATTTCTGTGACTGGTATATCGAGATCACCAAATCATCACAATCAACCGTAACACCGCATATTCTTCGTTACAGCATTGGAACTATTCTCAAATTATTGCATCCATATGCACCATTCGTCACAGAAACTTTACGAGATTTATTTAGTTTCAAAGGACATTTGATCCAACAATCACGACCAAAAACACTAGGCAAAGAGCCAGCTCGTGAGACATTCAATCTCTTCACCGAAGTTATCTGAGCAATTAGAAATCTGAGACAAGACAACGACATCAAACCAAACGAAAAAGTAAACGTTTTCATCAAAGGCATCGCCGACAAACAAGCATGGACAGAATATATTCCATTGATCACCAAGCTCAATACTGCTCTTTCGGTAATTATTATGAATGACAACGAAAATATGCAAGACAACGTCTATATCCAAGTGGTAGAAACACTAACCGTAGGTGTCCAGACGCACCAGGAAATCAATTGGGCAGAAGTTGAAAGCAAATTAACCAAAGAAATCGACCAGTTAACCAAGCACATAGAAAACCAAGATCGCATGCTCAACTCAGGCGATTTTCGCTCCAAAGCCCCTGCCCATATCATCGCTGATAGGGAAAAAAGCTTACAGGAGAATAGAGAAAAATTGATAAAGATGAATGAAGAGTTGGAGAATGTTAAGAAGAATAAATAGGAAAGAAAAATCTGTACTTTTTTGTACAGGTTTTTTTAAAAATTCATAGAAGAAACTTCTTTTGAAAAAGGGAGTGAAATTTGAATTGTTATTTTAGAAAGAAATTAGTATAGTGTTTTTTAATGTTTTAATTATTTTATAATATATCGTGTGAAGACATACTAATGCTCAAAATTTATCTATAACTATATATAGCATTAACAGTGTTATTTTTGCTATACGAACAAGTGGTTTCATATCATCATATATTGCTAACTCATTTAAATTGACATGGTTAGCTGAGAATTTTATTCTAACTCCAATATTATTTATTCTATTTGGCGTAATAACTGTATATTATGTAAAAAAATATCAAATGAATATTGCATATAGCATAATAGTATCAATATTTCACTCTATATTATTACCCTTTTTAATACTAAAATCTCACAAAAATGAATGATGAAATTAAAATAATTAAGATAATACTACGACCGGTTGCAATTATTATGTTATGAGTTGGTATTTTTTCGTATGTTACAAAAACGCCATTATATGAATGACAGTATTCTGATATAAAATATCCTGAAGACACAACCTGAGCCACTATAGAACAACAAACAATAACTTGAGAAAGCATTACATGAACAATAATAGACATACCAACAGATCCAAGAACATATTTTGATTATATTATAGAATATGGTAGTTGATGAATTGATTATATTTCAATAGCCCCGACAAATCAACCATTAATGAATTCGAAAGCATGAAGTGAAAACACTTCAAGAATGCACGATTATTTATACAAAAATAGAATTAAATTTGATATACCAACAACAGATAAACAATGATATATTATGTTTGTAACATCAAAGCCAGTTTCAAATATCAGTAATATTTTTTTATGAGTTAACGGCTCTACAATATGATGGTTAAATAAGAAAGAATCATTATCAGTAGAAAATAAAAACGAATATTTATACAAACTGAACCACATACCACTCATTGGGAATAATGATTATAATTTTCCAAAAGATTTATCGTGAAAAACAAATATTTATATAAATGCTGTGGTTTGAGAAAGCGACAATAAAATAGAAAAAATTATTATATTTTTCCAATAACATCAACAAAATATTTTTCTAGAGAAAAACTAATTTATTTTCTAATCAAACATAATGTTTAAGAAAATTATTGTGGCTTCTTTATTAATATCAGGAATATTTATTACATGATGTAGCATAGAAAAACAAAATAGTGAGGACAAAACAACAATGACAGAAAATCAAATCTTTGATAAAAAAAAGGAATGCGCTAACTATAAAGACAAAATTATAGCGGAAATCGAGAAAAGAAATACTGAGTATACATACGATTGACAAGAGAGTTATGAAAAATTAGGATCTATTTTTTATAGTATACAGAAGAATACCTGCATGTACGATACACGATGATTTTTTAAATATAACATAGATTGAAAAACAGAAAGTAGAGATGTAGTAACAGTATATGATTATTTTTCAAATGAAAAGGTTCTTCAAACACCAAATTTTTGTAAAGATTCCAAAGAAAAATGGATTCCTTATAGACAATGAATATGTCTTGTAGATGATTTTTCACAGAAACTTTATGAACTTAAATGAGAATAATTTTATTATTATATATACATAATGAGCGGTTCTTGATATATTGAAGAGTTTATTAATTACACAAAAAAGCCTGAATGGATTTGGTGAATAATATTCAGTGTATTAACAGTTATATTATTTCGAGCAAAAAAATTTTTAATAAATTTTTTTTTCCGAACATTACGTAGAATAGATAATTTAATAAAATATATAGCCACAAAAGATTTATGATACTGAAACATAAACATAATTAGTGATACAGAAACGTACTTCATAAAATATGAAAAGCAAGGAAATTGACCAAAATTAAATTTAGCTAAAGGTCACGCTAAAATAGCGAAATATTCGGAAATAGAAGACAATGCTCGAAAAAAATATGAGAAATATGAAGAACTAAAATGATCTAAACGAATTGCTCATCATGAAATAATAACAAACGAAGAAGCAACTCATTGATGATATTATTTTTTTGAAAGAAAGTTTTCATTAAATTTTGATATATCAAGGATTAAAAAAGCTTATTTATATATAATCGTAGATGATGAATGCGAAATAACAATAAATGAATCCGATTTAGCAGAAAATATAAATTGAGAAAAGAAAAAAATAACCTCCAATGAAGCACTAGCCACATTAGATATAAAAGATTATTTGAAAAAAGGAGATAATCTAATAAAATTAAAAATCAGAAATATATCGTTTGAAACTCGTACAGATAATCTATTTGTAAATAGTACGGAAAAATGGAAACAAAATCCATATTGAGTTAAATATTGAATATGAATTAAATATATTAAATAATTTCAGAATCCCCCTCCTTTACCCCTCAACCCTCTCTCAATGCCCTACAAACACACCCAATTTAGTTATCTAATGCTAGTTGTTACCTTGATCGTACTAGCACTTTTCGTATGGGCGTATATAACGGCTTCTGCTGAGCCTGTTTCGTACAATTCTGGTCCAAATTTTGCTATGACGAGCATAATGGCTTTGATTGTTTTTCTTCTTGCTTCCTTCATATCACTCCAAGTACGTATTGATGAAAAACATATAGCAATCAAATTTGGATACGGGATTTTCAAGAAAAAGTTTTCGCTCGATGATATCCTATCTGCTAAAACCGTAAAAAATCATCGATATTATGGATGGGGAATCAGAGTATGGTTTTGGCCCAAGATGTGGATTTTCAATGTTTCTGGTTTTGACGCAGTTGAAATAAAAATGAAAAATGGCAAAACATACAGGATAGGTACGGACGAACCCAAAAAATTAGAACAAGCAATTCTGAAGATGGTGTAATTTTCTTTTGTAAAAAGAAGCAAAATAGATACATTAAGATTGATTTATTCACTAACGAATAGGATGAATAGAATTCAAAAATCAAAAGAATTTGCAGAAGAATGTTTAAAAGACATAGATTCGGCACATGGGATAAAACATGCTGAGACTACTGCAAACTTTGCTAAAATTGTTTCTGAAAAAGAAAATATCAATACAGAATTATGTATTATTACAGCACTTCTTCACGACATTGGAAGAAGCAAAACATGGAAACAAGAAACAATTGAAGACAATCATGGAGTTGATGGTGCAAAAAAAGCAAAAGATTTTCTTTTTTCATTAGAATTATCCAATGAAGAGGTTGATATGATTTGCGAAGCAATATCCCAACATTGTTTTCCAAACATTCAAACAAATCAAATTTCAAAAATATTGCGAGATTCAGATAAATTAAATTCATTTTCAAAAGAAATGAAGTTGGAATATATCAAATATTGGAAGGAAAAAGGATGGGATGATGAAAAAATTACTGAACAAATCAAAAAAGAAAGAGAATTTTATTTTAAGACATTTTACACGAAAACCGCACAAAAGATAGCAAAAGAGAATTTTACAGTATAAAAAATAGAAATGGCCACGTAAATAAGAAATCTATTTTTTTCAAAACACCTTGTTTTCCAGCCACAAAACACTATCAAGAACATAACACTTAAAACATAACATATGACTATGTCCCTCTATCAATCTCACATTCGAAAGACCATTCAAAAAGATATTTACCAAAAGCCTAGCTTTACCCTCCATCTCTTCGGTAAAGACTATTTTTGAACAATCAAAACCAAAAAAATCGGACCTATTACCCTCAAACGATATCAGATTCTATGAATTGAATTGCCAAAAGATCATAAAGAAATCAGCAAAGCTATCCAAAAAATAAAGTCTGAATTTTGACATCATTGGACAGATATTTTTTTTCAACGAGGTGTGACTACTTCTATCCAAACTTTTGATGTCAAAGACATCGACAACGAATTGGCGAGTTCGCTCAGAGATACGAGATTAAGTCTTCGTACTCACTTCAAAGAAGACTATCATCTTATCCATTCATTTAGAGAAAATCTGCCAGAAAGTAATATTATTATTGATATTACAAAAACCAATGAAGAATTACTCCGTGAAATGAACAAATCATCCAGAGTTCGTGTCAGAAAATGAATAGAAAATGGGATAACTTTTAGAACACTCCAAGAACACGAATATCAAAAGTTTTATAACAAACGACAAACAACAGCAGACAAAAAATGATTTAACACCATATCAGAAAACCAATATACCAAACTAATAAAAGAGCTGATACAGACCAAAACAGGAAATGTAGTAATTACCGAAAAAGATGGTGAAATCTTGGCAGGAAGTATAGTTATTTATGACGACAAAAATATGGTGTGACTCTATGGATTTGCTGACAGAACACATAATACAATAGGGGGACAACAATATTTGAAATTTAAAACCTTTGAACGAGCGAGAGAACAAGGCTTTACAACCTTTGACCTCATGGGCGGCGCTCCTACAGGATTTCCTGAACATGAATTAACAAGCGTCAGTGCTTTCAAAGAATCTATAGGGGGTAAAAAAATAGAATATACAGGAAATTTCGATATCATCCTCAATCCTCGACTCTACAAAATTTTCAAACGACTATTCACTTTAAAAAAATAATAATAAAAATAGCCCTATGCATAAAATAGTATCCAAAAAAATCAAACATCTGATTAATAATAGCTTTTTTAGTGGAAGAAGTATTGCTCTTCTGTTGATTTTTTTATTGGGAATAAAACAACGAGCTATTTACAGTATTTATGGTGGACAAATAACTGGCGGTATTCTCAATACAGCATTACTTTCATTGGGCTTTTTGGGAAATGATCTAATGATTTTGGGAATCGTATTATTGCTCGTATTTGTCAATCTTAACTTCAAACACAAAACCATAAAACGAATAATAAACAGCATAAACATTATATTAATTCTGATTTTTTTTATTGATATTGTTACTATCCTTTTTTTTCAAAGTAGATTATCGATATTTGATATGTATAGCTTTTTCAGCGTGTCATCAAGTAAATATTTTTTTTCCTATAGTATGTTTGCGCTCCTTTTTTTCTGAGGACTTTTTATTCTAGCATTTGTACTTTCACAAAAATTTCTCAAAAAACGAAAAGAAAGTTCTCATCAACGAATTATTGCGCTTATTTTCTTTGGAATTACGGTCGCAATAACAGGTATTAATGTAATCACAAGAAACAATACAACAATAGCAAACAATATTCTTTCGCTCAATATTCAGACTTTTGAAGAATGGATAAATAACAAAAAAGCGTTTAATATAAGCTCCTCCAAAAAATATGAAGAATATTTTACAACTATAAAAGGTAAAAACAGAAAACCAAATATTATCCTACTTTTTGCAGAATCACTCTCGACTATTGATTCAAAAAGATCAGGTTGATTATATGACAACCTACCGTTATTTGATAAAATTCAATCTGAAGGAATTACTTTCACCAATTTTATAGCCAATGGATGTACATCAGAAACAGCTCATATTGCAACATTACAGTGAATTGAACCTCGAGAATATCCTCGTATAGATAGCAATCAAGATTACGATGCATATGCAAATTATTTACAATCACTCCCAGAATTTATGCAGGATCAAGGATATAAAACTACGTTTATAAGTACTGTAACCTTAGATTTTCTCAATCAAAAAGCGTTTCTTTCTGGGCTACGTTATCAAAACATTATTTGAGAAGAAGCATTCAAAAAAGAAAAAAAATATGTTTTTAATGCTGCGCCAGATCAAGCGTTGTATAACAAAGCACTAGACGTTATTTCTTGAGCGACAACTCCTGTTTTTCTCACACTTCAAAGCGTTTCTTCTCATAGACCATATGATACACCATATGGACAAGACACTGAACAAATGTTTTCTTATGTAGATAAAAGTCTTTATACATTTTATCAAAAACTAAAAAATAGCTGATTTTTCGACAATGGTATTCTCGTTATTGTTGGCGATCATAGAAAAATGGAAGCAATCAATAAAGCTGAATTTGAAAGGTTTGGATTAAGTTCAAAGTCAAGGGTAATTGCAACAGTCGTAGGAAATGGAATCAAAAAAGATACTTTCAATGACAATATTATCCAACACACAGACATTCACAACTCTCTCAAATATTTGGTAGCAAAAGAAAATGTTCAAATATCAAAACTCTTCAACAATGCTTTTTCTTTGCAGGCAAATAGAGATTGGGGAATTCGTTATTGTCGTTTTGCAGAAAAAATTTATGTAAAAATCAATAAAGATGGAAGTGCTTCAAATGTTACAGAGAAAAAAGAAGATAATGTAATCAGACAATATATAGAGGCATACAAAGGATTTCAAGCAGAAAAATTATTATGAATCAAATGAATAGCAAACTATGATACCCCAAAAATTTCTGAAAACAATGCTACGTGATTTGTACTAATAGCTCATGGTTGATGAACATACAAAAAACGATTACCAAACACCATTAATACAGCAAAAAGAGCAAATAAAGATGGTGCAAACGCATTAGAGTTAGATGTAAGTTTCACCAAAGACAATCAAAATATCGTCATACATGGACCATCATTACAAACAACAGCATGCGGACCAAACAAAACAACAACATGATTTACCTTAAAAGAAATCAAGGATGATTGTCCTCTAAGGAACGGAGAAAAAATACTCACATTAGAAGAATTTCTTACCAAAACCAAAGATCTTTTTGATCTCTATTTTTTGGAAATAAAAGTATATGATAATACAAAAGCTGAAGCACAAACATTGGATGCAATCAATACCATTACCAAATTAGGATTAGAAGACAAAGTGATTTTTATTTCCTACGATAGAATAGCTAATTACATCATTTGATCTCACAAAAAGATTAGAGCTGGATGGGATAGTTTTGCAGAAGAATCAGATTTGATTTATCAATTCCCTCATGAATTCTACTTAGTTCCAGAAAGTATGCTAAATAGAAATACTATAGAGGTAGCTCAAGCTATGAAAAAAACATTTGTTGTCTATACACTAAATACCCAAGAAAGCATAAAAAAAGCTCTTTCCTTAGGCGCTAAATATATAATGACGGATAATATTCCACTAGTCAAAGCAGTTATCAAAACACAATCAAAACAAGATTGATTTTAGTTAGGAATTACCTATAAACTAACCGATACCTATTGCTTTATTTTTTTACAGCATCATGGGTAAATCAATTCTTGATCATTTCCTTTTTGAGGAAAAATTAGCAGATAATTCTGTTGATTTTAATGATGTATCTGGTCAAAAAAGAATAGCAGAATGATGTATTGTAGAATTAAAACAAGAAATTGATGCCAACAAAACACCCGCTGAAAGATGAATAAGTAAATGAATAGCTACGCTTACTCAATTAGATCAAAAACGCAGAGACATAGAAGAAGCAATCAGAGTTCGGCTCGATCCTATGAATCACGAAATGACATACAAAGAAGATGACGATGAGTTTTTGGAAGAAATTAATAGTATGAAAAGAGATCAGAAAGAAATCATAAACATGATAAAAGAAATACATGAAGATATACAAGAAATAAAGCATACAAAGATACCACAAAAAGAAATAATAAATTTAGAAACAAAACGAAAAGAGTACCTTAGTATAGCAAAAAAATATCCTCCACAATTCTAAACATGTACGACATTATTATTATTTGAGGATGAGCCGCTGGTCTTTTTTGTGCAGGATATCTGCCAAGAAACACTAAAAAACTCATCTTAGAAAAAACAGATAAACTTTGAACAAAGGTTCTTCTTTCCGGTTGAGGAAGATGTAATTTTTCCAATGCAAATATATATCCAATAAACGATTATTTTGGACAAAACAAAAAAGCTTTACCTAGTCTTTTCCACAAGTTTGGAGCAAATGAAATGAAAGAGTTTTTAGAAAACAATGGAATAGCTATTCAAGAAGAAGATAATGGAAGATTAATTCTCAAAAGCGGAAAAGCTGAAGATCTAAACAAGTTGCTTATCAACAAAGCAACAGAAAATAATACAGAAATAAAGCTCAATCAAGAGATCATCAATGTTTCAAAAAAGGAAGATATATTTATCATAAAAACAAATGAAGAAATAATTGAAACAAAAAATCTTGTTATTGCAACAGGATGAAAATCTTTTCCTCAAATAGGAGCTACTGATTTTGCTCTTCAAATTGCACAACAATTTGGATTAGAAACAACAGATGTTATGCCAGGATTATGTGGAGTAGAAACCAATGAAGATTTTTCAAGTCTCACATGAAATAGCCTAAAAGCTTCCATAACACTTAATCACAATAACAAACTTATTTTCCAACAAAACGGAGATATGTTATTTACCCATAGATGACTATCTTGACCTGCAATTTTCAATTTAGCCAATGCTTTAGGCGAATATAAAATACAAAAAAAAATCTGAATTAATAATTTTGATAATTTTTCCATAACAATAATATTCAACCCAACTACGGCAATCAAAAAAATCACGAACCATTTCCATGGACAACAAATAGCCAATTTTACGATTAAATCACTAAGACCTCGAGAAGAAGCAAAAATAATGGTCGGCGGAGTCCATATGAAAGAAATAAACCCAACAATGGAAAGTAAAAAGACCGCCTGACTCTATTTCATAGGTGAGGCGCTGGATATCACATGAAAGACATGAGGCTACAACCTCCAACGATGCCGGACCAGCGCCTATGCCTGCGCCCAAAGCTTCAAAAACTAAATATATTGCTTTTTGAGAGAAAATATGTATAGATACAAAAACTTAAAACAAAACTCTATGTACAAAGAAAGAACGGATCTTACGTATTCGTATATAAAAGCCGAAAACGGCATGGAAAATGCAGAAGAAATTCTTCGTAGACTTCAAGAAGCTGGTTTCAAAATAATAGGACAAAAATTGTTCCGTTATACAGAAACTACAGCCAAAGATTTATACGGAGAACATGAAGGTAAGCATTTCTATGAAAGATTAATGACTTTTACCTGTTCAGCCGATGTAATAGCATTGGTTTTACAAAAAGATAATGCTGTAGAAGCCTGGCGAGACTTTATTGGCGATACTAAAAAGCCAGCTGAAGGGACAATTCGTTATCTATTCCAAATCCCTAATGATGGAGAAAAAAATGTTGTCCACGGGACAGATAAACCTGAAAGAGTAAGGGAAGAGGCGTTAACACCTTTCCCAGAACTTGCTTATCTCTGGGAATAAGAAAATAATACAACAAAAAAGGTGCTGCGATTCCGCGACACCTTTTTTCAAATATATTTTTTTATATTTCTTCATCAACAATTTCTCCTTTCACTGCATGCTTCACTGCTTCATCAAATGCATCCATAAGATCTGGATCATCTTCCAATCATTCTTCTTTTAATATATTTTTAATCTGGGCTATTTTAAAATCAGTTTCATTCCATTCCTGAGCATCCATAACCGTAAGGTTTATATCTTGTTCTTGCGTCATTTTTTATATTACAAAGTAAATCAAACCTTTTTATAAACTTCTGCCAATTTTTTATTTGCTAATTCATTCACATACACTGCGTTTTTCTTCATCAAGTCTATAATTTCTTGATCACTAATTTGTGCATAACGATCTTGAATAGGTTTCAAAAATGCCATAATTTTTTCATATAAATAATCTTTTGCTTCTTTATAACTCAATCCTCCAGCTTGATATTTAGCTCTCAAGGCAGCATCTTCTTCAGGGGTTAAAAATAATTTACAGATTTTGTAGACATTACATTGATCAGGATCTTTAGGTTCTTCTACTGTTTTCGCATCCGTAGCAATCTGTTTTACTCTCTTAAGAACTTGTTTTTCATCATCCAAAAGTCAGATATAATTGTTGTATGATTTGGACATTTTGCGTCCATCTACTCCCAAAATTGTTCCAACTTCAGGTTTGATATATGGTTCAGGAAGTTTAAATGTTTCACCAAAAACATTATTAAATCTTTGAGCTATATCTCTCGCATACTCTACATGTTGTTTTTGATCTTGTCCAACAGGCACCATATCTGCATCATAGAGCAAAATATCAGCAGCCATCAAAATAGGATAGGTAAAAACTCCTACACTAATTTCTTTTGATTTTCCCTTGTCTAAAGCTTCTTTATATGAATGCATACGTTCCATAAATCCCATATGGGTGATACATCCTAGCACCCAACTCAATTGAGCATGAGCGGGAACATCAGCAGGATTATAGATAACAAACTTTTTGAGATCTACACCACAGGCCATATATATTTTCAATACATTCAGACTATTATCATGGATAGCTTTGCCATCATGCAAACCTGTCAATCCATGCATTATTGCCAAAAACAAAAATATTTCAGCATCAGGATATTGCGCAGAAAGTTCCATCATAGGCTTCACTGCTCCAAAATAATTTCCCAAATGGATTTGATTATCAGTAGGTTTAATTCACGTAAGAATCCTTTTTGTCATAAATAGAAATATACAAATTAAAGATATCTCCTATATGTATAGTTTCTTTAAAAAATTTCAAAGGAAAATTAAGAAACAAAAAACAGTAACAAAAAGACCAATACATCGTAATATAAATGATAATAAAAGTATCCTTACAGTTTAGTCAAAGATTTGTTTGACAAACACATTCAAATCACTACATTCAAAACAAGAGCTTACTCTTGAAAAGATAAACATAAACACTATTCTAAAAATAATAATATTTTATTTTTGTTTCAAAAACAAATGACAAAAAAATTTCTTTTTGCTACTGCAATAACGCTAGTAACATTATGAATAATGTACAATAGTGTAAATGCTGAAGCGCAAATTATCATAGATCCTATTACCAAAACCATCACTATTACAGGGATCAATCTTTCTACAGGAACTCAAACAACTGGAACTCAAACAACAGGCACTACTCAAACCTGAATCACTCAAACAGGAACAACTATAAAAACAGGAACTGTTACTACAACAACTGTTCAAACAACATGAACAGAATTTGAACGTGCTCTTTCATGGATGTATGCAAATTGACTAACCAAATACAATAAACCAACAGACTATAGAATGTATGATGAATTAACTAGGGAAGAAGCCGCAAAAATGATAGCTCAAGCATATATCGTTCTTTGATATGGACAAGAACAAAAAAACTCTGCTTGTGCATTTAGCGATGCAGGAGAATTCAATCCAGAACTTACATGATTTATCAAACAAGTATGTGGACGATGAGTAATAAAAGGTGCAAACGGGAAATATATGCCAACCAAAAAGCTTACTAGACCTGAAGCTATGGCTATTTTGGTCAGAATGTTTGAAGGACAAACATCTTTTGAAGCCAAAGATCCTCGATGGTCAGAATATTACATCAAAGGAAAAGCTCTCGGTCTGACAACACTCAATACAAGTACATTTGAAAAAGAAATTTCAAGATATGAAATAGCGTTATATATTTACAGACTACAAACTATCGCAAACGACGTAAATCTCAAGTTACAATCACAACTCAAACTTCAAAATCTTACAGGCGTAGTTCAAACAACGGGAACAATAACAAATACAGTACCTGAAGAATCATCAGAGCTCGCTCAAAAATTTGCAGCAATAGCAAATTCTATTAGTGTAGAAAAAGATCCAGAACTGCAAGAAGCTATTAGATGGATGCACGACAATGGACTGACAAGCTTTTTAACCATAGGTGAATATAAACCTTTTGAAGTTCTTACGAGAGAACAATCAGCCAAAATATTTGATGTTTTTGCAAAAATATTTGATTTTTCTCAAGACAAACTCACAAGTACATTACCTACAGAATGCCAGTTCAAAGACCTTGCAAAAGCAGATCAAACATTAACTACTCATATCCAAAATGTATGTAAAATGGAAATTCTCAAAGGAGGAAACCAACTTTTTGATCCCAAAAATACATTAACAAAATGACAGTTTATCACTGCGCTTATTAGGTTAGTAGAAGGGAAAAAACTTGATGAAAGCAAAAATCCTCGATGGACAGCTTACTACCAAAATGCATTGGATATGGGAATTGTAGGACCAGCTGATGCTATCACATTCGATAGTCCAATTACTAGATACGAAGTAGCATTATTTCTTTATAGATTTAGAGTAAAATTTCAGTTAATCAATAATCTTAACAACAACTCATTAGAAAATATGATTTTAAACACAATTCCTTGAAGCATCAAAACGGGAGATACTATTTTATCTGGAGAAATCCCAGAAGCCAAAGAAGCAGATATTTTTATAGATACCAATTTGATTCAAAATGCTAATTTCGAATTGGGATATATAGAAATATTTTCTACAAAATATAAAGTAATTAAAACATCAACAGAAACTTATTTTAGCAAAAATTTTGTACGATACGGAGATATTTATGATATCAGTACAGACAAAAAAATTGGAACAATCAATTTTATCGTAAGCAATAGAGCGGTTCTCGAAGGAACAGCAAGAATAAATACAAATACATATACTATATCACAGGTAGCAAATACTACTGCATATTATCACATCAAGAAAAATTAATTATTTAAAACTAAACCAAGTTATGGAAATCAAGAAGATCAACACGGAAAAATTGCTCAATATAAATGGTACTCATAGACCACTGTCTTTTGTTGATTTTATTGGACAAGAACATATCAAAAACGTTCTCAAAACAGCAATAGAAAGCGGACAAAAAAGAAAATCTCATGTTGGACATATTCTCTTCTCTGGACCAAGTGGATTCGGGAAAACAACTATGGCAAATATTATTGCCAAACAATCCAACGTTGGAATCAAAGCCGTTACGGGATATGCCATTACCAAACCAGCAGAAATTATCAGCATTCTCAATTCATTGGAACAAGGAGACATCCTTTTTATCGATGAAATTCACAGACTCAAACCAAATATAGAAGAAGTCTTATATATCGCGATGGAAGATTTCGTCATCGATATGGTGATGCCCGAATGAGGAAATGTCAGAATTCCTATCAATCCTTTCACACTCATAGGGGCAACCACAAAATCTGAATCACTTTCACAACCGATCAAAAATAGATTTGTGTATAATTTTCATTTTATGGAATACGATTCCAAAGAAAAACAAATCATTATCGAAAAATATCTCAGACAATATGCGGTGGATTTCGACCCTTCCATCCTCTCAGCTATCGCTGCCAAAGTTGACGCGGTTCCCCGTGAAATCCACAACCTTTGTATCAAAATGAGAGATTTTGCTATTACGCAAACACAACATAAACGCATAGATCAAGCATGTTTCGATGCATTCTTGCTCCATAGCAAAATCGAAGAAGGTGGAATGACTCCCCTTCATGCAAAATATCTTGAAATCCTTCGTGACGCCGACAGACCACTTGGTATTAGAACCATCGCGGTGCAACTATGAATCAATGAAAAAGCTGTCGAAGAAGACGTAGAACCACTCCTTCTCAAGCTCAATAAAATAGAAAAAACCGCAGCAGGAAGAATTATCATTTAATATTTTTTACCTCTTATTCATCACCATGAAAAAACTTTTTTCTTTGATTCTCGCTCTTTCAATCCTCGCACCACTCAGTAGCTTCGCGTTCAAAGCCGATGCTGGAGAAAATCTCAATCTTACTACACCAGTAAATGGAGATTACTACATTGCAGGAGGTAATATCAATCTCAATGCAGATACAGATGGAGATGTAGCTAGTGTTGGATGAAAAATTTTCATCAATGGAGACATTGAACAAGATTTAATGCTTTTCTGAGGAGAACAATTTATCAATGGAAACATCGGTGAATCTGCAAGACTTTTATGAGGGACAATAATGTTTGATGGAACTATAGAAAAAGATTTACTCATAGCTGGTGGAAATATAATCATCAATAGCAACACCACCATCAAAGGAGAAACCAAAATAGCTGGTGGAAAAATAGATTTTGCAGGAACAGCAAATAATGTAGATTTAAATGCTGGTGAAATACTTCTCAAAGGTACAATCAAATGAGACGCAACTCTAAGAGCAGAAAAGATAAAGACAGATGATAGCGCGAAAATTTTGGGGAATTTATATTATGAATCTGCAAGACAAAACACAGGACTCGAACAAATTGTTTCAGGAAAAGTAACATTCAAACAAGTACATTTCAACAATAGAAATGAGTTTTTGGGAATCTTCAGCGGTTTTGTTTGAGCAAGATTTGCGTTCCTTTTTATATTTGGACTTATCCTACTTTTTATCGGACAAAAACGAATTAAATCATCTCTAGAAACACTCAACAAAGAACCTCGAGAATCATTGGGAGTTGGTTTCTTAACATACGCAGCACTTCCTTTCATAGCAATACTTTTTGCAATAACAATAATCTGATTACCATTTTCATTACTTGCTATAATGCTTTTTGCTACATTGATGATATTTGCTAAATTACTCAACGTATATTTCTACACTAATTTCTTGATACAAAGACGAGGTGGATATGAAAAACTCAACAATCGAAAACAATTCTGAATTCTTTTGGGATGTGCTATCTTATCAGCAATCCTTAGTGGTATCGACATGATCTTCGCTTTCTTCGCATTAGGAGCTATTATCAGAACTCATATTATCAAGAAGAAATAGGAAAATAAAACAATATAAATATTAACTTTATTTTTTAAATTATATTTTTCATGGAAGAATCTCTTCAACCAGTTTTACAAACAGTAGTTTGTCCGAAACCAAAGAAAAAAACAGGTAAACTTTCTATAAAATTAAATAAGAAAAATGAAGAGATGCTTTCGAAATGAATCAGAAAATATCTTAGACTTATAAAGATAGCCAACGAAAAAGCGCTCAATGAAAGTGATACAAGCAATGTAATCAATGATATGTTAAACGAGATTCGAGGATATGATAAAATGGAAGATATTACAACAGAATATAAAATAAGAAATCAATTTTGCGATTATTGAGTGAAGATAAATAATAAGCTTAATTTTTTGATAGAAGTTAAAGCAATAACAATCGATTTAAACGATAATCACCTATTCCAAGCAAATAGTTATGCATCAACTAAATGAGTAAAACGAGTTGTATTAACAAATTTAAAAGAACGAAGAATTTACCATCTATCATTCGGCTCTAAAATAGACGACAAACTTGTCTTATCTATAGATTTTCTACAAGAAACACCAAAGGAAATACTAGAAAAAGCTAAATATTTACATAAAGAAAGTTTCATTAAAAAACATATAGAACAAGTGTACCAACAAAAAATTGCGACCAGTAAAGATAATTTCAAGAAAGCATTATTAAGTAATTCTGTAATAAAAAAAATACAATCAGAATTAAAAACAATTAGTGGGGTAAAAGTTCCAGAAACAGAAATTCAGAATATCATTAAATGATTATTTTAAACCAATAAAGATATGTTATGCATCAACTTATAATCTGATGATCTACAGGAGATTTTTACAGAATTGATTCAACAAGAAATACCGACCAACAAATAGCAAAATACTTCATAACACCACAAACCTCTGCAATTGAAATAATGTTTCACGACGAAAACATTCTTGAGTGCGAAATAACGAAAACGTTTTTGAAACAAAATTTCTCTTTTTGTTCAGTACATGCCCCTACATATCCCTATCAAGACGATGAAAATTCACATAGGATATTCCAATATCTACAAAATATCTGTTCAATACTACCTATCAAAAATATCATCATCCATCCAGATCATGTCGTTGATCGAAATATTTTCAAAAAATATGATCTGCCTTTTTCCATAGAAAATATGGATGAAAGAAAGAAATCCGGCCAAGGAGTAGAAGACTTATCAAAAATCTTCGAAAAAGCACCGAACATAAAATTCACTTTAGATCTTCAACATGCTTTTGTAAATGATCCAACAATGCAACTCGCCAAAGATCTTCACGCAGCATTTGGAGACAGATTAGTCGAATATCATATTAGCTGATTTGACAAAGAACTTCTTCATTATCCGCTTTTCAAGACACAACAAAAAGAAATTGTTCACGGAATTGAAAGATCAGATATTTCGCTAATTATCGAAAGTACATTTGATAAGGCTGACGAATTAGAGAAAGAGATTGAATATATCAAACAAATTATAAAAAATAACTAATTTTATTTTTTCTATAATTATGGAAAAATCTCTTACACTCAAAACTTCAGACAATCATGTTATCTACTGAACACTAAATTCAAAAAATAAATCTGACAAACTTGTTATTTTCGTTCATGGACTAGGATGAAACCAAAACGAACATGTTTTTTTCAATGGAGCTAGATTCTTTAACAACAATTGATTTGATACATTCAGATTTGATCTTTATCCTTGAGAGAAATGAAGAAATTTAGTAGATTGTTGAATCACAACTCATACACAAGATTTAGAAGTAGTTATACAAGAATTTATTTGAAAATATAAAGAAATATATCTTGTTGGTCATAGTCTAGGAGGACCTACTATTTTATTAGCAAACATTGAGAATATTAAGAAAATTATATTACGAGATTCTGTTTTGGATACCAAAAGACTTTATGATGATGAAATTAAATTCGACAAAGAAAGAAATTTATATACCGTAAACTGGTGAATAGACATAATCATCTGAGAAAAAATGGTGAAAGAGATGAAATCAATAGAAAATTTAAATCCAAAGTTAAATGAAAAATACAAAATAATTTACGCAGAAAAGACAGATTTAAAAAATGATTTTAAAGCAAATATCGAGCATACAATAATAAATTCATCTCATTGCTTCAACGAAGAAGGTATTGAAGAAACTTTGTTTCAAGAAACATTAAATTGGTTTTTATCATAATTAGTCTTTATGCTTCGAACACTTCCACCAATCATCAAAATATACGAAGCACTTGGTGCAATCGCAGACCAGAGAATTGAGCTGACTCAAGGACTTTTTGTTGAGGCAAAAGTTTATTCTTCGAGTAGAGAAAAATATTATACCGTTACGTACGATCAAGGAAACAATGCGATTATGCTCAATGACAATGGTTCATATTGGAAAGGATATCTAGGTTATCCTGGAATAGCTGTTCTCTTACTAACAGGGATGTTACCACTCCAAAAAGGATATTCTGAAATACTCAAAGATATCCCTCGAAAAGAAATAAATACCAAAAATAACAATGATTTTGAAAAAACCCAACAACAAATCGACACAATGATCATCGAAAAATGATGAGATAGAGAAGCATTCCACAAATATATCCAGAATATAATTGATGAAATAACAAAAAAGCCATTATCTTATTTAGGAAAGAAAACACTTCCACCAAAAGGAAATTAGTTTTATCTCTTCATAATTTTTTTATGTCACATGAAGAATTAAGATTAGAAGAACCAAATCTATCGCATGAAAAGCAGCACCAAGAAATGCTTGAAGAATTTATTAACGAAGAAGAAATCATTACGCCACGAACGATGAGGAAAAAACCGCATGAAGACTATCAACAATTTCTTCAAAGAACAAGAGATCGAAAACAAGGAATAAATTTACCTGAGCAATGGGTTCCTGGATCACTATACTTTATTATAAATAAACAAGGAAAACTTGTAGGAGGCGTAAGTGTTCGTCATACATTAAATAAAGCCCTAGAAAGGTTATGAGGACATATAGGGTACGGCATCAGGCCAAGTGAAAGAAAAAAGGGATATGCAACACTAGCCCTTACATTAGCCCTCAGAAAATGTAAAGAACTAGGTATCAAAAAAGCTATGGTGATCTGCAAAAAAGAAAATATAGGCTCAGCCAAAGTTATTCAAAAAAATTGAGGAATTTTGGAATCAGAATATGTATGTGAAGAGAACGAAAATATACCAACACAAAGACGATTCATTACTACATAATAAAAAATCCCGTAAAACACGGGATTTTTTTTAATAAACAACATTACCAATTCATTGTGTAAAGAATTCCGGTTGTTTTTGGTGTTTGTTTTACTCGTGCCATAAAAGCACCAGTTGGTTTAAACATATCAAATAAACCAAGGATAATTCCTTCATCAAAAGATTCCGGATAGGGAGTATTACACTCCATTTGCAACATTTTTGCGTTAGCGTCATAGGAAATCAATTTATAATATCCAATTTCGCCTCCACGATGATTCGAATGATACGCTTGATCCAAAAGTTCGTAAGCCTCTTTCAAATTCTTTATCGGAGGAAACTTAGCATTTTTTGGAATAGCTTTTCCAATCATTTTCATATTGACTGGACCTAAAGACTGATTAATAGCTTCAAATGCGTCCAACCAGGCTTGCTGAGAATACCATTTACCTGGTGCTGGATCAGAAATACCCTTTTTCTTCAATACTTCTAATTTAGAGTTTTTTGAAGAAGCCACAGCATTTACAAAGGCTAAAATGGTTTCCCCATTAACCTGTACATCTTTACTAGATGCCTTAAACTTTGTCATCATACGTTTTATTTTTATTTGTTAGTATTGATTTTTATTTGCGGAAGACTGAATATACAAAACTCAATAAGAAATACAAGTATAAATCGAAATAGATATTGACTTTTGTAATAATTTTTATATTATACCTAGGTTTATATAATAATATATCGAATCTATGATGAATACGATAAACGTGTGTGAAAATAATGTTCTCACCAAAGAAACTTGGGATAAAATAATTAATCTATTAGTCAACAAAGCAAATCTAGATAGAAACTATGTATGAAAAAATCGAAGGATATTAAAAACGAAAGAGTTAAAAGAAATATTTATATCTTTTGAAAAAAACTACGAAAAAATAAGAAAACATTTTAAAAACGGAGAATATACTTTTCCAGAAAATTTTGATGATTTCAAAAAAATATCTTTAGGTAAATGCCAAGAAAAATATTGAGATTATAAACATGATCTTTTTCAAGAATTATCAATAAATAATAAAAAAGAATTTGCTTCACTTATAGACAAAGAAAAATTTTTATATCTTTGTTCGGAAACAAGTAGTACAGTTTGGGACAATCTTTTATGAGAAATAGAAAACAAAGAAATATTGGCAAAATCATTAAATAAAGTTTCCAATAAAGAATTAAAAAATCTGATATACATCATAAACAATACGTTAAACGACAGCAAAAAAATCACAATAGTAATAGATAAATTATGAGATCAAATAAGCAATTTTTTGACAATGTACGACAAAGAAAATATAGTAAAATTAATCAAAAAAATGGAAATAAAAGATATAAAACATTTTTTTGATATAAAAAATTATGGAAATAAGCAACTAGAAATAACCCTTTATATAGAGCATATAGAAAAAATAATTGATATTATTCAATATATGTGATCTCAGGTATTTTTGGTTGCAACAGAAAATATTGATACAAAAATGCTTGCAGAATTAATAGATAGAACTGCAACCAAAGAACTTTGAAAAGCGCTATTAAATAGAAATAAAGTAGATGAACGAAAACCAGAAAATATAAAAGGAATAATTAAAGAAATAAATAGCAGTATAAATAAGAAGTAAAGACAATCCCTTGTTATTTAAACTTCTTTTTATATATACAACAAACCATAAATTGAATTATATGAAAAAAATTATTTATCACCCAACCTACATTTATGACCCAATATTGGGAGCAAGAATGATTCTTGTAAAAATTGTATTACCTGAAACAAGATAAAAAAGCCGGCGAATTGCCGGCTTTTTTCCTAAGAAAAAATTATCTCTTGAAATAGAATACAAAAAGGCTATTGGTGAGGCTTGTTGCTTTTTTATATAGTATGAAAAATATGAAGAATATTATTAATCAAATCAAAAGTAATTGGAAATCTGGATTAGTTGTAGCGATTGTTTCTATTCCTCTTTCAATTTCCTTAGCGATAGCCAGTTGAGCAACCCCACTTCAAGGATTAATCAGTGCCATATGGGCAATGGGATTGGCAGCACTATTTGCTTCAAGCCAGTACAATGTTTTTTGACCAGCAGGAGCTTTATCATGAATATTGTTGGCATTCACACTAACACATTGAGCTACGTATTTACCAATTATAGCAATCATAAGCTGATTACTATTGTTAGTTGCTTATTTCTCAAAATCCATCAGATATATTACATTAATTCCCGCTGCATGACTTCAATGATTTCTTTTTGCCGTTGGATTGACCATTTTAGTTTCCCAAATTCCTGGCGGATTGGGTATCTCGATACCAACACATGAAAAAATATATCTTAATATCATAGAAATTTTTAACAACCTATCAAGTATTAATCGAATAAGTTTTGGGGTATGTTTATCATGATTATGATTTCTGTTTTTTGCAAAAAAGAAGCGACCAAAAGTTCCTGGAGCAATTATATTATCACTACTAGGTATTGGAATCGGATTTGGGGTACATCAATGATGGTTTCCCAATATAGCATTACTAAGTAACAAATATCCAAATCTATCGTTCTGATTACGAGATTTTTCATATATACAAAACACAAAAGCACTTCTCTCCAATACAAATGCAATAACAGACATAGTAAAAATATCAGCAGTGATAGCAATTGTAACCATATTAGAGACAATAATTTCAGGAAAAATAGGTGAAAAAATGACTAAAGTCTGATTCAATAAAGATAAGGAAATTTTTGGTAATGCTATTGCAAATATCTGATCGGGATTAATGGGTGGAATTCCCGCTACAGCAGTATTAGTGAGAACGGCATTAAATATCAAATCATGAGCAACTTCCAAATATTCCCAATGATTAGCTGCCTTAACGGCTTTGGTAATATCAGCATTATTATTCAATAACGTTTTCACGCTGTTACCTATGAGTATTATTGCAGCCATCCTGATTTTCATAGCAATTGGGATTATGGATTTTTCTATACTCAAGAAATTTTATACGTTTGAAAAAACATCCTTTTATCTGATTATTATCACAATAGTTTGTTCAAT
The DNA here is from genome assembly GCA_000503875.1 of candidate division SR1 bacterium RAAC1_SR1_1. Classification (GTDB taxonomy): domain Bacteria; phylum Patescibacteriota; class Gracilibacteria; order Absconditabacterales; family Absconditicoccaceae; genus UBA5124. The sequence goes on from CP006913.1 coordinate 858,320, forward strand.
AGTATTCGATACCATTACATGAATTTTGGTAGGAACATCTCTTACGTTATTGATTTTTATAGCAAGAACCACCTACACAGAACCTCGTGTTACAATCTTTAGGAATAAACAATTCTTTACAAAAACAGATCTAACAAAATATATTACCCAACAACAATCTTGAGATATAATTATTATGAAACTTGCAGGAGAGTTGAATTATCTCAATATAGATTATCAATTTACCGAGATGAAAAAAATAGTTTCATGAAGTGTTATGATTTTTTCTCTAGATCAACTTTCTGATATAGATATAGATGGATTAGAATATTTTGAAGATATCGTACATCACCTAGAAGGAAAAAAAGTAACAATGTATATCACCTGATGGAATAAATGAATCAAAGAAATGTGTTTCAGAGTGCCTTCGCTAAAAAAGCTTAATGATAATGGACTTATCTACGATTCAAAATCAGAATTATTACAACATTTAGGAATCTAAAAAAAGCCGGCAGTTTGCCGGCTTTTTTCCTAAGAAAAACTAATATTTCCTTTCATACTTGTTTCTGGGATATTATCATCATCTTTTCCTCCTTTTGATCATCCGATATCACGTTTTTTTTCTTCTGAAATTGCTTGTCTAACCTGTTGAGTACCTGCATCTGTTCCATCTTTCATAGTCAATGACACCTTTTCTCTTTCTGCATCTATATCAAGCACCTTCACTTTCACTCTTTGACCAACACTTACCACTTCTATCGGATTACTCACATAATGATTTGCCATCTGTGATTTATGAACCAGTCCATCACTGTGCAATCCAATATCTACAAACGCACCAAAATCAGTCACATTTCTTACAATTCCTTCCAAATCCATACCAATTTTGAGATCTTTTAATTCCAAAATATCAGATTTAAAACAAGGAACTTCCAGTTCATCACGAGGATCCAATCCTGGTCTTTGCAATTCTTTGATAACATCGATCATAGTTTCATATCCAATATCATATTTTTGAGCCCATTCTTTGATTTGATGATCAGCATATTTTTCTACTGCCATAGGCAAGGTTAATGCCTTCTTTTTGATTCCAAGTTCTGTTTCAAGAAAAGCATATACTTGTTTGTGGATTTCCGGGTGGATACCTGTTGCATCCAAAACCTCTTTTCCTCACTTGATTCTCAAGAATCCAATTGCCTGTTCATACGCTTTTGGACCAAGCCCTTTCACTTTCTTGAGTTGCGCTTTTGATTCGAAAGATCAGTTTTCATCTCTATACGTAACTACATTCTTCGCTACCGCTTCGCTAAGCCCTGCAATATATTGCAACAAAGTATAACTCGCTGTATTTACATCAACTCCCACGGCATTCACGACATCTTCTACCTTTTCATCTAGCTTTTCTTTGAGATATTTTTGGTCTACATCATGTTGATATTGCCCAACTCCAATCGCCTTAGGATCGATTTTTGTCAATTCCGCCAATGGATCTTGTACTCTATGTGCAATACTAATTGCTCCTCTAATCGTTACATCCAAATCAGGATATTCATCTTGAGCAAGTTTAGACGCTGAATACACAGAAGCTCCAGATTCAGAAGTTATCATATATTTCACATCCAATTTATATTTTTTGATGAAATCATTTACCACCTTCTCAGATTCTCTCGAAGCCGTACCATTTCCGATCACTATTAAATCAATTTTATAATCAGACACTAATTTCAATAAGGTCTGCCAACTTTCTTCAACTTTATTTTGTGGTTCGGTTGGATAAATAACGGTTTTTGCGAGGAATTTTCCTGTCTTATCGACAACTGCTAGCTTACATCATGTTCTAAACGCAGGATCAAATCCGAGCACGGTCATACCTTTAATCGGAGGCGTTAATAAGAGGTTCTTTAGATTTTCTCCAAACACTTTGATCGCAGCTTCATCAGATCGTCTTTTTTTGTCTGATCTGAGTTCTCTTTCCAATGATGGTAATAACAATCTATCCAATCCATCTCTAATTGCTTCTTCCAAATACGAAACAGAGCTTTTTGCTTGTTTTGGCACAAAGAAACCAACTGCAGATTCCCATATTTTGAGGTCAGAAAGCGTTAATTTCAAAGAGAGTTGCTTTTCTTCTTCTGCTCTTGTCACCGCAAGGTACGCATAAGACGGCATTTCTCATAATTTTTTAGAATATTGTTTGTAAATTCTATAGACTCCGTTGTCTTCAAAGGTCTTTGTTGCCTTGGTTTCCAAAACAGCATGCGTATCTTCCCATGTTTTAATATCATCTCTCAAATCAGCATGATCAGATACATCTTCAGCCACAATATCCTTAGCTCCTTGAATAGCTTCTTTGATATCTTTCACAGAAGTCTTGGCGTCACCTGTATCTTTGATAAACTTCTCTGCTTCCGCTTCGAACTCCTCTTTGGTCAAATCGGCCTTCGCCAAAATCTTCGCTAACGGCTCAAGTCATTTTGCCTTGGCGATAGTTGCCTTAGTATTCTTCTTTTCTTTAAATGGACGATAAAGATCCTCAACTCTGGCCAAGGTCTCAGCTTCCATTATTTGTTTTCTAAGTTCATCAGTCATCAAGCCTTTTTCATCGATCAAACGAATTACATCCGCCTTTCTCGCCTCCAAATTTTTGGTATAGGTATAAATATCATTAAAATCTCTAAGCTGCTCATCCGTCGCTCCCTTTGTCATTTCCTTACGATATCTGGCAATAAACGGTACCGTATTTCCCTCATTCAAAAGATCTATAATCGTCGTAATCACACCTCTTTCCATTCCCGTTTTGGAAACTATCAACCCGATCAAATCAGCCATTTTCTCTACTATATAAGGTAAAAATATTATTCAAAACACAACAAATCTGACTTTATCAAAACACGTTCAGATTGCAATTCAAAAATTTTTGACAAAAAATCGATTCTGGATATAATTGGAATGGCATAACTAATTGTCAGGTTTTATTTTATATGACATAAAAAGTATGATAGCTATCCAAGAAGAAATAATGACTGAGAATGGAGTAGAAGAACAAGAATCTAAAAAATTATCAAACAATTATGAAGATGAATTATTACAATCAATATTAAGAGACAACAGCGATGAATTTGAGCTACAAACAACTGAATCAAAAACTAATTTCAAGAAAGAATCAGAATATTTTAATGAAGAACAAACTGATTACAAAAAAACTCGCAAACAAAGAAAGCAAAAGACTGATCAAAATCTAGCCGAGGTTTTCAAATATTAAATTTTTTATAAAAAATCCCCAGCGCATGCGCTGGGGCTTTAGTTAACATGATACATCATTCCCTTCCATATATGGGCGAGCCACATAAGGGGCGCCTCTTTCATCGAAGAAGGGATTTTTTTGGGGGCCCCAATGCACGGGGCAAATGTACCTCTACACAGAGGAATAGCCAAGACGGTTTGGCATCCAATTTTTTGTGCAGGGGTGTTTTTTTCGGAAATAAATTCTTCTTTTCGGGGTTTTTCCTTCTTAAGGAGATCCTCGAATCAAAATAATTAAATGCATCATACCGGTTGATTAAATAATTTTTTATGGTATATTTAAACTAAACCTGGACTCCGAACACGGAGCAAAACTTGATGTTTTATCATATACGCGAACCAATAATTTTTTATTGGCAGAGAATAATATAATTATTTAGATACAAAAGTCAATACAATATTAAACATTATTATATAATACAAAAGAGTCATTAAGAATCTGATTTTCGTTTGTTTTTTTTTCTGTATTTTGTATAGTAAGTTATATCAAAAGACATTATTTACCATTTACTGTAACAAAAATTCACTACCGCACCATTATTATTTCAGACGTTCATTTGGGTACTCCTGACACAAAATATCAGGAAGTATTTGATTTTCTGACAACAAACACTTGTGATAATCTAATCCTCAACTGAGATATTATCGATGGACGATATTTAAGATATTTTCCAACACGACCAACAGAACAAAGAAAAGTTATTGAATATATTCTCAATCTTTGAGAAGAGAACAAGGTAAAAATAACCTACCTCAAAGGAAATCACGAAAGATTACGAAAAAATCTTCTTCCTATAAAAATAAACAATATCGTTTTTGCTGATGAAATAATTTATCAATCAGGAAACAAAAAATATCTGATTTGTCATGGACAACAATTTGATAAAAAAATCTGCTGTATCATGGGTATAGAGACCATTTCTTTTCTAGGATGATTGTTTCTTTTTCGACTTAACAGAAAATTCAATAACCGAAGAATAAACCATGGATATACATATTTTTCTCTCGTTTGAAAAATCAAACGATTAGCTAAAAAAATAGCTCTATGAGGAGAAAAGTCATTCGATGAAAAAATCAAAAATCTTCTTCACAAAAAACAATGCGATGGACTCATTTGTGGTCATTTGCACAAATCTGCAGATAGATATATAGGAAAATATCACTACCTCAACTCTGGAGATCGAATAGAATCCCTTACCGCATTAGTTGAGACAGAAAATCACGAATGGAAAATTATAAAATATGGAAAATAACTATTTTTTCACTCTTCCATGTGGTGTCCCTTCCACGAATCCCGCTTGGGTCTGCACACCAATGATCGCTTTTTCATGAAACTCAGATAAATTCGCAGCCCCAACATACGTCATCGCACTACGTAAACCTGCAATAAATTCATCAACAATATCACCTACACTAGCTCTTCCTTCTTTGAGATATATTTTTGACGTTGAAATTCATTCACGAAACATTTGTTTTCTCGCTAATTCAAATTTTGAAAGCCCTTGATTTCTAAGAAAAACCGCTTTTTTCGAAGCCATACCATAATTTTCTTTATACATATTTCCTTGTTCATCATATTTTATATCACCAACAGATTCATAGGTTCCTGCAAAAATTGTTCCCAGCATAGCATGATTTGCACCAGCTGCCAAAGCCAAAATCATATCTCTTGGTTCTTTGATTCCTCCATCAGCCCAGACAAATCATCCATGTTTTTTAGCTTCTTGAGCACATTTATAAACAGCAGTAAATTGTGGTCTTCCTACACCTGTTTTAATTCTTGTTGTACACATAGCTCCAGGACCAATACCTACTTTAACTCAATCAGCCCCTGCTTCAAGCAAAGCTTTCGTTGCCTCTGCAGTAATAACATTTCCTGCTACAATTTTCACCTTATCACCAAACAATTTTCTACATTTTTTGATTGCATCTATCATATTTTTTTGATATCCATGAGCAGTATCCAAAACAAAGGTTCTAACGCCTAAATCAAACATTATTTTTGCTTTTTCTTCAAAATTATTAATTCAAAGTGCAACCGTAACGTCCAAACGTCATTCAGTATCCAACGTTGGTTGATAAATACTGTTTCTAATAGTCTGTTTCTTTGTTAAAATTCAAATCAAACTTCATTTTTTATTTACTATTGGCAATACACCAACACCATGCTTTTCCATCAACATAAATGCATCTTCATCAGAAATTCAGTCTTCAGCTACAATAGCTGCGCCTTTCAAAAGATTACCAAGCAAAGTAAATTGATCGTAACCATAAAAATCTTTTGGCTTAAATAAAGATATTGGTTTCTTATTTTTGTCTACCAAAATTACGCATTGATGAGCTCTTTTATACATTAATCCCAATGCATCTCTAATCGTATCATCAGCTTCTACGATAATTGGAGTATCATAAGAAACATTTGCGCCTTTAATATGCAAAATAATTCTTTTCATCGTATCTGTATCCATATCTTGCGGCAAAACCACCAATCATCCATAACGAGCCATGGTTTCCGCCATTCTTTTTCCTGCAACGGCATTCATATTTGCAACCACAATAGGAATATGGGTATTAAGAGAAATTTCTGGATGTACATCGATCTCCAATCTTGATTTTCCTTCGAAATAATTCTGAAATAAAAACACATCTTCATATGCTAATTCTTCATTTTCATACCAAGGATTATTAAATTTCATCAAGATTTGGTTATCATCTAAAATATCGTTGCTACTTTAGGATCTCTTCCTTGTACCAACTGATCATTTCATCATCATTTTAAACCAAGGTTTTGAACTATAGTTTTGGCAGATCCTGTATTCATAAACAAAGCAAAATTTCACTCTTTTGTATAGATCAAAAAATTCTGATTTTCAAATATTTTTCTAACTTGTCCCAACGCAATTTTAAAATCAATATCGCTAGGTATTTCCAACACAATATTTAAGTCTGAATTATTGGTTTTATTTGGCAATCCGTGCAACATATCAGCAACTAATTTATTTTGTAATTGTCCAAAAGAATTTTGTAAAGCTTCATGTTCTTTGATTAATTTTTCTGCTTTATCAACGACTTGTTTTTGACCAACGCTAAATTTTTGTGACAAATCATCCAAAATTTGATCTTTTTCTTGTACATATTCAAACACTTTTGGTCCTGTCAAAGCCACAATTCTTTTGATACCAGAAGCTACAGATTCTTGAGCAAGAATCACAAAACATCAGATATCTTTGGTATTGCTTACATGAGTTCATCAGCAAAGTTCAGTAGAAACATTCTGATCAACTTTGACCACTCTCACCATATCTCCATATTTATCTTCGAAAAATGCTTTTGCTCAAAGTTTAATAGCTTCATCATACGAAGTTTCAAAGTTTTCTACAGGCAAAGCCGCATAAATCAAATGATTGATTGTTTTCTGAATTTCCAAAAGTTCCTCACCAGTTAAAGCTCTATCCGCAGCAAAATCCAATCTCAAATAATCTTCATCTACAAATGATCCTGCTTGTTTTGTTTCAGAAAAAATAGTACCCAACTGAGCGTGCAACAGATGCGCAGCCGTATGAGCTCTCATTTTCGCATATCTTTGAGCAATATCAACAATAAGTTTCATAAGATGATATATTATTGTTAAAATTTATTGTATTATAAACCCAAAGAAGAAATATCTATAACTTCATCTTCATTTGGCAATTCTCCAGTAAGATTTTCACCAGTAAGTGTTTCAGCTGGCGCATTTTTGTTCATATCTACAAAATACATCACAGAAACTAATCAACTAGAAAGCAAAAAAACAGCCAAAATAATAAGAACAAAAAATTTCATAACTCTTTTTTGAGAAACCATTTTTATATATAAAGATTTAAAATCAGTAATTACAAACTAAGTTTGGCCCGACCAGGAGTTGAACCTGGGTTTCAATCTTCGCAGGATTGAGTCCTATCCACTGAACGACCGGACCATCAAAAAGTAACTGTAAGTATTTCCCATCAAAACTCAAACCAAAAACGCCATTAAATTACTATACATATGAAATATTTGTTTATAAATTTAAAATTAGATTAAAAAACTTAATCTAATTTAAAATTTGCATATTTTCTCAAAACCACTATAATAATAAAAAACCTTTTTACTTTTAAACAAAAAAAATGGCAGAAACAAAAACAAAAGAAACAGCAGCAGCAAAAGAAGTAAAAGCTGTTGAACCAAAGGTAGAAGCTAAAACAGCCGAACCAAAAGCAAAAAAAGCGACAAAAACAAGCAAAGATGAACTTATGGAGAAATATCTCCAAATGGTACAATTCGTACAAAATACAGTAGGTAATATCGAAAATGATCTCAAAAGAGTATCAATCGTATTGAGCCAACTTTCAAAATTCAATCCAGAAAAACCAGAAAGCTTCTTGGAAATCGACAAAGACGCAAAAGATTTTTTCTGAGAAACAGAACTCAAAACCTATTCAGAAGAAAATATGGAAGTAGTAGAAGGAAAATTTGATGGATACTTTATGATCGGAGCCGACCAAAAGAAATATCCAGTTCCTTTGAATTACTCAAGTAAAACTAAGCTTATTCCCGGAGATGTACTCAAACTCAAAATTCTTGAAGATGGTAAATTTATCTACAAACTTATCCAACCAGCAGATAGAAAACACGTTAGAGCTATCCTTTCCAAAACTGAAGATAACAAATTCATCGCTATGACAGATGATGGAAAATCATTTTTCCTCAATCAAGCTGCGGTAAGCTTCTTCAAAGGAAAACCAGGTGACGAATTATACATCTTAGTTAACGAAAAAGATGATTCAGCATTCGCTGCTATCGAAGCTATTATCAAAAAATAGCTCGAATATTATTAAATAATTAATTAAATCTGACATACTTTCACACAAAGACTCCTCTTAAATGGGGAGTTTTTTCATTTCCTCTTGCCATTCTCCCAAAAATACTTACAATACATCTACTATGCACGAAAACCGAGGAACTAAGCTTATAAATTTCTTTTTCCCAAAAACCTGTATTAAATGTAAAAAGACAGGTGAATATTTGTGTAATGATTGCAAAAAAACACTCACTCCACATCCTGAAATCTGTCCTTACTGCCACAGAATTTCTGCCAATTATCAAACTTGCTTGGACTGCAAAATAACCCCATACAACGCTCTTGAAGGCGTGATAATACCTTTTTCTTATTCAGATACTATCAAACAACTTATCACAAAATTCAAATATAAACACCAAAAAGATTTGGTCGATTTTCTCGCTGATAGACTTATCGTTATTTTACAAACCAATGAGAAATTAAACAAACTCATAGAAGAAAATAATCAGATTCTTATAGCCTACATTCCAACTCATCGATATAGAAAACATTTCGTCAAAGGCTACAATCAATCACAAGTTTTAGCCGAAAATATGAGTCAAAAAATCCAGATTCCAATTATTGAATTATTACAAAAACCACAAGCTAGTAAGGCACAAGCCAAATTACAAAGAACCCAAAGATTGGTTAATCTTCAAGGAAAATTTATTTTCAATTCAAATATTCAGTTACAGGGGCACGAAACAATACTTCTTATAGACGATGTAACAACCACCAATGCGACGTTAAATGAAGCCGCACGCACTATCAAAGCACAATATCCATACACAAAAATACGAGGATTAGTAATTGCGAGACATAATTAACAAAACCAATCGGCGCAATTAGATAATCACAACATTTTTTCACAAAAAGGCAAGTCGAAACACCTGCTCTTTTTTTTTATTTTAGGTTTTTTAAGCGTTCTCGGTTATACTTAGAGTAAGTCGTGACAAAAACTTTTAAACAATATAAAATACTAAAATGACAGATCCAATTATTCAAAATCAAGCACAAGGAGGAACAAATCCAATGCCAGTACAGGCAGAACCTCAAATAGATTTTGATCTCAATTTACCAGCAAACGAAGAAACTCCTACAAATGAAGAGCCTATAATTTCGTTAGATTTTGATGATATTCAAAAAACTCAAATAGATAATACACAAGAAACTAACGTAAATGATAGTTCTTTTGTTGAAGAAGTAAAAGTAGAGGCTGTTCCAGTTGTTGAAACTCCTGTTGTCGAAGCTACTATTGTCGAAACTCCAGCTGTTGAAACTCCAGTTGTTGAAGCTCCAGTTATCGAAACCCCAGTTATCGAAGTCAAAGAAGACAATCGATTAGATCAAGAAGACGCTCTTGTTGAAGAAAGTAAAAAAGATACTGAAGCAACTCCCGTTATTGAAACTAAAAAAGAGCCAGAAATCAAAGAAGAATCTTTAAATATGTTTAGCGAAGAAATCGTTGAAACACCAATAGTTGAAGCTCCAGTGGTTGAAGCTCCAGTTATCGAAGAAGCCCCAGTTGTTGAACAACCAATCGAACAAACAATTATACAACAAGAAATCGAAAAACCAGTACCAGGAGAACCACAACAAAATTTTCCACCAAGTACAAATTTACAACAAGACCAAGCAATAATCCAACAAATTCAAGCAAGTGCTGGAAAACCAAGCGAACCAGTAGTATCTACTCCAGTAGCACCAACTGCAACAGAAGTAAATCTAGATGATCTTTTGAATACTCCTGCACCACAAAATCAAGCAACAACACAACCTGTTATTGCAGCACCAATGCCACAAATGCCAGCATTTACTGGAATTCACGGATATTCATTACCACCAATTGCGACACAAATAGGTCAACAAATCAAACAACCACTCAATAAAAAAATTCTCATCAATTTCTGAGTAGGAATTATCGCATTAGTTGTTGGATGATTTATGTTTAAAACAATGTATCCTCTAGAATATCAAAAAATAGTAGGAAACACTCCAGAAACTGGTATCGAAAGTGAATTAACAAATCCAATAGAAACAACTGGAGAATGAACAGATGTTGAACCAACCGATGGATTATTCGAAAATCCAGCTTTAACAAATTATCATGCTGCTGCCGAAGACAATTCTGGTAGTAATGGTGATTTTAATGCATTTGAAGATATTGAACAAACCATGACTGATGATAATGCAAAAATCAAAGAACAACTCCAAAAGTATGTTGATGAAGGCAAGAAATATCTCGTTATTGGAAAAAGAACAAATGATAAAAATATTACTAAATATAGTCTATTTTTGTATAAAAAAGCAACGGCATTGTTGTTAGACATTGAAAATGGAACTCAAATCAGTACTGATGAACTAGATACACAATTAGCTGATTTTGAAACCTATTTACAAAAACTAACCGGTACTGGATCTAATGACGAAATTCTTCCAACACAACCAATTACCCCAACGCCAGAAGAATTTTTCTGATCAGAAAATAGTTGAACAACACAAGAAGAAACAGTGACTCCAGCCGAAATCCCTACAACAACAGAAAGCTGATCAACCACACAAGAGACAGAAACTCCAGCTGAAAACTTATCAGGAAACTAAAATTCAATCACACAGTCTAACGAACCTAATTGACAAATATACGTATTATCTCACCTACGAAAAAAACGTCAGTAAAAAAACATTGGAAAATTATAGCCTACGACTCAACAGACTCGTAGATTTTCTTGGAGATATTACTATTGAAGAATTAAACCGTATTCAGGTTTTAGATTTTAGAATGGAACTCAGCAGACAAGGACTTGCAACAAAAACAATTAATTATCATATTGTTGCTATCCGCGCATTTCTCAAATTCATTTTAAAAAATGATATAGACTGTATGAGTCCAGATAAACTTGAACTCGCCAAAACTCCTCCTAGAGAAGTTAATTATCTCGATGAAGATGAAATTTTGAAAATTTTGGAAGCACCAGGAAAATTGGCAAACAAAAATGTTGAACAACAGACAAGAGATATAGCAATTTTGTATATGCTTTATGGAACAGGACTGAGAGTTACTGAACTTATCAAGCTCAAAAAAACAGACATCAAAATTGATTCCAATCAGTTTTCTGTTATCGGAAAATGATCCAAACTTAGATCAATTTTTGCTACCAAAATCGCCAGAGAAAAATTACAAAATTATCTCAAACAGAGAAAAGATAATTCCGAATATCTCTTTACAACTGTTTCTGTAAATGGTTTGGGAGAATATCTCAGTAGAAATAGTATCGAAGATATTGTAAGAAAATATGCAAAATTAGCGGGAATTACCAAAAGAGTTACCCCACATACGCTCAGACATAGCTTTGCAACTTCTCTTATCAAAAAAGGCGCCGACATCAGAGCAGTGCAAACACTTCTTGGTCACGCTTCTATTACCACCACACAAATCTATACTCACGTCGATGATAGACATCTCAAACAAGTCCATGATTTGCTTGAATCTTAAATCTGAATAAATAACATTCCAGTCAGTCATTACGACCCCAAGCGAAACAAAGGGGAAATTCACTATTTACACTATAAATTTATAAAAAAAATGAACCAAGAAGAACTCCTCAAAAAGTATGAAGACATTATCAAAGAAGAAATTAATATCAAAGAAATTACAGCTTTGGACAGCAGTATCAAAGTTAAAAAAATATTTAAACCCCTAGGAAATCAACTTTCTGCAAAATTTGGAAAAGATACAGGAAAAATTATTCAATTCGGAAAAATGGGAAATTTGAAACAAGGAGAAAACAATCAGATTGTTGTTTTTGATGATGCTTGAAACGAACGAACACTTGAAAATTCGGATTATGAAATTGCTTACGAAGGATTAGAATGAGACAACATCGCGATCGATAACGAAATCATCGCAAAGCTCGATTTAGAAATTACTCCAGATCTTGCCAGAGAATGAGTCGCTCGCGAAATATCTAGATTTCTCAATCAAATGAGAAAAGAAGCGAAATATAATGTTGACGATAAGGTACATCTTGCCTACCAAACCGATAGTAAATATTTGATGGAAGTAATGTCAGAATTCTGAGAATTTTTACAAGATGAAGCGCTTGTTAAAGAAATATCTCACAACACTAGAAAACCAGCAGGTGATATTGTCGCAGAATTCACTTCTGACGAACAAATGATGATGATCGCTTTGAAAAGATAGGATGATTACTTGAAAAGATAATTAAATTGAGCAATAAAAAGAACAAACAAAAAAAGAAAATATCAACAAATCAGCATCATCATGAGCCAAAACAGGAATTCAATTATAATGAGACGCTAATTCTAAATAAAATATTGCTTTGATATTTGATGTATGTTGTTTGTTTTTTATTGCGAAACAATGACGACTTTATGATCTTAAATTAAATAATGGCCCAACAAACTTGTCTAGATTATGCACTTCATTATATTTCTCGCTATCCAAAAACCGAAAGCGAACTCAAAATTAAACTTATGCAAAAAGGTTATTTTTCCAACGATATCGAAAAAGCAATGAATATTCTCAAAGAAAAAAAATTTCTTAGCGATGAATTGTTTGTAGAAAGTTATGTAAGAAGCGAACTTATGAACAAAGGTAAACCGCCTATCGCAATTATCAAAAAGCTTCAAGAAAAATGAGCAGATAAACACCTTATTATGAAAATCATCAAACAAAATGAAGAAGACGTAAATAGCGGCGTAAGAGAAAGAATCAAAAAAGAAATCGCAAGCTACAAAAAAAGAGGCGAAGAATGATTCGATATTATTCAAAAACTTATGCGCAAAGGATACAGATTATGAGACATCAAAGATGTTATCAACAACAAATAGATTCTGATTTTATTTATTATAGACAAGCTATCATGAAAGCTACTCCTATCAGCAAATTGTATGCAGATCACAAGTCATTACTCAATACATCAATCAATCTCAATGGATGGGTAAGAACAATCAGAGATTCCAAAACATTTGGATTTATTGAACTTAATGATGGATCATACCTCAAAAATATACAAATCGTTTTTGAAGATAAATTAGATAATTTCGATGCAATTTGCCACCTTGGAGTAGGAAGCGCAATTTCTGTAGAAGGAACTCTCGTTGCTTCACAAGGAGGAAAACAAGTTTTTGAAATTCAAGCAAGCAAAGTAACTATCGTAGGAACTTCTCTTCCAGAATATCCTCTTCAAAAGAAAAGACATGGATTCGAATACCTCAGAGAAATTGCTCATCTTAGACCAAGATCAAATACCTTTTCTGCCGTGTTTAGAGTAAGAAATTTACTTTCATTCGCGATTCATAAATTCTTCCAAGAACAAGGATTTATGCGAACACATACACCAATTCTTACAGGAAGCGACTGTGAAGGCGCTGGAGAAATGTTTAGAGTATCTACTCTTGATATGATGAATCCTCCAAAAACTGAAGACGGGAAAATAGATTATTCCAAGGATTTCTTTGGGAAAGAAGCATCTTTGACAGTAAGCTGACAACTAAACGGAGAAACATTTGCTTGTGCTTTCTGAAAAATTTATACTTTCGGACCTACGTTTAGAGCTGAGAATTCAAATACCACAAGGCACTTATCAGAATTCTGGATGATAGAACCAGAAGTTGCTTTCGCAAATTTACAAGACAATATGGATCTTGCTGAGGGGTTGATAAAATACGTTTTCAAATACGTATTAGAGAATGCCCCTGAAGAAATAGATTTCTTCACCCAGTTTATCAACCCAGAAATCAAAGACAGAGTAACTAAATTGGTAAATTCAGATTTTGCAAGAATAACCTATACACAAGCTATTGATCTTCTCCAAAAATCAGGACAAAAATTTGAATATCCAGTTTCTCGAGGAACAGAACTTCAAACAGAACACGAAAGATATCTTTCAGAAAAAGTATACAACGGACCAGTATTCGTAACTGATTATCCAAAAGAATTTAAAGCATTCTATATGAGACTGAGTGATGACAAAAAAACGGTTGCCGCTATGGATCTTTTGGTTCCAGGAGTCGGAGAAATGATAGGAGGAAGCCAAAGAGAAGAAAGACTCGAAATCCTTGAAGAAAGAATGAAAGAAGTAGGGCTCAATCCAGAAGAATATTCTCGATATCTTGATCTGAGAAGATACGGAACAAATCCACATGCAGGATTTGGAGTAGGTTTTGAAAGATTAGTAATGTACATAACTGGTATGGAAAATATCCGCGACGTTATCCCATTTCCAAGATGTCCAAAAACATTGGAATTTTAATATAAAAATCAGGAAGCCCAACATACGTTGGGTTTTTTATCAAAAAATAGGTAAAACCATGCAACTCGGCATCTATCAACATTTCAAAGGAAATTTTTATCGTGTCATCAGTGTAGCAAGACACAGTGAAACATTAGAAGAAATGGTAGTTTATCAAGCTCTTTATGATCATCCAGAACGAGGAAAAAATTCACTTCGAGTCAGACCAAAACAAATGTTTTTAGAGGAGGTAACCAGAGATGGGAAAATATTTCCGAGATTCACGTTTATTAGAGAAGAATAATTTATTTAATAATAAATTTCTATGCTTACCAACGAAATAAATACAAATGAAGGAATGGTCATCGAATTATCAGATTGAAAATATACAATTTCCTTTAACGAAATACCCAAATATACAAAAGAAGAAATGAAGAAATTACTTAAAATGCAAAATGAACCAATTGAAAGAAGAAAAATGGCTTCTTGAGTAGGTAAAAAATCATCAGGATTTTTTTATAAATAGTATTAAATTTGTATTTTTAGACCGTTCAAACATATATGTCTACCCTCAAAAAACTTCTCAGCCCAGTCAAAGAAATGAAAGGTCGTTATTTTCTACTAATTTTAAGCTCGATATATTTTGGAGCTTTACGACCTATAAGTGCCTTAATTACAAGTAAAATAATAAAATGATTTGAAGCAAAAGATGTAGAATACTTCAAATTGTATCTCTTAATTTTTTTATGAATAATTCTTTTCAATTATGGAACAAACTATTTTATCAGGACATTTAGAAGAGTAACTGCAAGAATTTTCGTAGAAAAACTTTACAAAAAATATATGCAAAAATACCTCAAAGCAGATAACAATCAGATTGAAATCCTAGGAACAGGACAAGCAAATTCCATCATCTCAAATGGATGTGAAAACCGAAGAATGCTGGTTATGGAAAATATATCAGGAAGCTTACTTAGAGTTGTTGTTGGTATGGTTGTTTCTATGATATTATTCATAACAAATTTGTGATTAGGTATGTCTTTGATAGCAGCTTGAATTTTTATTATTGTAATAATAATTAGCGTAATATGAAATAAACTTTTCAAAGAAGTAAGAGAAAATAAAAGAGATATAAGCATCAAAATGAATAGATCACTAATCAAAATAATTATGTCAAAATTTGAAGTTTTACAAAACAACAAAATTTCCAAAGAAATACAGACAATAACAAATTTTATCAAAAAAATTATATTTCGAGATAAAAAAGAAAGTAAATGATATATAATAGCTAGTGACCTACCAAGATTTATAATAGATTTAGTTAAAGTCTGAATTTTGGCACGATATGGAATACAAATTATTGAATGAAAAGCGGGATATGCAGAATTTACATTGATATGGATGTTATTAAATCAGATTTGATGATCTTTGTTTGAAATAAACGAATTTATGTTAAATTATCATTGATTAATTGTTTATGTAGAAAAATTACGAAAAACATTTGATGATATACCTGCCATAAAATGATATGAAACAGGGAAAATATTCAGATTCAAACAATGAAATATTGAGTTTAAAAATATGTCTTTCAATTATGGAGAAAAAAATATTTTTGAAAATTTTTCTTTGACTATCACATGAGGACAAAAAATAGCTTTTGTTGGAGAAAGTTGATCTGGTAAGACAACTTTGATAAAACTAATATCATGATATATTCATCCAACAAAATGAAAAATAACAATAGATAATCAAAATTTACAAGAAACCTCACTAAAAAGTTATTACCATAAAATATGATATCTCACTCAAGATCCAAATGTTTTTGATTGAACTATTTTGGATAATCTTCTTTATGGAACCAAAAAAAAAGTAAGTAAAAACGAAATCCAAACAGCAATCAAACTCTCCAAATGTGATTTTATTTCTCAATTCAAAGATTGACTCGAAACCCAGATTTGAGAAAAATGAGTTAGATTAAGTGGAGGTCAAAAGCAAAGACTCGCTATCGCAAAACTTTTTCTCAAAAACCCACACATTATATTTTTGGATGAGCCAACTTCTGCTTTAGATAGTATGTCAGAAGAACAAATTACACAGGCATTCAACAATCTTTTCAAAAATAGAACTGTTATCGTAGCAGCTCATAGACTTCAAACAGTAAAAAGTGCAGATATTATATATGTTTTTGATAAATGAAAAATCGTAGAACAAGGAACACATCCAGAACTTCTCAAAAAGAAAGGAAAATATTATAAAATGATCGAATTACAATCTGGATTCTAATGCTTCCTCTATAATTTCCTTATGATCTGGGAATGCAAATTTCACCGTAGCTAAGTCTTTTGGATCGAGAAGAACAATTTCTTTCGCATCATCACCAGCGTTAAGTTGTCCTCCAACAATTTCTGACAAATAGGCAAGTGTTACATTGTGAGCACGAGGATCTCTGTCGGGGTTACTCCATTCTCCGAGTAACTTTCTCGTGCGAATCTGAAGACCTGTTTCTTCTGACGCTTCTCTAACTGCAGCTTCAGCACAAGATTCTCCGATATCTACAAATCATCCTGGCAAGGCAACACCTTCAGGATAATGCCCTCTCTGAATCAAAATTAATTTCCCTTCTGGCGTAAACATCACGATATCAACAGTCAAACTTGGTCCTTTTTTCTCGTTATGAAATAAATTTTTGAGTCTATCAAATGCTTTAATAGACGCTAAATATGTAAGAACAGAAGAAGGTAATGACGTAGGAAGTTGATCTGTCGCGTATCTTGCTATCTGTTCTCTAATAGTAGTTCCTCTAATAAATTCCTTAATTTCCAAAGGAATAATAGTTTTTCCTGTAGACGAAAAAACTTGTTGAACCCAAGGATTTCCTGTTAAAACACAATCAAAAGGAGGAAGATTTGTTTGGATATAATTAAGCCATTTTTCATTGTCTCCAAAATCAGGAATAGAAAACACTTCTACTTCCAATGTAGATAAAACTTCCTGAACAGAAGCCTTGATCATATCATATCTTTCTTCAAAAGTAAAAGGATTCTCCGTACTAAATTCTTTATTAGCCGATCATATCCCGATCAGAATTTTAGTAACACCTTGAGCAATCCCCTGTTTAATACCATCAATATGACCATAATGCAACCCAGGTTGCGCACGCGTAATAAATAATCAGACTTTTTGTTCCATGAGAGATAATTTAAAAAATAAAAGTTTTATAATCAGCCAAGTTTCTGATTGGAAAGAGCAATTCTCTTGCTATCAAAATCATTACTTGCTAAAAATCATAAGGAAATAGATTTGTTGCTGGGCATAAGAGAAATCTCTTTTACATCGTCTATTTTGCCACCATAACCATCAACACCAACCATAATCGGAGTTCTTCCGGAAGGACTAATATGAATAGATTGCGGTTTCAGTAAATGATAATTAAATGGTTTAGTCGCAAGTCACATAAGTCACCACAAATCACTTTGCATGGGTAAAATAGGTCATCAATTTCCCAACCGATATCCCGAACTTCCAAGCGAAGTAGAAAGGATTAATCCCGTCCCAAGAATATGTTTATCAAACGATTCTCCATGAAGATCAAAGGAAAAATAATCCAAAATATTTCCCCCAATGACCACATCGTTGATCGCATACAAAATATGACGAGTTGCCTCTTGGGTTACGACTTCTATCTGCATAGGATGGACTTTAACAATATCCAATTCTTCAAAGGTTTTGGGCAATGATTTTTCTTGAAGCGTATTGAGCAAAAATCACAAAGTTCCGCAATTAATTCCAAAAAAAAGTTTCCCTTCATCAAAATGTTTTTTCATCGCATCAAGCATAAAGCCATCTCCTCAAGCCACTAAAAAAGCATTAGCCTTTTTTTTATCAAAGGTAATATTCTGATATAATCACGCTTCGATATCTTTTTGCAGATCGATTGCTTTTGGTCTTTTGGTATCCAGAACTGGATAATAGAGAAGTTTTTTCATGATAAAATAGTTAAAAGATTAAAAGCTATCCTTGAACAATCGGCATCAATCTTCCAATTCCGATACTTCTTTCTTTGAGCTTAATAATTGGCGGGGTCTGTTTTTTCTTAAACTCGTTTCTCTTGATCATACGTTGATATTTTTGAGCATCTTCCAGACTGATAGGATACTTACTACTCACCGCCTCTGGCGTAGCGCCGAACCCCATTTCCTCGACGGCTTCTGAAACTGACTCATAGTCAAAAGGATCCACCTGACCATCCTGTAACTCCGCAGAAGCCTTTCTGGTAATAATTCCTTGCGGAATAACTTCTTTATGAGATTTTCCATTAATATACTTCGCCATGGCATAGACTTCTTTTTTATTAAGATCTCCTATAAGTCAGAGACCACCAATCAAATCTCCATATAATGTTCCATATCCAAGATCTAATTCTGTTTTATTTGAATTATTAATTACGAGTCCTCCTACATCATTAGCAATATTCATCAAGATCAATCCTCTTATTCTTGCTTGTGCATTTTCATAGGCAATACCTTGAGGTTCCTTGTGTAAATGTTCACGAGAAAAAGAAGAAAAACCTTGTACCAATTCGTCGATAGGACCAATCTGAAGTTGGATACCAAGATTGTCCGCCAATTGTTGAGATAATTGAAATGATAAGTCAGAATTATGTTTTGTTGGCATATAAATTGCATGAATATGATCAGGTTCAAGCACTTGAGACATCACATACAAACTCAATGCTGAATCTATTCCACCAGAGACTCCAATCACGAGCTCCTTAATTCACGTTTTTGCTAGATAATCACGAAGTCCAAGTTTCATAGCTTCAAGCAAAGATCCATATTTTTCTTGATGTTCGAAATGAACATATCAGCTTTTATCATAGGTTTCAGCCTCCAAATCAACGATAGCAACTTCTTCCTCAAAGCTCTTTGCCAAATAATTAAGATTACATTCTTTATCAACCACCATACTCGCTCCATCAAAAACCAATTCATCTTGAGCACCAACTTGATTGACATAGACGACAGGAACTTGAAGATTTCTTGCGTGTTTTTTCAAAAGACCCAGTCTTTTTTGTTGTTTCCCCTGGGCAAAAGGAGATGCTGACAAATTGATCAAAAGATCAAGATCTTTATTAGCATATTGTTGAGCGGGTTTTGTCTCATACAAGTCATCCCAGATGTCTTCACAAATAGTTACTCCGACCTTTTGCCCACCCGCTGTAAAAACCAATGGACCCTTACCAGCCTCGAAATATCTATTTTCAAAAAACACATCATAATTTGGTAAAAGTTGTTTGTGATACATTTGGATATCTTGACCGATAACGGCTGCTGCATTATGTTTTTTCATATATCCAGAAGGCATTTTCTCTGCATCATTATAATCTACACAACCAAGCACAACTTTTAAATCTTTTGAAGTTGATCTAACAATATCTCTAATTTCATAGATCATTTCTTTTTGCTGACGAAGCTGTGTTTCGTTATCAAGCAAATCATTAGGTGGATATCCTAATGTTGTCATCTCAGGAAAAATAATCAGACTAACTTCTTTCCCAATGCGTTGGATAACATCAATGATTTTTTGTTTGTTGTAAGCCAAATCGCCTACTCTGGTATTTATTTGTGCTATTCCTATTTTCATGAGTACGGTAGGTAAGGAAATAAATAATTGTATTTGTTACAATAACTAGAAGTTAAAAAAATAAAGAGATTTTTATATGGAGAACTATCTTCAAATCTTTTGCACTTCTATCTTCACTATCATATATAATGATTTTTTTATCAATTTCAAGAGAAAATGTATTTTTTACAATAAGAAACTATTAAAAACAAAACCCTAGTATAAAACTAGGGTTTTAATTAATTTTAAATATTATTTCGGAATAATTAAAAGCTTATCCTGCGGCAAAATCCATTCCGTATTGTTGGCATAAACTTTTTTGAAAGTTTCTACCTCATTATACATATGAAATAGATCCTTACTTTTGGCATAAGCTTTATTTAGCATAGCAAGACGCGTACTATCAGCACTACCCTTTATAGCTTCTGCATTTTTTCTTGCTGTTGCAACAATATCGTCAGCACGAAAATTTGCATGAGAAACAATAGAGTCTTTTAATTTCTGCCCTTCAGCAAGATAACCATCTGTTATTTTTTGACGATCAGCAATCATATCACTAAATACCGCTTTTTTATTTTCATCAGGTAATTCAACACGATTAAATGACAAAAATTTTATTGAGATATCAATATCATCCAAACCATGATTTGATGATGATTTAATAGTATCAAGCAAACCCTGACGATTATTTGTTACAATATCCTCAAAAATATTTTCACCAAGAATTGCAGCTATATCCGAACTGATATGGTCATCAATTCTATGATTTGCTTTATTCATATCAACAACCTTCGTAAAGAAGGTTTTGGGGTTATCTATCTTGAATAAACAAAAATAATCAACAAGAAGTTTCTTTTTTGTCTTCTCTTGAAGTGTCATTTCTCTTGCATTATAAAGAAGAAGGCGCTTGTCTACTTTAATCACACGCTCCCAAGGATATTTTGTTTTTAATCCAGATTCGGTATAATCTCTTTTTGGCTTACCAAATAAGAATGCCGAAGCTTGTTCCCCTTCTTTGATTATAAATAAAGAAGAATTAGCAAGAATAAAAATAAATATTGCTATAATAAACAATATTATATTGGGCTTTGAATTCTGAAATATTGTTTTCATATTATTGAAAGTTTTTTAGATTTAACAATGATTTATCATTAACAACTGTTTTTTTTGCAGAAGGCATAACCTCTTGCATTGCCTCAAACCATAATTTTTGTTTGGTAGTAATAGGGTCTTTTTTATATTCCATATAAACACCCATAAAACGAGAAACCTCACCTTCGGCAGCATTTACCTGTTGTGTAAAATAAGATCTCGCTTCATTAATTATAGTTTGAGCAGTTCCTTCAGCTTTTGGAATCACACTATTAACATGACCTATAGCTTCATTATACATTTTTTCTTTTTGTTTGATTGCATCCATAACCGCATCATAAGCTGTTTGAACGGCTTTATCGGGCAATGTACAATCTTGTAATTTCACTTCATTAATAGTAACCTTGATTCCAATAAAATCACAGTACTCTTGTAAAAGTTTCTTATTCCTTTCCTGAATTTCATTTTTCTCGGTTGTGAGAATTGCATCAATAGGTGTTTTACCAACAATCAATCTCATCGAACCTTGAGAAAGATTATCAAGAACAGCTTGAGGATTTTTCACTTGATAAAGCCAATTATAAGTATCCTGTATTGTATATTGAATAATCCAATACACAGAAGCCAAATGACCCCCTTTTGTAAGCATAACAGCCTCTTCGGGAACCTCAACATATTCAACAGGATTCGAATTTTCAACAGTTCTAAAACCAAGTTCCCAACGATAACGAACTTCCGTTCCAACTTTTCTAACTTTCGAAATAATTGGCATTTTGAAGTATAAACCACCAGGACCAACCTCATGAGAAAACTTTCCAAAATATTCTACAGAGCCTTTTTCGGTTTTATCAAGAACAAACCAAGAACCGAAAATCAAATTAAAACCGATAATAAAGACAAAAACAATCAATAACCAATTAAAAGGCAAAAATGTAAATTTATTAAGTCTCACCCCTTTATCTCCATCGCGATCTTCAATAAAATCAAGATCGAAACCGAGGAATTTCAAAAATCTTTTCATAATTTTTAGTTTTTATTTTTTGCTACTCTTTGATTCTCGGGATTTTCGCTTTCTCCCATAGACAAAATTAATCATCATACTATATAAATAATGCTAATTATCTCGTCAATATATCTTATATACATTTACTATAAAATGTCAATACAAATTAACTACATATCATTTATAAATCTTTCTCTCACTTTTTGATGAATTTCTTTGGTTACTTCGCTTTCTCTGCTTGGAAGATATACCGCGTCAAATGTTTCTATAAGTCTTTTTCTTGCAATATCTACAGCGGCTATATCATTATCATCATAAACAAGATTTCCATTTTCATAGACTGGCTTCAAAAGTCTTTCCCCTTGAATTTCTTCAAATTCTTGAACAACAACTCTCTCATCATTTCTTATCTCTATATTTAAGTCTCCTGGAATAGGCTCCTTATCGATATCGTTTGAAAGCTTACCAGTTGGATCGTCTTCTACCTGAGTAAGTTTATAGGCAGCGCTAAGAGCATCTCTTGTTTTGTTTCTCGCTACCAAGAGACCGCCCAATCCATATTGGATAAAATCTTTTGGATCAAAACCAGCATTTGCGACTGCTTCTTCTACTCTTCTGACATCTTCAACAGTAGAAATATCAGCAACCACAATCTTATCTAATTTTGGATCTAGCATATCATGTTCTTTCAATTTCTTGAGTGCATAAACTGCTTGGTCTGCTAAATCTCAACTATCCAATCTCATACCGACAACCTTACCTGTTGCTCTATATTTCTTTTTTAAAGCCACAATCTTATCTATCCCTTTATACGAATCGATTAAATCTACAAGAAGAGCTATTTTATCGCTGGATTCAATTGCATTAACAAAAGCTTCATCCTCTGTTGGATAACAAGAGAAATATCTATGCGCAGTTGTTCCTCCGCTAAGGGTTTGCGGATATACCAAGGCAGCCGTATCATTGGAAGTAAGTTTTAATCCTCCTCCAACAATATTTGCTTCTACGGCATCCAAATGAAAATCTTCATTTGGAGTAGCTCTTTTACCAAATTCAGCAACCCTTCCTTGTCCTATAATTTGTTCTAAATAGTAGGCATCAGTGGCAACGATACTTTTGAAAAAAGCTCTTAAAAAAACAGGTTCATAGATAGCAGCAAGTTCTGCAGGACCAGAAACCACCATTACGGGTTCCTTTGGTTTAAGCACCGTTCCATCTTCTACCGCACGAATCTTCAAAGGAATATGTCATCCATGAGTATCTATTACCTCTTGCCACATAGTCGCATCAAAAAATCCATTTCCTCCTTTTGTTTTTTGTGCCTCGTAAAAATCCTTTGCAAAATCAAGTTCTGCCTGAGTAATTTGGATACCAAGAATGCTTTTTAAAGTACTTCTAATCCCATCCACAACGACATATTCTTTATTAGGAGACCTCCTAAAAGACATTGTAAACGTTTCCTGCTCATGAGATTTTTCTCCTTTAAGATGGTTCATGGTTCTGTTGTATGCATCCGTTTGAATGATTTTATTTTTCTTGGCAATATCTTTTCTCACGTCAAGATCAGTGATTTGTTCATATTCTTGATAAGAAATTTCAGGGAATCTGGTCCTCTGCTCCTTGTATGATGAAAAATTGAAGGTCATGGGTAGTGTTTGTTATGCGAATAAAATATTTTCTAATTCTTTTAACGTAACATATCTGATGTTATTTTGGGCAAAGTTTTCTATCATTACTTGTGTAGATTCTGATGCAACACCTCTTACTGCATCGTCAACAACAATCACTTCATATCATTTATCAACTGCGTCCAATGCTGTTTTTCCCACACAATAATCCGTAGCAACTCATCATAAAACAACTTTTTGAATCTGATTTTCTGTAAGCTTTTTATCCAAATCGGTTTCATCAAATCCACTATACGCTTCTTTAGCTGGGTTCGTTCCTTTAATCACGGTAATAGCAAAGTCATCTTTTTTTAGCGGTTCCATCAATTCTGCACTATCTGTTCGATCTTTTGAATGTTGTGGCCAAAGCATTTGACTACCAACTGTTTTAAGAAATGATTGTAGTTCTTTGACAGTAAATTCGGCTCCGAGAGCTAATCCATGATTTTCTTCTGTCCAATCTTTTACCTCTTTATACGCAATCATATCAAATGGTTTCTTATCTAAATAATTATCTGCAAAGGAAATATGTCCTCTCGGATGTTGTTCAAATACATTCACTATCAACGCTCCATATGGTTGCAAAAGATCAATAAGCTTTTTCGTTGCCTGGGCTGCTTGTTCTCCTTCTTGGACATAGAGTTCTTTATACGAAGCATCTTCAAAGGTTTTTGTGTTATCAACACTGATAACGGCTACATGATTAAGATTTATAGTTTTCATACTCCTAAGTGGTTATAAAATAAATAATTGTATTTCTTACAATAACTAGAAGGCAAAAAAAATTAATCAGGAATAGAAAACTTTATAGTAGTAGTTCCCTCATAATTATCACCATAACTTGGAAAATCAGAACTAACTTTAATATTTGTATATCCCAAGGCCTTTAATAATCAGCTAATATCTTTATCCTTATCGGTACAAATATCTGATTTCAAAACGATTGAGATATCCTTTTCATAAGCAGCTACTGTTTCACGAATTTTTGCATCAAGAGCATCTCTTGTTTTTTCACCAACCTTGTGTTTTAACGCTTCCAATCTTTCACTAGCTGACATATTTTTCAGCATCTCCGATGATTCTTTTGCTGTTAACATAGAGAGAAGAGTAATGAATAAAAGAATTTTATTATCTTTTTGTTTACCCTGGTATTTGTATATTATACAATTTCTATCAAATTGCAAGAGAATATTGTATATTTTACAATAAGAAAAACCCGCACTGAAAAACAGCCGGGTTTTACATAGTTTTATTATGATTACATAAACAATAATTTATGTAAAATTATCCACCAAAGCCTCCAAGATTGGTTTGACTATGGTAAGCAGCGCTTTGACTAGCACGTACAGCACTCTGACTAAATATCTGAAATGCTTTACGTATTTCACTTGGATTAGATTGAGCTGTTAATATCCAGCGATCTGAGATTCCCATATCACCAAATACTTTTCTAAAATCACAGTTCCCATTATCAAATCCCATAGCGGCGATAATATGATCTTCATTCTTCAACATGTCAGTGACGATTTTTTTAACATCATCAGATGTACTTGTACGAGAATGACAATCTTCACCGTCAGTCATAATGAGCGTAATTGTACGTACCTGAATCCCATTGTTTTTAAAATCCTGCGTTTTAGCGATAACAGTAGCGAGAAGCTTAGCTGTTTCATCAAATAAAGGAGTACCTCCATTTGGATCATAATTAGCAGGATCCATTTTTGGAACAACTGAAAGGGGTGTATAAGGATACAACACTGTTCCATTCAGATACCGGTTTAAAACTTCTATATTATCTTGTTGTTTGCTATCAGATAATGCTTTGATAAGCATATTGTGTCCATCTCGAATAGGTTGAGCATTGCTAGCAAATCTGATTGATCCAGAATCATCAACCAAAATATTCAACAAAATAACTTCACTGGATTTCACATTATCAATTGGGACTCCAAGTCCTTCTTGTATAATAGCTCCAATATCTGGGATTTTTGTAAGAGCTGTTAATGAGCCTTGACTCAAATCACCATCTTCGTGGGCGTTTTGCAACAAACCCAAATTAGCTGTATTTGACATAATTTTGTCCTCCAATTTTTTTTGTTTTTACAATAATTTTGTTGCATCAACATCAGGCCACTGATCAATTGGATCAGTACTTTTTACTACATGCATACCAGCATTGCGAAATCTTTCGAAAGCTTGATTTGCTTGATCAGTAAAATCGACTATACCAGGAATAACCACTGGCGAAGTACAATCTTCCAAAAGGTAAACTTTTTTTGCCAATGATGGATCTTTGCTCATAATATCGGTAAGCAAATCATCAATACTCCAGGCTACACAATGTGATTTTGCTTGTCCAGCAATAATCAACATATCGTAGTTGAGAAGTTTCTCGATAAATCGAGAATTTCTTTGAGCAATAGCAGTATTATCATAAGTATCCAATACCTCAGGACTCAATACCGAGTAGTTCTCAGTCAATGGATTACCACCCTTAATTTCGATACCTGATTCACTGCTGCGAGCAATCGTATGAAAGAAAATAGCTTCTTCAACAAGTGATACCAAAGAATGACCAATTCCACCAAGCATTGCATGGTAGGGCCATATGGTAAGTTGATATTTACCTTTTTTTTCCAATGATTGGGCATAGTGAATTACGTGCTTTCTCAAAGCTGTGTAACCAACTCCCAAACTAGTAGCCACACCAGGATTGATAACATATTTTCCCTTGACCAGATCATCAGATGAGATCATGGTCATAGCAGGTACAGGATTTCCATTCTGATCAACAAAGAACAGAGAATGAAAAATCTGCATTGCCCTATGGGTATCCATGGTAGGAAAAATTTTGGTGATTCTACCGAGATTAGCATAAATAAATTGTACAAGACGTTTTGTGTCTTCCGGAGCATTCTGAACAAAAAGTTCAAAACCGGGAATGCAAAATGTATTCTGCATATCAATCGGCATCAATGCAATTTTAAATTTATCAGTTGCAGAATCAGTAATACTTTGATTTGCCTTATAGAGGATTCCCTCTTCTGCCAAATTTTGGTAAGCGATCCTATAAACCTGATCGGCTTTAGAAACATCGTGATGTTTCGGAGTTGCAAATTTTTTCATAATTATTTTTTTTAAGTTTGTTTGTGTTTATTTTATCGCAAGCAAAATAATTTTGTTGCGTTTAACAACATAAATTCCATGAGTAGAAACTATTAGTTTTGATTGCTCGTTTACATATTGTTCTGTATCAACAAACAATTTACTTTCTAGTTTCCCAGATGAATTAAATGATATTCTGAGAATACCTTCATCAGTAGGACAAAAAAGATAATTAGCAAAAGCTGATTTACCTTTGATGTGATTTAACCAAGAATAATTATCTATACTATTATCAATATGCGCAAGAACATTTCCTTGTCTATCGATAACAATACAATGATTAATATATTGGCTCTGATCCTTGGTAGCAATCATAAGCCAAATTATAGCATCACTAATAAAACACTTTGCATCCGTGATTTGTCCTTTGATAAATGGTAATACAACGCGATCATTAATCACCTTGCTTGTCATCTCAAAAACAAATCCCTGCAAAATATTACCAGCCTTATACATACCAAATCCCAAAGTATTACCAACCCATAATAGAGTTTGGTCTGCAACTCCTTGTCCTATTTGACTAGGAGAATATTCCAAACCAAGTGGGTTACCTTTGTAAATGGTACCATTTTCTATCCAAAACATATTCTGGTTATTAGCATCAAATATTGATTTATTACCAACACAATCTACAAACGTTTTATTGATTTTACCATCAGCAAAGTGTGTAAGCATAGTATTTGATTTACCAAAAATTGTAGTAGTATCGTTGATTGCAAAATGCAAACCGCGATCGAGTTCTCCCTTCATTACAATTTCAGAATTTTCTCTTTTGTATCCATTATCTTGATGATACAAATACATCAGTTTATTATTTTCTAATGTAACAAAAAGTATTACTCCATCAGTATGGAATATCTCATGCATTTGAACATTACCACTTACTGCAACAGGTGCAAATATTTTTACACCAACAGTACAAATAGGACAATGTGAAGTAGCATATTCTAGTCCACAAACAGGACACCTCTGCCAATGCATATCTTCCAAAAGTTTGATCGGGAATTCACCTCTATTATCTTTATCAAAAAGATTTTTAAAATAATGAATCATATCATCCGTCAAAACATTGTATGGATAAGCATGTTTAGGATAAACAACCTCAGGATTAAAAACATTTATTCGGTGATGAGCACGCAGTTGTTGCTTAATACGTTTGGTCGAATCCTTGGGCTTATAAATACCTCCATAAGGATCTACGAACAATAACGTTTTAAAAAGTAATGCAGAAAAAGCATACCAGTCACCCAGTGGATTATGATTTTTTGTCATAGTCCAAAACGATTCTTTTCCTTTGGTAATAATATCACAAATCAAAGGATCAACAAATTTTTCTGTATACATAGTACTCATAAAAGAGCCAAACTGATAACTATCAGTATCTATCATATACACTTGTTGATTTTTGATTAGCGTATTTAGATCGTTAAAATCACCAATCACAATTCCATGATTATGTAGTGATTTGAGAGTTTTATGAAGATTTACAAAGATATCTCTAATTTCATTATTTGAAATGTTCATAGATTCTCTATAGTGAATATCTCCATACGTCAACAATGTTTCAGCTCCAGTGATAAACGGCATAGTGTAACCAACCACCAATCCTTGCTTGTCAGTTAATAACTCACGAGGACTAATAATATTACTTTCTAATCCGCGAGGAAACATTGTTAGTTTTTTTTGATGCATCGATATCCTGACATGAGCAGCTTGCTGCTCCTCAGGAGATTGTGTATAATAAGGATCATTTGATTGGCGATATATTTTTGCCACATTACCATTACCCATATCATACACAACAGCCTCTTGGCCAGCACCGATTTCTTTGGTTAATCGTATTGATTGACCATGCAAATAAACTGTTTTCATAATATTTCCTCACTTTTTCTCAAAGAGATTAACGTAGTATCGTCAGACAATAAGCCTGGACATTTGACAATGTTTTTTTCTTCCCAAACAGGTTTTCGCTTTTCTGTATTAACCATAGTCAACACATTACGAATCCATTCAGGATTTCTGAAATAAATATCATCAGTCCAAAACTGATTAATCTGACCTATAAGTTTATCTTGTCCTGGAAATTTCTTTTCAGATAATTCCATCAGATCAACAACGCCATCAGTTCCTATCAATAAATTTTGAATAGAATCTGTAGGCCAAATACCATGTCTTTGGATACCAAGGAGTGACGGATCATTTCTCGTAATCTCACTTCCGGTGATTCCATAACATAGATAAGGTGGCTTATTACCAGCAAAAGGGCCTATTACATGTTTTTCTCCATTGATGAAATAGATTCCATCTCCACAAGAAAAAACACAAGTAACATTGGGCGTAATCACAACTCCGACTATGGTAGCTAGAAAATATTTACAGATAGTATCTATAAGATTTTCATCCATATCTTGAGCTATAATACGAATGCGAGCCAAAACATCTTGACGTACATTATGCCATAACCAATCATGTTGAAAAAAGTTTTCATCAGAAAGGATACTATGATGTTTATTGAGATAACGAGCTAATGTATTAGCAAAAATAGAAGATAATAATTTACTTCCTACTTCACTATATTGCCCGCCACTACAACCATCAGAAACTATAGCAATAATATACTGACGTTCTCTCAGCCACAAGAAATGATCTTGGTTGTTACGACCTATTTTTGTATGTCGAGTTCCAATCACAGATCCTCCAGCAAGTTCAAAACGATCTAGGTTTTCCATATATGTATTTTTTAATTGTTTAGCTGTTAATGAACTTCTTCATGTATTAGTAATAACATCATACTAAAGGTTTCTTTTCTGTTTCTTGCAATCCCCTTTCAGTCTGTCGAAGGAAGATAATTCCAAGAAGAAAGATTACTTTAGTAATTGTACTATATACAAAAAGAAATCAATTGCAAGAGAAAATGTAAAACAAACAATAAGTAAATTTATATATACAACAAAATTTGATTATTTAACAATAGTTAAGTACATTTATTCACAGATAACATTAAAAAAACATATGTATTGACATTTTATATAAAATACATATTATATAAAAAATAAAACAAAAAAATAACCAAATTTTACAAATATGGAAATGCAAAGTATTAGTGTCGTCGTACCAGGTGGTTGTCCAAACAGGTGTAAATGCTGTGTATCAAAATTACATACCGATGGTGAAAACGTATATAGAAATCAAATTGAAAAAAATTATCAATTTGAAGACCTATATCAAAACGATTATTATGATGCCATGAGTTTCGCCAGAGATAATGGCTGTAATACTATGATGTACACTGGCGACGGAGAACCTTTAATGAACAAAGGATTCATAAGAAAGGTAGTTGAAATAAATAAACAATTAAATCAACCTTTCAGATGGAATGAAATCCAGACAACCGGCGTATTCCTGACTAAGAAATCAGAGGAAAATGGAGGTGAGACAAACTTACGTTGGTTAAGAAATTATGTAAGAATAAAAACCATTTCGTTAAGTTTATTCAACATCTTTGATTCAAACAAAAATGCAGAATATTCTCAACCACAATCAAAAGCTGCTTTCGTAGATATTGAAAAAACATGTAAAGCTATTAAAAAATATGACTTTACATTACGATTATCTCTAAATATGGTTGATTTTTACAATGATGTAACCCCAGAAGAAATCTTCCAAAGAGCTAGAGAGTTAGGTGCAAATCAGATTACCTTCCGCGTACTTTATAATATTGATAATCCAACAAACAAAGAAGAACAAGAAATCTCAGATTGGATAAGAGAACATAAAGTAAAAGATGAGAAAATTCAAGAAATCAACGACTATATCAAAAAACACGGTCGTATTCTCGAACAACTCCCCTTTGGTGCCTATCGTTACAGCTTACATGGAATGTCCGTTGTAGTCGATGACGATTGTATGAGCACAAAAGAAGGAACAAAAGAAGTTAAATATTTAGTACTCCGTCCCAATTGTAAAGTATATACCAAATGGGATGACGAAGGCTCTATCATCTTCTAACACAAAAAAGTCGCAGAATCCTGCGACTTTTTTCAATTACACTATTTAATATTTTTTGATTCAATAATATATTAATTTTTATTTATCAATCCTTATGGTAAATATGCAATTCTATAAAGTCATTAAATTCATTTCCTTTCACTATTTCTGTCCTAATAGGGCCTTTAAATCATGGATCTATCAAAGGAGAAATAATATGGTGTCACGAACCATCATATCTTTGGTAAATAATAGTTCAAAAATACTCTCCAAAATCCACATAAAATGTTTCTCCGATATTAAAATTATGTTCAGTATGTTGAGGATTAGCAGAATCAAAAGGTTGTAACACATCAACTAAATTCTTTTTTGATTGAATCAAAATTCCTTTATGGTTATCAGGAATATAAATATTTCAATTTAGTTTAAGTTTTAATGTTAACGCCTGATCAATTTCACCTTCTGTAAGCTCTTTAGCTTCTCAAATATTTTCTATCATATCTGGCGTTATGGTTTCCCGTTCTGAAGGAATATTTGATCATACAAGAACCCAAGTCTTACCATATTCTCATTCGATTTTAATTTTTCATTTTTCTATAATATTGTACAAATCTTTTCCTGTAATACTACTTCCACTAGGTCTAAAATAGAGTCTTAAAAATGGAGTTTGAGGCTGTATTTCTACAGGAGATAGTCA
The DNA here is from genome assembly GCA_000503875.1 of candidate division SR1 bacterium RAAC1_SR1_1. Lineage (GTDB taxonomy): Bacteria > Patescibacteriota > Gracilibacteria > Absconditabacterales > Absconditicoccaceae > UBA5124. The sequence goes on from CP006913.1 coordinate 889,947, forward strand.
TCTATTAATTACTGAAACAGAAACATCAACAAAGCCTTTTTCACGAAATTCAGCCAAATCAGCATAAGAAATATAATCAAACATATTTCCCAACATATGTATTCATGACTGAGCAAAACAACTTCTCATAGAAATTTCCAGGTGTTTCATCATTCAAGTAGAAAGTAATCATACTTCTGGAAATAATTTTTTATCTAATCTAACAACCACAGGAGTAACTTCACCCGCAGCAAGAACGACATTTTCTACAACAGAAAAATCATCGCTTACTCGAAATTTTTTGATATGAGTATCCAAAATCTGACGACTAAGATATGAATTAGCTCCAAATAGCTGATCTTCATTTGAAAATATTTCCATATGCCAATAAAAAATAAATTATCTACTCAATTTCAAAATTCTCAATTTTTGCCAGTATAAATGCCCATCATGATAATCTTCTTTCAATCACTTTTCCTTAATCAAATAATCTAACCATTCCTTATTATTAAGAACATTCCCGACTTTCAAAGGCACTTCCATATAATCCAAAAGTTCTACTTTAGCACCAGAAGCTGCAATAATAGGATCTATAATATCATCAGCAAGATTTGAAACATTGATAATCAACTCCTTATTGAAATTTTTTATAAGATAAATCAATAATTCCAAGCCTTCATACGGATTATCTTCAATTGCTTTAGGTCTAGGAATATACGGTGGGTTACACACAATAAGATCAAACTTTTTGTCTTTTAAATATTTTCTAGCATCTCATAACACAAATTCTGCTCTCGAATCTTTGTTGGTATCATCAAAATACTTTTTCGCATTAGCATTAATATCACTCATCACTATTTGATGAAGATTTTTTGCTTTTGTTCAGATATATTTAGCAATAAATCCTGGTCCACTACCAACCTCTATAAGGTTTTCCATTTCATCAAAATCGATGTCTTTTATTGCTCTACAAAATAACAACGTATCAATATTTGGAGACCAAACCCCATGATATTTTCCTTGTTCAAACTCCATTCTCAATCCATCATATTCTACTATTGTCATCGGTTTACGCAAAAGAAGTTGAACCGTTTGTCTAGCAATATAGTCTTTGATATGAAAAAATTTATAATCGTCTGTCATCAAAACAGGATGTTCTATAGTCGTCACAAATTGTTCTTGCGTATGAGGAAATTCATAAATTCTATTTCCTTCAGCATCTCTATCTTTACCCATAGTTTCAGCTAATTCTGGTCCTGTCGCATAAATATCTTGATGAGATAGTTCCTTATCAAAAGAAAGTTTCATAAAAAACACGATAATAAAGTAAATATTCTTGAACTTATTATAAATATTTGTCGTAAAAAGTCAATAAATATATTGAAATTAGACAAAGAATATATAGTATAGAATAAACATATTTACCTATAAACTATTTTCATGAAACAAGCGCTATATGCATGATCCTTTGACCCTATAACTCACGGACACAAAGATATCACAGAAAGAGCCGCAAAACATTTCGACAAAGTAACTGTTGGTATTGGTGTTAATCCAGATAAAGAAGGAAGATATCTTTTTTCCTTACAAGAAAGACTCCATCTTACGCGTGAAGTCCTCAAAGATATTTTAAATGTGGATGTTTTGGCATTTAGAGGCATGCTTTCTGATTTTGCCTATGAAAACAAATATCCAGTAGTCGTAAGAGGAATCAGAAATGGGAAAGATTTTGAAATGGAACAAGAACTGCAATGGGCTATTGAAAGGCAAAAACTTGGAATAGAAACATTTTTTCTTAATGCAAAACAATCAGTTTCAGATGTTAGTTCTAGTGCCGTAAAATCAGTACTCAAAGAACAAGGAGATATTAAACCCTATGCCCCATTAATCATTAAACAAGCAATGGAAGGAAGACTTTTAGGTCAATATATAGCAGGAGTTACTTGAAGTGTAGGATCTGGAAAATCATTCACTACAGATACATTTATGAAACTCTGCGAAAAAAATGGAATCACCTGACACAATCTTGATTTAGATAAAATAGGTCACGAAATCCAATGACCACTCCAAGAACCAATTTATCAAGAAACTAGACAAAGAATAATCCAAACATTTGGAGATGATGTGGCAAATGAAGATGGGACTATAAACAGAGAAAATCTTGGTCCAAAGGTATTTTGAGATGCTAAAAAATTAGAAGAACTCAATGCCATCATGCATGATCCTATGAGAGTGAGAACAAGAAGACTAATGTACAACCAAAAAGGATTATTCTTCTATAACGCAGCACTCATTGCAGAAAATAACGCATCAAATATTGTAAACAATAATATAGTTTTGGTTAATGTAGATCCAGCAATTCAAGCAAAAAGATTGGAAGAAAGATGAGCATCTCCAGAAGATGTCACAAGAAGACTAAAAAGCCAATTTACCACAGAATATAAAAAAAGTCTATTACTAGAAAGTATAAAAAAAGATGAGCATGGACTTATTATTGATCTTCAAACACCCTATATCAATCAAAGTGAAAAAATCGCTTTCAACGCATTGTTAGCACAAATAGATACGTTTGGAGAACTTCGTTTTTCTGGATTACTCAACAGATTATGAGTCAAAGAAAATCATGCCAAACTTTTTGCTGAACTAAGAAATATGTATGATAGGCCCATCTCTCCCGATGCAAATCGAGATGAAATAACTCAAAAAATAAAAGGAAATTATCACAAACGATTACACATTATAGACTCCTCAAATGAATTTTATAAAATCAGACATCTTATCAAAAATCCTGATATTATTGAATGTGCAATATTATTTCACGATATTATTTACGATCCAACATCAAAAACCAACGAGGAAGATAGTGCAAACTTTGCAGAAAATATATTAATCAAACGATGACTTCCAAAAGATTTTATAGAAGAGGTAAAAAGATATATTCTTCTAACCAAGCACGACAAAATTCCAGATACTGAAGATGGTAAATATCTAGTGGATATCGATACGTCTATCTTATGAAGAGAACGAAAAAAATATGAACAATATGCCAAAGATATCAGAAGAGAATATTATATGTATTCAGACAATAAGTATAACGCAGGAAGAAAAAATGTATTAAAGTTTTTCCTAGAAAAAGAAAATATATTCCAAACAGAGCATTTTCAAAACAAGTATAAAGACCAGGCAAAAACAAATATCGAACAAGAAATTTCTTCATTATAAACGATGAACTAATTGTATATATAACAAATATTGATTTTCATTATAAAAAGAATAGAATCAAATCAGATTTTAATTCTGATTTTTGCAAATGAGCAAACAAAACATTCTTATCACGGTAGACAACATTGTCTTCAGTATCGTAGATCAACAACTCCAAGTTCTTTTGATTAAAAGACTTATAGAACCGTTCAAGGATATGCGAGCCTTGCCAGGATGATTCGTTTTGGAAAACGAAAATTTAGAAAAAGCTGCTCACAGAGAACTCGAAGAAGAAACTAGCGTAAAAAATATTTATCTAGAACAACTCTATACTTTTTCTGAGGTAAATAGAGACCCAAGAGGAAGAGTTATTTCTTGTGCATATATGGCACTTGTTGCAAGAGAAAACATCATTATCAATCCAGGATCTGATGCGGCAGAAACACAATTTTTTGCGGTAAATAAATTACCAAAATTAGCCTTCGATCACAAAAAAGTAATAGAATATGCCCTTCAAAGATTAAAGTGGAAAATGGAATATACTAATATCGCTCAATATATTTTGCCAAGAAAATTTACGCTTTCAGAATTACAAAAAGTGTATGAAACGATACTCAACCAAGCTATCGATGTAAGAAACTTTAGAAAAAAGATTGAAAAACTGTGACTTGTAAAAGAAACAGGAGAAAAAGAAATCGGCGTACAATACAGACCCGCAAAATTATATGAATTTAGTACAAGAAAATTGGAAATTGTAGACGTATTATAAAAAAATGAAGTAAGCAAAAAGTTCCCAAAATGGGAACTTTTTTAAAATTAAAAAGAAACAAATTAAACAATTTTTTCTACTTTCCAAACCACATAATCAGTATCCTGACCAAATGGGTTGTGCATAAATTGTTTCTTGTAATGGATCATTATCTGCTTTCCGGACAACAAAGATGTCATCAATGACCTATAAATATTTTCATCGGTAACAGACATAGACATAAAGTCATTTCCAATATTACTTAACTGGAACATAACCTCGTAAGATTTGGTAATAGTTCCACGTTTAGAAAGTTTCACAACTCTACCAATACGGAACCCTTCAGACTTAAGTCCATCAATACCTTGTTCTTGATAAGGCAGAATAGCAATAGACGTATCCAAGGGCGAAATCTCTAACGGTTCATATTCATTTTCCCAATTCAGTGGTCCAATTCTATATTGACGATATTTAATCACCACATATTTATTAGCATATTGGGAAATATTAGAAACCAATGCCGATTTTGTCGAAAGAGAGAATTGCCAAGGATTTATCAATACACTATCTTTCATATCAAAATAATATGAACTCTCCTTCCCAAGAAGAAGATCTCCCTCACAGGATTTAAAAATGAGACCCGTAGAAGAGAATTTATTGAGCTTTCCCATTCGATATCCTTCAGAATAAGTGCCATAGCCCATATCCTGAGTAAAATACATTAAAACAAAGAAAGCAACAATAAGGATACCAGCAATTATTAAAAGCTTTTTCATAAATATAATATTTTTGGTTTATGATTTCAATATAAATATTTAAGTAAAAATGTCAATAGAAATAATTATTAAAAAAACACCAGAGAGAAACCGAGGTGTGATTTTTCTAAACTAAATATACCCTTACCTATAATTGTCTCAGCCTTTCTCCTAATGAAATAGGTGATTTACGATAAGAAATAGCAAAGAATCTATAGCAAAAATCAAGCTATGAAAAATTTCTCAATTTTCTCTTGAACTTGATTTTCATTTTCCTATACAGACACATCCCACTTTTTTTAAAACACAATATCTAGTGCTATTATATCATAAAAAAACACAATATCTAGTATTTTATTCTATAAATTCCAAAATCAAACATGTTCTTCCTTGTAACTAAACACAGCACTGCCAAAGAAAATTTTAGCCGAGAAAAAATCGAAAAAACATTTCAAAGAGCGACACTATGATTGGAAGATCTTTGTAATTTTGATGACATCAAAAAAGAACTAGAAAAATATTTGATGGAAAATATAGCCACCAAAGATATCACAAAGCTCCTTATCAAAGCAGTAATAAATTTGATATCAATCGAAAATACCCATTGGCAACTTGTTGCAGGAAGATTACTTACCATGGATCTCTACAAACAAGCAATGAGAAATAGAAATATACCCATCGAAAATATCTATTCGAATCAAAATTTTAGCCAACACTTCCAACAATATATTCAACAAAAAAAATATTATCAGAATTTTATGGAATATTATAGCCCAGAAGACATACAAAAAGCTGGTTCTTATCTAAAGAAAGAATACGATTTCGCATACGGATATACAACCGCACTTATGATCAAAAAACGTTATTTACTGAATCCAAACAACGATATTCAGGAATTACCGCAAGAAATGTATATGGCAATAGCCCTTTTCCTCGCTATTCCAGAGAGCCCAGAAACCAGACTAGAAACTGCTTTCGCCATCTATGATGCCTGTGCTACCCAGAAAATATCCTTGCCAACGCCAACCTTAATGAACGCAAGAACCAATTTTCACCAGCTTTCCAGTTGTTTCAAACTCAATGTGGATGATGATCTCAGATCTATCTACCACAACATCGAAAACATGGCACAAATCTCCAAATTTGGAGGTGGAATCTGAGTATATCTCGGAAATATCAGGTCCAAGGGATCCGATATCAGAGGGGTCAGGGGCGCTTCAGGATGAATTCTCCCTTGGACAAAAGTCATCAACGATACAGCAATTGCGGTGAACCAACTTGGTGCAAGAGCTGGGGCAATTTCAGTGACGCTCGATATCTGGCACAGAGATATCCTTGATTTCCTAGATATGCAAACAGAAACAGGAGATATTAGAAGAAAATCTTTTGATATATTTCCTGCGGTCAGCGTACCCGATCTCTTTATGCAGAGAGTCATGGATAACAAAGATCGAACCCTTTTTGATCCCAAAGAGATAAACGATAAAACAGGCAAAAAGCTTCAAAACCTCTTTCAAGAAGACTTCACAACATTCTATGAACAACTAGAACAAGACCCAAATATCACGCTCAAACAAAGCATTCCCGCCAAAGATCTTTTCAAAAAGTTTCTCAAATCTGTGGTAGAAACTGGAATGCCGTATACTTTTTTCCGCGACACGGTCAACAGAACAAATCCCAACAATCACGCAGGAAACATTTATTCTAGCCAACTCTGCACCGAAATAGCGCAAAATACTTCTCCTTCTGAGTTTATTGAAGAGACAGAAGAAAATGGAAATATCAATATCAAATACAAACCAGGCGATTCTGTGGTGTGTAATCTCGCTTCTATAAACGTTGCTAAAGTATATACTCCAGAAGAGATCAATAAGATTGTACCTATTGCCATGCGCATTCTCGACAATGTTATTACGCTAAACTTCTTCCCAATCAAGGAAGCAGAAATCACCGCGAAGAAATATAGAAGTGTTGGACTGGGTTTTCTAGGATTGGCTGAATATCTAGCGGTAAACAATATGGTCTATGACTCAGCTTTCGCAAGAACCCATATCGATCAACTCTTCGAACAATACGCCTACACAACCATCAAAGCATCCAACGAATTAGCCCAAGAAAGAGGCGCATACGAATTATTTAAAGGAAGCCAACGAGAAAAAGGAATTCTTTTTGGGAGAGACGAACAACGATATAGCCAACATTCTACGCTCAAAGATAAACGGTCCGATCTTATCAAAAATATCAAAACACATGGAATCAGATTTGCTTATCATCTTTCCCCTGCGCCAAACACATCAACCTCATTAGTCGTAGGAACAACTGCTGGATTACTCCCTATCTACAAGAAATACTTTGTAGAAACCAACGGAGTCGCCCCTAGTGTAAACGTAGCACCAAATCTAAACAAAGAAAATACACGATTCTACAAAGAATATGTACATATGAAAATGCCAGAAGTCATCGATATGATCTCTACTATCCAAAAACGAGTAGACCAATCAATCAGCTTTGAATGGATAGTAAATCCAGCCGAAACGACACCATCAGAACTTTACGCTTACTATGTCAAATCACGACAACAAGGCATCAAAACAATTTATTATGTTAGAAGCATGAGCCTAGACGTCAAAGAATGCAGCAGCTGTAGCGGATAAAAAACACAGAAATAATTTTAACCATTAATTCTCTATCACCATGAACAATATTATAGAAGCCCTTAACCGACGTTATGCAACCAAAAAATTCGATACCAACAAAAAGATTAATCAGGAAGATTTCACTACCTTACTTGAATCATTGAGATTGGCTCCATCTTCATTTGGACTTCAACCATGGAAATTTATCCATGTAAAAACACCTGAAATCAGAACTGAATTACAAAATAATTCTCGAGGACAAGCTCAGGTAACTGAAGCCTCTGATTTGATTGTCATTGCTGTTAAAACAACAATGGATGAAAACGATGTGGAAGAATATACACAAAGTATACAAAAAATAAGAGCAGTAAATGTAAGTGAAATATCAGAAGCTGATATCAAAAAACTCTTAGATTACAAAAATATGATGATAGGAACTATCACCTCAAGGACTCCAGAACAAATCAAATCGTGGAATCAAAAACAAGCATACATAGCAATGGGATTTCTTCTAGAAACCTGTGCAATTTTGGGCATAGATGCTTGTCCTATGGAAGGCTTCGATCCTAATAAATACGATGAAATTTTATGACTAGATAAACTATGACTCACTGCAACCGTAGTTATCCCTGTAGGATACAGATCAAGCGAAGATAAATATGCAGACCTAACAAAAGTAAGATTTGATAAAGAAGAAGTAGTAATAGAAAAGTAGCTTTTTAAAAAAACCTAGGGATATAGTCACCCCTAGGTCCGCAGAAAATACCTGCATTCTGTTTTCGCTCGCCACTACTCACAGAAAAATAACGTCGCAACAGAAAATTCGAATTTAGTAAACGCACATATGCAGCCCGGAGATTTATAATATACAATATCGCGAATTTCATATACGCAATCTCTATTGTCGAATGTGGCGTCGGGCCCTCTGTCGCTAATTATAATGGAAATAAATAGTCACTACTCTTTGAGCAACCCACCATCACAGTGAATATAAAGATTACAAGAAAAAAGTCAATCTTATTTATATTTTAACGAGTTATATCATGCAAATCACCCTCACTACTGGTCAAACGACAACACAAACCACTCTTTCAGACCTCTTTAAAAAATCAAAACAAACACTTCTCTACTTCTACCCCAAAGACAACACCCCAGGTTGTACACTAGAAGCTAGAGACTTTTCTCTTCACCTCAAAACATTCTTGGAAAAAGGAATCCAAGTAATCGGTGTAAGCAAAGATTCAGAAAAATCACACTGTGGATTTATAGAAAAACAAGAATTAACCATTCCCCTTATCTCAGATCCAGAACTCATCTTACACAAACAGTTTTGAACTCGAGGAGAAAAAAACAATTACGGCAAAATCTCCCAATGAACAATTAGATCCACTTTTCTCCTCGACCAATCAGGCAAGATTCTCAAAGAACGACGCAACGTCAAAGCCACTGGTCATGTAGAGAAACTTATGAAAGAAATTATGCTTTAGTATACTTTTTGACCCGGAAGCAAAAAGTAACATGAAAAAATGTATTTTAACTACTAATCGCTATCACCATGGAAACAGCATCAATCACCTTAGAATCTCCTATCCAAAATTTTGAATTTGAAATGTACAATCCACAAACAGACAAAAGTGACAAAAAAATGTTTTCAGATTATGAAGGAAAACGAACTATTTTAGTATTTTACCCAGCAGATTTCACCTTTGTTTGTCCAACAGAACTCAAAGATTTATCAAAAATATATAGCAAAATATTGGAAATAAACGTCGAAATATTTGTAGTAAGTACCGACACTATTTTTTCTCACAAAAGACGAATAGAAACAGAAAGTTTACTTAAAGATTTCAAAATTCCAATGATCAGTGATAGGACTGGAGAAATAACAAAGTACTTCAATATTCGAAATGAAAAAACAGGAAATGCAGAAAGAGGAACCTTTATTATTTCTCCAAAGGGCATATTGAAATCAATCGAAATCAGTACAGAATCAGTAGGGAGAAGCGCTCAAGAACTTCTTAGAAAAATGGAAGCCCTTCATTTTATAGAAGAAAATCCTGGTCATGCCTGCCCAGCCAGCCGAAATATCGGACTCAAATCACTCAAACCATGACTCGATATCGCTGGAAAAGTTTGAGAAACACTAGAATAAAAGCTAAGCAAACAACCGACTATTAGGCTATTTTCAAAGAAAAAAGTCCTCCCTTGAGGGAGAACTCTACTATAGTTTTTAAAAAAACAAATACTTCGGAGTAAAAGACAGCAAGAGAATAGCTGCTAGAACACCCATCAAAAATAAGGATCCAATCGTCCATAAGGAATACGCCGGTAATGTTTTATAAGTGTAAAAACCAATACAACAAAACACAATTAAATAGACGAGATTCCAAACGAAACCGAAAGATTCCACATAAGAAGCGACAAAAGGGCGCAAAACAAAGAAAGCAGAAGCACAAAAAACAATAAACACTATCGTAGCTATGAAATACACAACGACGTTTTCTCTAGTGTTAATGAGAATAGTTGATTGTTTCATAAGACAAATCCAGACAGCTGCTGCTGTTTTCCACGCCTCTTCGTGGGATCCAAAAAAAACTGGTAAACATATAATAAATATTTATACAATAAAGTCAATACATCATGCAAGCCAACCAAATATTCAATCCATCAGGGAACGATAATCCTCAAGAAAGAACAATTATCAAAGGAAATACGACAGGTCTTTTCAATCTCAATAGCACCAAATATGGTTGGGCAAAATCGCTCTACACCATTATGATTGGAAACTTTCGAGTACCTGAAAAAGTGTCCGGACTCAACGAAGATAGTATTCAATACAAGGAACTCACCGACAATGAACGCAGAGCCTACGATGGAATTCTTTCTTTTCTTATTTTTCTCGATAGTATCCAAACCGTCAATCTCCCTAATTTTTCGGATTACATCACAGCTCCAGAAGTCAGTCTTCTTCTAGCAATCCAAACCTATCAAGAAGCTATTCATTCCCAAAGCTATGCAACTATTTTGGAAAGCGTTGTGGAATCATCCAAAAGAGACGACATCTATTATTTCCGAAGAGACAATCCAATTCTTCTAGAAAGAAACCAATACATCGGACAAATCTATCAAAATTTTATGGACAATCCCAATGATGATAATTTTTTCAAAGGTTTAATCTGAAATTTTTTATTGGAAGGCTTATATTTTTACAATGGATTTGCTTTTTTCGATACCCTTGCTGATCATCAAAAAATGAAAGCTACCGATAGAATGATCAATTATATTCGTAGAGATGAACTTACTCATGTAACCATGTTTACCTATATTATCAAAGAAATTCAAAAAGAATTTCCTCAAATATTTGATAAAAAAGTAGTATACGATATGTTTCAAAATGCGGTAGAACAAGAGATCAAACGATCACAATTCATTTTGGGAAACAACATAATCTGAATCAACCATCAGACTACAGAAATTTATACCAAATGGTTAGCCAACAATAGATTGAGCCTAATTGGCCTCGAGCCCCTTTACCCAGACATCACCGAAAACCCCTACAAGCACCTCGAACGCCTCCAAGACAACAACTCAGAAAAATCTAATTTTTTTGAATCAACAGTAACTAATTATACACAATCTAGTAGTATGAAAGGAAATCGAGATTTTTAAAAAACTATTAGCAATCAAAAATAAAAACTATATATTTTCAACCATGAAACTCCTCAAACAAATCAACAAAGCGCTCGCTTACGTGATAATCATTTTTATCAAAATCTACCAATTCACGCTCTCGCCAGATAAGAGCATATTTTTCTTATATCTCAGAGGAAGAGTCTGTGCGCATCATCCTCACTGCAGCCAATATAGCATCAATGTCCTCAAAAGATATGGATTTTGGCCAGGAATTTTCTATGCTTTTGACAGAGTTTTACATTGTACACCAAGCATGACCATCAATTACGATCCTGATCACTACAAAATAGTTTTCTTCTCATCAGCTCCTATTGGAGTACCTTTTTTGCAAGAATTAGCAAAAGACAAAAGATTTGAAGTTGTAGGGGTTGTTACTCAATGCGACAAACCGCAATGAAGAGGTATGGAAACCTGTGAAAATATTATCAAAACTGAAGCCAAAAAGATATTTCCAAATCAAAACGAAAATTTCATCAATACTCCAACCAAACTTAATCCAGAAAAATCGGAAGAAGGAAAAGAATTTCACAAGCGACTCACGTCAAAAGAGCCAGATTTCCTAGTTGTGATAGCCTACGGAAAGATCATCCCAGAAAATATTCTTGATATAGCTAAGATAGCCCCTATCAATGTCCATGGATCAATTCTCCCAAAATATCGCTGAGCATCTCCTATTCAGTCTGTTTTCCTCAATAGAGAGAAATCATCAGGGATAACTATCATGAAAATGGATAAAGGAATGGATACTGGAGATATGATCGACATCAAACAAACCAAACTCCACTTTGATCGAACTTGCAAAGATCTTATCGAACGAATGAAGTCAGAATGACCAGCATTCCTAAATGACACCGTTCGAAAATTCGGTAAAAAAGTCCTTGGACACAAAAAACAAGACGATGATAAAGCTACTTATTGTTCCAAAATAGAAAAAGAAAGCTGATTAATCGACCCTTACAAGGATTCATTGGAAGAAATTTATAACAAATATCGCGCCTTCTTTCTTCGACCAAAAATTTATTTTATACATAATGGGAAAAGAGTTATTATCGAAGAATTACAACGAAATGAAGCAAGTTATAACGAAGAAAAACACACGCCATTACTCAATATTCAACACGCAACACCCAGGACAGTGAAAACACTGAAAGTGAAACCAGAAGGAAAAAAGCCAATGGATCGAGATTCATTCAAAAATGGATATTTAAAATAACTACGAGCAATAAAAAGAACAAACAAAGAAACTCGACTAATAAAAAGGTGAGCGTTTACATTTTTAGGTGAAGAAAATACATGGAGTCGAATTTGTTTGTGTTTTCTACCGTTAAGAAAATGTAACAGCTCACGAGGGGTTTTTGGTTACTTTTTGACCTGGGAGCAAAAAGTAACATAGAAAATATCCCAGCAGAGTAATCAAAATAAATTTTATTTATTTTTTATTGTGAGAAAACTAGATAACTTTATGAAATAGATAACAAAATACTATTTTGTCAAATAAAAGGCGATTTTCATGTCGCTTTTTTTGCTTTTTAAAAATTTCTAGATATAATAAATCTGTTAGTCCTTTAGTACCCAATAACACGCCAATATATGGAAGAAAACAAGAATCAAACAACTCCACAACAACCAGCCAAAGCCGAAGAAAATACAATCGACTTTAGCAAATTTTCACTTTGATCAGAAAATACACAGATACCAAATGCAGACGCAAATGTTTTTCAACAAACACCTGAAAACAATGGAAAACAAGAATCAAAGACACAAATCACAGAACAAACAGAGACAAAAAACCTTATTGCTGAACTCAATCTAATACAACAAGATACAGCACCTGACGTAGATATATCAAATATTATTATTGAAGAAAGTAAGCCAGAAAATAAAGAAGCTCCTATTTTGGGTTCAAGTGGAATTGGAAAACAAGCCATAACACAAAAATCAAATACAAAGATAGAACAAGTAATGTCTGCTTATATAGTGATAACTATCTCTATTATAGCTATTTTCTTTATCAGTTTATACAATAAATACATTTCATTATCTGTAGATACAACACAAGCAACAAGCCAAACATTTGTGGAAAAAGTACAAATAGTTACCAAAGTAATCAGCGAACAAACAAACATCAACGAATATGCCAAACGAGCAGAAAAAACAGATGTTTTAACCAGTGATGATGCTAAAAACACAACAAAAAGCGTAATTCAAAGCCAAAAATTAAATTACTTACATAAGAAAGATATTTTAGAAAAGAATATGACAGTATTAAATGAAAAAACTATACAAAACGCTCAATCATTAGATAACATCAAGAAAGAAATTATAAAATATGGATTTATTCCCCAACAATTATATAATATTATAGAAACACAACAAGGAACTAGTGGAATCAAAAAGAGAATTGCATTAATGGAAAATATTAGATTTTTGACAGCATTCAAAGCATTTTCTTATATGGAAAGTTTTATCCAATGATTAGCTAATAATTTGGGGAAAGATCCTCTTATTGTTGAAAGTAAACTCAAAAAAACAGTTGTAGATTGAGAAAAAGACATCGTAGTATATACCAATACATGTTTTCTAAATCCATATGAGATAACAACTAATTGTAGTATGATAGAAGATTTCGATAATTATTATAAAATAATAGATACCCAAAGAACAGTTGATACAGAATTTATAAAGCAATTAGCAACATACGTAGACAACAAGCTTCAAGAAACAGATGTTCCAACATTTAGTATCAACTTTATAAAGTTCAATCCAAAAGAAGAAACTCTAGATTTTACTATAGATTTAAACACTCACTCTCAAGATGAAATAGCACTAAACAAACAAGGAATATTAAATCCTCACGTATTTATTGTAACAAATTTAATTAATTTATTAAAGCAAAGTTTGCTCGTTATTGGAGAAGATATTAAAGCAGATCAAATAAAAACTAATCCAAAAACAATTAGAGTGGGCTCTACCGTTTTTACGGTTAATAATTCATCAATTAAGATGAGTTTACCTATACAAAAAAGTAGTCAAAGAGAAATTAGTGACTTTTTTAGTAGCAAATACTAATATTCATGGAAAACATCAAGCAGGAAAAGGCTATTATGAAACCAATAATAGATCCAGAACAAATCAAAAAGGCAAAAGAAATGGCTATATATGCACGAAATATTGCAAAAAATTTTTTTCATAGCAAAAAAAACGATAAAAAAACAATAATTTTTATTGCTGGAGTTTTGTCTTTAATAGCTATATATCTTGGAATATCTCTTTATATAAAAATTTCAGCATTAAATAAAGATCCATACTCTCTAGAAAAAATAAACCAATATGACATCACTAATCTAAAAACAAATACGTTAACAAGAAATAGTATTGCGTCCGCAACGACAATATATGATCTGATTCAAAATAATGAAGACATTCAAGACGAAACTCAAAGATATAACAAATACAAAGAAAATTTGCTCTATCCTTATACATATTTTTTACAATATCTCTTATTACCAAAACTCAATATTCGAAAAGAACCATATACTGATATTCTAAAAACAGATATTTTAGGAAGAAGTTTTTTGGAAGAAAATCCATATAATGATATAAATCTTCTCCAAAGACGAACTGATTTTTTTAGTTCGACAGATCAAAACGAAATAAATCAAATTAAAGACATAAAAATCAATGATATTCAAGAATATGAAAATGGTATTTTCGGTATAAAAATCGATTTCTCTTTTGTATCACCATCAAAAAATGCTCTTTTGTTTTTAACAGACAAAATTACGACAACATCTGATGAAGAAAATATCAGTTTATTAGGTGAATTTTTCTATTATCTTCGACAACAAATAAAAATAGATAGGAAAGATTTTTTGGACGAACAAATTAAAAACGGATTATTTTCATGAGAAAATAACATCAATAAAACGCTTTGATATCATTTTTACAATCGAATTATCAACGATGAAGATAGCGATTTAGTTGACGACACGACTATAAATAGAACTATTTTTACCATGATGGGTTGTTCTCCAGAAACCGAAAGCCAATGTTTTTATAGATTTAGAGAAAAATATAGAAATATTGCAGGACTAGCATATACTGTAGGAATGAAAGATAATACAAACAAAACAGAAGATCTCAAAGATTTTTTAAAAAATATGCCACCTATTATTGCTGTGCAAGAATTCATGTATACAAAAGTTCAAGAATCTTCTATAATCAAACAAAATACTTCCAAATTTGAATGAAAAATATCATTGGAAATTTATGGACAAAGTATTTCTCCAGAAGAAAGAGATGAAATTGCGGTAGATTTATGAAAAAAATGTTTTGCAGACAATAAAATTCTTTCCCCTGAAGAAGTACTAAATACAATCAATGAAACTATCAGAAAAAAGTCAGATCTCATAGAAGAGAATCAAAGCAAAGCAAATAGTATTCGAGATCTCAAAACAATTATAGAAAATATTGGTACCAATTACGAATGACTAAGTAATTACAGAAAAACTATTAAATTATTTGAGATGTATAGAATGCTCAATGAAAACTGATTATGTAAAACTATTTAGAAAAAAATCCCTCCGGGGATTTTTTATTTAACATTAGTCCAAACTTTATCTACATCTTCATCATTTTCCAAAGCGTCAACAAGCGTATGTAATTGATCTAAATCTTCACCAGATAACGAAATTTCATTTTGTGGCAAAAATTGTAAATCTGATTCTACAATATGATATCCCAAAGTATCCATTGCTCTGGAAACTTCTGTAAAGTTAACTTTCTGAGCAAAAATAACAGCAACTCCTTCTTCAATAGAAATATCATCAACAGGAAGTTCCAATACTTCCATTTCTACTTCATCTTGATTGAGCGGCAAAACTGTTTCCACCTCATTTCCCTTAATTATTTCTTTTTTAATTTTTCCATCAGTTACAATAACTCATTTTTCATCAAATTGCCAAGCAACAGATCATTGTTGCCCCAAAGAACCACCAAACTTATTTAAGGTTGTTTTTACATTGGTAGCAGTTCTATTACTATTAGACGTCAATGTTTTGATCACTAATGCGCTTCCAGCGGGACCATATCATTCGTAAAAAATCTCTTGTAGATCCTCTCCTTCCAATTGGCCAGACCCTTTTAAAATAGCTCTTTCTACAATATCTCTAGGTACACTATGGTATCTTGCTTTTTGTAAAACTAAATCCAAACTGGGATTCATTTTCGGATCTGCTCATTTTTTTGCGGCTATTTGAATAAGTTTGGAAATCATTGCATATGCTTTTGATTTTCAAGCGTCTCAAGCTGCTTTTTTTGCAGCAATACTATGTCGTCTTCCCATAAGAATAAAAAATAAATAAAATATTTTTAGTTAATATAATTCAATTCAACACCAATTTCCTTAAAAATTTCTTCTGATTCACTACTAGCTTCATTTTTTTCTTCACAAACAACTTTCTTTATTCCAGAACTAACAATAAGCATTGCGCAAGTTCTACAAGGAGTTACTTTACAATACAAAGTTCATCATTCAACAGAAACACCGAGTCTCGCTGCCTGACAAATTGCATTTTGTTCTGCATGAACAGTTCTCATACAATGATTGGTTACATTACCATTTTCATGAGTAACTTGCTTAAAATGATGTCAAACTTGATCACAATGAGGCATTCATGATGGAGAACCAACATATCATGTTACCAACAAACGATTGTTTTTTGCTATTACACAACCACTTCTATCTCTATCACAAGTTGCTCTCTTAGCGATAGATCTTGTGACCTCCATAAAATATTCATCCCACGTTGGTCTGACATATAAAGACATGACAAAAAATAGGAAATAAATTGGCAAGAATATATCCTTTTAAACAGCAAAATCAATAAATAATCTTGCACTTTTACCTTATTTAACTAAATATAACCTGCTACTCTCAATCATTACTAGTGGCAACGAAACAATCCAAACTATTAGACTTTTTAACTATTGATCTCTATATTATGATTCTCCGATGAAAAGAACTCTCAGTTAAAATGCAAGAAAACCTAAAATTAAAAGCAAAAACTTTGTCAGATAATTCTTACATGGCAATTCTTTTTTTTGGAAATGATTTTTCTTCAGGAACATACGTTCGTCACAAGCAAAAATATGGTGAATCAATATGAGTTCCCGTTAAAATTTTTACTGAAGAATGATTTTCTCCGCTCGTACAAGAAAAAGAAAGTTTTGCAAATCGAGTTTTCAACCTAATACATCAACTCAATCACGATTCATTTTGTATAGGAATTATTATCCAACTACCACTTCCTGAAGAACTTAAATGACACCAAAACGAGCTTCTTTCCACAATTTCACCCGAAAAAGATATCGACGGACTTTGATGAGTAAATACTGGACTCTCTTCAACAGGACTTATTGATTTTATCCCGGCAACACCAAAAGCAGTTATCACCCTATTGGAAGAATATAAACTCGATAATCTCAAAGGCAAAAAAGTAGCCATTATTGGACAAAGCAACATAGTTGGAAAGCCACTTATTATGGAATGTATCAAAAGATGAGCAATCGTTTCTTCTTTTAATATCGACTATACTCCAGAAGAAATCAAACAATTTACACAAAAATCTGACTATATTATTGCTTGTACTGGACAAGTACATTTGGTTGACGATTCACGAATTCGCCACGATCAAAGCCAAATAATTATAGATGTAGGATATGGACACATTGACGGCAAACCCGTCGGAGATGTAAACATTGAGAGTATCGCGGACAAAGTTTTCGCCTATACCCCAGTTCCCGGATGAATAGGTCCGCTTACCGTAGCCTGCCTTTTCGACAACATTTTCACCTTACAATGATACAAAAAGATATTGGAAAAATATAGAGGATAAAATTACAATGTTTTATTTATTAAAAAATAATCATGGAAATTTCTATTTTCTTGGCAAAATTTTGGGGAAGTTTGTTTATGATCCTTGGTGTATTGTCTATTTTAGCAAAATTTTTGAGTAGAGTTATAGAGTATACAGAAGACAAAACCATTACGATATCTACCGGTTACATTACTTTTTTGTTGGGTTTAGCAACCGTTGTTGCACACAATGTTTGGGTAGCTGACTGGCCAGTCGCTGTCACAATTTTGGGATGGATTACCTTATTCAAAGGTATTGAAAAAATTGGATTCCCCGATCGCGTTAATAAAAAAGCACAAATGTTCAAAAATCAGCCAGTAATTTGGGGTAGTGTTATATTTTTAATAGGGGTTTGATTTTTTTGGATTAGTCTAAGATAAGAATCGACATAAGATTAGTCACGAACGTTATAATTTTTCATAAAAAATACTAGATCCACAAACATAAAAAATTTAGTTATAGTATTAAAAATGTATGCTAAATAAAATCCTTAGCTATTGGCATATCATAGATTTTGTTATTCATTGCCCATTTATTTAGGTAAGTTATTATTGCATTTGCATGCTCTTTTATTACCTTTCATTCTGGGATTTTATTTAATATTTTATCATTTATAATCGGTACAGATTTTCAATAACCAGCTTCATACTCATCTCATAAATCTTCATCGTCATCAAAAACATTTTCAATACCAACAACAATACTTGGTCAATTTTCTGGGAATTTTTGATCATATTCAAATTTTACTCAAGAAATTTTAGTTGAATCATCATTATTAGTCATTTGTTCTAATGCCATTTTTTTTGCTCTATTTATATAGTCCAATATATAAAAAGTATCATGACTTGTTAAAATAAAACCATTTTCTCACAAACGAGAAAATAATTTACCATCAAGAAATTCTGTAAGTCAAAAGTCTGTAGTTTTTGTTTCTTGTTCATAACTTTTCATTACTCGAGATCAGTCAGATAGTTTTTCCATAAATCATCAAATTCTATCTAAAGTTTCTTGTTGTTCCTTAGAAATATTTTTTCAACCTATTTTTTCTCTTCACAAAAGTTTTCCTAAAAATTTTTTCATATTTACATAGTAAAAAATTAAAACGCAATCATATTATATCTTTTTTTACTATTTTGTCAAATAATCTCTACACTTAATTTAATTTATTTTAATTAAACAAAATTTCCTCCAAGTAATTGGATAATCGATAAGCACAGACAATAGATATTATTTAAATATATTTCATAAGTCATGACTAGTCACAAATATTATATCCAAAAGTCTCTTGAAAAACACTTTAAGAAGAATAGAAAAGGCCCTGTAATAAAAAACAAAAACTATGATAATAGATATTATTACTTCTGATCCTGGAGCACTCTGCGGATTCTTATTCGTAGTAACGATTATCGTTATTTCTGTTGTAGATCCTCAATTCAAAAGCAGGACAATCAAAAAACGAAGAGAAAAATCTCAACAAGCCACATAAGTGACTTGTTTTTTTAATAAATAATTGCTATTTTCCTTGATTTTCCTCCGAAAAACAACACAATTCTTTAAGAGAAATTTTTAGTAATTCAACTGATTCATGAACCTCAATCCAAACTATAGATACATTGGTCTCGACTTCGAAACTACTTGATTAGATTTTTCCAAGGACGAACCAATTCAAATCGGAATAGTCGAAATAGATCATACAGGGAAAATTATCAAAGAATTTTCTTCCCTACTCAAACCCACAAAAGATCTAAGTGAACTCAAAACAATAGTCTGATTTATCACAGGAATATCTATCGATGATATAGCAAACGCTCCAACTCCACAAGATATCTTACCACAAATTCAATGATTTTTCACAGATAACACTATTCTTATAGGTCACAACATCAGGTTTGACCTAGAATTTCTTCATAAATTTTTTCCCGAACTAAGCTATGCAAACAACATAGACACCTACCCGCTGGCACAAGGAATGATTCACTATCAGTCCAGTTACGCCCTAGAGGTTCTTGTGCCAGGAGAAAATGCTCACAACGCACTTCAAGATACCAAAAACGCACTTACGCTTTTTCAAAAGATCATCGAAAAAATAGAAAATCTCCAAACGAAATACCCTATCGTTTCGCATTTCACCTCACAAGAAATATTTTCTCTCGCTGCATATTTACCAGCAAAAGGCCCAACATTAAACAACGACATCAAAGACATTCCCAGGCTCAACAAAATTATGGGTGCAAATACCCAATCACAGGCTAACGAATCTACAATTGATCTCTGACAACTCGAAAATCAAAAAAGATATTATCTAGGAAACACCAATCTCAAAACTTTTTTGGAACGTGTTGCTCCCAACAAAAATATTATCTTAGCTTTCTCCAATCTCCAAAAACTCAATATTGCAAAATCAATGCTCAATGCTATGGGTATCAAAAATCTCGGATTTCTCAAAGATGACCAGATGATTGATTATCAGAAATTTGAAAGTTTTCTCAACAAAACAACATTCACCAATGAAGAAATTTTATTTATCTGTAAATATTATTCTCATCTAGAACAAGGATTGGGACTCCTCGATCTCAACACCAAGAGCGATTATCAGATTTATCATTTTCTCAAAAACAAAAAAGAGAAAACAAGATATCCAATCGTTCTCGCTACCCACCAATGATTATTTAGCTATATTCAAGAAACAACCAACGAATATCAAGATTACGATATCTTATTTTTCGATGCAGAACGACGATATAAAAGTTATAATTTGTTTCTTTCTCGTCCACAAGATATGTATTATACGCTAAACTTTATAGAAACGCTCCTCTACAAACAATTTTTAGAACAAGAGACAAACGCCAAAACCACAAAATCAAATAATCAAAAAATAGCTGCATTTTATACTTCTTTCCAAATTTTTATCGGTCAACTTTTTATGGAAAGCAAGCAACTTTTCACAGGAAATAATGCAGAAAGAATACAAAGCAACCCCATTTCCACAGATTCAACTTTTTACAAAACAAATCTTATTTGGAAACAGATCATAGATGCGTTGCCAACATTGGAAG
The DNA here is from genome assembly GCA_000503875.1 of candidate division SR1 bacterium RAAC1_SR1_1. GTDB lineage: Bacteria > Patescibacteriota > Gracilibacteria > Absconditabacterales > Absconditicoccaceae > UBA5124. The sequence continues at coordinate 910,932 of CP006913.1, forward strand.
ACGAAGTCGATCCAAGTGATTTTGAAACAATAAAAAAACAATTTGATCACATTGAGACACTCTTCAATACCGTAATTACTATCGAGAAAAAAATGATGAACGATGATATGTATTTCGTCTATAGTGAACATACCCAATATACATCATGGTCAGAATTTATTGAAATTTTTCCATCAACTATTTACTTTTTTTCCAATAGCGATAAAGCCGCAACCAATTTATTTCCCAACGAACAACCAAAAATTAATATCAAAACAAACAAAATCTGACTTTATGACAAAATCGTTTGATATATTACCAACAACAGCCAAACACCACAAGACTACAAACAACAATCTTTTTTTATAGCATCCACAAGGAAAGAAGAATCAAAACAATTATTTGAATCTCTCTACAAAAGTAATCTGCATAATCACTATACCATAGTCGCCGAAAACATTACCTGATGAGCCGGAAAAAACATTTTTAAGTTAAAAAACTCGGCTCCAAAGATTATTATCGGATGATATGCGTTCTTACTCGCTATATATGCAGAGTGTATTTCTCTTGATGAAATCATCGTTTTCAATATAAGAGGAAACAATGAGCAATCGATTTTAGATGACATCCAACGGTATGCCAATAGTTAAAATCTTGATGAGCGACATTATCAAATTTTTTCTAGCAACAATAATTCTTTTGCTAGGATTTTTATGGAAAGGTGAAAAGGTATGAGAAATACAAGAAATACTCTTTTTTCAAGATTATTTAAGCCAAGAAAGTATCGAAGAACAAATAGAAGAACAAAAAATACATCCTAGTGCACCAGATATTCAAGATACATGTTCTTCTCAAGATCAACTCTGTAAAAAAATAAAAACACTTGAAACACAGGAGATGATTCCTTATAAAAATCAAGTTCATATCGCAACATATTTTATAAACGACAATCAAATTATTGAAAAAAAAATTGTAAATACTATCAAAGAAATTGAAATCAAAAATAATGAAGAAGGAAAAAGGGGGTCTGCAACACGAGATACAATAGAACTCAACGTATGACTAACCAATTGACTCAAGGAATTTCAAAATCTTTCGACGCATGAATTATGACATATTTTTGATTTAGGGGTAATTCAAGGAAAACAATCGACAAAAAGCAAAGTATTTACTGAAGGGAAAAGAGTCGTTTTTGCAACAGATGACCCATCATTCTTCTTTTATAAACTATCACGAACATCAGAATCTATTAGAAAGAAAGACGTAAGCAAAAAAGATTTTTGTAGCTGATATGGTATGACAGATCCATTTGAAGACTTTTCAGAATGTTTTAACTTATATATCAATAATCAAAATTTTTTCAAATTTATTGCCAAAAAAAACAAGATTCTCGCGAAAAAATATAATTTTATAGCTACTCTTCTTCAATGACAATATAAAGAAAAAAATACTGAAGCTATATTATTACTAAAAGGAAATACCGCTCGAAGACCACGAGATACAACAAAACTATAAAACATAATTTACATTCAACAAAATAATGCTCAAAAGAAAATTTATCATTAGTACACTAATAATAATACGATGAATATCTCCATTCATTTCTTTTTGAGCAAACGAACAACCAACTTCTTGTGCAGCATGCTGAAGTTCTCCAACTAATTTGAGTTTAATAAATAGTTTTACAACAGAAATATTAGCAAATATCAAAACTATTTGAGATAAAGATCCATATGCGGGGAAGCATGTTCCACCAAGTCGATATGATTCAGGTAAGTTTGTGGCTCCCAAACAAAGCATTGTTTCAAAAACGCTTAGACGAGCAAGAGAATCTTTGGGAAGTGTTTTAGCAGTCAAAAGAATCCATTTAGAATTGAGTGATCTAGCAAACGTTGGTGATTCACTTGGTGTGTTAGCAAAGAATCATGTTGTTCTAAGGGATCGACAAAAAATGAGTAAAATTGAACAAGATATAAACAGAAAAAAATACGAATTATCCGTTGGTTGATGACGAACAGATACCATAGCATGAGTTACTCTTGAAAAAATGCAATCAGTCATCAAAAGATACGAAGAATTATGAATATTAGATACTTCAACAATAATAGATGATTGAGCAGAGTATGGAGATTTGATACTTTTATTGTGAAGACTCAATAGTTCTGTAAAACATTTGGTAGCTCTCGGAGGAGAAGCATGGGCGAAATCAGAGAAAGACGTATTCCTAGACCTCCGAACCAGTTGAGAAGTTGCGATAAAACTAAAGAAAAAGGCGGTAGAAGATATTAAAGCAGATTATGATTGTACAAAACGATATGCTTGTGAACAGTCTTGGACAAACATAAAAGATGAGATGAAAAAAATAAAAGATGCTTTCAAAGACGGTTTAGGAAATACTAAAGAACAAATAGCAATTGCCAATCAAAATCTCAAAAAAGCGTATTCTCAAGAAAATCTCAAAAAGACATTTATAACAGAAAATACTCTTGTAAATCAACTTTCATGAACATTAAAAAATCTAAAAAAACGAAGAGATAAAGCTGTAGAAATGGATAAAGAATACAATGAACGAGAAGATGGTGTATTAGAAAATCTTGCAAAAAAAGACACAACAATCAAAGATTGAGAAAAAGAAATAGCCAATTCTTTTGCAACAACCAATGATAAACAAAAAATTAAAGATAATTTCAAAAAAAGAATTCAAGAGACGCAAAAGACTATACAAGATGAAACCAATTCTATGATTGGTAGATACGAAACAAACGATATTTCAGATATTATGGCATATTTTGTAGCAATTTCTCAAAGGACTAATGGAATAATCAATAAAACAATAGGAAGCAAAGATGAAGGGCTTATCAGTAATTTAGGTGCTCTTTGTGAAAAACAATGTAGTAACATCGGAAATAAATCTTGTTATTATTAATCTTACTATACCATATGAAAAAAAGAAATGCGCATCAACTAGCAATCAAGTTTATATGAAGCATCATCATAATATGTTTATTTTTTTGATGATGGAATTTCGCAGAAATAATAAATACAGAAACCCTTATTTGATGAATTGATGCTATAGAAAAAGCAAGTACAGATAGAGAAAAATTTGATGAGATGATACTTCATTTTTGTTGAGCAATAACCAAATGAAATGAAGATATTTATGACAGTCACCAATCATTATTTGTATATTACATTTGCAAAAATCAACCAAACCCAAATAAAGTAGAAACATACAAATTAGATCCAACTTTCGATCAAAATAAATGATTCTCGGAAAACGCCAAAACATCATATACAAGATTTATAGAAGATGATGAAGGAAATAAAATAAATGAATTAGATATAAATCTGCCATCTATGTATTACAATACCGAGGATTATATTCAGACTTTATTTGATATTATAATAGGAAGTTATACGAGTATATATCAAGCAAACGTTTATGGATATATCAACAATCCAGATAAAACAATAGAGGAAAATATTCACGATAACTTTGCAAATAAATATTTTAAAATAGATCCAGAAGAAAATACATATATAAAATTTTGTGCTACTGATGATGAAAAATACAAATACCCAAAAACTTGTAAAAAACTCAAGGAATATTTTTATGGAGCGTGAAATCTCATAAATTCCAATGAAGAAAATTATTTAAACGATAAAAATATATACAAAACATACGAAACCAATAAAGAAAGCTGTACAGAGAAAAACAGCAAAAATAATATTATTCCTTGTTGATTATATGGATGAGAAACAAAATATTTTACAAAACTCGTATACAATGAACTAATGTTTTATGCGCTTTTTGTAGATTATTATTCTTATCTTTTGCAAAATAAATCTGATTTTAAAAATTGGGATGTTATCGAATTTCAAAAAAAACTCGCAAACAATCAAAACAGAATCCAAGATATGATAAATAATATAGAAACATCTAGAGAAGCAATCCAAACAACAATCAAAATGTTAAAAGAAATTCAATATACATTTCCTATTCATATTGGATTCTTAATGTATAGCGAAGATATCTACAAATTCACAACTAGCATGAATAAAACATTAACTCCAATATACACTTTACACGACATCTTGAGAAATGTTCAAAAGACAGACTAGAAGAATCAAACAAATTATTATTCTATGAGCTTTATTATGACTGATACTAAGCCTATTTTTTCTCAAAAAAGAAGTATTTGGTGCTACAATAAACAGTGTATTACAAGGGTTAATCAATACCATAGAAGGTAATGAACCAACAGAAAAATTATTTGAATGAGATGCTATGGTAGAAAATATTTACAAAAAAGCTATTAATGGTAAAAAAAGAAAAACAGCAAATATAACAAACATTGGAATAGAAAAAATACAATTTATAAATAGTTGAGTAACTATAGAAAAAGAAGATCTCTTAAATATCTTATATAATAGCAATAACAATGTAAATGTAGGTATACGTTTTCTATGTAAAACTTGTAAAATTTCTCCCAGTGATATAAATAAAAGCTATGAAAAAGTAATTTTAGAATTAGAAAAAACACAGGCTATAACAACAAAAAATGACAATGTTCTAACAAGAGCAAAAGTTGATGAACGAATAAATAGTCAATTTATTATTGCTTCTAATGGGGAAACAGCTTTGACAAAATTCAATGAAGCAACCGTTGGGGAAGATTTATTTATAAATGGTGTTGAAGACGATAGTGATTATGATTTACAAATAGACATTGAAAATATAGGAAATCTTTTGTTTGAATCTTTTATAGCTCCTATTGAAACAGTGTTTTATAAATTACCACCAAACAAATCCGGCTCTTCATCAAACAATAATGTAAATACTAGCACCGATAAACAAGATCTAATAAATATATTACAAAACACACTCACCTCACCATCTATAAATACATGAGTAATAACAAATTGATGATGACAAATTACTAACACGTCAAAAACAACGAATACCAAGAATACCCCAACAACAAATACACCAAAAACAACGAATCAAGATATGTCTGATACAGAAATAGCCGATACAACATTACAAAAATTTGTAGATAAAAATACACTAACACAAAAAGCAACAACACAATTAGCTGGTATAGAGTGAGATATTTGTAGAGAATGAGTAAGTGCAGGACCAATAACACCAACAGAGGAACAAGAAGAAAACATAAATGCTGAAGACCTTGATACGTATCTGTCTACTATTCAATGACAAATAGAAACATATGACAATATATATCCAGAAAATCAATACATACCAAATATAACAAACAATCCAGCTTTTAATGATATGACACCTAGCCAGACAAATCAATTTATTGAGCAATATATAGAAGATCTATTCAAAGTAGAATCAACTGAATCTTGTATAAAGAATTGTAGTAGTTTACCCTTATCTGAAAGAACTGTTTGTCAAATACAATGTCTATGCTTCACTATGAGCTGGCCAAAAGATCCAGATATAAGAGTCAAAAGTATGAATGAAATGCTCAAGCTAAGATTTTGTATGGTTCCTGCAAAAAGTATGGCAATACCAAAATGAAAAAATATTTATAGTCTCGATGATATTTTGACAAGAATAGAAACAAATATGGGTGATTTGGTTAATTGATGAGATATGGTAAAATTTCAAAAAACCAAAGAATTTTTAGACAATCCTATTGCAGAATTTAGCTTTTCAAAATTAATATCATTTCAAATTAATCTCAATATGAAACCGATTTTCAACAACAAATCCGCTATAGCAAAAAAAGATCAAAAAGAAACTTCTATCCAAAAATTAGAAAAAATAAGTTGAAAAGAACAAACAGTAGGTATTGATACAAATAAATATCTTGTCGTTCAAGATAATGAAAAAAACAAAGTATACAAAAAATATGCTTGATCAGTAGAAGAATATCAAAACAATTATGAACAAGCAAAATTAATAAGAGATATGACTTGACGACAAAATGTGTCTATAGATACAAGAAAAATACCTATAGTAGAAGAAGAAAAAAGTAAGATGTTAACAATTATAGTGGATTTTTTAGAACAAAATCTCACCTTTCGAGAACAGACAGAAAAAGAACTTCAAAATCTAAATAATATTGTATTTTCTCTTCAAAGTAAGCTTTAGGTCAAAAATGCTGCAGTAATAGCTTTCATAATTGCGTATGAAAAAGTAATAACAATAACACCTATAATAGCATTTTTTATTGCTGTATTTCATTTTGATGTAGCTCAAGAATCAGCATTAAATATACTAGTAGCGTAAAGATATCCCGCATAAACGATAAAACAGGCTCCAACAAAAATTCCTATTTCAGACAAAAATTTAATAAGGTATGCTAAATAATCCAATAAAGTATCCCAAGTAAAAATACCCGAAGCCATCTGAGCCGCTAAATTTCAATCTTCTTGATATTCAGTAGCTTGTCTATTATATTCATCCCAGACATGTCATCATACTCAAACCTCATTTACATCTTTTTCTACGGTATCACCAGGCTTAAGTTCTGGTATAATTTCTAAATTTTGAGCAAACAACGATCAATAAAAACCCAAGGAAATAATAAGTATCACAAGGTATTTCATGAGAAATATATAAAAAATAAAGTTATTTTGTACAGGTATCTGATAGTGGTGCTTGTTTAACTAATGTATTGAAAAGACTGGAAATAGCAACAAACTTATCAAATAGTTTCATCAATCTATCTTGCACAAATTGTTTAGTATAAGATGTTAAACCATCAACTAACAACGTTGCTGCATTATATTGAGATATCATTATAGCCAAAGATGTTTCTTGTCTTATTCTTGCCTTAACCATAGACAAACATCTACCATAATATCAATCATTTACTATATCTATATTACGAAGATTTAATCATTGATAATACATCATCATCGACATAAAACAATAATTAATATATTTATCGTGAAGATTAAATCACTTACTTTCATTTATTATATTACGAAGAGTAGTCGCGTAATTACTTGATTCATAACGAGAAAAAAGATAGGTTCAAGATAACATCCAATATTTTAAATAATATTTCTGAAAAATTTTGGGCGTTTTAATCTGTTCAGTATTTTTTACAAATTCTCTCCATATTTTTCATTGAGGATCTGGTTCCATATTAGGATACATAGATTCTGCATCTAATTTTCTGAGTCCAACATCTATCAAATGATCATACCAATAAGGACTTTCTGCTCCAAAAACAAGATTATCACATTTTCAAATCAAAGCAGAAAGATCCGCTCTATTTGTACAACAATAAGATCTTAAGTGATCGCGAGCAATTTCTAAATCATTTGCTGGCAAAAAGTTTTCAAATAATGACCAAGAAGCAACTACAGAAATAGATTCACAATCGTCTTTTGCAAAACTAAACGCAGAAAAAAAAACAACAAAGATCAAACAAAATCAGAATATTTTTTTGGTTAAATTAGTCATGACCAATAATAAACAAGAATAAAACTATCGACTATTAACTATAAGCCATTAGCTTATTTCATAAGACGAGTTTTTGTCGTAATTCTTACAATATCTTTTTCCAAGAAATCTTTGATAACATAAATAACCGAACGAGTTGTTGTATCATAACGATACTCACCTACAAGTGATGTTGATGCTAATTTTGGAATATAAATCTGACCTATAGGAGAAATATACAAGATACATTCCTTATCTAAAGATTGGATACAACTTCATCCAAAGAACGATCCAAAACTTGGTTGCGTAATATCTATCTTGGTATAAAAAGGTTCTTTCTGATATAAGGTAACATCATTCAATGCAAATGCTGGCATTTGAATCCAAAACACTGTCGTTGATGTTTTTTTATTTAACACACGAACCAATGGATATCAAGTAATTAAATCGAGCATCACTGTATAGGTATCTTGATATGCAGGAAGAATTGTTATATTTCCATCAATTGAAATCTGACCTATTTCATTTCAACGATCATCATAAAGTCCTACTGTATTTCACATACTAAAAACAGATCACGTAACAATAGTTTGTTTTGGTCAGACAGAAAATCATCAATAGCTGTTAGCCAAAGTACCTGACATTTCTTGCCAAAGATCATTTCTTTGTCTTTGAAAGATAACCATTCATTCATCTATATCATGAGATAATTCAGCAACAAGTTTGCCAGAAAATTCCGATACAGGGACAAATTCTTGTAATGCAATATTTGGTATTTGTATATCCAAAGTAGCTTTTTCTAATTGTCTATTTCCATTAAAATCTTCTGCTCCTATAAGATATTCCAAAGAATTTACACCAGTAAAATATAATCAAGTAATTTGGATATTTCCTGTTTGATTGGTTCCTGTCGAAAAAGAGATTAATTTACCATCTTTTTCAATCCACATATTAGATACAGCAACATTATCTTTCCAATCAACAACAAGATTATAATATGTTCATACAAATCATTTATGACGTGATCAAGTACTTACTACCTCAGAAATAGATGGTCTTTGAAGCGTTATAACTGCTTCTGGTCAGACCATATCAGCAATAATTTGTCTTCCTGCAACTATTTGATTAGACCAAGGTCATTGAGGAATATAATAAGGATTTTCCAATGTATTGGTATTTTTGAGTGGTACAATTTCTGCATATTGCCAATTTCTTGGAATCTCATTTAGTCCAATCGATATTGTTGGTTGAGTTGGTTGATAAAATTTTATTCCATAAATCAATTCTGAATACGTTCATCCAGAAAGGAAATCCAGAACATCCCTTGCTTTGCCAGCATCTTTACCTTTATAATAATATCTTTCTTTAAAATCTATTGTTGCTCAAGAATAATTTGTTTGATTAGGTAAGATCAAAATATATCTCTTATTCAAAAACTCGTCATCCAAGAAACGGAAATTACTATCTTTATCTTGATAGGTATCTATCCTGTGATTTAATTTAATGAGATACCCATCTGCAGGTTCTCATAAAACAGTATGATTTGTCCAAGACATCTGAATAGCATCAAATGATTGTCCAACCATTTTAAAATTTTTCACTTCTTGAACAGGAGAAATCAGTTTTACAGAGATATCTCAAAAATCAACATATCACTCATCATCAGCTTTTTTAACCAAATCCTCATAAGAATCAGCAAAAGAAGATGAAAAAATACCCGGTGAATAAGTATATAATGATGTTGTTGTATCAGAATTTTTATGTTGAGATTCTTGTTTAGCATACTTAACATAAATAGTATTTGTGTCCCACATAATTAAATCTTGTCCAAGATCTTGGTTAATATCTGCTGAAAAATAACGATCACGTATTTTTGTTACATATGGTTGAGATCTTACCACATTGATCATAGTTCATGATTGTGGATTTTCGACAAAGACTCAACGAACATAAGAAGAAATGTCAGATGAAAAATTAGTTGTCGGAGAAGTTGTTGGTGATGATGATGTTTGACTAAGTAATGGTTGATCCGAAGATGTCTCATTGCTAGCTATATAAGGAATTCAACAAGAAGCATAACTTATTTTATCAAATCATAATTTATCATATACATCATCAATAGTTGATTTCATTCCTTCTAAATATTCTGTTGTTTGCTCATAGTCAGACTTTGTCATACGAAGCTCATCAGGAGAAGATGTCGAAAGCGTTTCAAGATATCAATTAACCAACGTTGCATTGGTATCCATATATGCTTTAAAAGGAGATTCTTGTTGTTCGATAAGATCGTAGGTCTCTTTGTTCGTTGTAAACAACGGTGAGGCAAATGAAATTTCAATACGATCATCGTCAACCAAAGCAATATCGTTACGTTTTAGTTGCGCTACAAAACGATCGTATGAGGAAACTGTTTTAGTTAATTCGCTAATTTCTTTTTGTTTTTTGATTAAAATAGTCTGAATTTCTTTTTGTATTGATTGAAGTTCTTTTGTAGCTGGAATAACAACAGCTGGTTTTTGTAAAACAGAGTTGATCTTTCAAATATCTTTTTGAATATCTGGATCATCAACACGCATAGCAAATTCTTTAAGTCAGGCAGAAAGTTGTTTATATGCTACATCATATTCCAATGTTGGTGTTTCAGAAATCAATCAATCAAGCGGAATATCAAGCGGTGGAACAGTAAAGTCTAAATTAACGTCTTGTATATCTTTGTTCAGAAAATCCATAACTTTATTGTTCTTTAATCCAGAAGTAGCTTGGTTAACTGCTTTGGAATATGAATTAGAAACATTATATGAAAAAGAATTAGCTGTCTCTGCAATTTGATTTAAGAATCCATAAAATCATGAGAAATCCATTTTAAATTGCAAAAAGCCATCAAGTTGTAAATCAAATCATTGAGGTTTTGGATCAGTTTTCCAAGTAAATGTTTGATTGAAAAAATCGAAAATAGGTACATCCCACGTTCTTTGTGTCATTTGTTCAACCTTTGCCTTTACTCACTCTTCTCCCACAAGACCAAATCCTTTTTTCAAAATACAAAATATTTTTACTACAAAGTCTGCTATCTCTATAATCGAAGATATCTCTGGAATAATATTTGGAATTTTTGGTGCTGGTGGAAGTAACGGTAATGAAAAATCTATCTTCGGAATAAAAGATGGTAACTCTGGAAGAGTTGGTGGTTCAGGCAACAAAGGAATTTCTGGCAAATCATAATTAAATTGAATAGAAAAATCAAATCACGCTGCCAAGTTAAAGTCAGGAGGTGTAGGTAAATTAGGCAATTGTGGTAATGGAAAATCTACTGGTGTAAAAACAAATCTTGGTAATGCTATACTAATACCCATATCAACATGAGAAAGATCTATGTTAATGTTTGGAATTTTAAAAGCTGGTATAGGTATGATTGGAATTTGAGGAAACAAAAATCCGAGACTACAACCATGAGATCCATAACCATCACGTGAACATTTTCCACATTTTTTTGTCCAGTTTACTGATAGATCTATAATTACTTGCCAAGTTTTTATAGCTGACAAAATAAGGACTAATGCATCAATTCGCTTAGCATAAATTTTCGCATTTACATTTACCCATCAAATCAATGTAGATGATAATGTAGAAACAAAATTCATAATATCCGCCATATACCTATCAACAAAGTGCATCCAATCATACAATTGCAATGGAAATTGTTTATATTTTTCCAAAATTTGAATATTCTGTTGTACATTTTTTACCAAAGAAGTAGCCTGATTATAAAAAGAAGTAAATCAATCAATGTCTGCTGAAAATGTTGCGCATGTAGAAAGACTACTAACTCTATCCTGAATATGTAACAATAATTCTCTATCTTCAGCTGTTGGGTTTGGTTTTGCACGTAACCAAACTTCTGTTGTTTTTAATCTTGGAAGAGAAATTAATTTTTGTGAGAAAAATTGAAACTGTCTACCTATATCAGTAAATACAGCAGGAATATCATCTATAATAATATTTCCTGTTTGAGTAACAATATCTCAATTAATAACTTTTTGAAGAAATATTTTTTCTTTTCATGCCGAATCAATGAGTTTCTTAAGTGTTGTTGATTGCTTATTCATTTTGTTAATTTCAATTATTTCTTCTTCTAAGAGAACAAGATCTCTCTTTGCTTGAGCAGGTGTTATACCTCCACAAATAGAAGCCAATTCATGAATAGCCTCGAGCCATTGTTTAAGTATTTTTTGTTGATTTTTAAGCCATCATCTAAGATAACTATCATATTTCAAAAGATCATCAGTTGTTGGTAATGGAATTTTGAAAACAATATCTTTCGTATATAAATCCACCAAAGGAACTGATTGAAACATAGTGATAAGAGATTCAAATGGATTGTTTACTGAAGATGTCATTGCGTTAAAATTTTGTTTTGATCAAATAGCCTTAAGATTATCTAAAGTACTTTGATCCTTAGAAACATTTGCATAATTAGCATCATCTTCTTGTGATTTTTCACTTGCGTCTGACCAATCTGCTGCAGAAAACAATGAATCAAATCCATCTGCTAATTGAGAAACATCTGGTAAGGTAACATTTATAGTAAGTTTAGTCAGATTATTAATCATATATTTAACTTGTCTACCCAACCAATCTTTGACTAAGGATTTAATAATTCCTTTTGCATTACTATCCTTAATTTTGAGATCTATCTTTGGTCATTTAACAAAACTCAATGCATCAAAACCAAAACCACTTTCCATTCATCAATAAGAGGTTGTACTACGTTTTTTTGTTGGTTTTGAATTAAATGAAATATATCCGAATCAGCCAAAATTTCAATTTGGAACTGCCATTGTCCAAGAAGAATTTTGAGATCCTAATGAAGAAAGTCTAAAAGCTGATGGATAAGTAGGTTGTTGAATAATCAATGTATTTGATACTACTTTTGCCGATGATTGTTGAAGTGGTTGTTCACAAGAACCATTATTTGCTAAATCAGACATCCAAGGTTCTAATTCTTCTGTAACTGGTTCATCACCAGATCATGATCATCCTCCATTACAAGCATATAAAGGAAATGCTACGACAACACAATTTCCTCACAAATCCCTAAAAAGAGGTGGGATAGCTTTTCAAAGAGTTGTTGGTCCAAAACAAATAGCAACTCCCATTTGAAGTGTTAATGTAGGCACAAGGTAAAGTCTTACCCAAGATGAATAAGATCATACTTGAGGTCATCCAATAAAAAAGTCATCGCTACCAGCCATTCTCACAGGAAACCCAAAAATATCTGGCAAAGGAAGGTATCCAGCTGGCGTTGGTCATCGATTACCAGGCACACTGAGAACAGGAAGTCCTTTTCCTAATGTACTACTAATTGGTTTTAAAAGATTTTGAAAACATCCAAAAATATGATATTCTCATGCCCCCAAAAACGCTTGATTGAATGGTATTTTATTAAAAGGAACTGGTGGTTGACAACCGGCTTTTGCTCACAATTTAAATCACTGACAAAGACCATCAAGAATTTTATCTATGTCTTCTGAAACAGGTGCCATCAAAGTATCCAAAGCTTTCATATCAAAAGAAAGATTTGCCTGTCACTGAGAAAACAAATCGGTAACTGTCCATGATTCAAAAAGACCATCCATATCAATTTGATCAAGTATATCATTAACACCATCTTGATAATTCGATGCTGATGATCAAGAAGCAAAAGAGTCTGAAGATGTAGTTGGCATTGATCATGCCAAAAGAGCATCTCATTCAGCTTGTCACTTAGCAGTATATACATCTAATTTCGCTTGAATATTATCATATACTTCATCATAGTTTCTATGACTTTGCGAAGAATTATTAAAAAATACTCGTCTATATTTTTTACAACTATCTGCCGGGAAAACAATAATATCAGAATATGTATCTTTTTTCTTGTTTGCATCAGAAAACAATACATCCTTAACTTCTATAGAAACCGTTGGCTCTCAAAGATAAACAACATCATAAGAAAAACGTAAAGACTGACGAAAATCTAAATTAATATCATCTAATACAAAAAGAGCTTCATCGGAATCCAGCCATGTAATATTTTCCTCGGTAAAATTGCCCAATTCTTTTTTGAAAGAAAGTATTTTGTCTGCATCATCAGACAAAATTTCCCAAGGTCAAATCAAGCGGTCTATATATGTCGCCTCAATATTATTTTTTAGTCAGAGAATTGTTGTCGTTATTTTAACAACATCTCAACTCAATAAAACACCACCATTATTATCTTTGTATTGCTTATATACACTAAGAGATGCATCACCAGAAAGTTGAAGAAGCGTTTTGTATCATATATCATCCAAAGAAGAATTTTCTTCATAACTAGGGATATAAGAAATAGGAGCAACTGTTAATTGGTTTGAAAGACTATCAGCAGCAAGATTTTGAAAAGAATTTGCCATTCATCAAACAAAACTTCACAAATCAAGATCCCCCATTTCTGGATTCATAGAACCTGTATCGGTAACCAGGTCATTTACTTGATCCGAAGATATTGGTGTCTGAGCATCGATACTCCAGCCTTTAACATGAACCATACTTTCATCTTGAATATAGAAATCTGGTTCTATAACTACGCCATAACTCTTCACCAAACGGACGCTTTCTTTTTGTCTAGCATGCCAATCATCATCACAAGCATATTGCAAAGTAGACACATAATGTCATTGTCCATTTTTAGATCAACCATAAAATATTTTAATATCTCATATAACATCATTGGTAACAATATCTATATTTCCATCTTTATCCATATCCTCAAAAAACAATTGCTGTAATCATGCAACAGATTCTGGATTTTTTTGGATTTTTGTTCCATCAGCATTTATATTTAAACATATCATATTCCCATCAACATCGAGAACTCATTTATCATTTTTATAGACTCTCAATTGTTGATTATTTGTCCATACCAATATATCTGGATAATTATTTCAATCAACATCTCCTACAAAAATATCTTTAATACTATCAGACAAACGCATCAAGTCTTGCATGTTTGTATAAGGATGCGTTCCTCAATAATTTTTTAATAATTTGATAGTTCCATCACTAAACACAGTTATAATATCTGTAAGCCCATCATTATTAATATCAGTATTCAAAACTTTAAAAATAGCCTTTGATGTATTAGTATATACTTGTTCACCTATTCATAAATCAAGATCAACAGATTTTATTTCGACATTTTCAGATATTCTAGACAATAGTGGATCTCAAAAATTTATAAGAAATTGTGAGCCAAAAGGGATTGTTGATTCTCAAACCGTTTTTCCATCACCAAATAAAGTAATGTTTTTAAAATCAGATCTAAATCCAATTCCTTCTGCATAACTTGTACTATCTTCTATAGAAAGATATCCTTCTTTTTCAAACGTCCCCAAAAGATCAATAATTCAGATTCCTTTTTCTCAATTCGTTGTTCATTCCGCAAAGGTTATTGTTTTATCATATGCAATACTAGAATAGACAACAACTTCAGATAAATCTAATGATTTATTTGCTGCTTGAATAAAATACAATTTTCAAAGCTCCTCTTCTTGATAAATAACATTCCAAATACTATATCCTTGATCCATTTTTTCTGACAACTCAATAGACAATCATGAATTCCAAATATCTTTTTTGAAATTAAATAATACTTCTCCACTAAATGATAAACTATTATCAGTAAGTTCAAAATTTAATTCTTGTAAAGAAGTGTTTTTAGAAAATACCAAAGAAGCCGAATCTTTTTTAGACAATTCTTTTGCTGTCTGAAATGGATCTTCAGATGAAAAAAGTGTAAGCGGTTTTGCCTGAGTAAGTGGAATATATCAAATTCCATCAAATTCTGCAACCAAAGATCATGAAAGAATTTGTAAGGTAACTTCACGTTCAGAAAAATTACGAACTTGACCATGCTCAGAAACAACAGCTGCAAATTTTTTGATACGTGATGGCTCTACAATTTGGGTAGTAACTGACAAAAGTTTTTCAGAAGAAGAAACTAAATCAGGTACATATGAAGGATCCAAAGCATCTTGTGTCCAAAGATTTCATCGATCAGAACCAAAAAGATTAAGATACATAACATTAAGTTTTTTTTCAGGGAGAAATTTTTCTTGAATAACTATTTTTTGATAAGCGGGTGATTGTTGTTCTAAAGCAAGATCATTTATAGATGCATAAACATATCAAATTCCACCTTTTTCTTTTGTTTTTAAAGAGAAATTATATTGCTCATCACTTACTTGAACAATTTTTGAAGGAAAATCTAATGCTCAGGTAAATCCCAAAACCAAAGATGTTGGTGTTGAAATAGTATTGCCCCATGCGTCGGTAACAGACAACGATCCGCTCAAAGATTCTCAAATAGAAAGAGATGCTGCTGATGTAGTAAGATTAACATGATATGGTTTTCATGAAGTAACAGTAACGGGTATAATTATCGGATCTAAACCAGGAATTTGTATCCAGATTTCATCAGTTCCTGCACGATAACTTGGCATAAGAAAGATAGCTTGCTCTGCTTTTTCCAGAAAGAAAGATCCCAAAGAAACAAAATTTCCCGAAGAGACAACTCAAGGAGTAACCAATCAATTTTTACTAAAAATAGTAAATGGTGTTTGTAATTGAGAGCCATCTTGAGCGCGCAAAGAAACAATAATTCTCGGTATTGTAGAATAGGTAGAGTCAATTTCTGTAAGAGTAAATTCTAATTTTGATTGTGCTTTATTGTTGGTATAAAGTTTTTTTGATCAAAAAGATACTTGAAAATCCCCTGGGGTAACAGTAATCGTTTTTTTGGCACCAGCATCTGCTCACGTAAGAGAAAATGTTACTGTGGTCGGTTTATTAACAATTGGTGCCTGGTAAACAAGCATAGTATTATCAAAATCAGAAAACTCCATACTCTGTGGTCAAGGAAGTCCTCCTCATATAAATTCTCAGTTTCCTGTAGCAACATAAACGACATAAGAATCCATAACTCTTGAAACAGAATTACCAGAAAAATCTTTAGCAGATATTGCTATAGGTAATTGCGATCATGCAAGAAGTTTTGTTGTTGGAATTTCCAAAGAAAATGTTTTGATTTTTGGTAATAATGAAGTATCATCTCAATCAATAAGAACAATATTTGATCGATATTCTGAAATATTTCCAGAAAAATCAGCTCATGGAGATTTTTCAGAATTTGTTATCTTACTAAAAGAATTTTTCCAATCATCAAAACTACCCTTCAATCACGATAAGAATTCTCCAAATGATGGTCCAACTTCCATAGATACATCAAATTTTACTGAAGAACCCAAGGTACTCCACCAACATTGTAATGCAGTAATCCAAGGCATTTTTCATTTACCTTCTTTTTCTTTTAGATCAAAAATAAGCTCTGTATAACTAGAATCTATTCAACATTGACGTCTTGTCGCAGAAAAAAGATCATTTGATGCCAAAACAGAATCCTCAATAAAAGTATTGGCAACTGTTTTTTTGTTATCTTGTAATTTTTGGATAAATTTAGGTATTTCTGCAGCAGAAATATAATCAGATCTATCAGAATTAATATAAGCGACTTCATATCATGAGGCATTATACGCTGGTGTAATCAGAGATCATTGATCTGGATGTTGAGTAAGATATCCTGAAACAATATATGATATTTTTTTGTTTAAATCAAATGCTGTTCTAGTGGCATTCAAATCTTTATCTACATACGTTTCTTTTTGTTTTGTATAGACAGGCAATGTTTGATAGTATAATAATTCAGCCAAATCATAAATACGCTGTTTACCAATCAATGACACAAAGAAATCTTCTGGCAAGTAAACAGTAGAACGAGTATTTGGAGACGCAAGTGAATCTGAAGTAGCAAGAAAATTAAACGCCGCTGGATTTTTATTGTAATGTTGTTGACGAGTTTTTTCTTGAGCCAAAAGAAGCGTATTATATTCTTTCGTTTTTGATAAAAGATAATCGAGCATCGATTGATTGATTTCTTCTATAGTCTTAAGGGTAAGAATAGATCATTCTTGTTTATATACCGGTATATCATACACATTTGGATATACAAATGTCACCAAGCTTCATCACAATCATTGGAATGTTATACTTCTTGGTCAATCTATTGGCCTATCTGCAGTTGTTTGATTAAGTCATGGTGTTTTTGTTAGTGGTGGTACTTTATCAACTGTTTTAATTGAATTAATTCCAGACAAAACAAGCGGAATATCAGAAAGAAAGCCTGTTTCTGTGGCTGCATCTTCAAATGAAGCTTCAAATCATGAAAGAATTTTTATTTCTATAGGCGTAGGTGTTCAATCAATATCCTCAGTAACTGTTGTTGTTCTAAGTGTATAAAGTGTTTGAGATAAATTATTCAATGATCAGGTAAGTGCATCTATGTAATCACAAACCTGTTTATAAAGATTTGCACATCAACAATAATTAGCAGTTACGGTTCAACAATTTTGAAGATCATTTATATTTTTTCTCTTTGTTGCCAACAATCATGTAGCAAAAGCATTTGTTGTTGTAATAGATGTATACACTCAGTTAATCTGAGCAAAAGAATTTGGTAATGAATTATATTGATTTCTTATAATAATAACCTTTTTTTTCAAATCATTACTCCAACCAGAAAGAAATTGTGTTTTTTGATTGTAGAGCGATTCTATTTCTTGTATTCTATCAAAATAAGACAAAACTAATCAAAAACTCAATGCTGGTAACAAATCAGAACTTTGTTCCAATGAAGAAAAAACTCAAGAAAAAGTCTCAATATATTCTTGGTGTCCTGTTTGAGAAAGAATATTTTTAGCTCAAGACAACAAAACAAGAGGATCAGAAGATGTTAGAGAGACAAAAGAATTAATACCAGAATTAATTTCTTTATTACCAGAAAGCAAAGACAACAAACCAGAATAAGATTGAGAAAAAGAAAGTTTAGAATCCTCTTGAAGGGATAATAATTCAGTGTTTAAATAATCATAATGTTTCCAAAACAATCCTTGTTCAGAAAATTCATTTTGATAGGTCCCATTAATTTGATCAGGCGTTGGAGCTGTGTTTTTTACTCTAGAATCTATTGTTTTGTAGGTATAATCAAAGATTTCTCTTTTCCCATCACATTTTCATCACATAGAATCTGAAGATTTTCGTTCTTGATTTATTCAATTTACATCAATAGTTTTCCATTTTTTACTTCACTTATCATCGGATTTATTCCAAATAGAAAAATAATCAAGCTCCTCATATGATTTACGAATTTTTTTTGTACCAATAAGTTCTCTATATCAATCCTGTTCAGAAGAGTAAATATCCAATGGGTATACTTCAGCATCTTTATCTCATTTTAAATATTTAGGATAATCCAATACTCAATAACGATCTTTGACTTTGATAACCGAAGGAAATGATTTTGCACCCAAAAATGAATATGCTGCAGTTTTTCCTGTAGCAACAGCAGAAGATCAACCTATATTATAAATAGGAAACATTGCTGATAAATAATCATATTGTTGAAGTTTATATACCGGAGGATTTGCAGACAATGCACCAGAATCTAGATTAAGACTCGATGCTCATCATCGACCTCTAAGAGAAAAATCTTCTACAGTTTCATCTTTTTCTCAAACACTTTTTGTCTTTTTTGTCATACAAAAAATATCTATTCGCAAAATCCTAAAATATCTACTACAGCTTATTTGTTTTTTTTGTTTAACTTTATTTTCATTATAGGTGTCATAATCACCGGCAGCCGCCATAATATTATATCCTCTATTTGCCTCTACTTGTGTAGCAAAAAGACTATTACTAGCTCCTAATGTTTTTCCATTAGAAGAACCATATCCTGTATTCAAAAGAGCAACTCCAGAAAAAGAATCTAAATTTCTAAAAGTTCATCTATACGCACTAAATTCTTGTGCTGAAACTATATCTTGAGCAAATGTACCAAAATAATAATTTTTATAGAGATCATTTGTTGTTCTTTCACACCAACGTTTAGGAAATATTCAGATTCGTTTCTTTTTGTTAGTTCGATCTTGATGAAGAGATTCTGCTATAACAGGGATCGTCATATACCAATTATTGCTCTCAATCTTTTTATCCAATGCTTCTTCCATAGCATCATTAAATGAAATCATAATAGGCGATATTCATTTTCATGCATCTCAAAGAGTTAGAGAATCTTTCAATGCTACTTTATGGATATGAGAATCTACTCCATCAACCCGTTCTCCACTTCCTGTCTTTTTATACCATCTTGCTGCGGCCTGCGTGTTGTCTTTGATTGTTGACAAAAAGACACCAGGATAAAGATTTTCATATCTCGTGATTAATTCTTTTATAACAGACAACAACATAGTTGTTGGAACACTTGATTCACCCAGAGCATCAAAAGTACCAGCTCATGATAACATAATTTGGGTTAATTCTGGGTTGTTTTGAGAGACACTTGCCAATCAATCAATCAAATCAGACATATCATCATTTTGAACTTGTTTGAAATAATCAAGCATCAAATTGGTAAATCTATGATATCATATATCCTCTGTAAACAAGAAATTATTGATATAGAAAGGGAGTGTATCTTCAGCAAATGTTGTTTTCATTGCAACAAAATCATCATACCATAGAAGTGGTGCGACGAAATCAGCTGGGGCAGCTGCATATTTTCTTAATTTTTGGAAAAAATCATGATATTTAGAATCTTCTGATCAAAAATTAAGTATTCAATGCCAGATTTCCGCCTGCCCCCTTGGATTATTGTTATACACAAAAAACTGTTGATTTGCATCATAGACAAATTGTTGCTCTTCAAAATCTACATACGGAAAAATCGTAGGATAGATAAATCCATTATT
This sequence comes from candidate division SR1 bacterium RAAC1_SR1_1, assembly GCA_000503875.1. Classification (GTDB taxonomy): domain Bacteria; phylum Patescibacteriota; class Gracilibacteria; order Absconditabacterales; family Absconditicoccaceae; genus UBA5124. The sequence goes on from CP006913.1 coordinate 931,215, forward strand.
TTGAACAACTGGCAACGGAATATCTCAGATAAAAACAGCTCATAACAAATCAGATGTTTCTCATTTTATACCATCAAAATACATATTTTCCAACATTCTCACCACATCAATTGCTTTGAAATTTTGAGTATTAATAGGTAAAACCAATGCTTTAGAATTGGAAATACGTTGTTGAATATAATCAGTAGCATACCATTCAATATCACTTTTTGCATTTTGATAAATATCTTTATCTACAAAAACAGCCACCAAATGAGTCCTATCCAAGGGGTTTTCTGCAAAAACAGATCAAAAATCAACAAAAAACCAACTCTGTAAAAAGTAGGACAAAGAATATATAAGCAACAAAAGTCAAATCAAATGCCTTTTATGCAAAAAATACATGCTTGTTTTTCAAGATAAAACTTTCAAACAAAAACATAACAAACAATACATCGCAACTATACAAAAACAAAATCAAAAATAAACAAAAAATCAGATTTTATATGCTTTTTCAAATTGACAATTAACGTTAAATGTATACCATCTCTTATGTTTGATCCACTATGGCAAATTTAGGGTTTTAAATATGAAAAAATTCATTATTATAAAAAAGATGACAACAATATATTTAGTCACTAATTAAAAAATCTAATATATGAACGAACCACTTTCATCACTCCTCAGACCACAAACATTAGACGAATGTATAGGACAACAACATCTCATTGGAGAAGGTAAACCTATACGTGGTTTTTTGGAACAAAAAAAAATTCCTTCAATGTTATTCCGATGACCTCCAGGCTGCGGTAAAACCACAATCGCGAAAGTTATTGCCAATACTATCGAAGCAGAAACATTTTTTTTATCAGGAGTTACTAGCAAAAAAGAAGACCTTAAACAGATATTAACACAAGCAAAAACAAATAAACAATACGGCAAAACAACGATAATCTTTTTGGATGAAATTCATCGTCGAAACAAGGCACAACAAGATACTTTGCTTCCTCACGTAGAAAAATGAGATATTATTTTGATTTGAGCAACTACAGAAAATCCTAGTTTTTCAATTAATAGTGCTCTATTATCAAGGACTAGAACTTTTGTTTTCGAAAGATTATGAGAAAAAGATATTAGTGATTTTATCAAAAACAATCGACAAAAAATTCTGATATCTCATCCGGATATTATTGTTTCAGATGAAATACTTTCTTTTATAGCAAGGCTTGGAAACGGCGATTTAAGAAATAGTCTAAATATACTAGAATCGGCAATTTTTCTCAAAAAAAGCTGATCACTTACCGAAGAAGATATTATAATAGCTGGCCAAAAAAATATATATTATGACAAAAATGGTGACGAACATTATAATATCATTTCAGCTATTCACAAATCATTGCGTGACAGCAATGGAGATGCTGCCTGTTATCGGATTCAAAGGATGCTAGCTGGCGGGGAGGACCCGCTATATATAGCGAGGAGATTACTCCGCTTCGCTTCCGAAGACATAGGCCCCGCCGACAACAACGCTCTTTTATTAGCAAATCAAGTTTATGACGCAGTTTCCAAAGTTGGTATGCCAGAATGTGATATTTTTCTAATCCAACTCGCGCTCTATCTTGCTAAGGCACCAAAAAATAACATTACCTATAAAATTTCTTTGGAAACGAAAGCCGATATACAAAAATATGGAAATCTTCCCGTACCAATGGATATTAGAAATGCACCAACTAAATTTATGGAAGGATTATGATACGGAAAAAATTATCAATATACCCATGATCAACCAGACAAGAAGACAAATAATCAGCATTTTCCTACTGAATTAAAAGACAGAATTTACGGAAAATAACAACTCTTGAAATACCCATACGGTTCTATAAAATATACATACTTTATATTCTTATTTTTTCTCATGAAAAAATTTATTGTATGAGTAGTTATGATTGGAAGCATTTTATTAGTATGATGTTCCAAGGCACCTAGTTCAGAAACTACTAATCCAGAAGAAACAGTAACAGAAAATCAAAATGTTTTTAAATGAACAGCTAAAGATCTTTTCAAAAAAGGAGACAATGTATCTTGTTCATTTACCTTTGAAAACGAAGATACAAAAGAAGAATGAACTGTTTATGTTGACAAAGGAATGATGAAGACAGTCGCAAAAGTTCTTCTCAAAAAAGAAAATATGAGTATGGAAGCGTTTAGTGTAACAAAAGATGGTTACACCTATACTCGAAGTAATATTCAAAAAAGCCAATGAGCTAAATTCAGAAATATAGATGATAAAGGAAATGAAGAAATCTATACAGAAGACCCTCTAGACGATAAAGAAGTAAACTTTATTTGTAAAGAAACAAAGATAGACGAAAGCACATTTGCTATTCCTGCTGATATAAGCTTTATGGACATCACAGAGTATTTGAAAGACAAATAATACACAACAAAAAAAAGCCAACCTTTTCGGTTGGCTTTTTTTTATACTGATCAACAACATTTTTTATATTTTTTACCGCTACCACAAGGGCAAAGATCATTTGGTTTTGGTTTTTTAGATCAAGTATCAAATATATCTTTATAAGGAGATGCTGGTTGTGAAGAAACTTCAAACACCTCTATCTCATCATTTTTACTAGAATTGGTAACAGATTTTTTAACAGGTGTCACTTTTGTACTCGCTTGCTGCAAAATATCAAGATATGAAGAATCTACAGGAATTTCAATAACAGGTTCTGGAGACGCTTTTCCATTAAAATCAAAATTCATTAAATACATGGTTACATCTTGTTTAAGCCTGAGCAATAATGTTTGGAATTTTTCAAATGCTTCTTTTTTATAAACAACCAAGGGATCTATTTGTGCATATCCCATCAATCCAACTTTATCTCTCAAATATTCCATCTCATCGATATGTTTAACCCAAAGAATATCAAGATGGTAAAGGTATACGTCTTTCAAAAGCATATATGCCATCATTTGGTCGGCAGATGAAAGTGGTGATATTATTTTTTTAATAAGATATTCTGATAAAGTATTTTGAAGATCTCAAAAAGAGAGTCCAGTAAATTGATTGACATCATCCTTATTTACACCAAATTCTTTAATAGCAGTTTCCAAAAAAGAATTTTCTGTTTGTCCCATATTTTGAGCAGTTTCGATTTGATAAGATACAACATCACGAATATTTTGTGGGATTTCTAATAACATAGATTCAACCAAAGATTTTCTACGATTTTCATCCTTTTCAGAGAACAAAATATCATCTCTTTTTTTGTAAATAGCTTGTCTCTGTTTATTAATTACACTGTCATATTCAAAGACATGTTTTCTAGAACCAAAATGCCAAGCTTCCATTTGTTTTTGTGCTCTTACAATAGAGCTACTAAATTGCTTTTGAGTAAGTTCAAGATTTTCTAATTCTGCTTTTGGAAGTATCATAGCTGCCATAGATTGAATTCTTTCTCCTCCCATTTTTCTCATAATCAAGTCATCCAACGCCACAAAAAACACAGAAATACCTGGATCTCATTGTCTTCCTGCACGTCCACGAAGTTGATTATCTATACGTCTTGACTCGTGTTTTTCTGTTCCAAGGATAAATAATCCATAATGGAAATCTTTTTGTATCAGATCAGAAGCGTTTTTATGTTCAACCAAAAGTTTTGCATAAGCGTCTTCGTTATTTTTTTTACGAGAATTGAAAATAACTTTTAAAATAACACCATCCAATTCCAATCCACCAGATTCTATAGTGCGAATTTGTTCTTCAGTTAAATTCCATATACGCATCAATCCATCCATTGTCATTTCGTATTCTATTTGAGAATACACAACAGCTGAAATAGAAGATGGCGTTTTTGCAAGAACTTGTTTTTTAATCCATTGTGCATAATTATCAGCTAATTTATCATTAAGTCATTTATCTAATTTGATATCAGTTCCACGTCAAGCCATATTTGTGGCTACTACGACACTTTTAAATTTTCCTGCTTGAGAAACTATATGCGCTTCTTGTTCATGAAATTTAGCATTAAGCACATAATGAGTTATTCCTTCTTTCTCTAATACTTTAGAAACATGTTCAGATGTATCAATAGAAGACGTTCAAATCAAAATAGGCTGACCAATTTCATAAGCAAATTTAATATACTCTTTTACAAATTTCCATTTTGCTGCTTGATTAAAATATACTTTATCATGTTTATCAACTCTAATTGTTGGTTTATTGGTAGGTATTTCCAATACAGAAAGTTCATATATTTTTTCAAATTCTTCTCCTTCGGTAGTAGCAGTACCTGTCATACCAGCCAATTTTTTGTATTGTTTGAAAAAATTTTGATAGGTAATAGTTGCCATTGTTTTTGATTCTTTTTGTATATTTACTCATTCTTTAGCTTCAATTGCTTGATGAAGTCATTCAGAAAATCTTCTTCCTGGCATAGTACGACCAGTATGTTCATCAACAATAAGCACTTCTCAGTTAACAACTATATATTCTCTATCTTTAAAATACACAGCCTGAGATCTTAATGCATTTTCAATATGATGGATTTCTTCATATCCAATATCTTTGTAGAGATTTTCAACTTTCAAAATTTCTTCCAACTTTTTGATACCTCTTCCACTCAATGAAACAGTTTTTGTTTTTTCATCAATATAATAATCTCCATCTTCTTCTTGTTGAAGTTCTTCAGCATGAACCAATTCATTTAACAATCATTTTGATACTTTCTTTTTACTAGAACAAGGATTTAATAAACGAACAATTTGTGAATAATATGCATATTTATCTGTAGCTTCACCACTTGCTTCTGAAATAATCAATGGTGTTCTAGCTTCATCAATCAAAATACTATCAATTTCATCTACAATAGAATAATGAAGTGGTCTCCATGTAAGACTTCTTTCTTTTATTGATTTTACCAAATTATCTCTCAAAAAATCAAATCATAATTCTGAATTTTCAACATAAGTAATATCACTTTCATACATTTCACGTCTTTTTTGTAACGATACTTTTTTTGTTACACAACCAACTGTCAATCCAAGAAAACGATATACTGATCACATCCAATCAGAATCACGAGATGCTAAGTAATCATTGACAGTAACAACATGAACACCTTTTCCTTCCAATGCATTAAGATACACAGGGGCTACCGCAACCAATGTTTTTCCTTCTCCTGTTTTCATTTCAGTAATAATTCCTTTATGCAAAATAATTCATCACAAAAGCTGAACATCATAAGGAACCATATCCCAAATCATTTTTTGTCATCTAACTTCTATTTCTTTACCAACAAGTCTTTTACATGCTTGTTTTACAAGACCAAACGCTTCTGGTAAAAGTTCATCTACCGTAGCTCATGCAGCAATTCTATCTTTAAATTCTTGTGTTTTTTTGGGAAAATCTTCTTCTTTAAAAGAAGCGTATTGTTCACACCAATCATTTGCCTGACGAACCAAAGGCATCATTTTATCTATCTGTTTTTGGTTATAATTTCCAGACATCCAATTCAAAATCCATTGAAACATTCAAAAAAAATAAGTAATAAAATTTTAGACAGCTAAGTATAGAAAAACAACATAAGAAAACAAGATGAAAAAACATTTTAGCAAGTATAGTAATATTAATTTTGACCATTATCTAATACATGCAAATTTTTTGTATAAAACAATGATTTATATTAATAGCTATCTTTTACCATGTTAGTATATTTCCCAAAGAATCTCTCTTCCAAACCATCTTCATTGTCATCATCATCCTCATCTTCATCTTCTTCATTCTCATGGTCTTCATTTTCATCATAATCAGGCTTATCTTCCAAAGAAACAGAAGAAAAGCAAGGAAAGTTAGTTTTCATTTCTTTCATGCTATCCATAAATAATAATTATATTATAAAGCATTATAAGCAACATTAATAGTATTTCACCTAGAGAGCATTCGTTGAAGTTTTTTTTCTCTAGATAAAAATTTTCCATGTCCAGTATGATAAACATTTACAGAGTATATTCAATTTTGTTTGGTTTCAACAATTTTTGTAAATATATTTTCCAAAATAGACAATCCATAGAATCTCATATTTGTATACCTCGCTTTCTCTATAGCTTTTTGTACCAAAAAATATGAATAATTACAAGGTATAATGGTATCAACTTTTGCATCTTTAAAATAACGAAGATCTTGCTTAACCATATGGTGCAGTAATGGCATAGACCAAGAACAAGTATCCAATAAGTATTTCCAATTTCTTACTTCCCTTCCTCGCCATGCAAATGGAACATGAAATTTTTTAATTTCACGTTGATGGTCAGATAAAACATAGTCTTTAGCCAGAATTGTTAATTGTTTTTGTCATTCTTCGAGATCAAACAAATCTCCAAAAAAGCCAAGTTTCCCTACTAATGAATAGGTGAAACAATTTTCTTTAACGTAAGATTCAAATAAAGGCAAAAAAGTAACTCCTGGAAAAAGTTTTTCATTGCGAATTTTCAATTCAATAATAGGGGGAACCAATATGGTATCAACACCTTTTTCTTGTAAGAAACGAATTCCTTGTGTCACGCGCTCCATAACAAGTTCAACTGGTTTATCTCACCAAAATAAAAATGTATCATCGTACCAAACATGATATTCATGATCATAACGTTGCAAAAACGAAAACAATGCCAACATATCATTTCCTGAAGTCAAAATGCCTATTTTCATGGAATAAGTTGTTTAAGATAAACATAACGTTCAATATTAATATTCAATCCCTCAAAGGTTGTCGATTTTGCTATATTATTTATAACAGATAATTGTTGCTCAACCAATGAAACATATTTTTTTCATAAAGGAGTTTGCAATTCACTAAATTCGGTTAATAATTCATTCAATTCTTTTTTATAAACAGTAATACTATCCAAAAAGTATCTTTTCGAGGTTTCCAAAAGATTATTTTCAAAAGTTTTTGTGTGAGCAATAATATTTAATCTCATATTCTGAAGAAGATTCAAGAGAACAACCTTTTCGGATTTCAAAGGATTCCAATATCCCAAATCTTGCTTTTTATCAACATATTTTTGAATAAGAAGAATATCTTTATATACTTTTTTCATTTGTAATTCAATATATCTGATATATACTTTACAGGTATAAAATTTTTTATTGTCCAATGAAATAACAATTCTATCCTTAGTAATATCACAATACAATTTTTCTTCAAAACGTGAAAATGAAGTTTGAACAGTTCAAAAGGTAAGAAACAAAACAACTAAAAGATATTTTACGTATTTCATATAAGTTGATCTAAAATAAATAATGTATCATTTTTTTCACATCTAACCAAAAATTTAAATCTGACTTTTTTCCTGTTTTAATATCGTTATCCAATTCAATCAATCATCTATAAAACGAAATAATTCCTTTTTTGTTACGAGATATCATATCTATGTTTTTAGTAATTTTGGATACAACAAAAGGATGTGCCTTAAGTATAGACGTAATAATTTTAGAATCTTTTATATTTTGTTCAAAACAATCCAACACAAAAAGCCAATTTTTAATTCCTCGATATAATGTTCAAACAAAGGCATTCCAACTTTCTCCCTCTTCTTGTAAACGAGCTACCAATTCAAGTGCTTTTTGTTTGTTTGAAAAAAGCATATCAAATAATGCTAAATTATTTCCTTCTGTCATTCCAAAAGTAAGAAGATCTATGTCTTTTTCAGAGATTTCAGAAGAACTACTGACCTCAGACCACAATAATAATTTATTAAGTTCATTCTGAATATGAAGCAATGAAGGCCCTGTTTTAGCCAAAAATGAATCCAAAACAGATTCTGATCGCTTAATTGTAGGCGATTTCTGACGAATAATTTGTTTAAGTTCTATTGGTTTCAGTGGTCAAAATTCTTTTATACCAGTTTTAGGATCCAATTCCTTTTTCAAGAAAGTATAGAATTTTGTCCTTTTATCAGGTTTGTACGAAACAAAAATCAAGATTGTTTCTGCTACAATTACACCATTTCTCTGCATAAATTCGTCAGAAAATTGTTGAATAATTGAGGCAGAAAGTTTATTCGAAGTATCTCCATCCAAAGGAAGCCCGTACACAACTATCATTCTTTTTTGGGCAAAAAGTCACCCGCTGTACAGAACCTGCCTCAATGATTCCAAAGAAAGATCATCTGTTTTATATATCAAAAGGGCGTCCGTTCAATATTTTTGAACAAATCAATCAGTTCGTCTCTTCAATTCTTGATGAAGGAGATATTTCTCTTCTCAAGTAAATAGAAAAATATTTGAAAGCATAAAATAAACAAAAATAAAAAACCATCAAAATGATAGTTTTTTCCTTTACAAAATCAAAACAAAAGTAAAAATTATCAGCTATGAGCTATTAGCCATCAGCTATGAGCTAACCCGCATCATATTCCACTTCTAAAGCTATTTTCTCTGGGATAAGTGCTTTTGGAACAATAACTTGTAACGTATTATCCGGTGAAAGTTTACTATGGATCTTATCAAAATATACTTGGGGTGGTAAATCTATTTCTTGGTGAATTGGTCATCGATAACAAGATTCTTTGATTGGAATAAGGTTGTCTTTCAGTATTGGTTGCGCCCTTTCACCACGAATTACCAATTTATAATCTTTAATTGAAAGTGTTAAACTTTCTTTTTTCACTCCTCCCAACGGCAAAAAAAGGACCAATTCTTGTGGTGATTCATAAATATCATAAGGTATAATTGGCATTTCTTGTTGCTGAGGAGTTGTCATAGATGAGGATGTATACAGTATAAATTATATTTGTTTGTTCATAATTTTGGCAATTTGATCTCTTCTTTTTTCTGGCTTAGGAATCCATTTAAGTTTTACATCTCCATGTTCAGTCACATCTCATTCTGCAAGGAAAATAATGTCTCAATTATTGAAAATACTATATAGAAAACCCTTTCTCTCTATAGATATTGTTTTAATGCTTTTTTCATTGAGAGTGATAACTTTTTTGTTGAAAATACCAGCCTGATCATACATAATAAGAAAATCAGGTGTAATAACGATGAAATCTAATTTATAATCAATCCATTTTCCAATAATAGGAATCAAAAAAAACAACGAAAGTACAAATGTTGCAATAGAAAAGAAGGGTAAATAGTCTCCATCAAAAATATAATAGAATAGGATAACTATTCAGACACAAAGAGCTATCAAAGAAATGAAAGGAAAAAATATTTTTATAAATCGATAGAGTTTACTTCTTCAAAAACACAAAACATTTTCTCTACCATATTTAGCGGCATTTTCATCAAAACATTTAGTTCTAACTTGGGTATCAAAATTAGAGAAGATTCTCATAAGAAGAAGAGTTGAGACTAAAAGAAGCTAAAATGAGGTAAAAATCTAAGATATACTTTTCAAATTACATGATCCAAAGGTACTTCATAACTAGCGCCATTATAACAATCTAATCAAAAACAACAACGAGAATCGGTAGAAAAACTTCTATTATCTCCCATAACAAAATAACCATTTAACACTTTAAATTCATTCAATCCACATCTTGTGTCGGTCCACACTGTTTCAGAAAGATATGGTTGTTCAAGTTGAGAACAATCTTCTTTATTTTCTTGTATAGAACAAATCGAAACTTTATTGTTATAAATTTTAACTGTTTCACCTGGAAGTCAAACGACCCTTTTGATGTAAGGAACTGTTTTTCCTGGAGGAACAAAAACAATAATATCTCCTCTTGCAAGTTCCCCAAATCTTGGAGTAATTTTATCTACAATAATAAAATCATTTTCTTGAAAAGTAGGTGCCATACTTGCACCAACAACTGTATATGGATTTGCTATAAAAAATCTGACAAACAAAACAATCCCTCAAACAAATACCAAAAAAGAGAGCATATCAAACAAATCAAATACAACTTCTAAGAATTTTCTATTTTTCAACAGCATGCTTCAACATATATAACCCAAGTAAAAACAAAGAATGGAGCAAAAATCTTGTCCATTCTTTCCTATGTACATTATGTAGACAACAAATTAGAATGGAACTTCTTCGTCTTCTGGATGTTCAACTAAGTCAACTTCTTCTCCTCCTTCTTCTCTAACTCCTTTAGGATCCAAGAAGATAAAATTATCAACAATAATTTCTGTAGAGAATCTTTCTACTCCTTCACTATCTTGCCATTTTCTTGTTCTAAGTCTTCATTCTATATATATTCTTTTCCCTTTATTTAAATATTTTCCCAATACATCAGCACCCTTTCCATAAGCAACACATCTATGATATTCCGCGTCTTCCAAAACATTACCATCTTTATTTTTAAATTTCCTGTTGGTTGCTACAGTAAAATTCACAACAGGTGTTCAGCTACTCTCTATGGTTTTAACCTGCAAGTTATTGGTAGCTCTTCAAATAATCATCACCTTGTTCAAATCCATGTGTACATAAATTTATTCAGATAAAAGAGTGAATGGAACTTCCATCATCCTCTATGTAACAAATTTTACCCAAAAATCAATTGATTTTTATCACTTTTTCCGTAAACACTCTGACACAATGCCCAGATGATGGAATGGTAGACATGCTAGACTCAAAATCTGGTGGCTTTACGGCTGTGAGGGTTCGAGTCCCTCTCTGGGTACCATAACTGGACTTTGTTAGTCCTAATTAAAGATAAATCGCTTTTAAGCTGGGGTAACTCGGTTCGAAATTGGTTTATTTTTTGTTTTTGCTTTGGTCTAAAAAATCGGTACCATGGACAGCCGATAACACCGCATCGTATAAAGTCTTTCAGGCGGTTCGAAATCCATTTTCTTTGGTATATAGTAACTTCTCCCCAAAGAGAAGGCTAACCAAAGTCGATTTCAACTCAGTATTCGATAATTCCCAAACCGTTTTGGGTCACATATAAATCTTTTTTGCTTGAACCAATAAATTTTCTAGCTCCTCTTCAGACAGTTTTGAGTCTTTTTCGATCTCATTTTGGAGCTTTTCTTTTTCCAAACGAACCAATTCCCATTCTCCTTCAAGTTCTTCTACGAGATGGATATTCTGAGTAGTAAGCATTGTCGTACGGATTTTTTTCATTCTTTCTGATACCTCATCAAGTGCTCTTTGCCTGTCTTGTTTGATCAATGCCTCATATTCATTTCTGTACTTCCATATTTCCTTGATAGTCTCTTCTATCAAATTTCGAACATCTTCATTAACTGCCACTTTATCCAGTAGTTGATCAAATTGTTCATTCATAAGGTCACGCTTAACTTGAAATCTGTGTGTATCTTTTTTGTTACCACATCCGTAATAAGCATATTTTTGACTGCGTCCTTTCGCTCGATATCCTGTTAGTTTCACTTCACAATGTCCGCAATATACAAAATCTTTCAATGGGAAATCAGGATTATTTTTTTGATAAATCTTCCCAATTAATGGATTCAGTTTCATTTTCTTGAGAATTTTCTCTACTGTTTCCATTGTAATCAATGGTTTATGTTTTGCAGGGATAAGTTCATTAATATCCCATTGAGGATAATAAATAAATCCTGCCATAAAAAAGAGTCTGTTTTCTGTAAACAGATTTTCTACGATAGTTTTGTATAATTCTCCTCTAGTATTATTCACACTATTGCTTTGTAATCATCTGTCTTTCATGAATCTGAAGACTGCTGATTCGCTTGCTAACATTCCATTGGCATACATTTCCAAGGCTTCTGAGATGATTGGTCATTTGATAGGATTGACAACTAGGATACTATTTTTGCCTTCTTTGACTCTTGTGTATCCAATTGGCGGTGTACCAAATGGTCGATATCATTCTAGCATTCTTGATCTCATTCCATTTTTTGTTTTACATCTTGTGTTCCTTCTCTCAAAAGCTGAAAAAGCATAGAGAATATTCTCCTGGAGCATTCCTGCACTGGAATTATAATCCGTAGGATAAAGAACATATACAATTTCTGATCAAGATTGTCTAATTTTACTTGTCATCATTAAAGTCTCTGCCATATCATCATTTCTGGAGATTCTTGAATTATCTACACAGACAAAATGAGTAATAAAAGGCACTCATGTCCTTTCATCCTTAAGGGTTTCCAAAGGAAGCGGATCACTAGCTTTCCTTTTCTTGTTTTGTTTAGCTCGCTTTTCAAATCTTTTTGTTTGTTTTCATAGGATATCGAGAACTTCATCGAATCCATCTCTTTCAAAAGATCATCAAGAAACTCATCAGTCCTTGATAATTTTGGCGATCTGAACATTGTTTTTTTCGCATCGATCTTTACACATCGATTCCTGTGTTTCAATACCGAACTGTTCATTTTGTTGTTTTTTGGAAGATACACGGCAGTAGACTAACGCTACTTTCTTTGAATCATCCTTGCTCTTGTTTTCAAGAAGATTTTTTTTATACATAGTTTGTTGTTAAAAAAGATAAAAAAGTAAAAAACACATTTGTTAGTGAAAGGTCTAGTTCTCCCAAACTATACCTTTTTTGTTATAACTAATATTAAGCCAATTTTCAAGCCAAATATAGATCAACAAATAACCTTCAAATGTGTTCGGCAAACTCCGATAACTTCTCCACTTCATCATCGGATAAATGATCTCAAGTTCTCCCTAGAAGAAATCTAGAGCTTGAGATTGGAAGTATTCTTTTTTTTTCGAAAAACTCCCCTGACTATGAGTAGTCAGTTTGTCAAAAGATGTTTCCATTGCTATAATTATGGTTAAAAAATAAAAGAAGACTAATTATATCACAAAAATAGAAAAAACACAAAAAATAGGCGGTTTGGGAGCATAATCAGCTTGAAAAAATAAAGAAACTTGATATAGTTATGCCAACGAAAAAAGAGTACTTGTGAATCTAGGAAGAATAATACCTTCCTGCGTTCTCAGGTACTCTTTTTAGTTATAAAAGAAATCCTGTGATGAATCAAAAAAGATGAAGGAAACCAGTCACTGAGTATAAAACTCACTATAAAATGTATAAAGATGCATTTCAACATCTCCTTAGATATATCCATGAAAAGAATCTCCAATCACTGTATACCAAATGAAAGATCTCCTTTGGTATCCAAGAAAGCGATGTCGTCCTCTCCTATATTTTCCAAAACATAAAGATCGAATCAACGATCAAGATTGATATGTCTGACCGTAGACATATTGATGAGCTCAATAAAGCGATCCAAGATTTCTTTATCGATACTCGGTATATGTATGAATGGGACTGAACCCCTACCAAAAATCAGGACTTAGCTAGAATCCATTGAATTTCTCCTCAGGCGATGAAGGTCGCATTACAAAATATCAAAGACAAAATCCTCGAAGATTATGGCGAGCAACTTTCGTATCGTTCGTAATTTTTTCTTTTACTTTTTTTTCAATCTTCTCATGCAATTACAAATCCAGTTATTCCCAATCGACAAGATTATCCCATATGAGTTCAACAACAAAATCCATCCTGAAGAGCAGACCAATAAAATAGCAAACTCAATCCAAGAATGTGGATTCAGAGCTCCTATTCTTATTGATGAGAATAATATCATCTTGGCAGGTCATGGTAGATTACTCTGAGCTCAGAAACTTTGATTGACTGAAGTTCCTGTGATCCAATACACCGATCTGAATGAACTCCAGAAAAAGAAATACAGAATCCTTGATAACAAATTATCTGATCTCGCTGAACGAGATATCGAAAACTTAAAGATCGAACTCGAGGCTATCGATGATCCTGATTTGAATCTCCTTTTTGATGATCTTAATCTATGATTGGATGATGAACTCGATGTCGATGAAGACAAAGAAGATGAAGCTCCTGAAGTTTCTGAGAAAATTTGGGTGGAGAAAGGAGATATTTTTCAACTCTGAGAACATAGACTTTTGTGTGGCGATGCTACCAAGCTTGATGAAGTCCAAAAACTAATGGATGGAGAGCTTTGCGATCTTGTGATAACTGACCCTCCTTACAATGTAAACTATGAAGGAAGTAATGGTCTTAAAATTCAAAATGATAATATGGGAGATTCAGATTTCTATCAGTTCCTGTATGATGTATATACCAATCTTTGTATGGTACAAAAAGACGGTGGATCAATCTATGTGTTCCATGCTGATACTGAATGAGAGAATTTCAGAAAAGCGATGGTAAATGCTGGATACAAACTGTCTCAATGTTTGGTGCGAGTGAAAAATGCACTGGTAATGGGAAGACAAGATTATCATCGAAAGCATGAACCTATCTTATATGGTTGGAAAAAAACATGATCTCACAATTGGTATTCAGATAGAAGTCAGACGACTGTTTGGAATTTTGATAAGCCTTTGAAAAACGATGTTCATCCTACGATGAAGCCAATTGATATTTTAGTCTATCCAATAAATAATAGTTGTAAAAAATGAGAACTGGTCGTTGATTTGTTTTGATGATCAGGAAGTACTATGATTGCTTGTGAGAAGACTTTTAGAAGATGTAATATGATGGAATTGGATGAGAGATATGTGCAAGTAATCATTCAAAGATATTTTGAATACACAAAATGACAGAAACCTATCAAGTGCCTTTCTAGGAAATTAGATGTAAAGAAATTTTTATCAGAAACTCCAGATAAAAAATAATGAGATATAATTGGTCAGAGCTTAGGAATGAATTTATGCAGGGAGATTATCTCTCAATTTTTGATTTCTACAAACAGCACCAAAACCGCACGAAAACCGCACCTAAAAAAGATATGAATGGGCAACGAAAAAAGATGACAAAAGGTCGAGCTGAAGAAAAAGATCACATGAAAAAGCAAGTTGATAACCGAATAACTGAACACAAAAACAGTATTGAAGATGAATTAAAAGCCAAGATGTCAGAAGAATTGCATGTTGATATCCAGGAGCTTATCAAACAAAAGAAAGCACTCTTTATTTTGATTAATAAAAAGATTGTTCATCTAGCCAAAAACAGTCCCGAAAATATCACTGCCAGGGATATTAACATTTTACTTGATATGGTAAAAAGGGAACTTGGAGAACCGACTAATCTTAGCAAAAATCATAATATTGAAGAGAAATCCTTTATCCCTTCAGAAGATGAATTAGATGACTAACGAAGGGAATAAAAGACCAACAAAACTGGCATCTAAATCCTGGAGATTATCTCATCTATACAAAATTGTTGATAAAAATTCTCAAACTATCACTTTCAAAAGAAATAATGCACAAGAAAAGCTTAATGCCTACATCAAAGAACTCAAAGAAAAAAACTGATTTGTGAGATTGATTATCTTGAAAGCAAGACAACTTTGAGTGACCACGGATAGATTGGTTGATGGTCTTGATGAATGTCTCTTAAAAAAGAATCAGAACATAGTTATCACTGCCCACAATAGAGAAAAGCAAAAAGAAATCTTCCAAAAAGTGAAATACTCATACCAACAAACTCCTGACGGTCTTAGAACAGAAAAAGGTGTCCGATATAAGCCAAAACCAAAGTATGATAATGTGAATGAATTATATTTTCCTACCAACCACTCTAAGATTCAAGTTTCCTTGGATAGTAGATCATGAACACCTACCAAACTTCATATCACGGAGCTTGCATTTAGAAACGATGCCAGGGAGATGATGGCTGGTACTTTACCATCAATGCCAAAGACTGCTGACATCATTATTGAAACCACAGCCAATTGAGTAGGTAACTACTTTTATGAGATGTGGAATAAATATTATGGAAGAGATGATGGAGAATTCAAAACGATCTTTATTGGTCGATGGTTTGCAGATGAATATGCAAGCGAGATAGAAGAAGGAGAAATGATTGTCCTTCCGATTGAACTCAAACATCTCGAACAACTCCCCATTACTGAATGACAAAAAAAATGGTATCTGCAACAATACGATCTTTTGTGAAGAGATGTTTTCCAAGAGTATCCAAGCACACCTGAGGAGGCTTTCTTGACTACTGGAGATACCGTTTTCAATATTCAGATTATCAAGAACCTAGAGAAACTAAAGTATGTCGAAGATATGAAATTTCCGAAACTCAGAATCTATGCAAAACCTGGAGAAAAATGTCTGTTTGGTATCGATACTGCTGAGGGTTGAAAGGATGGAGATAGCTCTTCTATCTCAGTCAGGGATACAGATATGAAACTCCTGGCTTTCTTTTACTGAACGATACCACCTGATGAACTGTGTGTGGTTGTTGATAGGCTTGTTGAATTATGATACAAAGGGATCATTGGAGTTGAAAGGAATAATACCTGATTAACCACTATCACCAAAGCCAAGGAATATCCATGGTACGATATGCTCTATACAGAGAGAACTATTGATAAGATCACAAACCAACCGACAAGAAAATTCTGACGACAAACGAATACAAAAACAAGACCACTCATGATCAACGAATATGAAGAAGCGATCAGAAGATGATTTATTGATCAGGTGGATGAGAGATTAAGAACGGAGATGTATTCGTTTATTTACAATGAGAAAAACAAACCAGAAGCACAGGAAGGAACTCACGATGATGCGATCATCTCAGATGCTATCTGTTATCAAATGAGAAAGGAACTAGCATACGATATGAGCTGGGCATTAGAAACAACACAAAACTAAATCTTGAAAAACAAAAAGGAAATCATATACATCATAGTATGATGAAATATGTAAAAAACCTATTCTTAATTATAATTACAGGGATATATCTCATTCATAGCTCTTTTGCTTTAGGACTATGATTTTTGGGACATCATGAAAAAAATGTTGACCAAAATAATATAAAGACGACTCAAACTTGTTGATCTGAAAGTGAAAGTTGTTGTTCTACTACCAATAGCTGTATAAACCTTTGTGTATCAGAAGAATATCAAACTTATTCAACATCAAATTTAAAACTCCACGATCATAATGAACAATGTGATGATAGTTCACTAAAATATCTTTCTTCATTTACATATAGATTAGAGGCACTTTATATAGTTTCTCTCAAGACTTCATTTTCACCCAAAAACATCTTTGCATTTGATGCAACAGATCTCGTCTGAATTATTAAACTCACAATATAGGATATAAATAACAACTTCGAAAAGCATATTTAGTATGCTCCTTTTTTAGTTTTTATTTTTATCTACAATGAAACAAATGACACAAATGAACCCAAAACAACATATGCAACAAATTCTTATTATACTATGAGTAGCGATAATTATCGTAATAGGATTTAGTTTCTTTCAAACAAACAGAGTTATTTCTTGGTTAGAAAATAATGAAGCTCAAAAAGTTTGATGACAAGAAAATTACGAAACTATTCAAAAAATATATTGAAGCGACACATTCAAGAGCCAACAAAAAGCATCATTAGGACAAGCATTAGGTCAAATGCAATGAAATACTAACGGGAATGATAATGCAAATACTAAACAGACTCAACAAGAACAACCAAAACCTACAAACATAACTAAATCTGATAAACCAGCAGTAGATTTATTCATTATGTCATATTGTCCGTATTGACTACAAGCTCAAAAAGGAATCCTAGATGTAATGAAAAAAATGTGAAATGTTGCCGATATAAAGATTAAATTTGTGCATTATCTTATGCATGGAAAAAAAGAAGCTGAGGAAAATGTAAGACAATATTGTATACAAGATCAACAAAAAGATAAATATACAAAATATCTTGAATGTTTTTTGAAAGAAGAATGAAAATCTGAAAGCTGTTTAAGTGAAGTTTGAATTGATACATCAAAGTTGAATTCGTGTTACACTGATACATTTAAAAAATATAATATTGAAGAATTATTGGCTTCATGAGGACAAAATCCATCATTTCCTGTAAATGCTGATGAAAGTAAATCTTTTGGAGTACAATGATCTCCAACATTAGTTATCAATTGAGCTATTGTAAATGCTTGAAGAAGTGCGAATGATTACAAAGAAGCTATTTGTAATGCATTTAATGACAAGCCAGCTATTTGTAACGAAGATTTCGTAAAAGTTCCTTATGACCCTATGTTCGGTTTTACAAGTAATGGAAAATGAGTCGCATGATGATGTGGACAATAATTTTTATTTGGTAATACCATACAGAAAATATATGAAAAAAATTATTGCCCTTTGTGGCTTACTTTTTGTGTTTTTTTATAGTTTAACATTTGCAGAAGAATATACTTTTTTCTATGGAAATTGATGTCCTCATTGTGCAAATGTTGAGAATTTTTTCAACGAAGAAAAAATTGAAAAAAAGTTTAATATAACATCTAAAGAAATCTATTTTAATAGGGACAATCTAAAAGATCTCAACTATTACTTAGAGAAGATGAACCTTCCATCTGAAAAGATGGGTATCCCTTTTCTCGTCATTACTAGTTGATCAGATACTTCTTACCTCAATGGTGATGAACCTATTATTGATTTCTTTACGAAAAAGCTCAATCAAAATACTACTTCATGAACATGAGAAAATGTCGCCTCAACTTGTGCATTAACATCAGGTAGTGATTCTTCAACTTGTTCATGATCTTCTACCACAAACTGAATAAATCCTCCATGAGGAGTCAAAGATTGATTCAAAAACAGACTTTCTTTCTTTGCTATTATGCTTCCTGCGGCGATCTCGGATAGTATCAATCCCTGTGCTTTCGCAGTAATGTTTCTCTTATTGTCAGCAATATTATCAAAGCATAAAAGTAGAAAGAAGGCACTCCTTGCAGGATTTATGTTTGCATTGGCGGTATTTATTAGTTATCTAGCAATGGGAATATGATTATTTTCTGCATTGGCATGATCTGGTAATACATTCATTCTCAAATTAGTAGTCTGAATCTTATGAATTCTTGTTTGACTTGCTAATATCAAAGATTACTTTTGGTATGGGAAATTGTTTGTGATGGAAGTTCCATTCTCACGAAGACCCAAAATGGCAGATCTAATAGATAAGGTCTCTTCTCCACGATGAGCATTTGCTGTAGGAATTCTCGTAAGTTTATTCTTACTGCCATGTTCTTCATGACCTTACTTTACTATCTTAGGATATCTAAGTTCTGAAAGCAAAACACTAACTAATTGGTGATATCTCTACCTTGTTATATACAATCTAATTTTTGTATTACCTATGGTAATTATTGCTATATTGGTTGGATTTGGATATAGCACAGTTGATAAATTAGCCAAAGTTAAACATCAGAATACAAAACTTATCCACTTAATCGTTGGACTGCTTATGCTTGGCTTAGGTATCTATGTACTAGTAACGATTTAATTTATTTTGTGAAATTATCATGGCAACATTCAAAGAATTACGATGAATACAAAAATTTCGTATGATCATAATATGACTATTGTGTATTCTGCCTTTAGAGATACTCTCTCTATATGGACAAAGGTTTTTAGGTATTTGAGAACGAATACTGTTTCTTATTATCTGAATAATCTTTTGAAAAGAGATTTTATTAAAGGGAGTAAAGTCATTATTTCGTTTGAAATTCAGTGATATAAATCTTTTAATGATCATAGCGATTGGAGGTGCAAGTTATCTTGGTGAGCTTCCTGAAGCTATGATTATCATAGTACTTTTTGCTTTGGGAGAAATGTTGGAAGATTATTGAATTATGAAAAGCAAACAAGCACTAGAAAACCTTACAAACACTATGCCAAAGATAGGTTTTATAAAAGATATCTGAGAGGTTGCCATAGATAAGATCACGATTGGAAGTATCCTCATTGTCAAATCATGAGAGCAGATACCCGTAGATTGAAAAATTATTTTTGGTGATGCTTTGGTTGATGAAACAACTATAACCTGAGAACCTTTACCTAAATCAAAAACAATAAGCGAAGCTGTCTTTTCGTGAACTATGAATATAAGTTGATATTTAGAAATAGAAACAACAAAGAAATGAGAAGATAGCACATTAGCAAAAATAATAAATATTACTTACAATTCTTCACAAAAGAAAGCTAACTATCAAAGATTTATACAGAAATTTGCACACTATTATACTCCATCAGTGATGGTTTTAGCTTTGCTATTAGTTGTCATACCAGTGGTCTTTCTCTGATGAGATTTTAATCACTGGTTTTGACAAGCTATTACACTTCTGATTATTGCTTGTCCTTGTGCTCTAGTTCTTTCTACTCCTGTAGCGGTTTTCTCTGCAATAGGAAATGCAACATCCCATGGCATTGTCATCAAATGAGCAAAATATCTGGAAGAAATAGGAAAAATAAAAGCAATCGCTATGGATAAAACCAGAACTCTTACAAAAGGAGAACCACAAATATCAGATATTATCTCACTTGATTGAGATGATGAGAATACCTTCCTTGCATGTATAGGTGGTATGGAACAATACTCGGAACACCCCATCGCTCGTTGTGTTGTACAAGAGGCACAAAAAAGATGAATAGAATTACATAAACATAAAGATTTTGTGTCAGTCTGAGGAAAAGGAATAAAATCTGAATGTTTAATTTGTAAGGACACCCATCGTTGTTTGGGAAGTGCTAAATTTGTCTGAGAAGAACATAATATACCAGAACAGATAAAGAAAAAAATCTATGCTTTAGAAGAAGAAGGGAAGACTATTATCCTTGTCAGTAGCCATCAAAAAGTCATCTGAATAATAGGAATCATAGATACTATAAGACAAGAAAGCAAAGATACTGTAAATGAACTAAGAAAGATGAGTATTGAAGTAGTTATGCTAACATGAGATCATCAAAAAGCTGGAGAAATTATTGCCAAAGAAGTAGGAATAACGAATATCAAAGGCTGATTATTACCTGATCAAAAAGCTGAAGAAATAGAGAAATTAGTCAAAGAATATGGTAGTGTTGCTATGCTTTGAGATGGGGTAAACGATGCACCAGCTTTGGTATTGTCATCCGTAGGTATTGCTATGGGTGCAGTGTGATCTGATATGGCTATAGAAAATGCAGATATAGCTCTTATGAATGATAAGATTTGACTGATACCTTATCTTATTCGCCTAAGTAGAAACTGTCATAATATTATTAAATTCAATACAGCTCTCGCAATAGGAGTCAAAGCATGTGTGCTATGATTAGCAGTTTTTGGTATTAGTAATCTAAGTCTAGCGATTGTGAGTGATGTTTGAGTTACAATCTTTGTTGTTATCAATAGTCTAAGATTATTCTGAGTGAAAAATAAGTCTTTAAAGTTTGAACATAAAAGCAAAAAAGATGATTGTTGTGAGGCTTGTCATTAGATAAATATTCTGATTCAATAGATTGATAATATTTGAAATAATTTATACACAGTGGTAGTTTTATCACTGTGTTTTTTTCATGCAACAACAAATATATCTTGATAATATCATCACAAAAGAAGTCAGCACCAGAGGTAAATTCAAGAAGATTTACGAAAATGATGCCAGCCATTTTGTGTTGGGAACTTTCAAAGCTAATGTCTTTAATATCAAAACCTATCTCAGTAACCACAAAAACAAAGATGAGTATTTGTATTTGAATGTGAACCTCCTTTCTTTGATGGCAAATACTACTGCTGATTATATCATTGGTGATGGAATAGAAATCGATATTGATAACGAACAAGCCAAAGCAAAACGAGATGAGATAAGTGAAGCCAACGGATTTGATGAGTTGCTTTACAACATCGCTTTGAATACTTGAATCTATGGCTATGCAGTTTTAAGATCAAGAAAAGATGACAAGGACAATATTGTAATTGAAGAGATACCTTACGATTATTACTTTCCACAAATTGAATGATTATTCTTGGGAGAAGACCCCAACAAAATCTATCTCATCAGCAAGATCAACGAAACTTTATGAAGTTCTATCCAACAAAAAGCAAAAATACAATCCTACACCAAACAAGAAAACTGAAACTGGTTGATTGAATATGGTTTGTATTCAGTCGCTCTTGATGGTACTCAGTACAGTTTAGAAAAAGAACTCGCACCTGCTGAGACATTAGACTTCTTGAACATCTATCGTTTTGATAACAGGAAGGTCAGTTGAAAGTATCTAGGCAACAATGACTACACAGATATTCTTGATCTTCTAGAGGAAGTGAACGACAGGTTTACCCAAATATCACTCCAGTTTATCAAACATCTCAATAGTAAAATTTCACTTCCTGAATGAGTATCTGCACTCCTTCAAAACAAAGATAAATCAATCCACAACTTAGAAGTCTTTGTGCATAGACAAGGAGAGCAACCAGCTCAGTATATCGAAAACCATAATTCATTGATCCCTGAAGCACAAACCTACATCGATAAGATACTCAAACTTATCGGAGCGATAACTCAAATCCCTATCTCTTTCTTTGGGTTTGAAGAATCCTGAGGAGCCGAGAAGGTAGAAGCACTCAGGATCAGGCTCACAAGATTTCTCAAGAAGATACAAAGAAAGCAAAGAATGATGGAACTGACTTTGAAAAAGCTGATCAAAGAAACTCTAGCTTTTGCAGGAGTTCAAGGAGAGTTTTCAATTGATGTTAAATTCTCAGATGCGATGTTGAAAGACCTGCAACAAAACACTCAGATGTATATTGATTTGTATAATAACAAACTTGTATCTCAAGAAACAGCAATCGCCAATATCTTTTCTTGGGAAAAAGACATGGTACAAAAAGAACTCGCTATCATCAAAACAGAACAAGAAGAGCAACAAAAAAAGCAGATAGAATTGAATAAATCTTTACCAACTAACAAACCAAATAATGGCAGTAATTGATCCAAACAAGACAAACCAGGAACTAAGGGAAGTGCTGATTCTTCTTTTACTAACAAACAATAAGGAGTTCCGATTCAAGAGCCTGAGGCTCCTTGGATTTATTCTTCTTGTGATCTTCTCAATCTCCTGTGCATTTATCCTTCCATGGAAATTGTTTTTATAGATTGATTTTTTCTTTTTCTAAATAGTATGCTTCTATTTTATCCTTTTCTTATTTAGTTTTATGCCTGAAGATAAAAACAATCCCAACGGAACAGGTGCCGATACTACCTGAAATCCAGCTCCAGCAAGTGACACCCCACCTGCATGAACTGATCCTGATAAAAAGGGTGATGACAAAGTAAACAATGATGCAGTCCCATCTCGAAGACTTAAAGAAGAAGCTGACAAAAGAAGAGAAGCTGAAAATAAAGTCAAAGAGTATGAAACCAAGGAAGCCGAAAGAGAAAAGAAGAACCTTGAAAAACAAGGGAAATTCAAAGAGCTTTTGGATACGGCAAACCAAGAAATTGAAACTCTCAAAGGTAAAACAAAAACCATTGATGAGTATGACAAAGCGATGGAAACTTTGGTAAGTACAGAACTCGAAGCTATCAAAACAAGTCTCGGAGAAGAAAAATATAAAAAGATTGAAACACTCCTAGACCTTCCAAACAAGACAGCTTTAGAAAAACTTCAAACTCTCCCAAAGATCAAAGAACTTGTCAGCGATTTCGTAGAAAAGAAACCTGATCCAAAATGAGGACAAGGTATCCCTCCACACGATACCAGCACCTATGACAAAGCAAAATCACAAGGTGACTTCAATTGAATGCTTAGTTCGATCATCGAAACAGCAATCAAAAAATAATCTTTATTTCATAAATTATTTTACTCATGCAACTTTCATTTGATCTTTCACAAATTACCGAAAGACAGGTCTTAGACCTCTTTACACAGTTTCTTAAAGAACAATCATCTGCTTTGGAGATTTTCTTGAGAAATGGTGCCTGATACAATGCAGGTACAAACAATAAATACGAGTGGATGGAAAGCCAACTCACTCCTATGTCCTGGGCAGTTAATGGAACCGTAACTCCTAGCGATTCTCCTGAATCAATAACCTTCAATTCAACTGCTGGTATGAGACCAAATATGATCTTAAGATTTGTGTATACAGCCGACAATACTGATATTGAAGACTTACAAATCAAGATCGTTTCTGTTGATAGTCCAACCTCTGTAAAAGGTATCGTTTATGGTGGTACCACTCCTATTGATCTTGATGCTACTATGACTGCAAAACTTATGTCAGAAGCAGTACAAGAAAATGAAAAGAATATCGTTGGAGTTGATGAATGGAAACCAACTATGGAACACAACTTTTTCCAAATCTTCAGAAATGCTGTCGAACTTTCTGATACAGCATTGAACTCTGCGGTCTATGGAAATGTAAATACTCTCGCTGAACAACTCAAAGGAGCTTTCTACAAAATCAGACAGCAACTTTCTGAACAAGCTTTGAGAGGTCGTAAAGTAGCAAGAACTGGTGGAGAAAATGGAACCTTCGGAGGTCTATTCCAATTTACTGATATCGCTGGTGGTAACATTCTCGATGCAGGAGGTGGAGATCTAACTTCTACTACTATCAATGATCTTGTGCAGATGATTATTGAAGACGGTGGTGTCGCAAACACTCTCGTTTGTAATATCAATCAAGCAAGAAAAATTAGTGGATTCAATGTTTCTGGAAATAATCCTGTGATCGCACAAAACTCTACACAAGCAGGAAGTTATGTCTTGAGATTTATCTCAGATATTCCTGTGGCTGGTGGTGTTGTTTCAAATATCCTTCTTGATGAGAAGATGCCAAATAATGCAGTTGATTTGATTGATATCAATAGACTTGCATTGGTACCATTTCAAAATAGAGGTTTGAAACTTGTGCCAGGAACCCAACCAGGACAAGACGGTCAGACTGCGATCTTGAGATGAGAATATACCATGGTTGTTAAAGATGGTAAATACTCACACGGTCGTATCAAGAACCTTAATCCCTAGTTTTTAATTCTTAATTATTAAACAGCAATGTCCAAAAAAGATATTCAAGATACTAATCAGGCAGATCAAACAACTCCTGATACAACAGCTACAACTCCTGAAGATACTCAGGAGCCTGTAGTTGAAAAAACAAAAGAGCCAAAAGAGAAAGTTGCTAAACCTACGGCAACAAAAACGGTGTATTTTAGAAACAAGAACATCTCAAGCCTTGCTTTCAATACGGCGGATAAAAGACTGCATCGTTTTAGAGATGGTGTCTTTGCTACTGATGAACCTGAGGTGATCGAATCCTTGAAAAAGACACTCGACTACAAACATGGTCACATCAAGGAGTTTACTCCAAAGAAAGACTAATTTTATCTTTTAGCAATAACCAAATATGCATGTTGTAATAACCAGAGACTGCCAAGTCAACAACATCTTCTATGGCAAAGGAAACGAAGTCCATGTTGATAAACATCTCTTCAATCCTGATTGTATGGAAGAGGTCAAGCCTTCGGATGAAGCACCCATAGAACCTGTAGATAATGCAGATTCACCACCCCAAACTTCTAAGAAAAAGAAATAGAAGACTAAAAAAGATAGGATACCCTTCCTATCTTTTTTAGATTTACTTTCCGTGGTTTTGAGTATAGTTTCATTTGTTTTAGCTTTCTTTTTGAAACACAAATGAACCACAATATCACTCCTGAGTATGTTAAACAAATCAGCATCGTGAGTAATCTCCTGGTTGAAAATGATGAGATCATAGAAAAATATATCACGAGAGCTTTGTCACTCGTTTTATCGTACATCAATGGTCAGATTTTTTTTGATGAATCTAGTCAGACTTATACTTTTCCAGAAGAGCTCATGCAAGCGATCGTGTATGTTTTAGAAATGATTTATATCGATCAAGGAATGTTTACTGGAAAAAACAGTATCCAATCAGAAAAGATCGGAGATTATTCCTATCAGAAAAAACAAGATAGCAGATCGTTTCCACTAGATCTCCCTGCCAATATTATGGCGATGCTTGATAAATATAGAACCCTTGCATGAAATCTTGATGTAGATATTGGAGGCTATGACAGACTTTATCCTTCAGAAAATACAGATGATTAAAGATTTATATACTCATACGGTAGCAATAGAAACTCCTGAGATGTTAAATATTGATGGGATCGAAACCAAGAATTATATCCCAGTAGGAACATTCAAAGGAAGACTATCAAAAGCATGAAGCCAACAAATGGTTGATCTGACGACAGGGAAACTCCATAGAGTTCAACCTGAGATTTTCTTTTTGTATATTTCTGATGAGACACCTATTGGAAAAAATGATAGGGTCTATATTGAAGGCAACTTTTACTTAGTCAACTCTGTGGAGGTTATCTTTGATTGAAGGGTAACTCACCACCTTCGTTGCATAATTGAAAGACGGCAATAATGGAAGTAAAAATCAATCAAGAAGTTTTAGAAAAAGTATTCAGAGCCGAGAGAGATGCTTTGCAAGATACAGCTCAGTATGTTTTGCAATTACTCAAAGAGAAAGTCAAAAAGGAGGCTTTTGATACTTGAGAGTTTGAAAAAAGTCTGTTTGTGAAAGTAATTTGAAATTGAAATGTAATCCAAATCTGATCAAGAACAGCACAGGCAGTCATCATGGAATTTTGAAGAAGACCACTCCAAAAAAGACCGCCTATGGATTCGTTAGTTTGATGGGCAAGCCGTCATGGAATGATAGCAGGTTGAGTAAAAAGCTATGCAAATCTGAAATCAAAAGACAAGTGAACGGTCTATCTTCTAGCCACTTCAATTGCAAAGAAAGGTATCAAACCAAGGGAGATTTTTAGGAAACTTTACAACGAAACCATAGATCAGATTAATGCTTATTTTATCTCAGCTCTCAAAAAAAGACTTTGATCATAATTTACTTCACTAAACAAGACCCATGGTACCAACGCCACCGCCACCACCAGTAGTGATAGAACCACCAGTCCCTATCAATCTCAAAAAAGCAATCTACGAATATTTATCATCACTTCCTGAGTTATCAGAAACAATCCAAGGAAGGGTTTTTAGGAAAAGATCACAATCACAAACTCAGACACCATTTATTGTTTATGATGTGAGTGGCTATGAAAATAAACTTTGAAAGTACCAATGAAAACATGGATATCAAGGAAACAAGCTGACGATAGATATTATTTGAAACTATGAAATTGAAGAGCAACTCAGAGAAATTGGAGAACTTTTGGTATCTAAGTTATGAGGCTTTATTGGGAAGTTAAGACCATGCCGAAAATGAACAATCAATCTGATGTGAGTAGATGAATGATACGATGAAAAAACCGATTATTCCGTATTTAGACTTATGTTTTTATGCAAACATACCTTTTAGATTGATAAATTTTTAATCTGACTATATTCCCATTGCTGGTATTTCATTTCTTTATTTATTTCATTTTTACTCTCATGACACAAACAACATGAATCATCAATGATCAGAGGTTGCTGGCTGGTGCTGGAGAATTCTACTACTGATCTTCTTTATCATCTCTAGTAAGGCTTGGTGCTTATAGAGATGCGGTTATTGAATCCAAAAGAGAAAGTTCCGAGCTTGTCTTTGATAACGACAAGATCAACAAATTCAAAAAGGGTTCTGAGTTCTCTTTCAAATTCAAACTTTGTGAAATCGATCCTGATACTTTAGCAAGTCTCAATGAAGGTTGGATCACAAAAACTTCTATCCCTGGAACACTTGTTTCTGGAGCAACTCAAGTGATCGCATCAAATACGATCCAGTTTCTATCACTCGTTGAACTCGAACATCAAAACTACGATAATGGAGCGATCAGTATTACTTCAATCGTTGGTTCTGTAGATGGGACAATCTCTGCTTCAGATTATTTTCAAGTAGTCTGACCTGCTGGTAGAAGAAACATCTACTTCAAATCAGGTGGATCAGTAACAACTCTCAATCAAACTTTCACGATTACTTACAATTATACTCCTGCACAAAGTAGAAAATTTACCTTTGCAGACACAGGAATTGCATCTAGATTCTATGCAAGATTTATTCACGAGAGACCTGATGGTAAACAAATCACTATCGATCTTAAAGATGTCCAAAACTTGACTTGATTAACGATAGACTTTGTTGGTAATAGCGAGGACGATGTAGCTACCTGTGATATAGAACTCAATGGTAAAGTTACATCTCAAGGATTTGTTTATGAAGTATAGTGTCAGTGACACACTCGTTTTAATATCTTCACTATTTTTCGTTGATGTTTGAAATTAATCTAGAATGTTTCTTGTCCAAAGAAATAACAATCAAGCTCTGAAAAGATCTGTTTATTCTCGAACAGCCAACCGTAAAACAACTGGCTGATATCATCAAGAAGACAGAAAGTATGGGACAAGATGAAGTCAAAAACACGAAGATCATGATTGAGGTTTTACAGTCATTTTTGAAAAACAAATGATGGTTTGGATATACCAAAGCTAAACTTTGATCTATTCTCAAACATCTCACTCCTGAGAATCTAGTCCTTGTCCGAAATGAGATTTTTTTTTGATTGGGGCTGACCAAGGAGCCACTTCGTGAACTTGAAAGTGATCTAACCAAACAGCAAGCTTCATCTCCTTGATAGCCCTGTTTATCAAATACTATAACCAGGAACTGGAAGCAGTACTCAATATGACAGCTTGCCAGTTTTTTGGGTTATTGGAAGAGATACAATATTTGGAAGACCCGAAAAAGATAAGGAAAACCAATCTTCCAAAACAGAAGATCAAGAAATTGGAAAACAAAAAAGACTTTGAAGACTTTTTCTTTGGATAAAAAATAAACTGATAAAACTCAATTCTGATTAAAACTGGAGGTAGTAATTTACCTCTTTTTTTTTGATGTTTATGGCAACAAATAAAATCTTTGAACTTCTCCGAGATCTCAAACTTGATAGAACCTGAGTAGCTCAACAACTCAACCAGGTTAGAGATGATATCAATGGTTTCAATCAAAGAATCAAAGATCAGACCGCTTTGCAACTTTCTTTGAATGTAGGAAATCTCAAAACCAAACTTGATGAAGTTAAAGCACAAATAAAACTGGCAAAAGAACAAGGAAACCGTGACGGAGTTATCCAACTAACTGCCGATGCTTCGAGGATTCAACAATCACTAACTCAAGCAGGTAGAGAGCTGAGGAATTATACAAGAACCTGATCGTCAGATATCTCAGTTTTATGAAAAAACTTTCAAGGAGTTAATACGGAGATACTCAAACAATGAGGGATTATCCAAAGTACCGTTCAGAAAATGAAGGTCACTTTTTCGTGATTAAAAGAGATTATCCTGACTGCTTTTTCTGTTACTGCGATTATTGGATTTGTGAAATCTTTATTCACTCTATCGTCAGAACTCCAGCAGGCAAAAATAGCCTTCACTAATATGTTTAAGAGTGAAGAGATAGCGATCAAACTTCTTAAACAAATTCAGGCTTTTGCAAAACAAACTCCGTTTGATCAGATGGGACTTATCGACTGAGCCAAAAGACTATCTGCCTACGGTTTCAAAGCAAATCAAATTCTTCCAATCATGAAATCGCTCGGAGATGCTGTGGCTGGTGTGGGTTGAAACCAAGATACCTTAAATGGTGTGATCGTAGCCCTTGGACAGATGCAAACCAAAGGAAAATTGGTGCAACAAGAAGTAAATCAGATCGCTGAAAGAGGTATCCCTATTTTCGAGATTTTGAGAAAAAAACTCGGTTTGACTCAAGAACAATTGGGTAACATCTGAGAACAAGGAATCTCCTCAGCCAAAGCTATCCCATTAATCTTGGAAGGTATCAATGAAAAGTTTTGATGACTTATGGAACAGCAATCCAAGACCCTTCAAGGAAAGCTCTCAAATATGATTGATAGTTTCAAAATTAAGATGGCAGAGCTTGGATTGGTACTGGCTCCCATTTTCTGAGGTATCATCTCGAGTTTGCAAGCAATCATTACTCCTGTCTTCAATATCCTGATCTTAGGAATCAAGGGGCTATGAGTCGTATTCAAAACTGTGTTTGATGGTGCAAAACAGGTCTATCAATTTTTTGCTAATAATTTTGTCATCATTACAAAAACAATCCTGGCGACTTTTCTGTCTGCTTTGATTATCATGAAACAACAAACGGTCATTACCTTTTTGCAAGGAATCGTGAACACTATTATCAGATGAATGGCGATAGCTTGAACTGCCGTGATTAATTTCTCAAAAGCCAGTCGATACTTCATAACCAACCTGAGAACAATAGTCGTCGAGGCTACCAGAGCTACGGTCGCCTTTATCAAAAAATGAGTAGCTCTTGCAGTAACTACCGTCAGAACATATGCACAAATTATAGCCAACAACCTCGCTTCATTATCTTTTCGTAGTCTTGGACTTTCTATTTTAGGTGCATTGAAAAATCTTTTATTGTTAGGTGCGAGGTTTTTCTTGATCGGTACAATCGTAGCAACCGTAGTGATTGCGATCTATAAAAACTGGAGTGTATTGAAAGAGAAATTGAAACCTGTCTTTGAGTTTATGGCAAAGGTCTGACAGGCAGTTCCTTGAGCGATAGCCAAAGCATGGAATTTTTGTGTTGATGTTATTTTTGGAGCTATCAAAGGGATATTGAAGTCCTGAAAGGCTGTCGCTGATTTTCTTAAAAATACTTTCAATGTGGATATTGGAAGTGCAAAGATTGATAAATATATCTCAGATATTGAGAACATGAGACAGAAACTTCAAACCAATGAAGGAGAAATCAAATCGGTATTTGATGGGATCAAAGAAGAGGCAGTCTGAGCCTTTGAATTTGTAAAAGATAATGTCCTGGGACTTGGTGATGCTACCAACCTCCTGTGAGGTGATGTTTTATCGTTGAATGGAAAATTTGATGATATGTGAAATGCTTCTGAATCGGCTGGTAAAAAATGATCCAAAGCAACCCAAGAAGCCAAAGACCAACTTGCTGAATTAAAAAAAGAAACTGAGCAAGTAGAGAAAGCAAACGACAGACTAGAAAAAGCAATAACCAATGTCACTGATGCACAGCAGGAATATAACGATGCGGTTATTGATACCACCAATCAAATCAAAAACAATCTCAGAGAAACCCAAAGAGAATATGATAAAACTATCAAGAGAATCAAAGAAACAAGAGATGAAGAATTGAAAAATATCGAGATAGAAAGACAACAAAACAAGTCCAAAAACACTGAGGACTTTGTAAAATCTCAAGCCGAAGATCTCGCAAAATCACAACAAGAACAAACCAGTCTACAAACCAAATTGAATGGAGAAAGTGATAGTGATAAGAGAACAGAACTTCAACAAGAAATCAATGCCGAGATACAAAAGCAAATCCAACTCCAAAAAAATCTTGATGATTTAAGGAAATGAGCTCAGGGAGATCAAAAAGCAGTATTGGATCAAATCATCCAAGAACAGCAAGCTAGGGCAAAAATGACAGAAGAACAGAGAGCCTATTATGATTTCCAAAGACAGCAACTCGATGTCGATAAAAAAGCTCAGGATGATTCTGGTAAAGCAAACCAAAAAGCACTAGATGATCAAAAGAAAGCTGAAGAAGATTTGGCTAATGCGAGGAATTCTATGGCTATGCAACAAAAAATAATCCAGGCATTGGAGAAAGTCAAAACGGTCACCAAAGAACAGGTTGATGGTTTTTTGACTTCAAAATGATTTAGTCAGCTAGATGAAGATAGTCAGAAACTCCTAGAAAAATTGATGGATTTGAAATTGAAAATATCTGATGCTATGAGAGATAAAAACACTGCTCAGACAGATGTAAATACACTTTCTAGTAAACTCCAAACCGATAGTGCAAATACTCAGATCAAGAACATTAAACAAGTCAAAAAGGAATACGATGAAGTGATCGCAAAAGTAAATGAAGCATTGAAAAAATCACAAGAACTGTCTGTCGCTTCCCAATCAGTCTGACCAAAAAAATCCGTAGCTTCGAGTATCCAACAAGCAAGTATACCAAGTAGTAGTTCTAGTAGTACTAATCGATCAAGTTCTTCAACTCCTGCGGTAGATGATCAAACGGCTACTGAAACCAAAAAAACAAATGTTCAAGCATTAACCGATTTCAAAAAACAAAAAGCTGATGAAGATGTCGTCAATCAACAAACAGCGATGGGTTCAGAACTTCAAGTTCATCTCACTACTATCGCACAAATCCAAACAGCACAGGTTCAATCCATAAATGTCATGAGACAGAACTGGCAAAATTACTACATAAATCTGATAAATATTACTAGATCAGCAGTGAATGTTTTAGTTTGAGAATATAGCAGGCTGGCTTCCCAACTTTTATATGTCATAGCTCTCCAAGCTAGAGCAAGGTCAGGAAAATGATATGCGAGTGGTTGATTTACTTGATGAACAGACAGAAACAGGGTCGCTGGAATTGTGCATGAATGAGAATATGTAGTTCCGAAATGGATGGTCGATAAATACACACCACTTGTCATGAACCTCGAACAGATTAGAGGGAGAGGCTTTGCAAACTGAGGATACACTTCAACAACGAATAGATCAGTGAATATCAATGGAAACATCCATGTAGGGTCAGGTTTTGATCTTAATCAACAAATGGATTACTGGAAATGGAAGATTTAGTTTTACTCTCAAATTTTAGTTTTTAATTTACTCTTTGATGATAGGAAAAAATTTTTATTGGGATGGGCAAAGTATCATGCATCAGACCGCAGACTTTAGAATTGCACTTTCTGATGTCCAATGGAGAAAGTTGAAAGTGTCTGATGATAAACAAGATATCATTTGATACCATGGAACTCTTACCTGACCAACCTTTGCAAGATGAAGAAGTATTGTTTTGGAAGGATTAATCATCGCAACAACTAGAGCTCAGACTTCTATGGGTATGGATCGGCTGGATATCATGTTTGCTTTGCAATGAATCCCATCGACCGTAGAAGAAAAAGAATTCAAAATAATCGATGAGCAAGACAGAGAGCGATCAATCAAATGCAAAGTCGATCTGCCTGTAGATTATGAAATTGAAGATGATAACGATCACAACGATGGAGCTTTGAGAAGATGGAGAGTGACACTTTTTGCACAAGACCCGAAATTCTATTCTTTGATTGCTAGTGTCTTTGAAGGTATAGAAGGTAATTACTGAGGGTTTCAATTTCCAACTGCGATGAGTAGTCAACGAAATATGAGCTACAATGAAATTAATTGTATCACGACTTCCAATGCTGATGAACCAGTGAAAATATCTATCAATGTGGTTACTTCAATTTTCACACCACTAACGATCTATAATGTCACAGCCAATAAGTGGTTTATGTTGAATATTGATGCCGTAGAATGAGATGTTATTATTATCGATGCTAAGAATCAAACAGCAACTAAAAACTGAATAAACATTTTGTGAACGAGAGTACCTTGATCCCAACGACCAACGGTAAAAGGTATGACAAAATATGTTATTTATGATGTAAGTTGAGGTATCTACAATACTGATTTCCAAGTGACCGTTTCTTTTAATAATTCACTTTTGTAACCTATGATTATCGGCTATGTCTACGATAGACAAAAAAACTTAATCTGACAGATATTCAATGTTTTTTGATTTGAATGTACGATTAAATTGAATGATATCTCGACTTGAGAACTCACGATCATGAACGAGCATATGGATGATATCTTAAACATTCTCAAAGAAAATAATCGTATCAAAATAATGGAAAACAACGATGGTACAGAAAATACACTCATTGAATGATATATCAGAGGGATAGAAGCTACTTTGAAAAATACCGTCATCAAAATTGAAGACTATCTCAGTTTTTTGGATGACAAAATTTTGTATACGGCTATCAATTTTACAGGTCAGGTCGATGTCCTTTTACAAACAATACTCGATCAAATCAATGCAAGGGAAGATACAGGTTTGGTATTAGATTGCAGTGTCACTGATACCATCACAAAACAGTATGCTAAATGAGATAGCTTTTTCAGTGTCCTCAAAGACCTCAGAGAAAACAACTATGAATTTATTGTCAGAGATTGAACTTTGTATTTTAGAGATACGATCTGAACTGATAGATCACTTATCAATAATGAGTATAGAGAATTTATGCGAGATGTTAATTCTCCATTGGATAGAACTATCAGAGATGCCAAAATGGTTATGGATATAAAACAGATGTGTAATTGCTGTATTGGAAAAGATGGGACTACTTATGGTTCATATGAAGATGCTGATAGTATAACCGATTTTTGAAGAGTTGAAAGATCATTCACGAATAGTTGAAACATCCAAAAAGCTACCCAAAACTATGTCTTGGAAAGGAAGGACTCGATAAGGGAGTTCGATATTTCTCCTAATGTTAGCAATTTCTTTTATTGTGATCTTGGGGATATTGTCAGGGTGTATATCAATTCATGAAACGATCTGATGTTTTATGATGGTACCTTGAAAGTTATCGAAAAGTCATACACCGCAGGAGAGATGTGAAAAGTGACCTTCAAACTCAGTAAAAACAAAGTCAAAGTCCAGGAACTTAACGAAAAACTCAAAGAGATCTCTGCAAGAGTGAAAAGTTTAGAATTGAAGTAATAGATTTATTTTTTCTTGTCATGAGTAAAATGCGATCAATCTTATTTATCAATTGATCGTATACCTCATGGAAAGATGCTCACTACTTAATGGAAATACTCTCAATCAAGATAGCGATTATTCGGCACCATTACTTGCCTTAACTGATGGTTGAGTAATTGAGGGACTAGAACTTTCGTATCTCAGTTGAAGTAACTTTGAAGTCAGTCCTGGAAGCTGTCTGATTAAATGTATCAAAACCAATGGCGATAAAATATTGGTGCATTATCAAAGCACAGAAACGGTGGCTTTGTCTTTTTCGTGATTAAAAAAAGTATGGGTAGAAATTAGTCAACAAAATTTAGATAATCCATTATTGAATCCAATCACAGGACTTGGTATCGGTCAGATCAAATACTGAGATGCTTATCCAACCAAAAACTATGTAGCTCTCGCAAGTGTTAATGAAGACAACGAGGTTACAAGTGATCAGCTGGTTATCAAAAATATCAATACCATTATCAACCATGCGATCGCACAAATCCAAATCGGTGCGACCACTTTTTCGGCGACTTCAACATGAGCAACAAACAGCTACAATATAGAATATGCCTGAGCTATCCCAACAAGTGATGAAGGCAGTCCTCTGACTATTCCACAAAACATTTTATTATATTTCAAAGCTCATCAAACCAATACTTGAAGTGCGACTATCTCTGTAAATACCACCGCCTGAACATTAACCGCCACACTCAAAAAAATGTTGAATGTGAATTTGAATGCCTGAGATATTAAACAAAACCAACGAGTGATCATGCAACGAGATGGTATGAATTTCCAAATGCAATCTCAACCTGGTCAGGTTCCTGTAGGTTCAATCCAAAATGTATCAGTCCAAGGACAAGTCTGAGAAGATGTCTCTGTCTGACAAATAGGGTTTGTGTGAAAATGAGTGACCGATAAAATGAGACGAGAACAGCTTGATGCGAGTACGATCTATAATGTCGGAGATGGAACCAATATCAAACTCAGAGCGATGTTTCTAACAAGTCGTGATAATATTCTCAGAAGAGTTACAATCAATCTTTGAAAAGTATGATCGCCAAGTGATCAAATCTATTGTAGACTTTATGCTACTGATGGAGAGACTTTGCTTGCATCAAGTAGCAACTATTTCAATAGCTCGGCACTGACTTCAAGTAACGAACAGAAAAACTTTTTTTTCAACGATATCGTTTTGCAACCACAGACTAAATATTTTGTTGCTTTTGAAAGGACTGGGGGTAATGATGTGAACAACTATTATACTTTGAGAGCTTGCAATACTCAGCTTATTTATCCGATGGGATTCATCGAAAAATATAATGGATCAGCTTGGGAGCGATTGCAAGGATATATTTGGATGATATTACAACTGGGATACAATCATGAATCCTGAAAATGGTATCCTTCACAACCTGAATATGACAGCACCGCATTGATGGACTGAGTTTTCAATCAAAACAAAATCAAAGACGAGGTCTGTGAAGTTATCCAATGATGAACAGCCAATGTTTTTTCTCTGCTAACCCAAAATAATAACTACTTTCTGAATAACCTTGATTCATGAAATAAGAACCTTTCTTGGAATACCACGACCCATTTTGGACACTCAATTGGTAACCAAGAAAAAGCATCCATGAGTTTCAAACTCTCGAGTTGAATGACCGTTGATAAAATTTTCTTAGCTATTCTGAGGGTCTGAACTCCGACAGATAATTTTGTTGTCTCGATCCAAACTGATGATAATGGAAAACCATCCTGAAGTCTTGTCCATGCAAATGCGACCTTCAGTTCTTCATGAACCAAACTCATGACCCAGGCATATAGGAAACTGTATCAGTTCAACTGATCTTTCTCGCTTAATGACAGCACTTTGTATTGGATTGTTTTGGAAAGAGATGGCTGATTAAACACCTCAAACTATTATTCTGTTTTGATCTACAACTCCGATGTGTACACGAGAGGTAATATGATGACTTATACCAATTCGATTTGGGTTACCCAATCTTGGGATATGTTTTTCTCGTTTACCAACGAATACGATGGGATCAGACAGAGTGTGTATAATGAAAACAGAAACTTTGGAAACAGTAGTACTTGAATGGTTTTTACTTGTCAGGCTTTTCATTCATACACTCCGATAACGATCAAATCTATCATGCTGGCTATGTGGCAGATTTCTAGTCCGACCGATTGAGTGAAGATCAGGATCGAGAAGAATTTTTCTCAAACTCCATGAACAACCTGATATTCAAATGTTTCATGGAATAGTACTGAACAGACCTTTGGTACCGTTTTAATAGAAAAGTATGCACAAAGTTTCACAGGTTCTGAATACCTAGAAACCTGATTATTAAATCTGTATCTGAAAAAATCTAATGTTCCGAGTGATGAATTCATGGTCAGAATTGAAACCGACTATGAAGGAAGTCCAAGTGGAACCCTTATCAATACCAGTGCTCAAAGAACACTCTCACCATCATTACTAACCACCTGACGAGATTGGTACACCCTTCAATTCCCAGGAAGCCTCAAGATGGAAAAAACTACGAAATATTGGGTGGTCTTAACAAGAACCTGAACCGTGAGTGCTACCAATTACTTTTCTATCTGAAAGCATAGTTCTAACCCTTATACTTTATGAGAGACCAAGAAATTTGATG
Source organism: candidate division SR1 bacterium RAAC1_SR1_1 (assembly GCA_000503875.1). Lineage (GTDB taxonomy): Bacteria > Patescibacteriota > Gracilibacteria > Absconditabacterales > Absconditicoccaceae > UBA5124. Next base: position 968,273 of record CP006913.1, read on the forward strand.
GAACCTCATGGATTGCTGATACTTGAGATATTATGTTTAGATTCTGAAATACTGATTTTATGATCGATGCACCAAGTGGAGAGCTTGTCGATCCAAATGCTGAGATAACTATCCCAGTAAGTAAAATCACAACTGGATTCAAAAATAATTCGTTCGATTTCCCAGGAAGTTTCACTTTGGATAAAAATACGAAATATTGGATTGTGCTTTGAAGGACAGGAACTCAAGTCAATGCCTGATATTATCAATATGCTATGAATAGTAGTTGACCGTTTATGTATGGACAATACATGGAGTGTTCGAGTGCTAACTTTACAATTTCTAGTATCGAACATAGATCGATGTACTTCAATTTCTGAATTTTGCATGAAAGACCAAAAGGGGTGATTAATGCACAGGTTCCTTCGTTTCTTAATCGATGCACCTATGTAGGAAGATCACTCACCAATACTAACATCGCTATCAAAAATAATAGGATGACTGCTGAGGCTACAAAAATTCTGAAAGTTGAATGATGGAGTGCTTACAGTGCCAGTTGTAATACTTGTAATACAGAAGTCTGGTCATCAGTTTTCACGGTTTGAAATGGAAACCTCAAATTTGAAGTATGATGATCTTGAAGTTTCTCAACAACATGAAAATTGTATATGGCTGATGACGAGCAGACTTTGATGGCTGGGTTATGAACACTTGTCCAGACCCTTACCACTTGAAACATAACATTTTTGGCGAATGCTACCAAGAAATACAGGATCAGACTTAATTGAACGACCACCTGTACTACTGGATGTTCGGCTTACCACTATGCTCAGACCACCTTCGAGCCATTCCCAGGCAGTTTGATCGCATAATTTTATTTTCATAAACTTTGAAACTATGATCCTTCGTAATGTTACCCAAGAAATCCTACATTGAGTGAAACCCTGATCTGTTATTGATGTACCTGATAGTCATCCTGACAGGATCAACCAGCTCTTAGAAGATGGGTTTGAAGATGTCTGAGAAATTTATGTCTCTTCCCTAGAAGATTTTAATCCGATGATCTGTTATCGTGCTCTCAAAGAAATCATCAGGAGAAACTGGGATTGAGATGTGGATGCACTGACTATCGTAGATATGAAACTGAAATATATCGAGCTTTGACTGACAGAGAGAATCCCTCTCATTACCGATGAGGGAGAAGATTGTCAGGGATTTAGCAAAAGTTATGTAACCACCAAAGAACAGAGAGAAAAACAACAATCTGAACAGGAATCTCCTGAACCTTTATCTTCGTAATTACTACCCATGTTAGAAAAAATCAAAAACAATGCAGTCACCATTACCATCAGTACCTTTGTTGGAATTATCGTTTTTGCCGTATCTCAGACTTGGACATTTTCGAGAGGCTATAGTGATTTTGAAGACAGAATCAGCTACATTGAAAAAACATATGTAAATAAAACTGAGTTTGAAAAACTCCAAGTAAAAATCGATTTTATCCTCCAAAGTCTGTGAGAGATCAAAGACGACATGAAAGATCTCAAGAATAATTTTATCCTTAAAAACAAATAAGATGTTTTTCCAAAGTGTTATTAAAATCACTGTTTTTATCCTCGTTTTATGAGGAGTGATCGGATTAATCATGGGAAAGATAACCTGAGAGCAATATTTATGATTGATCACCGCTTTCATGACAGGTTATTTCTCATGAAGAATCCCAAACCTAGAAAAGAAATCAGATTCAACAATTTTATCTCCTTCTCAACCTAAAGAATGATAGAACCGAAAAGAAACACCAACATTGCCGACCTTGATCCAAACTTCAAAAAAAAGTTTGATCCCTGGCGAGCAGAGGTGATCAAAAAATATCCAAAGGCTAGAATTTTTGAAACAACAAGAACTCTAGAAAGACAAAAATGGCTGTTTGGAATAGGAAGGACACACTCTTTCAACAAAAAGCCAGTGACTTGGAAAATGAATTCAATGCATCTTCTTTGAAGGGCTGTCGACATCGTTTTCGTACAAGATACTTGAAAAATAGGTCGAAACTGACCATATAATGATTTGATTGTAATGGCAAAAAGGTATGGAATTAGGAATCTAAGACCTGCCGAAACCTGCCACTTTGAGGGGTAATGTAGAAACACATTAACAAACAAACATCCATATTAAGACCAGGGACTTGAAAAAGTCTCTTTTTGCATTTTGTCTAGAATCTCATACAAAATTCGAGTGGATTTTGAAGTCCGTTTAATTATAAAAAATAGACTGGGTGAAAAAGCATTATTTTTTCATTTATATTAAAATTTTAAACCATGTTTGATCCAAAGAACCCCGATAATGATTTACCACTATTACCACCAGAAAATCTCAAACTTTCTGATCGTACATACTGGCAACTCTCTAAGGCTAGTAGAGCCATCGCCTCTCTCAATACCTACATCAATACCAATACGGAAAATGTAGGACTTTTGGTTTTGTGATCTTTTTTGATCAAGGAATGAGTGGCTAGTAGTGCTATTGAAAATATCAATACAACTCTTGAGAGTGTTTTTCAAGCTGATATCTCTTCTGGTAAAATTTCAAAAGAAGATAAAGAAGTATTGCATTATAGACAAGCTACACTTTGGGGAATTGAACAAGTGGAAAAATACTCAGCAATCATCACAAATACTTTGATCACAATCCAATCAATGATAGAACCTGATAAAGCATGAATTAGAAAGATACCTGGCACTGTTCTTATGAACTGAGTAGGAGAAGTTATTTATACTCCACCAGTTGGAGAAGAAACAATCAGAAGTCTGTTATGAAATTTGGAAAAATATGTGAATACTGATGATGAGATTGATCCATTAGTAAAACTTGCAGTTATTCATTACCAATTTGAATCTATCCATCCATTTCCAGATGGTAACGGTAGGACAGGGAGAATTTTGATGATCTTATATCTTGTACTGAAAGGACTTTTGAAATTACCAATTGTATACCTCAGTGAATATATCAATGCCAACAAAACTAAATACTATCAAGTCCTTCATGGAATCAGAGAAAACCAAGATCGAGATAGTTTGGTACATTACATGCTGGTAGCGGTAGAAGAACAATCATTGAAGACTAAAGATAAACTAGAAGCTATCACGAATCTCATAAAACAGAAAAAACAAGAAATTGATAATTTAGGTTTGAAGATACCATGAACCTTTATTGATTACTTCTTTGATAGACCATATTGCAGTATCGCAATGATTGAGAAAGACGAGAAATATAGTAGAAAGACAATAAAAAAATACATTGATTCATTGGTAGATAATGGAATCTTGAAAATATATGAATCTGATTATGAAGTCCCTTATTTCGTTCCTGAATATATCGATGTTTTGTTTGGACACATCAAGAATAAGGAAAAAGTGAGAAAATTTACCCATAGTTTGTAAACTATAGGGAAAAAAGTATAAAATTTCCCTATAGTTTATGATTTTTGATAAACTATAGGGAAAAAATCAAAAAAATTCCCTATTGTCTTCTGGTTTTTATTTTTGATCAAAAATCTCTATGGATTCACTAAATAGAAAAAAAAAATTAGCAGATTTAATATGAAGCTATATAAGCTTTAAAAACGATTGAAAGTTAGATTTAACTTCTGAAGAAACTATCAGAAATTGGTTAAATGATTTTTTGAATATCTTTAATCGAGATACAAAAGATACTTCTCAAATCTTACAAGAAAAAATTTTATCTCAAGAAGAAAAGAAAAAGCTAGAAGAAATTTGATCCCAAAACAATAGACCAGACTATACATTCAAAATTGCAAAACAAAAATTAACATTTTTAGATGCAAAAGATATTTCTGTAAATTTATATACAGACAAAAGCTCAGCTTTTCAAATTAAATCATATTGATGGTCTATTATGGCACCATGTGCATTTATTTCTAATTTTGAAGAATTTGTAATATATGATTGCACATATATGCCAGACAAAGACCATCCAGCAAATTTTGGTAGAAAATATTTTAAAATAAATGAATATTTAGATAATTTTGAAGAATTAGAGAATCACTTACTTAAGGAAAATATCTATAACTGAAAACTTAAAGAATTATATATTTCAAATAATACCAAGCTTTCTAATGAAACACCTGATATAAAATTTGCTTGATTATTGTCTAATTTTAGATTGGATTTAGCAAATGATATTTTAGTCAACAATCAAGAATTAATTTGAGACAATACAGAAGTATTGAGTTATATAGTACAAGTGATTATAAATAGAATTTTATTCGTTCGTGTTTGTGAAGCAAGAAAAATAGAAGAAGAATGATATCTGTTAGAATTTAAAAAAAAATGATTTCGAGATTTATTTAAAAAGACATCCTATTTTGATTTTTATGAGCATTATGATTGACCATTATTCGAAAGGATAAAACTTTTACAAGATATAAAAATCTCTAATACTATTTTTGACAAACTTTTGCCTTATTTATATTACCCATCTCCATATAGATTTGATGTAATACCTACAAAGCTATTGAGTGATATATATGAAATATTTTTGTCTAAAAAAATAACTATAACAGATTGAATTTGTAAAGATCAATTTAAGAGCGAATATATAAAAACCAAATGAGCAGTTAGTACACCACAATATATTGTTCAAGATATAATAAAGAGAACCATTAAAGAAGATGATATCTTAAATTTAAAAGATAGAACTATTCTTGATATAAAAGTATTAGATATAGCATGTGGTAGTTGAGTTTTTCTTATAGAGCTATATGATTATCTAGAAGACTTACTTAAAAAATATTGAAAAAGAAATATCTCAGAATATAAAAAATATTTTTTAGACGATACTCTAGAAATAATAAATCTTAAGTGAAAAAAAGCAATTATAGATAATTGTATATTTTGAGTGGATATTGATCCAGAAGCTGTTGAAGTTGCAAAGATGGCTTTATCGCTAAAAATGATAGACTCTATTGATAATTTAGATTGTTATAATGAAATAGGTATTTTTTGAGAAAAAATACTCAACTGAATCGGTGAGAATATCCGTTGTGGTAATTCTTTGGTCGAGAATAATATAAAAGACTTATTTCCCAATATTGAAAAAAATCAAGAAGAGTTAATTAAGACCAACCCATTTGATTGGAAATCAAAAGAAGGATTTATAGATGTATTTCAATCAAAATGATGATTTGACTATATAATAGGTAACCCACCATATGTCGAAGTTAAAAATTATAACACAGATTTACCATATATGCATCAATATATAAAAAGTATTTTTTTGTCGTCTCCTAATTGAAAAGTGGATTTAGCAATACCATTTATAGAAAGAGGGATTAATTTACTAAATAAAAATTGAAGACTATGATTTATTGTTCAGAAAAGATTTTTTAAGACTGAGTATTGAAAAAAGATTCGTGAAATTATAACAAGATCAAACTATGTATCATCGATTATAGATTTTGAGACAACATCTATATTTAAAGATAGAATGACATATGTTGCTGTTTTAATTTTAGATAAAATAGCTCCTAATGATTTTTATTACAGAAAAATACTTGATGGAAAAGATGTAGAAGTAGAATTAAGAAAAATATCTTTACCTGAAAAAAAAATTGAAGAATATATAAAACTACCTAGCTCTTCAATATCAGGGAATCCACGAAGTTTTGATGATCATCAATTATTAAGAATTAAAACCGATTTTATAAAATTGTGAACTTTCGGAGATTTTGCAAAAATTAAAGTTTGAATACAAGTGCTTCGAGATAAGGCATATCACATAAAAGCAAAAATAGTTAAAGATTGATTCATTATATGAGACACTCATTTAGAAAAAGGAATAAAAATAGAAGAAGAGGCATGTCGTTGATTGATATGTAATGAAAACTACTATCCATATCATTCCGATAAAACTGATACATATGTAATATTTCCTTATGATATTAATGATTGAGAGTCAAAAGAAATATTATTTAATGATTTTTGAAAAAGATACCCACTAGCTTATGCATATTTACTTAAAAATAAAACAATTATTAAAAATAATGTTGAAACACATGATGATGATCAAAAATGGCATTTATTCACTAGAGTTCAAAACCATTGAGCTACATACAATAAGATATTAATCCCAATGACATCACTAGATACTTTTGCATCAGTTTCTTTTTCAGATAACATCTATTGTGATAATGCAAATATGTACTTTATTGAATTAAAATCTAAAGGAAAAGAAGATTTATATTCTGTTTCAGCAATAATAAACTCAACTATTTTCTCTGTATTTGCTAGATCTATAGCGAATCCACAATCTAACTGATATTTTAAATTTAATAAACAATTTTTAGATCCAGTACCTTTCCCTATAGATAATTATAATAATAATCCTGAAATAGTAAAAAGTTTAGCAAAAATCTCTATGGAAATTGAAGAGACACAAAATAAATTTATTTTATCTTCACCATCACAAAAAAGAATTCTTTGAAATATACTGTTAGATAAATGGAAAGAACTTGATAATCTAGCCTACAAAATATATGGTGTAAAAGAAGAAGATATTGATTTTTTCAATAGTTATTGAAGGAATTTTGATAGAATTAATATTTTAAATTAAGATTACTAATGGATAAAAAACTTAAAGAAATTCTTAAAAAGTTTAGTAACAATGAAAATACTTTAGATAAAGTAATTGTTTCTACTTTTATTGAATCAAACAATATTTGTGTCAAAAAAAATAAACTCATCAAATGACTCTTGATCAAAGATGATGACTCCCTTAAAGAGCATATTAATCAAATGCCATTCACATTTGATGATTTAGTCGAAGTCTTTGAATCAATTATTCCTGAGAATGAAAGAACAATTAATTGAGCAGTATATACACCAAATCATATAAAAGATTTTATTGTCCAAAGTGTTTTCAAAAGGAATAAAAAAAATATTACTGATCTAATAGTATGAGATATATCTTGTGGGTGTTGAGCATTTCTTTACACTCTATCTAATCATATAAAGCAAGAAACCAATAAGAGCTTTGGTGCTATTTTTAAAGACAATATTTGGTGACTAGATATTAGTAAAAATAGTATTAAGAGAGCTAAAATACTTCTTTCTCTTTTAGCTCTTTCAAAGTGAGAAGATGAAGTAGATTTTGAATTTAATTTATTTGTCGACAATGCACTTAGTTTTGATTGGAATAAGATTTCGAAAATTAAAAAAAATTGATGATTTGATATCATAGTTTGAAATCCACCATATGTAAGAGCTAAGAATATAGATGTAAACACAAAAGTACTTCTAAAAAAATGGGATATTACAAAATCTGGAAATCCAGACTTATACATTCCTTTTTTTGAGATATGATTAAATTATCTTAAAACTGACTGAATATTATCATATATCACAGTAAATACATTTTATAAAAGCTTAAATGCTAGAGCATTTAGAGGTTTTATGACTAAAAAAAAATATGAATTAGCGATAATAGATTTTGGAGATGAAAAAGTCTTTGGAAATAAATCTGTATACACATGTATTTGTTTTCTATCCAAAAAAGAGACGGAAAATATATCTTTTACGAAACATTCTAGTAAACTATTGGAGACATATAATAAATTAAAATTTACAAAAATTGCTTATAGCAGTTTAGATTCAGAAAAAGGATGGCTTTTAAGTGAAAAAAGTATTATTAACAATATTAATAAAGTTGAAAGATGTTGAACTGCATTATGATCTTTATATAAAATCAAGAACTGAATTGCTACATTAAGTAATGATATTTATATTTTCAAACCGATTTGAGAAGAAGGTGAATATTTTATCCTAAAACAATGAACAAAGAAATATAAAATTGAAAAAGCTATTTGTCGTGACATAATTAAACCTAATATATTAAAATATGAGCATGAAATTGAAGGAAAAAAAGAAAAAATTATATATCCTTATACAAATTGAATTTCTCCTCTTACACTAATGAAAGAGGCTAATTTAAAAAATAATTTTCCTAAAGCATATAAATATTTGTCCGATAATAGGAAACTATTACAATTAAGAGATAAAGGCGACTGAAACTATGAAAATTGGTTTGCTTTTGGTAGATCACAAGCATTAAGTGATAAGTGATATAAATTATTATTCCCATATATGGGGAAAAAACCATTTTTTGTGTTTACAACCCAAAAAGATCTATTAATTTATTGTTGATATGCGATATTTTCAGAATCTAAGGAAGATTTGCTTATGCTAAAAAAAATACTAGAATCTTCGGTATTTGAATATTATATTAATAGCACAAGTAAACCATACTCATGATGATATTTTTCTTATGCTAAAAATTATATTAAAAATTTTAATATTTGTAAACTAAATAAAAAAGATAAAGAATACCTCATAATGGAAACAAACAAAGATAAAATAAATAAATTTTTAATTAAGAAATATGATATAGAAATAAAATAACTAAACATAAAAACATTACTGCTATTGGTCTTAATAATGAGATTATTGTGTATCTTTAAACAATCTTCTAGATATGAAAATAAATAAAATAAAAAAAATCATATATAAATCATACCTTGATTTTGATCGAGAAAGAGTTTGTATAAAGAAAAATTTGCAAGAAGCGAAGTTTGATAAATTCAACATAATCTTTTGAGAAAACTGATCGGGAAAATCATCTATTTGTGAAATATTTAAAAGCATATCTTTAAGCGATGGGTTCTCCTTTGATAATATTAAGCCTGAAAAAATAATCCTAGAAGTCGAAACAATTGTAAATAAAGAGAATAAGAATCCACAAACCTGAGAGATATTTATTAAAACAGATAAAGAAGAAAAAATATATACTTATGAACAAGATCTATGGAATAATAATTTAGATAAAGACTCACTATTATTTTTTGATGTGGATTATATCAATAAAAATATACATACTCACTGAGAAAGACTTAATACTCAGTGACATCATACACAAAATTCATGAAAACTAATAATTGCACTAGATGAACAAGCCAATAATATGCAAGAAGAAATTAATAATCAAGATATTGTCATTCAAGATTATAAAGAAATTAATAAGGGAATACTTTCTCATAAACTAGAGGAAAACGATTATAAAATATATAATTTGTACAAAGATGAAACTATAGAAAAAATTGAATTACATGAAATAGAGCTTAAGGAAAAAAACAACCTTCTGAGAGAAAAGGAGAAGAAAATAAATGAACTAAAAAACAAATTTAATGAAATATCTACTATTTTACTAGATCAGACTAGTTTTTCTGAATTTAGTTTACCTAGCCAGCAATTAATCCAAGAACTATTTGATAGAAAAATTCAACAAATAGGTATAGCAAGTGCAAATATAACCATAAAAGAACATTTTGATAAACATAAAAATTTTCTAGTTAAAGATGATAATTATAAGAAAATCACAGAAAATGTAGAATGAATTTGTCCACTTTGTTCACAAAAACTAGAAAACATAGATGATGTGATTAAATATTACAATTCAGTTTTTGATACTTCATATGAAACTGCAAGAACTAAGCATATTCAAGACATAACTAAATTATCTACATCTTTGAAAGATATAATTACTCAATTTAGTATGCTGTGAGGAATTGTACAATGAATTTTTTGATATTTTGAAGAAATCTCAAAGAAATATTGAGTTGAAGATATATATAATATGGATTTAAAAAAAACTACTTTAGAAGATTTAAATAAAATTAGTATACCTACTGAAATCCAAACATTAATAGAGTTGCTATGAACAATTTGAACATTGACATGAGTAAATATTGAAAGCCAATATTTTCCTATTTCCAACTTTATTAATGAAATTAATCAACTATTATGAAATGTTAAAAAATATCAAAAAGAATCTAATGATAGAATTTTGCAATTTAAAAGCCAATATTCTGATATTTTAACTATCGAAAAACAACTTTGAGAACTGAATATAGAACAACAAAACAATGGTCTTTTGTTATCTTTTTTTAAAGAAAATAAGAAAACACATATAGAAAAATATGAAAAAGCAAAAACGGAGTTAAAAAGACTGGAAGACATTAAGAAAGAAAAAGAATCTCAACTTGAAAAATATCTTCAAGAAAAAATTCCCAAAGACTTCATAGAAAGAATGATTAAAACCTTGAAAAGGTTTAATCTCCCATTTACTTTACAACATCTATCTGCCAGTAAAAGAGCAAATGATTATACATTTTGATTCAAGGTCATAGATGATAATTGATTTGAAAGAAACCTAAAAAAATGATTATCAGAATGAGAAAGACAGTTGATATCATTAGCATTTTTCTTTGCAATGAATGATAATATAAGCAATAAAGATAAAAAAATATTAATTTTAGATGATCCCATAACTAGTCTTGATTCTCCAAACTTAAAAATATTAGCTGACATAGTAACTGAACAAATAAGTTTATATGAACAAGTCATTGTCTTTACACATCATCCACTTTTTTATAAATATTTATCGAAATTTAATTTTCCAAATCCAATAAGATTTTGAATATTTAAAAATAGACCAGAACTATGATGAAGTTTTATCTTTTTTGAAGGAGAACAATTCTGTTTAGATACTGAACTTAAAAAACATGGAGAAGAAATAAAAAAATTAGCCGAGTCTTGAAATCTAAAAAATGAGGAGGTTTGTTTAAAATACTGACAGTTATTGAGACTTGCAGTGGAAAAATTAATTAAATACGATTTATTAATGCGAAAAGAAGATAATTTTGAACATATCGCAGACAAATTAAAATCATCTAATTCTCAAATTAGAAAGTTAGATGATACAGATATCGATACCATAACAAATATATATAAATACTGTAATTATTCTAATTTAATGCACATTGATAAAGAATCTCCATCCACAATATCAGAATTAATAAATTATATAAACATATATTTAAAAATAAAAGAAAAACTTAATTCATAGTATTTTGTATTCATAACAACAAATTCATGAAAAAACCAATAACTAAATCCCTCTTTGTTGACTACTGTGACTTCGAGAAACTTGCCCGATGGAAAGTTAATGATTCTGAAGTTTACAAAAAAATTCGCAAGATAGAATCTGAAGAGCAAGAGGAACATATTATGGCTATTGGACAGGCGGTTGAAGAATTAGTCAAAAAATATTTGACTACAAAATATCAATCTGTACCAGTAAATCTTATGCCTCCGATCATTCAAGATCAATTTGAAATAAATCCTGAAGATGAAGACGATCAGGAGGATTTTATCTATTTCCCAAAAGAATGAGTACAACCTTGGGAAACAATCACGCATAATACAAGAGCTACTCTAGAAGCGATCAAAAATGGTGAAAAAATATTGTATCAACCATGATTTATGATTGATGGGTGTTTTGTAAGAGCAGATTTCATGGTTCTTCAACCGAATGGACAGTATGATCTGATCGAAGTAAAAGCCAAATCATGAATTAGAAAAGAAGTAAGTCATGAATGACAGAAAGCAAAAATCTGAGTAATTGATGATAAGTTTAGAAACGATACAAGCTTCCAAAAACGAGTGATCAATAAAGCATTAGAAAAGGAAGGACTGCCATTACTTGGAGATGTGTTTTTGTATTATCTCAACAAAGATTATATCAAACAATGACCAATCGATCCTATGCAATTAGTAACAAAAGATCAAATGGGTATTGCTACATCTGTAACTGTAGAAGGAGAAAAGAAAGCCAAGGTTATCAATAGAGCCGACAATTTTGTTGATTGAAACACTATCGCAAAGCTCGTGGAAAATATGGAAAAAGAACTCTGGTTACCAGAAGAAGAATTCAATAAAATCCATGTATTCCCAGGGAATAAATACCTTAACTATTTTGGTAAAAAACCAGATTTTTGAACGATTTGTGCAATCCCCAAAATGCATTATAGCAAAGCTCCTGTAGTTCAAAACTTATATTTCAACAATAGATTGAATCTTCTTGAACTTATTGATGAAGAGAAAGATGGATTCAACTCGGCGGACACTCGATGATCTGCTAGAGAATTTATTGAAAGATTTATTCACTGTACTAAAACAGGCGAGATAATAATCAATAAGGAGAACATCAGAAATATTATCTGAGATTTCAAGTATCCGATTTGTTTTTATGATTATGAAACTATCAGTGTGCCAGTTCCTTTATTTGATTATTCCTATGCTTATCAGCAAGTCCCAGTTCAATATTCGCTTCACAAATACTATGAAGATGGTCGTATGGAACATTTTGGATGAGTGCTTGTAGGACAGGGGGAAAGGAAAATCGAACAAGTGACTATTGAAGACAATCCAAACAAAGTAGATTCTGAATCAGAAAAAGTTATCACCTGATCATACAAAGATTTACTAGAAGAATTACTGACTGATATTGGAGAGCATCTTGATCATTCAACCTGTATCGTTTGGTATAAACCCTTTGAAAACACAAGAAATAAGGAAGTTGGTAAAATATTCTCAGATATTCAAGATAGATTCTTGAGAATAAATGAAAACACTTATGATTTAATGGAAATATTCTCTCAAAATCATTACTTTGATTTAGCTTTCCATGGATCAAATTCTATTAAAAAGGTACTACCTGTAATGGTTCCAAGTATGACTTATGAAGGTATGAAAGTTTGAAACTGATCTATTGCGATGCAAAAATTAGAAAAACTTATCAACGGAGAAATATCTGATCCGATTGAGAGATTGGAAGTTACAAAAAATCTGTTAAAATATTGCGGACAGGATTCACTTGCTATGGTTAGAATATTTGAGAGACTTTTAAATCTTTAATTCTTTATTATGCCAACACCAAAAACAATAATTACATATCTCGTTGATGGTAATCCTCAAGGGATAAAAACTGTTGAACTTTCAAACTGGAATGGGAAAGCTTTAAGTATTCCAAGAGCTAGTTTGAAAGAAGCAAAAAACAGACCAGAAACTAATCAACCAGCATTATATTTTCTTTTTGGTGAGGATGAAAACGAAAATAAAATGGCATATATTTGAGAAGCTGAAAATGTTATTCAAAGGATGGCAGATCATGACAGTAAAAAAGAGTTTTGGGATACGGTTGTAGCTTTTATATCAACATCAAATTCCCTTACGAAAGCTGATGTAAAATATCTTGAAGCAAGAGCCGTAGATAGGGCAAAAAAAGCAAATAGATATATTTTACAAAATTCTACAGCCCCAATACCAAACAATCTACCAGAATTTCAACAATCAGCTATGGAGGAATTTTTACAAAATGTTGATTTACTCATATCAGCGATGTGATATCCAATTCTAAAAGAAATTGAAAAAGCAAAAATAGAAAAGGAAAATATGTATTATCTAAATTCAAGATGATCAGATGCAAAATGAGTATATATGGAAGATGGATTTCTTGTCCTTAAATGAAGCTCTTGACCAAAGGAGATGGTTAAATCAACTATTGAAAACGAAAGAATGGCTTTTAGACATAGACCAATTCTTCTTGAGAAAGGTATTATAAAAGAAGAATGAGAAAATATTATATTTTTATCTGACTACTTATTTACCAGTCCAAGCTCAGCATCAGATATCATTGTTGGCAGAGATACAAACTGATGGATAGTTTGGAAAGATAAAGACGGAAAGACTCTTGATGAAAATGAAAGAAAAAATCTTACTTCTTAGTTTTCCAACTAGATACCTTTTTGATCTTAGGTTTCTTTACAGGTTCTTTTTCAACTTCCACTTTAGGCTCTACTACATTTTCAATTATATGGTCTGGTTCCTTGATAGTCACTTCTTCAATTGGGGTGGCTTTTTCTATAGTTCCATCAAGAAATTTCTGAAGCTCTGATATATGACTTTCAACAAACTCTCTGATTTTTACAAAACTCTCATCTGACGGTTCTTGAATTTTCTTTTGCCATCTGTTAAGTTGTGCGACTTTGATTCTCATAGTCTCTGCTATGTCTCTGTCTCTTTTTCTTAAAATAGTTAATAATGCTGGTACATTCATTGGTCGCAAGGTTTTAAAGAGTAAAAGTTTAGCAGATTCCTGCTTGTTCTAAATTTCTAAGGGCTCTTTGATATATTTGAATTTCCTTAGTTGTGGATTTTTCAAATCATTTGAATCCGTAGACAATAGTTAGGAATTTATCCATTCTTGCCACCCATTCCTTATTGCAGTCAGGTAGTAAAGCTTCGTGGAATTCTCTAATCTTTTTTTGTAGATGGGCTTTTTTGATTGAATTCATGGCTTATTGATTGTCAGGAATAAAAGGGATTTGCATTCAATTATCCAAAAGTGCATACCAAATACCGTTTTTTTGAAATACCGCTACCACCTTTACCAATTCAAAGCCTGTCTTTCCGAATTCATATTTTCTTTCTATCTTCAAGGTTTCTCATTTTTTGATTGTTCATTTGTGGAGCATTTTTGTGGTTAATAAAGAGATAAATGTAGCTTCTTAATTGTGGTTTCATGTTATCTAATAAAAGCTCTTTATCAAGTCCTTAATCAAGATAATCTAGGTATAAACTAGCATTACTAACGATTTATAATTTTTTTTTCTTTATCTGTTTTTTGGTAATGAGAAACGGCAAAATCAAAACTAAACCTCCAAAAACCACCAAAGGAAAATAAACCAATACCAAAAAGAAGCCCAGGAGTAGTAAAGAAACTACGAGCAGATTGAAGATATAGAGTGCTATTATTAGAGATTTTGGTGGTCTCATTTCTTCAACAATCATATTACGAGTAAAAAAAGGGAGCAGACATTGTCTGTTGTTCTCCCAAAATTTTATATCTCAGCATTTATTTCCCCTGAGTATTCATCTGTTCTAGAAACCATTTGTATCCAACATCAGCTCAGAACTGTTTGAATGGATTGACGATGAATGGGTTTTTATTTATACTCTTGTAATAGAGATCAAGGACTACCTGTTTGTAGAGATAAATAAAAGCTTTTACTGGCTCCATATTCTTGGTAAAATCAATCTCGTATTTTAAGATAGTTTCAGGCATAGGCATAACCTTAGCTTGAAGGAGTTTTTCTTTAAGTTCTTCATTCTTGGTATATTTTTCATAAGGGACTCCATACTTATCACATAGCTCTCTCAAATCTTTTTGAAGCAGACCTTTGAAGACATTTGGTTTGCCTTTTACGATCTGATCAAAAATCATTCTTTTGGGTTGCTTTCAAGTGATACTCATACATCCTATGAAATAAGCTCCTGCTTGAAGATCAAAGTCTGGTGCTGTATCAGTCGCTTCTTTTTCATAGCCAGCACTTGTTGTTTTGTGGTCTACGATGACAATATTCCCTTCTTCATCTTCGGCGATCATGTCGATTTTTGTTTTGATCGGTACAGGCATATCTTCTCATGAGAAGTCTGTGAATTCAACAATATCATCAATTTCGGTATAAAGAGGTTTGTATTTCGGTGGGTTAGATAAATAGGATTCCAATGTTTCTTTGATAGTTTCCAAGCTTCATTCTCTGTCTTGGGTTACTCACCAAACCATCGTTCAGTTTTTCTCTGCGACATTGAAGGCATGGTTTGCTTGTGTGATAGCGACTGATATAAAGTCTTCGTTGGTCATTTGTGGAACATCGTGTCATGCATTGAGGTATCATTGATGAATCCAATAATGTTCTATCCCTGCATGGACAGCCGATCAAATCACAAAGCTAGGCTTCGTTTCAAAATCGTCTCGTTGTCCGAGGATGTACCCTTTGTAAAATGATTGTTGATCCTGGCAGTAAGATTTGATACTGCTGTAGGAGAGGTGGCTCACTGGTAGAGCCTCGATAATCTGTTGTTTTGCTGGCAATTTCATTTCGTTTGTTTAAAAAAAGATAAAAGGAGGTATTTACTTGGTGGTAGGTTCCTCTTTTTTTGTTTCTGTTAATGTTTCTCCAAAATTTATGATTTCTTCAAGGAGCTTCTGATCGTTAGGATTTACATAAATATCTGTGATTATTTCTATGACAGAGCTAAGTTCTTCTAAAGTATAAATTCTGTCCGTGATGATTCTTTTCTTCAATCAAAGCTTAAGTTTCTCTATAAAATTATTGGCTTCATCGTTAGTAAATTTGGTAAGTGAATCTTTGTTGTAGAGTTCTTTACAAAATTCTTTTTTCTTGGTATCACTATCTTCATATTTCATAAGATCAAAAATCTGATTAATTTTCTTTTTCTGTTCAGATGAAATCACATCTGCTTTAACTGATTTTGTTTGTAAGGCATCGACATTTACAGGCTCTGTATTTTCTACCTGAGCAAGGCTGACTTTCTTTTTTGATTCTGTTTCTCAATCAATAACTTGTGCATTCCGTATCTCTTCTTCAAGATATGGCATTCATCCAATATCCTCAGGAAAGCAAAGTCTCATACCTTGTCCGATCAAAGTCTTCTTGGTCATGAATTTCGGTTTTTCATTCCAGTTCTTGTTTGGAGATCAGTCTTTTTTACATTGAACGATCTCATCTCGAGTCACTTCCCAGATGAATGGATTATTCCAATCTTTACGGTGGATAGTGATTTTACCTCCTGCCACTTTACCGTCATCATCTTCAATGATTTCTGTTTCCCAGCCATCAAGCTTTCAACTCGCTTGTGCTTTTTGAAGGTAAACCGTGTAGGCAGTCACAGGTTGCATGTCGTTTTTTCCAAGTTTGCTATTCCAAAATGGGATAGGATAGATTTCTCTTTTGTAAGGGTTGAGATTGTTTGCTAGAGCAATTCAAACAAACAAGGCTTTCTGTTCATCAGAGATTTCGTTTTTGCATTGGCTGAACAAGAAATCTTCTAGAGTGTCCTTGCTGATCGCCATAGTCTTTTGGACTGTTGCTAGTTGTTTTTTGTCGTTCATGATAGTTGGTTATGAAGATGTAAAAGAAGTAACTTTCTTTGTAAAACGGCTCCTTATCTCATTGATGCGATCTTTCGTTTCTTGAGAGGGTGGGGCTATTTCTTTTTCTGGTGGACTTGTTGGCGGAGATAGAATGCTACGAATTTTGGAAGTGACATGCTTCCTTTCTTGTTCGATAGTTATCCTAGCAAAGACATTTTCGAGTGTTCCATAGAATTTATTGATATGTTTCAAGAACTCTCAGAGATCAAAATGCTCGATTTTAAAGAAGAGGTATTTTGAAAGCCTGTGTTCCTTGATCAGATTCAAAACTTTTGCAAAGATTGATATCCTGGAAATGAAATCTTGAAGGGTGATAGAATCAATAATGTTGTATAAAGCTTTCTTTGTTTTCTCGTCCATTCGATCGTTCCTTCCTGTAAGAGTATTTCGGTTGGCGATAAATTCCTGACCTTCGTTTTCAACTTTTAGCATCCTTTGTTTAAATCCGTCAGGTTCCCCCTCCACACCTCCCCCTATACTATTTAAAGAAGAAGTGGGGATATTTCTTTTATCTAGTTTCTTATCTCTAGTATATATACTCTTATTATTGTGACTGTTTGATGACTGTTTCGTGTCTATTCCCTGGCTGTTTGGTGGCTGTTCGATAATAAATGGTGCTATAACTTCATAATTAGCAAGCCTATAAATCGCTGACTGTTTCGTGGCTGTTTTTTTGTCACTTTTTTTCATAAATCATAACGAAATTAATTTGTCTATTGCTCTTACTATTTTTCAAGACTGGCTCTGTTGTAATCCGAAGTGTGCATACTCATTTTTACTCAGAGTAAATTCTCATTGATCTAACCCTTCAGGACTTGGGTAGGGATACTTCCATACTCTCAAAGCTCCTGTAACCATAATAGCCAGCCAAAGAGGGTTCTCTATAAGAAGAGATACTCTGTAGTCATGACGATCATCAGAAAGCTTGATAAAGTAGTGCATAAAAGTATCTTCCATTAATGAATAAAAAAGATGTCTGACCGCAGTGGAACAAACATCTTTTTCATTCGTTCCATGAATGTTCTTGCGAAGATAGGGTCATGTTTGAAGCGATAGATTTGCATCTATCCATGACACTACCGCTTCAAGAATAGGTGTTCATAGAATGCGATCATAGGATGGGAGTGAAACGAGGGAGTACTTGTGAGGTCGTTCTCTAGTTTCAGAAGACTCCCAAAACCTAATGATGCGATTGCTGTATACTTTTTTCTCGAACCATTTACAAGAGAAAAACGCTGGTTCGAAGATAGTCCTGTTCGGGAGGGTAAAGTGGTATTTTTGACTTTTCATCTTTGATATAGTAGGTAGTAACTAAAATCCGAGCGGTTCGAAATTTCTTTTAGTGACTATTAACTAATCTTAGCTCTTTATCAAGTCTTTATAGGCTCTTTAATTGTCTTTTCTCGATATGTAGACCTATTGTATCTCGAGATTATAGACAAATCTAGCCAATAAGGGTATGGTTTGGGAAACATATTCCGAAATAAACCAAAAAATAGAAGATTAGTAAAGTTATGATGTATGCTTTCAAAAGAAAATATTTGTATTTCTATTATTTAGAATATTTCACTTTTCTTGGTTTGGGAAATCTGGATACAAAAGATGTATTTTTCACAAACTAAAAAGAGGATACTTTTAGCATCCTCTCTATAGTTTCTATGTCATACTTTCTACATATTTTTGGTAAACATCTAGTTGTTCTAAAAATTCCTTGCATTTAACCAAGCATTTCTGTATAGTAAGCATCGCATTAGCCGAGCTATCAAAGCTCTTTCAATCCGCAGGTTGCGGTTCGATAGAAGTCCTGTTCGGGTATACCATAAAATATTAATTTACGAAAATACAGAAAAAACCGAGATAAAAATCTCGGTTTTTAAAAATAATTTTAAAGGGATCTATAATCTTAATCTTCAATCTCATCAATTGTTTCAATCTCAGGAGGATCGTATATTTCCTCATGATCAAAACAAAAATTTCGTAGTTTCATAGTACACTATTTAATGTTTTTTTATAAGACACACATAAACAACACAGTTCAAAATAAGAAATTCCTATCTCAAACCAAATAGAGCTTATTGGAAATTAAGAATGTCCTTCTCCCAAAATAAGTTCATCCGTAGTAGCCTCATACACATTACCAGCACCTGTTTCTTCCTGAATTTCATCACGAAGATCATCGGTAATTTCTACATCACCTGCCATAATAGTAGTTGTTCAGAATTAAACCCCTGTCCCCGGCTCTAAGTTCTGTATTTAAAGATTTTGTTTTTTCAAAACAAATATAATTATATAAATCAAAAAGTCAATATACAAAAAAAATACGCCTTTTATATATACATCATATTTGATCTAAAAAAACACTAAAATTCACATATATTGCTATATCTAAAAAAAGCCTTGGTTAGCTCTTACAAAAAATAAGCTTGACATTTAATAGAATTTATATATAAAAAAAATGACAAAAAAATACCAACAAAAAAACATACGCTATGTACAACAAAATTATTTCAATTCCGGTATTTGTGATCGGAATTTGTTTATTGGTTCTTTTTACTGAACCTAAGATGGGTAGTACCGCCCTTTCTGGCTTCCAATTGGCCGGAATCATAATCGGAGGAATCGGTTTTCTATGGATGTTATGCTCTTTGATGGATACATTGATGAAATCTACAGAACAGCTTAGAACATTCAAAGAGACGATACGACTGCAGAAAAAACTCGCCATTAAAATTGATTTCAAAAACTCAATCGAAAAAGAGTTTAAAGAAATTCTTACACAAACATTTCCCAATTTCGAAAAAGATTTGGTTTCCATGTTTTCATTTGAAAATAAAGAATCCAAAGAAGCATTTCTTGCTGTTTGTCCCGAATTAGAATCAGGTTCTTCATTTGAAAAATATGTTGATGAACTTTCGGATGCAATGGAAGAAATCCAAGAAGTAAGAATTGAACTCGATGAAAAACTTGCAGAAATTGCTTTTTACAACGAGGATCCATGGCTTTGGTTTAGGCGCCCTATGCCTGCCAATATAAAAATCTTGATCGATGTTTTCGAAAAGTAATATTATTAATTTAGAAAGATTCCCTTGGCTTTTTCAGCTGAGGGATTTTTTTATTTTGCTCTTCTTGCTTTCTCCTCGCAAAACTCTATACAAAATAAACTTTTTATTTAATAAGCAATTTCATGAAAAGACTCTTCATTATTTCAGTGATCGCGTTGGTTCTTTCTGGATGTTCATTAAACACTATGCCTTCACAAGAAACCCCTACACAATCTTGAGAAACTATAGAATCAATAGCCGAAATTACTAATACAACAGAAGGAATAATAACAAATGCAATACCATTAATTCATTCTTATGAACCAAAAACTATTTCATGAGACGTAGCAGAGGATGTGTATTTAAATAACAGCAAATCTTTTGAATGATGTGTTCTTTTGGATGAAGAAGAACGTGGATTAACAGATTATGATTGCAAAAAAATAAATGGATACGTACACACATATCAATCTCCAGAATTATGAATAAAAATAACATACGATGAAAATTATGATTTTTTAGGAAAGAAACTTTTCTTTGCGCAAAATCCTATAGATCCAATTAAAAAACATGAAAATATAATTTTTGATGTTAATAAACCAAATATATTTATTAAATTGATTGAAAAAAATCCAAATCAGACTCCTCAACAAATTATGGAAGCTTTACCTAAACAAACAAATTGCATATATACTACAGCAAAAGATATTAGTATAAAAAATGATAATATAACAATTTATGCATATCAAGAAGATGAATCAAACGCTGGAGAATGCTACGATGAAAACTACAATTATACAGAATATATATTTAGCAAAACAAAATCTGAATATTATTATCAAAAAGTTTTTAGTAGTGATTGTGCTCCATGACCATGTAATGCTTTGGAATGAACAACTGAATTATTTTTAAAATAACTTTTAAGTATAGCTAACAATTAAACCACTTCTCGACATTTCCTGAAGTGGTTTTTTTCTAATCTTGCTTTCTCATCACAAAACTTTATATACAAATCACTTTAAACGATAAACTAATTCTATGGGAAATATAGTCCTCGTATGAGCATGATGAACAGGAATGTCAGGGGTTGCAGGAATTTTGCAGGAACTCTGATTTACCAATATTATTTGCATCGACAGTACCCAAAGTCAACTCACCGATAATCTTCAAAAAAAATGATTCAAAGTTATCATCGGACATGGAATTTATCAGCCAAAAATAGACGACGCCATTATTTATTCTGAAGCTGCGGTAAATAGCCCAGAAGTAACATGAGCAAGAGCACTCATTTCTCAGGAACAAAAAATGATGCTGATTATGAATTATTTTGAATTTTTAGGAGAAGTATCTAAATATTTTACAACAATTTGAATCACCGGAACCAACGGCAAAAGTTCAACCACTGCCCTGGCGATTTACGGAGCAAAAGATATTCCAACGTTTTGATTAGGTATTCTCTGAGCAATGGTTCCTGATTTCAATAATCAAAGCTACCTTATCAATCCAAATCATAAGGAAGAAATTAAAACAATTTTCATCAAAATTTTCACGGGAAAAACTCCAACAGCTATTGACCACAAAAAATTATTATTTATAGTTGAAGCCTGCGAATATAAACGTCATTTCTTACATCTCGATCTCGATTATGCAGCTATCACCAATATAGAATATGACCATGCTGATTACTACAAAACCTTTGATGATTACAAACATGCCTTCAAAGAAATGTTAACGAAATTAAAACAAAAATGCTTTGTTCTCCAATGATTCCTAGAATCAAATCCAGAATTTAAACTATCCCAAAATATCCAAGAAATCCCAGAAAGACAAGAACATTTTGACTATATCTTTTGACCACATACCAGCAAAAATGCAGCACTTACATTAGCATTATTACGCACGCAAGACTCAAGTATATCAACACAAAAAATCCAACAATTCAAAGGCCTCCGACGCAGATTAGAATATCTCGGCACCACTCAAAATTGAGCAAAACTGTTTTCCGATTATGGACATATGGCATCATCAATCGTTATTGGATATCAATCGCTCAAACAAAAATTTCCCGACAAAAAAATAACAGCAATTTTTCAACCGCACCAGATCAATAGAATTTTTACAGGACGAGATGATTTTGTGCAAAGTTTCAAAGGGTTTGATAAAGTCATTATTTACGATATCTATGCTGCGAGAGAAGACATCGCTCATTTTGATTTTTCCAAAAGAGGACAAAATATCAACAGTGTAGAAGAACTTTGACATAATTTTGCAAACGCTTGTTGAGGAACATATAGCAAGGAACGAGCGGAAATTAAACAACAAATAGAACAAGCTGACAACAATCATATTATTGCTATTTTTTCTGCAGGAGATATAGATTACGAAATTCGTACTCATCTTTCAATTAAACCATCTACAATTTAAGTTGATTTCTCTTACAAAAACAATAATCTGACAGCAATATAATTTTTATATTAACAAAAACATATGAAAAAATTATTCATCATCACAGCAAGTTTTGGAATGTTGTTTTTGATGTGATGTCAAAAAGTAACTATTATTCCAGATGAAAGCTTAACAGGAAATATCCAAGAAATAACATGATCTGTAGAAGAGACAACAGGATTTATAATCCAATCATTTGAAGATTGTTTAAACTCAGGCTTTCCGATAATGGAAAGTTATCCAAGACAATGTAACGATGGTAAAACAACATATGTTGAAGAAATCGTACAAGAACTTACTGGAGAAAACACAAACGTAGACAATACAACTTGACAACAAATAGGAGAAACTGGTACAAAACAAGAGGATTCTACAGGGACCAATCTTAGTATACTTCAACAAAAATTAAGAGCAATGATGGAAAGAAGAAATCAACAAACACAAAGCGGAACCACAACAAATAGTTGAACAACCAGTACTACTATACAAACAACAACAGTATCAGACAACGAACAAGTAACAGAAGATGATATTGAAAATCTAGAAAACATTATTGATACCATTATAAAAAAATAATTTGAATACCCAAAGAATCTTAAAATATTGCTTTGGGATATGAAAATTATACTCACAAAAATTAGTATAAATTTAACTCTTCAAAAACAAAAAAATGGCATTTTTTATGGAAATATGTAAGGGAATATTCTTTTTTATCACTATGGTAGTCGGTCTATTTTTCCTAAGAGGACAAGATATTGTAAACCAACAATCATTTGTGATTATAAAAGAGATTTTGATGCCAGGTTACTTGATTTTTTGTGGAATTATGTTAGGATATATTCTAGCTCGCATAAATATAGGATACAACGAACAACATGACGACGAAACCAAAATATATACAAAATATTTCCTAATAGGAACTAGCGTTTGACTTATTCTTGCTGTTATTTACATTGTTTTGTAATTATGAAAAAAAACATCATAGGGTTAGTTATAGTACTATGATTATTCATGTGATGATGTACAAAAAAAGTAGAAAAACCCATCATTTTTGATCAGTATCATATTATTTTAACAACAGAATATATCTATCAAGAAATTGCTGCAAATACTATGGCCTGAGCTCCAGCAATTAAACAATATATACAAGAAAATGAGACATGATTTGCTGGTTCGATTATTATTGCAAAAATACAATTAGAAACAGGTATGGATATCTCAACATTTGCAACATACAATAGTAAATCAATAACAAGAAAAATAATGGGAAGTAATAAACCATCTACAGATAAATTCTCGTTTGAATGTGGCTCATGATCTATAGATTGAATTCTTCAAAAAATAAGTATTGAAGAGGGCGATCAAGAACAATATCTTAACCAAATGTTCTTTACAGATAAAAATTATCTTTATTGAATATCTACAATGACTACCAACAAAAGCGAAAGCAAAAACCTAGCCAAAAGTCTGAAAAACATTAGCTGTGCAACAACAGCCAAAGAATAATATTTTACTCTTAATATATGCATAATGAGTTTTGATTTACAGTGACTTGATCCTATTCAAGCTCCAAACCAACAAATGCCAAGCACAACAAATTTTGGCGCAAAACCAGAAAAAGCAAAAAATCTTTTCAACGAACCAGGAAATCTTTCTTGACGAGAATTAGTTGGAAAAGCTGGAATCGGACTCATTATTTGATGAGTTATCGCTGCATTATTATTTATTGTAACGACATTTATTGGAACAATGTTAACTTCTGCAATAAGCCAAACATGAGCGGGTTCTTCTCCAAACCCAATGCTTTCAATTATATTACTTTTTATCGGATTTTTAAGTACATTTATTGGAAATATATCAGTTGCTGGAATATACAATCTTTTCTTTTCAAAAAAATATTATGATGGAACAAAAACATTCTGATTATTGTTGTTAACAAACGGTTTGTTGTTCTTTATCTTGGCTCCTATGTATTTTGTTTTTGCTAGTCAAATACAAAGTTTATTCTTAGTATTGGGTTTCCATATTCTTTTCTCAGTATTTGTTTCTGCATGTCAAATTGAATTTACTGCAAATCCAAATTATTCAGGATCTTCTTTGATGGGAAATATCATATGATTTGCAGGTTCTTTCCTAGTATATAGTTTATTCTACAAATCATTTACTATGAGTGGTGGAGTAGAAAATCAAACATATTTAATAATGTTGTTGCCTCCTGTACTAGCATACGCACTTATTCCCTTCGGAGCTGGAATTCGAGAAAAAATATATTACAAACTTTACGAAATGGGAAGTAATGCATTCTATATTCCTTCGCCAAGTGACGCACAAGAAAATCAAGATCCAGAACAAAAAGCCTTCCAAGAAGAAAGCGAAATCAACATCGATTCATAAAAATTAGCACTTAACATTTCAATAACATGTACTTATATCACCTTGCTTCAGCGATAAAATTTGCATTAGGGATCGCTATTATCATTATCACCTATACAAGTATTAATGTTTATGAAGACCCTATCATAGGGATAGCTTTGGCATTTTTGGGAATCTTTATTGCTGCACGAGGCGGGAGCTTCTATCTTTTTTTGGGAATTCAAAAACTCTACCAACACAAAAAAACACTGTTGCTTATGTACAAAGATAGCTATAAATTATCTCTTCTTTTTGGTATATATATGGTAATAAATTTTCTTTTGATTGTCTTGGGATGGCGAAATAAATTTATAGGAATATTGTTATTGGGAGGTTTTGTTCGAATCCATATTAGTTTATTTTGAAAGGATCAATCACATGAATAATATGCAAAAAATAGTAGAAGATAAACTAATGACTGTCTATGATCCAGAATTCCCTATGGTAGATATTTTTACCCTAGGATTAATATATAAAGTAACAATAAAAGAATCTGAAAAGACAATTCACGTTTTAATGTCTTTCACAACGCCAGCCTGTCCAATGGCAGAAATGATTCAAGAAATGATTAAAAATGCCATCAGGGAGATCGCACCAGATTTTTCCCTAGACATAGAAATTACCTTCGACCCTATGCGATCTCCCTCTATGATCAGAGACGAAGACCTCAAGAAAATGTTTGATATGTAAAATTACACACCTATCAAATTTCTTTTTAAGAACATCTTTTTCATTTTTTCTTTAAAAATAATATCATCCCCATTACACTCCAAAAGTGTAAAATATTGATCATAAGCATTTATAGCAGTAAACTCTTTTTTCAACAAAATTTCCAAAACTTTTATCAAGACAGGGTCTCTTAATCTTTCTAAAGTATATGGATAGAAATTTTTAACGTTATCATATCATAGTTTTTCATATTCCATAGCTTGTACAGAAGCATCCAATTGATCAAGTTGTTTAACAATTTGAGCTTCTTTTGTTTCTTGTTTCTCAAATTCCATCCAAAGATCAAACAATTCTGATCATTTTTCTCATAAACTTTCTTGTAATTCTAATACTACTGCCTTTTCTCTCTCATGTTTTTCTTCTGGACTTATCTCTCAAGGAACATAATCTTTTTCTTTATATTCCGCTATATCGTGTATCTTAGCCATTTTAATTAGTTTATTTTGATCTATATCGGGAAAATGTTCCCCATAAATACGAGCAGCTTTTTCTACTTTTTTAGAGTGTTGTCGAATTGTTTCCGCAATTTCTTCTGCAATATTTCTTTTTTGCCATCATGTTCTAATTTTATCAAGTCACTGTTTAATTTCTCTTATCTTTCCAAACATTATATCAAATAAAACAATAAAAATACCAAGAACGAATCTCTTTATTTTTTTGTTTTATTTTTTAAAAAACTATACGAAAATATTCTTATAAATTTTCTCCTTTCACTAACTTACCATATACACAACCATTTAAAACATCTCTTTTTTTAGCTTCTGCTCGGAATACAGATTTTACTGTTGCTGAAGAATAACTAAGTTTCCATCATTCTATCATTCCTTTAAATACTTGATATGTTTCACAAGAAATTTTTGTACTAGGATTCGTCTTTGCTCCTATAATCTTTTTTTGATATGCAGTTACATAATACGTATAATAAGGATTTTTGGTTGTCACATAACTAAATTTCACTGATTCTTTTGAAGAAAGAATTGTTCCATTCATATCCATAAGGTAAACCAAGGCGTCCATTATAGTTACGCTAGATGTATCCGTTAGCTCAAGTTTTTGCTTAATTGCTGTAGAAGGATCCATTTGTGATCCAGTTCATTCATCATCAAGATCTGAAGTCTCATCTCACAAAAATACTGTATTAACTTGTGATGTAAATACTACCATACCCGTTTCTTCAAAAATATCTTCTTCTCTATCTCATGTTAATAAACTAACGCCTGAACCAATAACACTTCATTCTCAAGTATATAACAATGGGTCTTTGTTTGGTTTTTCTCTAAGTGTATTAAAAAACGATGAAATATCTGACGCCATATTTGTTATAGATTCTCAAAGAGTATGTTTAGCAGGAAGAACAGCAAAAGATCGTATCAAAGCAACAAAAATTGCTACAAAATATATTCTTGCATAAGGCAAACGAAAGAAAAAACGGAATCCTTGATTTTTTATAAAAACATATCCTACAAAGAAAAATAAGAAAGAAACCAATAATGCTGATAACAACAAGATAGGTAAAATACTAAATATCAATGTTCCATATACCAATACACCTACAATAAGACTAGATATAAACAAGAAAAAATAGAAATTAAAGGTAAGTCCAAGTATTTTTATTTTATTATCTATAAGATCTTTCCCTGATATCAAAAGCAAGAAGAGGTACAACAACGGGAAAATCCAAATAAATTGTCAAAGAGTATGAAAAAGAGTTAAATCAAGTACAGAAAACAAGAACAAAAATAAAGCTGCAAAAAGCAGATATCAGACGATAGCCTTTCATTTCTTTTCATGTTTCATATATGGATATTTTACAAATTGATTAGGATGACGAACCTTTTCTTCTTTAAGCTCTTCAGAAGCTGTTTTTAAATTATCTTCTTGTTTTTTTACAACAAAAGACACAACAAAGAAAATAAGCAAGGAAAGAAGATTAATCCCCGCTAACCAAAAAAATCTCGCGTCTTGCCAGAAAAACCCCAAAAGAGCAACAAATACTACCAAAAAGTAACAAACAAAAAACAAAAGAAAAGAAGTTAGCATGGTATATGGGTTATATTTTATAAAAAATGTCAATTTCTTTTACGAAGAATATTTGACTTATACACAACAAAAAGTTTTTTTCAAGGGAAAAGTTTGAAAAACAATGGTTTTTTGCATATAATAGAAGCAACCTTTATTTAGTAAAACAAAGATATGAAAATTATGAGAAAAATAGGATACATAGCCCTTCTTTGATTAGTAGGAATATGTAGTGCTCAACTTGAAATTCCTTGAGAAGCTACTATTTTTAATAGCAATCAAGATCAATATATCAATGCAAACGACATCTCAAATCCAATAAGAGATGGTGCATATACAGCAATTAAAAGCCCAGATGAAAGCAACGAAATTGGTGGTATACAAGGGACTAACCAAAAAATAGAAGATCACACAGATGCAAGAGAAAAAACATTTACTATAGTAAGAAATTTAATCAATTATTCTCTTGGATTATTGAGTTTGGTAGCATTAGTATATATGATTTACCATGGGATTGTTATTTTGACTGCTGCAGGAGATGATGCAAAATACAAACAAGGAATGAAAGGTATTAAGTTTGGTGCAATAGCACTTATTGGAGTCTGATTTAGTCGAATTATTGTAAGTTCAATATTCTGGCTTATATTTGAAGTAATATTAAAACCATCATTATAATTTTTATTTTATTTATTCAATAATTATGAAGAATATAATTAGTTATTTCAAAAGAATTTCTCTTTGGGGGATAACAATAGGGGCTATAGCATTATCAATAACTACTTCTATTTCTTATGGACAAGGCGATGAAGGATTTTATTATGGAACAGAATATGAAGGAACTATGCTTAATGACGAGCAAAAAACAGATTTAGCTCAAGTTATAAAAGACGATAGCATTAACACAGAAGATACAACACTTTTGTACAAAATTCGTCAATATTTTAGATTAACAGGGACTGAAACATATGATCAAGACAAGCCAGCAACAGGATATATCAACATGATAATCAATATGGCCTTGGGATTGACAAGTTTCATCTCATTAATCTTGATTCTTTACGCATTTTATCTTATGTTCTTCGAAAAAGGTGAAGAAGGCTTCGCAAAAGCAAAAAAAATACTTATCGGAGTAGCTATAGCATTGGTGGTCATGGCTCTTTCTTGGCTAATAGTAAGTTTCTTTTTTGAAATATATACAACTCAAGCAGTTAAAAACATTTAATTATTATAACATATCATGGGACTTTTTAATTTAGGCGATCAATCAAAAATACAAAAGAATAAACATGAAAATATGTTTAATACAGAAACCATGCTTCCTTTTTCTGAAATTAAAAATGATACAGTTATTCTCAAAGATGGATGATTAAGATCTATTCTAAGAATAAGTGGATTAAATTTAGATCTCAAAAACTGAGATGAACAACAAATAGTTTTGGAACAATACAAAAAGTTTCTTAATGGACTCGATTTTCCTATCCAAATACTAGTTCGTAATAGTTATCTAGATCTATCGAATTATATTAATTATATGAAAGAAAATGTAACAAAAATAGAAAATTTAACTTTGCAAAAACAAGGTGATTGATATATTAAATTTTTGCAAGAAATTGACATGCAGCAAGGCCTAATTTATACAAAAGATTTTTATATAATTGTTCCTTATTATGATTGAGAAAAAGATAGCGAAAAAATAAATAAATCTTGGTTTACAAAATTTCTTGATGTGCTTAATAGCAAGGATGATGCAGAAAAAATAGTTTGAAGATATAGAGATTTCATTAAAGGGAGAAAAATGTTAGAAACAAGATGTAACTTAATCACGGAAGGACTAAATTCTATGGGAATATGAGTAGATAAAATAACTAACCCAGAAATCATCAGTCTCCTCTTCCGTTGCCATAATCCGCTTATTCATAATAGTCAATCTGAATTATAATTTTATCTTTGCAAATCTTTCCAAGAAATATATAGTGAACACATTCTCTTTTGAATGTGTTTTTTTAATCCAAAGCTATTAGCCATAAGCTATTAGTTATCAGCTAATTATACACCATGCCAATTATCATAATCTGAATAATATTAATTGCATTCTGACTCCTCGCAATCTATAGTGTAAGTATCCACGAATCTTTTACGCTAACATTAAAATTAATTGCAAATGGAAACCGGACCTGAGATCCATCAAATTATTTCTATTTTCTCAGACAATTAAAAAACATAGCAATAGCAGTTATAATAGCATTAGGAGTATATATATTGCCTCTTAAATTTTTTCAAAAAAACAGAAATATCGTAATTATAGCTGTTATTCTAATGGTTTTACAAATTTTCGTATTTGTACCAGGAATAGGAATGGAGCTTAATGGTGCAAGATGATGGATTTCTCTACCATTCTTTCCAAGTATACAACCAGCCGAATTCTTTAAATTGGGATATGTTTTTTTCTTTTCTTCTCGGTTATTAAAAAAACGTGATATCATCAATCAAAAACAATTTTTTTCCAATTTCATTGTAATAAATATCTTATTATTGTGAATTTTTCTCCTTATACCCGATCTTTGAACATTACTTATTTTGGGATTAACATCACTAACACTTTGTCGATATATCTGAACAAAACTTAAATATATTCTCTATTTATTATGATGAGCCTTAATATCAGGAATTTTGATGGGAAGTATAGCCGGAATGATTAGTCCAAAATTTGATTATATTCAAAAAAGATTTACTTATTTTCTAGATTCTAGTGTCGATGAACAAAAGAGATGAGTATGACGACAAAATCAGCAAGCACTTATAGCCGTTGGTTGATGAGGTCTTTTTGGAAAAGGATATGGAAAATGATTGCAAAAATTTGGATATATTCCAGAAGCGCAAAGTGATTTTATTTTCGCTGCATATTCAGAAGAAATTGGTTTCGTAGGAAATATAGCTTTGCTGAGTTTATATTTTTATTTAGCATACTATTTTCTTTCTAGATTACATACAATAAAAAATGAATATAATAAAACAATTGGAGTCTGAATTATTGCTCTTATTATGATTCAAGTATTTGTAAATATAGGAGTGAATGTTAAAATCATGCCAAATACAGGATTAACATTACCATTTATTAGTTATTGAGGAACAGCATTAATGGTAAATTGTATTGAAATTATACTCCTTTACAAAATTCTCAAAGAGAAATAGCATGGGAAAAAATCAGAATTTTTATCAATATTCAATAGACCAAACACTAGATTTTTTTTGATCAACAAAAAATGGGCTATCAACAAAAGATGCTCAAAAAATAATTGAAACGCATTGAAGAAACATATTACAAACGACCACAAAAAATAAAAACTGGCTTCGTTTTTTCGTACAATTCAAAGATGTATTAATTCTTTTGCTTACTTGAGCTATGCTTATTTCTGTATATCTCAAAGATTATAGAGGTGCAGGAATATTAGGCGCAATTATTGTTATTAATGCAATTATCTGATATATTCAAGAAGCAAAAGCAGAAAAAATAATGGAATCTCTCAAAAAAATGATTCATCCAAATGCAAAAGTAAAAAGAGATGGTTTATTATCAGAAATATCTTGAGAAGAAATTGTCGTTGGTGATATTGTATATATAGAAGAAGGTGATAGCATTCCTGCTGATATAAGAATTATAGAAAATAATAATTTACAAACCAATGATTTTGCACTGACAGGTGAATCAAGTCCTGTAAGTAAATTTACTCACGCAATAAAAGGAGATGTTGTTCTTTGAGAAAGAAATAATTGTATATTTATGGGAACAACAGTTGCAACAGGATTTGCACGAGGAATCGTTATAGCAACAGGTATGGATACACAATTAGGTAAAATAGCAAATCTTTCACAAGAGCAAATCCAGGAAAGTTCTCCTCTTGAAAAAGAAATGAAGAACATAGCAAAAAGACTTACTATTTGAACAATTGTTTTGTGTGGAATACTTATAATCATAGCTTTATTAGCCAATTTTTCCTTGCAGGAAGCTTTTATTTTTGGAGTAGGAATTGCTGCAGCTATGGTTCCTCAATGACTTCCTGCACAAGTAAATATAGCTTTATCTCTAGCAGCAGGCAGACTAGCAAAAAACAATGCTTTAGTAAAACAACTTGCATGTGTAGAAAGTCTTGGTGCTGTTAATATTATTTGTACCGACAAAACAGGAACCTTGACCAAAAATGAAATGACGGTCAAAAGAATTTTTATCAATAATCAACGAATTGAAATCTCTGGTTCTGGTTACGAACCAAAAGGAGAAATCAGAATAAACCAAACACTTAGCACTCAGCACGTAACACAACTATTGCACGCAGGGATTTTTGCATCCAATGCAAAAGTTAATCCACCCGACGAAGAACATTTAGATTGGTATTGTTTAGGCGATCCAACCGAAGGAGCACTAATTACTTTAGCTAAGAAATATAATATTGATACAGAATATCTCTATACACAACACAAACAATATCATCAATTCTGATTTGATTCGGTAAGGAAAATGATGTCCTCTGTTCGTGATGTTGATGGGAAAACATTAGTATACGTCAAATGAGCTCCAAACGAATTACTCGAACACTGCACAACATATCATAATGGGAAAGAACAAAAGAATCTGACAAAAAAACAAAAAGAACGTATAATCAAAGCAATAGATGAAACATCAAAACAAGCCATGAGAAATATTGCATTTGCTTATAAAGAAATAGATACATACAACAAAGACACGACAATGGAGCTGGCAGAATCTGATCTCTGTTTCCTCGGATTCGTAGCTATCATAGACCCTGCCAGACCAGAAGTCCCAGCGGCGGTCGGAGCAGCTCGCGACGCGAGAATCAAAATTATTATGATTACCGGTGACTACGGCCCGACCGCCGAAGCTATTGCTGAAAATATAGGATTAGACGATGGAAAAATGAAACTTATTCCAAACGAAGAATTACAACATTTATCAGACAAAAAGCTTTCTCTCATAATAAGACAGAATCGTTCAATTATTTTTTCTAGAGTAGCCCCCGAAGACAAACTCAGAATAGTAAAACTTCTCCAAAAAGAACACAATATAATAGCAGTAACTTGAGATTGAATAAACGATGCTCCTGCACTAAAACGCGCTGATATTGGTGTCGCTATGTGAAGAATTGGAACTGATGTAGCCAAAGAAGCTTCAAAAATAATTCTCCTTGATGATAGTTTTAGTACCTTGGTCTATGCTATCCAAGAATGAAGAATTATTTATCAAAATCTCAGAAAAACAATATTGTCTTGTATTACTTCAAATGGCGGAGAACTTTTTGCCATCCTTATTAGTCTAGTAATGAAAACATTTACAGGTATTCCTATAGCAATAAGCGCAGTACAAATTCTTGCAATTGATCTTATTTGAGAAATGGGTCCTTTGACTGCTCTTACCCGAGATCCTGGGCAAAAAAACATTATGAAAGGTCCGCCAAGAAACCCCGCCAATCATATTATGAACAAAAAAAATATTATTGATATCCTATGGTCCTGAGCATTAATGTGATGATTAGCGTATCTAACATATTATATATATCTTCATCTAAATTCCGCTTCACCACAAACATTGATAAATACAGACAATACCTATATGATAGGAACATCTATAACGTATACGACTATTGTTTTCTGCCAATATGCAAATATTATATCTCGCAGAGCTTGAGAAGTTCAACATATATTTACAAAATATTTTTGGACAAACAAAAAATTACTAGTATCTTTTTTATTAGGAATTTGAGCTATTCTTATTTTGATTTATTCTCCTTTACACAATTATTTTTGATTCTGAATAATGGATATACAAGATTGGTTATTTCCATTAAGTTGATGAATACTCTTTCTTATTATACGTGAATGATATAAACAAATTATTAAAAGAAAGTAAATTACAAAATTTTTCAAAATTCTTTGCGTCTACTATTACAGAAAGAAACTTTTTATTTATTAATCTCTTTCATTATGAAAAAATTACTAGTATTAGCTGTCTTACTTGGAGCAAGTTTCACTACATTAACATTTGCTCAAGAAGAAACTACAACAACCACTGGTGAGGGTTCATCAGGAACTGTTATCACTACAACAGGAGACACAACTACAGGAAGTACAGTAACAGGACACAAAGCTAAACGACAAGAAAAAAGAGCACAACAACTCCAAAAGAAAGAACAAATTATGCAAAAGAAAGCTGTTAAAGTAGGTGCTAGAGCAGAAAGATTAAGAGGTATCATCGCAAAAATCAATGATGGATTTCTTAAAAGTCTTTTAACTCAAATTGATCATCTCTTTGCAAAAGCTAAAACTGAAGAATCAAAAGTAATGATTTGAGATATTAAACTTCTTATTCAAGATAAATTAGGATTGTTATCAGGATCTACAGTTGAAGATCCAACAGGAACTGGTTCTACAGTAACTACTCCAACAGATGACGACGATGAAGATGAAGACGAAAATGAAGATGACTAAAAAATTAATATAGAACAAAAAGAGGAGCTAAATCGCTCCTCTTTTTTTTATACTCGACCACCCAAAGAATCTGTATCTATATGCTTTGGGATGTGAGAGAGTATACTAAATCTAATTAAAGTAATTACAGAATTCTAAACTGGTTTAGTATAAAATTCTTTTTTCCACTTTTCCAACATCGTATGTAAGTATGAAATATTATGAAGGCCTAATAAAATTCCACCCAACATTTCACCTTCTCTCATCAAATGATGAATATACGCTCTACTAAAGTTTTTACACGTATAACACTGACAGGTATCAGTCAGAGGCGCGAAATCTTCTCTATATTGAGCATTAGTTATTTTTATATTTCCATTATCAGAAAATCCAATCCCATGTCTTCCTATTCTCGTTGGTTGCACACAATCAAACATATCAAATCCGTTTTCTATGGCATGCAAAATATCTTCTGGAGTTCCAACTCCCATCAAATACCTTGGTTTGTCAGAAGGTAACTTATCACCAACATATTCAACCACATCACGAATAAGTTCTTTCGTTTCTCCAACACTCACTCCTCCAACAGCAATTCCGTCCCAAGCATATTGGCTAAGAAAATCTATAGATTCCTGTCTTAAGTCATGAAAAACACCTCCTTGAACGATAGGAAACAAGACACCACGAGCCTCATCATATTTTGGTTTAAAATGATCAAATGCTCTTTTTGCCCAACGATGAGTCATATCCATATGTTTTTTGATAGTAGTTTTATCAGCTCACGAAGGAGAACAGACATCCAATACCATCATAATATCACTTCCAAAATTACATTGAATATCTACGACATTTTCTGGCGTAAACATATGCTTAGATCCATCTATAGGAGATGCAAATTTTACACCTTCTTCTCTAAGCTTCATACCAACAACATGACTATTTTGTTCACGATCATTTCTTTTGGATAGTCCCAAACTAAACACCTGAAATCCTCCACTATCCGTCAAAATAAGTCCATCTCGATGTTCAAAGGTATGAAGTCATCCAGCTTTTTTAATCAATTCATCACCTGGACGAAGATACAAATGAAAAGTATTTGCCAAAATTAATTTAATCGTATTTTCATGACCCAGATAATTAGGATCTTTCAGAAGATCTAGAGGAATTCCTTTGATAGTAGCTTTGGTTCCAACAGGCATAAAAACTGGCGTAGACAAAGTCACTCCATTTAGCGTTATTTGTCCAACCCTCGCTTTTCCTTTTTGCTTCAGAACTTTAAAATCTAATTTTGACATATATTAAAAACAATAAATTAAAAAAGTTTTATACTAGAATACCAAGGGTTCCCATCAAGACCCATAAGAGGATCTTGTCCAGCGTCTACGAAATAGAAATGATCACTAGAATCTTGGCCAAGGAAAAAGCCAATTCTATCATCTCCTGCATATTTTGAACAGAATTGAGATGGATAACACATACCCTCAATACATTCAGCTTTTTCATCTAATGGATAATCGATAACAAAAGAACGATATCTTGTATTATTCAAAAATCATTCGTTAGATTGAAGAAAACATTTCTTATCATATTCAGCCAAAAAAAGTCTTTTAATAGCTTGTTCAACTGTCTCTGTTGATAATTTTTCAAAACGTTCAATATTAGAATACAATTCATCATAATCTGATTGTCAAAAAAATACCGCACTTCCAGATCTAACCAAAAGATAATACCAATTAGGATAGACTGAAGAATAAACAGAAACAGAAAACTCAAATCAAAGATCCAACGAATGATATGTTTTAAAATAATTTCAAGTACTAAACATATCCTGAGTTTTGATATCAAGGGGTCAAGTAATAACTAGAGAATCAGAAGGTCATATAACATCTCAAGAAGAAATATACGTAGAAATTTCAGTATTTGTTACATCTGAATATATTAATCATGATTCTGATCCAGAAAGATAAACAGAAGGCTGAGATAATAAATTATTTTGTCTTCAACATCCTATAAGAAAAAAACAAAGACAAAAGAGAAATAAGAATTTTTTCATGGAATATAAGAAAAAAATAAATCTGATTTGGACTATACTGTTTGGATTTTTAAATGCAATATCGTTTAGTATTTTAAAAATAAAAAGACCCTACCAAAATGGCAGGATCTCTTACAAATTACTCAAAATACTTCAAGAATGATGCATCTCCTTTTATCAAGGAAGCAACATCTTTCCCATCAATATTTTCATAAATAAAAGCTGATGGAATTCTTTTTTTTAGAAGGACCTTATTAACCACAGCATTTCTTTCTTGTATATCGTAAGGATAAATGATAAATGAACACTCAGGATAATCTGATGTTAATTTATCGAAAATTTGACGTAATTTATCATCTTTGAAAGTAGAAAAAAATGCTTTTTTATAAATTTTTTCCTGAGATTTTGGCATATCATCAACAGAGAATACCAAAACAAGAGCACAAGATTTTGTTTCCATCTTTTCTAGTTTTTTTGTTTTCGGAAAAATTATAATTATTTAAAATAAAATGTCAAGTATTTATTTCACCATCACTTCAAAACTTTTTAATCCTTCCCGTTTTTTAGGATCCATACCATGTTTTTCATCAAACATTTCTGTCGCATCTATTCCACAAGAAGCCAAAATAGCTTTATCTCCACCAGGATGTTTACCAATCCATGAAGTTAAATCATATACGTTTCCACTAATAACGGTCCAACAACTCGTTGCATCAGCATGACTAGCCACCAAAGACAAGACATCCTGTTCTGCAGAAATTTTCCCTTGAGGAACTTCCTGAGTTTCAACAGGAGCTTGTTGGGTACATCCAACCAAAAACAACAAACCAAACGCAGACAATACTATTCTCCCTAAAGGGATTCACTTTGTTCAGAATTTTTTCATAAGTATAAAATTACTAAATAAAACAAGTCAGTATACGAAAGAAAAAACAAAATACCAGATATTTTCTTGTTTTCTTGTTCTAAATAGCTAAAAAAATCCTTACCAAGACATTTATATCTTTAGTATATAGTATGGCAACGCTTAAGGAAATTGGAGAAAAACGACAGAAAAAATGGAAAGAAAGCAATCTTTACCAAGTCAAAGAAGACAAAAATAAGAAAAAATTTTATGTACTAGAAATGTTTCCATACCCTTCTGGAGCTGGATTACACGTAGGACATCCAAAAGGATATATCGCTGGAGATGTTTTGGCACGCAAAAAAATGCTAGAAGGTTTTTCTGTTCTTCATCCAATGGGTTTTGACACTTTCGGTCTTGGAACAGAACAATATGCTATAGACAACAAAATGAAACCACAAGTGGTTGCAGAAAAAAATATAAATACATTTATCAACCAGCTCAAAGATCTAGGATTGACCTATGATCGAGATAGATCTTTCAGTACTGCCGACCCTGATTATTACAAACGAACACAACGAATCTTTTTGAAAATGTACACGCATTACTACGATGAAAAAGAAGCCAAGGCCAAACCTATTACTGAATTAGAAAAACAACTCAAACAACAAAACAAATCTGAATCAGAAATCAAAGATATCATCGACAATCAACGTCTTGCGTATGTTGATTACAAACCTATCAATCGATGTCCAAAATGTATGACAGGGCTTGCCAACGAAGATCTTGACGATGGAAAATGTGAACGCTGTGGATCAGAAGTAGAACAAAAACCTATGAGACAACGAGTACTCAGAATTACCAAATATGCAGATAGATTGATTACAGGATTGGACAATTTGAATTGGGACGAATCTATGAAAGATCTAGAAAGAAACCGAATTGGAAAATCCGAAGGAACTCAATTTAAGATGAATATCAAAGATTCAAAAGACCTTGCATTCGAAGTCTACACGACCCGTGTTGATACCGTTTTTGGTATGTCTTTTGTCGTAATGGCACCAGAACATCCATTAGTAGATCAGATTACAACCAATGAATACAAAGCAAATATAGCTGCCTACAAAGAACAAGCTAAGTACAAATCTCAACTCGAAAGAACAGAACTTCAAAAAGAAAAAACAGGAGAATTCACGGGCGCATATGCTATCAACCCTTTCAATGGAGAAGAAATCCCTGTCTACGTTGGAGACTATGTCCTCGCAAATTATGGAACAGGAGTAGTAATGGCAGTCCCTGCACATGATGAAAGAGATTTTGAGTTTGCTAAGAAATATAATATTCCGATCGTTCATGTTATATGACCATCTTTTGCAAAAAAACACGAATGAGCAGAAGCAAAATTATCAGGATATGGGATGATTTACGATGAAAAAGAAAACAAATTTTTAGTATGAAATTCCATTGTAGAAGGAAATAGATCTTTATTACGACTACCATGATGAACTATAGAAAAGTGAGAAAGTATTATAGAAGGAACGCTTCGCGAAATCATTGAAGAAACTGGCTATACAGATTTGGAATTCGTAAATGAAGTTTGTTGTTGCCAATCTTTTTATCATACATGATGATCCAAAAACACACGAAGAGAAAACAATGCTAAATTTTTATTCTTCAAACTCAAATCAGATAAAAGACAAGAAAAAAAATTAACAGAACATGAAGAAGACACACCAATAATCAAAGTTTCAATCGAAGAACTATTTGAAAGCACAAAAAACCAACCAGATAAAAAAGATGAATTCAATGGGAAAAAAGAAAGTGATTTTTTCAAAATAGAAATGCTCCAAAAATATATGACAGGTAATGCTGCTTACACAGAAAAAGGAATCCTCGTAAATTCCTGAAATTTCTCATGACTCACTTCTGACGAGGCTATCGCAGCGATGCAAAAACGATTATCAGAAAATAATATTGGCGGAAAGAAATCCAACTTCAAAATCCAAGACCGAGTATTCTCCCGCCAAAGATATCGAGGAGAACCTTTTCCAGTTATCTTCTGTGATGACTGTGGAATCGTTCCTATGGACGAATCAGACCTTCCTCTTACTCTTCCAGACGTCGAGAATTACGCTCCAACAGGAACAGAAGAATGACCGCTTGCTGCCATCGATGAATGGATAAACACTACCTGTCCACACTGTGGAAAACCAGCAAAAAGAGAATCCAACACGATGCCAGGACGAGCAGGTTCTAGTCGATACCGACTCAGATATATGGACAATAAAAACGATAAAGCACTCGTCAGCCCAGAAAACGAAAACTATCGAGGCAATGTTGATGTCTATGTTGGAGGTGCAGAACACGTGACCAGACATATGATTTACGCAAGATTTCGACAAAAATTCTTGTTTGATATCGGTATTGTTACCAAAGAAGAACCATTCGAAAAATATCATAAAGTAGGATTGATTATGGCAGAAGACGGTCGTAAGATGTCCAAAAGACGATGAAATGTCGTACTTCCTGACAGCATTATCGAAGAATTTTGAGCTGATACATTGAGAACCTATGAAATGTTTATGGGACCTTTTGATCAAGCTATTTCTCGAAATACCAATGGGATGAAAGGAATCAAAAAGTTCTTAGATAAAATTATTGCTCTACAAGACAAAATCAAAGAAGGTGACGAGGACAAAAAGACATTAAGTCTCCTCCACCAAACAATCAAAAAGCTTACCGAAGATATCGATGGATTTAAATTCAACACAGCTATCGCTCAGTTGATGATTTTGGTAAACCATCTTACCGATCAACCATCACTCACCAAAGAAACATTTCAAAATCTTATTATTCTTATAGCTCCATTCGCTCCGCATCTTGCCGAAGAATTATGGGAAACTTTAGGAAACAATTATTCTATTTTCACAACATCTGTTTGGCCTAGTTACAACGAAAACTATTTAGTCGCAGATATGGTTACCTTACCCGTTCAATTCAATGGAAAAATGAGAGGTACTCTGGAA
This sequence comes from candidate division SR1 bacterium RAAC1_SR1_1, assembly GCA_000503875.1. Taxonomy (GTDB): domain Bacteria; phylum Patescibacteriota; class Gracilibacteria; order Absconditabacterales; family Absconditicoccaceae; genus UBA5124. The sequence continues at coordinate 1,008,209 of CP006913.1, forward strand.
ATGAGTAAAAATGCAGGGGAGAAAGATGTCCTCGATGCTATCGCAGCAGACACAAAACTCTCCGCCCACCTCCCCACAACTCCAAAGAAAATTATCTACATCCCAGGAAAAATCATCAACATCATAATGTAGCTTTATCCAAAAAAAACTGATAATGTTTTTTAAAAAGATTTGATGATTAGAGGGAAATATTTGGAAACATTTTTTTATACTTTTTACAGGTAGAAGAAATTTTATACCTATTTTGAGTATATATTATCTGTCTTTACCAAACACAAAAGCACAAGAGATTGGTTTCTATACAGCAGTTTGATATGCAATATCTCTCATTTTTCAAATTCCAGCGGGAATATTATGAGATAAATTATGAAATAAAACAATAATTATATTAAGTAAAATATTTTTGGTTTTATCAAGCTTAATGTTTATTGTTTGAGATAATTTTTGGTATTTTCTTGTAGGATCTATTTTAATGTCATTATGAATGGACGCCTTTGCTACTTGAAACACATCTGCATTTCTCCACGATACACTAACGGATATGAAAAAAGAATCTTTATTTAAAAAAATATCTTCTTCTATGAAATGACGAGTGTCATTTTTGAGTATATTTTTTATTGTTGCATTACCATTTTTTACTAAAATAGATTTAGTCCTGCCCTTTAAAATAGGACTAGGCATAGATATAATCTGATTAATAATAGCTTTTTCTTTGTTTCCAGCAAGATGAAAAGCCGAACATCACGAACCAATAAGTCTTTGAAATATAAAGAAAACATTACAAGAATCTAAATGATCATGATTAATTCCTGTATTAACATTTTCAGCTATAGTATGAGCTTTTTTAATAGTAGATTGATCTTTTAGAAGCCCATACCTAGAAAGTTTAGGCTATCCAATAATATATATCTGATTTGTTATGTGATTATCAAGATTGGTTTGGTTTGTTGTAGGAAAATATGCACACAGAATAGAAAACTTCATACCATTCAAAAAAATGATGTTGATAGAAACATTTTTATTTTCTCTGTACTATATTAGTGCATCATTTATAAACGATCCTTATATTGTATGAATAATATTTTCATTAGTGGTTTGATATTTTCGAGGAAGAGCTGACATCTATACTGATCATATAATCAATCTAATACCAGGTCAAAAATATAAATCAACAATTCTTTCTATAAGAGGGCAAATAGCCGGTATAATTCAGATAATATTAATGACAATTGTTGGTCTTGTTATGAGCGTTTCTTATAAGTTATGATTTTTTATAATGTGAATATTATTATTTATTCTTTTAATGAGTATATATTTGTTTTTTATAAAAGAGAATAAAATAAAAAATCAATTTTAGCTTTATATTTCGCTATGAATACTAAAAATAAAGACCAAGAAAAAATCACTTATCTCCACGAACTTAATTTCTGCTTACAACTCCGAGAAAAAGAATGAGGATGTACTTTTTGATGAAAAACAAAATGCGAACAATGCGCAGTACCTTATCTTTTACGAAAACTTATTTCCTGAGAGGTTTTACATGGAGAAATGAAGAGATTAACGCTTCAAGATTGGAAAGAGAAAATAGAAAAATAATAGATTTCTTTTCCAAAGTAAATCCTTATAATAAAAACAACCAAAAAAACAAAAAATGAAAAGAAAAATATATTTCATTCTAACCATTTTTTTTATTCTCACACATACCACAAGTTGTTCAAAAACTATATTTGGACCACATTACAAAAGTATAGCGTATGCGCAACAAAAACCATTTTCAAAGAGAATAAAAAAGATAAAGTACAAAGTAGTCAAAATAGAAATCAAAAAAAGATTTCTTTTAAGAGACAAAATGACCATAAAGGAGTATTCTTCCAGAAAACATCCTGTAGGGAATATTCCTTGCAAATAGCTGTTAGAAATTATTTTATGAAAAAGAAAAAGAGGGGAATATTCCCCTCTTTATTATAAAAAACCTTTAATTTGTTCTAGCAATTTGTGCTGTTTTATTGGTTTGGCAATATAACCAACACAACCTGCCTTTAAAGCTGCTTGTTCAGTTCCATTCACAAAAGCCGTTTGCAAAATAATTAGTGAATCCGGCTTATGTTGAAGAATTTCTTTTGTGGCTTTTATTCCAGCCTCAGAATCTCCTTGCATTTTACAATCCATAAGAATCAAATCTATTTTTTGGTCAGACAATACAAGACTTATTACATCTTTAGTATTCTTAACAAACAATAGTTTTGCTTTAGTGGATTCTAACATAGTTTTTAACAACAATAGATTAATTTCTTCATCATCAACAATAAGAATTGTTTTGCCTATAAAATCAAAATCTAAACTCTTCTGTTCATAATGATTATTTACAGACAATAGTTTTGGAATTTTAATAGGACGATAAGGTACTTTGAAACGAAATACGCTTCCAGAAGGAATATTGTCTTCTATCCAGATCTCTCCTCCCATTTGACCTACAAGGCTTTTGCAAATAGAAAGACCTAATCCTTGTCCATGCTCTAATAGCCTATCATCCATAATACGATAAAATTTCTCAAAAACCATTTCCTTGTATTCTTGACTAATACCATCTCCTGTATCCCTAACTTCAAATTCTAAAAAATTATTTGAAACACTATAGCCAAAGGTTATTTTCCCCTGTTTTGTATATTTTATGGCATTAGTAAGTAAATTATCAATAATTTGTTGAATTCGTTTGGGATCCAAAAGAGCTTTCACATCAGGATTATTATCATGCAAAACAAAATCAATTGCTTCTAATTTTTCCGATGGAAAAGTTTCCCTAAAATTTACAAATATACTTTGAAAAAGTATATGTAAATCAACTTCTTTAATATTCAATTCAACATTACCAGATTCAATTCTAGCAATATCAAGGATCTCATCAATCAAATTTAACAATTTCTGACCATTTGATCCAATTATTTCACAGTGATGCCGAACCTTAGGATCTTCATTGTGATATAATAATCCTGCGAATCCCATAATAGCATTCATGGGTGTTCTGATTTCATGAGACAAATTAGCTAGAAATTCGGACTTCAAATTATTCGCTTTTTCAGCATCTTGTTTTGCCTGAAGAAGTTCGATTTCCAAGCCAATCATGATTGATACATGTTTCAAGATAAGTAAATCAAGTTGTGAATAAGTTGATTCATTTTCATAATTTTGAATAGCAACTATCCCAATAGACTTCTTTTCTGAGGTAAACAATGGCGCAGCCATCCATATAGCTAGAGGGTGACCTACTTGTTTAACCTCACCTAATTCAACGAGATCTTTAAAGATTTGCTTATCTATCAAACAAGATTCTCCTTTTCTTCTAACATAATCAGTTAATGAACCTTCCAGTGATAAATAAGCGCCATCATCAACTTTATCATATTTATCTACATGATAAGGAAAATAAAATTCTTGCCTATGATAATCATATAATGCTATATAAAAATTTTCACATGCAACAATTTTCATTAGCTCTTGATGTATAATCTTACAAAATTCAGTAAGACTAGAGACCCTATTAACACTCTTTGTAATTTTATAAGAAAATTCTTCCATCTTTTTTGAATAAGAAATTTTTTCTTTTAAAATCACATTTTTCTCCCTCAATTCACTAACTTCCGATTTTAAACGAAGAATTTCTTCGTCATCTTCTGATTTTCCCATATATTTATGTTTTAGTTTTTATTCATTTTTGTTTTCTACTAGACACAATCGATATAGATTAGACGATAAAAGTCAAATAGTTATATATTTATATGAACCATAAGAGAAATTTTTATACTTTTCTAAAAAAAGTACTTGCATTTAAAAAATTTCTGACTATACTACCTATACCATAGGTATAGGATTTTATGTACTCACCAATCATATGAAAAAGAATCAAGAAAAAATACTTATCTCGCTCAAGAAAGCCAAAAGTTCACTAGAAAAAATTATTTCTATGATTGAAAGCAATCACTATTGTATCAAAGTAATTCAACAAAATCTGGCTGTAGTAGGGCTTCTCAAGTCAGTTAATCTCCAACTTTTGGAAGACCATCTAGGATGTTGTTTTGTGGATTCTATCAAATCCAACGACAAAAAAAGACAAAACGAAATGATCCAAGAAATCCTAACTATTGTGAAGACAGCTCAGAATAAATAATTTATTTTCAACATTCCCATGAAAAGACTCATCTGAATCCTCAGTGGAATAATCTACCTTTTCTCGGCAAATGCACTTGTACACGCAAGTTTCATGGGTTTTTTCAATAATGAATCAGAACACACTACAACACATTGTCACTCAACACAACCAACCGACCAACAAAAAGACAACATAGATTGTTGTGAATTAGTATATTCCAACGAATATTTTACCAACAGAATAGATATTCAAAACAACTATAAAGCTTATGTTGCTATAGTAATATCCATTGATGATATCAAAAATATCGAGAAAACAAATCCAGAAAAAATAACAATAATTAATAACCCACCCTGATGGAAGACAGACAATAAATATAACAATTTCTCTGATTTAGTCTGAATTGTTGTTAATACAATATAAAATATATAATTTTCTTAAAGCTTTGAAGAAAGCCAGAATTTTATATATTTTTTTTACAAATGAAAAAAACAATATACATCAAAGGAATGCATTGCGCGTCTTGCGAAATGATTATCAAAGATCGCGTAGAAAATATCAAAGGAGTACAAGTAGAAAATATTTCTGCAAAAAACGGAAAACTTGATCTAGAAATAGTCAATGAAAATCTTTTAAAAAAAATTAATGAAGAAATTAAAAAAGCCTGATATACATCGACTACAGAGCCAACACAACCAACAGAACAAAATAAAAAGATATGAACACTTATTATAGCAAGTATAGTAATTCTTTTACTCGTACTACTAGGGAATAAACTAAATATTGCTCAACATATTCCCTCTTGAGATGGAAAAATATCCTATGGAATAGCACTTCTCACAGGACTTATTGCTTCAGTTTCCACGTGTTTAGCCATAGTTGGAAGTATTGTCCTTGGGTTTTGAGCTTATGCTGACAATACGAAATGAACAAAGTGACTTCTCAAAACCCACTTATCATTCCACGCAGGAAGAATAGGCGGATTTTTTGTTGGTGGGGCGATACTTGGATTGCTAGGGCAGACCTTTTCTCTCTCACTAAATATGACAAGCATGGTCACAATAATCGTGGGAATTATCGTTGTACGAATGGGATTGTATATTCTAAAAATCGTACCAAGTATAAGCTCTTTTGGTGTTCATCTGCCAAAAAAACGAACAGAGAAAATACTTACAACAAAAAATCCTCTCTTTGCGCCAATAGTAGGAGCACTGACTTTTTTTCTTCCTTGTGGATTTACCCTTTCTATGCAATTAGTAGCAATCACTAGCGGAAACCCTCTCCAAGGATGACTAATAATGGCGATATTTGCTCTAGGAACAATGCCCGTCTTGTTTGCACTTGGATTAGGAAGTTCTTATATCAAAGAAAAGAAATTCACGCTCTTACATACAATTATTTGAGCAATAATTATTTTCTTTGGGATTTTTATGATCAATAATGGGCGAACATTACTTTGAACAGCACCACAAAAACCAGTTCAAGAAGAATTTAGTTCCAACATAGCGTACGAAACCATACACATAGAACACGATGGATATCAAACAATTCCAGAAAAAATCCTTCTCCAAGCAGGAAAAAATTATGAACTTATTATCACGCCAAATAGCAATGGAAGAGGTTGCATGGTAAATATGCTTATCCCAAAACTTGATAGAACAATTCGTCCAATCAAAAAAGACCTGCCTATTGTCTATAGATTTACTAATATCCAAAAAGGACAATACGCTATCGTCTGTGGAACCATGGGAATGTATCAAGGACAAATTCTTGTCCAATAATTCCATTTTGTCATTACGACTTTGTCAATTGGAGTCAGAATTCAGATTTTTATTTATTCTTATCCTATTATCATGACCAAACCCAAAATAATAACCATAGATATCGAAGGAATGCACTGTTCCTCTTGTGCTCTTTTTATAGAAAACACGCTCAAAAAAACAGAGTGAGTACAAGAAGCCAATGTAAATTTTTCTTCTGCACAAGCAATTATCAAAGCCAATGAAGGCATCGAAAAAACAATTATAGACCTGATCAACAAAGCAGGATACAAAGGAACGATTGGAGGCGATCAAACAAATGAAACTGAGAAAAGAACAAGAGAAACAAATTATCGAAAAAGAAAATTCTGGGCATCATTTTTCTTAAGCATACCTATGATTACTTTTATGCTCTATGATCTTCTCCCAACAATACTTCCTGAAAAAGCAATAATTATGCCATGGGCTGCAATTATTTCGCTGATATGTACAACACCAATCTTATTTTTCATAGGCGCTGATTTTTTCAAAGGAGCACGATCAGCACTCAAAATGAAAACATTCAACATGTATAGCCTAATAGCTATAGGAACAGGTGTTGCTTATCTTTACAGCGTATATCAACTAGGAACATTTTTTTATCAAACACAATCAATACTCTGACTCAATGGAATGATGGTTCCCAATATTTATTTCGAAGTCGCTGGATTGCTTATTATGTTTGTTCTTCTAGGAAAATATTTGGAAGCAAAAGCCAAAGGATCTACCTCTCAGGCTATCGCAAAACTCATCGGCCTTGCTCCCAAAACCGCCAAAGTAAAAAGAGGGGATACTTTCATAGATGTAGCAATTGATCAGGTCAAAAAATGAGACATCATTCTGGTGAAACCAGGAGAAAAGATACCAACAGATGGAATCCTTATCTCAGGACATTCAAGTATTGACGAATCTATGCTTACCGGAGAAAGTATCCCCGTAGAAAAAGAACGTGGATCAAAAGTTTTTGGAGGAACTATCAATAAGTTAGGAAGCTTTGAAATGGAAACTACCAAAATAGGAAACGAAACGATGCTTGCTCAAATCATCAAACTGATCCAAGAAGCACAATGATCCAAAGCGCCTATCCAATGATTTGCAGATAAAATATCAGGAATCTTTGTCCCTGTTGTAATAGGTATTGCTATCATTACCTTTTGAATTCGATACTTTGCTTTATGAGCAAGTTTTGAAACTTCTTTATTATATTTTGCAGCAGTAATCGTTATCGCTTGTCCATGTGCATTAGGTCTTGCTACCCCAACAGCTATTATGGTGGGAACAGGGAAAGGAGCTGAAAAAGGAGTTTTAATTAAAGGAGGAGAACCTCTAGAAAATCTCTGCAAAGTAAACACGATTGTCTTCGACAAAACAGGAACTATAACCGAAGGAAAACCAGAGGTTACAGATATTATTGCAACCAATGGACACGAAGTAACAAAAATTCTTGAAATAGCAATTAATCTAGAGTCCAATTCAGAACATCCATTAGCAGAAGCTATTGTCAGACACGGAAAAGAAAAAAACATTTGAAATCACAAAGTTCTGAATTTTCAAGCAATTCCTGGAAAAGGAGTAGGCGGAGAAATCAACGGACAAAACTATTTCTTTGGAACCAAAACATTGCTCACAGAAAAAAACATTCCCATCATTAATCCAGAAAAAATTAATCAATTAGAAAGCGAAGGAAAAACCGTTATGCTTCTTGCAACGGATGAGAAAATGATAGGAATCATAGCAGTCGCTGATATCTGCAAAACAAGCTCTGCACAAGCTATCAAAAGATTACAAGAAATGGAAATTAATCTCTATATGATTACCTGAGACAATGAAACAACCGCACAAGCAATTGCTAGACAAGTTGGTATCAAAAATATTTTTGCTCAAGTACTTCCGGAACACAAAGCCTCCAAAATCAAAGAACTCCAAAAACAAGGCTATATCGTTGCTATGGTTGGTGATGGAATCAATGACGCTCCTGCTCTCACCCAAGCCGATGTCGGAATCGCAATGGGCTCAGGAACAGATATTGCTATGGAATCAGGAAACGTCATTATTATGAAAAACAATCTCAACGATGTTATCACTGCCATCAAACTTAGCAAAGAAACGGTAAGCAAAATCAAACAAAATATGTTCTTTTCATTGTTATATAATAGTTTAGGAATCCCTATTGCAGGATGAGCATTCGCTGTATTTGGACTAACCCTCAAACCAGAATTCGCAGGATTAGCAATGGCCTTAAGTTCGGTTTCCGTGGTACTAAATTCCCTCTTATTGAAATTCTTTCATCCAACAAGAAGAAACCGACTATCACTTTTTGCTCCGCTAATTATGACTATTGCATTCCTCTGACTTTTCCGAAATTTTGCTCAAATAGGAAATGGACAACAACTAGTTTACTCAAAAATATCTTCAGGACAAAAAGCTGAAATCACAGAATATATAATCAACACACCAAACAAAATCTGATTTACTCCCGACGGTATTCCTAAGATATTAATAGGAAATAATACGATCATAAATTGACTTTCTATTCTCGAATGATCCTGAGCTTTCGACTGATCCCAGACACCCCAGATGATCATAGGATTCAAAGAAGCTCAAATGATGAAAGACGAAGGATTGATCAAAGGAGTGTGAGAGAATCTCTCTGGATTTTTTGGCCTCCCTACGGTAAAAATTGTGGGAATTCTCACTCCCACAAACACCTTCTTGGACGAAGTTCACATCGTAAACACACCAGGATTCAACGGATTATCCATCCAAGATTCCCTCTTTCTCACAAAAAATCCAGAAAATGATATTAAAATATTCTACCTCTACGACGAAAAAAGCATTCCTTTGAAATTCAAAAAAGAGATTACTACCCAACCGACAACATATGAAAAAGATGGGACAAAGTATATACCACTATCTATCGGATATGACGAAGCCCAAATGATGATAGAAGAAAATCTATTTCAAAATGTTTGAGACACTATCACAGACCTCTTTGGCAACGATGTTATCATTACGAGCATAGGCAAAAAAACCTACACCGCACTAGATATGATGCACTTTGTCCCAAAAGATCAGTGGAAAAAATAATAATCAATAAAAGTTGTCCTCGTGGCAACTTTTTTTATTTTTTTATAACCGCAATATTTGCATATTTCACCAACAAGAAAATCAAAAACGCAGTAATCAAAAAATCTATTAGCGTGGCCAAAACCTTTCCATACAATATCCCCCTAAACGATAAATCTTCTAATTTTTTTACCTTCAATTTGGTAAGCAAAGGATTTAAAAGTAATGGTGTTACCAAATCATCAATCATCCCCTTCACCAGTTCTCCAACCTTAGTGGCAATTAATAATCCAACAGCAACTCCAAAGATATTATACTGTTCGATAAATAAAATAAATTCTTGAAGCATAAGTATATAGAACAAAATAAATCAGAATATAATTTATGGTAAAATTGTATTTATTTCCTCATCTAATTTCTTCTCATTTTTTTCCAAAAGTCTTCTATTAAAATCTTTTTTGAAAAGAATAGTATTTCCTAGTAATATTTCTTCTAGATTATCTAAAGTCTTTTTGGGTCATCCCTCATGGGTACAAAAAAGAACAATTTTTTTGCTTTTCAAATGCGTATGTTTGAGAAAAGATCTAATGGCTGGCGTAAAAGTAAATGCCCAAACGGGAGTTCCTATATAGATAATATCATGATTTGTAAGATCAATCTGATAGGGTTCAAGTTCCGGAGTTTCTTTCATCATAACTTGTTTTCCTCCTCGAAGATATTTCATAAATCACGCTTTAATTTCTTTTTTAGGATGAATTTCTAATAGGTCTGCGCCTATCTTTTTCGCAATATTTTTTGCAACGTATCTAGTAAAACCTTCCAATGAATAATATACAATAAGCGGTTTTTTCATTGTAGATAAAAAAATAAAACGCTCTTTATCTATTCCTATATATACAAAACTCCTTGAAAATCCATATCTTTTCCCTACACAGTAGCCACGATCACAAGGAAGGTTGGCAGAGCGGTCTAACGCGCACCGTTGGAAACGGTGTGTACTGCAAGGTACCGGGGGTTCGAATCCCCCATCTTCCGATTGAAAATTAGTTGTGAACTAACATATCACCTACAATTAAGGGTGATTTTTTTATTTAATAATATTACGTAAAATTCTCACAAATTCTGTTGTATCTCAAAAATAATTAGGATATCATTTTTTAAGTTCATTTAATCCTTCTCACGAAACAAGAACAACCTGTCAATCTTTTTCATCAAGAAATAGTTTTTCTTTTTCCAAATATAAATTCGTTGCATCATCCAGTTTTCATTTTTCAAAACCAGTTACTGTAGCTGTTTTATTTATATTATCCAAAACCAGTAAATAGTGCTCATAATTCTCTTTTCTCTTACTTAATTTAGTATCAATAAACCTAATAGCATTACTATATGTCTCCAATTTCTTTATTACATTCAAATCTGTTTCCATTATTTTTAAATGATTTTTTATTTCTTCCTCAGTTAAAGAACTATGTTTATCTAAAGTTGGCATTCCCTCTTTTATAGCCAAGTATGAACTACTCATTGCAAAAAAGTCCAATCGTTTTTCAGGTCATTCACTAGATTTTAAGGAATGTTCCAAAACTATTCACATAGTTTCCACTGCCGTTGCCCATATATGCTGAATATCAGTCCTTAACTGAATTTCTATTTGTAATCAATTATAATGAGTACGATATTTATTCTTATATTCATAAATAAGATGCAAAGACCTATATCAAGATTTTTTTGGATTTATAATGTAATTATTTTCCTTAATCAAAGAATGTAAAAATTTACTAGAAACAATAACATCTCTAAGCTTATTTACATAAGAAATATCTCTTAAAATAACTCTTAATCATCAAATATCCTGCATAGTTGGCAAAGACATCGATTTATATCTTTCTAATTTTCTTATTATAGATGGAGTACGTTTTAGTCTCTCCACAACCAACGCAGAAAATCTCAAAGATTTTATCTTTCCTCTAATATTTGACTGAAAAGTATTCATAGGATAATCATGAGAAGACCTCCAATTATTTAATATAATTAGTGCTTCATTTTTATCTATAGCAGTAGCAGATGAGTCAATAAGAATTTTTCAAGCTTTAACTACCTGACTCCTAGTATAAATTGGCTTAATATATTCCATACAAAACAGAGCAAAAGATAAAACATTATATTTTCTATCAAAAAACAGTTATTAAATAGCATTACTCAGGAAAGATAACCTTTTTTCTTTAAATTACAAGAAGAAAAGATAAAATATTATATTTCTTATAGAAACACAGTTAAAACAACGTATTATACAGGAAAGATAGTTTTTTTTCTTTAAAATTATAGAGAAAAAGATAAAACACTATATTTTCTAAGAATAAATAGTTTATAACTAGCATTACTAAGAAAAGATAACCTTTTTTTCCTTTAAAATTATAATTGTTCGCATTACTATCTCTTATTGTAAATCTATTTCCTCTCCCTCCTAAACTTACCATCCTTACCACGAACCACACAATAGTCAGACACAGGACTCCACTCTTTTCATTTATACTCCCCGAAATCCAAATATTCTAGATTGAGCAGTTGTCATAAATCATAGTCGGGGACTGTACTAAAAAAAGTTCGCAACTCCGTTGCTGTGCTCCGAAGCTATTTCATCACACAAATGATGGTTTTTTTTATGAAAAAAATTCTAATAAAAAATAAAACCTTTTAAAATTAAATTATCTCAGTATTTCTTTCACCAAAACATCTTGCAACCAACTAACAAATGGTTCTATTTTTTCAAAATTAGTAACAATTTTTTTTTCAAAATCTTTAGATAACAATTCTGAATCTTTCAATGATTTTTCTACAATTCGATGTTTCAGTTTAAGTAATTCAATATGTGGACTATCTTTTTTATATCCTCTTGGTGCAGTTTTTACGGCTTCATCATACAAATAAAACATATCTCATGCAAAGATCTTATCAATAATTTTTTGAAATTTCTTTCCTTCTTCAGCTATTCAGGCTCTAATAATTTCTGTCACTTTAGACTCTGGCATATACAATCCTCCTGCGATAAAAGAGTTATTTCCTGGCTGAATATGAAGATAAAAACATGGGGCACCTTGTCTCTTTCCACTTTGAGAAATTTCTATACCAAAGTTCGTTTTATATGGGGTTTTATCTTTAGAAAATCTCGTATCTCTATTGATACGAAAAATACAATTTCCTGGTTTCATATCGTAAGGTAACTCAAAAAAATTGGAAATTTCATCAATCAGTTTCTGTGCTAATGCAAGAACTTGTTTCCTTATCACAGCATATTCTTCTTGATGACCATGAAACCATTCACGAGTATTATTGACCTCCAATGCTTCCAAAAAAGCCAAGATTTGTTTCATAACAACATTTTTAACAATAAATACTGATAATATATAAAGATTTTATGAAAGCTTTCAATTGCTGATAATTTTTACACTTCTCTTACACCTTATCCATATACTACCCACGCAATAATATATAAGAATACCAATCGGTATATTATGCGCTTTTATTCTTTATACTATCAATATGAAAAAATTAGTACTCGCATCTTTAATCGCCGTAGGATGATTAGCAGCAGTTTCTACATTTGCTTATCAAGGAACACCTGGTGTTCAAAATCCAAATCCTACAGATCCTGTAAGACATGAAGCAATGCAAAAAGCATTAGAAACTAACAGTTACACTACTTGGAAAGAACTAATGGCAGGTAAAGGAATTCTCAACAAAATCACTACAGAAGAACAATTTAAATCGTTTATCGCTATGAGAGATGCTTACGCAAAAGGTGATATAACAACTTACAACAAACTAAAAGCAGAACTTTGACTTGGACAAAAAAACTGATCAGGACAAAAACAATGACTAAGAAACGGTCAAAGAAATGGAATGGGAAGAAATAATAAATAAATGAAATAAGAGGCTATTTAATGCCTCTTTTTTTATAATAAATTTTAAATGAGTGTTCTTTTATTAGTGATTTTTGTATTCTATAAAATTTAAATTTAAGATTTGTTGACATTTATAAGAAAATAGATAAAAAATAAGTCTTTAATAAATCACGATAAACGATGATAAATCCAAAAGAATTTAAACAAGTTTTAAGAGAAATTACCAAAAATGACCCTAATTATTCTGAAATAACACAAGAGATTTTAAAAAACTTAGATCAAAATTATTTAAATGAAACCGAACAACAAAACATCTTAACTTCTCAAATGAAAGATGAAATTTTTAAGATGATATCTATAAAACTACCAGAAAAATTTAATTATGATAGACACTCTTTTATGAAACAAATCACAAACGCATTACAAGAAAAATGAATTACTTTATATTAAAAAAACGGCCCCTTAATAGGAGTCGTTTGTTAATAATTGATATTTTTAATTATTTATTTCATCATTCACTTCTTGAAGTCCTTCTGAAACATCTTCTTTAACATCACTAATACCCTCTACAACTTCGCCTTTAACATCAATCATTTCTTCTTTAGCTTCTCCTGCTGCATCATTATATGCATTTTTAACAGCATCTTTGTAAAAATATAAAATTCATCCAGCAATAATAAGGATAATCACCAAGATAATAATAAGCGTTTTTTTCATAGGAAAGTATTTATAAATAAAGGTGCCATTAGCACTAAGCTAACTGTACCCTTTAGGAAGAGTTAGTCAACAGTGTTAAATTACAAAGAAAGATATCAAATACTGGAATATTTTTATCCTATAATTTTTGCATCCTTTTTACATTTTATCCGCATACTGCAAACGTTATTATTGTAAAAAAAATTCCCAGGTACAATTCCTGGGAATTTTTTATTTATAATAATCATTCCAAAAATCTGAATTACCCTCCAGATCAGGAACGACAACACTAGGATCATGGAATTTATTGATACAAAGATCCAAAAACCTTGTAATAGCAATTAATTCTCTGCCAGGATCATGAGGTGGTTTATTGAGAATAAACTTTTCAAAACTAAAACTACCCAGAACTATAAGTTCATTATTCTTTGCGACAATTAAAGAACAATAACTGGACCGATCTTGTACTGCAAAAACAAATTGATTTTTTTTTAATCCTGAATTTTTAAGGACATAATCAATCAAATATTGTTGCCCTAGACCATTAACTGTTTCCATATTTTTATTTTTAAAATTTGTTTTCTATATATAACATACTTATTTAATATAAAATGTCAATATCTATCTTTTTTTCCATTCTGGCAATCTCCATCAAATTCCACCTGTAATAATTGCTATAGAAATACCAAGCGTCCATATAATATTTGGATAAATTATTTCAGCTCCCAATCTTTTGAGAATAATTCCAATAAAAGCCCAAATAATAACTAATGCAAAAACAATATCATATTTTTTCCAAAGACTAATTAATGCCAATAATGCAGCTACAACGATAACAAGATTAGTCCAAAAAACATCAGTCATCCCTCGCATATTCCATCAAATAGTCACAAGTAACGTAGTAATATTTGCTATTGTTGCGACACAAATTCGTCACAAATAGACACTAAAAGGTATTTGAACAAGCAATTTATCAGCACAACTTCCCAATCTTTCTCCTATTTTAAGTTTTTTTGTTATCACAATCAAGATAATCAAGAACAACAACATAACAATTACTGACAATAACACATTTTGATAATGCCATGCAAAAATCCAACCAACATTAGCCATACATGACAAAAGAAACCAGATTCCAATTTTCTTTGTTATATCAAGACTTTTTTTTCTAAATAAATCAACCAACTGCCAAATTACAAATCCAAATACCAACAAATAAATCAATCCCCAGATAGAAAAGGTTAGCCCAATTGGCACAAAAAGATTTGGATATAAATCTGACAATGCTCATGTAGACATTCATCAAATTGGCAAGGCATTAGCTAAATAATTAACAACTACAACAGCAATAAAAGCCAAAATGTTAAGAATTGCAAGAAACGATAACCAAAAGTTTTTCTTGGTTTTCTTTACAATAGGAGCCGAAATTGATTTTTTTGAGACAACTTTTTTTTTCGTAGATTTCATAAGGAGAAAAAGAAAAAATAAAAAGTGTTTTAAACACAATCAATGTACTTTCTAGGAAACAAAAATCAATACAAATAAAAGACCAGTCAAATACTTGCTTTTTATAAAATAAACCATACCATATCAGTCGTGATGAAATCTTTATGACAACATGCGATTTTTAATTCTTAACGAGAAACGAATGACAGACGAAACAACAACACCAGAAGTAGCTACTGAAGTAACTACTGAAGAAACAACTGAAGCAACTGAAGAAACTACTGAAGAAGTTGCTGCATAAATAAATAGAGAAAACCCCTCACAGAATATACGAGGGGTTTTTTTGTAACAAAAAACAAAACTTGAATTTATATATATTTTCAATATCCATATATATAATAAAATCTGAATTTAATTCTTATTAATTCTCATGAAACAGCTTCTCATCGTTTTCACATTTGGATTATCTATCATGTTGGTTTGATGTACAAAAATTACAATAAACCCTACTGAAGATACTGAATTTCCACAAGAAACTATTACAGAAGAGCCAGAAATTAAAGTTGATATGACAGACAAAAAACAAGTTATGGAGTATACACTAAGTGCACTTAAAGAGGAGAATATGGACAAATTGGAAACTGTGATAAGCAAAGATGGAGTGCGTTTTTCACCATATAGTTACATAGACACAAAAACACATATAACCCTCAAAAAAGAAGATCTCAAAGAAGCGTTTGAATGAACAACACAATACGTACGATGATCAGAAGACGGAACAGGAGATCCGATTCTCCTTACATTCAAAAACTATCTCAAGAAATATGTATACGATATAAATTTCGAAAAACTTTCCGAGAGAAACTATGATACTATCGTTCAAAGAGGAAATACTATAAACAATATTGAAGATATATATTCATGAGCATCAACCGTTGAATTCTTTATTCCAGGAATTAATCCAGAATATGAATGAATGGATCGAAGAAGTTTGACTCTTGTTCTCCAACAAGAAGACAATCAACGAAAAGTGAAAGCAATTGTTCACAATCAATGGACAATATAACTAGTATATTCAAGATGCAAGAGAAAAAACAAACAACTCTAAGAAAAATCCACAGCGACTACGCCACAGCTTCTGTGGTTTTTTTCTTTTTATCTTTGTCGATAAATGTCTTAATAAATCCATACGTTAATTTGGATACATCTTCTACTTGAGACATCAAATCATCACATGTCGATTGATCAATTTCTTGAATATCTTTTGCTACCAAAAGCAAAGTACGTACTTCAGAAGCTTTTGCTTTAGCCAAATAAAGGAACTCTTTAAATTCACCTTGAGATCGTCTTTCAAATCCTGCTGCAATAGCTGAAGGCACACTAAGCGCTGCTTTAATAATTTCATATTTCAAGGTAATATCGTCATTTTTCCCAAGCATTGTAATAACAGATACAGCTAAAGATTGAGCTTTTTGCCAAGCAAGAATATCTGTAAAATCTTTTATAAGCATGATTAAAATATTTAAAAAATAAAATTAGTTTCTTGCATCTTGAATATGCCAGTTACTCAGATTCCACAAAAAAAGTTCTATTTCTATACTGCAACGATTCTGCCAAACAGGCAATATCTACCTGTTCTTTTTCCTCCATATCAGCAATAGTTCTGGCAAGTTTCATAATTCTATGAATTACTCTTGGCGAAAGAGTAAGTTTGTGGGCTGCTTCACTCAAAAATTCTTTACAAGCAGCATCTAATGGAATAAATTGAGATAAATGTTGTGATTTCATATGAGCATTTGCAGTCAACGATAATCAGACGAAACGCTGTTGTTGACGCTTCCACGCTACCAATACTTTTTGTCTGAGTGTAAACGAAGACTCTTCAACGCTGGTTGTCAACAGAGAATCAACTGGTATCCTAGGAATTTCCAAAATCATGTCTATCCTGTCCAAAAGCGGCCCAGATATTTTGCTTTGATATCTTTTGATGTCCGCAAACGAACAAATACAAGCTTTTTCCTTGTCTTTATAATATCAACATTTACAGGGATTCATTGATGCTACAAACATAAAATTTGCAGGATATTGAATACTTCATGATACTCTGGAAATGGTTATCATGCTGTCTTCCAATGGCTGTCTAAGAACTTCCAAAACTTCTCTCGGAAACTCGGTTAATTCATCAAAAAATAAAATTCCCTTATGAGCCAAACTCACCTCTCCAGGCGTCAACGCCGCACCTCAACCAACAATAGAAATTTTGGATGCTGTATGGTGAATTTGCCTATACGGTCTTTGTAAAATCAAGGGCTGATCTTTATGTAATTTTCACACAACAGAATAAATCTGACTTACTTCTAGGATCTCTCCAAAAGAAAGGGGTGGTAATATTCATTGGATTGCTCTACTCAACAACGTCTTTCAACTTCCTGGAGCACCTACCAACAACAAGTTATGAAATCCTGCTGCTGCAATAGCCAATGCTCTCTTGGCAAAAAGTAGTCCTTTGATATGCTCAAAATCAACAGATCATATTTGTGTCATATCAAAATCTGGCAGTTCTTTCGGTTGATCAACTTTTTCCAACTCTTTGCCATACAAAAAAAATTCCAAAAGTTGATGGAAATGAGTAAGCGGATATAAAACAATTCCAGGAATATATTCTACCTCATAGATATTTTCTGCAGGAATAAAAAATGTCGTATATCCATGCTTTGCTGCATCTATGATACACGGCAACAATCCATTTATCGGTTTCAAAGATCCATCAAGCCCTAGTTCTCCAAAAAATAGTGATTTCTCGAAAAATCTGGGGACAAAAACATGGTCCTCGAAAATCAAAAATAACAGTGCCACTGCCATCGGCAGGTCAAAACTTGTCCCCACTTTTTTTAAATCCGATGGTGCCAGATTCAAAATAAATTTCTTATTGGGAATCGTGATGCCCACATTTCTAAACGTTGCTCTAATCCTTTCTTTAGATTCTTTGATAGCAGCATCAGGGAGTCAAATAATTTCAATAGAAGGAATAGAATTATTTGCATCAGCTTCTACGATAATTTCATATCATTGCAGCCCTAGATGGGTATATGTCCTGATTTTTTGAATCATCAGAAAAACAGTGAACAAATAAAGGTTCCGTAAAAAAAGAAAGGATAGGGGAGAAATACTCCCCCATCAAACTATCGAGGAAGAAGCTCTAAAAAATTATAATAACTATTGGAATTATTTTTCATCGCACAATAAAAATCCCAAAGATCCATGTATTTTACATTTTTATCAAACGATCCTCGATCAGGATCCAATGAATCAGTAAAATAAATTTTGGATCCTACAACACCTTTTTGCCAATATATACTATACACCGTTACATAATGCGTATAATTACCAGACAGAGCAATTGTCACAAAAGGAGCTCGATTTACATAAAGAAAAAGCATCATTTGTTTAAAAACAGCTAAATAATCTGTCATACTTTTTTGCAAACTAATCGTTCTCGCTTTTACAACATTTCTATCGGTGGTATTGGTATAATCTCTGAGTTTTGTGATAAGGCTTGAACCACCACATCCATTTTTAACAGTATATACTTGATTAACCGTTACAGGATATGTTTGACCACAGACTGCGGCAACATTTCCCGTACAAATTACATACGAAGTCCAAGAACAGCTAGATCCATCCGGTTGTCGAACATGACGATATCCCCATTTATAATTATCATAACACCGGAATGCATAGGTAGGAATAGACAAAGCAGAAACAGCATCATTAATAGTGTTGTACATAAAATCACCACTTTTCTGAATATTATTTTCAGATTTATGACCGTAGTCCAACACGTTTTCTTTAAAAAACTGATCTTCTTCTGGGACATACTCTCCCAAAGATTTGGGTCGCTCTTCATCAGACAAGACATCATCAACAAGATTCTGATTTTCATCAACAACATCTTCTTTTTGACACCCTGCTCCAAACAGAGTAATAATTCCCATTATCAACATGACAATAATTCTTGTTTTCATAAGCTTTAGTTTTTAAATTAAACATTTGTTTTCTTTTTATTTTTCGCTCTTTCATGAAAGCACGAGAATTGTAAAAATTTTATCAAAGAAAAAAACTGACAAAAGTAGGACAAACGTTTTGATAGATCAGAATTGAGTCTTTAAACAAACATCTAATTACCAAGAAATTTTTTTTAATAAAATTGTTTTAAAAATTAAATAAAAACATATTTACTTTTAACATAAAATCATTATAGACACATCAACAAAACTTTAAATAAAAAACTATGACAAAATTAAAAGAAGGTTTAGATGAGAAGCTTAAGGCTCTGTCTCCCAATTTACAAAAGAAAATTTTTAAAGAAGGAAAAAACTCTTCTATGGGAATGCTTTCACCTGTATCAAAGTTCTTGGTAAATACAAAGAAACATTGTAATGGGGGCAAAACTGTAGATGCTGGTTTATGGCTCAAAAGTCATTTGGACAACGATGGTAAAATGTTTTTAACCATGTCTGGTGCTGGCTCTTCATTCCAAATGGGAATACTTATTAGCGAGCTTATTCGCAAAGGTAAGGTTCATGGAATATCTGTAACAGGAGCAAACATGGAAGAAAGTATGTATCGCTATGTAGCTCACAGTCATTACGCGTATATCCCAAATTATAGCGAACTCACTCCTGAAGAAGAGAATGAGCTTCGTGAAGTAGGATTAAGAAGAATCACTGATACATTTTTGCCTGAAGAAGAGTCTGTAAGAAAAATTCTTCCGGCTTTAGAAACATTGTGGAGAAATGCAGAGGAAGAAGGGAATAAATATCTATGGCACGAGTATTTTTTCCAACTATTCGAAAGGAATTTAATTAAAAAGGATCCTGAAGCTAATGAAGATGATTGTTGGCTTTATCAGGCGTGGAAACACAAAATTCCAGTTTCCGTACCAGGTTTTGAAGACAGCACTATGGGAAATATTTTTACCCAAATGTGTTATGATGGAGATCATCCATTCCTTTCGAAATACAAGCTTGAAAAACCTATCAGTACAACAATTGTTAAACCCGGATTTTCTTACATGCACCATCTAACTGAATGGTACATGGATACCTCCAAAGATTCACCAATTGCTTTTCTTCAATTAGGCGGTGGTATATCAGCAGATTTTCCAATTTGTGTCGTACCACATATAAAGCACGACTATTTGGAGGAAATCAAGGACATTAAAGAAAAAGACAAATTAGTACGACCTTGGGCTGCCTTTATTGAAATTCACTCCTCGCCCATGAGCTTCGGTTCATATTCTGGAGCTGGTTTCAAAGAAAAAATCACCTGGGACAAATTTGCTCCCGATGCATTTGGCTTACAAATCTTTGGAGATTATACCGAACATTTTCCTGATATAGCAGCGATAATATTAGGAAAATAATATCATTACTAATAAAAAAATCCCGAACGTATTTATTCGGGGTTTTTTCTTTTATTCCTCAACTGAAAATTTTTTTCCTACATGTTTGATTCCATAAAAGACCAACATTGACTCAATTCCTACATACAACAACAATAAAAAGAAAATCAATTCCCCTGCCAATCATGATTTCAATAATAAGAATACATTGACCAAAAAGGACATAACACTTGCTACAATCCAATACCAATAATCTTTATGAGTGAAGAAATGTTTATATTGTTCAGGTAAAACAAACAATCCAAGACTAGTAACGACATTCCAAAGAACTGACCAAAAAACAATAGACTGAATATGTGACTCAAAATACGAAAATAGACTTACATAGACAGCAAAATGTATTACCAAAAATAAAAATAAATTTTGAAGGAAACTAGTATAATCCATTTTTTTAAGCAAGAGAACATTTCCTACAAAAAACGAGATAACAATCCAATAAAAAAGATGACTTATTCATCCCATATGTGACCGTTGAACAACAAAAGATCCAAACAAAATTAGGACTACCAATACATTTAATGCTTCCAAAACATATCTAAATATTTGAGGCATATCAACAACAAAGGTATACATTTTTGTCATAAATTCACTAGAAAAAAACGTTTGCGAAGTTATTCTTTCTCCTGCCAAAATACGCCTTACGGAAATGCGTCATTGATGAACAGGTTTTCTTTGCACAAACCATCGCAATCCAAGATATAGTCACATCAAAAGCACACTTATAAGCGATAATGCAGCTGGCAAAGAAGGAATTCATGAAACAATTAATACACAGAACAACAGCAATCCACCAACAAATAAACTGTATAAAAAGACATCTTCTATTTCTGTCCAAATTCCTACAATAAATTTCAAAAATCAAATAAATCAGAAATTAAACGCCAATAACATTGTCAAAAACGATAACAATTCATTTCACGGAAGTATAAATAATCACGCCAATAACAATACAAATAGAACTAAATAATATCAGATTTGAAATATCTTTTTTCCATCATCATAAGCAAAAAAATAGGATAATATCCACAATAAAGCATTACCAACCAACATCCACAATAAAGACAAAGGAAATGTTATTCCCAGAAAAGACAAAATACCAAAAACCGCCAACAAAACAATTGACCATGCGATAGGTAAACTATATTTACTCAACTGTAATTTAGAGAAAGAAACTGGCGTTTTCACTGCAATATATGCAAATCATGCTACCAAAAAAAGCAAAGGGAACAACGCCAAAAACCATAACCCCAAAAAATAAAAATAGAGTACAGCTGAAATAAGAACAATAAGGGTAAGCAAGAAAAACATGAGCCAAAAAGTTAAGATAAAGCAAATGTGTGTTTCAAAAGCGGAATCCCTACAAAATAGAAAACTATCATAAGAACAAATAACATTCCAACAACCAATGGATTCTTAGCTTTAATAAAAGAAAATAGGAAAGTAAGTAAACCCAAGAAACCCAAAGAAAAGAAAGAATAATAGAGTGGAAAAAGTGTGGTTGTTGCTGAAAACAACAAGAAATAAACGACACTTCCTCACAAAACAACCAATATTATCAACAAACCTATTTGTAGCCAATCAAAAATTCTATACACATACAAAAGAATATTTTGAAAAATATGAACGAAATCTTTTTTGAGAAACATAAGATAAACAAGAATTTCTCAAAGAGCAACATAATCTTTTCTCTTTACAGAAACTGTTCCTCAAAACATTTGTTGTTGCTGCACTTTTTCCAATACAGAAACTTGTCTTTCTAAATCAATAGAAGTAACTGTTGTTCAGGGGAAAAGTGATTGAGATGTATCTTCCAAAGAAGCATAATAATCTTCTTCTATACGATCAACAATTGAAAAAAGCTCTTGAAGCATATCTCTTATTTTTTCATAGTTAGTTCACATTCTCATTTTTTTTAATTCTTCAACTTTACCTTTAATTGTTCTAAGATCTTTAGCTGATACAAAAGCTCATTTATCGGTAAGAAGGGAATTAACTTTTTCCAATGACCGAGCTATAACCTGTTTTGCTTTTTCCAATCAATCATCTTGATAATAAATTTTCTTTTCTGCTTCTTGTTGTTGCTTTATTTGTGCTTTTTCAGATTGTTGTTGTTCATCAAGTTCTTTTTTGCAAAGATCGAGTACTTTCTTGGTTTGTTCAGGGGTTTGTGGTTCCAAAAAATAATTACAATCTTCAATAACAAATCACAAACGCAAAAAGAAAAGACATAAATCTCTTATGCTAAAATCTTTTTTTCAAACAATACGTATGCGTTGGTTTTCAAAAGAAACAACAACATATACTGGACCAAAAGAATCTACTGCCCCAGAATAATCTACCAAAGACAATAAAACCAAAGAAGATTCTTCGATAAATTTTCTAGCGAATAAAGGAGACTCTATTTCTAGGAGAAATTGAATATTTTGAGGTTTTTGGGTGCCTTGAGAATCTTGTTTTATGGTATTTACGACAAAAGTCATTACAAAAAAAGCAGGTATAAATTGGGATATTGTATCGCCATTATGTTTTTATATTGAAAAATTGAAAAAAATCAATATATAAGGGCGCTAAAAATTTAGTTATTAACTAAGCAATTATGAAAAATTTTCTTTTTTGATTAATTCTATGATGAATTATTGTTTTTTGATACTTCTTTATCAAAGAAAATCCAGAGAACAGTTATGTTGTCCAAACAAAAACACGAATAAATAATATGTTTAACAAAACATCTCCTGTTGGAATAGCAAATCCTGCTTCAACATATTGTATTGAAAACAATTGAACATTAGAAATTAAAGATGAATCTGAAGGACAAATAGGTATATGTACATTTTCAGACTGATCTTCTTGCGAAGAACGAGCATTTTTTAGAGGAGAATGTAAACCTGGGATAACAACATGAACACAAACAGACAATACTATTGAGCAACCAATTGAAGAGCCAACTATTTGTACTATGGAATACGCACCAGTATGTGCAAAAGTTGCTATACAATGTATCAAAGCTCCTTGTGAACCAATAGAACAAACTTTTTGAAATAGATGTTCTATGAATGCAAATAAATTAGCTACATTCCTTCACGAAGGAGAATGTAAAACAGACCAGAAAGAATGTCCACAATATGCTCCACCAAGTCCAGATTTCTGTACAGAAGGAACTATTCAGGATTGATGAACAGACCAAAATGGATGTCAGTTACCTCCAAAATGTGTAACAAAAGAATAATCTTTATTCAATAACCATCTTTTTATGGAACAAATTATCTGACATTCAATCCTCGATCAATATTTCGATGAACATACAATGTCACTTCATCTCAAAGAGAATAGCCCAATTGTCCAAAAAAAATGAGCACCAGGAAATCGACAACCTGTACTTAGTGATACTATTATCAGTAAACAAGATATAACAAAACTTATTGATACTATTTACCAGGAAATCACCGAAAGAGATGATTGATTTTTGGAAATAGATAGAAAACTTTCCAAAGTAGTACAAATTGGTCCATACAGAATAGTTATTGTTTATCCACCACTTTCTGATGGATTAGAAATGACTGTTGTCAAACCAACCGTAAGACTTAGTATTGAAGATTATAAACTTAGTCCAGAAACATTTGATCTACTCAAAAACAAAGCAAAAGGAATTTTAGTTTCTTGAGCACCAGGAAGTGGAAAAACAACTTTTGCTCAAGCACTTATTGATGTTTACAACAAAGAACACAAAATAATTAAAACAATTGAATCTCCACGTGATCTTCAGTTGCCAGAAAATATTGTGCAATATAGTTTTACGTATGGAACTCACGACGAAGTAAGGGATATTCTCCTTCTATCAAGACCTGATTATACCGTATATGATGAAGTAAGAAACAAATCTGATTTTGATCTCTATAAAGATCTAAGATTAACCGGAATTTGATTGGTGGGTGTTATTCATGCAACAAGACCAGTTGACAGTATCCAAAGATTTTTGGGAAGTATCGAAATGGGTATTATTCCACAAGTTATCGATACTGTTGTATATATCGACAAATGAGTAATTCAAGAAATTTACAATCTTGCATTGACGGTTAAAGTTCCTGAATGAATGATGTCAGAAGAATTAGCGCGTCCAGTGATAGTGATAACAAGCTTTCTCACCAAAAATACGGAATACGAAATTTATACGTTCGGAGAGCAAATTGTTGTGATGCCCGTATGAGAAAACCACGAAGGTGGTTGAGCAACTCCTCATCCAGCAAGAGTTTGAAGACAAAATGCAGTTTCTGAGTATGCAAAAGAAGCTATAGTTCAAAAACTCAACAAACACATTGCCTGTGATTTCTTTACAAAAGTCAAAGGAACTAGCGTTGATCTCTATATCCCAGAATGATATAAAGGACGTATCATAGGAAAAGGTTGAACAGCAATAAATGATTTAGAAAAAAACATAGGACTTAATATCAATGTAAAATCATTTGATGATCTCCCATTATTAGACGACAAGGTAGATATTATGGAATGAAAATGACATCTTGATATTGCATTTCCTCAAAGTTTTGCACAAAAAACCGTACAAGTCTTAGTATGAGACGAATTGATTAAATTACAAACTGATGCAAATGGAATTTCTTCAATAAAAGATAAATCATTAATCAAAACCATACAAAAAAGATGATTTGTAATTATCGATGAAAGTAAACTATAGAAATCAATTCTAAGTGCTAAGCGCTAAGAGCTTTTAATATTTAAATGTAACGATAAAAAATGACTAATTTCCATTTTTGAAAATTAATTGCCGGAGTAAGCCCAACATTAGCCAAAGAAACAGTTCTTTCCAAAATTATTAATATGGTAGATGTATTCAAAATCAGTCTATGAGGAGGTTTTGATGATAATAACAAAAAATATATCGATACGCTTATGAAGCTTGATAACAGCAAAACTATTATGTTGGAAACAAGAGGAAACGATATTAGAATAAAAAATGTTGTCGATATTAAACTCAAAGACAAACAAAAAATTGAAGTAGAATATTCTGAATATGCACAAGAACATGATCAAAAAATTTTTATTGACGCAACATTTCTTTCTCAACTAAAAAACAACCAAGAAATTGTTTTTGAACAAAGTTGAATAAAATTAAAGGTTAAAGAGGTAAAAGAAGATTTGGTGGTATGTGAGGTTTCTCAAGGAGGAGATCTTATTCAATATGACAGAGTTTTCTTTCCAAAATTTTATCCTGAAATTCCTTTTCTAGGAGAAAGAGAAAAAAAAGATATTTTACGAGGATTAGAATACGGAACACACATTATTGCTGCATCACTAACCAATTCAAAAGATAATGTTTTTGAATTAAAGGAATTTCTTGCAAGCCAAAACTCAGAAAAAATGAAAATTTTTGCAAAAATAGAAACAGAAAAAGCATTAGAAAACATAGACGAACTTATTGAAGCAGCTGACGGAATAATCTTGGTTAAAGAAAAGCTTGGAAATTTATTAGATGAAAAAATAGAAAACGCCATAATCAAAAAATGTAAACAAGAAGGAAGACCAATAGTAATTACATTTTCACTTACTCAAAAAAGAAATAACAAAGGGTGTACTATCAGCGAAACAGAAATTAAAAAATATTGCTGACAACAAATAGATTGTTATATGTTAAATACATTGCTCAAAGAAGAAGATACCCTAAATATGATTACAGATATTTCTGAATGATTAGAAAAACATGAACTTTGTACTCCTCATGAAAGCTTGGGTGAATTTTATAAAGACGATGAAAATTTTTTGGTGAGAGATTATATCATCTACAACGCATATAGAATCACTAAAGAAGTAGATGTAAAAGCTATTGTTTCATATACAGAAAATTGATATACATCAGCTAGGTTGTCATCTTTAAAACCACAAGTACCGTTGATTGCATTTACCAAAGTAGATGAAACATACAGATATATAAATATGCTTCGATGAGTTAGAGGATACAAGATTTCTCAATCCTTCAACTACGAAAATCTCAAAAGAGTTGGAAAAGAAATGATTAGAATTATTTTCAAAGGAAATATTTCTCTTGATGACAAAATTATCATTGTACAAGCAAACGAAATCATTAAAGATGAAAAAACAGGTATGATCAATTGAGTAGAACTATATAAATTCAAAAACATTTAATCTGATTCTTTATCTATTATACATTAAAATGACGCTTCATACTTACAATGGAGAAAGATTCGAAAGAAATAAACGATGGTATGTTTTCTTTGCACTAGTTTTGATAATTATCATTTGATTATCTCTTTGGAAACAAAATGTTATAGGGGTTGTTGTTCTTTTTTTTATTCTTGGAGCGTATTTTTATTATAGTATTATTTCAAATCAAGTTATTTCACTAAAAATAGAGAAAGAGCATCTTATTATCAACGATAAAATTTATTTACGAGGTACTTTTAAAGCATATAGTATAGAAATAGAGAAAAAGAGCCAACAAATAAGAAATCTGGTTTTGGTTACAGAAAGATGACATGTAATATACACTATTCACGACAAAAAAGAAAATATAAAAGAATTTCTAATAGAAATCAACAATTGCCTTCCATTGGTATCGGATTATAATCAATCATCATTAGAAAAATTAGCAAGAATTTTAAAATTATAATTTTTGATGTCTTCTAGATTAGTTATAAAGGACGCAGCTCGACAATTAATTTGAAGGGTAATTAGTGCTCTTTTTGGATTTTTAACAATAAAAATAATGACACCATATCTTGGTCCGCTGAGATATGGAGATTATTCAACAATTTTAAAATATTTCGCAATTTGGACAGCATTAGCAGATTTATGATTATATGTCTTAGCAGTCAAAAGACTCTGAGAAATCAAAGAAAAAAGCAACGATCCAGAACACAAAGAACTCAAAGACGAATACGGAAAATTTGTAGGAACAAGATTAACTATTATGTCTGTAATTTATATAATTGCTATTCTTGTAGCTTATCTTTTGCCAGCATATACCAGTAATCCATATATTATTCGATGACTTCCTTTGGGAATGATTTTTTCTGCTAGTTTTATGTTTGCTGGTATTCAACAGCTTCCTCTCCAACTTTTTTGGAAAATGGAACGACTTAGTTTATCGTTAATAACAGCTAGATTATCACAATTATTAATTCTGGTTCCTTCAGTCTATTTCTTTTTCAAATACGTAGATTTTTCTACACCAACCAAACTTTCCATAGCAGCATTCTGTATGATTTTAATTTCTGTAGTAGCAAGTGGTATCTGACAAAATCTAGAAATACATTATAGAGCAAAAAAACTATTGCCACTAAAAATTAAATTTGATCGATCATTTACCAAAAATATTATTAAAAGTAACCGAAGATACGGAGTTTCATATTATCTTAGTAGTTTCCATACGCTTGTAGTGTTGATGTTTTTGGGACGATATTTTCCAACTTCCAAAGGAATTGATTATGCCGGAATATGGGCGCTTGCTCTATCATTAATAGAAATACTTCTTATTATTCCATCTTCGTTAGGAAATAGTTTGCTCCATAAAATATCAGGGTATCAGCTAGAAACAAAGCTCAAAAGCATGTGAAGTCTTCTCAATATGATTCTATGGATAGGATGATGTGTAATGATAAATTTTTGGATATTTTCTAGACAGATTATCGAATTTGTATGATGAGAAAAATTTATAGGAACATTCGAAAGTACGCAACATCGATGATCCGATCAGATATTACCTTTTTTGTGAGTTGTTTTGTTCTTCAGTTTTATCAAACAAGTATACAACTACCTCTTCGTAACAGTAGATAGACAAAATGTTCTCTTGGGAATCAATGGAATCGGAGTAATTATTTGAATTTGACTAGGAATCTTCGCGATTCCCAAACGATGACTGGCATGAGGAGTACTTACTCAAGTAGTGATAGAATTTTTGTTTATGACATGAGCAATTTTAGTTGCTAGAAAAAATAAAATATCTCCAATCAAAAACTTTTCTCAAACAGCAAAGATTCGAGGGATTTTAGTTTTTTGAGCTGTTTTTGGATTTTTGATAAAAACATATATCAATCCAAGCAATCGAACTCGATTTCTATGGGCAATAGGAATGAATTTAATCATTTTAGGAATTTCACGAAAAATGCTGAAACAAACAGCTCGCTGACTTGGTATTGAAGATCCTATTTCAGAAAACAAAGAAATATATTAAGCAACTTTTTTATGATGAACATCTGGTTTTTTGATAAGAATTGGTACTGATTTTTTAGTTGACAAATCTTTTTGTTTATTGTACTCTTCACTAGCACGAGACAATCATTCTTTTAATGTCTCAAGAGATAACGAGAATTTTTTTCCATCTTGTGTTTGAAAGATAACTTCATTCCCCAAAAAATCATTAGAAAGCGAAACAATTTTACCTTTCAAGGTCTTTTTGCTTCATTTTGGAAGATAAAAAATTGGCTTATATCAATTAATTTCAATATTCATGGTTTTAAGTTTGTCTTTTCTTGGAGCATCAAAAGCTTCACGAGAAGTAAGTTCTCCTGATTTTTGTTTAACATCAACATATTGCATATCTCATATCGATGGCAATCTTGTTCCATTTTTTTTAGAAAACACATATTCTCGTGGATTTGTTCACAATTTTCAAAGACAAACAGTAAATCAATTTTTATCTACAGAAGTAACAATTCACTTATACACCTTTTCTTCAATCAATTTTTTTCAAAAATTAGGCAAACTCTCATACGTTTCTTGAAAATCAAAATCTTTAAGCAAGGCTTCACCTATTTTTTTCGTAAAATAAATCGTGTTATTATTAGAATTATTAGGAAAATGTTCTATATTAGAGAGCAAATCAGATATATCGAAATCTTCCAACGCTTTTTTCAATTTTTCTCTTTGTGTTTCTTTGACAAGCTTTGTAGTAAGATCTAAGTCTTTATCTAGAAGTTTTTGTAATTCAGCTTTTGATGGAGTTCCCATATCCGAAAAATGAAGTTGTTTTTTTCCATAAACAGCAGGAACATCAACTTGTTCATAAACAGTATATTTTTCATGATTTCTTTTCTTTTTTGGTAGAGAATCAATTGTCTTCAAGTCTTCTGGATGGGAAATCATATCTTTAAGTGCCACCATAAAATAATAATTAGAAATAAATATACTACTAATAGTATATTGCAAAATTCAAAGAAATGCAAATTTTCGTCAACAAAATTCTATTTGAAAAAGATAAACCAAACAGTAAAAGAGAATTCAGATTATTTGTTTCATAAAAAAATATATGTATCTTATTGTTTTTGTCCTAGGAACACTGTTCTGATCGTTATGATCTGTACTTCTAACAAGATTGGAAGACAAAGTTGATCGATCCACCATCAAGGGAATTCTTTTTGGATTTTCGAAATGTCCTCATTGTGGAAAAAGGCTCCAAGCAAAAAACTTAATTCCCCTAATAAGCTTTTTCTTACAACAAGGAAAATGCTCTTTTTGTAAAAAACAAATTTCACGACAATATCCAATTTTAGAAATAGCTTCTGGACTGATTTTTCTATTTTCTTATTATTTCGTGTTTGATGTAGGGAGTTATCTTATTCCACAAGGACTACATCGAATAAATTATGCTTTTCGAGCAATAACCAACCGATGATTGCTTTTGCTTATTGTTCAAGATATCAAAAAACAAGAGCTTCATATGCCTATACGAATATTTACAACAGCACGAATTTTGCTTCGACAATTTCTTGGATTTGTAGGACAATACCAATGAGCCGTTATTGCTTCATTGCTATTCGCTGGAATATGCATGTTGATTTATTTTTGAGCAAAACGATATATCAAGCGAAAATATCACAGCGCCCAAGAAGGATTCTGACAAGGCGACATTTTTCTGTGATTCGCATTGGGCGCTGCAATACCCTTTGTGGAACAATTTAATGCTCTTCAAATTTCGCGACAAAATCATCTCAAAACAATAGGAAGTATAATTTTTATTGCAGCTATTTTGGGTCTTATTTACGCAGGAATTGCTTGGGTTACAAAACAGCAAACAAGTATTTCAATAGACAAGAAGCACAAAATAATTGTTCCATTTTTTCCAACGCTTATTCTTGCATTTTGGATTATGTTACTTTATGCAGATCATATTATTTCTTATCTCTTCTTATAAAAACATGGAATTATCAACTAAACAAAAAATCAGATTTATTATTTGGGGAAGTATAACATTGGCTAGTTATTGACTCGCTATTATTTTTCTTTTTCACAATCACGAATTAATTCTTTCATTAACAGCTGTTTTTTCTTTTTTTATTGCTTTTCATTTTTTTTATCTTGAACTTTACAAATTTCATTGGAAATATTTTATAATCGCTTTTATTTTATGAATCATAATAACAGGAATTATAATAACACCTCAAACAACAGCTATGTGGATAGCAAATATAGTATTTCATGCTATGATAGGACTTCTTTGATATAATCTTTATTGGCAAACCGAATGAAAAATTTGATTTGATTGATTAAGTTATTTTTCATCGGGTGGATATTTGTTTACTATGGCGTTAGCTTTGGTTTATAGTACAATTATTGTAAATTTTTTCAGTGAATTTCCAATGAGTTGTCAACAACTTAACGAGGAATCAAACAAAGTCATCGTTGCAGTAATTAGTCCATTCAAAATTAGTCGAGAAAAAACACAAGAAATCACAAATTGAACCAAAACCTTTTTTTCATCAACATTCAAAGATCTTTCTGTAGGAGCAAAAAATATTGAAATATCAAGCCCTAATCAATGAAATAAGTTAGTAAAAACACTAACCACACGGAAAGAAAACCTTATTACAAAGACACTTCAAGAAAACGAAAAACTCAACAATACTATTTGTGATTTCACACTAAAAACAATTAACGAAAAGCTTCAGTCTCCAACAATTCAATATCCAGTAATAATTTTAATCATTCTTTTGATATATCCATTTTTGAGAATAGTGGTATGGGTACTAAGTATTATTGGATTCTCTTTATTTGAACTTTGATATCTTTCAAAACTTTATACAAAGCAAAAAGAAACTAGGGAAGTAGAAAGAATTGAATAAAAAAATCCCTTGAAAAAGAAATGAACCTAGATATAAAGGAAATGCTGAAACTTTTTATTTGTTTCTAAAAATTGATGAAAAAAATAATATCATGACTTCTTGTATTAATGATTGGCCTATTTTCTGTTGTTGTTAATGCACAAGGATTAGGTGATTTAATCGATAGCTTAGGAAGTGAAATCAATTTTTGATATACAACTACCGAAAAACTCACTATCAAAGAAATAACTGACCAAAAAGTAATTATCGAGTCACCTATTATCAAAAATCAAAGCAACGAAAATATTACAAAATACACAGTTATGTACAGCGAATTTCCTTTAACAGAAATTTTAGAAGATACTAATTTGTTAAACCAAACGAAAGAAAAATCTTTTGATATTACAGGAACAAACAACTCTTTCACTATAGAATTAGGAACTGCTGATTGAATAGATATCATCAAAAAATATTATCTATTTGTAATACCAAAAGACATTAATGGAAATCTAGGTGAAGTTTCCAATGAAATACGATTTAATATAGCCGAAAAAACATATGGAGATGCATGATCAAGTGAAATATACACAACAACAGCGGTTCATAATGCTGCTGGTGCAGATATGACATTAGCAAACATTACTCATGGAATCAATGGAAGTACAATTACACTAAGATGGATATCAATAAATGGAAGTTCAACAATTGATTTGTCTGTGATGACCCCTGGATCATCCTCATTCAATAGAGTTGCAACAATAAATATGAATGATGAAAGTTATTCTTTTGTAGCAAGTAGAAATGGTGAATATATTTTTCAATTTACTCCAGATAACTGAGGGAAGCAAGTAAATTACACCGTACAAATTAACACTATTTCTAGCTCGGCTGGTGGTTCACCAGGATGAAAGGTCATTCCAGTAGTTCCAAAAACATGAACAGAAGAAAATATTTTAATAATCTCTATTATTGCATTTCTTTGATACATAATTTACAGAAAACTATATAGAAAAGCAAAATAACAATTGTCAACCAAAAATAACAAGAAGCTGGTCAGAAAATTGACCAGTTTTTTTTTATACATATACTTAAAAGGAAGCTTTTGTATAACAAAATAAACATGAATAATCACAAAAAAAGAAATTTATTACTTATCTTTCTCATAGGTCGATTGGGCTTTATTTTTTTCGATGGTGTTTTTAATAAAGAAAAAGAAGCAGAAAATAGAGTATATTTCAAAAATATAGGTATAGAATATCAAGCAGAACAACACAGTTCGGCTCCTGAAGAACAAAAAGAAGAAAAAGACATAAATGCAGAGATCCAAAAAAAGTTTCAAAATCAAAAAAATAGTTTGCAAGACATAAAAACATTAGAATATATATATAAACAAGAAAAATCTCCAAAAATTCTCAAAGAAATAATTAAAAAACAAGCACAAAATTATAATTTCAATGAAGCACGAAGTAATATCCAAATTTTAGAAAAACAATGAGAATCGGTTGATATCCATTTGTTTTTGTATGTATATCTCAATAGCAACAATCTTAATATTACTCAAAAAGAAAGTATTAAAAAACTTCCTCCATTATTGGATATAGCTGTTCAAAAAAATTTAATTGGAAATGAAGATTATTTATTTTATGGATGACTTATTGAAATTCGAAACAAAAATTATACCAAAGCACTTGAAAAGCGACAACAAATAAAAACACCACAGTATCAGCCTATTATTATTAGTTTTCAAAAAGCTATTAAAAGTTATGATTCATCCAAGACTATTCCTGCATATTATCAAGATGGCTTGGTAGCTTTGGCTGCATTAAAAAATGGTTATTTTACCATTGCAAGAAAAATATCTTTAGAGACAATTTTACAAGACGACAACTATATTCTACCATACCAAATTCTTTCTTACGCTCATTTTTTAACAAACAATCGAGATACCGCTATAGAATATTTTCTAAAACTGGCTAACTTTGATAAAAAAAACACAGAAACGTATCAGTTTTTGGTAGGAGTATCTTATTATCGAAAAAGCGATTTCACTTCGTCAATACTTTATTTAGCACAGAACAAAAGCGGGAAATATCAAACAGATACATTAAGATATTTAATTGTAAATTATTTGGAAATAAAAGAATATCAAAAAGCTATTGAGTCTTGGCAAAAATTATTGGGACAGACTGATATTAAAAATTCTGATTTTTTTCATTATTTTTATAATGTTTTTTATAAAGGATATTTTTCACAAAATAAAACACTTTATGAAACAAACGAACAATTGCCTATATTATATATCCAAGAATGCGAAAAAAAATTAGGCATAGATGACGATGTCTGTATCTATGGAAGAATTTGATCAGAAATTATTGATAATCAATTATCTCCAGCAAATGAAGTTGAATTAATTAGTTTGGGTGAACAATACAATCAAAGCTATCTTTATCATATTTTATGAGAC
The DNA here is from genome assembly GCA_000503875.1 of candidate division SR1 bacterium RAAC1_SR1_1. GTDB lineage: Bacteria > Patescibacteriota > Gracilibacteria > Absconditabacterales > Absconditicoccaceae > UBA5124. Next base: position 1,042,259 of record CP006913.1, read on the forward strand.
ATAAACAACAAATTAGGGAAAAAAGAAGAAGCAAAAAAATGGTACGCAAAAACCATTGCAAGTTCTCAAGATCCTAAAGAAATAGATTTTGTACAAAAAAAACTCACTACTTTTTAATTTTATTATACATTTCATACCAATAATACGCGAAAAAAGCTCTAATAAAGCTACTCATATACGCACCAAAAATGACAAGAAGAAAGAAAACAAGATACACAAGTGATTTTACCCACCAGAAATTAATAATTCCCCAAGAAATAGATAAATACATTAAAAGAATAGGAATACCTATAATCAAGACAATATTTAACGAAAAATTAATTAATAATAGTGTTTGCATTTTCATATATCTATATGTTTCTTTGAACGAACCAAATACTGTAATAAAGCTGGCTTTAATAGCATCAGAAACTCACATTTGTTGAAGAACAATAAAATATCTTGTATAAATTTTCAATGTATTAATAAGAACCATCAAAATAAACCAGATTAAAAATAATGAAACAACTCGTAAAGAAGTCACATTATCCAACAAAAAGACTTTATACGCAGAAATAAAAAGAGAAATAGGGGAAAAAACCAAAGAAACAAACCCATATTCAAACATAGGGAAAAAGTAATTCATTGCTGCTTTTAATGAATGACGAATGCTCTTTTGCCAATGTAAGTAATGAATAACCGCTGCTTGTCCAATAGGATATACAAAAGAATAAAAAAAGAAGAGAACTATTGTTATCCCTATGACCCAAGCAACAACGTGATTTTTGTTGATTTCTCAAATTAAAAATTCAGCAATTTTACCTATATATAGACCATTTTCATAATGGTTAACAAAAAGTTTATTCGTATGTAAAATCAACAATAAGGTAACAATCAATGAATGAAAAAAAGAAGTCAGAAAGGTAATTCTGATAATATTTGCATCTGAGGACATATGTTGAATACTACGTTTAATAATATCTTTATGCATAAAATAGAAAAAGAAGTAAACAACAATACTATCTTTATTGGAACAAAACTTTCAAGAGAAAATTAGCGATTACGTAAACGAAGAATATATTGTTTTAGAAGAGAAATTTCTGTTTTTAATGAATCAAGATTTGCTCTTATTTGTTGACGATGTTTTTGAAAATCAGACAAAGAGCAATCTTTTTCTATTTGGGAAGAGAGGGTTTCGAGATTTTTGGCAAGAGATGAAAAATTTTTGATATCGAAACCTATTTTAGACGACAAAACAATTAATCAAGACAATTTTTTTGATGCTTCTTGGGCTTTTATAACCAAATTATTTCTAATTAATATTTGATCTCAAGATATACAAGAACCAGTATTTGTTGAAAGAGCTTGTCTTCTTGGTGCCAATAAACGCTGAAGTTCCTGTTTTAAACCAATTTTTTGAGAAAATCCAGTAGCGGATCCCGAATATTGTTGCTGTTGGGTTGTTTTTAATCTAAGGGGAGATATTCTTGCAGGTTCTTTTGCAAAGGTAAAGCTACCAAGCAGAAAGAAACAAATAAGAATAAATAATACGTTTTTCATAATAAGTAGAGATAACAACTAAATCAAAGTTTCTAATTCAGACAAAAGATTTTCGGTTTCCAAAAGAGTTAATTCAATATTATCTAAATCTTGTGATTTAACTAAGATAGGATCATTTGATATAGTATTTTCTGTGATATAGGTAATAGAAGAATCTTTCGGAACGGAAGCAATTTCTTTATTAGTAAATTTTTCAACTGAAGGAGAATTAGAATATGTTTTCAAGTACAATCGTGAAAAAAGTATAACAACACCCAGAAACAATGAATATCCAGAAATTGCTTTTACAAAAAGACTTCTTTTTATCAAAGATCATTTTTTGGGATAAACATGGTTCATAACTTTCTGTTTAACCTCATAAGGTACTTGTGATGGAGTTGGAAATACATAAGGCATGATAAAAAGTTTAAGATAAAAGTTCATCACGAATTCAATGAAGAATTGATAGTTCGTTAAGCTTCTTTTTGGCATTAAAGAGAGTTGTTCAAACTGAGTTTTTGTTCGTTCAAAGCATATCTGCAATTTCTTCATATGATTTTTGTTCTTGATAGGCAAGATATAGTATTTCCCTTTGTTCTAAATCTAAATAAGTAAGCATTTTTTCAAAGATTTTTTGTTTGAAAGAGGAATGAAGACGGTGTTTATGTTCATCAATATAGGCTAAACTCTCTTTGAGATATGTTTGATCCAAGGAAACATTTGAATACGTTTTATTTGCTCTTATCCAATCAATAGCTATATTATGTGCAAGACGATAAATAAATCACCTAACATTGGTTAAAGATTGTATTTTGATATATTCATAGAGTTTTATAAATACATCACTTGTCAAAGAAACAGTATCGTCATAGTTATAATTAAGGAGATTCCATAGATACGCATATATTTTTTTATGTCGTCTTTCATATAATTCCTCGAAAGCAGCTACATTTCATCTCTGTACGTCCAAAACCAACTGTTCATCAGACAGAGAAGAAAAAGAAGCAGCAAAAAAGGATATTTTTCTCATCATTGTAAATAAAATAAAAGCCTTTTTTGTTGTAGTGTTTTTTCTTCAAAAATACAGACGAAAATTATTGACAAAAATTTTGTATTTTTTTGCATTTACCAAGGAAATGGTTATAATATAAAATAAGACGCCGATACTTTGCAAAGAAGTATAACGTCGTTTCTATCCAGCGTAGTCGAATAGGAATTTGAAAAAATCCTATGTGACAGAGGACATATCCTTTACTTTTGTGATATTTCTATGGCAAAAAAACCACATCAAAAGAAAGATTCGGCATTACAAATAACACAACAAGACACCGAACAGACCAATAAATCACTATCTAAGATAGCTAACAATAAAATTGAGGAATCACTCAAAGAATTTTCTAAATTAAGTGAAAAAGAAAGAGATAAGTTTCCTTGAAGCAAGGAATTTTTCGAACAATTTTGGGAATATTTTAAACAACAACATCCAAATTTATTAGACGAAATAGACAGTCAAGAAAAACTTACCATTTATGTTCAAAATCTTGAAGAAAAAGGATTTTCTATAGAAAATCTTATGAAAAATTCCAAGGAATTACACAAAGACTTTAAAGAAACAAATAACGAAAAAGAAAGTATTGTCGAAAGTCTAAAACAATTTCAACAACATTGCAACAACCCAGAAAACAAGATGCCAGCAAACATCTTCAATGATTTTGCAAATGACATTAATCTAAAAACTACACCAAATATTAGTATAGACAAAAAAACCAAAATATCCAAAATAGGAAATCTTTTTTCTGTTTGGACAAATTATTTAGAAAATAATTGAATAAAACTAAAAGATCATCAAAAATCTGAGGCAGAAAAAATTTTATGTCCAAGATATGTACCAACAGAAAGACTCCTGATCAGTGCCACAATCAAAAAAATCAAAAAAAATCTTCCAGACACACTCATAACAGATTTCGAAGCAGCATTTCCCTTGCCAATAGATATCCATTCCTCATTTGAAAATCTCAAAGATCTCAAACAACAACGAACACTTTTTCTTGATGGACACAAAAATGTAATAGATGAAAATCTTGCCAAGAAGTTAGACAAAATAATAATTACCAACTGAGATGTATATAAAGAACTTCAATATGAAGGAGAAAAAATAGAACGGACAAAATGATTTGGTGAACAAACCGAAAATTTTAGAAGAATGTTTAATTCTTTGGCAACTCGTCAAATATTTGACGACACAAAAGAAGCTGGATCTTATATAGAACACCATCTAGAACTACTTGGAAAAGAATTCAAAGAATTTCCTCCATATTTTAACGAATTATTCAACATCTACCCTTATAAACACAAAGATGTAATAGAAAATCAACCAGAATTTAAAACAATATATCAACAACAAGAATCGCTTTTACAAGAGAAAGAAGCTCTTTTAAACAAAGAAAAACCAGAAAGCGAAAAAAACAAATCTTTGGAACAACGAAGAGAGGAAAATTATCAAGAAGTACTCAAAGCAAAAGAAGATCTAAATGCTATCAAACGAAAAGCTTATGCAGCATATATTAATCAAAAAAATCCAGAATTGGGAACTATGGTAAGCGCTCTTGTGGAAAATAAATTTGATATGGCCAAACTTTCCAAATCTGATCAACAAAAAATAGTGAATATTTTGGTAACAAAAAAATTGGGCGATAGTATCAAAAATCAAATTCCCCAGACACTAAAATTAGATCCAAAAGAATACAAAGAATTCGTAGAGAATCTCTTTGATCTCAATCAACAAGATATCGTTATCCCGACACAATACGGAAATATCCCCCTCCATTTTCTAGAAAAAAGTTTTTTTTGAGGACCAACAAAAGAAGCAATGGAAATCAACAATTCAGGGACTATAATAACTGAAAAGCATAATTTACCTCTGAATTTTAAAGTAGAAATTACTGAACAAAATAAGGAATTTTTTGAAGACAATATCATATTTGATGATCTATTCAAATCATTTAATAGCAAAAAATGACCAGTAAGATTAAATGATAGTTATAAAGTATCTATCAAACGTAAAGATTGAACTAGCGTAGAATGATATCTTTCTCAACAAATACCAACAAAGGAACTTGAAGAGGAAATAGAAAGTGGGGCTATAAGAAATGGATGGTTTCTTTATTCGCAACCTATTACAAGACCTGAAGATGCTGATGAAAGAAAAATTATCACGCGAGAATGAACACCAGGAGGAACACCAGTAGCTATACCAGAAACCAAAGAAAATGAATATGATATAGATATTGTTTCCAAAGAAATAAATCTGAATGGAGAAGCTATCTGAGCTTTGCTATTTTCGCATACTTTAGGTCAATATAATGTAAAGAATGACCTTACTAAAGATCAAGAAAAAAAACTTGCACAAAAATTTGGTAAATTAGACAAAAACACTGTCTACAAAGATGTAGATGTATTAGACAAAATAATAGATCAAGATAAAAGACAAGAAGAAAAACCTAGAGAAAAAACCAGAGAAAAAGAATATGAAGAATTTTTAGAAGAACGAAAAAATCTAAGAGGATATCAAGAAAAAGGTAAGTCAGAAGAAAAAACATATGGATTCAAAAAATGAGCAAAATTATTGATACAATGACCAGAAAGTTGATTTGAACCAATATGATCTTTCCAATATATTAATGCGGAAATCAGTAATATAGACAAGGAATTAGGTGTTTTTAAGGTGAAATTTACAGGAAGTGAGCAAAGCTTAGGAAAATATGAAGGAACGGAAAAACAATTTTCTCTTGCAAAAAAATGATTACAAAAATTTAAAGATGTATTTGAAGAAAACAAAATTTTCAAACTTCCAAACGAAAATATATGTAATGACATAAAGAGCGTAATATCAACATTTGAAGATAATAAAATAGATAATGTAGAACCTGGAGCAAGTTTTCAGTGAACAAGTCGAAATGGAAATAATTTTGTAATAGATATGGGTAAAGAAGAGTGAAAAGAAGTAACTCATTTTGGGGTTATAGAGACATTACCTGGCGAGAGTCAAAATGAAGAAAGCAAAACAGGATATATGTACAAAATAGAACACGAACCATTAAAAAAACGCTTTAAAGTTATTGCTAATGACAAAGAAAAAACAACTATACACTTGGATTATCCAAATTTTGTATTATTTGTAGCGAGCAAAAAACTTCAACCAAAAACAGAAGAATCTTCAAAATGAATAGATATTCCAGAAAAAGAATGACCAACTATAGATAAACCCAAGAAACGAAAATGATACAGTATAGCCAGTGTGCTTGGATTAGTCAAAAATTTTGGAAAAAAAATAGGTGATAGTTTAAAAAAATACGAAGAAGAACAAATAGAAGAATTAACAGAAGATATGTTTTTTCATGGAAAGCTTTTTCATAAACTAGCGTGAATTATGCCAACCAAAAAACTTCAAGAATCTTTTGAAAATGTAGGAGACGAATATCTTATAGAAAGAGACAATAAAGTTTGGAAAAAAATAGAAAAATATCAAAAATTTTACGAATCAGATCCTGATTTTGGTGGTGATTATCTTTGGACACAAAGGATCCAACCATATTTAGAAGGCAAAAAACCTTTTAAAGATCATCATCAAGCTGCGGCCATGTTATTGGCTACAACAAAGAAATGAAAAGGTCCATATAGTAGAAATACTGATCGAGCAGGAAAAGGAAATCGAGTAAGGATTCTTTTTGGAGAATGACACCAAAAAAGATATCTTTTGATGAAAGAAAAGCTTCAAAGAGAGTTAGATCAAGGATACAAAGTACACGGTCAGATATGGGCAGATAATCTCCAAAATGAAATATTAAAATTGGAAATGAAATATATTACCCATTGTATAGATGGAAGACAGTTAAGAGTCGGATGATCAAACGACGATACACCACAATTAGAAGGAATGTATTCAAAAAAATTTGCTTCGACATTAGAAGAAGAAACAAATAAATTTTTTTCCGAATCAGTAAGTGGTAGCTCAAAAGAAAAGGGCTATAGTTTTGAACTTGCCAGATTTGAATATTTTAGATTATTAGCAGATAGACCTCAACAAGCAATTCCTTGTCTCAAACAAATTGCAGCCAAAGCAGTGACACCTAATCAATGGAGGGTATTTGAAAGCGCTGTTTTGACAGGAATGTTATCATGAGCTTTTTATAACATTACCCAAGAAGACAAAAGTTTTATTCAAAAAATATGTAGAGCTATTGGATTTTTACCAGGTATGTGGATTAGAGATCCAAATCATCACCATAAAGTAGAACATTTTATCAAAATAGCCACAGGAGAAGATATAGTTTGATATGAGAAAAAAGATGATAAAATAATACCATACAAAAGTGATAAATTTTGATTTTGAAAATGAAAAGATTTAGATCAATTTAAGAAAGTTGCTGGATATGATAATGGATTAAATTTACGACTTACATGATCAAAAAAAGAATGAGCGCCAAGTCGTCTCAAACAAATTGCTGAATTTGCTGCAATGAAATGACAAAATTTCGAATGAAAATCTCTTATTGAATTAATTAATGATCCAAGAACCCCAATAGAAACAATATATCTTCTCAAAGAAATAGAAAAAAGAAGTTTAGAAAAAGATGAAGAAGTTGATCCAGATATCAAAATGAATGGATACGGACTAGAACAAAATATCTTGGCAAAAAACCAGAGTCTTATAGATGAGATTACTGATTTTCAAGAAGGTAAATTTAAAGGAAAAAATAAAGATGAAATTCAATGAATTCAAACAGCACGAAGTAGAATAGCAAAAGACATTCCAAGAAAAGAAATAAAAGACAAGAATCAAGTAATCTATCTCCTTAAAAAATTTATGAATTGGTTTGAAGGAAGATGATTTAATACAGAAGAAAAGAAATTTCTTGTAAGGACGTTATTAACAGCAAAAGAAGAAATAAATAAAGGTCACTGACAAAGTGCTGATGAAATGTTGTGGTATGTAACTGTAGGAAATATTGTAAAAAATTCTGGAAATGGACAAGCACCAGACGAATTAATAAATGGACTCGAAGCGTTCAAAGATTTTTTCAAAAACAACTTAAATACTATTCTTGAATCAGATGTAATAGAACAAAGCTTGGGAAGTATGTACCTTGAAGCAAAAAACAAATGAGCTTTTGAAGTAGGACCTTGGGAAGAATATGTTGATCTCACAAAAAATAAATTTTTTATAGGAAGATCCAAAGAAGAAAATAAAATAAGAAATGAGAAACAAAAAAAATATAAAAATCCCGAAATAATTAATGAAAAAATATATGAAATTGCAAAACAAGTAAATCAAAGAAACCACATAGAAAATAAATTTGATAGATATTTCAATCTTGACGCTACGAAAACAATATCTGAAAAGCTTCATGAAACTCTTGAAAAGAAAAATATTCGTTTTAAAAATCCAGAAACTGCAGGGAAAATAAGACATATTCTTTCTGAAAAAGATAATTCAGAGAACCTTTCTGATGATGATTTGGCTGCTGCTGCTCAAATGGAAGAAGATCAATATTATAGTTAATAGTTTTTTTAACAAAAAAATAAGCATTGCTGCTTATCTAGATTTAATTCGAGGGATGAGGGGATTGAACCCCCGACTGCGGTTCCGAAGACCGTCATGTTACCACTACACCAATCCCTCATAGATTGAACTGCCCTTAACTTTTCATCAAAAATTTAACAATTCACGACTGTATTTGATCAAGAACTTCTTGTTTACCTTTTTCTGGTATCTGGGTATCAGACAACAAAAACGCAACAAGCTTATCTCTCATCTCTTCAGTGAAAGCTTTTTTACTTATTTTCTCAAACTTTTCAATAGCTTCGTGCCATTTAGCAAATACTTCCAACAACTCCCAATCATTAGAAGATATTTGATAAATAATTCCATTATTTGTTTCTACAAGATCTTTTTTGAGAAAGAGTCCTTGCTGTTGAAGCTGTATAATAATTTCATCTAAATATTCTTGATAATGCAAATATTGTCAAAACAAAGGAAGCTGAATTTTTATGGACATCAATTCCCCTGCTTTCGATTCAAATTTTCCGTATAACAACGTTAATCCATACAACAACGATATTTTTTCTTCTATTGAATCAAATTTCCAGTTACAAGGCGCAGGAATCACAAAATCTACATCCCCGCGTGCCCCTGGCCAAAAATACTTCTGTTCCCCGCTGACTTCGTCAAACGATACAAACAACCCATATCCCTGCGCCATTGCATCACTTTTCAGATTCAACAATCAACATCCAGAATTTTTTACAAAAATCAAATTCATTCAATCACCAAAATGTTTGAGATTAACTAATTTAAAATCTTTTTTATGAAGAACAACCATTCATTTATCTCGATCAGAAAATTGATACCCAGCAACCTGATAGGTATATTGTTTTACCTGAAGTATTTCTGGGTGTTCAACGCACAACAAATTATGCTGATCAATGACAAGTTTCATAGACACACAAATATAAGATAAACATTATTATCTATGCTCAAATAACAACTTTGCTAGGTACAATAACTGTTCTTTGACCGTTTCTTTCTATATAGAATCCTTGTTGAAAAACTTGTACGATTTTACCTTTTTGAGATTCATCCTCTACTGGCAATGTAGATAACGGTTCATGTAATAAACTATCAGGAGCAAGTCCCAAAGATTCAATAGGATAAATATCAAACGATGCTAATGTTTTTAACATATTGTCATATACCATTTTTACTCATTGGACAAAAGAATCATTATCCTTTGTTGTATCAGTATGATCCAAGGAAGATTTAAGCTGATCTATTACTGGAAAAAGCTTTTTCATGTATTTAATTAAGGTATCTATTTCCATTGATTTTTCTTTTTCCAAAGACAATCTCTGTAATCTATCAAAATCTGTTTTTAGGTTTATATAATCATACTGAACTTTTTTGGCTATATCCAAAGCCTCTTGTTTTTCTTTTTCCAACAAAGAAATTTTTTCTTTATATTCATTTTTTTGTTGTTCAGAAGAAATTGTTTCTTCATCAAGTTTATCTTGTTGAACTTTTTTCAAAGCTTCTTCCAAAGAAGTATCTTCTTGAGAGATTTTATTCTCATCTTTTTTATGTTCGTCTTTTTTTGTCATAATTTACAACAAATAATCATCTAAAACAGTTTGTTGAACCGCATACCATTCTGCAAAAGATTGGTTATTATCACGAAGTATTTGAGCCAAATCAGTTCATAAATATCTTCGATGTCGACTCTCTTCCATTTGTCCATCTATGTCGACTCATTTTTGATAACTATTATGAAATCATCGGTCGGCACCTTTTGTAATAAGCCATTTATAGTATACACTTCATTTTGTAAGTGCTATATATTTACCTTTTTTGGTCATAATACCCAAATCGATAGCAAGTCATAATTGATGTTCACTAGACCCTACTTCTGCACATTTTAAACGAGAACATCATTTTTTTAATAATGATTCTTGAAATTTTGCCGATCTATACGTACTAGTAATAAACAACTTATCTCATTTATTATCCTTCCAAAAATGCCAAGCCAAATCGGCAAATTTTTCTGCTACCTCTTTTCTCAAAAGAAATCTACTAGCTTTATTTGCAGTAAAGTCTGAATCAATAGCAACAAGGTCAATAGGAACATATGTAGAATCAACTAATAATTGTCAATTACCAAGATATTTTTGTAAAGAAAGGTCTTCTTTTGTATTATATATAGAAAAATAATTTGGTTCTTGTTCATAAAATTCTATAACCTGATCTTGCATGGCAACAAATCATCCCCAACCAAAGACACCACCTAGGATTAAAGATCAAACCAACAAACGAAATCCAGAATATTTAACAATATTCATGTACAAATACACAAAACAGATAAAAAATCAGATTATATATAGCATTTTATTCCAAAATTTCAACTCAACTTACTATTACAGATATAGTAACCAAAAATTTGCGTTTTTGACTAAAATCGAATATAATTATAAAGCTTTATTTCGGCAAAACAACTAAATGTCCCAAGAATTCATCCAAGAAATAATACAAACGAGTATTCAGGCAATAAAAGACAACAAAGAGACCAAAAAGATATCAGAAGAAAAAGATGTTATAGAAAACACCGAAGATTTGCTTGTAAAACAAAAAAAAACAATTGTAAAAAAATATATCGAGAAAAAAATCGATGATCCAATTCTTCAACTAACATGAGTTGCAGAAGATTATCTTGTAAGCGAAAATATTCGAGATAAAATAAAAGATAAATTCGTTTTCGAAAAATTCTTAGAAAAAAGTAATCTAGAAATCAAGACTTTAAACGAAATGAAAGATCTTAAAATAGCGTTGGAAAATGCAGAAACTAAAACAAGTTTAGATCAAATTGAATCTGATTTTTTAAGAGAAATACCTGAAGAAAAAGAACAAGAAAAAGAACAAGAAAACAAACAATGAACTGAAAAGGCCCCAGAAGAAAAAGTAATTCCAGAATGAACTCCGGGGAATTTTGACGCCCTTCCAGAAACTTACAAAACCTACATAAACAAAATTTCCTCAAAATTCCCCGACCCGAAAAAGTCTCAGATTATAAATTTTTGACCTATCGTTGTACAAGAGGCTTTAAAACACAAAGAAACAAAAAAAATTGTTGATAAAATTTTTGCACAAATTAATAAAGAGTCATGACGAGATCCTAAAGCATTAAACGACAAATGAGAACACAGTATAGGATTTATGCAGATAAACAAAAATGCTGGCCATACATGACATATAAATGGACAATTTTATAATATAGATGAACCTAATTGAAATATTGCCTATGGAATAAGTTTCCTTGCTGAATGTATAAGAAGGTCAAACGGAAATATTAGAAGAGGTTTTAATATATATAATGGATGAGCAAACCTTACCAAACCAACCAAAGACCAATATGCTGAATCTATTATGAAAGATAAACAGTTTAAAGAATATTTAGCTTAATTTTTATCAGAAAGAACATAGATAATTTTTGTTTCGGCAAGTTTATCATGAAGTAACTGCCCATTTTCTCAAGTCCAAAACAAATAAAGATTATACACCCCTAATCATAAATAGATAAAAAGTCAGAACATTGCTGCATATCATCAAATCAAAATAGACAACAATCATGTCAAAACCAATGGTCAAATTAATAACAAAAGAAACCAAAACATTCTTTTTGAAATATGTTTTTTGCTTAAATTTTTTCCATGTAAATCAACTATTTTCATATTCAATGCATCGTGATTTTGTGTCGCACCATTATTTATCCATTGCATATATTGTGCTTTAAAATACCAAATAGCATATATTATCAAAAGCAATACAACAAATACAGCAAACCAAACAGATCATAAAAAGCCCAACTCAAAGAAACCACTAAATAATATGAGGCCAATAAAAACAACTATTGGTCGCTTAATAAAATTAAAAATTGGAATCAATGCCCTCTTAACAAGCAACACAATTTTTTGTTTATCATAGAACAAAGATGGTAGAGCAAATAAGTTTGAAAAAGAACCAAAAAGTAATCAAAATATAATTGTAATAGCCAAGGTTTTCCAAAAATCATCATTAATTACTGATGCTAAACCAAGGGTTGCAGCCAAAACATTTACAATAATAGGCTGTAATCTTGATCTGCCAGCATATCTAATAGCTTTCAGAGGTTCCATACCTATCCTAATATTCTCGTTTATTTTATAAAGACACAAAATAGAGTCGTTTACTATAATACCTGTCAAAGAAATAAATCAAATTCCAAACATAATACTATAAGCATTACCAGTTACAAACAATCAAATATTAGCTCCCAATAATCATACAGCAATACTATACATTATGATAGCTGGTTGGAGATAACTATTTAATTGGAATACCAAAATACCAAATATAGCAAAGATCGCTATTAAAAATGCCATCAACATAGCATTTATTAAATCCGCATTTTCTTGATTTTCACCAGACTGTTTATAGGTGATTCCATCAGGAAATATATACGAAGAAGCGTAGGTATCTAATTGTGATTGAATTTGATTTGATGTATATCATAACTCAAGATTAGCGTCTATAACAATAGATATTTTTGTATCCTCTCTCGAAACTGCGCTTATAGCATTATCAAAAGAATAAGTAGATATATCGCCAAAATTAATTTGACCAGCTTGTGTATTTATATTTATTTGATCTAAATCAGAAGGAGTCATTCATTTATCAAAACCATCATATTTTAATTTTATATTATGATTGTCTAGCTGTCATTTTAAAGTTCAAGCATTTCGCCCATTAGTTAGTGCATATAAATCTAGATACAAAGACCCTGGCGTTAGTCATAACATAGAAAGCTTGGCAGCATCAAGAGTATAAACAAACTGACCGGGCGTTTCTTGAGAAGAATTTCAAACATTCTTGACACCAGGAATATCACGTAAATAGTTTTCAAAATCTCTAGATATCTCTATAAGATTTTGCATTTTTTTGTTTGAATCAGCAATAAGTTTAATTCAGACTTCTTTTGTTCCTGGAGGTCAATCTTTTAATGCAGCTATATTAATTCTAAGGCCGTACGATCTTAAAAAATTTAATTCTTTATCAAAATATTTTTCAAGAACAAATACATTTCTCATTCAATCTTTTTTTCTCTCTATCGGATCCAAAAATTCCAAATTAATAGACACAGAATTTCCCATAACATTATAACTATATACTTTTATTTCAGGGGTATTTGCCAAGATATCATCTAAAGTTTGACCAGCTTTATTGGTAAAATATAGCTGTTTTTCCATTTCTTTGTTAGTTAATCCTTTCTTCCCAACAATAGACATTGTCATATATCAATTATCATTATCCGGAAAAAGTTTAAATCAAATAAGTGGAGCAAGGAACACAAAGCTAACCACCAATCCTATAAGCGGAATCATAACAGCCCAAAATCTTCTTTTAACATTTTCTGTTACCCAAGTAATTTTTTCAAAATACCAATCATTTATTTTATTTAACATATTCTCACGAAAAGAAAGACTTTGATGATCTTTTTGTTCCTTATCCTTTCTATCATCCTCCAAAAGAGCAAGATCTTCTTTGTTCATATATTGTATTTGTTCTTCGTCATTTTCAAAGTAATTTTTTTTCTTGGCTATTTTGAAATAAAGGGCAGAATTTATAGTCAATCAAATAAACAATGCTGCAAGTAAGGTAGAGAAAATAGTTATCGGAATATATGCCAAAAATTTTCCCATAATACCAGGTAACATAAGCATTGGTAAGAAAACAACAACATTGGTTATTGTCGCAGTGATTAATGGTCACTTATATTCTTTAACAGTTAATAAAATGGCATTTTTGGGATTGTATCAAAGTTTTATTTTTTCATTTGCTCACTCTATAATTACGATCGTAGTATCTACCGCTATAGAAAATGTAATCAAAAAACTAAAATTGGTCAAAAAATTTAACGTCATTCCCATCTGATCAAGGACAATAAACGTTACCAACAATGCCAGAGGAAATGTAGTCGCTGCAATCAATGATTCTCTAATCCCAACCAAGACAAGCAAAGACAAAAATACCAAAACAATACTTTGCAAAAAATTATTTATAAGGCCATCATAATCTTTACTAATTAATTCTGACATATCGCTCGTATACAATACACTGAGTCAATCATAATCATATTTATTCAATTCATCTTCCAATAATTCTTTAGCAGAAGTTGATGCGTCAAAAATATTCGCACCAGATTTTTTATTGAATTTAAGAGCAACATAATTTTGTCCAGTGATTTGATATGCTCATAATCTATAAAAATTATCATCATTTAATCTCTTTTCTATTTTTGCGATATCTTTGAGATAGATAAATCATTCACGTGTTGTAATTGGTATATTTTTAAGCTGTTCTAATGTATCAAAAGATCCTTGAATTCTAAAATCGTAAGAAAATTGATCTATAACATGACTTCCCAATGGTTGATTCTTGTTCCACTGCTGCAATATTTGTCAAAGTTGCAAAAAATTCATTCCAAGTGCTTCTAATTTATCTTTATTTACAAGAACATAGACATCATATGTTTGACTATTTCATCAAATTCAATCTACAGATTCCATACCAGCATATCATCAAACATCAATAGTGGTAATAGATCCTTTTCCAGCCAAATTTGATTTTATTCTTCTTGCTTTTTCTACAAGATATAATTGTGAATATATGTCTTTTTCTCCATATAATAAAACATTAAACATTAATTCATTATCTGATGATATTTCTGTGACAACAGGTTCTTCTGCATCACTAGGTAAATCTGCTTTATCAACAGAATCTTTGATATCTACAATAACATCATTGGTGTTCGCATCATTTTCTAATTCCAAAATAATACTAGAAAATCATACAACACTTGTGGATGTTATTTTTTTAATTCATTGGATATCTTTTATTTCTTGTTCTATTTTTTCAGTAATCAAATTATCAATATCCTGTGGATTTACTCATTGATAAACTGTACCTACACTAATAATACCAAAGTCTATGTCTGGTGACGTTTCTTTGGGAATCTCATAGACAGAAAAAATTCATACAACAATAATTAACGCAACCAAAACAAAAGTAAATCTCCATTTTTGTACCCAAAAACCAAAAAAACCAGACTCTATTTTTTTCTTGATTTTTTCTAAAGATATTTTTTTCATAATCAAGTATGAAGGTAAAATTTATTTTTTTATTTTAAGACTAAATTTAGAAGGATCAAAATAAGAAACATCGTTAGTAACAATATTTGCACCATTATATAATCAAGAGAAAATTTCAATATAGGTATCCCAAACACGTCAAAGAATAACAGATTGTTTTTGAATACCAGTACCATCATATACTCGAACAAATCATTTGTTTTCTGTTACGGGTGTTATTACATTGATAGGAAGGACAGAAAATGGCAATGAAATAGGGAGTTTTACAGAAGCAATACCACCCAAAAGGGAAACAGAATCACCAAATCAAACAGTTACTTTATATAAGGTTGTCTTATCTGCTACAGAAGAAACAGATAAAATAGTTCCCGTAAAATCAAGTCATCAATAAGAAATTTTAGCAAGCTGTTTAAGTGAAAGATATCAACGTTCCTCAGCGGTTACATATACTTCAATAGTTTGTTTGTCGTTACTAGAAAGCGTAAAAAGAGGCGTTCCTGGACCAACCTCTTGTCAAATATCAACAAGAATATTTCAAATGACTCAATTAATTGGAGCTTTTACTGACAAATTATTAAATCTACTCAAAGCATCTTGATAAGAAAGATTTGCCTCACTGACAGCATTGTTTGCCATACTAATTTGTATGTCTTTGTTTTTCAACAAATTATCATAATTAGTTTCAGCGCTTTTTACACCAACTTCAGTAGAAAAAAGCGTATTATGAGAATTAATACGAGCTATATCATAGCCAATTTTTGCCTGTTCTTTTGTGACTTCAATTAAGTTTCATCAAGTACCTTGAGACAATAAAGCATTAACCTGTCTACGATATGCTGAAACACCCGTTTTTGCTCCCTGTAAAGATCACAACAAACCATCAACTTTTGCTCTATATCAATCAAGCATCCCCTGAGACAAAGATGATGTTACAATAGAATTTGTTATAACAATTTTCATTGTGTCCAACAATTGATTTGCTTTATTATATCATTTTTCAATTATATCAACACCGCTTAAAACAACTTTTGAATCATTGGTATTTGAACTTAAATCTGATATTTTTTCTCTTAAATCATATAAATCTAGAACATATTGCTTTGCGTTTACTTTTGTATCAACGTCATTTCATCACAAATAAGGTTCATAATATCTATTTATGTTCTCATATTCTTCAGTCACTCACAAATAAGTATCCAATTGATTAAGAATGGTGTCAATTACATTTAATGCATTGTTTTTTTCCAAGTCAAATTGAAGATATATATTTTGAGATTGAGCTGTTGCACTAGAAAAATCAAGCTCTGCTTTTTTTAAAGATTGTTCTGTGGTTAATTTACCAACAGAGTAATTATTTTGAGCAACGTCCAAAGCAGTTGATACATCTGTTAAAGATTTATCAAGAGAGACTTTGGTTTGTTCTTTTTGTAAAGAAGCCCTATTAATAGCGTTTTTTGCCCTTTGAACTTGTAACCCATAATTAGCAACAGTGTCTGAAATTATTACCACTAACTGTTCACCAGATACTAAAGCGCCATCTTTCATTTCAATAGATTTTACTCTACCCGCAACTTGAGATGTCACAACAATATCTTGACTTCAAGCAACCCTACCAGGCTTAGAAATGAATATTTCTTGATCTAAATTATTAAATGACATTGTTTCAATAAAAAAATCTTGTTTATTGTCTTCGGTATTATTTGAACATCAAGCCAACAAACCAACAACTAATAATACAAATAGTCATATAAGATATTTTTTCATATAATCAAAAAAACAAAAATAAAGAATTATTTTTTAATACGAGCTAATTCCTCTTGCATCATAGAGACAAAAGACTCCAAATCTGTAGATTTAATAAGTCAAATAGCCTTACCATGTTTCACAGTGACTATCATACTATCACCAGGGTTAAGATCTATCATTTTTCTCACTTCATTGGGAATAACAATTTGTCCTTTTGCACCGACAACAACATTACCAAAAATTTGAATATTTGAACACTCTGGATGATTTGAATCTATCTGCATAATATATATAAAATAGATAAAGTATGATTTGTATAACTTTTCATACCTTTAATTCAAGAGAAATTTTATCTTTTTATCCAAAATAGACTATCTAGATGTAATGATGAAATACCAGAAATTTTTGATAATTCATATGTTTTTGCAATAATTTCTTTGTCAGAAAGCGCACCATAACTAATCAAAAATAACTTTCTAATTCTAGAATCTACAGGAATAGCGACATCCAAAGGATATGGAACAAATTTATCATAAACAACTCTTGCGGCATACCCAAACATTTTTACTGCAAAACAAAGAGTTTTAGACCAAATAGGTACTGACATAGCTTGTCATAAATCCTGCCACAAACCAACCATATCATCATGATAAAGGTCCATCGATTTCAAAGAAAATTGAGATAGTTTTTTTAATCTAGCTACTTTAATATTGTATAACCTTTTATTGTATTTTGACGTGATCATCAAATTATACCATCGATCAAAACTAGCTTTTCATTGTATAAAATCAAGTAACAATATATCAAAATCAGACTTTAATTTTTCTGCAAATTCCTCCCATCGTAACTCGCCACTTCACGCTATTTGATAACTTATCAACGCATTGTATATTACCGCTCTCAAAAACACTTCTTGAACTACCTTATTATCAACATCACCAAAATCACGATTTTTAATCAATTCCCAAGCTGACCTTAATGCCAAAAATTGCCTATCAGATTCCTCTATAGCAACAATTTCTTCAAATGAATAATCAGCGATAAGCTTGGTTAGCATAGGACAAAAAAATCTCTAAACAATCAGAGTATAGAGATTTAGCAAACAAGGTAAATACTTTTTTATTGAAGTTGATCAAATACTTTTTTTTCTGTAGATTTCATAAACATTTGTTTAATAGCGTCAACCAATGACAAAGAAGATAAATATACATAACGATTGATGTGTAAAATATCTGATATATTAAATTTTTTCATTTTTTCTTTTCCCATTTCTTTGCTTAAATTTTCCAAAAATACTTTGTCTGCGAGCTTAATATCAGCAACAACCTCAAGCATTTTTGGTAGAACTTCATCAGTAGTTTTTTCATCAATAACCTCAGAAATAATTTTATAAAGACGAACTACCATAGACCTAAAAAGTTCATATTGTTTATATAGCCATGGTGAAGGTGTTTCTTCCAAAAATCTAATATTATGAACAATATCTTTCATATATTTTGCAGTTGCAACTGCCAAAGAAATAGCCGAATATAATTCATCAATGGTATCAATATCACTACTCTTGGTTGTGTGTCTTTTTGTGTGAGAAGCAAAAGACACCAAAGACGCTTCTATCATTTTTATTGTCAAATATTCTTGTTCCAAAATAGCTTCATCGACAGCTTTTTGGTGAGCCAAAATTCCATCTACATCCAAGTGCGATTTCAACAAAATTTTCTCATCAACAGACCAAATATGTAAAACGTAGACAAATGTTTTTTTCAACAATTTGACGGTATCTTTTTTGATAGCAATAATCGCTGCCTCAGGAACGGCTGGATCTACTTGCTCCAATGACAATCAAAGCAACGTTTCTTTATCCGGAAATAATCGCTGCAAAAAACGAGTAAAATATCATACAAAAGGGGCCATCAAAAGAACTCAAATAATTTTAAATCAGATAGCAAACATCGATAACCCAAAAACTACATCAGCAAAGACATTGTCCAATAAGACAACTATCCATGGCAAAAACAACAATCACAAAACAACAGAAAAGAGATTGAAAAACACATGACTAAATGCCACCTGCTTTTTTAAAACATTAGGACCCAAAGATCACAAGACAACCGTCAATGTTGTCCCCAAAAAAGCACCCATAATCAAAGGAATTCCCATGCGATAGTCGACAATTCCAGAGCTCGCTGCTGTCAAAACCAAAATAGTCGTTGCAGAGCTTGATTGCATCAAAACAGTTACCAAAAAACCTATCCCAAAATAAGCAATGCTCGACAGTGACACATATTGACCAAAATCAACTGATGCGGACAACACCATCATACTATCTTTCATAAATCAAAGCCCCAGAAAGATAAGTCCAAGTCAAACAAAGGCTCTAGAAATATTTTTGATTTTTCCATATCTCGAAAAAATAAGAAACGCAAAGCCAGCAATCCCTATCATAGGCAAAGCGATGCTCGACAATGAAAATTTAAGTCCCAAATTTCCCAACACAATATCCATAAGCGGAGCTCCTATATTAGTTCCCAAAATAATTCCAATTGCATTTTCTAATCAAATAATTCCTGCACCCACAAAAGAAACTGCTATCAAAGAAACTACCGCACTACTTTGCAAAATAGACGTAGCAAAAAAACCAGTAGAAATAGATGAAATCAGGTTTTTCGTTGCTGTTCTCAAAAGATTTTTTAAATTTTTAGTCACCAAAAAACTTATAGCTTCCTCAAAAGCCATAGTTCCAAATAAGAACATTCCAAGTCATCATACTAACAATCAAATTTGTTCCCAAGTCATAGAATATAGATCAAGTAAATCTGTTAACTATACTATAATTATACCCAAGAACGTTTTTTTTGCAAAAAAAAGGACGTAAAATACGCCCTCTTACAATAACCAAAATATATTAACTTTTCTTTGGCATAAGCTTATGAAGATATGCAGAATATGCCATATCAACAGCTTTTTGTAATTTTTGTTTGTCGGATGGTGTTTTCAAAATTTTTGCCAACATTTCTTGAAGAATGTCCAGGCCCTGTTTCATCATTTGTTGTCTTTCTTGAGGAGAAAGATCAAGAACAATGGCAACTTTTTTATTTTTGCGTTTTTGCCATTCAATAATGGCACGAAAAATAAATCCTCTTATTGCCATATCGCTCATGTCTACAAACGGTGACATTATCCGAGAAATACCATCCATCAACTCCCTATATTCTTTGGGAAGCTCAACCTTTTCGTACTCAGCGGCGGCATTCTGAACTTCTACCGCATTAAAACCAATTTTTGTTATCATATATTTAGATTTAATTGTGTTTTGAAAATTATTATAACAAATTCTTGTTAATTGTCAATTTAATTATTATTTCCTCAATACATACAAACAAAAGAATCTGAATATTTGTCTATACTGTCTAATTTTATATAACGATCTACCTTTATTTTTCATATTGGCTAGAAATTCACGAAACATTTGCTGATTAAACATCTCCATTGATCCATGACACCAAAGAAAAAACAATCCAAGATAAATACAATATCTTTCAACTTTTTTCTCACTATAGCCCCTAAGCAACAATTCTTGTTTGAATTGCATCATAAGTTTCGCCATAATACCGGACATAAAAGATAAATTTAAACAAACCAAGGAAGAGAAAGATTTCCTTATCAAAGGACCGATACATCCTCTCCCTCATGTTCGCCGAAATTCTAACAATCCCAAAAAAGAAAAAAACTGACAAAAGTAGGACAAACTATAATGGACTCTGAATGCTCTGTAAATTATGTGTCGAAACCTGGGTATATATCTGCGTCGTTTTGATCGACGAATGTCCAAGTAATTTCTGAATATAACGAATATCTGTCCCATTTTCCAACAAATGCGTCGCAAAACTATGACGCAAGGAATGAAATGACGCCTTTTTCTGGACACCCGACCTGAGCAAGGCATCCTGAAAAATATGCTGTGCGGTTCTCGAATGTAAACCCCCGCCTTGCTCAGAATGAAATAACGGATCCTCATAACTCTTGCTTTCCATCAACATTCTTATTTCTCCCATAATTTTCTCTGGCAAAATCGTTATCCTATCTTTCTGTCCTTTGGCTGATTTAATATGGATAATCTTTTTATCGAGATTTATATCTCCTACTGCCAAATGGATCACTTCCGAAACTCTCAAACCCGCACCATATGCCAACGCCAATAAAGTTTTATGCTTCATATTGGACACACTATCCAGAATTTTTTGAATCTCCTGACGAGACAAAATAACGGGCAATGTGCGTGGCTGCTTAGAAAGCTTAATATCCAAACGGATAGACAATTTCAAAATCTGACTACAAAAGAATTTAATCACTTCTTTGTACAAATTTATGGTCTTCGGCGCTCTACCTTGAGATTCCAAATAAAGAATAAAATCAATGACCTTTTCACGATTGATCTTCGACACATCATACTCCAACCGCTTCAAAAAAGACCTCAAACAATTACTATAAATTTCCACCGTCCTCGGACTATAATTTCTCTGCTGAAGCTCCCTAGAAAGCTGACTTACATAATCTTGCATGATAACTATTTAAATAATAAAAACTTGATTTTTAAAGATTATTTATTATAATACAACCATCATGCTTACTTCTTGTAGGCCCCACCCTATCAATAGACAGATAGGGTAAACTATGCCTTCGGGCTCCTACCCCGCAAAACACTGCGGGGGAAAACTATCAAGAATCTTCTGGGAAATACATCAATCTCAGAAGTTTTTTTATATGTTCGAATTCTTCCTTTGACATCAAACCTATTTTAGTGAAAAATCTTTGAGTATCAAAAGTTCTTCATTGACTATTAACGATAAAAGATTTTCTTCTGAATTTTACGCTTTGGAAGGCTAAATAATATTTTTCACTATTTTATTTAGTAGTCATAGGCAGAGAAAAATACATATTTCAAATCACACTTACAACCAAAACAGGCCTAAAAAATCAATCCTTACCAAAAAGTTCTCTTCAAACATTAGCTCAAATCTTAATATATCGAATTTCTCTTGGTTTGGGATAAATAATTTTATGAGATCTATTAAGCTTCTTTTTTTCTGAATTCCAAAGATCAAATGTTTTATCATTCAAACAAAATTCTTGCATTACCATAAATAATACATATAAAAAATCAAAAAAGAGAAAGACACTCATATCAAAAGAGCCAAAACCGTCTCTCCTCATGTTCGCCGAAATTCTAGCAATTCCAGAAAAGAAAAAAACTGACAAAAATAGGACAAATATCCCACTATCACAAAACCATCCATTTTACACCCATTTCACGCCACACAACGTCACAGCAACAACCCCTTTGACCACTTATGCGCCACTCTCATGTCGCACAAAACCTAGTTGTCGGACATCTACTTTTTGTTTCAAGCGGAACCTTTTTGATTTTTTCAGAGTGGAGGTAAAAACTAGAAAATAGGGATTGACTTTCCATAGTAGATATATATGTACCTTACAGGTAATAAAATATAAAACTAAATAATGGAGAAAATATATTATGGAAATTTTAATAAAAGGTACTAGCGTGAAATTAATCCAACAATGGATTTCTACAATGTTAAACGACATTAAAAATAATAAAATTTACTGCTCTACAAAAGAGCGTAAATTATTCGCTGTAAGCGAAATCAACAGAACTAGATTACAAATAATGAGAGACATTATGCCTACAGAAAGTGACTTGCCTACTTATACTGATACCGAAAGCATGAAAATGGATCAAGAAGCACTAAAAAAGTATTTATTAGACATGAAAACATTTTTGGAAAGTTAACAATCATTGTGAAATTTGTTTAAGCCCGCTTTTTTCGGGCTTTTTTTTATACTTTTAATTTCCTCCATAATTCATATATTTCCTTTAGTAAACATTTCCACTCAATAAACAAAAAGACATAAACAACAAAAAGATAGATCATCCAACAACAGGCTCTGCTGCACATACATTTGTACGTCCAGCTAGAGCCAGACGTTGTCTGTCATATCCCTTATAACTAAAAAGTCCTTTCTGAAAGAAATTTGGAGGGGATTTTTTATTTTAATTTAGATTTTTTATAAAAAAAAGAAAAACTTGTAAGGAAATATAGAATTTCTTTAAATTATTTAAATTTCTATTTACACTAAAAAAACAAAAACATATAAATCTTAATAAAAAATTATTATTTTATAAGAAACCTTAATTTTTCAATAATTTTTTCAATTAATGGTTCGGCACTTTGACCATTTAAAAGAGGCAAAAAAGACTTTATTGTATTATTGAGTAATACTTTATCTTCATTATTTAAAACAAGTTTATTAGAAGAATTAGTTATTCTTCATAAAACCAAATTCGCAAATATTTTAATCATTAATTTTTCAAAAAAACTACGTAATTGAATTTCTAGTTGATCTCCTTCTAATGTTCGTATATTGTTTGGAATGTCAAGTTTTTCTTTAACTATATATTCAAGTTCTTCAATAGATCAATTTAATCATATAATTCAAATTGTTTCGTCATTAGAATAATCTTCTGAATCATAAAAATTCCAATCTTTAAAATTTTTTATATCATTCAACAAATTTAATTCTCTAGTGGTAAGATTTCCATAACAAGATTTTTCTTGTTTTAATGGAGCGTCATATTCTTGACTAAAATATTGTTTTTTTTTAGCATAAGATAAAGCATCTTTCTTTTCAAAAAAGAATGCACTTCAAATTAAATCTTCTGACACGAACAGCGATCAATATCATATTGACATATTTTCTTCATAAATTCAATAAGGATTCCCAGCATAAAACCGACCCTTTTTTTGTTTTAATTCATTAATCATCTCATCCTTATATTCACCAGGTTCTTCTAGACCAAGCTCAATCCAAGAGTCTTGAATAATGATTTCTCAACCATTTTTCTTTTCATATGGAATATTAATATATGCTATTTCATAAACAGGATATCAATAACGAATATCTTTTCTATTTCTTTTTCCTTCTTCAGTTATTTTAATTATATCATTAATTTTTTCTATAATCATTTTTCTATCTCAGATACCATGAATAGTAACTTCTTTTTTTCATGAAGCAAAAGAACTATTAAATAATTTTTTTTCAATTATTCTTGCTGTATTTCATTTTTCTTGCAAATCATTAATTATATTCTGTTTAGTTTCCCCTTCTACGACTTTTTTTCATTTTAAAACAAATCATTGTTCTTGTAAAGATTGATTGTTTCTTTGTTTAATTTTATCAGTCATAATAATTTATAAAAAAATAAACATACCTGATTATACTCCCCCCCCTAGATTTGTCAAATTTTTTAGGATTTTTTTTATTTAGGTGGGAAATGGGGTGTTTACTGTGTTTTTGAAAAAAGTCTAAAAAAAAGAAATTTTCTTTAATTTTTTGGTTGATTTATCTTATTTTTATCTTAATTTAATTTAGAAAAAATCCCCTCCAAGTAATTAAGTAAGGGATACAAACAGACAACACGCACTATCCTACATACAAGCTACAGTCGGATCAGTGCGAAACGTTGTATGACATAGCCTAATTGGATTAAGAAATTAAGGAGGAGCAATTTTAATTTAGATTAGATTTTTTTAGATTTTAGAACCAAGAAATTTGCTAAATTCAAATAGATGATTATAATTTAAGTATTTAAATTATAATATAAATTAAATGTCTTCATTAAATGCTTATAACTATGATGAGAATATTGATACAATAGAATCTGATAAATCTGATATTTTAGAAAAAAATATATATTCGGAAGAAAAAGCACAAGAATTTAAAAAATGATTAGATGCAGAAAAAGATACAACAAGAAGAAAACAAAACAAGATAGTAAACCAAACAATAAATGAATTTATTTTGGCTTCTTATCCATTGAATGAATGATGAGAAGAACATTTAAAGAAAAAGTTTTTAAAAATAGGAGATTGTTATGAAAATTGAGTAAAAGCAGTTGAAATTACAAAATGAGTAAATAATTGAGCAGATCTTATGTGAATATATCAAAAAAAAATTAAAGAAAACGAAGAAAACATTAAAACGACAGACAAAGAAGAAAAAATACAAATGAATTTTAATAAATTAGTTGAAACATGTAAATGATTAGGAAAAAGAAATAAAGAACATATCTTCGCACTTATTAGTACAGATTGATCAATACATTTAGTAAACGACATAGACACTGGACATTATATAATACCCAAATGATTAATTGAAAATTGAGATATATGAAGCTTGGCTAAACCAAATAAAATAGATCCAAACAAAATGGAACGATGAGGTGATCCATTTAATTTAGAAGACCAAGTCTTAGGTGATAAATTATTAGAAGTATGAAAAAATGAATCTCTAACAAATAGTAAAAATTAATTTAGATTTTTTTAATTAAATTTAGAAGAGCCTTTCCTTTTAGTAATTATAGTTTTAATTACGGACTACGAACCTACAACAGCCGATACACGACATACACATTACGGTCGTACATCGGCGAACGTTGTACGAAAACTCTTGTAGTCTTAGCAGTTGTACGAAAACTCTTGTAGTCTTAGCAAATGAATATTAAATTTACGAAAAGATGTGATTTTATCTTCTCAGCATAAAAAATGGAAATACTTCCACAAAACTTAAAAATCAATCATAAGAAGACAGCAATGATTGCAGAGAAAATATCTGAGACAAAACAACTTGAAATAATATGAAAGAAAACACAGAATCCAGAAATAAATATTTGGTGATACGATCGACTTATTCATAAAATGGAACCTCATAGAATCACTTTTTTCGATGATGAAGAAAGTACCATTGAAATCAAAATTTGAAGATGAGACTATTTGCAGTTTAATAACGAGAAAATTTGGGATGATAAACTCAAAGAAGAAAAAATTAAAGGTGTAAAGACATGAGATAAATCTGTTGAAAGAGCCGAAATAGAGGGGAAAGAACATTTTCTACTAGGAAAAAGTTACAGGTTCAATTTTGAATTTTTTATACCTGAAAATTTCCCAATAATAGACAATAGACTGGTTATTTGACAATGGAAACAACAATTTGAAGAATGAACAAAAAACAACGCTCTCATTGCCCAAAGATTTAGGAACTGAAAATACACAATATCATTTAATCCAACCTGAGATCCAAAGGGAAATTGATGAAACGTTAATATATGTGAATTAAATGCTAAAGACGTTCTATGAAAACGAATCCAGACAGAATATGAGATAAGATTTTCAGAAGACGAAGATGGCTACATCAAAATACGACATAATTGAAATTTTCTTTGGGAATATCATGGTAAAGTAAGTTCAAGTAGTAAAGAATATCCAGTTTGAAAATACTATAAAGACAACTTTTTCTTCAAATTTTGACTATACAAAGATAGCTACGAAAAAAGACTATTAGAACTAGAAAACGAAGAACAAACAGACGAAAACCATAAGAAAATTGAAGCTCTAAAAAAAGCAATAGACGATGAAAATAACTGAAAACTTATGACCGTTTATTTCAAAAACTATAAAGTGGAAGAAATAGGATAAAATTAGCTCTTTTATTTAACTATTCATGTTAAAAATAGATAATCAGAACAACTACAAAAGACTTTCACTTTGCTCGCAGTCAATACACGACATATACATCGGCAAACGTTATCGAGTTATCATAATATTATTTTAAATAATAATCATATAACATAGAACTCTTAAAAGAAATTACTGATACAAAATTTCCTGAAACGGAATTAGGTATAAAAATCAGGGAAGCTTCAAGAGCTGTAATTTTTGATGATAATGGACAGATTCCTTTATTGTTTGTTTCGAAACATAATTACCATAAATTACCTGGTGGTGGTTTTGAAATAGGAGAAAACAAAAAAGAAGCATTGATAAGAGAAGCTAAAGAAGAAGTCTGATGTGAAATAGAAGTAATTGATGAAATTTGAAAAATTATTGAATTTCGTTCTAAAAGAGATCTTAAACAGACTTCATATTGTTATTTATGTAAAGTAGTTTCAAAAGGAAATCCTGATTTCACAAAAAAAGAATTAGATGAATGATTTAAAATTATTTGGGTATCTCTTGATAAAGCTATATATTTAATCGAAAACGATAAACCAGATTATTATGACAATTTCTTTATTCAAAAAAGAGACATCGTTTTTTTAAAAAAAGCAAAACAAATAAAAAAATAACTGAATATTTAACGCTTATGCTCTACAAGATAGATAACAGGAATTATCTGAATATTTAATGATGAGAAACCGACATTATTCTTCTTTTATTTACTAATACACCTTATGGAAACAAAGACAAAAAGAATAAATATCAAAAATATTATCAGCCGATTCTTTGGAATACTTTTTTTGACAATAGCTATATTAAATGCTGTTTTAATCCACCGAGTACCTGGAGTTCTCTATACTCTATTTTCGCTTATTTATTTTCCTCCAATCCAAAAAATAGCCAGAAAATTCTTTAATTTTTCAATTCCTTTTTTCCTAAAAATACTCTTAGCTTTGGTTATTCTTTGGTGAACATTGGGCGTAGGCGATCTTATGGAACTATTTGAAACATATATGAGAACCAAATAAAAGCCAAGTTTTCCAATAAATTTATTGATTTTCTTATCCCAATACATACACCAAAACTATCTTTATTTACTATAGCAAATAGATATGAAAAACAAATTTCTTCTTTGAATAACAATCATATCAACAATTGGAATCTGACTTTTTCTTTCTTGATGTAAACAAACAGCATCGACAGACTCGACACAAGACGAACAACTCCTTTTGGAAAAGACAATAACTATCTCTAAATCATATATTGCTTTACGTTACCAGACTGACCACTTACTAAACGAAGCGGAAACCTATACCTACGACGAGCGAAACCAAAAAATGACAACCACAATACAAGCGTGGACCTCGCTCGAAAACGACGCAAAAGAGTTGGAAAAACAAGCAACCGAATTTTCAAAACCAGCTCTCAGTTTTCGCCTTTTTCCAACCGCCTCCGCTTACGACAGAAACGAAATCTCAAATATTTTCGACAAAGCACCAGCCGGGAAAAAGATTGCAACCCTTGCAAAACACCTCTGAATAGATGCTAAAACAGCTTTCAAAATACTCAAAAACGACCAGGCTCAAGTAGAAGCAGACGCATGGAACGAAGCTGGAGATACCTTTCAGAAACTAGAAACCTCAGCAACACTTATAAAAGACGGTTGTAAGATAGCTGGTTTTGTAGGTGGAATTGCTGTTACCTGATGAGCTGGGGCTATTGCCGCTGGTTCAACACTAGGTAAAGCAGCTATCATCGTTTGAGGTGCTGACCTTGTGCTTGAAGTCACTGATGACGGTGCAAAAATAGCGCTCGGAAATCATAATAAGATTTCTAGCATAATATGAGACGTACGTACCGTTACCGAGCCGATCGCTAATATTTTAACCATTACTGATATCCCGAACAATCTCAAAAATGGCTTCGAAAAATTTACTGCAACAATGGTGGCTTTAGAATCATTTAGAGGAGCTGCACAAGAAGGAAAAATAATTGGAATAGAACTCCCTAAATACGAGAAAACAGAGGAATTTGCCAATATCAAAAAACACAAAGCACCTATCTACATATCATCTTTAACAGAAAAAGATGTTGATACTTGGTTACAAGAAACACAAACAACAACAGTTGGAAACGAAGAGGCAAACGATCAAACCATGATCAAAGAACTAATTAAAAATATCCAAGAACAAATAAAGGCTCAAGATATTGAAGTACAAGAACCAGAAAAAACAGAACAAACAAATAATAGTTCTCTATTGGGAGTATGGGAAGGTGTAGCAACACGGAAAGAATCATCTACAGCAAAAGAAGATAAAACCACACGAACCTTTAATTTCAAAGAAAATGGAATTGCTTCAACAAATGTTTCTGAGTTATTAGAAAATTGTACTTGGACAAAACAATGAAATATTGTAAAAGTAATTATAAGCGAAGAAGATGGTTTTTATGAATTTAATCTTGATGGAGACGAAATGAAGTTTATTAGATTTGCATGACCTGATGAAAGTTGAGAACTTGTTGAAATATTAGCATGAGGAGATTTCTTTGGTGGTAAATTCTTTGGTGTAACACTCAAAAAAGTAGAATAATTTGCAATCTCTCATCAACTAAGTATAAACTCTTCATTCTTACTTCTTAATAGCAATTAATGCTCGATCTTATCAAAACAAAACTCCTCTCGTTCTACAACAAAACAGACAAACTCTGACTTTTTTTCTCATTATTTGATGCTAACAACAATCTCCTCCTTTCCAACGGAGTCCTTACTACAGACAAAGCATTGCCAGAGCTGGTTGAAATACTGTACCACGCAATTCTCGAAAAAGTAGAAAAAAGCACAAAAGTAGTCGCAATAGACATCGTTAAAGAGATCCAACTTCAACCAGACATCCAAAAACTTCTCACCCTTTCGCCCAAGGAATATGGAATTTTCATGATTAACAAACAAACCAATATAAGTGGCGTAGTCCTTCCAGACACCCAAGGAATTACTGATATCAAATGAGCCTTAGGCCTTTTGAAGCAAAAATATAACCTCACCGGTAACGTAGAAATTTCTTCTTTCACTACTCGTAGAATTGCTTTTCAAATATAATTATTTCTTATACAAAAAAATACATCATTTACCCTTTTTATCTTTGGTTACTTCAAACGGTACATGATTTTTAAATTGAAACGAATTTGCAATAATTATTGCATCTTTTTTCATATTATTCCAAACCCAATCTTCTATAAAGGCTAGTTGTGCAGGCAAAAGATAGACATAGATATAGTCAAAGGTAGACAAATCTACATTCATAAAATTTTTCTTTTCAAGAAAAACAGATTTTCTAAATCCAAACCAACGATTGAAAGCTTTACCTAAGGTAATAGCAAAAATATTAATATCATATCAGAATCATTGTATTCCAAATGTTTTTACAAAAAATCTCAAAGCCTTTCCATCTCCACAGCCTAAATCAACTAATTTTTTTCCTTTTTCTAAATGAAGGTTTTCCTTCATCAACAAAAGTTCTTTACGAAAAGATCAAACATAAGGTGCGGCTTTGTCTTTTCTAAAAAGTCATACAAAAAACAATGAAATAAGCCAAATATTAAGTCCAAAAACAATCAAAATTATCAAAAGCAAAAAATATGCAAAAAAATTCATAAGCAGCAAAAAGAATAAAGAGATATAAAGAGAAAATAGATTTATTATTTCAATAATCAATGCATTTTTAATGCTTCAATGGTTTCTTTGGATATATTTTCAATAGATTGGTTGGCATTTATGTGAATAATTTTACCCAAACCATCCAAATACTCAATCACAGGTTTTGTCTCCTTCTCGTAAATATCGAGCCTGGTACGAACTGATGTTTCTGTGTCATCTTTACGCTGTTCTATCTTTCATCTAGCAACAATTCTTTTAATAGCTTCCTCTTTATCCAAGACATAATGAATTCATACAAAATCCCTTTTATGTTTATATTGTTGATTGAAAAAATAGTATAATTGGTCTAATGTTCTCAAAAATCAATCAATAAGCATATATTCTCCTGGTTTCAAAAGATGTTGGTAAACATCAAACAGTCCAAAAATAATGGCATCATCGACCATCTTTCCTTGATCCATACAATCTCTAATATGCTCCCCCAAGACATTGTCATTAGATTTCAATGCCCTAAGAATCTGACCTGGTTCAAAATATTGATATCCTTGAATATTTTTCATCAATAAATCAGCCTGAGTTCCTTTTCACGAACCTTGTATCCCAAAGAGAATAATGTCTTTTTTCATGGATAAAAGTATAATTATAAAATAAATATTTTTAAAAATCAATTGAGCAATAAAAAGAATAAACAAAAGAAGAAAACATCAACAAACCAATATTATTCGTAGCCAAAGCAGGAATTTAATTATTACAAGACTTTACACTCAAACAAAGATACTGCTTTGATGGTTGATGAATTTTGTTTGTTTTTTATTGCAAAACAA
Source organism: candidate division SR1 bacterium RAAC1_SR1_1 (assembly GCA_000503875.1). Lineage (GTDB taxonomy): Bacteria > Patescibacteriota > Gracilibacteria > Absconditabacterales > Absconditicoccaceae > UBA5124. Next base: position 1,073,308 of record CP006913.1, read on the forward strand.
TCTTAAGCAACAAATCAAATATACTGATTTTCTCAAAAAAAGCAAAAATCCCGCTTGCACGGGATTTCTGTAAAATATATAATCAAACGTTTATCTCTTTGACCACGTAGGTGATTTTCTCGCCTTTTTCAAACCTGGCTTTTTTCTTTCTTTAACTCTTGGATCTCTTTTAAGAAGACCAAAAGGTTTCAATGTTACTCTAAGATCAGCATCTCGATCAATCAATGCTCTAGCAAATGCTAATTTGATAGCATCAGCTTGTCCTGAAATACCACCTCCAACAATTTTGATTTGTGCATCAAATTTCTTTACATAATCAGCTCCCAAAGTTGTGAATGGAGTAATAGCATTTTGATATAAGTAGTCATTACCTCCAAAGTATTGTTGTAATGATTTTTCTACTCCTTTTGCTGTTTTCACAACAAAATTACCAGTACCTTTGCTGAAAAGCTTTACAACAGCACTAGTTTCTTTTCTTCTACCAATTGCGTAATTATATTCTTTGTTTGTCATTATTTATAAAGGTTAAGAGGTTTAAAATTATCATATTGAGTAGTTGTTCCAACAACTAATTTCAATCTTTTCATTCTTTTGTCTCTGAGCTTGTTTTTTGCAAGCATTCCTCTTACAGCTTCTTTTAAGATTCTTTCAGGATCTTTCTTAAGAATGTTTTCATAACTTGTTGTTTTAAGATTTCCTTTATAACCACTATAGTCATAATACATTTTTTTAAGTTCTTTCCCTCCTGTAACAGAAACAAGTTGGATGTTTTCAACAACAACATAGTCTCCACAATCCCAAAAATCACAATAATGTGGTTTGTTTTTTCCAAGAAGTTTTTTAGCAATATCTGTTGCTAATCTTCCTAGTGTTTTTCCTGTTGCGTCAACTTTCCACCAAATCCTTTGGCCATCCATATCTGCAGGTTTTACCCAAAGTGTTTTATTAAGATCTTTTTTAGTAAATTCCATTTGTATAATATCTATCAATTAAAGATTGAATGTTTTACTACTATAATAATTTAAGTAATACTTTTGGAGCAGCATCTCCAGTTCTAAATCCAAGATTATATAAGGCAACAAATCCTGTTTTTCTACCTTCTTGAACATATTTTGGAAGAAGTATATCAATTACTTTTTTACCTTCATCACCATAAATAATAGAGGTAATATATCTAATACATTCTCTTCTTGCATCTTTTTCATCTGCAAATCTAGCAGTAATTTCCAAAAGTTTAGAAAAGAAATGATCAATTTCTGATTTAACTACTTTTCCTCTTTTTTGAGTAGTAGTAAGTTTTCCATGTTGTACAAGATTAGTAAGCAACACTCTCAAGTAGACTGCCTTTTTCTTTGCTCCTGTGTCGATTTTCAATAATCTGTTCTTTTGATGTCTCATTGACTATAAACATAAATTATAAAATAATTATCCGATCAAAGATTTGCTAATATTAGCTAGTGAACTAACAATTTCATCGATAGCTTTCCTTCCAACTCCTTTCATCAATAATAATTCTCCTTTCTTCTTCTTTTCAAGATCTTCAACATACAATATATTATTTTTGATCAAAGCATTTCTTGTTCTTTCACTCAAAGGAAGAGCATCAATTGGCATTGTTTTTACACCAACTTCATGTTCTGTTCTAGCTGTTTCTTGAACAAGATCATCCATATCAATCAATACTGATCTATCAATATATATATTATCAAAGACAAATAATTTAGCGTAAGACGCCAATATTTCTCAAGCAAACATAAGGATTTCTTTTGCAGAAACACCACTATATCATGCTTTTACTTCCAATACTAACAAATCTTTTGTAGAACCTGTAAAATCTTCTATAACTTCTTCTACTTCATATTGGATTAAATCAACCAATTTAAATTCATTATCTATAAGCAAAATATTTACATCGCTATCTTCTTTTTTATCACGACTTCTCAAGAAATCAATACTGTAATATCCATATCCTTTTTCTATTCTAATATCCATATTTAATTCAACTGAAGGATCAGTTATTTCAAACAAACGAACATCTGGATTTAATAATTCTACACCTGCAGGAAGTTTAATATCTTTTGCAGTATAAATCCCAACTCCAGAAAATCTTTGAGATATCCATTGAATAGCATCAATACCATCATCAAACTTAAAGCGTAAAGACTTAAAGTTAAGCATAATAGTAATCACATTTTCAAGAACACCATCAACAACATGATATTCATGAGAAACTCCTTTGATTTTAAGTCCTGTAACTGCAGCACCAATGCTGTATCACAAAATTATTCTTCTCAAAGCATTTCCCAAAGAATGACCAAATCATCTTGGTAAGTATTTCACTTCAAACTTAGTGGTTCTTTCATCTGATTCTGAAACAACAATTCTTGGAGCTCAAATAAGTTTTTGGATATCTAACATATGTTTTTGTTAAAATATATAAAGAAGCATTAAGCTCTAGCGTAGAATTCAATAACTTTCAATAAATCTGAATTAACATGTATTTCACCAACTTGAGGAAGGCTCAACATTTCTATTGCGTATGCATTTCTATCTAATTTTATCCAAGAAGGAACTTTATTTTTGTTATCCATAGCTTGAGAATATAATGGTGAGTTATGGAGAGAAGCTTTCAATGTTATTTTATCACCTGGTTGAACAAAAGTCGAAGGAACATTGTGTTTTTTTCCATTCAATAATAGATGTCCGTGAACAACTATTTGTCTTGCTTGCATAATAGTTTTAGCAAAACCAGCTCTATACACAACAGAATCCATTCTTTTTTCCAAAAATTGAAACAACGCAGTATCATGTGTTATTTGTTTATTTTTTGAGTATTGTGAAGAAATTTCTCTTACAATTCTTACAAATTGTTTTTCTGATAAACCATATGTTCTTTTGAGAAGTTGTTTGTTTCTTAAAAGTTTTCCATATTCAGAAGATCTTTGCATATTTGCTCCATGTTGTCATGGAAGATTTCTATTTTTTTTCACATCATATTTCTTTGATCCAAACAAATCAACTTGTTCCCTTCTACATAACTTAAACTTAGGCCCTGTATATCTCATGTATACAAAATGTTAAAAATAAAATTAGTTTTTCTTTGGTCTTATTCCTTTCACTCCACCAAATTGTAATGATGTAGCTTCTTTTATGTATTGGATATCAATCAATCAAATTTCGTTGATTGCTTTAAAAACACCTTCTCTTGCGAGTCCAACACCTTTAAAAATAATACCAATTTCTTTGAGACCAAAACCTTGAGCCTCTTTCAACAAGTGTTTTGCTAACACTTCAGCCGCATAAGGAGTGTTTTGTTTTGCTCATTTATATCACATAAGTCCTGTACCACCTCCAACAATTTTATTTCCAGCTTCATCAACCAAAATAATAAGTGTGTTGTTTTCTGTAGTAGTAACTTTTAAGATACCAGAAGTAATCTTGATATCTCTTTTCTTCTTTGGAGAAGCTTTATCTTTTACTGCCATAATAAAAAATTATCTAAACAAATAAAATTATTTTTTCAAGACTGGTCTAACTTTTGATCTTCCCAAAAGTTTTTTAGCAGTTCTTGCATTTTTTCTTGTACATTGTCCCCTAACTGGCAACCCAACATTGTGTCTCATACCTTTGTAACACTTAATTTCTTTAAGTCTTTTGATGGCATGAGCTATTTCTCTTTTGAGATCGCTCTCCAAAACAAGACTCTTAAGTTGGTCACTTAGTTTCTTTTGTTCGTCTTCGTCGATATCTTTAACTTTTTTCATGGGATTAATTTTCAATATATCCAAAATTTTATTGGATCTACTTCTTCCAATACCATAAATTGTAGTCAATGCTATCCAGATAGACTTATTTTCTTCCAAAACATGTCACATTAATCTAAACATAATTATGATTTTTCAATGATATAAAATATTATCCTTGTCTAGCTTTATGCCTAGGATTTTTTTTGCAAGTAACATAGAGTTTTCCATGTCTTTTAATGATTTTACAATCTATACATCTTTTCTTTAATGATGTTTTTACCTTCATTAGGAAACACTTTATATAAGTAAATAATTCGAATCTTTAAGCGGCAGCAACTGCATGTTGTTGTTGATTTTTGTAATCATTGTATCTATAAACAATACGTCATTGAGCCATATCATATTGATTTACTTCAACTTTAACCCAATCTCAAGAAATAATAGAGATATGAGATTGATTCATTTTTCAGGATTTTTTGCAACGAATCAGCGTTTCAATATCTTTAAGCTTGACTTTAAAAAATCCAGCCGGCAAAGCCTCTAACACCTCTCCATCTCGTTCTAAAACACCTTCTTTTACCATTAAGCGTTTATTTTTTTAATGTGTAAAACAGTTTGTTGTGGTCTAAAACCAATTGTTCTTTCATATCTATTTTTTCTTTTGAATTTTGTAATTCTTATTTTATCTCCTTTTTGGTGAGCAACAACGTCGCAAACCACAGAAGCTTTAGTAAGATAAGGAGCACCAACAGTAACACTTTCTCCTTTTTCATCAAAAATAGACAATACCTCCTTTATTTCTAGTTTTTTTCATTCTTCAACATCCAAAGAATCTACAGTAATAGAATCTCCTTCAGTAACAATATATTGATGTCAATTAAGACCAATAACAGCGTACATTACAAACAAATTTATAATTTAAAATCTGACTTTTTATATTATACTATTTTTCCAAGTTGAGCTAATGTATTATATTTCTTTTTAGTCTTTCTATATGATGATGATATAATAGCTTTTATTCTTTTATATCTTCTTGCACTTGGAAAGTCTAAAGAAACGTTTTTTCTATACCATTGTGTCCCATAGTGCTTTTGTTTTTTAGCTTTATCCAAAATATGAGAAGCCCATAGTTCTTTTTTATAGAAAGATATAACTCTTTCGTTGGTATTTAAATCACCTGCTCTTCGAACGGTAAATCACATTACATATGATCTTAAAAGGTAAAATTCAACTTGCCGGGAACCGGAATCGAACCGGTACGACATTACTGTCGCAGGATTTTAAGTCCTGTGCGTCTACCAATTCCGCCATCCCGGCATAGGGAACAAACAGAGTAGACTATATTTTAATTATTTAACTATTTCAGCGTACATTTTATCAAAGACTGCCGGAAAAGCTACTGCAATATTAGATAAGACTTTTCTATCAAGTTGTATATTTTTTGCTGTCATAGTACCAATAAAAGAAGAATATGTATTTCCTTTTTCTCTAATAACTGCTGACAATCTTTCTATCCACAACTTTCTAAAATCTCTCTTTTTTTCTTTTCTATTCTTGTATGCGTGCTGACCTTGTTTTACCAAAGCAAGTCTTACTTGTTTATATACGTTTTTTCTTCCTAATCTGAATCCTTTTGCCAAACCAATAAACTTTTTATGTCTCTTGTGTCTTTGGATTCCATTTTTTACTCTAACCATGAGAACTAATTATAAGGAAATAAATCTTTAACTTTTTTTGCATAACAAACATGAAGTTCTTTTCAAGAAACATGTGCTTTATTTGATTTTCATTTATTTGTTAATAAATGATTGTTACACGATTTCTTAAACATAACCTTTTTTGATTTGGTAATTTTAAATCTTTTTTGTGCTCCTTTATGTGTTTTCAATGCATGAGCCATTATAAACAACTATTTACTAAATAAAATCATACTATATCATTGAACTTCTTGTTTGGGTTGATCAAATTGAGATCTTCCAACATCAGCTAATGAATCTTTCATAGAGAGAATTTTTTCTACTGCTTTACTAGCATATATTTTTTCTCTTCACTTAAGCCTTATCATAAGTTTAACGTTATATCCATCTTTTAACATTTCTTTTGCTTTCTTTATTTTCAATTGAAGATCATTGTCTCATATAGCGTAATTGATTTTCAATTCTTTGAGTCAGCTGCTTTTTTGCGTTTTTTTCTTTTCTTTATCATCTTTTTGTTTTTGATACATATATTTTCCATAATCCAATAACTTAACTGTTGACGTCATTGTCTCCTGGTCATATTTCATTTGAACCAAATCTTTTCAAGCTTCTTGTGCTATTTCAAGCGCTCTTCTCCTTGGATATGTTCAAACATTAGTTCCCTCTTCATCTATTATGATAATAGTGGGTGCTTTGATGTTTTCATTAGTAAAAACCATTGGAGCCCTACGATCTTGAAACCCAGAAGAATGAGACCTATCTATAGGCTTTTGTGCTGGTCTTGAAACGAAGGCTGGCTTTGCGCCAAAAGCTGGTTTTCCACCAAAAGCTGGTTTTGCTCCAGCCGGTCTTGGTGTAAAGGACGGCTTTTTTTGTTGATAAGAATTGTTTTGTTGTGGCATTAATACATGAAGAATAAATGAGTAATTATATATTTAATTATTCATTACAAGAATGGGTCTATTCACTCCCGGCGGGATTTGAACCCGCGATCTTCACCGTGAGAGGGTGACGTCCTAGACCACTAGACTACGAGAGCATCTAAGATTACGCGAATATTCCACCAAGAAGAATCGAAACTAACATTTTTACAACTAATAGTTAATAATCTATAATAAGTATTACTATAATCTATTAACTACTAGCTATAAGCTTAATTTACCCCCGCTAAGAATCGAACTTAGATCCACAGCTTAGAAGGCTGTTGTTCTATCCATTGAACTACGGGAGCGGGAGAGAAAAATGGTGGACCCTATCGGAGTCGAACCGATCACCTCCTGCGTGCAAAGCAGGCGCTCTAGCCAAATGAGCTAAGGGCCCATGTAATGGGCAACGTTTTTACTTAGATATCTTTTCTAGAGGTGAATATCTAAACACCTAATCAAGCGCTCCTTGTCCTCTTTAGAGGATAGCCAAATGAGCTAAGGGCCCATGTAATGGGCAACGTTTTTAAATTTGGGGAGAGTAGGATTTGAACCTACGTAGACGTGAGTCGTCAGATTTACAGTCTGATGCAATTGACCGCTCTGCCATCTCCCCATATATTTTATATAGAAGGAACCGTTTCCGTAACCGCTTGAGATATAGGAAGCACACCAAAGAGAATAAGAAAGCCTACAATAATAATCAAAAAACCAAAAATCACATAGCCATTTCTTGTCGAACTCATATGGCGTTCAAACCATTCAATTCTTCAAAACAAATCAGTAACTGCCTGAGAAAAATACATCAATACACCTCCCAATCCAGCAACAAATAACCCAACAAAGATTTGTTTTAGCATTTCTTCATAAGGAATAATAAAGAGCTTAGCATCAAATTAACAGTTTCGTAGCGGATAACGGGACTCGAACCCGTACGAACAGAGCTGAAGTCTGCTATGCTACACCAATTACATCATATCCGCGTATTAGGATACTACAAAAAAAACACGCTGAGTCCAATATATAGGAAAAAAAAACCTAAAATCAAGTAATTTTTTATAAAAAATGGTTGTTTTAAAAAGCAGTTTAGAAGCAGATATAGACAAAAAAACCACCAAAAAGACAAAAAACATTTAAAAAAGGGAGGAAAAAAGTGATTTGAAAAAGGCTTTTTTTTAGTTATATATAAGAAATTTTTTAAATCAACCTTAAAAGCATGTTTTTTAACAGCAGAAAACTTCAAATTATTTTTACAAATATTCTAGGAATAGGGCTTGGATACTTCATTTATCAACAAAGTTCTTTCTCACAGGAACAAATGTTAGTATATATATGTCTACAAACCATAGGAATAAATCTTCTTTTTTTTCAACAAAAAATATTTAAAATTATAAGTTTACCTTTTATGGTTAGCCTCTGAGTCTTTCTTCTTTTGGGGTTTTTGCCCTTATACAAAAACAGTCTCAATGAATCGACATTTTATCTTAGTCAACAAATTGACTATATCTTCCTAGGAAATCCCCAAAATATTGAAATAAAAGAAACCTGAGGGTTTGGAGAACAAAAAATCATTCCAACACAAAACAATCAAAAACTTTTTTTTATAGAAAGTCCTTCAAGAACAATTGTTTTCGACGAAAAAATCGAATCTCCACAAGAAAAAAATAAATTAGTAATCAAATTTCCCGATAACACAATATATATAATGTATCCTTGATCCAAAGTTGTTTTAGAAAAGAAAAACGAAATCTACGCTCTTAGTAAAGAATATGGGAAAAGTGAATTTTATCAACCAACCAACAATACACAAGTACAAATAATAAATAGCAACACTCAAGAACAGAAAAATAAATCTGATTTTAATGTATGATATATGATCGATAATTATGAAAAACGTAAAACACAATATATTATTGATCAAGCAGGAGGAAGTATAATTATGCAACCAATTTATCAACGTTTTTCTAAAAAAATATTGGATATTGCTTACAAAGTATGGCCAGATATTTATTCAAAAAATCTCAGAAATTATGAAGAATACAGTCAATTTTTTGGACGAAAAAACACAATAACAGAGTATCAAACAACAGCCAATTGGCGACAAATTATTCTCCAACAAATTGGAAAATGACGTCAAGAAACACGTATTTTATACTAAGAATAACCATGAAAATTATTTCTTTAATGAGAGAAGAAAAGATAATCAAGGAGGATCTTGTTTTTCATTATATAAAAAGTACTGGTCCTTGAGGACAAAACGTCAACAAGAGAAATACCAAGGTACAATTGTTTTTTAATTTCCAACAAAGCAAAAATCTCTCTGACCAAGAAAAAGTAATGTTACAAGAACTTTATAATGATGATACTATTATAATAATTTCTCATGAAGAAAGATCTCAAAAACAGAACAAAGAATCTGCTATCCAAAAATTGTTTAATGAAATAAATACAAATTTAATTCCTAGAAAAGAAAGATTAGCAACAAAATTTCCTCGTTCTCAAAAAACAAAAAGATATGTAGACAAAACTAGACAATGACAGAAAAAAAAGATAAGAAACAGTAAAATATGCCTTGATAACGAAGAGTAAGTCAGTAGAATATATAGCCGCTAAATATAAATTTTTATCTATTGTTTTGTATATATGTTACAAAAATATAAAAATCATTTCGCAGAAATTATGAGACAAAAAACCAATTTATCGTTTGATGAGGTTTTTGCTCTTATGGAGACTCCACCAGAAAATATTTGAGGAGATTTTGCATTTCCTTGTTTTCAATTTTCAAAAACACTTAAAAAAGCACCAAACACCGTTGCCCAAGAATTTGTAAAAGATTTAAATTCCAAATTTTTTACCAAATTTGAAGCTGTTGGTCCTTATGTAAATGCATATATTAACCCAGAACTATTTATCACTGATGTTTTTTTAACTCAAGATCCAACACCAGCTGATCGAGAAAACCAAGACACCAAAGTTCTTATAGAATATATGAGCGCGAACCCAAACAAACCACTACATATCGGACAAGCTAGGAATATTTGTATAGGTGATAGTATTAGAAAAGTATTTCATTATTTATGATATCAAACTCATGCATCAAATTATGGAGATGATAGTTGAGTAAATGTAGGATATAATATTGTGGGTCATCTTCATTATGGATTACCTATAGAAACAGATAAGAAATTCGATCATTATTGTGGAGAAATTTATACTCAAATGAGAGAAAAAGACGAAGATCCTCAGTTCAAAAAACTGTTGTCAGAAACTTTAAGAAAGATTGAAGACGGAAAAGATCCTGATGTTTATAGAATTCATCAAGAATATACCAAAAGATGTGCTTTGGAACAAATCAAAACATGTCGAAGAATGAACGCGTCTTTTGATATGATTAACTGGGAAACAGATATTCTTCATATGAAATTTTTTGCCGAAGCAATAGAACTTCTCAAAGAAAAATGATATGTAAAATACGTCGATGAAGGTGAAGCTACAGGTTGTCGAATTATAGATCTTTCAACATTACCAGAATATGAAAAGGAAGAAAAAAAATATCAAATTCTTATTAAATCTGATTGAGTAGCAACATACACAGCGAAAGATATTGCTTTTGCATTGTGGAAATTAGGCTATCTTACAAAAGATTTTTTGTATAAATCATTTACTCATGAAGCAAATGGAAACATTATTTATACAACAACTGGCGAGGCCACAGGAGAAATCAAAGAAAAATTCTGAAACTATAATATTGCGGTGACTGTTATCGACAATAGACAACTTCATCCACAAGAAGTAGTTAAATCATCTCTCAAGCTACTTGGATATCTAAATAAAAATAAAGAGTATACACCATTGGGATACGGTGTTGTATATCTTACACCAAAAACATTACTTAGTTTTTGATACCAACTTACCGAAGAAGAAAAATTAGAAAAAAGACTTCCTTTCGCGAGTAGAAAAGGATGGACAGTTACTATAGATGAAATGTTGCATATGATCCACGAAAAAGCATATCGAGAAACCAAAGAACGTAATCCAGAAAAAGATGCAGAACGATTGGATGATGTTTCAGAAAAGATAGCAATCGGATCGTTAAGATTTTTCTTGATAAAAAGCGATATTTCAAAAGATATTGTATTTGATGTAGATGAAGCATTAGATATGCAATGAGAAAGCTGAGCATATATTCTTTATACATGAGCCAGAATACAAAGTTTAATAGACAATAATCCAGAACCCATCCAAAATCTCTCTCCAGAAGAAATAGCAAAATTACTCACAGAACCTGAAGAATTTGCTCTTATCAAAAAAATAGCAGAACGAAACGAAATAATTTTGACAACTCAACAACAATTGGCGCCACATATTATTTGTAGATATTTGTTGGATATCTCTAAATTGGTAAATAGTTATTATGCAAATATCAAGATTCTCAAAAGCGAAGATCCCCTCAAGTCTTCAAGAATTTCTCTCTTACAAAAAACACTAGAAAGAATGAAAACAGCCATGGAACTTATAGGTATGAGCTTCCTAGAAAGAATGTAATTTTTCAACTAAATTAATGAGCAATAAAAAGAACAAATAAAAGGAAATATCTAAAACTTCTATTGTTTTAAAAATCAGAAATACTCAATCAAGGTCGATAGCACAGCGAAAAAAAATCTAAATCAAAAAAGTGAGCGTTTACATTTTTAGGTGAAGAAAACACATGGAGTCGAATTTGTTTGTGTTTTCTACCGTTAAGAAAATGTAACAGCTCACGAGGGGTTTTTGGTTACTTTTTGACCCGGCAGCAAAAAGTAACATTAAAAGTATCTCAGCGGGGCGAAAAAAATAAAAAAAACTTCAAATATTTTCTATAAAAAATTATATATCAGTCTTAATACTCATCTTAATTTCCGAGGTAATCAACACCGTCGCCAACCCATGTAACAAAATCCAAACAGGAGTAAGAACAATAAATTGAATAATATAATAATTACTCGTAAAACCACGAGCCAAAGTCTCTAATGATGCTGGATTTAAACTATTCATTCATAAAATAACAATTTCCAAAGTAAGGATAAAACTAATAACCGTCAATGGCACCAAAAACAATGAAAATGTTTTTTGTAAAATTTCATCATTAGGCATTGTTATACGAATTTTAGATTTTTGATACATCAAAAATAATAAGATAAGATAGAGAATCAAAACGATGCTTGTCTTTCCTCACGTTATAAATGTAGCTATATCATTATAAGAAAACGTCAGAATTTTTAATGTTGGTGTTGTTATAAGAAATTGTATAAGAATATCCAACGACTGATTTGCTGCCAAACACAAAGTAGCCAAAATATAGTTTCCCAAAAGAACTTTAATCATTTTTTCATTACCAATAACGAAGGCCAAAATTACCAAGATTGCTATCAATAAAAAGAAAATATACGAAACTACTGTATCTGTCATAGCAAGCTACAAAGGGTAAAACTATTGCAAGTCAGCAACCAATCACTACTATACTATTGTGATTTTTATTTTCAAACAGAAAATAGAAGAGATGAAAAACAACAAAAAATGATTTACCATGATGGAAATTATGGTTATTGTCGTATTAATTGGACTTTGACTTATTACCGTAATTGAAGCGCTCAAAAATAGCAATACCTATCTTCAAAAAACAAGACAAAAAATTATTGCTATCAATCTTGCAAGAGAAGGTATGGAACAAATGATAAATATCAGAAATACTAATCGACAAAAACGAGCGGGAGAAAAAGAAGAAACTCGACTTAAATTAAATCCATCAATTGACGAAAGTTCAGATTGATTACAAAACGATTTATGGTTTGGTTCAGGAAATTATATAATTCTGACTACTACTATGGACAATCAACAATATTTTTACGCAAGTGGTGTTAATCAACCGTTGATTATAGATAATGGAATAGGAAATACTGGGAATTTGAAATATTCACTTTGTGAAACAGGATGAAAGCGATCAGGTTGTCCCGGACAAATTCCTCAAAGTACAGAAGGATATTTTTTTAGAAAAATTGAAGGAAAATGACTTTTTAAGAAAGAATCTTCAACCACTGGCGGAGAACCAATAAACTGCCCTACTGGTGAAGATACCAACTGTTCCACCTCCTCCGCCAAAGAATTCCGTTTCTGCTCAATTGTAGAATACATAGGAAATGGGGTGGGAAAAGTTGAGCTTTGTAGTGTACTTACCAATTTTGAGAAATAAATTTTACTTATAAAAAAAGCCTCCGGATAAACCGAAGGCTTTTTAAAAAAAGGATTATTGTTTGATAAACTTAGCAGTTACAGAACCGCGATTTTCATCAAAAACTTTAATTACATACGTACCCGATCTATATGACGAAACATCAAGTCGATATTCAAAAGCATCAATCTTTTCTGTTGAAACAATTCTTCCAGAAAGATCAAATACTTGTAAATGAGAGGCTTTTGCCTTTCCAAAGCTAAGATAAATATAATCTATCGCAGGATTTGGATAAAGGTTAATTTCCTGGTCTTTGATGTTATCTTCAATACCGGTTATTACAAGATAATTTACCCTAACAGTTTTTGAAGCTGTGCTTATTCCACAAAACGAATTCATGGTTAAAGTAACAGTAAAGTATCCATAATACGGATTGTAATTATATGTCGGCGACATCTCATTGGATGTACCACCTCCAGTAACATAGTTGTTACCAAAATGCCAATTATAAGAATATGCAGTTTTATAATCTGGAATAAAGTTGATATTTGAACCAAATATTGGTCCATATGGACCTTGTCCAGTATCTTGCACATAATTAAAGTTAGCTACTATTGGGACAACCCAAATAGAGTCTGTTACATAACATGTTTTATCAGAATAAACCATACCTGCTGTAAGTAAATATTGAGTAGGCGAACTAACTACAACAGAATAATTTGAATTGTTTGATAAAACATTAAGAGGATCAGATACATAACTCCAAGCATAGTTATTTGCAAAACCTAAAGCTTGAAGAGAAACACTGTTTCCAAAACAATTGAAAGCTGTGTCTTTTACAGAAACATTCGGTCCTGAATAAACGTTAGTTGTTGCGTCAGCAACTTCAGTTCCCGAGGTATAAGTAACTGTAAATGAACCTGATGTTGTTGCAATAAACATTCTATTTGCAACATTGTCTCCAGAGAAAGAACCAGTTCCTGGATCAGGAATATAAAGATCCAATAATAAGGTATCTCCGATACATAAGGATGGTAAAGGGTTTTGAATCCACAAAGATGCTTGAACAATAACTTGATCGGTTGTTGAACAACCATAAATATTTGTTACTGTACACATATATGTTCCCAAAGAAGGAAGCTGTGGTTGCATCAATGGAGAGGTAAAACCATTTGGTCCTTCCCAATAATAAGTATACGTCTGCCCAGGTCCAGGGTCATCAGTAGTGATGACCGGCTGGACAAAAGCTTGACCCGAAGATAAATACAAAACCGCAACAACATTTACATCCGGTGAGGATGAAAAACTTTTGGGCGAAGACGTATATACCTTCGATAATGGTTGACTTAAACCCAGTAATGGGAAGAAAGCCAAACACATTAGAAGTAATTTGTTTGCTTTCATAATTTCCTTTTTATTAGGGTTCATAACAACCATTGCTGTCAATAACAATATAACCAGTTGTAAAACCAGTTATTTGTGTTCCTGAAGCGGGAGGAGTAGCTAATCTTACATCAAATTGAGCAGTTCCACCAGAAGATGTTACTGTAACATTTGGTTGATTGTTTGGCGCAACCAAAACATAAGGATGAGTAGATTGAACTAAACTAACCGTATAATTTGGAGTACCTCCAACAACAGTTATTGTATAAGTAATAATATCACTACCACAAATAGTTAATGGCATATTGTCTACAATACTAGTAATTGTTGGATATCCATGAACGGTAAACACAAGAGTATTAGAAGTAGACCAACAAGCACCTTGCTGTGATCTTACAACAATATTATGTGTTCCAACTGTTAATCCAGCGGTTGTAAACGTAGTTGCTGTTTCACCAGGAACCACAACACCATTATCAGACCATTCATATAAAGTAGCGCCTGTTGTTGTTGCTGTAAAGATAACCGAAGTTCCAAAACAAGCAGCATCACCAGTAGCATTACTAGTAAGAACGGTTGGGTTAGTACCAATAGCCGAAACAGTGATTCCATTAATTGTAGTATCACAACCAGCAGTATTAGTAACAACAACATGATAAGTTCCTGTTGATGATAAACCACCTTGAGTAGCGTTTGTTCCTAGTGGATTATTAAGTAAATCATACCACTGAACAGAAGCAAAAACTCCATTAACGGTAGCGGTTGCATCAGCAGATCCACAATTTTCAGGTGTTGTTGTTATAGTTACGTTTGGTAAAGCATGAACAGTAAACACAAGAGTATTAGAAGTAGACCAACAAGCACCTTGCTGTGATCTTACAACAATATTATGTGTTCCAACTGTTAATCCAGCGGTTGTAAACGTACTTCCTGTTTCACTAGGAACCACAACACCATCATCAGACCATTCATATAAAGTAGCGCCTGTTGTTGTTGCTGTAAAGATAACCGAAGTTCCAAAACAAGCAGCATCACCAGTAGCATTACTAGTAAGAACGGTTGGGTTAGTACCAATAGCCGAAACGGTGATTCCATTAATTGTAGTATCACAACCAGCAGTATTGGTAACAACAACATGATAAGTTCCTGTTGATGATAAACTACCTTGAGTAGCGTTTGTTCCTAGTGGGTTATTAAGTAAATCATACCACTGAACAGAAGCAAAAACTCCATTAACGGTAGCGGTTGCATCAGCAGATCCACAATTTTCAGGTGTTGTTGTTATAGTTTGGTGAACCCACAATAGTTTTGGGATCACTAGTTTTTGGTGTCGGTTGTCCTAAAACTATAGTACAAGTAAACACCATTCCGAGCAATAAAAGAAATCTTTTCATTGTTTTATTTTTTTAGTTTATTAATTTTTTAGTAACCATAACAACCATTGTCATCAACAACAATATAACTAGTTGTAAAACCAGTTACTGTCTGTCCAGGTGCTGGAGGATTTGCCAATCTTACATCAAATTGAGCAGTTCCACCAGAGGTTGTTACATTTACACTTGATTGATTGTTTGGACTAACCAAAACATATGGACGAGACGATCCAATTAAACTAACAGTATAATCTGGAGTACCTCCAGTTACTGTTATAGTATAAGTAATAATCTCTGTCCCACAAAAACTTAATGGTTTGTTGTCCGAAATAGTAAATGTTGGTTGTTGATATACCTCCAAAACAATAACTTCGGCGGTATAATCAATTGCACCCAAACAACTTGGGTTTTTAATCATAGCTCTAAATCTTTTAGTAACAGTCGAGCTATTTACCTGTAAAGTTAGAGAGTGGTTTATCGCTGAATAGTTTGGGTTTGCTGTTAAATTAACCCAGGAACCGGTCCATTCTTGCCACTGATAATCAAAATTTTCATTATAATCAGCTGCGAGAAAATTTCTTGTTGTATTTGGACAATCTCGAACATTTTGTTGAGTTAAAAGTCCAGAAGCAACACCAGGATTTGGAAATAATTTAACCCATTTTGTAGCAACAACTGTTGCCCCATTCATAAAATAAACAAATACATCAATCTCTGTAGAAAAAGTTAAAGTAGCTTGATTTCCTACAGCAGTAATACCTATCGGATTTGATGTCCAAGAGGTAGAGGTAGCACCACCCAAAGATGCGGTTATAGTAACAACAGTTCCGGGTCTTACATTAATTACGTTGTTTGTACCATCTTTTGAATATTGGTCTGATGATACAGTAAGTGTTTGACCAAACATTGTTGTTGTTATAAAAACAAACAACAAAAAAACAATTTTTGTTTTCATATTTTTAAGTTTATTGGTTTTGCTTGTTAATTAACTCCTTCGTTATGAAAATAGGCTTTTTTACAACAAATTATAACTTCCTCATTTTCATACTGCTGTTATAACAATTTAAATACAAAAGTCAAGACAATATACAAAAAAGAACATAAAAATAAATGACATAAATAGCCAGATTTTTTTTATATATATAAAAAAAATCCCCCTTACTAAGAAGAGGGATTTTTAATTATTTTTGAAATTTTGCGAATTCTTTAAAATATGTTTCTAAATATGTTCTAGCCAATGGTAAATATTCTTTTTGTTTCATATCAAGTACTAAATATAATATTCCCAAGAAATCATTATATAATTTTGTAAGTGCTCCTATTTCTTTATAAACAAGAATTTTACTATCACTTGTCAGATTTTCAAAATTTTCTATCATATAACTTGGATCTGTCACTTTCAAAAGTTTTTTATTGATTGCTGTATATAAACTTCTATTTAAACTTAATATTGTTTTTTTTATTAAGGCTTGTCTATATTTTGGTACAAAAATTCTAATTTTTATTCATTGAGGAGTGTATTCATAAACAACGCTTTTTTCTTCTTTAATAATTTCTAATATTGCATCAACACCCGTTCCCAAAGAAACATTACATGTTTTTCCAAGACTTCATCCCGCACAATAATATCCTGTCTTGAGGGTATAAATACCGTTTGTACAAGTAAGATATATATCAGAACACATAGAACTTGATCCTCAACCTCATCATCCTCCTACTGTTCATCAAGTAATATTTACAGTAAATGAAGGTATATTTAAAGGTGTACTAACATTTCCCGCTAAATCTTGTCAAATAATAGAACAATTATTATAAACTCAATTAATTAAATTAGAAAAGGTAATTGTGTTGTTTCAAGTATTAGCGTTTATAGAACAAGTTCAACAAGATCATAAACAAGATATTGTTACTGGTCCTTCACTAGAACTAAATCAAAATGTAGCTGTTCTATTTAAAACAGAAACACCTAAACTAGATAAAATAGGATTTGTTATATCACTAGACACTATAGTACAACTTTCTCATTTGTTTTTAAATACAGTTTCACAATAACATCAATCAGGATCTCAACAAAGTTCTCAATTTAAAATATTAGTCGTATTTAAATCCATTGCTGGATCGCCTGGAGTACATGTACCTCAATTACTTAAATTAGGTACTGTTGTTAAACCACAAAGACATCCTCAACCAGTTTCACATAATTCTCAAGTATTACAAATTAATCCACCTGCTAAACTACAAGCTCCATATACAACTACACCAAAAAAATATCCAGCTCCTGCTAAAATAACTAATAATAACAATTTTGACACGTTTTTCATAATATATTTAGTAAATAGATAAACAATGTTTTTCTTTTTTTATCTTTTTACTATAAAATGTCAAGTCTTTTTTCTGTCTTTTTTATTTAAAGAAAAAAAGCTATTTAAAGCTTTTAAAAATGGAGCAAGCAACGGGATTTGAACCCGCAACCTCTTCCTTGGCAAGGAAGCGCTCTAGCCAATTGAGCTATGCCTGCGTTTTTATAGTAAGTATCTGTTAGAGAAAACATCTGAATATATAATCAAGCGCTCCTTGTCCTCTTTAGAGGATAGCCAATTGAGCTATGCCTGCGTTTTTATACTTCTATAATTTCTAATTTACTTTCTTCTTTTTCTTTTTTTGCTTTTGCACTAACAAAAAAATTAGTCCAAGCTAAAACAACTAGAAAAGATCATAATATTTTAACTAAATCACTAATATAAACATAAGATTCAATATTATTTATCAAAACACTATCTCATATTAAAACCAAAGCTATTCATAGAACAAACAAACTAACTTTATTAATTTTCATATATATAGGATGTATTGCAAACAAAACAAATAAATAAATTCCAACTATAGCTAAAATACTATAATACAATGTATTAAATTCCAAAAATCATTCACTAACAATAATTTTTGAAGAAAAAAATAAATAAGCTATATATCATATAAATCATCATGAAATAATTCATATAGAAATTCTTTTTAATAAATCTTTCATTTTTTACAATAAAAAAATAAAGCTCTCTATACATAGGAATTTATTAGTTATTTTCAAGTCTTTATATTTAATTTTTTACTAAATATTTTTTAAACAAAAGCTTTTATATTAATATAATATTATATAAGTAATAAAAATTAAAAATAATAATAAGACAAAATTATTAACAAAATGTTTATTTAGATACAAACAAATACTAACCTACACAAAACAATATATTTCAAAAAAAATAAAATGTAGAAATGTAGAAAAAATAAACAATATTTTAAAAATAATATATAATTATGGTAAAAATAAAAACACAGTCTTAAACCGTGTTTTATATATAAAATATAGATCTAAACCCACAAAACAAATTGTTGAATTTTTATTGAAAAAGATTTACAACCAATCTTATAACAGAATATGATAAAATTGATATTAAAATACCTATTAAAGCTCACATAAGAAGCTTATTTGTTTTTTTCATTTTTTCAGCATCACCACTAGCAGTAATTAATTGAATACCACCAAAAACTAAAACTCACATACAAACAGCACCAAGACCAAACCATAAGTATTGGTTAATCATTTGAATAGTATCAAAAAAAGTTCCTTCATCTCCAGAAATTTGTTCAGGTCCCACAACAGCGATATCTTCATTTCCTTGAGTACGAGGAAGTTCAACAGTAATAGCAAAAGATTGTTGAAAAGAAAAACTGAGTACAATTAATCCAAACAATCCAAATATAGCTTTTTTAAACATAATTATTATTTAAAGATAAATATTATTCAACAGTAGCTTGTTGTCTAGTAGTAGAATTACCATCAGATGTTCTTGGTGTAGTAGTATTTGTATTTGTTGAAGAAGTAGTGCTTGTTGAAAAAGAACCACCGGATGTTCTTGGTGTAGAAGAGGTACTGGTTGTTACAATACTTTCATCAGCTTCAGGCATATCATCAGGATTTAAACTACTTAAAGTTATAGAACTAATAAGATTTATTAGAGCAACACTAGACAAAGCCAATAAAATACCGCCAACGACATATATAATATTGTCTTTAGCATCTTTTACATCACCTCATTTTGCAGATTCAATTACCCACAAAATACCATTATACAAAATCATAGTAATTGACAATACTATAGTCATTCTAAGCAAAAACTTTGTAATTCTTACTATCAAAGGAGCTTGTTTTTCAGAATCAAAAGCGGAAATATCCATATCTCCTCCCAAAATATCCTGACAAAAACTCTTACTGTTTCATTGATATCAACTTTCATCTATTTGTTTTTCAATATCATCACTAGTAACAAGTTGTCAATTTACAAAACAACCATCTCAAAAATTTTCATTAAATCATAATTGAGTAGATTCTTTAAAAACTTCGTTACCTACTGCATTTTTTGTACTTCATAGATCAATAACTTTTTCGTATCCTTTGGCTGGCTGGAACATAACATCCATAATATCTCTAACAGCAAAAGTACTACTCAAAGACACAAGTAATCCTAGACCCAAAAACAATCCAACAATTTTTTTCTTACCATACATATACATTATATATTGTTAATTATAAATTATTCAATAGATCGTCGGCTTCTTGGTCTTCTTTTTCTTCATGAGCAGCCTCTTTTTGTTGTATTTGAACTATTTTATTTTGATAAGCATTTTCATCAAATTTATCAACATATTTATTAATAACTTCATCTTTTTTCTGTTCATATTTTTTTTCAATTTCTTCTAATTTTTGTCTTTCTCTTATCAAAATATCACGTAGTTTATCCACTTGATCCTGACTCATCAATGGCAAAAGATCAAACCAAGACTGTTTTTCTTGTTGTGTATCCAATGATTTTGAATTCAAAACCAAAATAATAATATCTGACATTGTTTCCAAAAATGTATCAGAAATACTATAGTTTTTAGCTACATCCCACAATTCTTGAGGTAGTTTTTTTTGAATAAGTTCTATATTAACCATAATTTTATAATAAAAGGTAAATATTTTTATTGTTCCAATTCTTTTAATCTGTTTTCAAATTCATTATCGGCCTTTTTTTCTTCTTGTTCATGATAGATATCGTTTCTGGCCTTGATTATAGGTACTTTTTTCATTATTTTTTTCATTTTTTCAATTTCTTTTTTGGTAAGCGGTCTTGGATTTCAACCACCACCATATCTAAACATAGCATCAGTCATTGTTTTCTACTCTAAAAACTAAAGAGATGTTCATTTCATCAACCAATCAACCTCTTTTGGATCTATAATTTGTTTATCAATAAGTCTTTGTGTATATTTTTTGAGGTTAATCATACCAATTAATGAAGAAGTTTCTATAATATTATCAAGTTGTTCAATTTCTTTCTTTTTAATATTATTTCTTACAGAGGTTGTATTAAGCATTAATTCATAGATACCTACCCTACTTCCCATTTTGCTTTTTACTAACATTTGTGATTGCACTCCAATCAACGAAGCTGCCAATCTATCACAAACGCTTTCTTGGATTTCTGGAGGAAAGAAAGAAATAAGTCTATTTACAGTATTTGCGGCTGAATTTGTGTGTAATGTACTAAATACTAAGTGACCCGTTTCCGCAAGACTCAACGCTGATTCAGCTGTCTCTCTATCACGAATCTCTCCTACAAAAATAATATCTGGATCTTCACGTAAAGAAGCCCTCAATGCGTTTGGAAAAGACCACGTATCATGACCTATTTCTCTTTGAGAAATAATACATTTTTTGGGAGAAAACACGAATTCAATAGGGTCTTCGATAGTAATCATATTTTCAGCTCTTGTTTGATTAATTTCTTCAAGCATTGCTACCAAAGAAGTTGATTTACCAGAACCTGTAGGCCCAGTAACCAGATACAATCCTTTCTTTTGATTTAAAACATTTTTTCTAATGCTGTCGGCTATATCAGTAAACATAAGTTCTTCAACTTTTTTAGCGGTTCCATTAATTTTTCTCATTACAACGCCCAATCTTCCTGTTTTAAAGAAAGCGTTTACTCTATAAGGGATTCCTGTTTTGGATATATAAGCAAAATCGGCTTCTTTATCTCATAGAAATTTATCAAATCTTTGTGGATTTCCTGCAAGAAGTTGTCTAAGAATAAGTTCCATGCTTTCATTGCTTAGCTTTCCAGCTTTTTCTTCTCTAATTACCTCTCCATTTAATCTATAAGCAATACTTTCTCCACCAGAAAGATGAAGATCAGAAATATTTACATTTTTTTCAATAAGAGAGAGAATTTGCTCTATATCAAAGCTTGCTGCCATGGTATACAATACAAAATAAAAACGATTCAATCTAAGTATACCCAGAAAACAAAAAAAAAGCAAATTTTTCACAACTTTTTTCTCTTGATGTTAAACACAATTATTGTATAATGCAACGCGCTTAAAATTTATTATTTTTTTGGTGCAAAATGAGAAACAAATTTATTCACAAAAGAATTTGAGATATACCAAAGTACAATACGTACGGAGATATGGTAAAATGATGATCAAAAAAGAAAAGTCTGATTAATATTTTTGTAACAATCCTTTGTATTCTTTGCATAGGATATTTTGGTAAATTTGTTATTCAAGCTGGTCAATCTATTGCTCATACTATAGGACAGTCAACAGTAAATATTGTCAGTAAAAGATTGGGAAAAGATATGATAGCAGATGAATATGGAAATATAAATGTCATGATTATTGGTTACGGTGGAGCAAATCATGCAGGTTGATACTTGGCAGATTCTATTATGGTTGCTTCCTGGAACAAAAAATTAGGAGCGGTAACTATGATATCTGTTCCTAGAGATTTTTATGTAACAAACAAAGAAACAAGAGTTTTTGGAAGGATAAACGAAGTTTTTTCTAGAGGAGTAGGAAGAAAACATGAATTTGATACAGGAGCAAAAGCTATGATAGGCCAATTAGAAGAAGTGATTGGCGTTAAAATTCCTTATTATGCACTCATTGATTTTGAAGGATTTAAAAAAGTAATTGATACATTGGGTTGAATAGAAATAGATGTCCCTAAAGTTATTCATGATACCACATATCCTACAGAAAATATGGGATATATGACTTTACACGTAAACACAGGTGTTCAGTTATTTAGTGGAGAAAGAGCCTTAATGTATGCAAGGTCTAGACATTCAACATCTGATTTTGATAGATCTCTAAGACAACAACAAATTATGAAAGCAATAGTTACCAAGTTTATGCAACAAGGACTTAAACCAACAAAAATTAAACAATTATACGCAGACTATACGGCCATGGTAAAAACAAACATTTCCTTAGACGAAATGATTGGTTTAGCACAATATGTTGATAATTTAAAAAACATATTTTCATTCTGATTAACGACTGATTGTAGCAATGTAGCACATAGGTATTCATATCCATGATGTTTTTTGTATGCCCCAGATTCGGTTAATTTTTGATGAGCATCGGTTATATTGCCAGTGTGATCAGATAAAGCCAACCCATCAAATTATCAATATATCAATAACTTTGCCTTTTACGTAATGCACAACCAAGAATATCTTATAGAAAACCCTCAAATTACTATTTGGAATTGAATAGACAAACAATACGCCCAACAGCAAAAAGTAAAAACTGATGGCCATGCGAATCAGGTTGCCGTAAAACTCAAAAAATACGCATTTAATATACCTGTTACCAAAAACGCACCTAGCCCATATTTACAGACAGAACTTTATATTTTGGGGACAGGAAATTATGACAACACCATAAATATGTTAAAATCTTTGGTAGCTATAGACAATGTTGTTCCTTTTAGCGAAAGATCCCCAGAAGAACCATTTATTTGACCAGAAGAAATTTATCAAGAACAACTAAGTTGAACAGAACTTTTGCTTATTTTGGGAAATAAATATGTAGATAGAGCAAAATGAAAAAGATTTGATTATTACAAATAAATAATAATAACCTAATTTTATAAGCTAATAAAAATTATGCTTCCAAAAGAAGTATTAGAGCAAAAAGAATCTATAAAAGGTTTTCTAAAAAATCTATGAATTCCTGTAGAAAAAATTAAAGACGAAACACTGTTTTTTCAAACATTTGTTCACAAATCATTTGCTGCAGATTACAAACAAATGTTGCTTCACAACGAAAGATTAGAATTTTTGGGTGATGGTATTCTTTCTGCA
This sequence comes from candidate division SR1 bacterium RAAC1_SR1_1, assembly GCA_000503875.1. Lineage (GTDB taxonomy): Bacteria > Patescibacteriota > Gracilibacteria > Absconditabacterales > Absconditicoccaceae > UBA5124. The sequence continues at coordinate 1,096,830 of CP006913.1, forward strand.
GTAACCAACAAACTTTTGTTTATTAATTATCCAGAATACTCGGAAGCAGACCTTACTTTATACAAAATAGCCTTGGTCAGAGAGGAAACCCTTGCAGAAGTAGCAAAAGAGATAGACTTGGACAAATATATCTTTGTCAGTAAATGAGAAGAAAAAATGCAAGGAAGAAAGAAAAATGCCATTTTATCAGATTGTTTAGAATCATTATTGTGATTTCTGTATGTAGAACTTGGAAATGAAGTAGTTGAAGCATTTATTACCAAATATATTTTTAGTAAAATTTGAACTATTAGTAAAGATCCTGTCAAAAGCTACAAAACTATGATCCAAGAATATGTCCAAAAAGAATATAAAGAACTTCCTATATACAAAGATAATGAATATAGTGTCGACGAAAAAGGAAACCCTATAACTTACCAATCAGAAATATATGTTTGAGACAAAAAAGTAGCTGAAGGACTTGGTTCCAACAAAAAGAAAGCACAGGAAGACGCTGCCAAAAAATACTATTGAACAATAAAGAAAGAATAGATTTTATTTCTTGTTATGGCAAGATAGTACAAGAGTTAAGGTCTAAGTACTAAGAACTAGGCTATTCTCTCTTGAAAACATATACCAAATCTATAAAAGATACTGACGTTTTATTTTTTATGTTTACAAATGATTAAGAAATTTTCTATTATCAAAAGAGCCTATATCCGATTAACAGTTGGGTGATTACTTCTTATAGGTGCATGGACATTGTTTTTTATGAACATAAGACTTTCAGAAGAATTTACTGGTGGGGTAAAAATAACTATAGCCGCTACGGTTGATGAACAAAAACTAAACGATTCTTTAACAAAATATCTTATAGACCAAAAATATCCAAATAGCAACGTTCTCGTACAAATAAATGACGAAGAAACAGATATTTCTATTAGAACTAGAGTAGAAAATGACGAAAAGGTAAACGAACTATCAAAAGAACTAAAAACATTTCTTCTCGAAGGAGAATATATCACCTCTCAAGACCAAGTAATAGCACAAACAATAACGGGTCCTAGCGTAGGAGATTATATGAAAACATCAGCAAGAAATGCTTTACTTGTTGGATTGGCATTGATGGCTATTTACATGCTTTTCTCTTTTGCGGCCATTAGAAAATCAGTATCTCCAAGTATATTGGCTATCGTTACTATCGTTACTATGATTTTCGATGTATCTATTCCTGCTGGAGCATTTGGATTCTTAATGATGATCGATCATTCTATAGCTATAGATTCAGTATTTATTATAGCGATTTTGGCCAATATGTGATATAGTATCAACGATACCATTATTGTTTTCGATAGAATTAGAGAAAATATTCAAAACAAGAACGAAAAGAATATTGTCTATGGAAAATTGTTTGATGATAGTGTCCGACAAACTATGAGAAGATCTTTTGGAACAGTATTTTCAACCTTTCTAGTAATTGTTTGTATGTATATTTTTGGAACTGGTGCAGTAAAAGATTTTGCCTTCACTATTGGAATAGGAGTTATTGCTGGATCATATTCATCAATCTTTATATCAGCTCCATTGGCATATATTATGATGGGAAAATATAAAAAAGAAAGAAAAGCAATGTCAGAAATCAACTAATATCTCTTTATATATTCTAGAAAAGACACTCAAAAGGTGTCTTTTTCTTGTTTTAAAAAAGAAAAATAGTATAACGGCATAAATTTATTTCAATATTTTTAAGATATATGAACGAATACTGGTATACACTATTTTTAACAATTAGTTTACTATGATTAATTGGTGTATATATATTACCAAAGAAATACATTTTTCTCCAAGAATCCTGGGGTCTATCTCAAATATTTTTATGGCTGTCCTTACGGATGGGTGATTTCTATCTAAATATTTGAGCATTCCCTATAAAAGCATTTATATATCCAAATTGTGGTGCGTGTTGATCAGACTTTCCTAATGAATGAAGCTTATCTTTATTCATTATTAACTGGTTTTTTCGAATACTAATAACTACATTTATATTCTATTTTCTTCCCAGAAGTTCAAAAAAGAAAAGAGGTATATGGTTAAATAGTATAGCTATAGTTTGTATGTTTCTTTGATTTCTTTATTTATTAATAAGATTTGATTAATAGCATGATCTATTCGAATCAAAACTACACACTTCTTCGAAAACCCAATGGAATTGCGTCTACTTTTGGTGGACAGCAATCAATTTTGGATTACTTTGAGGATTCACAACAATTACAAACGATATTAAACAATTCTGATTTTGATCAATATCAGTCCTATTGCTATCTCGATGGGTATACAAAACAAAATGCAGATACCTTTCTTCATAACCAAACAACACAGTTTACCAAAGAACAAGAATATGGTTTATTAAATAGATTAGATAATGACACTGGCGGATTCCTTTATTTTGCCAAAAACATCGAAAGTTACCAGTTCTACAAGGAACAGCAACACAAATGAACAATACAAAAAATGTATCTTGCAGAAGTTCACGGCAATCCATTTTTTACATCAAAAGAGAAAATTCTAACTATAGAAACCCCTATTATGCATCATCGTTCTGATGACCAAAAAATGATAGTTGTTACTGATGAAAAAGATAAAATTCAATGAAGATGAGAACCTCATCATGTTTCCACCACGATAGAACTTATTTCTTATAATCAAGAAAGGAACACATCACTACTTCATGTATTAATACACAAAGGAATCCGCCACCAGATTAGAATACATTGTAAAAGTATATGAGCCCCGATTGTCGGAGATAAACTATATGGTCCAAAGACACCAATTTCAGACACCCTCCATCTCCGATCAATCGGAATGAAATAATTATTACTAATGAGAGATCTATTCTCTCATTTTTTTAATATATAAATTCACTAGTTCTATGAAACAATGAATTATATGTTTTTTTATATAGTGAAAAACAATAAATAAGGAAATACCTATTTCTGTGAAAGAGTGAAATGTGGGGATAAAGCGACTGGTTTTTTTAATGGCCGGAAGTTTTTTTATAAAATTCACTAATTCTATGAAACAATGAAATAGTTTTTTCCTTGTGTTTTTGGTATATTGCCTATGTTAATAAAAAATAATTTACTATATAAGTGAAATAGTGAAATTATTTTAATAGAAATATAAAAGATAAAAAGCCCTTGAAATTTTATATTTAAAAGATTATATTCACTATATAAGTGAAATAGTGAAGTTATTTATTTTTTTTAGTACCATGATTCATCCAGGACGACATCTATCAAACAAACTCAAAGAATATTGACGAACGCAAAAACAATTTGCGGATCTTTTGGGAAAAAAAGTAAGTGAAGTAAATGAACTTATAAATGGCAAAAGAAATATAACTATCCAACGAGATATTCTTCTTGCTCTTGTTTTTGATCAAGCAGAAGGAAATCGACTCGCTATGCAAAACGAATATGATTATAGCATCGTAAAAATGAAGCTCGACAAGAAAAAACTTGATGATATCAAAAAAAGGAAAAATCAACTTAACAAACACCATGTATTTTCTACCTTTTAATTGTTACAAACAAAATGAAACAAAAACCTTTAAAAATTGTTATGGCATGAGGGTGAACAGGCGGACATGTTTTTCCTATTAAAAGTCTTTTGGAATATCTTGCTCAACACAAAACATTTTCTTCAAACATCAATCATATTTATCGATTTGGCAATAAAAACGCCTTAGAATATACGGTTTTTCAATGATTAAAAAATGCACATAATTGAAAGAAAAAATGATATGAACTAGATTTTATTTCTATCTATTCATGAAAATATCGTAGAGAAACCCTTCTTAAATCTAGAATAAAAAACGTTAGAGATCTTTTTCTTTTTGCGATAGGAGTTGTTCAATCTCTTTTCTGGTTAATTTACTACAAAATTGATGTAATTTTTTGTAAGGGTGGTTATATTGCGCTTCCTGTTGTAGCGGCAGCACGATTATTACGTAAAAAAATTATTGTTCACGAATCAGACACCCATTCGTGATTAGTCAATAAAATAGCATCAAAATTTGCTTGGACAACCTTTACATGATTCGATAACGTCCTTCCAAAAGCAAAAACAGTTGGACAAATTATTTCAGAAGAAGTTATAATAGACCAAAAGGAGGCCAAGATGTTTCTCAAACAATATCCAGAACTAGATGTTCAAAAGCCATGGATTTTAGTTGTTTGAGGTTCTCAAGGATCTCAAAGACTTTATCAAGCAATTATCAAAGCATTAGAATCAGATAAAAGCCTTCAAAATGATATACAATTTCTAGTTGTTTTAGGTCTTCTAAATAAAGATCTTAGACCTCAATTTGAAAGATTTCCAAATGTGGTTTGTTTTGATTTTGTGACCCAAAAAGAGATGGGAATGCTTTGTTATCACTCTGATATCGCTATCACTCGCGCAGGCACAACGTCATTAGCAGAACAAAAGCTCTACGATATGAAGCTCTTTATTGTTCCTATTGCTTGGACTCACGACCAATATGACAACGCAAATCGATATCAAAAACACTATAATGATATTCTTATAGACCAAAAAGATGATACCTTTCTCAACAAGCTTATTATGGAAATAAAAAGACATAAAAATTTCAAAAAAATTCTGACTTCTCAAGATAGGCTAGCTACAATTTCAAAGGCCAAAGAAGAAATTTGGGAACATATTATTGATTAAAAAAAGAGCCGGAAGGCTCTTTTTATTTTGGGTTATATATATTAATTAAAACCCATTCATAGTCAAAGTAAGAGTACCACTATAACTACCTGGAGCCTGATTAGCAGGTACGTTTACTAATAATCAAACATTATCAGCACTTACCCTACAAATCTTGTTACTATCAGGAATCTTTTCAAATATTTCATAAGGCGCACTATAGAATTGTGTAGCTGTTCCATTATCTCCTGTACAAGCTGAGTCACCTTCAACAACAACAGGATTATGAGAGATAAGAAGATTACTACCAGAAATAACATTTGATTTTTCATTAATTAGATCAGTTGTCTGAATAGTTAATGTCCACCCTCAATTAATACCTCTATAATCTTGACAATACCAAGTAGAAGGGAAGGTTCCAGTAAAGGTATAAGGGACACCAATTTTCACCTCTTGAGCATCCATAGTGAGTGATGTTCAGTAGATACATTCGGTAACTCATCAGGTTATTGTTAGGGTAATATTTCAATTAGTTCAATTTCCAGAAGATCAATCGGTATATTCAATAGTATCAGAAGTAGAAATATCAGCAATAAAATCGCTATCTAAATCGAACTCAGCATAAACAGTTTTAGTTCAAGTACCGGCAGAAAGAGTTCGAGATTTGGTATCAGAAATAGATTCCCAAGCTGATCGGTTAGAATTATCATTAGAAAATCTCATATACGCTATAGCACCAGAGATATTTAAAGTTACATTTTGAGAATTAGTAGAAGCATCATCATTATTGATAACAAAAGAGCCAGTTCCTTCTCCGATTGCGAAATATGTAGCGTGATCTGTAGTAAACTCAACATAAGGAATTCAAGCAATATCTATGACTGTAGAGGTTCAGTGGAAAGACCAGTTAGAAGATAAATTTTGAGAATAGAATATATCTACAACATCATCAATATTTTTACCTAAAGCAGGCATTCTCACAGTAACAGACTTACTAAAATCAATTCTCTTGGTAGCATCACCAAATTTAGTGAGAGCAACAACATTATCAACCAATTTAGTACTACCCGTACTCAAAAGAACAGGAGCTTGTAAGATACCAGTAAATCATTGTCCATTAGTAGTAAGTAATGTTCAGCTATCATACTGAACTTCTACATTATTTAGATAATAATCTTGAGTATAATTAGAAGTTGGCGATTGCATAATAATATCAACTAATATTTCATTAGTAATTCCAGGGGTAAAACTAATAGCATATGTTCAAGTATAATAATTACCAGATAAAGAATAAAGAGCAAGAGTTATTTTGCCGTCCATTACTTCCTTAGTTAATTCGGTAATAAAATCGATTTGATTAGTAGAGTTTATAACACTACAATAGTTATTATTTGTTTCAGTTGATCAATTTGGATACGCTATTATTCCTGGATTATCTGTGCAAATAGAAGATAAAGATAAGTCCCATAAGTTTAATAAATTATCAAAAACATTACTTGTTATAGATGATATAAAATTTTTATTTAAAGAAAGCCCATTTAAATTATCAAGTTCATAAAAATTTCAAACATCAATAGAAAGTAATTGATTATTATCTAAATAAAGATACATTAAAGAAGGAAGTCATGAAAACCCACTAACTTCAATAGAATTTATTTGATTGTAACTTAAATATAATTCGTTGAGAGAAGAGAGCCCATTAAAGTCTCCAGATTCAATAGAATTTATTTGATTTGTACTTAAATCAAGGAAAATTAAAGAAGAGAGCCCATTAAAGTCTCCAGATTCAATAGAATTTATTTGATTTGAATTTAAATCAAGATAGGTTAAAGAAGAAAGCAAATTAAAGCTATTAGATCCAATGGAACTTATTTCATTTCAATATAAATAAAGATCTGTTAAATTAGTAAGTCCAACAAAATCTCAAATATCAATAGAATTTATTTGATTATTACCTAAATCAAGATAGGTTAAAGAAGAAAGCAAATTAAAGCTATTAGATTCAATAAAACTTATTTCATTTCAATATAAATAAAGATCTGTTAAAGAAGAAAGATCAGCAAAATCTCAAAGATCAATAGAATCTATTTGATTGTTATTTAGATCAAGATAAGTTAAAAAGGAAAGTCAAATAAAACTTCCAGATTCGATAGAACTTATGGCATTTCAATCTAAGCTAAGTTGGGTTAAATTATTAAGACCAGCAAAATCTCAAACATCAATAGAACTTATTTGATTATATACCACATTTTCTGGACCAATATCTCTAGGTAATTTAAAGTTTCATAAATAAAGGTCAGTTAAATTATCAAGTCAATAAAAACTTCCAGATTCAATAGAATTTATTTGATTGTATCATAAATTAAGATAAGTCAAAGAGGACAGTTCTGAAAACCCATAAGCTTCGATAGAGCTTATTTTATTAATATTTAAGTTAAGCTGAGTTAAATTATCAAGTCCAATAAAATCTCAAACATCAATAGAAGTTATTTGATTATAATTTAAATAAAGGTTTTTTAATAAAAATAATCAACTAAAACTTCACCTTTCAATTGATGAAATTTGATTTTGTGTTAGGCTGAGATAATCTAAATTAGTAAGTCCAATAAAATCTCAAACATCAATTCATGTAATTAGATTATTATCCAATAAAAGACCTGTTAAATTAGTGGCTCATAAAAACCCTCAACTTTCAATAGAAGTAATCTGATTTTGAGATATTTCAAGTCTAATTAAAGAAGAAAGACCATTAAATGTTCCGGCTTTAATTGTAGTTAGTTTATTTTGATCTAAATCAATAATATTTAAATTAGAAAGCCCTAAAAAACTTCAACTTTCTATTGATGTAAGATTTCCACCATCCATATAAAGTCATATCAAATTATCAAGTCCAACAAAATCACCAACATCAATTCAAGTTAATGGATTATTTCTTATAGCAAGATATTGTAAATTACTATGATTTATAAAAGAATCAGAAGCTATACTAGTAATATTTCTTCAAAATAAATCACAAGAAGTTGCTCATGTCTCACAATTGAAAGTACTGATAACATTACCACTATTTAATTCTTCAGCCCGTGTAAAAGAAGCAAATATCCCCAAAATAAACAGAGCTGCGATTAGTATTTTTTTCATTTTTTATAGTAAAAAATAAATTCATTTAATTATATTCAAAAACCTCTTTTTTGTCAAAAAATAGAGGAGTTTTTATCTAGTAAAACCTTTGTCCTACTTTTGTCAGTTTTTTTCTTTTTTGGGAATTTTACAATTCGGGGGATTTATCCTGTAAATCTCAAAAAGATGAAAAAAACAACAGCGATCAATGTCCAATGAGTGGTTATTGGCATAGTAGAAACTAATAAAGAAAGTTATATTAGTTTGACTGATATAGCTAAGTATAAAAATTTTTTTCAGCCAGCAGATGTTATTAAAAACTGGCTCAGGTCAAAAAGTACAATAGATTTTTTATGATTATGGGAGTTTATAAATAACCCAAATTTTAAAGGGGTCGAATTCGACCAGTTTAAAAATGAAGCAGGTAATAATTATTTTGTTTTATCTCCTCAAAAATGGATAGAAAAAACACAAGCAAAATGATTAATAACAAAATCATGAAGATATTGATGATGAACATTTGCTCATAAAGACATTGCTATAGAATTTGCTAGTTGGATTTCGGTAGAGTTTAGGCTTTACCTTATCAAAGAATTCCAAAGACTCAAAGAACAAGAGACCAAATCATTAGACCGAGACGTCAAGAGATTTCTCACTAAGATGAACTATAGAATCCACACAGACGCCATCAAAGATAATCTTATTCCCAAAGAACTTTCTCAGGATGAGATAAACCATATTTACGCTGATGAGGCAGATGTACTAAATAAGGCGCTATTTGGACAAACAGCAAAACAACGAAAAGATCAGAATCTGCATAAAAAATGCGACAGTCCTGTAAAGGGAAATATGAGAGACTATGCAAATATAGAACAATTAATAATCTTAGCAAACTTAGAAAGTATCAATGCAGAGTTTATAAAAATGTGACTAGAGCAACCCAAACGTCTTCAAATATTAAACCAAACAGCAATTAGTCAAATGAAATCATTGATCCAAAACCAGAATTTAGAAAATATAAATAGGCCAAATTCTTAATTTTTTATATCCTAAAACTTTCTTATGACAAAACGTCTTCTAATTATCTTTTTCATTACATTGGCTTATTTTCTTATCATTATTCCCGTACAATCTCAGCAACAGGATACAGGAGAACAACAAAATATTTATGAAAACAATTCTTGATCAGGAACAACCTGAGAAAACACATGAGAAATTATACAAGAAATTCCAACCAACGATACTGGCCAAAATATTCAAATTGAAGAAAATATTTCAGGATCGAACAATGTGACAGAAGTCACAGAAAATCTTTCTGGAAATAATTTTACTAATGATACTACCTGACAAAACACCCAAATAAATCAAGCTCCACAGTTAATTATCTCTGAAATCTATTATGACGGAACAGAAGAATGGATAGAAATTACAAATCTCGGATCATATTTTTCTGGAGAGGTGGAAATGAGGACACCACAGTCCAATTTTTTTACGCTTTCTCTCCAGCCTAATCAGTCGATTATTCTCACAAAATCCTCTCAATTATATAGTCGAATATCTCCTTTGGTTATCCAAAAAGCCCTCCCATTATCGTTTAGTTTCACAGATACCAAGGCTATTTTTACTACATTATCTCGAAGCGGGCAGACTATAGATACCTTCCAAGCAGAGACAGGTTTGGTTACGAAATACAACGATAAGAAAACATCTCTTATCAAACAATACAACAATCAAATCTGGTTTATAACTGGATCAACTTCTGCTATCAATGTTCTTTCTCCTTATATCGCTAGTCCTGGAATTTGGGAAAGTTGAGATGCTTTTCAAACGAATAACTGAGATTCTTTTGGAACAGGGACGCTTTGAATATCTTGAACCCTTCAAACATGAGGCATTTCAAATACGGGAATATGTTGAGCGCTTCAATCATGATGATTTTTGAATACGGGGATCCTTTCGTTTTCTGGAACAGGAGATAGTTGATGCTCAAGTTGATCAGATCTGGGGGGAGGGGGAATGACTGGACATGTCCAATTCCCGATAGCTTCCTCCCCCCAGCCTGGCATCCTCTCAATCACAGAAATCTACCAGAGTACCTGATTTTTCTCGGATTTTATAGAGATCCAGGCGCTTCAAGATTTTAGTGGCAAGATCTTTTTTTCAGGATCCTTGCTAAAGACTAGTTTTAACCTAGATTTTTCTGGAAAGAATCAAGATAGAACGATAATTGTCTACTCTGATAACTGATGGTTATCAGGCCAAAAAAAGATAAAAGAAGTCAGTTTAGACCTAAACACTTCTTGATGTCTCCAGGCACTTGGACAAAGTGGACAAGTTTTCGACAGCATTCAGGTTTTGGCAAGTTCTTGAAATAAGTCAAACTATAACTGAGATTTCTCTAATTGAGACATCGACATCTTTTCCAAAATCGACGATTTTTCACCCTGATTTGATGAACAGTTTCTTGTCTATTTTTCTGCTATTTATACTTATACTACCTGACAAATCATTCAAAACACCTGATTTTCTGACCAAATAAACTCCGGAGGGCTGTCCACGGGAACAACTCAAAATTGACAAGATTTGTCCTGAACAAGCACTACAGGAATCACCATAAAACCAAAAGACCTTCAAATCACAGCCCTCACTCACAAAACCCCAGAATCCATCACCATCAAATCAAATATAACTTTCAACATAGATCTTTCCAAAAAAGACCGATATCTTCTAACAAAGGAAACACCTACCAGCGATCGAAAAATCACCAAGAAATATCTTACAGGGATTCTTGGTTCAGGTCAATTTACGACTATTTTCAAAACCCGATGATTTTTGGATGCAGGAAGTTGCGTAGGTCTTTTTTATCAAACAGGCCAATTAGATGAGTGGTGCTATGGTTCAGCTTTACCGAAGCCAGAAGAAGAACCGGTATTAGAAGATGATATACCCAATATCCAGATTATCTGAGTTCTTCCAAATCCCGTCGGCAAAGACGACAAAGAAGAACTCCATCTCCTTCGAACTCCATCAACAACCTGATCAGTTGTTATGAGAGAGAACGAAAGAATCGAAAATTTAATTTTTCCCCCCGAATCCCTCTATATCAAAATCAACACCACCAAAAAATACCTCACAGCTTCTCTTCTTGCAAATCAAATAACAATTCTGACGGGTTCGCTTGGTTTAGTCAACAAAGCTGCATGTATCGAACTTCGATATACAACCAATCTTCTCGATACTTTTTGTTACCCAGATCCTTTAGAATGAGAATTTATCCCGAGGGGAGGGCGTCCAGATATCCCAGAATATTTCCCTTCCATCAAGATTCTCGGCGCCCTCCCCAACCCTCAAGGTAAGGACGACACTGAATTCATCTCTCTCCTTCGAACCCCTTCAACAAGCTGATCAGTTACGGAAGGCTCTGCCTTTAGCGGATTTGTGAGCGGCAACGAATCAATCCAAAATTTTCTTCTTCCCCCCAAAACTCTCTACCTCCTCAACAACAAAACGAAGACCTATTTTAGCGGTTCTCTTCAAGCCAATACAGGGACAATATTCAAAAGTTCTCTGGGTCTTCTCAACAGTGCGCATTGCACAGAACTTCGATATGCCACGACTCAACTCGACCGCTTTTGTTATCCCAATCCAAAAGAAGATGAGTATTTTGGTACGTGAAATATACTTTTACAAACATTACAAAAATCTGATTTTTCTCTTCTCCAAAAGGTTTGATTTATCGTCACAGGATCACAAATTTGCGTTAGATATTATGACCAGATGCTCACCTGTCGCCAGCTGCCGGCCGCCAAAACCTCCATCAAGTTAAAAAACGAAAACAAGCTTTACAAGACCTATGTCGGCCTCATCCAAAATTATCTTATCAAAAATTGGTCTACCCTCTATTTTAATACTCCAATAACGGATTACTTTACTGTCCTCAAAAATGCTAAAGCTCAAGTAAAAGATTTTTCATCAACAATCAATATCAGCGGTCAACGATTTGATGTCTACGATATTTCTGGTCAAATTGAATTGACAACTGCCACACAATGACTATCTTGAAAGCAATCCCAAGATCAAAAATCTTGGTTACAAAAGTTTTTAATATGGTTAGGTATATAATTAGACTTATGAAACAAGCATATGTAAGAGGGTATTATGGATACAAAAACTTTGGAGATGAATTGCTTTTTTTTGGAGTAATTGATTGGATTTTTTCTCATTATCCAGAAATTCAAGAGCTTGTTATAGAGGTAAACAACAAAACCTGGATGGAATATCGAGTCAAAAAAAACTACCAGGAATACACTTCCAAAGAACAATATCATAAGATTTCTTTTGTGGAAATTAAACAACATCGTTGGAAATATCTTACCCATATTATTAGTTTGTTGGGCTTTGGAAAATATAGATCGTATTTCAAATTCTTTGGTTGATGAGAGGTTCTTAGCGATGAAAGAGATTTTCCTCATGATGGACGAAACATTCCTCTTCTTTTTGGAACAACAGTGAGAAAATGAAAATTTATGCTTCTTGGAGGAATAGGAACACCCAGAAAAACAAGAACAAAATTGCTTTATGATATATTACTTCCCAAAGCAGAATGAATTATAACAAGAGAAGAAACTTCGTATAAAACAGCGTTAAAACGAAATAAACACACAGCTTCCTATCAAGATTTTAGTCAAAATATTATAGAAAATACAGCTTGTAAAAAACAAGATACTTCTCCATCATACGTGCTTATAAACTGCAATTTAAAATCTCGAAATCCTGACACAAAAGAATCTATTGTTGAATTTTGCAAGACTCATGCTCAACACAAAAAAATCTTTTTTCCTTGTGATATGAACGATGATATTTATTGCTTTGCGGATCTTCAACAAGACATTCCTGATTTAGAAATGTATGATCGAACCAAGCATTCATTACAAGATTCTCTTTGTCTTTTTAAAGGTTCAACGGCAGCAATTTGAGCAAGACTTCATTTTCTTTTACCGCTCAAATTGTACAAAAAAGATTTTACAGCAATTAAATACGCAGAAAAAATATATAAGATGATTGATTAGAATCCATTCATAGTCAACGTAAGCGTACCACTATAATTACCTGGAGCCTGATTAGCAGGGACATTTACTAATAATCAAACATTATCAGCGCTTACTTTACAAATTTTATTACTTCCTGAAGCTTTTGCAAAGAGTACATAAGGTGCATTATAAAATTGTGTAGCTGTTCCATTATCTCCTGTACAAGATGAATCACCTTCAACGACAACAGGATCATGAGAGATTAAGAGATTGCTACCAGAGATAACATTTGATTTTTCATTAGTTAAATCAGTTGTTTGGATAGTTAATGTCCATTCTGAAGTAATACCTCTATAATCTTGACAATACCAAGCAGAAGGAAAGGATTCCAGTAAAGGTATATGGAATACCAATTTTCACTTCTTGAGCATCCATAGTAAGAGAGGTTCAGTAGACACATTCAGTAACTCATCACGTGATGGTGAGAGAAATATTTCCTTGAGTTCAATTTCAAGAAGTTCAATTTCAAGAAGTTCAATCTGTATATAGGATAGAATCAGAAGTAGTATAAATATCTCAGTTGGCAATAAATTGTGCAGAAATAGTTTTTTCACTGTATCACTCGGATAATACCCAAGATTTAGTAGTAGAAATAGGTTCCCAATCAGACCAAATAATACCGTTATTAGAAAATCTCATTCCTGTGGCAGTAGGAGCAGCTATAGTAAGATTTACAGATTGAGAAAGCGTAGAAGCTTCATCGTTATTTATGACAAAAGATCAAGTAGATCAAGCGATAGCAAAATAGGTAAAATGATTTGTGGTAAAAGAAACATAAGATTGTCCATCAATTTCAGAAACAATACCACCTTTTTCAAATATCCAATCTACACCATTTTGAGATGAGTAGATAGAGACAGGGTCTCAGATAGAAGAAGTAGGAGCAGGAATACCTAGAGTAGCAGCTCAGTTGGTTAGTGTAAGAGATTCAGAAGGACTACCGACAGATATAGCTGAAAGGATTGGTTTGTTGTCTACATTAGAAACTGAGTAAGTAGTAGGGGGATAAATAATTCAATTATAATTTGAACTATCAGATTTTTTGAATTGGAGATTTTGAGGCAATGAAAGCCTTAATGTATTTTCAGAAATAATATGTAAATTTGTGAGTATTTTTCAGCTAGTTTCTTTAAGAGATATTTTTGAATTTCCAAAAAAAACATCGCCAAAAGTTTCAACATTTTGATATTCATATCATTTGTTATTAAATTCATCTTTTATATTCAATAAATCACTCGAATTTGGGATATAAACAGGAATATTTCATATCAATGATACTATATAATTTGCTGTTTCTTCGTTGTAGGAAGTAAAATATCATCAAACAAAAATTCCTCCATCATTTTCTATCACTATTTTATCGACCTCATTATCAAATCCATCTCAAATATCAAATGAGTTGTCTCTAGATCAATCAGCATTTAATCTGATAATATTGTTTGCAAGCTGTCCATTATAAGAAGTAAATCGTCCACCAACCAAGATTTTTCTATCATCTTGAATTGCAGTTGTCATTATATAAGCAGATCAAATTCAATCATCGAACCCACTTCAAATACCAAATGAAGAATCTATAGATCAATCAGTATTTAATCTAACAAGTCAGTTTGCAGGCTGTCAATTATAAGAAGAAAATTGCCCAGCAACCAAAATTTTCCCATCATTTTGGATAGTTGTTGCATATATGTAAGCGGATCAGTTTCAGTCATTAAAACCATCTCAAATATCAAATGAGTTGTCTCTAGATCAATCGATATTTAATCTAATAAATCAGTTTGCAGGCTGTCAATTATAAGAAGAAAATTGTCCACCAACAATAATTTTTCCATCATTTTGGATGGTTGTTGTATATATGTAAGCGGATCAGTTTCAGTCATTAAAACCACTTCAAATATCAAAAGAAGCATCTCTAGTTCAATCAGCATTTAATCTAACAAGTCAGCTTACAAGATCTCCATTGTAAGAAGTAAATCATCCTCCAACCAAGATTTTCCCATCATTTTGAATTGCTGTTGTATATGCGTAAGCAGATCAATTTCAATCATCAAACCCATCTCAAATATCAAATGAGCTGTCTTTAGTTCAATCAGTATTTAATCTAACAAGTCAGTTTGCAGGTTGTCCATTATAAGAATAAAATTGTCCACCAACCAAGATTTTTCCATCATTCTGGACAGTCGTTGTATATACGTAAACAGATCAATTTCAATCATTAAAACCACTTCCTATATCAAAAACAGAATCTATAGACCCATTAGTGTTCAATCTAACAAGTCAGTTTGTAGGCTGTCAATTGTAAGAAGTAAATCGTCCACCAACAATAATTTTCCCATCATTTTGAATTGTTAAAGCAAAAACTCAATCATCAAATCAAGTCACGGTATTCTTTTTTAAATTTGTATTATTGGTCCCATCAGCATTTAGCTGAATAATATTGTTTATTGTTTCTCAACTGTAAGAAGAAAATTCACCACCAACAATAATTTTACCATTTTCCAGCAGATGTATATCATAAATATTTGCAGCTAAACCTCAGTCAGTAAAACCACTTCCAACATTAAAAGATGTATCAAGGGATCAGTCAGTGTTAAGTCTTCTTATTCAGTTTGCAGATTGTCCGTTGTAAGAAGAAAAAACTCATATAACGATTATTTTTCCATCATTTTGGATTAAGGTTTTACTTACTCTTGCTGGATTATATCAGTTGAGAAAACCTGCTCAAGCAATAAAAGTATTGTCTATAGATCCATCAGCATTAAGTCTAAATATATTAGAGGTATCTCCTTCCGCCAAAACAGCAAAAGGATTAAACGAAGCCATCATTGTGTTGGTTACTCATCAAACAATAATTTTACCATTACTTTGTATTGTTATGTCATTAACACTAAACAAATTATGAAATATATTTTCATATGCAAAAGTAGAGTCTATAGACCCATCGGTATTTAATCTTATTAGATTTTTTCTTTTAATTTGAGTCCAACTAAAATTCCAAGTTTGTCGGCTATAACCATTATTTATACAACTTTGTTCGGTTTCTCATTCAATAGTTCCATTTTTGTCGTAACAAAAACCTGCCGATAAACAACTTTCTTCTGTTGTATATTGTGGTTGTGGTTTTTGTCCTTGGTCTATACAATAATATTCATTAGGCGAAAACTCAAATTGTCCTCCAATTAATATTTTTCCATCATTCTGGATTGTTATTGTACTTATATAAGTAGATCAATTTCATCCATTAAACCCACTTCATATTATAAATGAAGAATCTCTAGATCAATCAGCATTTAATCTAACAAGTCACTTTGCAGGTTGTCCATTGTAAGAAGAAAATTGCCCACCAACCAAGATTTTTCCATCATTTTGAATTGATATTTTTTTAACTGAACCATTGTATGAACTATTAAACCCACTTCCTATATCAAATGAAGCATCTTTAGATCAATTAGCATTTAATCTGATAAGATTGTTTGTAAGTTGTCCATTATAAGCCGTAAAGCTTCATCATACAATCATTTTTCCGTCATTTTGAAGCGCTATTGATTCTACTCAATATCAAGAATATTCATCCTGAAACCCAGTTCATGTCAAAAAAGAAGCATCTCTAGATCCATCAACATTTAATCTAGTGATGTGATTTATTTCTTCTCAATTATAAAGATTAAAATTTCAAACTATAACCATTTTCCCATCGTTTTGAACAGCGATAGATTTGACTCTATTAAAAAAACCACTTCCAATATTGAAGGAATCACCTACTTCTAACGCTCAAAAAGATTTATCTATACCAGCTTGCCAAGCATGTCAAAAACTGCCAAAAAGCAATACAAAAGACGCCATTATTCAAATGGTATAAAATAACTTTTTCATTTTTTTTGATGAT
Organism: candidate division SR1 bacterium RAAC1_SR1_1; assembly: GCA_000503875.1. Classification (GTDB taxonomy): domain Bacteria; phylum Patescibacteriota; class Gracilibacteria; order Absconditabacterales; family Absconditicoccaceae; genus UBA5124. The sequence goes on from CP006913.1 coordinate 1,113,609, forward strand.
AAAAAATAAATTTATTACATCAATTGTATAGAAAAAAGTCTTTTTTGTCAAAAAAACAAATAGTTTTTTAATTATCTCTTTTTAAAAACTTATTTAAAAACAATGCCAAGAAAACACTAGTCACCATCTAGTAAAACATTTGTCCTACTTTTGTCAGTTTTTTTCTTATATCGGGATTTTTACAATTGGGCGCGATATCTAGAGATATCATTTTTACCCTCTAAAAATCCCCCATGAACGAAAGAGATCTCAGACTTATTCTCACCCAAAAATGTAATTATCGCTGCACCTTTTGTCATCATGAAGGGGTAGCTCACGACATTTTTCAGACACTTAATAATGATGATTATTTGTTTTTATATGACACGGTAAAACAACAACAAAACATCCAAGATGTAAGTTTAACCTGATGAGAACCACTTATGTACCCAAAAATAGAGAATTTATGTAAATTGTTGTATGATCGCTGAGCAAAAATTACGCTAGTAAGCAATTGATCTTTGCTCAATATACATCATGAAGTAGGGAAGTGGGTTCACAGAATAAATCTTTCACTTCATACCTTAGATCAAGAACAATACAACGACATTACCCAAACAAAAACCAAAATAGAACACATCATTTACAACATAGAGCTTATGAGAAAACTTTATCCAAATCTTTTGATCAGACTCAATGCAACCGTAGTAAAATGACGTAATGATAACAAAGAAGATCTATCGGCATTGGTTGATTTAGCTGACAAACATAGTCTTTCTATAAAATTCGTAGAATTATACCCAAACACAGAGCCAGATTTTATTCCTTTGAAAACAATAGAGCCAATTTTAGAAGATCTTGGATTTGAAAAATATCAAGAAAAACCAAGGCAAACAATATATGGAAGAGGAAAACGCATAATAATTTTGACCAAAATTTCTTGTGGCGCCACAGGCCAAGAAGAACATATTATTGCTCCAGCAGATAATGATATTTTTATAAGTCCTGACTGACTTATTTCTCCCTATCCTTCTAGTGAAAACAAAGTTTCTTTATTCGATGCTATCAAAAAACAAAACACCCAAGAAGTAGCTCGTCTTTTGCAGCAAGCTATAGATCAAGTCGATCCAACCAGAATTCCTCAAAAAATTTTAGATTAAAAAAGATATTATGAAAGATAAAGATTTTGATGGTTGGAATAATGAAAAAAAGAAAATTGATAAAGATTTTTCAAAAAAACATCTATGGGTAAATAAAAGAGAGATTCGACTTTATTATGTATGAGTTAATATATGAAATGAAATAAGCAAAAATTCGCCATATATAAGACCTTGTTTAATTATAAATAATTATTTTATAGGCGATTTAATCGTTATAATACCCATAACAACAAAATATAAGCAAAAATTTGAAAAGGTTTTTTATAAATTACCAATAAAATCTAATATATCTAGTTTTTTGATGCTCAATCAAATAACTGTTATTAGTAAAAAAAGATTGGTGAGAAAAATTTACATAGAAAATAAAAAAATATCAACAATAATTTTTGAAGAAATTATAGATAAAATGAAAAATTTATTATAAAAAAAACGGCCTTTTGGGCCTCGGAAAAGCGCATTCATTTAAAATGAACCGCTCAAGTTGATGTAATTATAAATAAAAAAAATAGAAAATCAAACATTTTTTTACTTTTTTATAATCATCCATGATCGAATTTGAAAAAACATTTCTCCTCAAAACTATTCCCTTTGATTTACAAAAATATCCACATAAAGAGTTAGTTGATCATTATATTCCTATTGAGTCAGAACACCCAAAACTCAGGCTTCGCAAACGCGGAAATCTCTACGAAATCACCAAAAAAACGTTGGTCCAGGAATGAGATAGTTCAGTCCAAAGAGAACAAACCATAGAACTTTCAAAAGTAGAATATGAGGCATTGGCAGAGCTTCCCAATAAATTAATTCACAAAATTAGGTACTATGTCCCATACGAGGAATTTATCCTGGAAATAGATCTTTTCCAAGAAAATCTCGATGGCCTCATCCTCATGGATGTAGAATTTCCAGACCGCCAAACAATGGAATGTTTTACTATGCCAGATTTTTGTCTAGCCGACATTACGCAAAACGAACTTTTTGCATGAGGTATGCTTTGCGGCAAAACCTATGCGTCTTTAAGTGGATTAATTAAGCAGTACATGGGAGAAATATAAAAGTAATGAATTCGAAACCTTTAAAAAAAGCAGATATAGTTTCATTTCTGTAATATAATTTTCAATGTTTTTTCTCATTATATTTTCGTTGGCGATTGCAGGAATTACAATCACGGAGCTGCCTATCGTCATTATCTTGCTGCGATCGCCAGTGCTTATTTACTTTTTGTTTTCAAAAAATCGTGCAACTTTTTTTGCCATGACTTGAGCGTGTCTCCTTGCTCTTTTGAGTCGGCAAATGTATCAATGGAGATATTATTGAACAACAACATTACAATCACAAATTTTAACAAAGCCCTTTCACCTCTCAACCGGAACAATTTCCGAAACTCTATGATCAGGGAAATACCTATACACCACGAACACCAAAGACTATCTGCTTTATACCACAAAAACCTATGTCCCTGGCAATCAAATTCGATTAATCGCACGTAATTCGGTCCAGTCGATAAATTCACCATCGCTCACCTTCATTACACGAGATTCTATTTTTTATAGCGGTTTCAACGCCCCAAAGCGATCAAAAATGAAGGGATACGCCAATATATTATACGAAACCAACTCAGTTTTTATCGACACTGGAATTATTTCATGATTTTCCAAAATTCGTCACACCTTTCAAAAAAAATTAGAAAAAACTTATACCAATAACAGGACTGCGTGACTAGTTCTATGAATGCTCATTTGAGACAAATCAAAATTTTCAAAATCAGAAGAACAATTATTTATCGATTCTGGACTTGTGCATTTGGTTGCCGTAAGTGGCGGAAATATAGTTATGCTCGTTACTTTTCTGACAGCGATCCTCTTTTTCGTCCCGTTTTACGCCAGAATAACCCTCATCCTCCTCGCCGTCCTTTCCTACGGAATCATCTGTGGTATGGATTCAAGCGTGCTTCGTGCAGTGCTTATGGGCTCACTTTCTTTGGTCGCATTACTTGTCGGAAGAGGAACATCACTGCGAAGATTACTAGGCTTGGTGCATGTCAGCATGCTTATCTACAATCCCTATTTTTTAGTTTACGATGTATGATATATTCTCAGTTTCTCAGCGGTATTGGGTATTGTTTTTGTAGATGTTTTTCATTCATCATCAGATGCCAAAATCTCGAAATTTCGAAAACCATTTCTTCGAATCCGATCGAATTATCTCAAGCCCAGTTTATGAGCAACGCTGGGTATTTTTCCAGTTATCATCTTCTTTATGGGCCAAATAAATATCGGTTGAGTGATAGGAAATATGTTTGTGCTGCCTTTGGTGCCATTTATTATGATTTGATGATTTATTGGTGCTTTTCTTCCTTCTCGAGCACAAACTTATTATATACCAATTGTCGACTTGCTCGTAGAGCGAAATTACTTCATAGCAGCCAAAATCGATCAATATGGTCCAACAATTATCGCTGAGGTATCATGGATCAAATTTTTGCTCTTTACTACATCAACTATTATGATGATACTAGTCATCAAGAAACTGGCAATCACGACAAATGAGGACAAACCACCCAAGCCTTTAGACAAACCCACGACATCACCCTATGACGATATCATCACCCACCTTCCTGTCGAAGTAACTCAAAAACAATAAAAAAATCCAAAACTTCCCCAAAATCCCCATAAATGAACTCAAAATAATATATAAGTACTTGTTTATATCTTCACATTTTATCACAAAGAGCCTGACTTCCAACAGAAACATTCTTAGAATTTTTCAATAGCCCTATTTTTCTCAAAAAATTTGCTATCACGAACAAACTCCAAGCTTTAGATAAGACATTACTCAAAACACTCTCCAAATTCCAAGATATAGAAATATTGATGTCGATCTATATGAAAACAAAGATTTTTTAAATATCTTATTAGTTTATATGGAAAACACCTTTTCTTTATTTGATAGTTGGAACCAAGAAAAAAAGCATATTCACCAATATTGATCAACCTGAAGAATAAAAGATTTTTATATTAATCATAGAGAGGTTTGGTATGTTAAATTAGGTATTAATGTTTGATATGAGCAAAATTGAAAAACTGAGTTTAAAAGAGCGGTTTTGATTATAAAAAAAATAGGTAACATTTTTCTTGTAATCCCAATGACAACAAAAGAAAAAAACAATATTTATCACTATAAACTAATATCTTTTAAATGAAAGGTTTCTTGGTTAATACTTTCTCAGTTAAGAACTGTAGATAAGAAAAGATTTATAGAAAAAATCTGAGAAATTAGTACAGAAGAACTTAAAATAATTAAAAAAAATCTGAGCAAATACTATTTCTCAGATTAACGGTTGTAGCTCAGCAGTAATGCTGAGGGGATCCCAATAAAGGGACATTTACGTTGTGTATTATAATAATTTTTTTTAAAATTACAAACCATTTTTTCTAAAGCATTATTCCAAATTTCAAATCCGCTTTAAATTTTCTCTCCCTGCCACCAACCACCATCCATTCCCCAAAATTACCCCAAAATGTTGTTTTTGTAAAAAGCTAGGTACTAACTACATTCTTTGAAAAGATTGTCATTTGCTATAGTTCTTGATATAGATATAGACATTTGTATAAATATCTTTACAAGAAATTGATTGTCCATATAAAACTTTCTGCTTGCCCATATTTGTTTGCTTCCAAACAAGCATATAGGGATATATCTATATTTCTATGTAAATAAAATACAAAAAAGACAAGAGGGTCGGTTTTTTGGGATTTTGATCAAAAAAATGAAAAAATTTAATACCTTTTTCACCAAAAATTAAGGAATATTTTTGAAGAGAAAAATCTTTGATATCAAGATTTAGAATTATTGTTTCTCAAAAAAACCGTACCATCATTTTCCTCTCAAAAATCATTTTCAGAAAATCTCTCCAAATGGAAAAAATAAAGCAATATTTTTTTCTTCTTTTCCAAAATTTTCCCCCCAAAATTTTCTTTCTCAATCTTTTTTATCTCTTCAATCATCTTCACCCACCTACACAAAACAAAAAGCCAGAGAAATTGCTTATTATACAAAGAGCCTTATTTGCCTTTTTTATCTCTCTGATATCAGACAATATGCCCATAGTTACGATTGCTGGTTTATTGATCAATTCCGCTCCAAAACAGATATTTACTTCTTCAAAACAGATATTTACCTCTCCAAAAATTCGAATAATGTATCCGTTTCACCCAAAATTAGCTCTTTCCCCCAAAAACCCGAAATACCTATACAAAACCATCGGTTTAACCACCACTGACACAAAACCACAAAATTTCATCACTACCCACTCAAAATAGATCTTTATCTATATATCTATTTGGCATATCAAGCCATTTAAGCATAGTTCAATCAATCTATAGATACCTATCAATGTCTTTAAAACAAGGAAACTCGATCAAAACCATTTCAAAAAGCTCCAAAAACCCTCTTTTTTACAGAAAAATCAGTAGAATTTTTTGTCCAAGAAAAATTTATTTTGCCAAAAGAGCTTAGACAACCAAAATTTTATATTTTGTCAAAAACAGACATATTTCAAAAACTAATCAATAAATGACCTAGACAAGAAACCATGCAGAGATACCAACCACCAAAAAATCATTTTCACATGAAGTTCAGATTTTTTTCTTTTTCCCCTTCGACATTTTATTTGATTTCATGCTCTTTTATTGCTGGGTACAACGCCTATTTCCTCTCCAAAAAGACATTTTGTCTTCAAAGGTGGCTCCAGTCTTGGTTTATCTTATAATATTTGTCAAAGTTCAGATACAAACTAGGCAAAAACTCATTAAGAACTTCAAAATAAACACCCTTTCTTTCGACTTTTTGTTCAAACTACCACAAAAAACGACACCAATAACACAAATTCTCTCGTTCTAACAACTATTTTATCATAACAATAAATCTGATTTTCTTTTTTGTTCAAATTGTCTACCTTATATATACGGAAATTTTGTTTTTCTGTTTTTTCATTTTTGGCGTTTCTCAACTATAATTTATTCTTTATCCAGTAGAGTGAGACATCGCTAGTCACTCAAGATGACATATATAGTCATTTCGACAGGACAAACCAAGAAAAGTAAAAAAACACCAATTATTGGTCAAACTATTGTGATATAGGGCAAAATGAAGGACTAATAAGCTATTTGATTATCTATAAGACCAATAATCGTTTTATATTCATTTACACCCACCAACCATTATTATCACCACACAGAAAATAAATATGTCAATTACATTCTACACCAAACAGACCCAAAACAACGACAAGAGAAAGTCTAAATATACTAGGTAAGAAGCTATGTTTTATATAAATCACCTCAAAATCAATGCTTTTTATTACTTTTTTTGTCACAATACCCTTTATTTTTCGTATACAGAGGTAGATGGATGGACCCTACCACATCTGTAATCATCAATTGCTAAGCTGCTTAGGCTCATTGACAACAAAAGGTTATCATTTGTCTAACTTTGTCTTGCATTTGTGTTATAGATTGGTATGCTGTACGCATTGCTGTGTGGATACACAGATATTGTTCTTTAATAGTTCATCTTGTTTACCTATAAGGTAGACTTTACTTTGTTCTGCGACTGCTCGCAGACTGAGTGTACGTTTTTATATCGTATTTTATTGTACACATGAAAAAATTGTTTTCAATTGTTGCTACCGTTATGTTGTTGGCTGGAATAGTAATTCCTGCTAATACAAGCGCTGCTTATTCAGACGAATTGACAGGAGCTTATAGTTATGCCTATGGAATGGGAATAACTACTCAATCTTCTATCGAAAATGCTGATATGTATGGAAGTCTTACAAGAATCGCTCTTGCTAAAATGATTTCTAATTACGTATTAGAATTAGGATTACAAACACCAGACACATCTAAAGAATGTATCTTTACTGATGTATCTAATGCTTTAGACACTCAATACAACAATTGAGTAAAAAATGCTTGTCAATTGGGACTTATGGGAGTAGGAATTTCTACTTTCAGACCAAATGATACAGTTACTAGAGCTGAATTTGGTACAGTTCTTTCTAGAGCTATCTGGGGAGACGATAATAATGGATCTGATCCTTATTACGTTGCTCACTTGAATGCTTTGAAAGATGCTGAAGTTATGACAAACATCGCTAACCCAAATATGAAAGAGGTTAGAGGTTATGTTATGTTAATGATGCAAAGAGCTGACGAAAGTGGTGTTGCTAATAATCAACCTGCTATTTGTTCTACTCCAGAAAATGTTCTTGCTTGTTCATTAGGTTTGGACTCTTGTCCAGCTGAATGTCTAGAAACAGAAGAAGAAGTAGATCTTCCTGGATTTGCTACTATTTCTAGAGTTGGTTCAACTGCTACACAATATGTAGCTTCAAATGCAGTTAACAAAAAAGTTGGAGCTATCAAGCTTACTGCTGGGCAAAATGACACTACAGTTTCATCTGTTGTTGTTTCTCACAATGGTCTTGGTGATTCTACTGATGTTACTGTTCAATTATACAAAGATGGTGTAGTTGCTTCTAATGCTAGAGCAATCACTTCTTCTTCACAAAATGCTACTCTTAGATTTACTCCTGCTCTTGAATTAAAGGCTGGATCATCTATGACATTTGATGTTATGGCTAGTGTTGATGGATTAGTAAATGAAGAACATAACTTTTCTGTTACAGCAGTTAATGTTGTAAACGGAACAGCTACTGGTACTCCAATTGCTCTTGATACACTTAGAACAACTTCATATGTAGTTGGTAATGCTAATCCAACACTTACTACATACAGTGTTAAAGCTGGTGATGTTCAAGAATTAGTTGCATCAGTTTCTATTTTACCAGGTAAAAATGCTATCATTAAGGGTGTAACTCTTACTAGATCTTCTGGTAAAAATATTGATGAAGTTCTTTCAAATGTAAAAGCTTACTACAATGATGAAATAGTTGGTACAGTTACTGTAACTGACGAAAAAATCGTTGTTGCTGGTCTTAACATCGAAAGATTAAATGGAGAAACTGCAAACATCGAACTTAAAGCTAATGGTATCTATATTGGTACTCTAGGTGATGTTCTTTTGGTTGTAGAAGCAAATGATGTATATGCTGTAGAAGCAAATACAAACGAAAGCATGAGAAGTCTTGCAAGTGCTATTGGAACTCTTTCTGTTGCTAATGTTGATATGTCTCTTACAAAAGTATCAACAGGATCACAAACAGTTGCTCCAGGTACATCTAATGTAGAACTTCTTAATCTTAAATTAACATCTAATACAGAATTTGAAGTATCTAATTATACTATTAAATTTAATGATATTGGTGAACTTTTGACAAACTTTATTGATAATGAAGTAACAGTATATATCAATGGTATAGATTATTCTATGACTACTGATACATTAACTTTAAGTGCTTCATCAGATAGATTTTTCATAGACAAAAACAATCCTGCTACAATCAGAGTTGTTGGTCATACAAAATCTGTTCCAGCTGTTCTATGAGAATCTTATCAAATGAACTTTGCTATCACAGAAGTTAAAAACATAGAAAATGGAAATACTATTGGTGCTTTGACGTACAACAAAAATGGAGATACAACAACAGTTAACGTTGGATCTTACACAGTTACAAAACCATCTACTCTTCCAAATAACAAAACAGTTATGGAAGGATCTGATTCAGATCTAGTATACTTCAACATGAAGGCTGCTGCTGAAAATCAAGTTTTGAAAGCTGTTACAGTTACGTCTGCATTGTGATGAAATTTTGATGTTTACGCTACTGAACTTACACTTATGCAAGGAAATTCAATAGTTAAAACTATTGATGAAGCTGATCTAGGTGTTGCTACTGTAACATTCAATGATTTCTCTAGAAATCTTACAAAGGATGCTTCAGTTCCATTTACAATAAGAGCTACTCTTAAAGATGGAGACGTTACAACTCTTGGAGATATAATCCAACTTCAAGTAACTGACTTCGATGTTAGACGTGCTGCTGCTATTGGAGATGCTGAATTGGTTACAACAAGTGTATTCAATACATATGGTAAAGCATACCAAATTGCAAGCAACATCCCAACTATAGCTTTAACTGCTCAAGTTGAAAAAAATACAACTGTTCAATTCGCTAATACATCATCTTACGATATCAGAGTTACTAATGTAACATTTGATATGACTCGTAATTTGAATAATGGTTCATATGTAACATGGGATGGAACTGCTGCATTACTTGATTGAATTAATGGTACTGCTGTATCAGTTACAGCTCCTGTTATACCAGGACCTGCTGCATTTGTTATGAATGCTGGTTACATCGTAAGTACATCTACAGTTGATGCTAATCTTGAACTTGTTGACAGTGCAAATACTGTTACAGATGCTGATTACACAGTGACTGCTAAGAGTATGACATTTGTATACGTAGACAGAGATACTTCAGTAGAATCTGCTCCTATTACAGAAACATACAGTATTTCTAAATAATTATTTCTCTCGAGATCTAATTGTTAGACATATATACCCTCGCTTCGGCGTGGTACAGAAAACCCTTGGACTTCGGTCTGAGGGTTTTTTGTGTTGATTTTTTTGTCTTATTTTTGTCAGTATTTTTCTTTGTAAAATTGTATATAGTCCGCAAACTTTATATACTAAGCAAAGAAAATGAACGATAAAAAGGAATTGTTTGATATTTGGGGCAAACAAAAATTTATTATAGACAAAGAGATTTCACCTGTTTTTTTTAAGGAAAGGGATATGTTTTTTATAAAAATGGGTCAAAATATAAGATTTGAACAAAATTGAAAATGATGGGAATTTGTTAGACCAGTAGTGATAATAAAAAAATTTAATAACGATGTATTTTGGTGAGTAGCATTATCAACAAAAATTAAAGACTGATTATATTATTATTGTTTTGATGCCAATTGAGCCAAACAATGTGCTATAATATCTCAATTTAGATTGTATGATAAAAATAGATTAATAAAAAAAATTGGTATGATACCTATAAAAGATTTTTTTCAATTAAAACAAAAAATCAAAAACCTTTTATAGTTTCTGATTGTTTTATATCCCAACATAAGTTAGGACGATCCCGAAGGAATTTAGTGAAGTAATTATAACAAAAACATTTCAAATTGCAAATCAAATTAACCACACCTCGGCGTGGTGCAAAGTCCTCCGCATAGTCGAGTTTTTTTGCTTGTTTTTTTTATAAAAATATCTACAAAAAGGAATCTTTTATATATTGTTTATCAATCATGAACTTTCTCAAAAAGAACTGGATTAGTTTTGTAATTGCACTAATTTTTATAGGTTTTTTGTGTATGGTATACGTTATTAGACAACAAAATCTTTACGAGAAGAATCCTGGACTTATCCCACCAAGAAATAATTATGACGTAAAAATAGAACTTAACGACCAAGAAAAAGCCAAACTAGAAGAAGAGCTAAAAAAATATGACGATCTGATTCAAAATTTTGTTCCTGCTACAGGTCAACAAGAAGTAGATTTATGAGACGGTAACAAAGGTATGATAGAACCTATAAGCAAACCAGATGCCCAACGATTTTATGGAAAAGCAACCGCATTAGAAAAACTTGGAAGATATACCGAAGCCATCAAAACATTAAATGAAGTCTTTGAACATTACGAAGAAAGTGCAACAGCTCGAAATAGTCTGTGACTATTATATAGCAAGGTTGGTGAACACAAATATGCTATTATGAATTTCCAAAAAATCATAGATACTTTTGGCGATCCAATTTTCCAATATTACGAAAGAATTATTAGAACCTATTTGATAATTTGAGACGGAGAACAGGCATGACAACGATACATAAAATACGAGAAAGCATGAGGAAAGAGAAACGAAGAACTTATGTCCTTAATCAAAGCAGCAAAGCTTCAAACGAAATAATATCTAGTCGTTAACCAATAATTTTTATTATCAAATATTTCCTTGTATTTTCCCTTCAAATAGCTAAGAATATCGGACCAAATCTAATCAAAACAACCAATAGAAACTGGGATATAAAAAAGTCTGACTTTTTATTGTTTTTCGCTTGATTTTCGATTTCATATTCATATAGTGTCGTACGCGCAATTTTCGCAATATCTTTAATTGTTTGAAAAATATAGTTTATGCCTACTATTAATCAACTTATTAAAAACGGAAGAAAAGAAAGGAAAGCAAAGTCAAAAGCTCCTGCTTTACAATTTGGTATCAACAAATTAAAAGGAAACAAGAAAGTTGAGGGACCAGCACCATTCAAAAGATGAGTATGTCTCAAAGTTTCAGTTATGGGTCCTAAAAAACCAAATTCAGCTCAAAGAAAGTTTGCGAAAGTAAGACTTTCAAATGGTGCGGAAGTATTGGCATATATTCCTGGAGAATCTCATACTTTACAAGAACACAGTGTGGTTTTGGTGAGAGGATGAAGAGTTAAGGATCTTCCATGAGTGAGATACCATATTCTTAGAGGAAAATACGATGCTAATCCAGTAGATAAAAGAAGACAAAGCAGATCTTTGTACGGAGCAAAAAGACCAAAAGCTGCTGCAAAATAGTTTTTAATCATTAATAATTTGTGATCTCATGCTTGATCAAAATCAGAAAGTAACTAAAATCGTAAATTTTATCATGAAAAGTGGTAAAAAGAGCGTTGCACAAAACATATACAACAAGATGCTTCAAGAAATCAAAGCAAGCGGACATATGAATCCTTTTATCGTAGTTGAAGCTGCAATCGAAAATGCTGCTCCTACTATTATGATCAAGTCAAAAAGACTTGGAGGATCTGTATACCAAGTGCCAGTAGAAGTAAAACCGGCTAAAAGACTGTTTTTTTCTATTAAATGGCTTTTGGATGCTGCTAGATCAAAATCAGGAAAGCCTATGTACAAAAAACTGGCTGAAGAAATTCTTGCTGCTTACTCAAATCAAGGATATGCAGTTAAGAAAAAGGAAGAAGCTCACAAGATGGCTGAAGCAAACAAGGCGTTTGCATATATGGCAAAATATATTAACTAGTATAGTATACAAGTTTTTACACTATTAAATTGTTTACAATGTGAAATACAAGTGGTGCAAAATATAAGCACATGTTATATAACGTAAGTCGAGCAAGAAAGAAGTCAGGAGACAAACAGAAGAAAGCTTTGGAATGGTACATTTTGGTATTGAAAAAAGAAATCTTGTTGGGAACAACTAAATGGGTAATCAACACAAAAAAATGTGCTGAAGCTAGACTCAAAAAAATGGGAATTACCAAAGATATGGTGATAAAAACACTAGAAAATAAAGGACTGAAAGATTTATTATCTAAAATAAACTAAACTATGTCTAGATTAAGAACAAATGCAAAGAGAAAAGTAAGTAAAGCGTTGGTAAGAGTTGAAAAAACAGTAATTATGGACGTTAGAAAATCTCTTGAACAACAAAGAAAACGAAAAGCTAAGGTAATGAACAAAAAAAGTAAATAATTTTATTCATTGATTTTTTAAAAAATGAATTTTGAAAGAGTTAAAGCGCTTCATGCACAAAATAATGTAAACATATTAGAGGTAAAACCTGGAATGTTTTTGGAAATCCACGAAAAATTGGGAGATGGAGAAGGAAATAGAGTATGGAGATTCAAAGGTCTCGTTATCAAGGTTAAAAATCCAAATCAAGCTGATGGTACATTCACTATAAGAGGTACTGTTGCTGGTAATGATATCGAAAAAATCTATCCTTTGTCATTCAAAAAATTTGAAAAAGTTCTCTTATTGGATGAATACAAAGTAAGAAGAGCAAAATTATACTACATTAGAGAAAAAATAGGTAAAGATGCTAGAATGAAGAGCAAAATAACTGCTGATAGAAGAAATAAAAATATCCTTAAATAATTCTTACATTTTATTCTTGTTGCCAAATAAATGAAACTCAACGTAAATATTCGTAAAGGAGAAGACTTAAGACAAATGAGAAAAGAAGGGAATGTTCCAGCTATTATGTATGGAAAACACCTTTCTGCTCCAGTTTCTGTTTTTTGTAATAAAAACGACTTTATCAAAAAGTTTAAACAAGCTGGATATTCAACAGCATTAACACTAGAAGGTAAAGGAATAGAAGAATTGGTACTTATTCAAGATATACAAGTAGATCCAGTTAGTGATGTTGTTTTGCATATAGATTTCTTGGCTGTTAGTAAAAATGAAAAGGTTAAGACTGAAGTACCAGTATTGTTAGTAGGAGAATCTCCAATAGAAAAATTGGGAGAAGGAAAGATTCAATTGGTGAAAGATTTCGTTGAAGTTGAAGCATTCCCTCAAGATCTTCCTCATGATATCAAGGTTGATATTTCAACAATTGCATCATTGAATGATACAGTATTCGTAAAAGATTTGAATGTTTCTGACAAAGTAAAAATACTTGATGATATGGAACAACCAATTCTTACTGTGGTTACATTAGCTGAAGAAGTTGAAGAAACTCCAGTAGCAGCTACAGAAGTAGCAGCAACACCTGCCGCTTGAACAGAAGCAGCAAAACCAGCAAAACCCACAAAATAACCCTTTTTAATTGTTTTTATCTAAACATATGGCAAGAGTTTGTGACTTCACATGAAAGTGAACAAAATCATGAAATACGAGATCTCACTCAATGAGATCGTCAAAAAGAACATTTAAACCAAATCTTATTTACAGAAAGGTAAAACTTGAAGATGGAACTTCTGTAAGAATTAAGATATGTTCTAAAGTATACAAAAAACTTAAGGGGTTCATCTAAGAACCTTTTATGGGGTGGTAGCTCAGTCGGTAGAGCAATAGCCTTTTAAGCTACTGGTCAAGGGTTCGATTCCCTTCCACCCTAAGTTTCAACAAAAATTAAAATATCCAAAAGAGGGTATTTTTTTTTATAAAAAAAATCTCACCATAGTGAGACTTATACGTAGATAACTTCTGGGGAGAGGGATACGGAGAATGTTTCTTGAACCTTGCTTTGGATTTCCCCAGCTAAATCAACTATTTCACGACCAGTGGCTCATCAGTAATTAACCAAGATAAGAGCATGTTTATTGTAAACACCGGCATTACCTTTTTTATATCCTTTGAATCCTGCTATTTCTATAAGTTGCCCAGCAGAAAGTTTGATATAACCTGGTTCATCAGCAACATCAAAACTCATTAAATGGACAAAATTTGTTTTAAGTAGCGCAAATTTTTCTTTGGAAATCATAGGGTTTTTGAAAAAACTTCCCGCTGTTCCCAAAACTTTCCGATCAGGTAATTTATGTGATCTAATCTCTGCAATAGCTTTTGCGATTGTTTTCAAGGTAATTTTGGATCAACTATCTGCTATCCATTGTTGTACATCTCTATAGTTGGTATTTAGGGTATATTGATCGCTATATACATGTAAGCCAAATCTTACTTTAGTGATTAAGAAATTGTCCTTAAGCTGTTGTTTGAAAATGCTTTCACGATATCCAAATAAACATTCGATATTGGATAGGGTAATAGCTTCTTTTGTTGCTGTATTAATTCCATGTACCGATATGATGCGGTCTTTTGCCTCCATTCCATAAGCTCCAATGTTTCAAAAAGCTGCTGCTCAAACACTAGAAGGTATAGCTACCATATTTTCAATACCTGCCCATTTTTGATCAATAGTCCATCGGACAAATTCATTCCAATCTTCACCAGCTCCTACATCAATAATCACAGAAGTATCCGTTTTTTCTATAATATCTTTTCCTTTAATGTTAATTTTGACTATAAGTCCATCAAAATCTTTGGTAAAAAGAATATTTGCACCTGTTCCCAAGAAAAGATGCTGATTGTTTTTTCGTTCTGGGGTTTCCAAAAGCTCCAAAAATGATGCCTCAGAATCCACTTCAACAAATAGCTTTGCCTTCGCTTGTACTCCAAAAGTAGTATAAGGTGCCAAATTAATGTTGTTTTGAAAGTTAAGCATAAGATGAGAATTAGTGAAAAATAAACGTCAGGAAAAATAGTATACCCAAAAAAAATCAGACTTCAATTGAATTTTATAAACTAAATCATAAAGTAATTCAGAATTTTATTTATTATAGTAATGATGAATATAGCAAACCTACTTTCCAACGCACAGTTTTCCGAAAAATATATTCTCCAAAAATTGATTATGGAATATATGAAATGTACGAGAGAGGAAATGCGAACAGAAGGAGAAAAAGAAATTCCACAAGAGCTCTATGACAAAATTATCCGTGGCTACAAATTGTCGACAGAAGACCAAATGCCTTTGGACTATATTTTGGGACATGTGACTTTTTTCGGTAATGAATTTATCGTCAACGAAAACACCCTCGTTCCTCGTCCAGAAACAGAATATATGGTCCAAGCGGTAACCGAACATATCAAAGAAAATAAGAACCAAGATATCGTTGTAATGGACATCGGAACCGGGTGCGGAGTGCTTTGAACGTCAGTTCTTCTCCAAAATCCAGATCAGATTTCTACGGTATTTTTTACTGATATTTCCCAAGAAGCACTCAAAGTTGCCAAAGAAAATACCGATAGACTCCTCAAAGGCTTCCAGCAAGAAATGATTTTTATCTGGACAGATTTATTGGCTTTTGCAGACAACTACAAAGGAACTTGGCAAGACAAAAAGATCGTCCTTGTTGCCAATCTTCCCTATATTCCAGAACAAACTTTCGACGAGAACTCCCCTGCAAATGTCCAAAAACGAGAACCAAAAATGGCTTTTGTCTGAGGAGAAGATGGACTTATTTATTATAGACAAATGTTGGATCAGATGCCCGAGGCGATGAAGAAAACCGTGGTATGTTTCTTCGAAATGATGACTCGACAAGTCGAAATCCTCGCCAAAGAATACGAAAAAGATCGACACTTCGAAGAAGTGAAGACCTTTCATTTCAATATCAGAATAGTTAAAGCGACATATAAGGGATAATCTACCCGAGCATTCCAGAGAAAAAGTCTTCTTTGCTTTGAAATTCAACCTTAATTTGGATAGGAGAACCATGTTCTTCAGACAATAGTTTTTCTATATAATTTCTATTTTCGTGGCTTTCTAATGCCATTTGAGCAAATTTATTGATCACCATAATATGAGCAACCCCATTTTCCAATGAGGAAATAGAACTCAAATCTTTGAGACTTTTTTGCAAAGAATCTTTGTCGATACGAGCAACAACGCGAGTCCATAAATCTGTTGATTGAGATGGAGAATCTGTCGCTATTTTTGCTTGAACAGGGGCTATTTTTTCTTCTTGGACAATTATTTTTTGTACAGGATCTGGGTTGGTTGCGGCTACAGGTTTCTCAACAGCAACAGGTTCTACAATAGATCAACTTGTTCCATGGATATATTTATGTAAGACAATTTTATAGATAAGAGCTGGATAAGGATAGTTTCTAATTCATGACAAAATCTCACCAAATTGTTCTGATATTTTGAGATAAAGATCGATATTATCAAAAAGATGGGCATCCAAAAACATCAATACTTGTTTTGCAAAATGTTGAAGATCTACTCCTTGATCTACAAGTTTAGCAATTTCTTTAAACAACAAGTCTGAATTTTTATCAACTATATGATCAATAAAATTAATAATAGTTTGTTCTGACGCAATTCCCAAAAATTTTGTTACATTTTCTTCATTCAGGTTTCCCAAAATACTCACTTGATCTACATATTTAACCGCATCACGGACACATCCTTCAGATACTTTTGCAATCAAAGAAAGTGCATTATCATCATAACTCAATCCTTCTGATTTACAAATTTCTTCCAAACGACCAACCATTTCTGCCTCAGGAACTTTCTTGAAATTAAATACCTGACAACGAGAAATAACAGTTTCAGGAACTTTGTTTACTTCTGTTGTTGCCAAAATAAAAGCAACAGTATCTCTAGGTTCTTCAATGGTTTTTAATAATGCATTAAACGCTCATTTAGACAACATATGTACTTCATCAATTACGTAGATTTTCTTTTTGAGCATGGTTGGCGGATAGACAGCCTTACTAATAATTTCATCTCTAATATTGTCTACTCCTGTATGAGAGGCAGCGTCTATTTCGACATAATCCAATGTTTTTCATTCATCAATAGTTTTGCAGTTTGCACATTGATTACATGGGTTTCCATCTTGAAGATCAAGACAGTTCATAGCTTTGGCAAGTATTCTTGCACATGACGTTTTTCCTGTTCCTCTTGGTCCAAAAAGCAAGAAATTACTATTTCCTCCTTTATCACTTTTGATCTTTGCTTTGAGAATTCCTGTGATATGATCTTGTCCAATAATGGTATCAAAATTTCTTGGACGATACTTGTTTGCTAAAGACATTGTTGCGTGGGACTAATAACTAAAAGTTCGACATAAAATATATTCTAGGAATTCCATTTCTTTTTTCAATTTGAATATCGGAAAATAATCCCTATATCAGGAAATGTTTATTTCAAAAATTTAATATGTCCAAAATATCCTACCTCGATCATGTTGCTACGCTTCTTCCTCCTGAGGAAGTGGCAACTTTTCAAGCATGTTATCAACAAAGATTGCCCAAAACCATCAAAGTTATGAGGTCAAAAATAGCTATTGACGACTTCGTCCAGCTGGTTACTGATATGGGTTGGAAATTAGAACCAACAACAAATTCGGATTGTTTTCATGTCCATACGTTTACGGATTCAGCTACCCTTGGCCAACACTTCTTGCATCAAGGATGATTTTTTTATATCCAGGAATTGTCGGCAAGTAGGTCGGCGCCGCTCTTGGATGCTCAGAGATGAGAGATAGTCCTCGATATGTGCGCGGCGCCAGGCGGTAAAACGATTCAACTTGCGGATGAGGGTGCTTTCGTGATCGCCAATGAACCCCTCAATCCCCGCCGCAAAGCCCTCATCTACAATATCAACAGAACCTGAATGATCAATACGGCAGTGACCAACATCGATGGCACACGTTTTGGAAATAGTTATCCAGAATTTTTTGATAAAATATTAGTTGATGCTCCCTGCTCAGGAGAAGGTATGAGTTACAAAACGGGTGGTCCTATTTCTCGAAACGAATGATTGATAAAATCACTTGCCAGAATGCAGGTTAAACTTATGGACTCTGCAATCCAAGCATGCAAGATAGGCGGAACAATAGTGTATTCGACATGTACACTCAACCAAATCGAGAATGAAGAAGTGATTTCTACAATCACGGAAAAATATAAATGAGTTGTCGAACTGGAGTTTAGTAAGAAATATCGACCACATCGTGATCACTGTGGGGGATTTTTTGTCGCGAAATTCCAGAAAACTGCTCGCTGCGCGACCTCAGATTCCTCCCCAAAAATCCCCCTCAAAACACCTGATTTCAATCTCTCAGACAAACTGCAATCTCAAGTAAAATCATACCTCGCTGAACAATTTGGCATCTCAAATATCCTGGATACTACTTTGTTTTTCTCAACAACCAATACGATATATGCAACGACCAAGGACTATCAAGCCATCCATGGCAAGCTTTCCTTAGATAAAGTCTGAATTCCTTTATTTGATATATCCCGCGATAATAGATGGATACCTCTTCACGCACTAGGAAATATCTTTGGACAACTAGCTTCTCAAAACTCATTTGAACTCGATAATAAACAAGCTCAAGCATACGCAGAGCAAAAAGATCTTCACGTATCATCAAATATCCACACAACATCTGATAACTTCCTCCTCTTACAACGAAAGAATTATGGTTTCTCCTTGGCAAAAAAGGTGGACGATATTCTCAAAAATAAGATCATCTAGGTCTATCAAGCATTCTTTTGACAATAAAATAATATGAATTATCTATTGATATGTTTTTCCTATTGTCTATAATATTTTTGACAAGAATTTATCTTATAGACCCAAAAACGATGATTCATCCTCACGCGCTCATCTACTCATCACAAGAAGATATTACTATCGGTCATCTCAAACAGGCAAATTATGACCCAAGCATTGATACAACCGTTGTTGCTCATTGGATGGCAAACCGCGAAATCAGTGCGGTTGTCGAAGGAGAGCCAGATTTTCCTAGTAAATTATATCAAATACAATCCAAACCATATATTATCTACTATCAGGGAGATATTTCACTTCTCAACAAGCCTATTCTGGGTATTGTTGGTCCTAGAAAACACAGTGATTTTGCCAAAATTATGGTCCAAAAAGTCATCAATCAGGCAACTCATCACGATATTGTTACTATTTCTGGATTGGCTTCAGGAGTCGATCAACTTGCTCATCATTACTCTCTAGAAAACAACATTCCTACGATAGCAGTTCTATGATGAGGATTTAGGCATTTTCTTGCATCCAAAGATCGTGAATTTATTCGTCGCATTGTCGATCAAGGAGGACTCGTGATTTCAGAATTCAAGCTCTCTCAAGACCCCCAAAGTTACACCTTTCCTCAGAGAAACCGCATTATTGCAGGCTTAGCCGATGTCCTCTTTCTCCCCGAAGCCTCCAAAAATTCAGGAAGCCTAATTACCGTAGAATTCGCTCAAAAGCTCCAAAAACCCATCTATGGTACTCCAAATTTTACCTCACCTTCGATGAGCGAATGACTTCATGAACAGCTCCAAAACTGATGAATGAGAGCTCTCTTGAATATCCCCGCAATGTTCAAAGCCCATTTTTCTGTTCCCCAGAAATCTACTGGAGGAGGCCACATATCTCTGTTATCTAGTTTCGATCCCGATACTCAGCAACTTCTAGGTTCCTTCCAAAGCCACCCCTCACTCACCATTTCCTCCCTCCTCCAACAGGGTTTTTCTCAGGATAAAATTTATCCAGCACTTGCTCGTTTAGAGATGGAAAATATAATTCATCAGCCAAGTCCCGGTACATATGCCCTCTCATAAAATTTCCTTGCAAAACATCCACAAAACGATAAACTACTGCAAACATTTTATTTTTTATGTATAAAAACAAATGAAATTTTTAGGTAAAAAAAGGTGATTTACGCTTATTGAAATGCTTATAGTTATCGTAATTATCGGAGTTTTAGCATCAGCGTTGATACCAAGACTTGGATCAGCAAGAGGTAAAGCAAACGATGTAGCTCGTAAAGCCGATCTTCAACAAGTTGCTACCGCAATTATTTCTTACCAAATTGATACAAATTATTTTCCAACATGAATAAAATCTTTCAGTGATACGGGATTTCAAGCAAATCTTGTAAAATGATGAATGGCAAGTATACCAGTATGAGATACAACTACTAATTGGACATGATTAGATAACGTATCTACATGATGATATAGATATTATCCAATGAAGAAAAATGGATGAGCAAATAACTGATTCATGCTTGCTTCTAGAGCAGAAACAGAAGGATGAGCAAATTTTGTTCATTGTTGATTAGCATCTGTAGTAACTCCAGATGGAACTATTGATGTGGATTCTATTAAAATGCCATCAAAAATCGTTTTAGATACAGATGGTACATGTACTTGTAATGGATGAGCTGGTTGAGAAGCAACAGCTTGTGATAAAAATCAACTTTTGTATATCTACAAATACTAAAAATATATATTTTCTAAAAAACTCCGGTGAATGCCGGAGTTTTTTTTATTTGTCCTAGTTTTGTCAGTTTTTTTCTAGAAATATGTAATTATAATTCACCATAACATGGTAAATGTTATTTTATTTTGTAATTATAAAAATGGAATTACTTATAAAAAGATTAATTAACAAGGTCAAAGAAATTGCAAACGATATTACAATTCCAATTATATATCAGTTTTTGGATCGATTTAATCTTGTTTTATATCTTCATTTTGAGAAAAAGACACCAAATATTGTTTTTAAACAACGGGATATTTATGAAATAAATTTATGACAAAATGTTTGAAGTGAATTAAACAAGAAAAGACCATGTATTATTATTTCCAATCAATCTTTTAATAAATGAAATACAGTAATAATATTACCATTAAAAGGGATAAGAGAAACTACAAGAATATGAATTATCACGATATCTATTGATTTTCTAAAATCTTGACTAAAAAAACCAACATATTGTTCTTGTTTTAATATTAGAGAAGTATCAAAAAAGAGGATCTGACAATATATTGGTACTATAACAAATGAAAATAGAAAAATCATTAACAATAGTTTGTCTATAATATTTTGATTAAAAAAACAAGCCACCCCCTAGAGGATGACTTGCTTTTAAAGTGAATCTCCGATTGTTCGGAGTCAATAGCATAGGCTATTTATAGTGAAGTAATTATAACAAAAATTTTCCCAATTGCAAATCATTATCTCAAAATTTCTCAAACATCTCACCAACCAAGTTCTTCCAATCTCTTTCCCCTCAATGTTTCAGGAATCAACCATTCTTTATTCTGTTTCTTTTTGAGCATTGTTGCGATAGCACCCAATGTCTTCCTCGAATACGGAGCAAAATCTTCTAGAAAGCTGAGAAATCTAGTGAAATCTATACTAAGCGGAACATCTTTTCTCTTTAGTTCTATCAATGCGCTAGTCACTTTTGGGGCAGGGGAAAATGCTTTGGCAGGGACAGTCTTGAGATAGATCACATCATACCCAAAATTCACTATCCACCATAGATATGATTTTTTCTGAACATCAGTACAGAGTTTATCTGCTACTTCTTTCTGCACCATAAAGACACCTCCTACGTAGTCTTGTTTCCCTTCTCCAAAGAACTTTCTCAGAATCGGAGAAGTAATATAGTACGGCAAGTTTCCTACAACAAGGGTTTTGTTGGCTTCCTGTCATCTATTTTTAAGCTCTGCATCAACATCAACATCCAATACGTCAGCATGAATCACACGAACATTTTCCAGTCATTCTACCTTCAATTTACCCTCAGCAATCAGATTATTATCTCTTTCAATAACAAAAAAATCTGGGCTTATTTCATGGATAAGTTTGGTTAACGATCATTTTCCTGGTCCGATTTCGATCAGTACTGTACATCACGACTCATCATAGATCTTCTTGATTTTATCGCCAAGATAATGTCTGATTTTGGTATCGGTTAGGAAGTTTTGTCCTAGATATGTTCACACGGGTATGCTTATTATTGATAAATATGATTTCTTATACTTACTTGAGCTTGAAAATCAACTATTCATCTATACATTCTACATCGATTCTTCATCCCTAAATAGTCAAAAATGATCAAACATATTCCTGTCCTCCTAGACGAAGTCCTCAAAAGTATCCCAGAAACCACCACTTTTCTCGTAGATGGGACGCTGGGGCACGGCGGGCATACTCAGGCAATTTTGGACAAGTTTCCTCAGATTTCCGTGCTCTGAATCGACAGAGATCCCAATATTTTTTCTGCAACCCAAGAAAAATTAGCATGATACGCAAATCGTTTCCAGGCAAAACAATGATCATACGCAGATATCGATACCTTACAATCAAAAAAATCAGACTATATATTATTGGATATAGGTGTAAATATGGAGCATTACAAAGACACATCACGCGGGTTTTCCATCAAAGGAGAAGGCCCATTGGACATGAGATTCGACCCAACCAAGGGTCTCTCAGCCCAACAACGGATTGCCAGAGTGTCAGCGGCAGACTTAGAAACTTGCTTCATCGACTACGCCGATTTCACCCCCGAAAAAGCGAGAGAGTTGGCGAATGCGATTCTCCGTGCAAGAACCAAATACCCTCTTACGACCACTCGCCAACTCCGCCAAGTCCTCTACGACTGTGGTCTTTGAGACCCAGCGTCTAGCGTAATTTTCCAGGCAATCAGGATCCAAGTCAACCAAGAATTAGAACAACTCAAGATATTTCTCCAGAAACTTCCCGATCTTCTCAATAAAGGCGGAAGATGTGCTATTATTACCTTCCATAGTATCGAAGATAGGATAGTTAAGAATGCTTTCAAAGAATTTCCAGAAAACCAACGAGTACTCTATAGCAAGAAAGCAATCCAACCTACCTATAAAGAAATTGAAAAGAATAAGGCTTCCCGTAGTGCAAAACTCAGAATTATTGAAAAAATATAAAGAACTCTTGCAAAATGGGTAGATTTTGTATAAAAGTAATCTTATGAAAACATTTGCTTTTTCCCCAACAAATTCACTCAAAAATGGATACGAAAATATTCTGATTAAATATAGAAATCAGGATGCTTTTCTTGATATGCTAAAAATCTGATCATTACTTTTCGTTTTTTTGTTTTGTTTGTTTATTTATCTTCGTTACGTAAGTTTATCATCAACATACTGATATTTTTTGAGAAAAGAAAATCAAAATTTAAGTAATGTATCTTTTCAATACGAAATTTATAAGACACAAATTCTCGATCAAAGACAAAAAAATTGGACAATAGTAAATTCTACAAGATCCCAAAAAAGAGATGTAATTACAGTGAATGCTCAAATAGTTACTATTCCGGTAGTAACTGAATTATCTATGAAGTAAAAGTATCAAAAATTCCCGTGATTATTTAGAAAACGGGAATAAAAAATCTTCATATTATAGATATTTGTCTATTATTCTATTCATCTATTTATTTTTTTTCTTTACCTATGATCGATATTATTTTCAAAACATTATCGGATAAAAATCGTAGAAGAATTATACAGCTTCTTAAACAAAAAGAAATGACTGTTTCTGAGCTTTTGACCCATTTTGAAATTACACAGGCATCACTTTCTCATCATCTCGATATCCTCAAAAGATCAAATTTAGTTATTGATGAAAGAAGAGGTCAGTTTGTTTTCTATTCGCTTAATCAAAGTGTTTTTGAAGAAACAATAAACTTAATTCTAAATTTATTGGTATAATTACAATTCAATTTCACATCACAGCAATCCTTCATCTCCAATTTTTTCTAATTTCATATCATTGAGATTAAATTTTCAAATAGATGTTCTTCTCAGTTGTGTTAAAATTCCTCCAAGTCAAAACTCTTGACCAAGCCAGTATCCAATAGATCTAATATAGGTTCCTGAACCAACATGCAAGGTAAGTTTCAATAAAGGAAAATCATAGGAAACGACCTTATTTTCAAACACTTTCATTACTCTATTTTCTGTCAAAATATGTCCATCTCTCGCAAGCTCATACATCTTTTTTCCATCCTTTTTTTTTGCACTAAAAGGAGTCAAAGGAAGCTCTTTTTCTGGAACAAGTAATGATAATTTTTCCTCAAGTTCCACCTGGCTTGGAGCAGCAATAAATTGATCATTTTTGATGATTCATTTATCAGCAATTTTATATTGTTCATGAGAATCTCGGTAGTCAACATCCCGAGTATCTGTCATCTGAGCAAAATCGATAGTTGTTTCATATTTTTTATCTAATCATTGAATTTGTGTCAATAATTTAGTTCAAGAGCCAATTCCTATAATCAATAATCCTGTTGCCAAAGGATCTAAAGTTCCGCTATGTCCAATTTTTTGTTTCGGAAAAGCCCTTTTCAATCTACGAATAACATCATAACTGGTAATGCCTGTTGGCTTATCGATAGCGAGAAGCATGAGTTCTATTAACGAGTAAAATTATCCCAAAAATTCTTCTACTTTTCTTCATTCACTGTTCATAATACGAAGGTAGTTTTTGAGTAATTCAGTAGTAGCATGAACATCAGAAAGTGCTCTATGGGCGCGGGTATTAGTGATACCAAAATGTTCACATAAAAAACCTAGATTTCTTTTGGGAACTTCAGGAATAAGATGTCTCGCAAGCTTTCTCGTACATAGCGTAGGATTGGAAAAATAACATCCAAGATGAGTATAACGAGCATAATTTAAGAAGCCCAAATCAAAGGAAATATTGTGAGCGACAAAAATGTCTTCGCCCAAAAAAGAAATAAATTCAGGTAAGATGTCTTGGATAATTGGTGCATTTTCTACCATTTCATTGTTGATTCCTGTGAGTTTTGTAATGAAGGTAGGAATATGTCTTTCTGGATTTACCAAACTTTGAAACGTGTCAACAACCTGATTTCCATCAAAACGAACCGCAGCAATTTCGGTAATACTATGCTTATAGGGACTTAATCCCGTTGTTTCAAGATCGATAATAACGAATGTCATGATATCATAAAAAATAAAGTCAGACAACTATACAAAAAAAGAGAAGAGATGCAAATCAGACTTTTTTTGTCACAAAGTGTCTACTCATTCGTATACAGGAGTAGAATGTTTATTATATTATTGTCATTAATTTAAATGAAACTCCAAGAATATTTTAATCAGAAGAAAGACCAAGGGTTGTCTGACATTCAAAAAATGGATGTCTATTACGCAATCATGGACAAAAACATGAAGAAATCTTTCCAAAGGAAGAGATCTTTTTTGCATGTTAAATCTTTTGTATATACATCGTTCTTGTTGTTTTTCTTAGTAGGATTTTATGGAATGTATTTCTTCCAACAAACAAATATAGAAGATAGCGAATGATACTTGCTTAGTCGTTTGGCAAACACAAACGTAGCACAAGCAGATTTCGTTGCAAAAATAGTGGATTTTGATGGAAGTTTTTATATAGAACAAGCAGGTAAAACAATCCAAACAAGCAACATCAAAGATGGAGATATTGTTACTCTCAGAGAAGACGCACAAATTGTATTTCACATAGATGATGATACAAAAGCAAAGATAGTTGGACCAGCAAAATTTGTTATAAATAAAAAAGCTCAATGATATAAAGTAGCATTATTGTACGGAGAATATGTAGAATTATCTTCTTTACAAAAAGAAAATAAACATAATATTGAACTAGCGGTTGATGGCTTATTGGTTTCTCAATGAGAAAAGAAAAAGCCTATAAATTTCCAAGTAGTAAAACAATGAAAAGGTCATGTTATCAAAAATAACTGAGCAAAGTTATTGGTTAGTTCTGATGATCAAAAAGCAACAAGCGTAGGAAACAAACAAGTACTGGCTATCCAATGAAACGATATATCATTGTTTGATAGTTTTGAAAAATTTGCCAAAGCAGTAAAAGACAAAAACTTAAGTCAAACATTTACATTTGTTGAAGAAGTTAAAACAGAAATTGTCGATACAATTGTTTGACAAGAAGAAATCAAAGAGTTAGAAGAAGAAGAAATTCTCAGTATAGATGAACAAGAAATTCCAAATATAGATCTTGGTTTGGTAAACGATGAACAGAAAATAGCAACACCAGAACAAACAAAAGTTATTGAAGCACAACTAAACAAATCACTTCTTCAAGAAAATTTAGACGAATTAGTTATAGCATATAAAGCAGCGGATCAAGCTAAATTTGCTACTTCATATACTGAACTAGAAAGAAAAATATCTACAATAGCAAAGACATTCCAATATCAATATACCATAGCAAAATGAACAGAACAAGAAAAAATATCAACAATTATTTCTACAATACAAGATTTGTCTGATTATATTGCTAAAAAATATTTGATTCCACCGAAATATATTGATAGTTTAAAAGCTATCATTCCAATACTTTCTCCACTTAAGTCAGTTTCTTTTGAAACAGCAACAGAATAATAAATCATAAAATTTTATATAAAGCTGATGGAAACATCAGTTTTTTTCTTGCATAACAAACGTTTTTCGATACATTGGTAGCAATGTTTTATTACCTTTTTCATGACAATGCTTATAGCACTAACCACGTTTCCCAATGATGGGAGAAAGCTCAAACAGTTAATTCAATGACTCATTAAATCAGGAATAGCTGCCTGTATCCAAAGAATAAACTACGTAAAATCCTATTATATGCGAGAAGGAAAACTCAAAACAGAAGAAGAGAAAATAGTTCTCATCAAATTTCCCAAAGAAAACAAAGACCAACTTACAGCTTTTCTAAAAAAGAATCATCCTTACCAGATACCAGAGCTGGTTTTTTTGGCACCAGAGGATGTAGACAAAGTCTACCTGGAACGAGTACAATCCCAGGCAAAAAAACCAGCAAAGAAATAGAATATTTCTCAATCACTTATTTGGTTTCAAGAAAGATAATCAAACCATCAGATTTCAATTAATTTAACAATATAAAAAGCTTATATGAAAGAAGCTCTCTCAAATATTAAAAAATTTCTAAGCCCTATTTGATATACAAAAGGGCGATGGCGATGATTTCTAACAGCAGAAATGTATGATGCATTTCAAAGCGTTTTTACTGTACAAGTTTGAGTTTTTATTATAGCAGCAATAGAAACAAAAAATATTGAAAATATAAAGTTTTGGGCAATAATTCTTGTTGTAGTAAATATTTTTTCTTATTTTTTTGGATGGGTAGCAGAGATGTGTCGGGAGTCAGCAAATGGTAAGGTAGATATGTGATTAAGAAGAAAATATTTTGAAAAATACATTCATCTAGACAATACAAAAGTTGAAACTATATGAACATGAAAAATGCAGAATATTATTTTTGATGGAATTTCAAATCGAGTATGATTGGTAAATGATCTTTTTGTAGCTATTCTAGTAGAAATATTAGCCATTATTTATGCGTTTACATTGATAGCAACAAAAAGTCCAAATCGAACATATTTTTTGTGATTTACATTATTGTTTATTGTGGCAACATTTTTAATTCGAGTTTGACTATGAATATTACAAAAAACAAGAAAACAAGCAAAAGAAATAAATATGGATCTTGCTCGTAGAGATATTAAAATTCTTATGTCCAAGTTTGAAATATTACAAAACAATAAACTATCCATAGAGATGGATAAACAAGAAGATCTTATCAACAAAAAAGTAAAATTACGACAAAGATGAAATACAAAAAAAATCTTTTGGCAAACACCTGCAAGCGGTATTATGGATGCTATGAAAATTGGAATATATGTTTTTGTTGGTATAGGAATAGTTACTGGTAATTATACTTTTGCTTATATAATGTTACTTCTTCAACTATTAAATATTGTAAGTAGATATGTCTGGAATATTAGAAAATATCTTAAGGAATGGTATAAAAGTATTGTTCATATAGACAAATTGTGGGAAACATTTGATTCGATTTCTTCTATGAAAAATACGAAGGATATCAAAAAATTTAGTCCAAAACATTGAGACATTTTTCTTAAAAATATCAGTTTTTCCTATGAAAAAAATAAAGTCTTCGAAAACTTTAATCTCGAAATTCAAGGCTGAACCAAGACTGCTTTTGTCTGAGAATCATGATGATGAAAAACAACTTTGATCAAACTATTGGCTGGATATATCAGGCCAGATAAATGAGAAGTGATTGTAGATTGACAAAAATTATCAAAAATAAAGCTAACTGATTACTATCGTCATATTGGTTACCTTACCCAAGATCCATCTGTATTTGACGGTACGATCCACGAAAACCTCATCTACGCACTAGACAAAGAGCCAGATACTAAACACTTGGAAAAAACAATAAAAGATGCCAAATGTGAGTTTATCCGAGAGTTTGATAATTGACTAGAAACCGAGATTGGCGAAAGATGAGTCAGATTAAGTTGATGACAAAAGCAAAGACTCGCCATCGCCAAAATCATGCTCAAAAATCCAAACATAATTTTATTGGATGAACCAACTTCTGCACTAGATAGCTTCAATGAAGAGCAAATCAATATAGCTCTACACAATCTTTTCAAATGAAAAACAGTTGTTGTGGTGGCACATAGATTGCAGACAGTTAAACAAGCAGATAGAATAATATTCCTTGAGCAATGAAAAATCATAGAAGAATGAACACATAACGAGCTTGTTAAGTTATGATGAAAGTATAAGAGAATGTTAGATTTACAGAGTGGGTTTTAAGGTGTTTTATATAAAACTTTTTTATGGAAAACATTGCTCTCAACAACATCCCCCAAGAGCCATGAGTGTACTTTTTCAAAGATAAGAAGGACATCGTTTTGTATATTGGAAAAGCAAAAAATCTCCAAAAAAGAGTGGCGCAATATTTTGCGGCGGGATCGGTTTGGAAACAAGATATGATGCAAAAAGCAGAGAAGGTTGATTTTATTGTTGTCCAAAATGAATCGGAAGCATTGTATCTCGAAGACAATCTTATCAAACAACATCTCCCTGAATATAACAATCTTCTCAAGGCCGACAACAGCTACACCTACCTCAAAATCACTAAACACGAATATCCAGAAATCTATCTTACAAGGAAAAAAATTCCCGATGGATCGACCTATATTTGACCAAAACATAACACCCAGGAACTCAAAAAATTATTACAATATCTCAGACAAATCCTGCAACGAAGAGGATGTAAAAATATCCAATTTAAACAAAAGAAATTATGTTCAGATTATTATTTTGGTTTGTGTAAAGGACGATGTGCCCTAGCAGATCTCGGCTCTTATCAACCAATTACTGCAGCGATTGCCTCATTTTTCAAAGGAAATACTAAGCCGATAGAACAGGAAATTAGACAGAAAATGAAAAATGCTATCGATCAACAACACTTCGAGCGAGCAGGGAAGCTCAGGGATATTTTGCTGTCATTGCAAGCATTTACTGAGCAACAAACTGCTGTTATTGCATCGCCAATTACGGGACATATTCTAGAAATCAGAGAGATTTGAGAGCGACGAGTATATGTTGTTCTCTATCTCTACCAGGGAAAAGTTATCGATGTTATTCGTCAGAAAATCAACAAATCTGATTATGATAAGGAATCACTTTTGGCCAATCTCAGCGCAACCTATAATTCATTTACGCCACTAGACGATCATTATGTCGCGTTAACCAAGAAGCTTAAAAAGGCTGAAGCAGAGGAAATTAACAAATTTCTCCAGCGCTGCTTCGAATCTTTTGTCGTGTCGACCTCCTTCGAAAAAGAAAATCTATTAAATGATTTACTCTCGACACTTCAAACCAGATACCAATTCGAAAATTTTCCTTACCGTATGGAACTGCTCGATATCTCGCACTTATCGGGCTGACGAGCAAGTGGAGGAATCTCTTGTTTGCTCTGAGGAATCCCATATTTCAAGGGATATCGCAGATATAAAATCAGCTCCAAAGTCAAACAACAAGATGACTACGCAGCCCTCAAAGAAGTCTTGATTCGTAGATTTCTTAGCGACAAAGAAGCAACCTTACCAGATATTTTTATCCTTGATGGAGGAAAGGGGCAGCTACATGTTATTAAAGAATTACTAGAGGAAGAGCCAGCTTTTCAAGAGATTTTCGACAAAGTAGTTTTTGTTTGATTGGGAAAATGAGCCGCTAGAAAAACAACGAATATCGGGAAACAGAAATTTTGAGAAGATATTACTGAGAAAATATATAGCTTTGATGCTTCCTTAAAAATCAAGGAAATTAAAATTATTTATGATGATGCCGATAAGCTTCTCATCAAACTTCGTAATGAAGCGCATAGATTTGCCAATGCCTACAGACAAAAACAAATGAGTAAGGAATGGAAATAACTATTTTTTCTTAAATATAACGGTTATTAGATAGCTAGCACAAACAATAACGATAATTATATAAATCCACCATTGTACTTCTGTTAATGCTGGAATAACTGTTGCCAAAAAAATTCAAAAAACAACCAAATAAAGTTTTAAAATAGCCCAGTCCCAAAATCATAGATTTTTAACACCTTCCATCATTTTTTTGTAAAATTTGATCATCATATATTTTGTAAGAAAATAAAGAACGACCTTAATTATTGCCCCTTAGTATCGCAAGGTTCCTAACGACTTATTTTCTCTTATACATCACAAAATCTAATTCTTCTCAAACCTCTCTAGAAACTTCTACAAATTTATCTTCAAATGCAGGGAAAAATGTATCTCCGTCATATTCTTTTTTAATCTCAGTAAGATAGAGTATATCTGCTATATCTATAAATTGTTGATAAACAAAGGCTCATCATATTACAAAAAATTCTGAAACATCTTCTTTTTTCATTTGTTCCATCAATGCAGGGATACTGGTGTAGTATTCTACTCCTTCCATGGGTTCTTTGCTTAAAACAACATTCCTTCTATTGGGAAGCGGTCTTCCGAGGGATAAATAGGTGTTATATCCCATGACAATGATATGTCCTGTAGTAGTTTTTTTGAAATGTTGGAGATCTTCTGAATAATGTCGTGGCAAAGTATTGTTTTTACCAATAACACGGTTTTGTGCCATTCCAGCGATAATATTGATTTTCATATATATAAATCAGAATATAAATTAGGTTAAACTTATAGTTTTTTATTTGGATGTAAAGACAAACTTTTTTGCTTCCTGTTGATTCGCTTCACAGAAAATATATATCTTTGTCGTAACTTTTTTGGGAAATATACGTATCACATAATGAATTTTTATCTTTTTATTATTGTTTCATGAAAACAAAATTACTCGTGGCGATCTTGGGATTGTCCGTATTAAGCTTTTGAGGAGCTTCATTTGCAAGTGAATCTTGCACAACCTATTATGATGGATGTAATACTTGTACGGTTGCTAATTGAAAAGTAGCTTGTACAAAAATGGCATGTAAAGCAACACAAAAACCACAATGTGCTGATGGTATAGAAATTGATGTTCTGCCAATAGAACCAACGACGTCTTCTTCAGAAAAAGTAGATCGAGTACCTCCTTATCAAGGAAATAAAACGTACAAATTTGACGAAAAGGCAGTAAATGCATTAAATCTTAAAGACAGTTCTTTGTTGAAACTCAATTGTGATAGTACAACTGTTCTCAAATCTCTTGGATTTGCAGGAAATACAAAAATGTTTTCTGTAGGATTGGAAGAAGATACTTTCGATTATACGTTTGATATGAGAAATTGTAGTATGCGAGGAACCAAAAGAAATTATACATGGACAAATAATGCTGTTACCGAAAAAACTGCTTTAGCAAAAGCAAAAGAATTTATGAAAAGTTCATTCTTTAAAGGAAAAATATTTGATAAATATGGAGAACCTATCGTGATGTATAGAAATACAAATGGTGGTGTAATGCCGTACAGAATAGAAAAAGCAGATTCTAAAATGATGTCTGATATAGAAATTGATCCAAATGATACAGGAATTTTGGAACCAGAATTTGTTTCTTTTAGCATTTTGTTTCCTTACACAATCAATAACAAACCAGTCTATAATGCATATGGAAATAAAGCTGGAATTACTCTCGAAGTAACTGCCGAGTGAGTAACTAGTGTAAATGCTCAATTGCTTCCATTCAAAGGAGCTGTGAGATCTTCAGAAAAACTAAGCAATGATGATATGGTTTCTTTTGTGAAGAGAGGTGGAAATAATCCTTTCCGAGGAAATCAAGCAGAAATTGAACTTCAAAGCCCAGAAAGAGTTAATGTGTTGTTCAACGTTTGGAGAAACAATACAAACGAAGTTTATCTTTCTTCTGGAATTAGATTTGGAAGCAAGGTTAAATTAGATCAATTTAATCCACAAAACTATGAAATGATAATTTCTGATTACAAAATTTGAAATGGTAGTTATGGGTACTAATATCAATCACCCCATAAAATAAGAAGAATCTCGCAGAAATGCGGGATTTTTTTGTCATAAAAAAACTATCTAAAAATTTGCCAAAAAATCAATTCTGGATACAATTATACTGGAAATAATTCTGTATTTTATGTTGTTATATTTCTCATGGAAACAAATCTTCTTATAACACTCCAAAACTACGGTTTTTCTGAAAAAGAAGCCAAGGTATATCTTACTGTTCTCGAACTGGGGACAAGTATCGCTAGTACTATTGCGAGACGTAGTGAAATTAAGAGAGTAACAGTTTATACTATTCTCGATGATCTCAAGAGAAAGTGAATAGCCAATGAAACCACCAAGGATGATGTAAAATTTTACAGTGTAATCAGTCCAGATATTTTATTGAAACAACTTGAACAAAAATTTGAATCGTTCAAAGAAAAGGTGCCAGAATTATTGGCTTTGGCTGAGAAGTTTGGAAACAAAACAAGAATTCAATTTTTTGAAGGATTAGAGGGTATGAAAAAAGTTTATGCAGAATTACTTACTTCTAAAGATCATAGTATTCGTTCATTTTTATGAAGTCATGAAGCTCATCCAGTTTTAAGAGATTATCTGAATGAACATTTTGTTCCTCAAAGAGTTAAATATAAAATAAAAGCTAAAGTAATTTGTTGTGAATCAGAAGATAATAAATCATATCATAAAGTTAACAAAAAAAACCTTATTGAAGTAAAATTTATCAAGGATGATATTTTTAAATTATCTTGTGGTATAGATATTTATGCAGGAAATAAGGTATCTATTGTATTGTTTAGTAAAGAAGAAATGTCAGGCTTAATAGTAACTAGCAAAAGATTTCATGATACATTAGCTAGTATTTTTGATTTTATTTGGGTGAAAAAATAATTTATTTTATATGTGTCTAAACTATGCACAGCAAAGAAGAATCAGAAAAACATTTTAAAAAAATCAATTTTCTTAAATCAAAAATTGCCTCCAAAAAGGGTAAAATATGATGAGTTACAAAAAACACAGAGAGCGATTTATATAATCTTTTCAATGAATATTCGAGCGCAATACAGGAAAAGAAAAAAGAAATTTTATGATGATTTGCAACATATCTAGAAAATAATGAATTACCCTCAGATATTTTATTCCACGCTTTATGACCAAAAAAATACTCAAATATTACACACAACAAAACATCGCCCTATAGTAAGATGTATTATGGAGAAATTCAAATGTTATTAGATTTGGTTGATAATAAGTCAAAATATATAAATAAAAATATTATAGATATAGGTTGTGGTGATGGTATTAAATTATATGCTATGCTTCAAGAAGCAATAAAAAACAAAAAAATAGAATGAACAGTAGACTATCTTGGTTTGGATGATAGTATTGATATGTTAAATTTTGCTAAAGATAATTTTTATAATATGTTTTACTCAAAAACAAAAAACAAAAAATGATTCCGTTATATTCAATCAGATGATATAGATCCAATAAATAAAAAAATTCGTCCCTGGTTTCAGAAATCCAGATTTCAAAATATCAATTGATTAGATAAAAAGACACCTAAAACCATGTTTTTTTTAGGGGGAACATTTTGAAATCTTGGAAATTTTCAAGAAGAGTTTCTGAAAGATATTAATAAAATGCTCCAAAAAGACGACACTTTTGTTTTGAGTTACTTTCGCGTTTTGGATAGATCTAAATTTGGTAATTTAGCAGGAGATGAATTAATAAAAAATTTTTTTGAAAGAGAAAAAAAACGCTATGAAGATCATAATGTGGTTTACCACGAAAAAGAAATAGATATAAGATATTTTAAAAATATATTACCATGAATAGATATAAAGCAAGAAGATTTTGATATTAATATGGAACTTGATTCTGAAAATAAAATATTATATGATGTTAGAATATCCAATAGAGATATTATTTATAATGGTGAAATTGTAATGCAAAAATGAGTTCCATACAGAAGTGAATGAACAAAAATAGATGAACAAACACTGAGAGAAAATCTAAAGAAAG
Organism: candidate division SR1 bacterium RAAC1_SR1_1; assembly: GCA_000503875.1. GTDB lineage: Bacteria > Patescibacteriota > Gracilibacteria > Absconditabacterales > Absconditicoccaceae > UBA5124. The sequence continues at coordinate 1,148,219 of CP006913.1, forward strand.
AAAATTTTACTAAAAATTTTGTAGAATCTTTGTATAGAACTAAAGAAACGCATGATTTTATAAATGAGTTTCTTGTTTTTAGATGAGTAGACCCTAAAGATTGTAGCATACATATAGAATATGAAGATAAAGACAATACTTTGTATATATCACTTGAACCACTAAAACCAATCACTTTTTTTTGGGAAGAAGATGGTATAAAAAAGACAGTTACTAAAAAACCATGAGATGTAATAGTTCTCCACAAATCTAAAAGATTTAGTGATTCTGAAATGAAGGATATAATTAAAAAAGCATGATTAACTATTGTTGATGAATTATGATGTAAAGGGGATATAGCAAATCAAGACATAATGAAGCTCCTCGTAATCAAAAAACAATAAAAATTTAATGTTTGGAACTATCAATATAATCAATTAATATAGTCTGTTGCTATTTTCTGACAACACGTTTTACTAGGTAAGCATTGTATTTACTGTGTTTTTTGTTATATTTGGAAATGTCAAGAGGTCATTAACAATAATAACTTTAAAATACAATCAAATGAAAAATCTAAATGAGAAACTAGAGCTTCTTCATCTTTGTTTGATAAAAGAAGGTGTTCCTATGGAACTTCCAAAAGTGCTTGAGCAATATCAATATGACTTTGTTAAGTTCAAAGAAATTGCTCAAAACTGTGAATCATCAAATGACGATGTGTATATAAATGCTCTTAGAGCATTTAGAGATGCTTTGTTACAAGAAGAAAATTAAAACAAAAATAAATAAACCTAAAACCGGGAACAGGGGGTTAATACTGAACACAATGTATCATGAAAAACAAACTTTTTGTTATCGAATCGGGAATAATTTTAGGGCTAACAATTATTTACCTATTGTTTCCACAAAAAAATGTTCATATGTTTTTTATAGTTCCATTCCTGCTTTTTGGTTATGTATTTGGACAATCTTTGAGTCAGGAATATTATAATCCTATAGGAAATAAAATAACAAGTATCTTGATTATTTTTGGGTCAAGCGTACTCCTATCTGGGGTTGCTTATCTTCTTCAACGAGCAATGTTTGTAAAAAGCCTTTTTTCAGGGTATTTACTTTTCCTAGCCTCTGTTGTATGTTTAATTATTGTGATAATGTTTCTCCTTGGCAAAAACATATCACTATTAAACCAAAGAATCTATCATAATGAATCACTATAAATACATAAAAAAATGAAAAATCTATTTTTTGCTGCAAGTATTCTAGTAGTACTGGCCTCTTGCAATCCAAAAGAAAAACGTGCTTTTATCCTTGGACAGGAGAGAGGAAATGATACAACAATCATTGCGTTGAAATTTAATATGCCGAATGCATTTATTGTTTCTGTATTCACAGAATCAAGATTGTCTCCTAGCATAGAAAAATTTCCAACAAATTCTACTTACCTTCCACCAGATAAAAAGGGATTAACAGTTTATATTCCAACCACCAAAAGTGGAACAAGATTCTTGGTTATGGTTACTGATGTAAAAAATCAGAAAACAATAATGATAGAATCAAAAACAGAGTAAGATCTCCGCTTAAAAGAGAGATTCCAGGGAGTTGTGGACTGGTAGTAAATTCACAACACATAGCTGACAAGGTTTTCTTTGTCAGTTTTTTTATATTCAAAAGCCTGTTGTAATTATCTGACAACACGTTTTACTAGGTAAGTATTGATATTTAGAAGGAATTATATAATAATAAGAATGTCAATATTTATATTCTACTCTTATTTAAAAATGGCTGATTTGCTTAGTTATGTTTCCAAAAATTTTCTTAGATCAGAAAAATGACAAGAAGGTTTATCTATAATAAAAAAAGACATTTTGTTAGAAGATAAAATGAAGAGATTATATACTCTTTTGAAAATAGATTTACATTGTGGAGTGAAAGACATAGAAGATATGCTTGTCAGGTGTAATGAAGAAATAAAAGTTCTGAAAATAGCTAAAGAAAAACTTCAAGAATGATACAATAGTAATATGCAACCAATTATACCAAAATATGAAGAAGTGAGAGATCTTTTATCAGATTACAGAGTTCTTCTTAATTTTCTTTGAGAATTAAAAGGTGGTTTGTGAAAAACTTTTTTGGATCATGAAAAAATTTGAAAATTTCAGGAAATATATAGTACTTTAATTAAAAGATCAAAGGAATTAGAAGCTTTTTTTGAAAAATGGGAAAATTTAACAGTAACCAATAATGCAAAAGAAGTGATTTTATGAACTGATGAATGTGTTAAAAAAACATTAGAAAAAGAAAAATTAGTAAATATTCAGATTCCAAGATTGGCTAAAATATTAAAAGCTATAGACGAAAAATACAAACCATTAAAATCAAATGCATATGTAAAAGACTTGTTGAAATATCTTTCTATTTGATATAATCAGAATATTGAAGTTGATTTTTATAAACAAGCAACCCAAGAAAAATGAGAAGGTTGAAGCGAAAACATATGTGAATTTAAACATAAAGAAAATATTATAGAAGAAATGTTTCTTTATCTGGAAGAGAATGGTATTAAGTCTGATGAAAAAGATGTTATAGTAGATAAAGGAAGTCCTACGCTCTATATTTATATCAAAGAAATGAATAAAACGGTTGTAATCTCAAATCGCTACGGAATATGAACCCATATTTATAATGGAAAAGTGGATATCAAAGAAATAGAAAGCAATACAATCGACTATCTATTAGAAAAACATGACGGAAAAAGAATTAATTTTCTCTTGGAGTCTGGATGACTTGTTGCTTGGAAAAAAAGATTTGTTGATGCTTTATGAACTGAAAAAACATCAGATGAGACAATAGATGAAATAAAAAATCATTGAGGAGAAAAACAAATAATCGAAGTTAAAAGACATATCCCTTTATTCGAGAGAGTAAGAGCCTTTGCGGCAGATAAGAAAAATATAAATCTAAAAACAGTAGATTGCAATAAAACATATCAAGCAATTATTACTTCTATAAAACCATGAAGAGTATATGTTTGTATAGGATGAGAAGATAATCAGGCCTTTGGGTTTTTTAAATATATAAATCAAGAAGATATTAAACATTTTTGCCCATGAGATATTATAAAAGTTATTCCAGAAAGAATATATGAGAGATATCCTATTATCTTTAGAAAAACATCATAATATTTATTTTTTTATTGTAATATATCCTATGTCTTCAAACAGTGATAATCCTCAAATACTATCAGAAGAAAAAATAGTTTTAGATACGAAAACCCAATCTCTCAAAAACAAAAAAATATATTTTGATTCTGATGGAACTGAAGTCAAAATTGGTTATGATGACGAGACATGAATAGGTTTCGTTGAAATTATTTCAGATTAAGAAGGGTCTCGCAGAAATGCGAGATTTTTCTCTTGCCTTCTTTTTTTTAAACGCTACACTTAGAAAAATCTTTAGCTTCTTCATCGAAGAAATGTCTGTCTATTCATTCTCTCAACTCCAGGTTTTCCAGCAATGCCCACGTAAATATCAGTACAAATATGTAGATCAAATCAAGGAAAAAGAATTTGAAAGTTCGCCAGATTTAATATTGGGACATAGTGTGCACAAGGTTTTGGAGAATCTCTATAACAATGTGAATGTCTTCAAAATTCCAAATCTAGAAGAGGTATTGGAAGATTTTCATGCTACACGAAACCAGGAAATAGCAGATGCAACCAAAGAAAAGCCACTTCAGATCAAGGGACAACAAACCTTGGAAGATTATATCAGAAGAGGAGAACACTACGTGAATGCGTATTACAAAAAATATGCTCCATTTACAGGAGTCCAGGTGATAGCTACGGAAAGTATGGTGAATTTTGATTTAGACACCGCTGGACAACAAAAATTCCGCGGGGTAATCGATAGAATAGATAAGGAAGGCGATACCTTTGTGATCAACGATTATAAGACCAACAAAAATCTCCCTCCCGAACAAAAGCAGGAATATACCGAACAACTTTCTCTCTATGGACTAGCACTCCAACAAAAATATGGAAAATATTTCAAACAAATAAAAGCCAGATTACATTATCTCCATTTTGATATTACGGACGAACGGGAAATTACGGATGATGTTTTGACTACGGTTGTCCAAAAATATTCGAGCATTATCGAGTGAGTAGAACACAAAAAATTCGCCTACAATATGGGGGACAAAAGGGCTTTTGAACCTGTTCAAAACGAGTATTGTAAATATTGCGAGTATATGTCGATTTGTCCCCTTCGGGCACACATGAAATACGATGACGAGGTAATATGAGGCGAACTGGGAGCGAAGACAGTGAAAGGTCTAGTCGACGAATACGTCCAGTTCGCCAAACAGGAATCCGAAGCAAAGGCGCAAAAAGAACTCCTCAAGGATATGCTTGTTGAATACCTCGAAAAAAAATGACTCCTCAAATTATTTGGAAACGCCTATAAAATCTCTGCCAGCCAAGGAGAAAATGTCTCAATCAAAGATAAAGATCTGCTCGTGACTAAACTCCAAGAACTTGGAATACTAAATGAAACCTTGGATATAGACAGATTTAAATTGCAGAAATTGATAAAAGACGGAAAAATAGATATCTCTAAACTCAATTGATCAGCAGAAAAAAATGCAAGCTGGACACTAAGATGAAGCGCTTTATAAAAAAAACTCCTCTTATTCAGAGGAGTTTTGTTGTTAAAACAGAAATATTATTTATGGAAAATCACATTTCCACTACTGATTCCTTCTTCAATTTCCTCTTCATCAGAAATTTTTTCCAATTCTTTTTCGCATTTTTCGCAATGACTTACGAAAGGATCTTGGAATTTAATTGCTTGTATGATCATAAGCTCAACATCTATACTTTCGTCTCTAGCATTAATTACAAAAATTTCTTCTTCACTCGTTTCTTGCTCTTCTTGTTTGATTTTTTCACTAATAACAAATCTGGAAACATATTCGGGAACAACAACTTTTCTTGTATAGTGTACTCAACAACGATCGCAGGTTTCTTCAAGAGTACAAGAAATATTTTCTAAATTCACATACAAAGAATCTTGATTCAATGAACGTAAAACAATAGTTCCAGAAATCCCTTCCTTGTTAAGATTTGGTAATGCTGAAGTAGTTTTTTCTTCAAAAGTAAGGGTGTCTACTTTCCCTCATTCTTTCAATAAATCTCCAACTTTGATAATAAAATTTTTATCTTTCATTTGTGCATAAAAACAATAAAATAGCTCATAGCTAATAACTTATAGCGTATAGCAAGCAATCAGATACTATATTTTTACCAAGGATTTTCAATTGTTTATCAATGAAAAATATGCGAAATATTACTAAGCAAAAATTTGATACCAAGATATTTTTTTCTTTTCATAATTTTTTTTCTCAACATATTTTCAAAAACGATATTGTAGCGGTTGCTGTTTCTGGCGGTCCAGATAGCATGTTTTTGAGTTGCTTACTTTATGATTTTTTTGTTTCTCAAAAATATAATACAAAAAATCTGATTTTTATTCATCTCAATCACGGCGTAAGAACTGAAAGTATCGAAGAAGCGAAAAATATTAAACAACGATTTACATGAACATCATTGGAAATTATTACCAGACCAAAAACACTCAAAGCAACAGAAAATGATCTTAGAAAACGAAGGTATCAAAAGTTTTTGGATACGATGATAAAGCATTGAGCAAACAAAATTTTTCTTGGACATCATTTTGATGATCGTGTAGAAACATCACTTTTAAACTTGCTTCGTGGATGTGGAGTAGATGGATTTATAGGAATCAAACCAATCGAACACCATCATCTTTTACATGGAAAATTAGTTGTGAGACCGTTATTATCTCTTCGTAAAACAGAAATTCTTGATACATGTAAACAACAAAATATCCCTTATGTCCAAGATATTTCCAATCAAGATATTTCCGTAAGTCAGAGAAATTATTTGAGAAATGAAATTATTCCCAAGCTTTTTTTACAAAAATGATTTGAAAAATTATTTCAAAAACGATACCAAAAATATGATAGCCAATCTATAGAAAACCTCTTACAACCAATAACAATAAGTCTTTATCGAAAAGCAAAATCAGCATATTATTTGATAAAAAATAGAAAAGAATGTAGCGCCCAAGATCTTCTTCGTATCTTTAAACAACTACATGCAAGCGCTGGAATTACGACCAAAACCTTACAAGAATTTCTGCCTTTTGTACAAACAGCAAACAAAGGTCGGAAATCAATTCAAGGCGTAATAGTTATGATTGCCCATGGAAAAGTATATTTCTTCGTTGCCTCAGAACGTTTTCGAGAAAAAACTATTGATAACAAAACTCAAATTACTACCCTTCATTATAGAGGGAAAACGCGGAATAAATATTGTATTACCGAAAAAATTCCTATTTTCCGAAGGAACTTTATTCCTGTTGTTATAAAAGGAAATAAAATTATTTCTTGGGACAAAAAATGATGGGAAAACACGACCATTTTTTAATCTTTTTTACTACTTCATGCGAGAATATATACAACCTATTGTATTCCAAATTACGTCTACACGATCATATATAGTTATTACTATTTCAGAAAAACGAGGACGAACGCCACGAGTCGTAGAATATATTTTTGTTATTGGTGTTTTGTATCTTATAGCATTATTCTTACTCCACAAAGTCTATCGTTTTTTTGTCCATTCGGTTTTAAAACAAAAAGCGAATTTTTTCTTGGCATGCGATACTGTTTTATATCAATTTCAATTAGAGAGTAACGAAAATCAACAGGATATATCTTGGATTAAAGAATTATTAAAAAAAGGATCGTATGAACAATCCTATAAATTATTTTTGGAAAAAACATCATTACTTCCTTTGGAAGCAGCAGAACACTTCAAAAGAAAACTTGAGAAAACTCACACCGCATACATCAATACATCCAAAAGAAAAACTTTTTGTGGGGTATTTTTGGTACTAGTTACTTTGGGCGTTTATAAGTTATTTCTAGAAAATTAATTTAATAAAATAGGTGGTCTTTTTTTGGATTGCTTTCTATCAAATTGTTCTAATTCTTCAGAAATCTGATATTCATTATGATGCTTTTTTTCTGGTTTTTTTGTTCAAACTCCTATTGCACGTCAAAGCTCTTCAAGTCCCATAGAAAGGCTGAGTCCTTTTCTTGTTCCAATAGTATTTGCCAGGCTTTCTTTTTGCTTTTCAGTTTGTTGGCCTAATTGATTATTTTCGCTCATAAGTGAATAGGAGAGATAAAACTAATTCTTATATATCTTTTTTTATGAGAAAAACAAACAAAAAAAAGAGTTCCAGTAAAAAACTGGAACTCTTTAATCTATTATTTCTTCTGGTACTAGTTATTTACTACGCCAGATTTCTTGGCCATCTAATTTCAACCAAAGAACTTCTTTGTTTTCGTATTCGTTCTTCTTCCAAAAGATTGCATAGCGTTTTTTGTCTGCACGAAGTAATGCAATAAAAGGCATACTTCTTTCATCTTCAGGAAGACATCCCTTTTTAATGATTTTAGCCTGTTTGGTTAAGGCACTATCTAACTCGGCATAAACATAATCAATAACGAATTTATTAAGAGGAGATTCTCCTTCTTTTTCAATTACATCCATGCGGATGTTTTCATTATCTATACATTTAAAACGATTCTTAAAAAGAGGAACACTTGTCCAATATCTTTGGTATGCACCAAGTTGAATTTCTCCCCTGAAAGGAACAAGTTCTAATTTTTCTAATTCAATTAAAAGTTGTTCTCTAGCGGTGATTGTATCAATAGGTGTAGGTATAACTTGTCTCGTGAGCGTATCCAATGGAATACTATCCGATTTAGGAATTGTATCCAATACAGGAACACTGTCCAGTTGTATTGAATCAAGTTTCGGAATAAATACAGGTTTTGTTAAGCTGTAAATGTCGTATCCACCTGATCCACCAGGACGATCAGATGCAAAATAATATAGGGAGTCAGTTTGTTTCCTAACATCTATAGTATTGCATCCAGAGATGTTAATAGGATAAGGAAGCTTTTGTGGAGCTTGCCATTCCCCATCAACAAAGAGAGATCGATATACACAAAACCATCCATCCCGGTTGGAATTAAAATATAACTCTTTTCCGTTTGGAGTAATCCAAACACCATTCTCATCAAATGATGAATTGAGTATCTCTACAGGAACTGGTTTTTCTTTTCCTGTTTGAAAGTAGATGTCATAATTACCACTACGATTGCTCGTAAAATAAAGAGAATCTCCTTTTGTAGCTATACTATTTTCATCATAATCGGAATTGATGTAAGGAACTTCTTGTAATGATTCTATGCTAATTCCTTGTTTCCTTGGAGCCATAAACAACTTTCCTTGGTCATTGAAATAACCTCGATAAAAAAACCAATACTTATTAGACATACCAACCAATGCTGAATTTGCATCGATATTGGCACTGCCATAACTAAGTTTCTTTACCTTACCAAAGCTAGTATCTGCCATCTGTGTATAATACACCTTCTCTGTATATTCCAGAAGTCTATCTTCACGATTATTTCTTCGTTTAGAAGTAAACAACAACATAGAATCTACAGGAAAAGGTGAATACTCTGCAGCAACCGAATTGATGTCTAGATTTTTCATAACCCAGGTTGAATCCGGTTGCTGAGCAAACCCCAAAAAAGAACAAGAAACAGAATAAATAATTATCAGTAGCTTTTTCATACGCTACTATTTAGAGGATTTCGAATAAGGAAGCTTTAGCATTAAGACAACCTCATGTTTGGTAAACGAATAACCATATACGTCACCAAATGAATAAGAGCCGCAATACCCAAATGATATATTTTGGACATTAATTCCAAAACCACCTTTTATCGTATTTGCAGATGCATATCCTATGCTAAAAAGAATATCCTTATTGAGAATAAATTTTCCAGATACCCCATATTGTACGCTACTGAAAGTTTGTGTGATAACATATCCACTTCCCTCCAAGAACAATACATTTTCCATCAAAGTAAATCTGTACATACCACTAGCAGCATACGTAATATTAGTTTTGTTTTCAAAACTACTTACCATCCAATCAGTTTGACTGGGAAGTAAATTATACGCAGCGATACCAACATAGTATCTATCTACTTGATTAAGTGCTAAACCGAAATTGGCATTAAACCAGTTTCCAGATTCGGCACCCTGGAGAATAGGATCATCTATATCGTGTACTTCTACACGATCTCTCATTAATTTTAATTGGTTAAATCCGCCACTTAATCCAAACGAAAGTTTGGAACCACCAACAGGTACATGGTAAATAAAAGTAGCCTCAGCAGAAAGGTTTTGTAGTACGCCACCTTCTTGCGAAGCAATCTTAAATCCACCTGCAACCCGTTGATTATTAAACGGTGAACTCCCCCAAAACATAAAGGATTTCGGATGATAATCATAGGCACCCATTTCTGTTTGATAGAGCGTACCCAATTTTACCATTTCATTGTATCCGCCCAAACTTGGATTGGCTAAATATGGGTCATAGCCAGCCCCTAATTGAGCGAACCCTTTCGTTGATATAAGCACTACCAACAAAAGGAAAATTCTGATTTTTTTCATTGTAATATATTTTTGTTGGTTAGTACAATATAGTTATTGTTTTCCAATATGGTTTTTCAGAACCATCTTGTTTAACAACTTTTAAGTATAAATAAACAAGTGATCCGGAAGCAACAAGATTACCATTTTTATTCTTGGCATCCCAAATGGTCTGAGAAGGATCTGTTGATGTAAAGATTTCGCCATCTTTGTTTTGGATAACAAGTACTATTGAGATAGCATTGTTACACAAAGAACTAAAATCCAATACGTCATTATCTCCATCTCCATTTGGAGTAACAAGATTGGGAATAGCTACACCATTTCCTGCCATAATTTCGACAGAATCTGTTGTAACACAACCATTATTATCGGTTATTTGCACATAATGCCGACCAGCTGCCAAAGAATCCGCTTCCTGAGTTGTTTGAACGGGAATACCACTCCATAAGTAAGTATGCGGTGGGGTAAAATGATCCACATATTGTACTAAGGCCGTACCATCCTCGCATTCAGGACAAGAAGTATTTTCAACTCTGAAATAAGTTCTAGGATGATCAGGTTGTTCAATAATAACCTTTTCCATAGAGATACATCCATTATCATCGGTAACCGTTACATCATAAGACCCTGCCTTCAGTCTATCAATAATAAAACTGTTTGCGGGAGTTGTAATAGTAACCGTAGTATCAACACCTAAATAATTAGTTCCATCAAGTACTAATGTACTATTTGGTCCAGAGGTACCACCTGATACATTCACTTCAACACTTCCTCGTCCATCATAGCATAGGCTATGGGTTGGGTTAATAGTTACTACCAAAGGGAGTGGTTGTACAAACGTAATAGTGGTATCAAAGTCACAAGTTCCATTTGAAATACGAACCAGATGATCACCAATAGGCATATCAACAAAGCTTGTAGTGTCATCAAATAACACATTTTGCGTAACTCCACCTACAGTAATATCTAGAGGAAATGCTTCCAAGTTATGAACTCTAATTATCCCTAATTCGTCGTTACACGAGATAGGAGTATTTACAAATTCAAATTGGAAATTTGCTGGATTAGTAAGTGTCCAGGTTGTGTCAAAAACACAGCCAACACTGTCCTTAAGATGTAAGTCATAAATTCCACTACTAAGATTTGTTATAGCATTGGTATTGTTATTCATAAGTACGCCATCTTTTTTCCAGACAAAAGAGTTTCCTCCATTACCTCCAATAACTGTTGTCGTGATACTAGCATTGGTGTATTCATAACAACCTACAGGAACAACAACATCTGTTACATGAAGTCGGGCTGGTTCATTTATTGTTACCGCTGGCGGAATAAATGTACATCCGTTTTCATCAGTAATTGTCAATGTATACGTTCCAGCAGCAAGTCCAGTAATAGAAGCAGTCGTTTGACCACTATCCCAAGAATAACTTAATTGACCAGTTCCTCCACTAAAATTGGCAGTAATAGAGCCATCATTAGCTTGGAAACAAGTCAGATCTTTTTTAATTAGTTCTCCTTGAATAGGTGAATCAGGTTCCTTTATAATTACACTTTGATCCAAAGCACATCCTGTAGAATCTTCTACATGAATAGTATATCTACCAGCAAATAAGTCAGTAACTGCTGCATTATTGCTAGAGAATCCACTCGGACCAGTAATTGTGTAAACAAAACCACTATAACTTCCTTCTGCAACTGCGTTAATACGTCCCGTATTATCTCCATAACACAAAATATTTCTTTGTGTGTAGGAAATTTTTATTGGTGTAAGAACACTGTCAACCAACCAAGAATGTCGAAAACCTTTATTATCGTTTGTTACGACTTTAAAGATATTTCTCCCTGGATAAACTTCAGAAGAAAAACTTGCTACAGTATCTGCTACACTTGTTACATACAGTGGACCAGGAAGTAATTCAACAATAGTAACCGTGTCTTCCGGGAACTGCACTTGTGCAGGTAAATTAGCAGGAACTAAAATTGGTCTTACATCACTAATTGGCGCTGTTGCATCATAGCAAGCAGTAGAATCAATTTCGTAAGTCGTAGTAATTCCAGATAATTCATTAACAACAACAGTATCATTTCTTTGACAACCGTTTATATCAGTAAGCGTAATAAAATACGTTCCTGAATAAAGATTATCGAAAACATTAGCTGTTTGTGTTGTTTCAATAGTAGTAGTACTATCAATCAAATTATAGGTAAACCATCCGGTTCCACCTCCAGCTGTAATAGTAATCCTCCCATTTGGCAAAGGCCAATTGGAATTAGGAACTATCGCATATGCTGCAGTGATCGCAGGAGGATTATCCAGCGTATAAGTAAATGTTTCTGTTGCCAAAAGGGCATTAGTAACAGTTACGGAATACAAAGCAGCATCCAAACCAGAAGCGACTTTCCCTGAAAGAGTTGGTATAACTATACCATTTCGTTCCCATACATACGTATAAGGAGGATTAATCAATGTAGTAGTAACGGTTATTTCACCGTCCTTACCATCATGACACTTAATGTTTTCTGTGGCAGTGATCTGTGAAAAACCAGACAGCCAAAAAAACAAAAGTACCAACGTTACAATAATTTTTTGTCTCATAAGTGGTTAATTTAATTTATATTTAATTTTTGTTTAATTTCTTTGTTAATTACCTAGCTAGATATACCCGAAAAATAAGCATTCCAGCCATCATAGTATATGTAGCTATTTGGCGATAAAAGTCAATACAATAATGAGAATAAATTATATAAAACAAGAAACAAATCAGATTGATTTTTTTGTAAAATTTCCTATATTATCACCTCGACAAAAAAAGTGCTATTTACTATTAACGTATAGATATGGATTTTGATGTAAAAAAGGATTATTACAAAATATTAGATATTCCAGAAACGGCCACAGCGGAAGACGCAAAGAAAGCATTCAAAAAGCTTGCAGTAAAACATCACCCAGACCGCTGATGAGATAAAGCAAAATTTCAAGAGATCAACGAAGCTTATCAAACCTTAGGAGATGAAAAAAAGAAAGCTCAATACGATGCTTATCGTAGTGGTGGCGGAGGACAAGGATGATATGATTTTGGCGGATTTGGCGGTTGATGACAAGGATGATTTGATTTCTGAGGAGTAGATCTCGGAGATATTTTTGGAAATATGTTTGGAGGTGGATTTGGAGGACAACAAACAAGAGCAGAATCATTTAGTGGAGAAGATATCAAAGTTGCTATAGAAATTACTTTTGAAGAATGATTTTTGGGAGTAACCAAAAAGGTCGCTTACAATAGAAAAATAAAAATGTCTGGTATTGATGAAAAAAATTGTAGCACTTGTAAAGGTCAATGAAGAGTTTCAAGAACAGTTCAAACACCTTTTGGAATGATGCAAACTCAAACTGTTTGTCCAGATTGTGGAGGTGTTGGTCACCAATATACCAAGGATGGAAAGACTATTAAATCTCCATTTGAAAATCACAAAGAAACGATTGAAGTTAAAATTCCAGAAGGAATCGATGATGGCGTTTATATAAAATTTACTGGAAAAGGACACCAATGATTAAATGGTTATGATGGTGATTTATATATCAAAATAAATATTCAGACTTCTCCTATATATGAAAGAAGATCAGATAATTTATATATCAAAGTTCCTGTAACCATTTTTGATCTTGTGCTTGGAGCAGAAAAACAAATCACTCATCCAGAAGGAAAACTAAAAGTAAAAATCCCAAAAGCTACTCAGGTAGGAGATATGGTCAAAATATCTGGAAAATGATTTGGTAAGTGATGAATCTTTGGTAAAAAATGAGATCTTTATCTGATTCCAAAAGTAGACATCCCAAAAAAATTAAGCAAAGAAGAAGAAAAATTGTGGAAAGAATTAGCTTCGATATAGTGTTTAGTGCTCTGATGATGAATGAATTTTGTTTGTTTTTTATTGCGAGAGAAACAATAACTTTATAACCTTCATAACTAACTTATGCTCATAACCATAACTTGAAAAGCTTGAAGCGGAAAATCTACTGCAGCTAAGGCACTTGCAGAGAGGCTTTGATACGAATATATTTCTATATGAAGCATGAGAAGAATTGTTGCAGAGAAAATGTGATTAAATATTTTGGAATTTAATGAGCTTGGCGAACGCCCAGAAAATCAAAAAGAATTTGATTTGAAATACGAAGAATATCAAAAAAGTTTAGATCCAACATCCAAAATTGTTTTGGAAAGTAGATTGTGATTTTTTTGTCAGCCAAAATCTTTTAAAATTTTTTTAACGGTTGATGAAGAATCTGCAGCAAAAAGAATATTTAATAATAAAAGATCTACTGATGATTATACATCTTGGGAAGAAGTTTTAGAAAAAACAAAAATAAGAGATAAAGAAGATGTAGAAAGATATAAAGAATTATATAATGTAGATTATAGTGATTTCAAAAATTATGATCTAATATTGGATACAACAATTAAAAATGTTGATGAAACAGTCGACGAAATTATAGAGCCATTTAATAAATACAAGAAAAACCAGCAAAAATAACAGCTGGTTTTTTTTAGATTATTATCTTTTTTTAGCGGCACTTTTGTTAATTTCTCTAGCCAATTTGGCTAATTCTTCTATTGTTTCTATTTTTGGAAGAGGAGGTAGGCTACTTCGAGTTTTATCCTCCTTTTTAGCAATAACTATTGTTTCCATAACTTTATATTTATTTGTCTATATATACTTTTTTCCCTGGAAAAAGCAAACAATATTCCTACAGTAGGAAACGTTTTATATTTCAAGATATCATATGTTCAAATCTAAACAATTCTTTACTGCATTAGCTATTGCAATTTTTATTTGAGCCCTTGCTGGCTGAGTATATATTACTCAAAGAAACGATCTTCCAGATATTTTTGGCTATGTTCCGACATGAATGGATCAAGTTATGGTAAATCGAGCTGAAAAAAATATCCAAAATAATACCAATATGCTCATTGAAGTTCCTCAAGCAGTGCAAGAACAATTTCAACAAATCAAGGTGATGATTATTGTGCAAGACGAATCATTTTCAGGTGAACAAATGGTTTTTCTTCAAACCAAATCAGATTTTTCTCCGGAAGATTTTCTTCAAACAATAAATCCTGAAAACGAAACAACATCAACGTACTTACGTTTAGACGATTGACAATATGTGTTTGGGCCTCAACAAACTATTCAATCATATACAAAGCCAATTCCAGATAAAACACTTTTTCAACAATCACAACTCAAAAAATATATTCCTATTATCAGAAGAAGTTCATTGAGTATTGTATCAAATAATAATGATCTATTTTCTACACAAAAAGAATATTCCTCATTATTAGATTCTGCCGAGTATTTAGTAATGAATATTTCTTCTAGCCCAAGAGGAGAATTTGATTTTTCTGCATATGTTATTCTTTCTCAATCTCAAGCAGAACAACAAAATAAATTCAAACCACAATTCACATCATTGCTTAAAGAGTCGACTATAACTTATCTCGAGCTTGGAAAAATTCTTTCTGGTATAGATATATCAGCTCAACTGGCATCTGGATCTGCACAAGACCTTTTGCTCAAAAAATTATTAGCGAACAACTTGGCAATCGTAGTAAGTAAAGGAGCAAATATGTTTAATCTTGGAGTAACTATTGTTGCTGATAATCCATCATTATTTACTGATCTTGAACCGTTTTTTCCTCTGTTGGGAATGTGGCTTCAAAGCCAACCGATGATTAGTGGAAATCAAGTTACCAGTATCCAACAACCAGGAAAAATAGGCTACGACATTACTCTCCAAGGAGTTCAAAAAATTGGAGCATATTTAGAACAAACAGAAAACCAAACTAAAATATCATTATGAAATCCCCTTATTGAAGGAGCAAAAAGAAAATTAAAATGATATTCAAAAAATGCTTTGGCTGTCCTTTATGTAGATATGAATCAGCTTTTAAATTTATATAAACAATTTGCAAATATAGGTCTCAATACATCAGTCCTGACAACATCACAAGAATCAATGTTTACACAGATGCAAGATAAGACACTCCGTGGAGAGATAGCAATAGAAAAAGACGCAATTAGCATCAAATGATCAATTAAATAAAGATAAAAAATCCCTCGTGATGAGGGGTTTTTTCTTTAAAATAGTATTTTCCAAAGTTGCCAAGAGTTTCCTTGCTGATACAAAGAGAAGCATTTTCCATTGGCTATGTTCTCAGACATTTGCTGTTCTCATAACCATATATATAAAGGTCTATTCAGATTTTTATAACTTTTTTCTAACATCTCGCATTTATAACTTCCATCATTTTCTCGCCGCTTAATCCATTCAGTGTGGTTTCGTTTATCTAATTCAGCCATTCAAGGATTGATGTAATCTCTTTGACTCCAGCCCATAATCCAAGGAGTATAATTTTTGTGCGAATTTATAATTATGGCATTTTCTTCTGTTCTATTTTTGATGTTTTTTATCGCAGAAAATTCTTCTTTGCTAATTAAAGGTATTGCGTTGATGTTGATATGGACAATATAATTAAACCCTACAGCCAATCCAATTATAGCAAAAATAAAAATTCAGAATTTTTTAATTTCCCATTTTTCACAAACAAATTTATATAGATTCCAAATTCCATAAGCAGCCAATATCACCACAAATATATCAAAAAAAACAATCGCTCTATTGAAATTAACCATTCTCAAGACTAGTCGTATTGCTCAAATAATATATCAAATATCTATAATTCAAAACCTTTTTCTTATGATTTTGTAAAAGAATCAAACCAAACTAAACAATAAAACAAATCGTTGAATCTTTATATATTCGGCAATCATAATAAAATCTCAACCAGTCTGACTTGCTACAATAGTTCAAGTTGCTTTGATCGCTTCCGACATAATCTGATGCCAAATTGGGATATACATTGCAAGTCAAATAACTCCAGCTAATCATCGAAATATAGTTTGTTTCCAAGGGATTTTTTTGTTTGTATATCGCTCCAAAATCCAAGATCAAAAAAGAAGCAATCATGTATATAACGCAGTATGTTTATGGAGTAAAATAATAATCAAAAACAAAATAGATTGTCGCAATACTTTGTTTTTTTGTATAAAGATTAGGACTAGCAGCATAAGATTGACAGCAATAATCTGCTTAAAATATCCTCGCCAAAATACCTGATAGCCGACAATTGACATCCAATACAGCCAAGCTCATATTACTCACATCCATTTGTTTTCTTTTTTCAATAACACAAAAATCAGAACTCATGGAAGGAGGTTGATTATTCATATTCATCGGGTTAGCCACCAATCAAAGTTCGCTCACATTTTGCCAAAAATTGCCATTATTGTTCCAAGTAACGGTTCATGTCTCACCCACCCAGGAAGCAGAGAAAAATCAAAATTCCACAAAATCTTGGAATATTCTACAAAAATTCATTTGTACATTCCTGGGTCATAGCCTAGTGGAGTTTCATTTCCTACAAAGTATCGTAGTCTATACAGTCAGAATAAAATTCAGATCCATAATAGGATCCATGTTCAATATTTTTTTCAAAAACCTCCTTTCTCCATCTATATATATCAATTAAAAACTTTTTAAAAATTTGACAGAAATACAAAATTTATATATAATTAGATTAATATTTTTTATTTATATATTTTTTGTTATGAAGAAAACAACAGAAAAGGACTCTTTGGTTTCTCAGATCAAAGCGATTCCAAATCAAGTTAAAATTTTTGTTTTGGGATTGTTTGTGGTAGTTTTGGCTCTTGTTAGTGTTTTGCCTAACTTAAATTATAAATTCCTTCAAGGAAGCATTTTAAATATAAAAACAGAATCAAAAGTTAATGGTTATGGTTATTGATATGGTTATGAACCTCCATATGTTTTTGTAGATGATGATTGATATGGATATGGTTATCAAGTAGATGAAAACACTAAAAAATATATTAGAATTAGAAATATTGAATTTTATTTTGATAATATGTCTGATATATTAACTGTAAAAGTAATATATAGTCCAAGATATGAAGGCACTATGATTGTAGAACCATCTATTTATCTTGTTGAGCCAGCACAAATAAATTATTGAACCACAAATCCATCATATATTGGGAAATGTTTGGTTTTGGAAAACAATGATATTTGTATTATGAAACAACAATTTACTATAAATAGAACATTGCATGGAAATCAAATAAAAGTAACACCAGTATTTAAAACAAGAGTTACTGCAGTATCAAATAATGATCAAAGAGCTTTATGACAAATAATAATCGATAATGCCAGCACAAATACAACTTGTCAAACACCAGAAAACATATTAGCGTGTTCTTTGCATTTAACATCTTGTCCAAGTGAATGTAGACCAGCTCAATGTCAAACACCAGAAAATGTATTAGCGTGTTCTTTGGGGTTAGATTCTTGTCCACAAGAATGTATATATAATTGAAATACTACTTTAACAGGGAATGTTTGTCAAACACCAGAAAATGTATTAGCATGTTCTTTGCATTTAGCATCTTGTCCACAAGAATGTAGACCAGCCCAATGTCAAATACCAGAGAATGTATTAGCGTGTTCTTTAGGGTTAGATTCTTGTCCACAAGAATGTATATATGGAGCAACTTCAGGAAACACAACATCATACTGGACTAACTGGCTCAATAGAGATGGTCCATCTGGAAACGGAGATTATGAAACATATGCTGATTTTATGCCAGTTCCTTGTAAAGATGGATATCAACCAATTGATGTAAAATTTATTCGTGCTGACGAAAGTGAAACAACACAAACTATTCATTTTTCATCGAAAGGTGGGTATTGTTTAAATAGTGAAAATTCAAAATGATGTGCAGATTATAAAGTGAAATTCTTTTGTGAAAAAACAGGAAGCAAACCAACGATTATTGAAAAGCCAAAAGAAACACCAAGAGTTATTGAACAACCAAAGGTTGTAGAAACACCGATAGTTATAGAAAAGCCAAGAACTGTAAAAGAAGCAATAACTATAGAAGCTAAACCAACACCAAAGACAAAAGAAACGATTGAAACTAAAACTACAGCAGAATCAACAATTTTAGATATTTTCAAAGATCTTTTAAAATAAAAGGTAATAATTGATAAAAAAGACTCCTCCTCGTGGGGAGTTTTTCTTTAGACTTGAAAAAACAAACAAATACCATAAAACAAATCAGATTTTTATTCTATATTTTGGATATTGATGGCAGACAATCTAGTTATCGTGGAGTCTCCTGCGAAATCACAAACAATCAAAAAGTTTCTTTGACCAGATTATGAGGTGAAAGCGTCCTTCGGACACGTAGTAGATCTTCCTCAAAAATCATTGGGAATCGATATAGAAAATAATTTTCAGCCACAATACGAAGTCTCTCCTGACAAGAAAAAAGTAATTTCAGAACTTAAATCCTTAGCAAAAAATGCCAAAAAGGTATGGATCGCTACCGATGAAGACCGCGAGGGAGAAGCTATCGGACGACACGTAGCCAACCAATTAGGATTAGATATCAAAAAGACATCAAGAATCGTATTTCACGAAATTACTAAAGATGCAATCCAACACGCTGTAGCAAATCCAAGAACATTAGATATGCATTTAGTTGATGCTCAGCAGGCAAGAAGAGTCCTCGATAGACTTGTTTGATTCGAATTGTCACCGGTGCTCCGAAGAAAAATTAAAGCAGGTCTCAGTGCCTGAAGAGTACAATCAGTTGCGGTAAGATTGATTGTTGAAAGAGAAAGAGAAATACAAAAATTCGAATCAGAATCTAGCTTTAAAGTAGTTGGATTTTTTATAGGAGATGCAAAACAACCATTCAAAGCAGAACTTTCTAAAGAATTCAAAACCCAGCCAGAAGCCCAAAGCTTCTTGGAAGAAATAAAAGCAGCATTATACAATATCTCAGATATCGAGGTGAAACCAGGTAAAAAATCACCTTCAGCTCCATTTACAACATCAACACTTCAACAAGAAGCAAGTCGTAAAATGGGATTTCCTGTTGCCAGAACCATGCAAGTTGCTCAGAAATTATACGAAGCAGGATTGATTACCTACATGAGAACTGATTCCGTAAATCTTTCTGAAACAGCAATCGCTGCGTGTCAGCAAGAAATTACAAAACTCTATGGAAAGGATTATTCCAAACCAACAAACTATGTGACCAAATCAAAAGGCTCACAAGAAGCGCATGAATGTATCAGACCTACGCATATGGAAAATTCAGTAGCAGGAGCAGATCCTCAAGAAAAAAAACTCTATGAACTGATTTGGAAAAGAACATTAGCTTCTCAAATGGCCCCAGCCGAAGTAGAAAAGACTAAGGCTACGATAGATATATCAACCAGTAAACTAAAATTTATCGCCACAGGAGAAGTAATTAAATTCGAATGATTTCTCAAAGTATATATGGAATCTCATGATGACGAAGATGATCAAAATCAAGAAGGAATGTTACCAATTTTGAAAAAAGGAGAACTCTTGACGATGCAATCAATTCTTGCGGGTCAAAAATTCAAAAACCATCCACCAAGATATACAGAAGCAAGTCTGGTTAAAAAGCTTGAAGAGCTAGGAATTTGACGTCCGTCTACTTATGCACCGACAATTTCTACGATTCAAAAAAGAGGATACGTGGTGAAAGAAGATAGACCGGGGGAACAGAGATCTTTTGTCGAGATGATCCTCAAAGCCGGACAAATTACCACAGAAACCAAAAAACAGATGACCGGTGCCGAGAAACAAAAGCTGTTCCCAACTGATATTGGGATGGTTGTTACTGATTTTCTCGTAGAACATTTTTCTGATATTATGGATTATAACTTCACAGCAAATGTAGAAGAAGATTTCGATAAAATCGCAGAAAATCAATTACAACGACAAGATATGATGCTCAATTTTTATGGATCATTTCATGCATCGGTTGTAGATACTATGGGAAGTGCAGAAAGACAAAGCGGTGAAAGAGAGTTGGGAATTGATCCCGTAAGTGGTAGAAAAGTAATTGCAAGGATTGGAAGGTTTGGTCCAATGGTACAAATCGGACATCAAGACGATGAAGAAAAACCAAAATTCGCATCACTTCCAGCAGGTAAAAATATAGAAACGGTTACGATAGAAGACGCACTCAAAATGTTTGCATTACCAAGAGTTGTTGGTATGTATGAGGGGAAAGAAATGGCTGCAGCAATAGGAAGATTCTGACCATATATCAAGCGAGCATCGGTGTTCGCATCATTGCCTCGTGACGCAGGATACGACGTTTTCACGATAACTGCTGAGCAAGCCGAAACCTTGGTAAAAGCCAAAGTTGAACAAGTTCAAAATAGAAATATCAGTGCCTTCGATTACCACGGAAAACAAATCGAGGTGCTCAAAGGTCAATACGGACCATATATTAAATTTGACAAAAATAATTTCAAAATACCAAAAGGATGAAAAGATGCAACGGATCTTACCCTCGAAGATTGTATGGCTATCATAGGTCCTAAAGCATTATGATCAGACACACCGGCAAAATCATCTGCTAAATCAGAAAAACCAAAGAAAAAAGCACCAGTTAAAAAAGCTTCACCTAAAAAGAAGAAATAATGTACTACCTTCGATACGAGTACCTTTCAGAAAGTTTCCCGAGATGTAATGTCTTCAAAATACGTGATAACAAGGAACTCTTGCACTACACGATTCATGAAGATCTTTCTAATATTGTTCAACAATCCAGAGAATATCCCAAATACGATCACTTTTTCTTGCTCGACGAAAGCAGATTTTCTTTTTTTAGATGCGATGTAAATCAACTTTTTGAGGAGGAAATCACTATTCATACGCTCAATGAACTCACCAAAGAAAAAATTAGAGAGACTAAAGACGCTCATGGAATTTGATGAGAAGTTGTGATGAATTATGTCGATACGATATTCGTAGATGGCAAAGAAAAGAAATTTCTTATTGGTCAAAAAGGTCAGATTTTCTTTAGATTATATATTATATTTATAGCAAAAACGAGTCTGAATTTGTTTGACTCGGTCTATGGAACAACATTGGAAAAGAAAAATATAAATCTGATTCCTCAGTCATTATATACCTTACTATTTTTGAGAAACAATCTCAAGAAAGATAATTTTGTACTGCTGTATATTACCGAGAGCTATGCAAAAGCAATCACCGTGAAAGACGGTTTCTATGCGGGAATTGACGTGTTAAACCTCGGTATGGGAGCACTCAAACAAATGTACAAAGACAATGGCGTTGTCCAGTATCGATACAAAGAATACCAAGCAATAGAAGCAAACCCTCTTGCAAAAGAACTGGTAGTAGAAACTCTGGAATTTTATTCACAACTCTTTTGCAAACGATTATTCGAAAAACATCTCGGCGGTATGGATATTATTGTTATTTCTCCTATCACCAAAAACGAGCATTTCATCGAAACCTTCAACAAAGAATATAGAAAAATGAGTAACAACTATATCGTTCCTTTCCATCATTCCAACTCTCTCAATTCTTTTGGTATAGAACGAGAACCAGAAAATATGGACAGCCTCGTCTTTGTAAATCAAGAAGAAAAGATTAGAAAATTGCTGTTGGGAGAGGAGAAAAATTAATGTAAGTTTTCTTTTTCTACATAAGAAATAAAATTATCTAAAGAAGTTTCCTTTAATAAATGTCTATCATTATTAATTATTCATTTAATCCGGTTATTGTCTTCAGTAAAATCAAGTCTCTCTTCAGGTAAATTATGTTTATTGTTTTCTCTATCTGATAATTTTTTTGCATATCTTTTAAGGGTCATCAATAAGAATAGTCCCTCAAGATATTCTTTTGTAAAAGGAAAAGAACAATGTTTTCTATATCAAGAAAAAAATCATTCAACGTTAATTCTTCAATTTCTAATAAGTTTAGCCATTCATAAACCAATAATTTCTCTACCACTAATGCCTTCTTCATCTATAAAATAAAGATGTTCATACTGATCAAATAATAAATTTCATGTGTGAGCATCAATCAAATCCAATCATAGATTGTTTTCTTTAGGGTCGAAAAGGATGTTAATTTTTTCTAAAATTTTTATTTGTTCTTCTGGGGAAAAAGTTTTTATTGCTTTTGAAATTCTTTTAATATGT
This sequence comes from candidate division SR1 bacterium RAAC1_SR1_1, assembly GCA_000503875.1. Classification (GTDB taxonomy): domain Bacteria; phylum Patescibacteriota; class Gracilibacteria; order Absconditabacterales; family Absconditicoccaceae; genus UBA5124. The sequence goes on from CP006913.1 coordinate 1,170,944, forward strand.
TTAGATTTTACCTCTTCAAAATCCTCTTTTGATCTATCTTTTCTATATTGATTTGCTTGTCAAAGAATCTCTCATAGTTTATAATTTTTGTTAGGTCATTTGTATTGATGATATTCTATTGAATTGGAAATTCGTTTATAAAGCAAATATTTTCATTCTCTTCCATAATAATCAGGAAGAATATTTTTTAATTTTTTTGAATTAGTGTCTATTCGTTTGGCTTTTTTTTCTGATTCACAGATTCTCAATTTATAGGTGTTTTCTCAATCAGTTATTTTAAAGACCTCTCAACTTTGAGCGCTTTCATGATATATTTTTTCCGCTTTGAGTAGTTTATTTTTATAGTTAATTATATTAGAAAATGGTTTTGCATAAAGGTCTTCTATAAGTTCGTTTTTTTCTTTTTTAAGAAAATCATAATTTATTTTAGAAATCATATATTTAGTTTTATCTTTAATTTTTGAGAGAATTTCCATAGAGGATTCTAATAATAAAAATCTAATAATTATATTTGTTTTGCTTGATTTTGTCAAAAAATAATAATATCAAATCAAAAAATTGACAAAAAATAAAAAAGATATATAATAATGGTAGTTTTATTTGCTACCAAAAGTTTTTTTATGAAACGAAAGCGCTATAGTCGAATAGTAGCTAGTGTGATTTCCCTTGCATCAACAGGGGTTTTTGCTAGTTCAATCATTCCTATAGAAGACTATAACCAATCAATTCGCACCTTTTCCTGATCTACAGAAATTGGTATCTTGGAAAAACGACGATTAACACAAAAAGCGCTTTGTACTATAGAACAAGATGGTGAAGGTTTTGTTATTTCACCCAGTTGTTTGCTTCGTCCTATTATCGCAGAAATGTCTGTAAAATCAGCTTTGGATTTACTAACACCATATTTAGAAGGAGTTCCAATTGTGTACAATACTGCTTCTCCCAATTTTTCTTACGAAGCAACTACTCCGATTTTTTCCCAAAAACTATTTCCAGTAACTATTAGAGACCCTCTTGATTACGCTTTTTTATTATCACTACAAAAAGAGGAAAAAGTTTTTCGCGTTTCCAAGGTACAACTAGCATATCTTATGAGCAAATCCTGGTCATGGTATGGAGTTTGGAAAGATATGGCACCACTAAAACCTTGTACGAAACAAAATTATTATGTGGCATTTTCAAGTCTCCAAGATTATGTTCGAGCATCAGGAACTCAGTTAAATCTTAATGATATGATAGCAAATCGTGCTGGATACTGTAAAGGAACAGGACCCAAAAATCTAATGTTTTATGGTGGGGTTTGTGGATTCGCAACTCAATTATTTAGATTATCATTACTTATTCCCAACGTTGATACGGTAGAGAGATATGAGCATAGTCAGCGATACGTCGCTTATTATTCAGAATATATTTTTGGTGATGATGCAGCATTATATCAAAACAACAAAAAACTGATTTTACAAAACAATATAGGAACTGATATTTATCTCAAGACTTTAGATTTTAGAAATAGTACCTATCTAATTGCTATTGTTCCCAAGAAAATTTCTTCTTATGTTGAAATCAAAAAAGAACAAGTAGGTAACCTAAAAGGTCAGGTAACTAAAGTAGTTAAGACACTTAAAAGCTCTCGAGTAGCTCAAGAATTTCTTTCTTACTATACACAAAGAACCTATACCGTAAGGTAAAAATTTGATTGATATTGGGACTTGTTTCCATAGTATTAGTGAGCATTTAATTCTATAATTGTTTTCTAAATGAAAAAATTTCTAATACTCTTAATTATTGTTATTCTTGTTTTCTGATGATATCTTTGGATAAAAAACAATCCAAATAATTTAACAATAATTTCTATCAAAGAAAAATTAGGTTTAATACCAGTTGTTCAGACACAAAATAATGAATGGTATAACAAAACAAAAACTGGCGTATTTTTGAAAAATGGAACCGATTTAAATGGAGACTTGTATTCATTCGAGTTTCTTACGGGAGCATATGCTAAGGATAAAAACAATGTTTTTTATAAATGAGAAGAAATTGTTTGAGCAGATAGAGATTCTTTCCAAATCATAAATTCAGAATATAGTCTAGATACAAAGCACATATATTATCAATCAGAGATTCTTTCTTGAGTAGATCCCAAAACGTATAATAGTCAAAATTGATATTTAAAACTTCCTTCTACAGAAATAGAAAAAATAGGAAAAATTATTCAGAATAAAAAAAATATAATCATAGAAGAATTAGGTCTCTCATTAGATATACCTACAACGTGGTCTCTCTTTCTTAAAGAAGATAATGAGCTTGTAAGAGGGGAAGAACATAGTACGAAAGAAATAAAAATAATAACAGACAAAACAAATAACGAAAAAAATCCCATATATGTAACATTAATGGTGAATAAAACTTCTGAAGAGGAATTGATTAGTATAAAAACAGATCAAGAAAAAGAGTACGAAAAAATTAATAGTTGAGAACTTGTTGTTAATGGATGTTGATGAGCGTTGCAATGTTATCTCTTTAAGATAAATACTTCTCTATATAATGTAATTATAGGAGAAATAGCGCCTATTATTCAATCTATTTCTCAAGATAATAATCAGTCAGATTGAATTATTGAAGATACCTCAATTAGTACGCCAGATAGCGATTATATATTTAAGACAACAGTTGCTGCGATAAAATCTTTAAAAGAAATAGAAAAATAATAAGGTACACAATTCAACACGAAACATTTAAAACATAACACATTATCAAAAATGAATCTACGCGAAGACTTAGAAACCCGTGGGTTTCTCAACCAATTCACTGATGAAAAATTGTTTGATCTTTATACTAAAGGAGGGCAATCATTCTATATCGGATTTGATCCATCTGCAGATTCTTTGCAATTATGAAATATGTGCGGAATTATGGCAGCAGTAAATCTGATGAAATACGGAAATAAATGTTATTTCTTAGTAGGAGGAGCTACCGGTATGATCGGTGACCCCAGCGGAAAAGATGCTGAGAGAAACTTCCTTACCGAGGAAAAACTCCGCTCAAACGAAGCAAATATTTACGCACAATTCAAAACATTCTTAACTCGTCTTCACGATGAATTTGGAATTAATTTTGAATTTGAAATGGTAAATAATTTTGACTTTTATACAGGGATGGGATACCTAGATTTCTTGAGAGAAGCGGGGAAATACATCACGGTAAATTATATGGCAGCCAAAGAATCCGTGAAGAAAAGACTCGTAGATCCTGATAAATCTATCTCATATGCAGAATTTAGTTATATGCTTATCCAAGGATATGACTTTGCTTACTTATATAAAAATCACGGAGTAAAGCTCCAACTTGGAGGTTCAGATCAACGAGGAAATGTAACTACTGGTATCGAACTTATTAGAAAAAAATACGATTCAGAAGCCTATGGATTGACTATTCCTTTGATTACGGATGCAACAGGAAAGAAATTTGGAAAATCTGAAGGGAATGCTATTTGGCTTAATCCCGCAAAGAATAGCCCATATTTCGTGTACCAATACTTTATGAATACGACAGATCAAGACGTAGAAAAATATCTCAAAGTTCTAACGCTTTTGGATTTCGACACTATTGCTAAGATCGTAAAACAACACAACGAAAATCCTGCTGCTAGATACGGACAAAAACGTTTAGCTGCAGAAGTAGTTGCTGTAGTCTTTGGTAAGGACTCAGTTGCTCAGGCAGAAAAGATTAGTGAAGTATTGTTCGGAACACAGGACAAAATAGAAATTATCAAATCAATGACGCCAGGAGATATCGATGCATTGATTCAAGAAGTAGGATCAATTCCTGCTCCAGCAGAACTCAAAGTTCTTGATCTCTTTACTCAATCAGGACTCACATCATCCAATGGAGAAGCCAAAAAAATGATGCAAACAGGATCGCTCTTCGTAAACGAAATCAAGGCTGAGGATCCCCAAAGAATCTTTACAATCAACGACTTCGTCAACGGAATCCTCCTCCTCAGAAAAGGTAAAAAATCATTTAAAGTAATCAAGAAATAATTTTTTATTTATTATATGTATATTCTCATGAAAAAAATAATCGTTAGTGTATTAGCTTTAAGTGCTCTTGTTCTTACAGGATGTTCACAAGAACCAAAACAAAATTTAGATAATTTTGCAAAATGTATTACAGAAAAATGAGCAATGATTTATACATCTACAACATGTAGTCATTGTCAGAAACAAAAAGTGCTCTTCGGTGATAGCTGGCAATATATCAAAAATGTAGACTGTAATGATAATCCAATAGTTTGTTCAAATGCAGGAATTCAAGGAGTTCCTAATCGAGTAATAAATTGAGAAAATATAATGGGACAACAATCGTTAGAATTCTTGGCAGAAAAAACCGGTTGTGAAATCTAATTTCTCTTGAATTACACAAGGAAAACAATAAAAGTCTAGTCGATCGACCGTAAAAAGGTCAGAATTTTTATTTTGTATGTGTTGAAGATGAAGATCAATAAAAAGTGGATATTTTTGGGACTCTTCCTTATTTCCTTATTTTTGGTGTTTTTTGTAGGAAGAACAACCGATCCTCTCACAGGAAAAAGACAATTATCTATTACTACAAATTGAGTAAAGTATTTTAGAAAATGATTGGATGTGTCTGGAGGAACAAGATTAGTATATAAAATTGGATATGAAAAATATGAACAATTATATACAAGTTCTGCTGAACTTAATGCTGTTAAAAAAACGATCGAAGAGATTATTCTCAAAAATATAGATCAAAGAATTTCTAAACTTGGAGTAAGTGATTACAAAGCTTATGTTCAAAAACTTGACGAACAAAATTATATTGCTGTAGAAATTTGAGGTATTGCTGATCTTGATCAAGCAAAAGAAATTATTGGAAAAACATTGGAACTTGAATTCAAATTGGAAAATAAAGAACCAGTAACAGCCACATCATTAGCTTCTAGAAAAGCTATTGCTCAAAAATTACTTACTGAAAGTAAAGCAAATCCAGAGCTTATGGCAAAGGCTGTAGAATGAAGAGCTTCTGATAATATTTTTGTAGGATTTTATTCTGGAACACTTGACCAACTTCCTGATATTTACAAAAACAATAAAAATAGATTGATAAATATGAAAAATAATGAATTTTCTTCAATCATAGATGGTCTCTATACAAGAGTAAATACTCAAGATGCGCTCTGAAATCAAACAGGTGTTGATCTTAAAGGATATACTTTCTTCCAATTATTGGATAAAGGAACGGCTATGCTTTCTGGTAAAGAAGAAACTGTTTATCAAATTTTGGATATCTTTGTACAAGACAAAGTAAATTGGGTACAGGCTGTTGATAATAATGGTAATGTTCTTAATGGTGCTTATTTTAGATTTGCAAATACGAGTACTTCTCAAATTGGAGAACCAGTTGTTGCCATTAACTTTGATGAAAAGGGAAAAGAAATTTTTTGTAACTTAACAGAAAAAAATATAGGAAGTCCTATGGCAATTTTTATTGGAGGAAACCTTCTTACTTCACCAGTTATTCAAACAAAGATATGTTGAGGAACAGCACAAATTGATGGTTCATTTACTGTTGATTCTGCAAAAGAATTAGCAACATCACTAAATGATTGAGCAATGCCTGCACCACTTATATTGATGCAAGAAGAAAAAATAAATCCTAGTCTAGGAACAAATGCACTTACAGGTTCATTAATTGCTGGATTGATTGGATTTATAGCTATCGCCATATTGATTTTCTTCATGTATGGATTCAAAAAAATGATTCTTACTTCAATAGTATTGATTGTTTTCTTGGCTATATTAGCTGGATTTATGAAACTTACTGATTATGCGTTATCCCTCAGTGGAATAGCTGCTATTATATTAGCAATCGGTATGTGAGTAGATGCAAATATCTTGATTTATGAAAGACTTAGAGAAGAATTAAAATCAGGAAAATCTATGGAATGATCAATTGATTCCGCAAAAGAAAGAAGTCGATCAGCAATTAGAGACGGTCAATTGAGTACATGATTGATTGCATTACTATTGTTTACTATGGGAACAAATATGTTTAAAGGATTCTGATTTATGATGTTGGTAACGTTGGTTCTCACGTTGTTAGTTAATGTTCCTTTGACAAAAGAATTACTTCATATGTTTTATGATAGAAAGAAATAATACATTTTAAATTATAAATTAATGTAATGGGCACAAAACTAGATGTATCTGAAATAAAAAAAGGAAGTATTTTAGAAATAGATGGGGATCTTTTTAGAACAATTGATGTTTCGTTTATGCAATGCCAACAAAGACAAGGTTCTTATACACTCAAAGTGAAAAATCTTGTAACAGGAGGTGTGCAAAGCAAACCATTTAAATCATGAACTGTTTTGGATAAGGCTGATGTTATTACAAAGAACGCTGTATATCTCTATAATTCTGGAGATAGTTATTCATTTATGGAAAATGATAGCGGAGAAATGCATGATTTGAGCAAGGATTCTCTCGAAGATGTAGTACTTTACCTCAAAGAAAATATGGATTTATTTTTGATGGTGTATAAGGGCAATGTCCTCAATGTTATCCTTCCTGCTACGGTAACGTACAAAATCAAATCAACCGTTCCTGGAGTAAAAGGAGATAGAGCTCAAGCTGGTAAAAAACCAGCTACTCTAGAAACTGGCCTAGAACTAATGGTTCCATTACATAAAAATGAAGGAGATGAAGTTACTGTAAATACAGAAACAGGAGAAACTGTATAAATCAATCTTCACTAATTATAGAAAAAGCGCCCAATATCGGGCGCTTTTTTGTTA